>NZ_BMEX01000004.1 GCF_014637345.1 Kroppenstedtia guangzhouensis
TTTTCATAGTGGCGGTTTCTCCTTCTTGGTTTGTCCACCACCGTTATACCAAACGGTTTAGGAGACCGCCACTTTCAATTTCCACGATTTTTGGGACATAGCCGGCGAGTGCCTTCTTACACTTACATATATGGTCTCCGGATTCTTAGTTGCATTCTTTATTTTTGCCGGGCGTATAAAGGTAGGTGATTTTGTATCGATATTGCAGGGTATACAAAATGTTCAAAGCGGATTGACCGAAAGCACGAGAACGTTGTCGCATTTTTATGAGGACAGTCTGTACATGGAAGAATTAAGGGCTTTTTTCCTTATTACTGAGTCTGATCAGGATAAAAAGCCTTACGAGATTGACGAAATCAAAGAAATTTCCATTGAAAACCTCAGCTTTCAATACAAAGATCAATTACGTCCGGTTTTGGAAGATATTAGATTTCGGATCCGGCAAGGGCAAAAAGTTGCTTTAGTTGGTGAGAACGGTTGCGGAAAAACCACGTTGATCAAATGTTTGGCGGGATTATATGAAACGGACTCATCGATGATCAAAATCAATGGCAAACCTTTGGCAAACATTAAATCTGAATCTTACAGAACACGCATATCTGTCTTGTTCCAAGATTATATTCGATACAATTTTACTGCCAGGGAAAATATCGGCTTTGGTAATGTAGAAAAGTTGCATGATTTTAACGGGATTAAGCATGCGGCTACTTGTACGGGAATTGATCACTATCTTACCAAGTTGCCTTATCAGTATGAAACGATGCTTGGTAAATTTTTTTCAGGGAGTGATGAGTTGTCTGGAGGACAATGGCAAAAAGTTGCTTTGTCCAGAGCTTTATTCCGAAACAGTGATTTGATTATCTTAGACGAGCCGACTTCGGCTTTAGATCCTAATGCGGAGATGAAAATCATTGAAGATCTCTTTCAGGAAAACAATCAGAAAGCAATTTTATTTATTACTCACCGCTTGGGAGCGGCTTCTTTAGCCGATATAATTTTGGTTATGAAAGAAGGGCGAATAGTGGAGAGAGGTACTCATGAGGAATTGCTATTGAGGAACGGAATTTACAAAAAAATGTACCAAACTCAAAGTAAATGGTACAAGCAAAATGAAGAGGTGGAAACGGTTTGAACTTCATATTCAAAATTATGGCTATGACCTTATCTTTGATTTTTTTCACAACGTTCATTAGCAAGGTCATTAATTGGAAGGACTATAAACAAACGATTGCTTCCTATAAGATTATACCTCCAAAAGGTATTTCTATTTCTTTGCTTTTTTTCCTTATCAACGAAGCAGTGATAGCACTTTCTGCTTTGCTAGTCGGTTGGCGCCCGTTCAATGCTGTTATGGCAACTATTCTACTCCTTATTTACACAATTGCGATCAGTATCAATTTGCTTCGAGGAAGGAAAGATCTTGCTTGTGGTTGTGGAGGTGTCCTTGAGAGCGAAAGATTGCACTATGGACTTGTGATTCGTAATCTACTCTTTATCATCGCAGTGGTACTGTTATCTTTTACCTCAAAGGAAAATGATATAAGTGATGGATGGTTAACGATTGGTATATTACTGGTTTCCGTTGCGCTTTTGTTGATAACAGCTGTTATTAGTGAATTTAATCAAGTTCGCAATCAATTTCGTCATTTGATCTCTGAAGACAGGAGGATCCATGATGGAATCAAGTTATAAACTTTTATTATTGTGTACAATGTTTTTAGTTTTGGCTGAATTGTTTCTGATTTACCTGTTAGCCCGTTGGGTGGGAAGGTTTATGAAGAAGCTTCAGTCCTTCCATTTAAAATCAGATTCAACTGTAATTGGAAAGCCAGTTCCTATTTTTAATGTGTTGGGTAATGAAGAAAATCTTGTTCCGTTTGAAGAACTTTTTACTCGGCAAAAAGTTTTGGTACTGTTTGTTAAAGAGGGGTGCGAACAATGCAAGGAACTTCTGGTGGAATTAAATAAAGAACACTGGGCGGAACAATCCATGAATCTAGTTATCATTTATAACTGTGATTCTTCAAAAATAATGCTAAAACGTCCCGACAATATTCCTAAATGGGCTTATTATCTTGTGTCTTCAAAAATGGATTTTTATTTTCATGTGAATCGTTATCCATTCGCCTTATTCGTAAACAGCCAGGGATTGGTGGAAAAGGGAATGCATATTTCCGATTCAAAGGAGTTGCTACAACTGATGGGGAGTGAACAACCGATTGCTGCCTCTTGAAGTCAACACAGAAAAAATATCTGTCTATGCACGAATGTGGAAGTACTTGCTGCTTTTTTTCATTTTGTTTGTGTCGGCGTTGTGCCTGGCTGCATTTCCCCTGTTTTTCAGGGTGGAAGGGGAAGTCATCTCCTTTGATTGGGAACCGGGTATGGAAGCGATTCTTCAGTTTTTGACGGGAACGGATGGGCACGCCCCGGGTTCTGTCCGGGATTTAACCGATTACAGCAACTTTGGGGAGATGTTCGGGTATTCGGCTTTCACGCTTTGGTTTGCCGGGACCCTGGTTTTGCTGGTGGGAGTGCCGGCGGGAATGTTTTTTTCCAAAATAAGCGGATGGCCAAAATCTGTGGTGGGTTTCCTGGGGATCATCCCCGACTTTGTGCTGGCGATCTTCCTGCAGTTGGTTGTGATTCTGATTTACCGGAAAAGTGGAATTCTGGTTCTGGAGGTTGCTTCCGTCTATGACCAGGTGGCGTGGGTTTTACCCATGATCACGTTGACCTTGGTGCCCTTGGTCTACTTGGTGCAATTTGTTTCCGGCAGAACCCGACAGATACTTACGGAGGACTTTATCCGAACGGCCAAAGCAAAGGGCCTGAGCCGGATCAAGATCTATATGCACCATGTTTTTCGAAATCTTCTCCCCTCCATCAGGGGTCAGCTTCACCAGCTGAATGCCACCCTGCTGGGAAATCTGCTCATCATTGAGTACTGGTTTAATTCACCTGGCATCACCCGGTTTCTCGATACCCGGGATTACTATTACCCACTGATGGCAAAAACCTTGATCTGTCTAATCCTTATTTATTGGATCGCCTATGGATGGATGAGACTCTTATTGTGGCTGATCGGAAAGAGGTTGGCTCATGATTAAGTCAGGAAAGCTGGCCATGTGGATCGGGGTCGGAATGCTTGGGATCTTCGTCCTGTTGGCTTGGGTTGGACCTGCCATTGCTCCATATGCACCGGATCATGAGCAGGCGGTGGAGTTCAAAAAGATCAACGGAATCACAGAGGTGAGCACTGCTCCCTCTCCTCCATCGAAAGAGCATTGGTTTGGCACGGATCGTTACGGTCGGGACCTTTTGACTTTGTATCTGTATGGATTGAAATACACGGTCTTTGTTCCCGTGGTCATCGTTTTTCTTCAGTTGTTCCTCGGTGTCAGCCTCGGCTGCTGGGCGGGTTTGTCGGGGCGTCGTCGGCCTGTTTCTCATCAGGTGACGGGGGGATTGGGGAGTATTCCGGTGATTATCGTTTTGTATTTCCTTTTATACCGATTGGGGACGAACACCCCTGTGCCCGTGATTTACTTGATCTTGCTTCAGGGCGGCATACTGGTGGTGATGGGGATCGGTCCGGTCGCTTCCGCCATACAGCAGAGAACGGAAGAATTGAAAGAAAGATTATCTTTTAAGGTTTCCCTTTATCTGGGTGCCTCCCATCGATGGCTCTTTCGGAAACATCTCTTCCCTTTTTTAAAGGAGGATCTCATGCTCCTTTTCCTGAAAAGCATGATTTCCACTCTCAACTTGATCGGTCAATTGAGTGTCCTCGGTGTTTTTCTTGGAGGCACCATCGAGAAGGTTTCGCCAACCGGGATGGAGTCTGTTTCCCGTTCTTTTGAAACCATCGGTTTGATTGCTCAGGAAAGGGGAGCTTTGATCGCGGGGCATGATTGGTTGATCCTTTCTCCCTTGGCGGGTTATCTGCTGTTGTTGTCGGCTTGGTATTTGCTTTTGTCAGCCATGGAGAAGAAAACTGAAGGGAAATACAGTCTGTATCCACATCTGTAACCATCATAAGAACCCCCTTCCCATAGCGGGAAGGGGGTTTGGTCATTTTTTCTCTATCAATTCCAACCGATTGCCGAAGGGGTCCCGCAGTTCGAAGCGGTCAAAGCCTGGGATGGGGATGGAGTCCAGAAGGGAGGCGCCGTGTTCCATCAGACGGCGATGCCAGGATTCCAGGTCCTCCACTTGGTAAGCCAGGTGGGCTTTGGTTCGATTGCGGTCCACCCCGTCTTCCGTTCCGACGTGGATCTCCACATCCCCGAGCCGGAGCCAGAATCCGCCCCGGCCTTTCAGACTGTCAGGCTTGGGAATCTCCGTGAGTCCCATCACCTCACAGTAAAAATGACGGGCCTCCTCTTCCGCCCCTCGGGGGATGGTGATCTGTGCGTGGTGAATGCGGAGAGGCTTCATCTTCATTGGTTGTTCAGGATCTGACGCAGAACGGTCTGCAGGATCCCGCCGTTCCGGTAGTACTCGATATCCACCTGGCTGTCGAGGCGGACGATTCCGTGGAATTCCACCTTGGAACCATCAGCTTTGGTGGCAGTCACCTTCACCTTTTGGAAGGGTTGCACATCATCGTTCAGCCCTTCGATATCGAAGGTTTCTTCACCGGTCAGGCCGAGGGATTGCCAGCTGTCTCCCTCTTCGAATTGCAGCGGCAGCACGCCCATGCCGACCAGATTGCTGCGGTGAATCCGCTCAAAGCTCTCAGCGATCACCGCTTTGACACCGAGGAGGTTGGTCCCTTTGGCCGCCCAGTCCCGGGAGCTTCCGGTGCCGTACTCTTTACCGGCCAGAACCACCAGCGGAGTGTTCTCTTCCTTGTATTTCATGGCCGCATCGTAGATCGGCATCGTTTCCCCGGAGGGCACGTGCTTGGTGAAGCCGCCTTCCGTTCCGGGAACCATCTGGTTGCGGATGCGAATGTTGGCGAAGGTACCTCGGGTCATGACGCGGTCATTCCCCCGGCGGGAGCCGTAGGAATTGAAGTCCCGGGGTTGCACGCCGTGCTCCTTCAGGTATTTTCCGGCGGGACTGCTGGGAGCGATGGCGCCGGCGGGAGAGATATGGTCCGTGGTCACAGAGTCCTTCAGCAGGGCCATGGCACGGGCACCTTTGATTTCCCGGATCGGTTCCACTTCAGGAGACAGATCTGTGAAGAAGGGCGGTTCCTGAATGTAGGTGGAGGCTTCGTCCCATTCGTACAGTTCTCCCTTAGGTGTATCCATTTGGTTCCAGCGTTCGTTGGCGTCGAAGACACTGGCATATTGTTCCCGGAACTGGTCGGCGTTCATCGATGCGGCGACTGTCTGCTGGATCTCTTCGTTGCTGGGCCAGATGTCGCGGAAATAGACCGGGTTGCCATCAGGGTCGTGGCCGATGGGATCCTTGGCAAAGTCGATGTTGACCGTGCCGGCGAGGGCGTAGGCAACCACCAGCGGCGGGGAAGCCAGATAGTTGGCTTTGACATCGGGGTGGATCCGGCCTTCAAAGTTCCGGTTACCGGACAGGACTGAGGCGACGGTCAGATCGTTGTCGTTGATGGCCTTGCTGATCTCTTCCGGCAGGGGGCCGCTGTTTCCGATGCAGGTGGCGCAGCCGTACCCGGCCAGGGTGAAGCCCAGTTTGTTCAGGGATTCCAACATGCCGGATTTTTTCAGGTACTCGGTGACGACCTTGGATCCCGGGGTCAGGCTGGTTTTCACGTAAGGCTTGACGGTCAGCCCTTTCTGCACCGCCTTGTGGGCCAACAAGGCGGCACCCAGCATCACCGACGGGTTGGAAGTGTTGGTGCAGCTGGTGATGGCGGCGATAACCACATCCCCGTGACCCAGCTCAAAGGTTTGGCCGTTGTAGTTGACCTGCACTTTTTTGTCGGTCTCCTGAACCCCGAAACCGCCTTCTTCAATCGGCTTTTTCAGGGTTTCATTCCAGTTTTTCTGCATGTCGGTCAACTCGATCCGGTCCTGGGGACGGCGCGGACCCGCGAGGCTGGGTTTGACATCGGCCAGATCCAGTTCAACGGTGTCGGTGAAGACCGGATCCGGTGTATCATCGGTGCGGAACATATCTTGGGCGACGTAGTATTCCTTGACCAGTTGCACCAGCTCTTCATCGCGACCGGTGTTGCGCAGGTAGTTGAGGGATTCCTCATCCACCGGGAAGAAGCCCATGGTGGCGCCGTACTCCGGAGCCATATTGGCAACCGTGGCACGGTCGGCCAGACTGATGTTGGACAGACCCGGGCCGTAGAATTCGACAAACTTGCCGACCACACCTTTTTTGCGCAGCATCTGGGTGACAGTCAGAGCCAAGTCCGTGGCGGTGGCCCCTTCGGCCAGTTGTCCGGTCAATTTGAAACCGATCACGTCAGGGGTGAGGAAGTAGAGCGGCTGCCCCAGCATCCCAGCTTCGGCCTCGATGCCGCCGACGCCCCAGCCGAGCACACCCAAGCCGTTGATCATGGTGGTGTGGGAGTCTGTTCCCACGAGGGAGTCGGGGAAAACTTCGGTTTCGCCGTCCACTTCCCGCGTCTGGGCCACCTTGGCGAGATATTCCAGGTTAACCTGGTGTACAATCCCGGTGGCCGGAGGGACGGCCCGGAAATTGTCGAAGGCGTCGGTCGCCCAGCGCAGCAGGCGGTAACGCTCTTCATTCCGCTCAAACTCCCGGTCCATATTGTAGGTGAGTGCATCTTCGGTTCCAAATTTGTCCACCATCACTGAGTGGTCGATGACCAGATCCACTGGGATCAACGGGTTGATCCGTTTCGGGTCACCACCCACCCGGTCCATGGCGGAGCGGAGTGCAGCCAGATCTACAACGGCGGGCACGCCGGTGAAATCCTGCAGCACGATCCGGGCTGGTTTGAAGGCCACTTCCGTTTTGTTTTTTTGCGAGGTCCAGTTGGCCAGTTGTTCAATATGTTCCTTGGTGACGGAGTGGCCGTCGTACTGACGCACGGCAGCTTCCAGCAGGACTTTGATGGAGAAGGGCAGGCGGGAGATTTCGCCGACACCTTTTGTGTCCAGGGACTTCAGACTGTAGTAAACATAATCCTTGCCACCGACAGTCAGCTTTTGGCGCACACCGAAGAGGTCCTTTTGGGACATGGGAAAACAACCTCCTTTGTTGATTGAATGATGGGAAGGAGTTCTGTTTCATTGAATGAAACGAAGTTTCTTTTTCGATACTATTATACACCGGGTCCTTTCGTTTTGTATACCCTTGAACCGCTTGAAAATTTCTCTTTGACCCCGAAAAAAAAGAGATTATAATGGATAGAAAAAATAAAAGGGAATTTCATTAAGCGGAACAAAGGGGATCCCGCACATGGAAAGTAAGAAAACAGTGCGTGCCGCTGAGCGTGCACTGGACATCCTGCTCTGTTTCACCCGGAAACCGGAACTGTCTTTGACTGAGATCGCCCGATTGACCCAATTGAATAAGAGTACGGTGCATCGCCTGCTGGCCACTCTGGAGGAGAAGGGATTTCTGTCCCGGGACCCGGATACGGAAAAATACAGGTTGGGTTTTCGCATCTGGGAGCTGTCCGCCCATCTTTCCCGTTCGGATGATCCGGCGGTTCTCTTTCTTCCTGGGATGGAAAGGCTTCGGGACAAAATCGAAGAGACGGTGAGTCTCTATGTCCGGGATGGTGTGGAGCGGGTTCGCGTGCAGGCAGTGGAAAGCTTCCAGGCGATCCGGCGGGTGGCCCCGGTGGGAGCCCGCATGCCTCTGGCGGTGGGGGCTGCCGGCAAAGTGTTGGTCGCTTTTGCCGAACCCTCTATCCGGGACGGGATCCTGTCGGATCCCCAGTGGCCGGAGAACGTGGACCCAAAGGGATACATCCAACAATTGAGGGAAATACAAAAAAAGGGATATGCCACCAGTGTGGAAGAACGGGAGGCGGGTACCTCCGCCGTCGCCGTTCCCATCTTCGGACAAAAGGGAGAGATTGTGGCAGCTCTAGCCGTCTCCGGGCCGGTGGGCCGCCTGACGGAAGAACGGATGAAGGAAGTGGTGCCCCACGTGCTGGAAGCGGCAGATCGAATGAAAAAGATGCTCAACTGAACCGGAGAGTGATTGTCTCCTGGAAGGGAAACTGGAGCGTTGTGAAAAATCTGTTCACAGGAAGGGGTTGAGTTTCGTATGGAGCGTCTTTGGATCGTCTGAGCTTGGCGCTGGCATGTGAAACCCAATTCCCCCCAAACCTGATGGATCAGACACACCTTTAAGGAAAAAAGTCATACCGAGGAGGAGATCAGATTGACCCAAGATCGGAAGCCGAACCGGGAAGCCCTGAAAAAGCGGTTGACTCCCCTCCAGTTTGAGGTGACCCAGAACAATGGCACCGAGCCTCCTTTTCAAAATGAGTACTGGGATAACCGACGGGAAGGCATCTATGTGGATATCGTATCGGGTGAGCCCCTCTTCAGTTCTCGGGACCAGTATGATGCCGGCTGCGGCTGGCCCAGTTTCACCCGGCCCATCGACAAGTCCCGCATCGAGGAGCACGAGGATCGCAGCCATGGGATGATTCGGACGGAAGTAAGGAGTAAACAAGCCGATTCCCATCTGGGCCACGTCTTTAACGACGGCCCGGGCCCGGAAGGCCTCCGCTATTGCATCAATTCAGCCGCCCTCCGCTTTATCCCCAAGGAAGACTTGGAGAAAGAGGGGTACGGCAAGTATCGGAAACTGTTTGATGAAGAAAACGGGAAAGATTGAACAGAGAAGAGGCTGTCCCGAAGGTTATCCATGGAGACCTTTGGGACAGCCTTTTCATTTCAAACCCGATTTTGACACCAGGGGCTGGAATCGGGGATTGTTCAATCAATATTTTCGCAATTGGCATATGATGGGTCGAAGACCTTTTAAACTCAGCTGCATCAACTCACGGCAATGGATTGAACATGTATCCGCGACACGGGTTAGCAAAGCGCCATCCTCTGTCAACAGAATAGCGATTCCGCCGGGTTTAAGCACTCGGGACATTTCTTGAACCAATTGGCGATACAGGATTCCCAATTCCGCACGATTTCCGATTTGACGGCCAAAGGGTAAATTGCTTACGAATCTGTCCGCATAGTTGCTGTCCAATGGCAGTTGTCTGGCATCCCATTTCTGAATCAGATGGCCCGCCTCTCTCAGATTGCCTCTGGCGGATCGGATGGCTTCTTCCGAAGAATCTCCTCCCATGATTTCTGAGAACGGATAGTAAAACCGTTCCTTAAGGATCGTTCCGGAGCCGCAACAGGGATCCACAAAAATGTCCGTATCCTTTGGTGATGAGCACCAGACCAGAGCATGAGCGATCGTGGGACGAAGGGCAGCTGGGGAGAAAAAACGGTGTTTGCCACGAAATCGGAAGGATGAATCGGTCAATCGAAGGGAAAAAACAGCCTGATCCTCATACAGATCCAAGCGAAATTCAAGCGTATGGTTATGGGCATTTCCTCTGATCCATTCAGGATAACGTTTGGATATTCCCCTCATGGCCGCTTCCGCAGCTTCGAATCGACTGTACGTATGTTTTCCCTTCCGACTGGCATTGACAATGTAGCTCTTTTGCGGCTGATTGATTGACTCCGCAAATGAAAGGTCGAAAGAAGAGATCTGTTTCTCCAAATGTGGTAAATGACGTTTATGTGGTCCTATGGAAAAACTGCTGATCAACCGGTATAAATTGTCGGCAGTCCTTAGTTGAAAATGGAACTCCTCGGGCAAGTGAGACTCAAAAAAAACTTTGCCCCACGATGTGGACAATAATCGAACTTCGGGAAATTTGTTCTTCATTTCATCGGTTAAAACCTTTTCCAATCCTGGAAGGACAGTGGCCATAAATTTGATGTCGTTCACGCTGGTTTTCCTCCGATTCATAAAACGGAAAACCGGTTGAGCACACTCATAGATAAAAATGAAGGATCTAAGGATGTGGATCTGTGATCAAGTGAACTGATCCCGCCCGGTACCAAGTGGTAACTTGGAAGATGCAGGGGCTGTCTGTTCCTCCGGCCCGTCGCAGGCATGTCCTGATCAGTTTCCAGGATGTCTGCCGAAATGGTGCTGCCTGCAACATGAAACCGGGCATATCTTTCCACATCCGAAGCGTCAGCCTTTATTTTATTGAAGCAACCGATTGACCGTTTGTTCCGGGAAGAAACAACGGTGGGATAATCTGTGGGCCAGCACTGATTCACATTGCTTTTAGGGAGAAGGGAGGAGAGAAAAGGAAAACGGGCAGTGAAGAAAAATCACTGTCCGTTTCACTGTTTGGGGCGTGTAGGATTCGTTTGCTCAATCCACGGAAGTCTTCATCTGCCGAACCGGCCCCACGTATTGGTTCAGGGGGAAGGCATTGCGGATCGCTTCGGTGATGAAATCCTTGGCAAGGCGGACGGCCTCCTCTACGCTTTTACCGTGGGCGAGACCGGCGGCGATTGCGGCGGAATAGGTGCAACCGGCTCCGTGGGTCCAGTCCGTGTCCATCTTTTCCGCTTCAAAAAGGGTGAACTCCTTGCCATCGTACAACAAGTCGACGGCCTGTTCATGCTGGAGACCGGAACCGCCCTTGATCAGAACGTAAGACGGGCCGAGATGATGAATGGACCGGGCCGCCTCCTTCATTTCCTCCAGAGTGGTGATGGGTTCACTGTCCGCCAGCTGGGAGGCTTCAAACAGATTGGGTGTGACCACCGTCGCCTTGGGGACGAGGCGGTCGCGGAGAGCTTCTTTGTTCTCCGGATGGAGGACATCATTCTCCCCTTTGCACACCATGACCGGATCGATCACCGCCCGGTGGACTCCGTATTTTTCGATGACCTCGGCGGCCAGCTCAATCACTTCCACCGTGCTCAACATCCCGGTCTTCATGGCATCGATGCCGGTGGAGAGAATGGTCTCCAACTGGGCCTTCACTGTTTCCGTTGGAATCGGATGGACTCCGTGGGCCCACCCACGATCCGGATCCATCGTGACGATGGTGTTGAGAGCGGACATTCCATAGACGTCCAATGCATGAAAAGTTTTTAAATCCGCCTGGATCCCGGCACCCCCACTGGTGTCTGAACCGGCGATGGTCAATGCTTTTTTCATCTGGATTCCTCCTCACAGGGTCGGGATACCTTCTGTTTCGATTTTTATTTTAATCCAATTCGACGGGTTTGTCAGAGGTGGTTTGGAAGCGAAAACTGGAAAATGGACCTGGGATGAAATGGTGATCATCTGTTTGCCTTGGTGCTGTCATCATCAAGATGGAGTGCGAGCCTGACAAGCCATTCAAACCCATTCAGGGATGTTGTGCTCTTGGACCATTGGTAGAATGGCGAAGGTGAGGCAACGGGTGAAAATCTCTGTGATAGACTCGCCAATCTGTGATAAAATAGGAAAAAACAAAGGCTTGCAATGGTTTTCTAGGGTTCCGCAGCGTTGCTGGACTGGTCCGAGAGAAAACACACGACTGATGTTTCAGTGGTGCACACGGAGGGACAAAAGCCCGGGAGGATATCCGATGATATCTTCCTGGGCTTTCTGTGTACGGGATTGGAAAGGGGTGTAAGGATGAATCGGGACTGGGTGAAAGTGTTGATTGCGGCTTTTTTTGAAGTGATGTGGGTGATCGGCCTGAAACATGCGGAGAATGTTTGGAGCTGGTTGGGAACCGTCGTGGCGATCGGGATCAGTTTTTATCTGATGATCATGGCGGGACGTACTCTGCCCGTCGGCACGGTATATGCGGTGTTTGTGGGCCTGGGGACCGTGGGGACGGTGTTTTCGGAAGTGGTCTTTTTTGGTGAACCCCTCCAGCTGATGAAACTGCTCTTGATACTGGTATTGTTGGTGGGAGTGGTGGGATTGAAACTGGTGACTGAAGAGACGGGAGAGAGTGAGTCCTGATGGCGTGGTTTTTTCTCGTGCTTGCAGGCGGAATGGAGATGATTGGAGTGACGATGATCAACCGTTTGCACCGGAATCGGGATTGGAAATCATTCATGTGGATGCTGGCGGGATTTACAGGAAGCTTTATCTTCCTCGCCCTCGCTATGAAGGATCTGCCCATGGGGACGGCTTACGCCGTATGGACGGGAATCGGCGCGGCGGGCGGAGCGATCGCCGGTATGCTGTTTTACGGCGAGCCCAAACATTTTTCCCGCATTTTCTTCATTACCCTCGTACTGGGAGCCGCCGTGGGGCTGAAGCTGGTTTCGTAGGTGGGAGGTTTGTCTGAAGAACACATGTCCAGATTGACTTTTCCCGCTAACCATCCTAACATCGAATATGAAATATATGACAGCGGAGGGGAAGCTCATCATTTTTCGCTTTTTGCATGGTTTGCGTTGGCCGCCGGGTGATCAAACAGGCGGGGATTCAGATGCTGAGCCGTAAACTGCAAACTGCTGTCTTTGCGGCGATTCTGAGTTCCTTCTGGATGGCTGTCGTCTTTCCACTCAATACAGGAAGGGATGGGTATGAAGGACCGCCTTTCTCCATACCGGAGAAAGGCGGATTTTTTCGAAAGTCCCGTTTTCACAACAACAGATAGACCAGAGGAGTGGCGATGAGCAGGGTCAGGATGGTCCGCTCCACCCAGATGAGGATCAACTCTCCGATGGAGACGGGGATCTCCGTGGATAGGATGCAGGGAATGGAGGCAGAGAAGAACAGAATGGAGGAGACGGAGACGATTCCGATGACGAACTTGGTGACCAGGGGCGCTTCAGCCGCCAACAAGGCGGGCAAGAACATCTCAGCGATCTCCACCGCGGAAGCCTTGGCAGCCAGCATCGGTTCCGGCAGCTGAACCAACCAGGTAAAGGGCAGGAACAGATAGCCGATCCAATCGAAGACCGGAGTGAACTTGGCCAGCAACAATCCGATGAGGCCGACGGAGAGAATCGAGGGCAGGATGGCCATTGTCATCACCAATCCGTCCTTCAGATTGCTCCAGATGTTGCGGTGAAGGGCAGGAGCCTGATTGGCAGCGTTGAGGGCTTCTCTGATGGCGGTTTGGAACAGCTGTTGCCTCACTTCTGGTTCGGGGATGCCCTTGCCATCGGCATAAGCTTCGCTCTTATTGCGGATGGGCGGCAGGTGGACCGACAGGGCGGTCACCAGGAAGGTGACGACCAGGGTCAGCCAGAAGTAGAGGTTCCAATATTCCATCAAGCCCAGGTTTTTGGCCACCACGATCATGAAAGTGGCGGAGACGGTGGAAAAACCGGTGGCGATGATGGTGGCTTCCTTGGCGGTGTAGTACCCTTCCTTGTACAATCGGTTGGTGATCAAGAGTCCGATGGAGTAACTGCCGACGAAGGAGGCGACGGCATCGATCGCCGATCGCCCCGGGGTTTTCCAGACCCGGCGCATGATCGGACGCACCAGCACCCCGACGAATTCCAACAGGCCGTACCCCACCAGCAGGGCCAAAAAAACCGAACCGACAGGAACCAGAATCCCCACAGGGATGACTAGCTTTTCAAACAGGAAGGGACCGATATCGGGATCGAACAGCCAGCCGGGTCCAGTTTGGGTGATGAGCAACAGAGCGGTCACCAATCCGAGGATCTTCAGCAGGGAGAAGACCCGGTCGACCCAACTTTTTTTCCAAGTGCCGGTGATAAAGGGATACAAGGCTCCCGCTAAAATCACCGCCAGGGCATACCAGGGAACGAGGGGGCCCAGGGACTCACGAAGCCAAGTGACTATATGATCCAGAGGGATGGTGGAGGAGTCTCCGAGGCGGATCGGTATAAAGAACATGAAGATACCCACGGCGCTGAATAGGAGTAATTTTGAGATATTTTTGACAGAAACGGAAGTTTCGGTTTTCAGAGGGTACTGAGGATCTGTTTGGCCCATGATGAACCCCTCCTCTTGTGGTTTTTGAAAATGGGGAGGGGAGAGTCCCCCGTCCCTTAAGCTGTTTTTCTCTGGACCAATCCGGTCAGGAAAGAGAGCATCACATGGACGCCGGCCTTCACCGTCGCCTCCCGCACATCCCGCAGGGGATCCAAGCAGACGAGATCCATCGCTTTCACCTGGGGATGGGTGCCTGCGATCCGAACCGCCTCAAACAGCTCGTCGGTGCGCATCCCGCCGGGAGTGGCAGCGGGGGCTCCGGGGCCGAGCCCGATGTCCAGCACGTCCATGTCGACGGTGAGATAGATGGTGTCCACCTGCTGTTTCAGCCGGGAGAGAGCCTCCCGGATCACCACATCCACCCCGCGCTTCCGGGCTTTCTTCAAGGTGACGTAGTGAACCCCGGTCTGATCGGCATATTCTTTGAGAGAGCGGGCGTTGAAGAAGCCGTGAAGGCCGATATTGCACACATCCTCCCCACGAATGATTCCGCTCTCGATCAGATTGCGGATCGGTGTCCCGTTGGTGGGGCCGAAGTCTTCCAAGCTGCGCAGGTCAAAGTGGGTATCCAGTTGCAGGATTCCGATCCTCTCATCGGGATGGGCCTGTTTCCACCCTTTCACCAGCATGGCGGTGATGGAGTGGTCGCCTCCCATCACCAAGGGCAGAGTGTGAGGATGATGGGATCGCATCGCCACCATGGCTTCCGTGATGTTCCGGTGACAGGCGGGAATGTCGGTCACATGTTGCTTTACATCCCCGAGATCGATCACACGCAGGGAGGTAAGATCCACTTCCTCCTCCAGATTATAGGTGGTGAAGCTTTTCCAAGCCCGGCGGAGGGCATCGGGATTTTCACTGGCCCCCGAGGCGCTGATGGAAGAGCGGGAGAGGGGTACTCCGAGCAGGGTGGCATCCACTCCCGTCCAATCCATTTCTTTGGCTTTCTCTTCATCCAGGCTTTCGATCCATTCATGGACCTTGGGGTCCGCCGGGAGCGGGTCGGGCCGCTGCCAACGAAAGGCGGGCGGATTCAACATGGGATAGGGATAGCGGGTTTTCATCGGTGGCAGCCGGTGCTGCCTTCCCTCCTTTCCTGGGTTCAGTCCCGTTCATAAACCACTTTTCCATCTTTGATCACCGTTCGGGTATGGTTGGAACCATAGTGGTACTGAAGACCCATGTAGTTGGGTACATCAAAGACGACCAGATCCGCTTTCTTTCCTGCTTCCAGACTGCCGATCTCGTGGCCCCGCCGGATGGCATGGGCCGCATTGATGGTGGTGGCGGTCAGCACCTCGGCGGGGGTCATGCCCATTTTGAGGCAGCCCAGATTCATAATCAACGGCAGGGAGATGGTCGGAGAGGAACCGGGATTGCAATCGGTGGACAGAGCGACAGGAACTCCGGCATCCACCATCTTTCGCCCGTCGGCCATCTCTGCCATCAGGAAAAAGGCGGTTCCCGGGAGCAACACAGCGACCACACCTGCCTCCGCCATGGCCCGGATGCCTTCGTCGGAGGCTTTCAACAGATGATCGGCGGAGACGGCCCCCACCTGTGCGGCCAATTCGGCACCGCCGTATGGCTCAATCTCATCGGCGTGGATCTTGGGGGCGAGTCCGTACTCTTTCCCTGCTTCCAAGATGCGACGGGACTGGTCCGGGGTGAACACTCCCCGCTCGCAGAAGACATCGTTAAATTCCGCCAGTTTCTGTCGGGCCACCTCGGGGATCATCTCCCGGATCACCTGTTCCACAAATTCATCGGGACGCTCTTTGTAAGCGGCAGGAATGGCATGGGCTCCCATAAAGGTGGAGACCACATTCACCGGGTGGTCCCGGTTCAGCTTTTGGGCCACTTTCAGTTGCTTCAATTCGTGCTCCAGGGAGAGGCCGTAGCCGCTCTTGGCTTCCACGGTGGTGACACCGTGGCGCAGGAATTGATCCAGTCGCCGCCGGCTCTCCTGGTACAACTGTTCTTCATCCGCCTGGCGGGTGGCCGATGTGGTGGCGTGAATGCCACCACCGGCCTCCATGATTTCCATGTAGGTGGCCCCTTGGAGGCGCATTTCAAATTCATTTTCCCGGCTGCCAGCGAAGACGAGGTGGGTATGGGGATCCACCAGCCCCGGGGTGACGAGGCGGCCGGCGGCATCCACCACCTCCGCCTCTTCCAGCCGGGAGCCGACTTGCTCCCGAACCTGGGCGTCAGTGCCGACGGACCGAATGATTCCGTCCTCCACCCAGACACTGCCGTCTTCGATGATGTGGAGATCCTCCATCGCCTTTCCGCGCAGGGGGGCGGTGGAGCTTCCTTTCAAAGTGACCAGCTGGGCGGCCTTTTGAATGAGAAGAGGTTTTCCGCTCATAATCTTCCTCCTGGTTCTTGTTTGTTAATCCAGCATCGGGATGCGGACACCTTTTTCCCGAGCGGTCTCCACGGCCTTTTCATATCCCGCATCCGCATGACGGACAACTCCCATGCCCGGATCAGTGGTGAGGACCCGCTCCAGACGCTTCTCGGCGGCGGAGGTTCCATCGGCGACGATCACCATCCCGGCATGGAGGGAGTAGCCCATGCCCACACCGCCTCCGTGGTGGACGGATACCCAGCTGGCTCCGCCGACCGCATTGACCAGAGCGTTGAGGATCGGCCAGTCGGCGACGGCGTCGCTGCCGTCCTTCATTCCTTCCGTTTCCCGATTGGGAGAGGCGACGGACCCGGAGTCCAGATGATCCCGTCCGATCACGATGGGAGCTTTCAATTCCCCGGTAGCCACCAGCTCATTGATGATTTTTCCGAAGCGGGCCCGCTCACCATAGCCGAGCCAGCAGATCCGCGCAGGCAGACCCTGGAAGGCGATTTTCTCCCGGGCCATCCGGATCCAGTGGCAGAGAGGTTTATTATCGCTGAATTCCCGCAGGATCACCTCATCCGTCCGATAGATATCCTCGGGATCTCCGGAGAGGGCCACCCAACGGAAGGGACCCTTCCCTTCGCAGAATTGAGGACGGATGTAGGCCGGGACGAAGCCGGGGAAGTCAAAGGCATTCTCCACACCCTCATCTTTGGCCACCTGTCGGATGTTGTTGCCGTAGTCAAAAGCGACGGCTCCGCGCTGTTGCATCTTCAGCATCGCCTGCACATGAACAGCCATGCTCTTCTTGGCCAATGAGACCAGTTTCTCCGGATTCTCTTTTCGCATGGCTGCCGCCGCTTCCAAAGTCATTCCCCGGGGGAGATAGCCGTTCAGCGGATCGTGAGCGGAGGTTTGATCTGTGACGATGTCCGGGATGAATCCCCGCTGGATCATGTCCGGGAGAATCTCCGCCGCGTTACCCAGCAGACCGATGGAGAGAGGTTCTCCCTTTTCCTTGGCATCCCGGGCCATGGCCATCGCTTCCTCCAGGCTGTTCGCCATCCGATCCAGGTAGCGTGTCTCCAAGCGCCGCCGGATCCGGGTGGGGTCCACTTCCACAGCGATCACCACCCCGCCGTTGAGGGTGACGGCCAGGGGTTGGGCCCCGCCCATTCCGCCCAGCCCGGCAGTGACGGTGAGGGTTCCGGTCAGGGAACCGCCGAAGTGGCGGCGGGCACACTCAGCAAAGGTTTCATAGGTGCCTTGGACGATCCCCTGACTTCCGATATAGATCCAGCTGCCTGCCGTCATCTGACCGTACATCATCAACCCTTTTTGGTCCAACTCGTGAAAGTGATCCCAGTTGGCCCACGCAGGAACCAGATTGGAGTTGGCGATCAGGACCCGGGGGGCGTCAGTGTGGGTCTTGAAAACCGCCACGGGTTTGCCTGATTGCACCAGCAGCGTTTCATCCTCTTCCAATTCCTTTAAAGAGCGTACAATGGCGTCGAAGGCTTCCCAGTTTCGTGCAGCCTTCCCGATTCCTCCATAAACGACCAACTCTTCCGGTCGTTCAGCCACCTCCGGATCGAGGTTGTTCATCAGCATCCGAAGGGCCGCTTCCTGGATCCAGCCCTTAGTGTGCAGTTCGTTTCCCCTGGGCGCGCGCAGGGTTCGCGGACCCGTCTGTGATTTGACCATCATTGGCCACCTTCCTTTGCAGTTTCCTTTCTCCCTTGAGTATAGGGAAAAAGGCGGCGTAATTTGCAGAATCCTCCCATTTGAAAAAGGGAGGATTCTTTTGGAGTGACTGCAAAAAAGGAAACGCTTTCATCATTGATCCTTCTTTTCTTTGGATTTTTCATTGTTCTTTAGGTTACGGTACATCCGGGGGGAATGACCGGTCACTTGTTTGAAGATGCGGCTGAAGGTGTTGACGTGATTGAAGCCGCATTGGCGGGAGATTTCCCCGATGGTAAGGGTTGTGGTCTCCAGCAGGCGGCGGGCGTGCCGAACCCGGATCCTTTGCAGCAGTTGGCGGAATCCGATCTGTTTTTTCCGGGAGAGAAGATAGCTGAAATAGGAAGGGTTTCGCTCCACATGGTGAGCCACCTCCGCCAAACTGAGATCCGGACGATGAAACTGGGTTTCCATCCACCGGATGCCCCGTTCCACGGGATCCGCCTCTCCCCGTTGCCGCTGTTCCGCAGCCCCGTCCAAGAGCGCATAGATAAACAGAAGCAGTTCCTGTACGATCCGGTACAGGAGGGGGCTGTAGAGAACAGTGGAAAAGATCCGATGATAATGGTGTTCCAAGGAAGGGCGGTGTTGCAGGGACCAGCTTTTCATAAACCGTCGCAACTGGGCCAGCAGACTGGTCAACCGGATGCGCAGCAGTCCCGGATCGGGATAAGGGGGGGTCAAACCGAAAAACTCCCGTTGCATCCACGACTTGATCCCGTCCCGGTCGGCTCTGTCCAGCATTTCGATCCAGAGACGTTGTTCCTCCGGGCTGAGAAAGGGGTCGATCGGTTTCCATTCCACCGGTTCATCCAGAGTCAATACTTGTCGGTCCCCCCGGTAAAACCGGAGTTGGAGGGCCAATCTCGCCATCCGGTACTGTTGCCGGAGAGGGGGAAGGTCCTGTCGGCTTGAGATGACTGCAAACAGGGATTCCGGTGAACGATCCGACCATTCCCGGATCAACCGGTATCCTTCCCTGTGAAGAGCTGGGGCCCCGCCGGAAGAGGAAGGGGGAAAAACCGCCGCCACAGTGTCACTCAAGGGAAACAGGCGGGGCGGCTCATGGAAGGGATAATCCTCCAAGAACCGGTACAGAGCCGGAACAGTCTCTGTTCGTTCCGGCTGGAGGAGCATCAGACGTTGCTTTCCTTCTTCCGGCTCTTCGAGGAAGAGAGAGCGGTAGGAGGGCGGGGTGGGGACTGAGAGGGAGGCGGGATCAGTGCCGGAGACCGCTTCGGTCAACTCCCGGCAGGCCCGGTTGAGAGAGCGTTTGATCCGGTCTGGAGAAGCAGGTTTCACCCACAGATCGACGGCGTGCAACTCGATGGCTTGGACTGCCCGGTCAAAGGTGGCCTCGGCGGTCATTCCGATCACCCTCCGGGTATAAGCGGGGAGCAGACGCCGAAATTCCTCCCACCGCTCCCGAGGGATCATATCCAGTTCGATGCAACAAACCGACGGTACCTCCCGGGTCAATCCTTCCAACAAGGTGTCAAAATCAGCTGTTGTCACCACCTTTTGAAAGGGAATCGGCCAAGCCCGCACGAGCCACTCCAGGCCGGTTCGCTCCTTTTCATCTCGGTCTGCGATCAACAGTTTCAACTGCCATCCCTCCCTGTGCTCATCCTTTTTATTATACCGAAAAAGGGCGCCCCACTCACTTCACAGGCGCCCCATATGGAAAAAGTGGACCGGTTTGTGGGGGAGGATGTCGGTCGCTCCCGCCGGTTCCGGGAGGGAGAACATCAGGAACCGGTGATGACTCCGCCGTTGACGTGGAGCACCTGACCCGTGACATACCCCGAATCCTCCGATGCCAGATAGACATAGGCGGGTGCCAGTTCAAAGGGTTGCCCCGCCCGCTTCATCGGGGTATCGGTTCCAAAGGGGGCGACCTGCTCTGCAGAGAAGGAGGAGGGGATCAGGGGAGTCCAGATCGGGCCCGGAGCCACGGCATTCACCCGGATTCCCCGGTCGGCCAGGGACTGGGAGAGGGAGCGGGTGAATGCGACGATGGCTCCTTTGGTGGCGGAATAATCGATCAGTTCCCGATGCCCTTCATAGGCGACCACGGAGGTGGTGTTGATGATGGAACTTCCGGGATGAAGGTGAGGGAGGGCGGCCCGGGTCAGATAAAAGAAAGAAAAGATATTGGTTCGAAAGGTCAGCTCCAATTGTTTCGGGCTGATCTCCAGGATACTTTTTTGGGGAAACTGAACGGCGTGGTTGTTGACCAGAATGTCCAATCTCCCAAAGGTAGACAGGGTTTGCCGGATCACTTCCGTTGCGGCCTCTTCTTCCGTCAAATCGCATCGGATCGGCAGACACCGCCGGCCCAGCTCCTCCACCCGCATCTGTGTGGCTTTTGCATCCCCGTCTTCGCAGAGATAGGGGATCACCACATGGGCACCCTCTTTGGCAAAGGCGATCGCCACGGCACGTCCGATCCCGCTGTCTCCCCCGGTAATCACCGCCACCCGGTCCAGCAACTTGCCGCTTCCCCGGTAATGTGGGTTTTCACTGATGGGTGGCGGAACCATCAACGACTCCAGCCCCGGCTGCCGGGGTTGGTGTTGAGGAGGAAAGGCGAGAGGCTGACAGGAAATCTTTGTTTCAACTCCCCAATATGGATACACCGGATACAAAATGGGAACACCCCGCTTTTCAATCGTTCCTGTCTGCAGTTTATTCCGCAGGAGCCCAGGGGTGAGTGGACACACATAAAAGCCCCCTTCTCCTGCGATGGAAAGGGGGGCAACCGGATTCAGAAGTTGAAATTGTCCGGATCGGGGCCGGTTCTTTCATCCCGGTTGAGAGCATCGATCCGTTCCATCTCTTCCGGGGTCAGTTCAAAATCAAACACATCGGCGTTGCTTTGGATCCGCTCTTTCCGGACCGATTTGGGAATGGTGACCACCCCGTGTTGCAGGTCCCAGCGGAGGACCACCTGGGCCGGGTTTTTCCCGTGCTTCTCCGCGATGGAGAGAATCGTCTCATGATCGAGGATCTTTCCGCGCATCAAGGGAGCCCAGGCCTCCAGGCGGATGTGGTTTTGCTTGCAGAAGGCCAACAGCTCTTTCTGGGTGAGACGGGGGTGAAACTCCACCTGATTGACCGCCGGGGTGATTTCACAGTTGCCCATCAGGTCCTCCAGGTGGTGCACCTGGAAGTTGCACACCCCGATCGCCCGCACCCGACCGTTATGGACGAGATGTTCCAGTGCTTTCCATGTCTCCAGGTACTTCCCCTTCACCGGCCAGTGGATCAGGTAGAGATCGATCCAGTCCAGGCCCAGTTTCTTCCGGCTTTCTTCAAAGGCCCGGAGGGTGGATGGGTACCCTTGTTGATCATTCCACACCTTGGTGGTGACAAAAATCTCTTCCCGGGGGATTCCGGATTCCCGGATCGCCTTTCCGACCCCTTCTTCATTGCGATAAAACGCGGCGGTGTCGATCAGGCGGTATCCGTGATCCAGGGCGGTCCGCACCGACCGGACCACTTCGTCCCCCTCTTCCGCTTTGTACACCCCCAACCCAAACCAAGGCATCTCCACTCCGTTGTTCAGTCGGGTCCGCTCAGACAAACTTTTCGGCATACAGGTGCCCTCCCATTCTTTTGAAGAGTCTATCTTTTACTATACCTGAAAGGATGAGGGGGGGAGACACGTTTGTAAGGGAGCTCTCCAATCTTCATCTGTGGAGGATCTAATATAAAAAAAGCCCATAAAATCTTGATGGAGGATCCCGAGTATCGGAAAGTACACCATTGCACGGGCTTTTTGTTCCCTTTGCCCTGGGCTTTACATCGGTGGTGGATGATAGAAGAGAGAGTCACTCCCGCCCCTCCCCGTGGGGGGGATCTCTTCAATGATCGGAGGGAAAAGTGTGTGGGCTTTTATGCATGGGTTTTTGTTGGCGTTTGGATTGATTCTCCCCCTCGGCGTGCAAAATGTGTTCATTTTTAACCAAGGGGCTGTACCAGCCCCGATTCTACAAAGCGTTGCCTGCCGTTATAGCGGCGACGCTGTGTGATGCAACCTTGATCATTTTGGCTGTGATGGGAGTCTCCGTTCTGATTTTAACCGTCGGATATTTTAAATATATCTTATTGCTGATCGGAATCATTTTTCTTATTTATATGGGGATCGTTACCTGGCGATCCCAGGATGATGGAAACGGGACCAACCCGGACAGAATGACTGCAAAAAAACAGGTTTTGTTTGCTTGTTCAGTTTCTTTGCTCAATCCCCATGCGATCCTGGACACCATTGGGGTGATCGGAGCCAGTTCGATTCAATATCACGGTTCCGATAAATTCTGGTTTACTTTTGCCGGTATCCTGGTATCCTTGCTATGGTTTATTACTTTGGCAATTGCCGGAGGCTTGCTTAAAAAACTGAAATCCGGTGTGATTCCTGTCTTCAATAAGATCTCTGCTCTGATCATTTGGGGAAGTGCAATTTATCTTGTGATAAACTTTCTTTAGTTGTGTTTTTTTAATAGTAAGTCTCCTGTCTGATCTCTAGTGCTGATGTCCCGCAAAAGATACCGAGACAAGACGTATTGCACTTTTGAAAGAAGAGAGGAAAAATAGTGTATGAGGCGATGGCCTCTCGTTTCCAATTGGGGGGGAAAACATGGAGAAGCTGTGGCGGCGATCCAGGAACTTTCCCCATCGGGTTATTCTCTGCCTGGTGGGTGTACGGATGCTGATCCTGGTCATTGTCGCGCTGTGGATCATTCTCCAAGACAGAGACCTTCCGGACCTGTTGTTTTGGACGACTTTCGGAATCCTCTTTGCAACCCAGTTCATCGACGTTCGCCGGAAGGTAAAAAGAAAGGTAAAAAGATAAGAAGAGAAGAGCTCGCCCGGGAGCCTGCCCCTGGGCGTTTTTTTTTGTAACCACTCTTTGTCCATAGGCTGAAGTGGACAGAAATTGTCAAGGGAGGAAAGTGTTATGGAGGATTCCCACCCTAAACAACGGTTGGCCTGGCATGAGACGTTGGAGTGGCATGAGCTGGTGGCCTTCCAGTCCGGTGGATTGATGAGACTGAAGAAGATTTACATGGTTTTTATCCAAGGATTAACTGCCAATCTGAAGGAGCTGATGGCTTTTTATCCCGCCGCCCCCCCAAGTGGCTGACCGACTGCATACAGATTCGGAAAATATCTCCATGGAACGGAGAGATGAGACGGGTTACTATGCGGACAAATCCTGGGATGGGCCAAATCCGCCGTCCGGAACTATGCTGTCACCCTGACGGAGACAACCACCCCCAACCTTCATCAAGTCCTGTTGAAGCAGATGGTGTCCGCTGTTCAGATGCATTACATGGTATTCCGTTTCATGTACCAAAGGGGGATGTACCCCTCCCACGACCTCCAGCGATTATTGGAAGGAGACCTGATGTGGGCCAAGAAGGCTCTGTCGATGAAATACTGATGGGGCTTTGGAAGATGGATCTCGCCCGATCTTTGGTTTGGACCATCCGGGGCGTACCCGGTTCCGTTGGAGGCGGAAGGTGGGTATGTTCCCGGCGGGAGTGACAGATTCAAAAAATACTGATGGATATGATAAAATAGGGGGGGACTTTTGGGAAAAGTCATCGGAGGAGAGAAACGATGAAAACAATCACCATACATCCAGTCGGCAAAGTCTTTTCCCCCCGTAAAGATTTGATGGATGATTATTGGGGAGGAGTTGTGTCCGAGATCCGGATTGACCCGGAACAATTTACGGCGGAGGCGGTTTCTGAATTGGAATCCTTCTCCCATTTGGAAATTGTTTTTTTCATGGATCGGGTACCAAGGGAAAAAATTCAACGGGGGGCTCGCCATCCCCGAAATCGGATGGATTGGCCCAAGGTGGGTATTTTTGCGTAGCGCGCCAAGGCACGCCCCAATTGCATCGGGGTGTCCTGTTGCCGATTGCTCAAGGTGGAGGGACTCGTCTTGTCTGTGGAAGGATTGGACGCCATCGACCAAACTCCGGTTTTGGATATCAAGCCATATATGAAGGAGTTTGGACCCCGGGGACCCGTCAGACAACCGGAGTGGGCCAAAGAAGTGATGAGATTCTATTATGAATCAAAGGAGGATCCAGTATAAGGGCTCCGGGATCATGAGGGAAGGGAATTCTGATAACCGCGCTTCCCACTTCCTCCACCCCACCTGCCGGGTTTACATTCCTCATTCCGTGGGATAGAATAAAGCCAAAGACCAAAGGCATACAATCATGGCACGAACCCGGCGACCACCGGGTCCGTACAGTCTTAACCAACTGGTCATTGGTCAGATGTCCGGTTCCCGGGGCCACGGGTGCCGGACTTCTTCTTTTTCCTGTTTAGCCAGTGAGCCAGCCATACCGGGCCAAAGGCCAGGAATGCCGCCCACAGCAGGGAAAGGAAGTCCATCGGCTTTCACCTCCTCCCATGGGAGCATGGAAGGTTCACCTCCTCGGAGTGAGACATGGGTGCTCCTGCGCTGGCCCCTTCCTTCCGTGAGGACGAAAAGAAGATGCGCCAGCAGGTCTGGTGATCCACTCCTCAGAAGTGGGGTGAAGATGTCGATGGGGTCCAACATCGTTGGGTTCGTGCCTTATGGGAATTATATCTTGTCTTACCCTGACCGTCATCCCCAATCGACAGAATTATCAGTATGGTCGCAAAGTTCCTCGCAGGTAACTAACTTCAGATGGGTTTACTTTCCGATTTTGATAGAAACCAATGGGCGAACGGGACCGGATCAAGGGTTGGGAATGCCACCATGGCAAGCACGAACCCGGCGGCCACCGGGATCGTGACGAGCTGAGCCATATGATTGGGGCGTTGTGAAAAAGCGGTTTACAGGGAGGGTTGGTTTTCCGATGGAGCGTCGTTGGATTGCTAAAACTTTGGCTCCGGAATGTGAAATCGATTCCGACCGAGCACGAATTCACATCATTTCCAGAGATCAAAGGGCTTCTAACTTAGTGTGCAAACAAAGGAGAAGCTTCGTGAGTTGCCCACACCTCTGAAAATATTACCAAGCCATGCTATACTAAAAGTATCACTTTTTTCTTACAAAGAGGGAGTGGAGGCTTTGGACTGGAGCAATTTTTCTTTTTTAACCAAACGATGGCCTCTGTTGGCGGAGTTGGGGGAGGCGGGAGAACGAAATCTGCACCCCGATCCCAATACGACACTCTTTAAACTGCGTCTCTTTGGGGAGAAGATGGCGAGGATCATTTATGCGGAGGAAAAACCCATCGCCGTCGAGCCCCACAACCAGAACGAACGGTTGCGGGTACTGAGACGGGAAGCGGATCTTCCCGGTGAAGTGATCGGCATGTTTCACTCCCTTCGTCAAAAAGGAAACGATGCGGTCCACGAAGGAGCCGGAACGATTCAGGAGGCAAAAAGTCTCCTCAAGATCGCCTACAAGCTGGGCGTCTGGTTTATGCAGACCTACGGCGACTGGGATTTTCGGCCGGAACCATACCGGGAGCCTGAACCCCGATTGGAACCGGAGGAGATCCGTCGGGAAATAGAAGAAAAATACAGGAGAGAGCAAGAACAGCGGGAGCGGGAACTGGAACAGAAACTGGCGGCGGAACTGGAACGGATGCGTTTGACTACCCTGAGTCACAAAGAGATGCTCAACCGCCGGGCACAGGCCCGCCGTGCCGCCGACCGGCTTGATTTGACCGAGGAGGAGACCCGCCGAATTATCGACGAACAGCTGGCCCTGGCAGGTTGGGATGTCGATTCTCGCCGCATTCGCTATGCCAAGGGTGCCCGGCCGGAGAAAGGGAAGAACCAGGCCATCGCCGAATGGCCGACGGCTTGCGGCCCTGCCGATTACGCCTTGTTTATCGGATTGAGACTGGTGGGCTTGGTGGAAGCCAAGAAGATCAGCAAAAACATCCCCTCGGATCTGGAGCAGGCCAAAGAGTATGCCCGCCACGTGGAAGTCCAAGGGGAAGAAGAGGGGATCACTCGCTGGGGGGACTACCGGGTTCCCTTCGTTTTCGCCACCAACGGACGGGACTACTTTCAGCAGGTGGAGGAGCAATCGGGGATCTGGTACCAGGATCTGCGCAGTCGGCGAAACCGGGGACGTGCCTTGCCCGCCTGGTTTTCCCCGGAGGACCTGGAGGAAAAGCTGTCCCAGGATGAGGAGCAGGCCCTGGAGCGTCTGGCGGAGGAGGAGTTGGGTTACCTCAAGCTCCGTCCCTATCAGGAACAGGCGATTCAGGCGGTGGAGCGGGGCATCCGGGAGGGGAGGCGGGAGATGCTTTTGGCCATGGCCACCGGCACCGGGAAGACCCGCACCGCCATCGGCCTGATCTACCGGCTCATCAAGAGCAAAACCTGCCGTCGCATCCTCTTTCTCGTCGATCGAAACGCTCTCGGCGAGCAGGCGGAAAACGCATTTAAAGAGTCTCCGCTGGAAAACTACCGGACCTTTGCCCAGATCTTTGAATTGCAGGGGTTACAGGAGAAGGTTCCCCAGCCTGAAACCAAAGTCCACATTCAGACGGTGCAAGGGATGGTGAGCCGCCTGTTCAAGAGCGGAGGGGAAGCCGGGGTTCCCTCTGTCGGCCTCTACGACTGCATCATCGTGGACGAGGCTCACCGGGGTTACAAGCTGGACAAAGAGATGGGAGAGGTGGAGCTTCTCTTCCGGGATCAGAAGGAATACATCAGCCAGTACCGGAGGGTCCTGGATTACTTCGATGCGATCAAGATTGGATTGACCGCCACCCCGGCCTTGCACACAAGGGAGATCTTCGGCGATCCCATCTACAACTATACCTACCGGGAAGCGGTGGTGGACGGTTATCTGATCGACCACACCCCGCCGCATCAGTTGACCACCCGTCTGGCAAAGGAGGGCATCCGCTGGCAGGTGGGGGAGTCCGTCGAGGTGTATGATGAGGACAAGCAGAGCGTGGAGAGGATCGACCGATTGGAAGACGAGGTCAACATCGAGGTGGATCAATTCAACCAAGCGGTTATCACCCGTTCCTTCAATGAGACGGTCCTCGATGAAGTGGCCCAACACCTGGACCTGGAAAACGGCAAGAAAGCCCTGATCTTCGCCGCCAATGACAAACACGCCGACATGGTGACGGAGATCCTGAGGGAAAAGCTGGGGGAGTGGCAGGAGGAAGAGGAACGGGCGGTGCTGAAGATCACCAGCTCTGTCCACGACTCCCTGGAAGCGATCCGCCGCTTCAAGAATGAAGCCTACCCCAAGGTGGCGGTGACGGTGGATCTGCTGACGACGGGGATCGATGTCCCCGAGATCAGCTCCTTGGTCTTCCTGCGCCGGATCAAATCCAGGGTCTTGTATGAACAGATGCTGGGACGGGCCACCCGGCCCTGTGAGCGGGTGGGAAAGGAGTTTTTTGAGATCTTCGACCCGGTTCGCCTCTATGAGGCTTTGGAGCCCTTCACCCGTATGAAACCGGCCACTGTCAATCCTCAGGTCTCCTTCACCCAGCTGGTGGCAGAGATGCGGGAGGTGGATGACAAGTCGGTGCAAAACCGGTATCGTAATACCCTGTTGGGGAAATTGAACCGAAAACAGCGCTTCTTCCAAGAGCAGGAACGAAAGGAGTTCCAGAATCACTGTGGGCGCACCGTGGAGGAAATGGTGGATTGGATCCGGAACACTCCCCCGGAAGAAGTGGCGGAAAAGCTGGAACAGGAAGCCCCGTTGCTCACTTTCCTCGATCAGCGGAGGCCGCAACCCCGACGCAAGTATATCTCCAACCATCCCGATGAGTTGCTCAGCCACCGGAGGGGGTACGGGGATGCCGAGCGTCCGGAAGATTACCTGGAAGCCTTCGGTCGTTTCCTGAAAGAGAATGAAAATAAACTTCCCGCCCTGCGCCTGGTCTGCCAGCGCCCGTCGGATCTGACCCGGGAAAGCCTGAAGGAGCTGAAGCGGGAGTTGGCCAAGGCGGGCTATCGGGAGACCACTCTGCGCACCGCCTGGAATGAAATGACCAACGAGGAGATCGCCGCCGATATCATCAGTTTCATCCGGCAACGCCTGCTGAAGGAACCCCTCGTCTCCCATGAGGAACGGGTCCGGGGAGCGATGGACAAGCTTCGCCGTTCCCAACAGTGGACCGTCCCCCAGAAACGCTGGCTGGACCGGATCGAAAAGGTCCTCAAGCAGGAGAGCGTGCTGGGTGCCGATGCGGAGCGGGTTTTCAATGAAGAGCCTTTTAAGGACCAAGGCGGTTACCGTCGCATCAATAAGATTTTTCATGGGCAAGCCCAGTCCATTCTCAACCGGATCAACCAACATCTCTTTGCCTCAGAGAAAGGAAGGACATCCTAGATGAACACCCAGGAAATCGTGCAAAAGCTGTGGAACTTGTGCAATGTCCTGCGGGACGACGGCATCACCTACCATCAGTATGTGACGGAACTCACCTATATCCTCTTTCTCAAAATGATGAAGGAGCGGGAGGAGGAGGACTCCATCCCCGAAGAATACCGCTGGGACCGCCTCACCTCCCTCCATGGGGAGGAGCTTTACCAACATTACCGTCGCCTGCTCACCGATCTGGGCACCCAGGGGAGCGATCCCCTGGTACAGCAGATCTACCGCAACGCCTCTACCAACATCGACGAGCCCAAAAATCTGGAGAAGATCATCCGCTCCATCGACGGACTGGACTGGTACAGCGCCCGGGAGGAAGGTCTGGGCAACCTGTATGAAGGTCTGTTGGAGAAGAACGCCAGCGAGAAAAAATCCGGGGCGGGACAATACTTCACCCCCCGCCCCCTCATCAATGTGATGGTAAAGCTGATCGATCCCCGACCGGGCGAAAAGTGCAATGACCCCGCCGCCGGCACCTTCGGATTTATGATTGCGGCGGATCATTACCTGAAGGAGAAGTATGACGAATACTACGATCTGGAACCGGAGGAGCGAACCTTTCAGAAACACGAGGCCTTCACCGGTTGCGAGCTAGTTCAGGAGACCCACCGCCTCGCCCTGATGAACGCCCGCCTTCACGGCATCGAAGGGAAGATCCATCTGGGGGACACCCTCTCCAGTCTGGGGAAAGAGATGGGGGAGATGGACGTCATCCTGACCAATCCCCCCTTCGGCACCAAGCGGGGCGGGGAGCGGCCCACTCGGGATGATTTCACCTATCCCTCCACCAACAAACAGCTTAACTTCCTCCAGCACATCTACCGGGCCCTGAAAGCAAACGGAAAAGCCCGGGCCGCCGTCGTCCTGCCGGACAACGTTCTCTTCCAGGATGGGGACGGCAAAAGCATCCGCGCCGACCTGATGGACAAGTGCAACCTGCACACCATCCTTCGCTTGCCCACGGGGATCTTCTATGCCCAGGGGGTGAAGACCAACGTCCTCTTCTTTGAGCGGGGCACTACCGATACCGGCAACACCGAAGAAGTCTGGTTTTACGACCTCAGGACCAACATGCCCAGCTTCGGCAAGCGCAACCCCCTCACCGAAGCTCACTTTGACGGTTTCATCCAGGCTTACACCGCTTCCGACCGGAGCCGGGTGCAGGACGAGCGCTGGTCCCGCTTCACCCGGGAAGAGATCCGCGCCAAGGGGGACACCCTCGACCTCGGCCTCATCGCCGACGCCTCCCTCTCCGTCTACGAGGATCTCCCCGACCCCATCGACTCCGCCGAGGAGGCCATCGGCAAACTGGAACGCGCCGCCGCCCTCCTACAGGACGTCGTCTCCGAACTGAAAGCCGCCGGGGAGGGACGAAAATGAGCCGGAAAAGAAAACAGAAAAAAACGCTGGAGGAGTTGCTGGCCGAGGCCCTGGTGCCCGAAGCGGAGCAACCTTATGAGCTGCCGGAGAATTGGGTGTGGGTGAGGTTGGGGAGTGTTTTTGAACGAATTAACGAAAATGTGATGCCATCTTTAAATCAAAAATATATTGGGCTTGAGCATTTATCTAAGAATGGGGGGCTTGAAGGAATAGGAAAAGCAGAGGGGTTAAAGAGTTCAAAGACTCCGTTTAAAAATGGTGATGTTCTGTACGGAAAGCTCAGACCTTATTTGAATAAGCATGTGGCTATTCAATTTGATGGAGTTGCTTCAACGGATATTCTTGTTTTTCGCCAAAAGATAGATGAATTAGGTATTTTTTTGGATAAATACTTTGGTTTGCCATATGTAATGGAATATGCGATGAGTAACAGTAAAGGTATTAATTTACCAAGGGTATCGCCTAAGGTGATGGAATCTCTCCCCTTCCCCCTCCCCCCTCTATCCGAACAAAAACGAATCGTCGACCGGGTGGAGTCCTTGTTGGGGAAAATCGATGAGGCCAAGGAGTTGATCCAGGAGGCCCGGGACAGCTTTGAACAGCGTCGCGCCGCCATCCTCGACCAAGCCTTCCGCGGCGAATTGACCCGCACCTGGCGGGAACAGCACCCTGACGTGGAACCCGCCGACCGCCTCCTGGAACGGATCCGGGAAGAGAAGGCAAGCTTGGAGACCCGGAAGGGGGGACGTCGCAAAAAGGCAACCAACCTCCCACCTATCGATCCACCCTACGAACTGCCACAGGGGTGGAAATGGGTGAGGTTGGGAGAAGTGACTGTCATTAATCCAGGAAAGCCAAGAAATCTGGAATATACTGATGATAATATCTGTAGTTTTGTTCCCATGGCTGTAGTGGATGATTTTACAGGATCTATTTCTGTTCTTGAGGAAAGGCCTTTCGGTGAGGTAAAGAAGGGATATACTTATTTCGAAGAAAATGATGTGTTATTTGCCAAAATTACACCCTGTATGGAAAATGGGAAGGTAGCAGTGGCGAAAGGACTTACCAACAAATTCGGATTTGGTACAACGGAGTTTCATATAATTCGGTGCAGTCATTTGAATATTCATCCAAAGTTAGTTTACCATTTGGTCCGATCAGATTTTTTCCGAAAACAAGCTAAAGCTGTTATGACTGGGGCTGTTGGTCAGCAGAGAGTTCCGAAACATTTTTTGGAGAGCTATCCATTTCCTCTACCACCATTTGATGAACAAGAAGAAGTTGTAAAAGTAGTGGATGATTTGTTGATGCATGAATATGAAACTTATACCACTCTTGAGATTGAGGGTCATCTCAACTCCCTCACCCAATCCATCCTCACCCAAGCCTTCCGGGGCGAACTGGGGACCCACGACCCCACAGAGGAGAGTGCCCTGGAGCTGTTGAAGCGCACCCTGGCGGAGCAAAACGGCCTCGCCTACGAATCCCCGGCGACGGAAGAGCTCCGGGTGGCGGAGCAGGGGGAATTGTATCTGACCTGATCGCCCGCAAATGGAGTGGTAGGCCCAACGATCCGTCGGGTTTACATTCCTCATCCCATGGGATAGAATACAATAATCCAGCACGAACCCGGCGGCCACCGGGTCCGTGCAGTAGCTCACAAAGCTAAGACGATTCCGAACTAAGAAGTCCGGTTCCCGGTGCCGCGGGTACCGGACTTTTTCCTTTGATTGGGGGTTTTCCCCGATTTGGTTTAAAATTGAGATGGTGATTTCAATAGAGAAGGATGGGGCATTTCGGAAATGGATGGGTGTGGCTCTGTCGATGGTGGCAGTGATGGGGATGTTGAGGGGTTGTGGTGACAACAGTGGTTCACCAGGACAAGATTCACCCCAGGAGGCCTTGGGAGAGATGGATCAAGCGCAACGGATCGAAATGAAATCCGTCGCTTCGGACCAGGTTCGGCGCACCCTTACGGAGAAAAAGGAATTGGAGAGATTCGTCGCCAAACAACGAATTGAAGAATGGGAAACCGAGTCCCGATTACCCAAAGGCGCGAAACCAAGCTATGAATATATTTTCTATCAAGAGGAGACGGTCAAAGCGGGGGAAAAGAAAGAGAAAGATGCCCCGCTGCACGTAGTGGCACGGCTCATCACCTACGGGGGGGCTTCCCTATATCACATTGAAAGTCTCCTTCATCGAATTGGACTGCAAAGTCCCGGAGGATGTCGCCCAATACTTGAATCAGATTTGACTTTTTTTGGATTCTTAAATCAAAAGATCAAAAAGCCTTTTATCCAAGCAAATGGTTATCTTAGGCACGACAACAGATCTCCATTCAAACATTTTAGCCTTGGACTTACTCCAAGGCTTTAAAATGAGACTATTTGTTCGGCTTTTTATAGTTAAGTGCTTCATCTACTATTTCTTCGGCTGTTAGGTTGCGGTTATCCCAAAAAATCAAATCAGACCCGGCTGGATTTGGAACACTTTTATTAAGCAAATGAACCATCTCTTCAAGCTCTTCTTCAGAATACGAAGCTGGGTTCAAAATTTTTTTTACAAGCTGTACTAGCTCTTCTCTTGTCATTTTTTCATCACCTTTTCATCCCATTTTTTCTGCACTGGCACCTCCAAAATCATATCACCTATTAGCTCATCTCCCGCCAAATCTGCATTCTGATGCCCTGATCCTTTACGCTGGCACGTCAAGGAAACCAAAACGCCCAGCTATTCTGGGCGTTGAAGTTGACAAAGGTTAACAATCAGGAATTACGATGCTTCAATCCAATTTAACCTGGGGTGAAGCTTTTCGTATTTGTAGAAATACTTTACTGCATCAAGCATTATCTGTTTATTAACACACATATTTTCGGGCAAATTCGACAGCTGAGATATCTTAATCAAGAATTCTTTGGTGTCAGATTTAGATGGGTCTATTAGGTGAAAGATCCTGTCCCCATCATAAACTGGCTCAATTCCCTCTTCCTCTTCTTCCCTCTCAAGCTCATCATCTACAATATAAGAGTAGCCTACATGATACAAAGCTTCATTTTCTATCAAATTACCTCCGCCCACAATCAATTCTCCCTTGGCCTTTCTTTTTAAAGTGACGACTGATCGTTTCTCCCCGTCTAACTGTGTCAAATATTCTTCAATCACTTTCCAATCAGGATCTTTGATCGGCGACAACTGCTCGGGGGTTAAAACCCATTGACTCATTTTTTACCTCTTCCTTTCCTGGATGCTTCTTTCATTGCCTTGTATTTATCTCTGATGAAAGTCCAAAAACCCCTCCGTTTTAGAGGGGGGTGTTTACTTATTCAGATCGAGAATTACTTTTGATTCACCTTCAATGTTCAATTTCCAGTGGAGCATTTCAGATCACCTCTGCTATGTAGTAGGCGAATAAAGCATAAATTCAATAACGGTAAACACCCCTCCACTTTGGAGGGGTGACAATCACTTTATGATAAACTCTCTTCAGGCAACAGAGCCCAATAGTCGCCGAATTCGGGTTTGTCCTTGATCAGTGTGTCCACGTGTTCGATGCCTTCTTCCCTTTCCAACACTCCTCCCGACCAACTGTGATAAGACCTTCTATACTTCCCGCTGACTTCATAAAGCCAGTTATTCCAACCTTCTTTGTCAAAATACTTTTCCTGACGATTCCTGAGAAAGATCTGGTTCTCAATCTCTTTTGGAATGCCAATCCCTGTTTTGTCGTACATATCGTACATTTCCGAGTAGGCTTCAATGATTTTTTCCCTTCTGTTCTCATTGAGATGGAAAACAGTACAATACCATGTTCTGAACTGCATCTTCACAACAAACTTCGGTGTATCCCCCTCTTTAAACACAACCACGTACATTTCCTGTTCGTCGTGCAGTTTTTTTGCTTCCTTTTCAGTTAGAGGTCCATCAGGGGTACCACTTGGAAGATCCCAATACTCATAGTACTCTTGTTTCATGGAATGTACCCTCCCAATACCTTTCCTTTTTCATCTCGAATGGTTATTCTATTCTTTTTCGCGTACTCCAAAACTGCCTTCGGTACGGGTTTTTTCTGTACTGGTACCTCCAAAAACATTCTACCCTCAAGGGTGGCCCCAGCCAAATCTGCATTCTGATGCCCTGATCCTGGCCGCTGTGTCGGAACATCTCTTATTCTAGTCCCAGGAGTATACTTCATCAAAAACTCATTCATGTAGTTCCTGGCTGTTTGATACTGAATATCAGCCAATGGAGTATATTTCCTTGATATGATTTCTCCTTTATCTGGATCATAGGAATCGACTTTTCCTTCCCGCCATCTCCCTTTCTTGTCTTTATACTTCACGTATACCTCATTGTGAGGATACTTTGACCTCATTTTGGCGTTGAAGGCATTTCCCCGTTCCAGATTAAGAGCAATTTTCCTTGCTGTCTTTTCATCGTACCTTTCACGAAGAGACTTATATAACGATGTTTCGGAGATATCTTTCCCGATGAGATCGTTCACGATCTCATCTACACTTTTGGACTTGCTTACGATGTCACCGACATCATCTGCGGTTTGCTTGCCACCCCCACCACCGTTACCCGTGGCCTTGTTATACCCCTCTGCCGCTTCCTGCCCGTTTTTCTTCACCCACGGCATGGCCAGTGTGCCGTCGCCGGAGACACTGGGGATCATTTGTTGCAGTTGTTTGCCCAGGGCGGGGGAGCCGTCGAGGACTGCTCCGGCATAGGGGATCAATATGCCGATCATGCCGGCAATGGTGGCACTTTTCCAATCGAATTTGCGGTCTCTCAACCAGTCAAAAGCCGATTGATCCGCCACTCCTCCACTGCCGCCGCCGATGATCTTGGGCAACCACTTCTGTATGAATGGACTGAGCGTGGATTGCGCCAATTTGGCCCGCATATCGGGTGACCCCGGCGAACACACCATAACCGAAGACTCCCGCAAATCCACCGATCCCCGCATCCCGCAGGATGGTGCTTAAATCGTTTCCCTGAAGCCACGAAACCCCGCCGGAAATGGCTCCACTGACCAGCATCGTTCCCCCAAGGGGAGGGGAGGCAAAGAGAGCAATGATGGTTGCGGTTAAACCGATGGTAAATTCGGGATGATCCAATCCAAAACTGACTAACTCAAAAAACGGATCGCCCCCGGTGATAGCACCAATCAGCTTGGAAAAGCCAATCAAACCTTTTAGTTGGGGATGTTTTCCCATCTGATCATACGCAATCCGCTTCCCGACATAGTTGGAAATGCATTCCTGATCGTTTCCACAGTGTTTACGTGCTTCCTGAAGAAGCCTTTTTATACGCTCTTCACGCAACTGCTTTTTCTTTTCTTCACTGGGGCCAGAAAGAAGCTCTCCCCCTTTTTTCTTGATGCAGTCCCAGCTTAGTGCACATTCATACCAAGGTGGATCACTCTTTACTGGCCGGGGTTGGTTTTCAAGGTCAGGCTTTGTGACCAATTGAAGAGGATTTGGTTCTTTCGCTGGAGGTTCCGGCTCCGGGTCTTCTTTGGCCATGTACTTCCCGGCCTTACAGGAAGGTTCTCCGTTTTCATCGTAAAGGAAGGGAACAGAGCAAAGAATGACTTGTCGTAGGGATGCCTGCACGGGCTCACTTTTCACAATTCCGACCACAATTCCCGCCAACATCGCGGCGGCCACCATCACAAACACATATTCAACGGTGGGGGAACCCCTTCTACTTCTTACCTTTCGAAGGAGCAAACGTAAAAAATCCAATCAACCACGCTCCTTTTTTGGAAGAGTTCGTCAACTGGATTATATTTCATCTTTACTTTCCTGACCAATAGGACTTTGGTTGTAAAAAGAAAAAATCCAGCTATAGCTGGATTGCGGAAGTTTTATGGGATTAGTGCAGTCTTCATAGCACTTCTAATGAAACGGTGACTCCCCAAAAGCCCATGTGCAACATATGCTATTGAACCCCCCAAATGAATCATGTGATGGAGAGTGATGATGTGGACCGAGGGATTCACTTGCAGGAGAAACAGATTTACGTTTACCCGGCGCTGTTTCGTGTGGGGAATCAAGCGGGAATTGAAGTGATTTTTCCCGATTTACCCGGCTGTGTTGCGTACGGTGAGAATGAGGGGATGGCCTATGTGGAGGCAAAGGAAGCACTGGCCCTTCATCTCCGTGGTCTGGAAGCGGAGCCGCCGGAGCCCACCCCCGTCGATGACCTGGATCCGGATCCATATTTAAGAGGAGAGGAGAAAGGTGTCTTCGTCCTGATTAGCGTGTCGGTAAGTCCGTCCTCAGGTTCTCCATCACAAATCCATCTGCATCACCCCCGGGGTTGATCCCGGCGGAACCATTAAACCTCACGTGAAGCGACCGCTACGTGAGGTTTTTCCCTGATTCCCGGAGGATCATCCCGACCTCTTTTTTCAGTGGTCCTCCACCTTGTGTCCATAGTGTTGCTTGATGTTTTCCACAGAATCCCCATCGATCAGAAAATCGGCGTCGGGTGTGCTCAGTTTGATGACTCTTTGCTGGAAATCAAAGGAGGTGTCACCCAGGTGGATTTCATACAGTTCTCCGGAGGCAGTCGTAATGATCAGTTCTCCCCATTGTTTTAACCGCTCTTGAACGGATTCCATTTTCATTGTGTGTTCACCTCTCATACTGGATTCGTGTTTAATATCTCCGGCTGTTTTCCCCCTCATTCCCCCGCCGTTCAGATAAAAAGTGGAATCTCTGCATCCATTTAAGGCGTGTTCCCGAAAGGCGCGCATACTGAACCGACGAAGGGGGGAGAGTAAGTTTAATCCATTTTTCAGCAAAAGGAGATGTGACGTTGGCTGAATACACGGATTTAAACAGGCCACTCATCGGTACCAGGTGGCGGGATGGTTCCACTGGGAAATCTTACAACGTCACCAATCCATACAACCAGGAGACGATTGCGGAAATCGTCATGGCAGACCAAGGGGATGTGGATGAGGCCTATCAGACCGCCAAAAGTGTGCAGGAAAAGTGGGCCCAGGTACTTCCCCAGGAGAAAAGGATGATTCTCGAACACGCGGCGGAGATCATGGAGCGGCGGAGGGAGGAGTTGGTGAAATGGCTGGCCGTGGAATCGGGGAGTTCCCGGTTGAAAGCCCATGTGGAAATCGATTTTTCCATCAGCATTATCAAAGAGGCCGCCACTTTTCCCTTTCGGATGAACGGCAGCATCGTACCTTCCATAGTTCCCGGGAAGGAAAACAGGATTTACAGAAAACCGGTGGGGGTCGTCGGGGTGATCAGCCCTTGGAATTTTCCCCTCTATCTGTCGATGCGATCCATCGCCCCGGCATTGGGTGCCAGCAATGGGGTGGTGGTGAAGCCGCCGGTTTCGACGCCGATCACCGGGGGGATTTTGATTGGGAAGATTTTCGAGGAAGCCGGTCTGCCTGCGGGATTGTTCAGCGTCATCATCGGTGCAAACGAAGAGGTTGGCGATCCCATGGTCGTCCATCCGATCCCGGGAATCATCTCTTTCACCGGATCAACCCGAGTGGGTCGAATGATCGGAGCCAAGGCGGGGGAGAGGTTAAAGCGGGTGGCCTTGGAACTGGGTGGAAACAATGTGTTCATCGTGCTGGATGATGCCGATCTCGACCGGGCGGCCCGGGCAGCCGCCTTCGGCAAGTTTATGCATCAGGGGCAAATCTGTATGTCGATCAACCGAATGATTGTCGACCGACGAGTGTACGAGCCCTTTCTCGAAAAGCTGAAGGAGAGGGTGTCATCGTTAAAAGTGGGCGACCCCCTGAAGAAAGAGACCGATATCGGTCCATTGATCAAACCTTCGGAAGTGAAGAGAATCCAGGAGATGGTGGAAGAGAGTAAACGCCAAGGGGCCCAAGCGGTTCTGGAAGGCAGTGCCAGGGGAACCCTTATGGATCCCGTGATTCTGGCGGATGTCACCAATGAGATGCCGATTGCTAAAAATGAAATCTTCGGGCCGGTGGCCGCAGTGATTCCTGTGGACGGGGAAGAAGAGGCGATCCAGGTGGCCAATGACACTTCTTTCGGATTGAGCGGGTCGGTACATGCCGGCACCATCGAACGGGGGGTGAGAGTTGCTCACCGGATCGAAACGGGCATGATCCACGTCAACGACCAGCCGGTCAATGATGAACCGGTGATCGCCTTTGGCGGGGAGAAAGACTCGGGATTGGGCCGGTTCGGCGGAGAATGGGCATTGGATGAGTTTACGACGGTGAAATGGATTTCAGTACAGGAAAAGGAACGGGACTACCCTTTTGATCCGAATTAGGGTGTGTCTGATTAAACCAATATTGGGAGGCGGGCCTGTGTGACCGGCAGAGAATTCAGGGGAGCACAAGTCTCGCCTGGGCCGCTTCGCTCCTTGGTCTCGCTAGGCGCTTTTTATAAGAGATCGGAGATGGTCACGCAGGTCTCACCTAATCCGATTGTCCTAAAATGTACAGGTACAGGAGGAGCCGATATGGAAATCAAAGCAGCGATCACGACAGAAAAAGGATCACCTTTTTATGTGGAGCAAGTCCAATTGGAAGATCCCAAAGAAGGGGAGGTGATGGTCAAGGTTGTGGCCTCGGGAACCTGTCATACGGATATGGTGGCCCGGGATCAGGAATATCCCGTTCCCCTCCCGGCAGTGCTCGGGCATGAAGGGGCGGGAGTGGTGGAAAAAGTGGGCGATGGCGTGAAGAGTGTATCGGAAGGGGATCATGTGGTCCTATCTTTTGCCTATTGTGGACGATGCAAGAATTGTCTCACAGGTCACCCATACGTTTGTGAGAATTTTACAGAACTGAATTTCATCGTGGACAGTCCGAACCCTCCCCGTCGCATCCATCGGGACGGAGAGTATCTCACCACTTTCTTTGGCCAATCTTCCTTTGCAACTTAACTGACCAGTGAGCAGAATGTGGTGAAAGTGGACAGGGAGGTGGATCTGAACATTCTCGGCCCCTTGGGTTGCGGGATTCAAACCGGGGCCGGTGCTGTACTGAATACCTTGAACCCCCGGGCGGGATCCAGTATCGCCTGTTTCGGTTGTGGTGCGGTCGGCTTGAGTGCGCTGATGGCGGCCCGGGCGGTGGGATGCACGCCGATTATCGCCATTGATGTTCATGATCAACGTCTCCAACTTGCCAAGGAACTGGGTGCAACCCATACGATCAATGGGAAAGATGAAGATGCGGTGGAAGCGATCCGGAAGTTGCTGGATACAGGAGTGAAATACTCCGTAGAGACCACCGGGGTGCCCGCTGTTCTGAGGCAAGCCGTCGAATCCCTGACATTTATGGGGATGACCGCAGTAGTTGGAGCCCCTCCCTTCGGTGCCACGGTGGAACTGGATATGAATGACGTCCTGATTCAAGAGAAGACCATCCGCGGGGTGATCGAAGGGGACAGCATTCCACAAGTGTTTATCCCGCAATTGATCGCTCTCTATAAAAAAGGCTTGTTTCCATTTGACCGGCTGATCCGCTTTTACGAGTTGGATGATATCAATCAAGCGATCAAGGATTCCGAGACCGGAGTTACGATCAAGCCGGTGATTCGGATGCCCCATTGATCACCCCCCTCACGTAAACCAACGTGAGGGGGGTTCAATCCCATTTAAATCCCCTGTTCTTCCAGCGCCCGGAGGATCCATGCGGGTATCCCGGCGAATGGGGAGAAGATCAGCCGGTCAGGGGTATTGAAGCGATTCATTGAATATTTCGGGCAGTTGCTAAGATTTCCCCCGCCTCATTGAATCCACCCCCGCCGGATCAGGAAGTTGAACAAGGGATCTACAATCCAAAACAGGATGGTAAAGAGAAGGAGAAGAAGGAAAAGGGGGCGAAAGAAGATAAACAGCCCGATGATCAAAACCCAACGCCATCGTCCGATTCGCGACATGAACAGGGCCCAGGACCAAAACAGATCGTAGACCGGATGCTTCGCTTTCAGGGAAACGAGGAAGGCTTTCCGGATGTCCGGATCTTCCGGATCGATCCGGATAGCTTCCCGCAGATATTCGAAAGCTTCTTTGGGATGGTTTTGATTCAGCAGGAACAACCCGTAATTATAATGGATGTTCAGCCCCTCGGGATCCATCCGGAGAGCCGTTTGGAAAGCTTTCCGGGCTGCCTCGGGTTTCTTTTTTTCCACCAGGATCCGCCCGTGGAGGGTGTGATAATCCGCGTCCCCGGGATCCAGCTCCAGAGCCCTTTGGATGTGGTTCAGTGCCCGCTTCAATTCCCGGCGGTCTTGGAAAAGAAAATTCGCGTACCAATAATGGATGAGATCGTGATCGGGATCCATCCGGAGAGCCTGTTGAAAAGCTTTGTCCGCCTCGGTCTTTTTCTTGTTGATTTCCAAAAGAACTCCGTGAAAGGCCAGATACAAAGCGTGGTCCGGTTGAAGACGGACCGCCTTGACAATGGATTCCAGCGCCCGCTGAGGCTGTCCCTTCAGATATTCCGCCCGGGCCATCAAATAGTGGGCACCGGCATGATCCGGCTCAGCGGTCAGAACTTTGGCTATCCGCTGTAAGGCGAGATCGTAGCGTCCGATCTGGATCGCCTGTTCTGCCCGGTCAAATTCCAGCGAGACATCGATTCCGGTGGCAGACATGATGTCTCCTCCTACTTATTCAGGTACTTCAGAATCTCATCATAGGTTCCGGCCTCATTGCTGTAGGTGGCATAATTTTTGGCGGTGGACAACCATTCCAGGGTGGAGGGTTTTACCTCTTTGACAGCCTGGATGAGCATCGAAGTGGTGATAGGACGCTTTTGGCCGGTTTTCATCGCTTCCCGGATCGCCATGTCGGCGGCGGTATCCACCACAGCACGCAGGTCCGCTCCGGAGAAGCGATCTGTTTTTTTCGCCACCTTCACATAGTCGATCTCCTCCACAGGCTTCTCTTTCAAATGGATATGCAAAATCTCCACCCGGGCCTCCAGATCAGGAGGTGCGACAAACAACACCCGGTCAAACCGTCCCGGCCGCCGCAGGGCGGAATCGACAAACCAGGGGGTGTTGGTGGCTCCCAGGACGAGAATGTCTCGGTTATCGGAGTGGATTCCATCCATCTCATTCAGCAGTTGGTTGGTCAAAGCCCGGGTGTGGGGCGACTGTCCCTTTTGCCGGGAGCCTCCGATCGCGTCCAGTTCATCGATAAAGATGATGGTGGGGGCATGGCGGCGGGCAGTCTCAAAAAGTTCGTGCAGATTTTTCTCACTTTGTCCGATATAAAAATCCAGGATCTGGTGGATGTCCAAGCTGACGAAATGGGCGTTGCACTCCCCGGCGGTTGCCCGGGCAATAAAGGTTTTGCCACAGCCGGGAGGGCCGTACAACAAGATGCCACCGCCGGTTTTCTTACCATAGGAACGAAACAGATCAGGGTTTTGAAAGGGATAGATAATGTTCATGCGGATATTTTCTTTCAGCTGTTCCAGCCCGCCCACATCCTGAAAGGTGAGGGTGGGACGTTCCAAGTCATGGTCAGAGGGGTCTTTTTGGAACTCCAGCACTTTCATCCGGGCCTTCGCTTTGACGCCCTGCTGCTGCAATTCTTCCCGAAACTCCCGATCTTCCAGAGAGGGATCCCGTTCCAGGGCTTCCTCATAGCGGTCAGCGGCCTCCTGGGGGTCTTCCAGGGCAAGTGCGATTTTGGCTGCGAGCATCAGCATCTGTGCTGTGGTTTCACCTGTGATCCGTTGCAAACAAGCCTGTGCTTTCCGGAACTGTCCCTGGTCATACCAAGCCTGGGCCAACAGGCAGACGGTGTCCGGGTCTGACTCCTTCTCCAGGATCTCTTCCAGATGAAGAATTCCTTCCTCGTGTCTTCCTGCTTGTATCAACAATTGAGCCGCATGCTTTTTCAAGGGAAGGTTTTCCGGGCTGTATTTCAGAGCTTCGAGGACGGCGGTGATGTTTTTTTGAAGATCCTGCATAAGTCCCTCCTGTGAGTGATGATCCCCCAATGCGGGGAAATAAAAAGATTTCACAACTGTTATATCATTTGACATCCGGATAAACAAGCGGTACCAAGAGGAATCCCCCGCGGGAATCAGCGGGGGAGGGATGTGATGAAGATTCATTTCAGTGTGCGGAGCAGCTGATTGAGGGATTGCGCCTTGGCAAGGGCGGCTTCGTCTTGAAGTACTTCCCCCGGCTTATTTCCCGTTCCGATGACATAATCGAGGAAGGTCATGCCTGCAAAATCAAAGATCCAGTGGAACTGCTGAATGAGTGGTAAGCCCTTCATTTTGGGAGAGTCACCGCCGGTGAGGACGACAATCGCCTGTTTTCCCTGCACTGCTTCGCGAAAGGACCAATCCGTATCCCGGAGGGATTGGGACCAGCGGTCGACAAAATTTTTCATCCGTCCGGTCATCCCGTACCAGTAGAGGGGGGTGGCGAAAAGAAATACATCATGCTCGGCCATCTGTTTCACACATTTGTCATAGTCGTCGTCCACGGCTTGAAATCCGCCGGGTTCGTGACGGAGATCATCGATCGGCAGGATTCGGGTCTCTTTCAGGCGGAGGGTGGTGACAGACAATCCGGTGGTCACCCGGTTTGCCAACTGTTCTGTATTGCCGTTTTTACGGGAACTTCCCAGCAGAGTGAAGATCTTCACGGGGATTGAAAGTCTCCTTTCGTGATAGAAATGAACACGGAGGCATCAGGATGATCCCTGGATTCCGGGACCGGTCCCACCTTTCAAGGAGGAACCGATCGCCTCTCATTATAGTTCCCCCTGTTTTATCTGTTAAATGGATGATTCCGATTTAAACGATCGGGATTTATAATGACAGGAAAAAGGAGGAGGGTGTCATGGAACTGCGTCATCTGAAAACGTTTCGAACCGTGGCGGAAAAGGGTGGCTTCAGTCGGGCCGGGGAGGAGTTGGGATATGCCCAGTCAACGGTTACCGCCCATATCCATAAGCTGGAGGAGGAACTGGGTAGTCCACTTTTTGACCGCTTGGGGAAACGGACGGTATTGACCAATGCCGGCAAGCGTCTTTTGCCTTATGCGAAAGAGATGGTCCGCTTGTCCCGGGAAGCGGCGGAAACCATCGGCAATCCGGAGGCACCGGCGGGCCCGTTGCGGATCGGGTCGGCGGAATCCTTGCTCGTCTACAGATTGCCGTCCATTCTCCATGAGTTCCGAAAGCGGTATCCCCGAGTCCGACTGGAACTGTTTCCCGGACAGTGTCGCAATATGCGAACCAAGTTAAAGGAAGGGGAGATGGACCTCGCCTTTCTCTTGGATGAGGAACGCAGGGAACCCGACTTGTATACGGAAACCCTGATCCAGGAAGAACTGGTACTGGTGGCCCCGCCGGGCCATGCCCTCGCGGGGAAAAAGCAGATTCTTCCCCGCGACCTGATCGGGGAGACCCTGTTGCAGACGGAGTTGGGTTGCAGTTATCGCACCTTATTGGAAAACCGGCTGAAAAAGGCCGGAAAGAGTGTTGGGCAACGGATCGATTTTTGGAATATTGAGGCGATCAAACAATGCACCATCAATGGCTTGGGCATTGCCTACCTCCCCCGCATGACCGTGGACAGGGAACTGGAAGAGGGACGATTGATCCAGTTGCCCTGGCTCCACCATGAAGATCGCGTTTCCACCCAGCTCGCCTGGCACAAGGACAAATGGAGATCACCGGCGATGGCGGAATTTGTCACATTGGCGAGGCGAAGGATTAAAGCTGTGGAGAGAAGGGAGGAGATGACAAGGAAACAGTGACCCTATCCCCGATCCAGTGGTGAATCGGGCAACGGTACAGGGGCTGGGGCGCGGTGAACTCGGCGATTCATCCCTCAACCGATACAAAAAAACCGGGTGTTCACCCGGGTGAAAGGAATTCATGAAATCCCATCGCCTTTTTTAGTCCATCTCTTCCTGAAAGCAGGCTTCTTCCTCTTGTAATTCCTGCTGTACTCGGTACAGATTGCGCAAGCATTGGTGGAATTCCTGCTCGTCCACAGTCTCATAACATTGAGACAGACGGAACAGGGCGAGGTATTCCTTTTTTTTGTAGTCATGCTTCTGAGCCAGTTTCAGCATGTTGTTGTAGTAGTGGATGGCTTCCTCCGGTTTATCCTGTTTCCGGTAATAATCCCCCATGACCTGCAGGGCGTAGCACAGGCGTGTGGCACTGTTCGTCCGTTCTCCGATTTCGATGGCTTTCCGGATGGTTTCCAAAGGGTTTCCCCCTTCGGATCGGTTCATATACAGGACACCCAAACGGGCGTGGACGGTGGCCAGTTTATCTTCGTGTTGGATCTTGTCAGCCAATTTCAAAGCCATTTCGAAGCTGGATTCCGCTTGATCCCATTGCTTTTTATTCATATAGACACTGCCCAGCACGGTCCACAGATCAAACATGGAATCATGATGACGGTTGATGCGCGCCAACTCCAACCCTTCTTTGGCATAGGCGACGGCTTCATCAAACATTTGGGACCGTCGGAGGAGGTCAGACCGCAACCAGTAGAAACTGAGGACGGTTTCGATTTGAACCATTTCAGGAATCTGAGGCCAGGCTTCCTGCACGATTTGCATCGCTTCCCCCAACCGGCCCAACCGTTCCAGGTAAATGGCCCGGTTCCGTTTGAGAATGGATTCGTATTGAGGTCGCTCTCCTCCGGACTGGAAAGCTGCTAAGCCGTTTTCCGTATACTTGAGTGCCTGTTTCATATCATTCTGACCGAAACTGTTGAGACCCAGTTCATTGTAGGCAGCAGCCTCAATGTTGCTCTCCCGGTCCGGATTGCCCTGATGGACCAGGCGGATGGCGTTGAAAAAAGAACGTTCGGCCCGTTTCCAATTCTTTTTTAAACGGTTCAGTTTTCCTTTCAGAAAATGAGCAGTGGCGGCAAGGGGGTGTCCATCATCCAGATTCAGTTTTTCCAGGTTTTCTTGAGCTTGGTTCAGATCTTCAATATCCAACAAGAGTTCCACTTTAAAAAGTTCGAACTTGGTCTCTTCCAGCTCCTGTTGTTCACTGACCATCAGACTGGGGAGAGTTTCAAGGTCCAGTTCCAGTTTTTTCAGAAGATACTTGGTTTTTTCCAGGTTAACGTGGGGAACCCCGCGTTCAATGTTGCTGATTGTGGCGGGGGAAATGTTTTCGTCTGCCAGGTCTTCCAAGCGAAGACCGCGTTCCTTTCTCACTTTGCGAATCACTTCGCCAATTTCATGGATTTCCAGAAGGCTCACGGGATCACCTCATTTAATTTATTCCACATAAGTTGAGTGAAATAGACCAATTGATCCTATTATAAAATAAAAAACAGACATATATAAAAATTTCTTTCCATGAAAAATCAACCATTTTTAAAGGTGGAACCAGCAGGATGGGTGCACCAAGTCGTTATTTTCGGAATAATCATTGCCGAGTGCGCCTGTTCTGTTTAAAACAGGCGACTGTGGAGGGTTATCCTCGCATAAAATAAATACCGACGACGATGATCGCGCTGAAACCGAGTCCGGCCGTCATAAACAGGATCGGAATCTGACTGCGCCGATCCAGATGCATGAAACTGGTCAGTTGCAAGATAAGTTGGATTCCGGCCATGACCAGGATCACCGTCAAGGTGATCGATGTCGGAAAATACCGGGATCCCACTGACGCAAAAGCAATCGCTGTAACAAGTAACATCCATCCGAAGGAACGGAGATGTCCCGAGGGGGTTTCCCGGCGACGGGTGTTATTCTTGTGATCGGTCTGAGTCATCCTTCATTCCGCCTTTGTTCTTCAGGTTCTTCCTCATTAGTGGAGGATGCTCCGAAACGGACTTGTCTATTCCGGTGGCAGGGAAATCGTCGATTCGTCCCACTCCCATGTCGGGCCGCACTGGTTTCTGCTCCCATCTTACCGGAGATGGGGGGAAGTCACCACCTCTTTGTAGACTGAAGGGAATGGTTGGGATACAATAATCAGTGAAGGAGGGATCCTGAAATGGCGCAAGATTTCTATATTCAACAGATGCAATCGATGGTTCAGCCGATGCGGGACGAGTTGACCCGGATCGGTTTTGAAGAGTTGCGGACACCTGAAGAAGTGGTGGAAGCGCTGGAGAAAAAAGGGGCAAAGGGGACCGCCTTGGTGGTGGTCAATTCTGTCTGTGGATGTGCCGCCGGTCTGGCACGTCCGGCAGTGGCCCATTCCCTGAATAACGAGAGGAAGCCGGATCATCTGTTCACGGTTTTTGCCGGTCAGGATCGGGAGGCAACGGCGAAGGCCCGGGAATACTTTGAGGGATATCCGCCTTCTTCCCCGTCCTTCGCTCTGATGAAAGACGGCAAGATCGTTCACATGGTGCAACGTCACGAGATTGAGGACCGGTCACTGGAAGAAATCTCGGCCAATCTGTCCAGCGCTTATGACAAATACTGCTGATTGTCGGAAAAAGCTATGGCGCCGCCTTTGCACGAAAGGCGGCGCTTTTTTAAGAGGGAGGTGGATAACAGTTAAGTTACACATATAAAAGTTTATAAAAACCTCTTTGCTAATTATAAACTTTAGCTCACCTGAATAGTAAGGGGATTTTGAAAATTTATTCTATTGGGCAGTTTGCAAAGAAAATCGGTGTTACGCAACAGACACTGCGTAATTGGCACAAAAAAGGGACACTTATACCGGCGGTGATCACGGATAGTGGGTATCGATACTACAGTGAAAAGCAGTTGAGGGATTACTTGGGATTGAATCCAAAAAACAAATAGAGAAGATAACAATTGGATATTGTCGTGTATCCAGTAACAAACAAAAAGACGACTTGGAACGACAAATCGAAAACATGCAAAGATATCTTATCGCTCAAGGGAAACCCTTTGAGATCATCTCTGACGTAGGGAGTGGAATCAACTACACAAAAAAGGGACTCCAACAGGTCATCAAACGCATAACACAAGGGGAAGTGGATGGGGTTGTAGTTCTTTACAAGGATCAACTGGTACGCTTTGGGTTTGAGCTAATCGAATATATAGCATCTTTGTATGATTGTCAGATCGAGATCATCGATCATACAGAGAAAACAGAAGAACAAGAACTTGTAGAAGACCTGGTTCAGATTGTGACAGTGTTCAGTTGTAAGCTACAGGGCAAACGTGCTAATAAAGCGAAAAAGTTGGTCAAGGAGTTGGCTAACGATGATAAAAGCCTGCAAAATCCGATTAAATCCGAACAATAAACAACGTACACAGTTGGAACAATCCGCACATGTAGCAAGATGGGCATACAACTGGGCATTGAACCAGAAAAAATCCCACTATGAGGAAACAAAGAAGAGTTATAGCCAAGGGGATTTACGAAAACATCTTACGAAACTGAAAAAGACGGATGAATACAAGTGGTTGTACAATTTTAGCAATAACATAACCAAGCAGGCAATTAAGGATTGTGATGAAGCATTTAAACGGTTTTTTAAGGGATTAGCTAAATTCCCAAGATTTAAGAGTCGAAGACGATCCAAGTGGAGCTTCTACAACGATCCGTACAAAGTAAAACTGGAACCAACCCGAATCCGACTTGAAAAGATCGGTTGGATTCGACTGGCTGAAACAGATACCCTACCAGAGAATTTCAAACCTCTGTCTTACCGTATTGGACGGGAAGGGATTCACTGGTTTGTCTCCATTACAGTAGAAGTTCCCGAGTATGTGGATCACTCCAAACCTACTAATCAGCCCATTGGAATCGACTTGGGGATAAAAACACTCGCCACACTCAGCACAGGGAAAGCATATAAAAACATCAATAAGTCAGGCAAAGTGAAACGACTTGAGAAGCGTTTCAAAAGGTTACAAAGAAGGGCTTCTCGTAAATATCAAATGAATAAGGAGGGAAACGGTTACCGGAAAACACGCAACCTTATAAAACTCGAAAAGAGTATAGCTAAGTTGAGAAGTCACATCAACAACATCCGAAAAGATTACATTCATAAAATGACAACAGAGATCGTGAAAACCAAGCCTTCTCATATTGTCATTGAAGACTTGAATGTAAAAGGGATGATGAAGAATCAACACCTGGCTAAACACATCCAGCAGTGTAACTTCTATGAAATCAGACGACAACTGGAGTATAAATGTAAGTGGTACAACATTGAGCTAGTTATGGCTGATCGTTGGTATCCTTCAAGCAAAACATGTTCCAGTTGTGGTCAAATCCATAAAGGTCTGAGGTTATCCGACCGTTGGATAAAGTGTGATTGCGGACTCAATCTAGATCGTGACTTAAATGCTTCTATTAACTTAGCTAAATTAGCGTCTTAGTCATTTCAAGACAACGCTAATATGTACCGTGAGTTACACGGGAATTTACGCCTGTGGAGTGTTATACAAACCGTTGTAGGGAGTACGTGCCGAAGCGGGACACGATGAATCAGGAAGAAAACATAGACTCTTTGTAGAGTTTTGTAAGTTTTTCGTAACGGAAGAGATCTGATGGCGGAAACCTTGCAACAGCTTCTGGATCAAGCTGAGGAAGTGGAGGCTGCGCAAGCTTTTGTCAAACAGAACAGCCGGGCATTGAAAATACATGTTACGGACAGGGTGTATTGCCGAGCGGGAAGCATGGTGGCTTATCAGGGAGAGATCAAATTTCGAAGCACCGCCGGCGGGATGGGCAAGTGGTTTAAGCAGAAATTGACCGGTGAGGGCTTTCCACTGATGGAGGCGACAGGGCGGGGAGACCTTTTTCTGGCCGATGATGGGGCGGAAGTCACCATATTGAAGCTGGAAGGGGAGATCCTGTTTGTGGAGGGACGTCATTTGCTGGCTTTTGAGAAGACTATCGATTGGGATATCTCCATGATCCGGGGGGCGGGAATCGCTTCCGGGGGACTCTTTACCTGCAGGCTGACGGGGAACGGCTTTGTGGCCATCAGTTCCCACGGAAAACCGATCGCCCTGGAGGCCCCGGTGGTGGTGGACCCCAATGCTGTGATCGGCTGGACATCCGGTGTATCCCCTCAGTTGAAAACGGACATCAATCTGAAAACCTTACTGGGCCGCTCCTCCGGCGAGACATTCCAACTGGACTTTACCGGTACAGGCAAGGTGCTCATTCAACCAGCGGAACTGGCATCTTTCGGGAAGAAAGAATGAAGGGAGTGGCTCGTGTGATCCGGGCAGTGCTGTTTGATTTTGACGGGACCTTGGCTGATACACTTCCGTTGGTCTACCGTTCTTTCCGGGAAATGTGGAGAGGAGTGGACGGAAGGGAGCGCTCTGATGAGGAGATTCTATCGCTGTTCGGTCCGCCGGAGGAAGAGATCATCCGCCAGAGAGTACCAGAAGAGCAACTGGAGGCTTCTCTGGAGGAATACTATTCTTTGTACCAGAAGTTTCATGAGGAAGAAGTGGAGCAGGTGCCTCAGATGCTTCAACTCCTTCGCGACCTGAAGGAGAACGGTTACCAGGTGGGTGTGGTTACTGGAAAAGGACGCAGAAGTGCCGAGATTTCCCTGGCCAAGCTGGAGATGGCTGACCTGGTTGACATATTGGTGACCGGTTCAGATGTTCGCCGATACAAACCTCATCCTGAAGGGATTCAAAAGGCTCTTTCCCAGTTGGGTTGCTCACCGGAGGAGGGAATCTATGTCGGTGATTCTCCGGGGGATGTCCACGCCGGTTTGGCGGCGGGGGTGGGTACAGTCGGTGTCCGATGGTTCGTCGGAAGTGACTCCCGACCCTTTGATCCCAAGCCCCAACTGGTGGCGGAGTCTGTGGAAGTTTTTCAGAATTGGTTAACTTCCCGGGGATAAATTTCAGGTAAAAAAAAGCGGTCCCGCTCGGGACCGCTTAGAAATGTTGTGATAAAAAAACGTTCTTGAACAGCCTTTCCACAACGCTTAGTCATTTTCCGAAAAAAGTCAACAGAGCCTGGGGAAGATCTTTCTGCCAGAATCCCCAGGTATGCCCGCCCTCCTGTTCCGAATAGAGGACCCGGGCATTCTTCTCCTGGAGAGCACGACAAACCTCCCGATTGCGTGCCAACAGATTCAGGGAGCCCATGTGGGTGGGGACATCGGATTCCGACTTTCCCACGGTCTGATAGATCTTCAATCCTTCCAGGGATTCCACCCGACGGATTGCTTCCAAGGTGGGGGGGAGAAAGGCCCCGGACTGGGAGAGAATCTGTCGAAAACGATCTGGGTGATTCAGTGCCAGGTGCAAGGAAACGGTACCGCCGAGGGAAGAGCCCCCCAGGACACGATCATCGACGGAAGCGGCAACAGGAAATTCCCGCTCCACCATCGGCACCAATTCCTCTGTGAAAAAGCGCAAGTACAGAGGGTTTCGCTCGCCATGGGGAGCATACTCCGAGGTTCGCTTCTTTTTATCGACGGGAATGGCCACCGCCGCGAAAGGATGGGCATGTCCGTCCAAGATCAGTCGATTGGCCTGGGTGGCCAAGCGGCCCATGTTGAAATAATCGTCCCCGTCCTGCAGGTAAATGACGGGATAGGATTGACTCCCGTCATACTCCGGGGGCAGGTACACCTGCAACTGGCGTGTCTCCCCCAAGTGGTCGCTCATGATCTCTTTTTTCAGGATAGTCCGTTTCAGATATCTTTTGTCCATGATACATCACCTGTTTCTGTACAAGTCCCTTGAAGAATTGTGAAAAAGCCGTTTTCACAAGGGAGGGTTGGGTTTGACATGGAGTGATTTTGGATCGAAAGAACAACGAAAAGGTCATGTGAAACCCAATCCCGACCGCCTTCAAAACGCAGTCATCACAACACTTCTTCGTCTCACTTTGATTGTACCCCAAATCCGGTGGATGACCACAGGGAGATGCGAGAGATTTTGACCATTGGGTTGAGACTGTTTAGAATAGAAGCAGAAAAGAATCCGAATGGGGGAGTGACCCGTGAACAAGGCGGTCTGGTTTCCAAAGGAAGATCAAGTGAAAGAGATGAAGTTGTACCAGTTGATGAAGAAACACGGGATGATGGACTATGACGAATTCCATAAACGTTCGGTTCAGGACACCGCCTGGTTTTGGAAGGCGGTGGAGGAAGATATGGAACTGGATTGGTTCCAACCGTATCGACAGGTGAAGGACAGTTCAAATGGAGTCCCCTGGACCCGGTGGTTTGTGGATGGAAAGATCAATGTGGCTCACAATTGTCTGGACCGGTTTGTGAAAAATCCCGATGTTCGCCATCGGTTGGCCTTGATCTGGGAAGGGGATGACGGAGAGGTCCGGAAGCTGACCTACCAACAGCTTTGGGAAGAGGTCAACGCCTTGGCCAACGGTCTTCGCAAGTTAAATGTCGGCCCGGGGGATCGGATTGCCATCTATCTGCCCATGGTGGCTGAAAACGTGATCACCATGCTGGCAGCCGCCCGGATCGGAGCTGTTTTCACCCCTTGTTTCTCCGGTTACGGAGCAGATGCTGTGGCTACCCGGTTAAGGGATTGCGAAGCCAAGGTGCTGGTGACTGCCGACGGGTTCCTGCGACGGGGAAAAGTGATCCCCATGAAGGAGGAAGCGGACAAAGCCGCGGATCTCGCCCCCAGTGTGGAGAAAGTGGTCATCGTCAACCGGCTCCAGCGGAAGGACTGTCCCCGCAACGGGAAGCGGGATGTGGATTGGGCCGACCTGATCACTGATGTGAAAGCGCATTCATCTGAAGCGACCGATGCCGACACCCCTTTTATGATCATTTACACCTCCGGTACCACCGGTCGTCCGAAAGGAACTGTCCATGTTCATGCGGGGTTTCCGGTCAAATCCGGTTTTGATGCGGGATACATGATGGATGTGAAGGAAGGGGACATCCTCTTTTGGATGACCGACATGGGTTGGATGATGGGACCGTGGATGGTGTTTGGCGCTTTGATGAACGGGGCGACCATGCTTCTGTTTGAAGGAACGCCGGATTATCCCGAACCGGATCGGCTGTGGAAGCTGGTGGAGACCCACGGTGTCACCCATCTGGGGGTATCCCCGACGGCGATCCGCGCCCTGATGAAACACGGGGAGGACTGGGTCAATCGACACGATCTGAGCAGTCTGAAGGTGTTCGGTTCCACCGGGGAACCTTGGAATCCTGAGCCATGGCAGTGGTTGTTTGAACAAGTCGGCAAGAAAAGGGTTCCGATCTGGAATTATTCCGGCGGAACGGAGATTTCCGGGGGAATTCTTGCCGGCAACTTGATGAAGCCGATCGCCCCTTGCTCTTTCAATGGACCCATGCCGGGGATGGATGTGGAAGTCCTGGATGGCGAGGGGCAGCCGGTCCGCGGAGAGGTGGGAGAGCTGGTGATCCGCCAACCCTGGGTCGGAATGACCAGTGGTTTTTGGAAGGACCCTCAACGTTACGAAGAGACCTACTGGAGCCGTTGGCCTGACCATTGGGTGCACGGTGACTGGGTTCTGGCGGAGAATGAGGGATTCTGGTATATCACCGGTCGCTCCGATGACACCTTGAAAATCGCCGGGAAGCGGTTGGGTCCGGCAGAGGTGGAGTCAATCCTGGTGGATCACGCTGCGGTACTGGAGGCGGCTACCATCGGGGTGCCGGATCCGGACAAGGGAGAGGCAGCCGTCTGTTTTGCGGTTTTAAAACCGGGCTTTGTGCCGGATGAGGGGCTGAAACAGAATTTAATGACTTCCATCGTTGAAAAAATGGGGAAAGCGCTGAAACCCAAGGAGATTCACTTTGTGTCTGATCTGCCCAAAACCCGGAATGGAAAAATCCTGCGACGGGCGATCAAGGCGGCTTATACTGGAAAGGAAGCTGGGGATCTTTCTTCTCTGGAGAATCCTCAAGCCGTGGAAGCGGTGCGGGGTGTCCATTCATAAAAAAGTTTATGGATCCAAAAGGGCCCGTTGTTTAAAAAACGGGCCCTTTTTCTGAGAATTACATTTCGAAAAAGAGTCGGGAAGTTTATAATATAAGTTGCTGTCAGGCCCATCGGTAAACTTCCCTGCCACAGACACTGCGTAAATTATGAAAATCCCCCGGAATCATTCCGGGGGAATGCTCAGTACCGGTTGTATTTTTCCTTCAACTGCACCACCCGCGTGTATTCTTTGCGACGAATCACTTCGGGTGATGCATCGGTTTGCAGGGGTTCATCGGGCCCGGTGCAAGCTCGGGATCGGTCGCCCGATTTAGTCAGGATGTCCTTCTTTTTTCATATTACAACCTCCTTTTATCTTAAAGAATGTCTGGTATGATTCTCCGCTATTCCCGGTGATTCTCCGCCAAAAGGACGGTTTAACCGACACAGGAGAAAGAGAGAAAAGGTCCAAACCGGACCTAAAAATGGTGCGAAGCTCCGAATATATAATGTAGGGAGAGGTGTCGGCATTGCATGGCCCGGGGGATGGTGATCACAATCTGCAGGTAACTGTTTTGAAGGAGCGCGTGCTGAAAGCCCGAAACGATCCCGACGTTCGGGAAGAGCTGATCGATGAGAATCAGACATATATTCTCAAAGTGGCCTCCAAAATTTGCATCCGAAACATTACCAAACAAGATGATGAGTATTCGGTGGCACTCCTTGGCTTCAATGAAGCGATAAACAGCTACCGATCCGATCAGAGTACCAAATTCCACTCCTTTGCCTTTACGGTGATTCGGAGAAGGTTAACCGATTACTTCCGGAGTGAGACCAGGCACTTCAACCAGGTACCGCTGGTATCCGCCGATTCAAAGGATAACGAACCGACCTACCCGGAAGTGATTCGAAAATCTTTTGAAGAGCATTACGATCGAGAACTGGATGAGAAACGAAGGTCGGATCTGGAGGAGTTTGAAAATCACCTTCGACGATTTAAAATTTCCCTGAATGATTTGGTGAAGGGCTCTCCCAAACATCGGGACACCCGGGAAAATCTCCAGAATATCGCCCGGCGGATCGCTTCCAAAAAAGAATGGTTGGAGCAGTTTTATAAACAAAAGCGTCTGAAAAAGGGGTTTGCCGAGAACATCGGTTGCCACAGGCGAACATTGAAGCGGCACCGAAATTACCTGATCGCGTTGGTGGTCATTCTGGTTGAGGACCTGCCCACGATCCGGGAATATCTCGGCCTGCCGGCCGTTGACAGGAAAGGAGGTGGCGATGGTGCAGAAAGGAATTTTGATGGAGGTCGGTAAACGGCATTGGATCGTGATGACACCGGATGGGGAGTTTCTGAAAATTCCCCATCCGGGTCGGGAAGCCAGGTTGGGCGAGGAAGTCCACTTCGCTGTGCGGGAGAAGACCAGCCGCTTGAGATGGTTGAGACAAAACCCCTGGCTCATGGGAGGGTTGGCGGCGGCAGTGTTGGTGATTGCGATGATCCTGCCGCTGTTTCAGCCGGTGGATGTCAATGCCCAATCCTATGTTTATCTCGATGATACGGAATCCAGTCTGGTGATCGGGTTGAACAAGGATAATAAAGTGATCTCTGTCGACGGGGTGAACGGCAAGGGAAAGAAGCTGGCGGATCGGATCAAGGGGGACATGGTTTTCAAGGGGGTCCATGTCGACGACTTTGTTACCACTCTGCTGGCCCATGCCAAAACTGATTACAAGGGACTGCTGAATACGGAGAACGGGGTATTTCTGTCCCAGATGCCATCCAATTCCAGAATCCTTGCCGGAGAGGAACTGGATTTCGAGGGCACACTGAACAATATTAAAGAAAAGGTGGGCCGGAATCCGGAATTGAAAGACACTCAGTTACTGTACACCATGTCTCTTCCGGACGAACTGAAAAGCCGGGCTAAGGAATACGGGGTGTCTCCAACCAAATATGCTTGGTGGCTTCTGGCCTGTGAAGAAGGATATGAGATTGAGATCAGTGAAATAGACAATCACTCTCCGGACTTGGTGGCCATTCTGGAATCTTTCCAAGAGAGATACCCACTGACGAAAGCCGAATGGCTGGAGATCATGAACCGACAGGATTCGGAAATCAAGTCGGATCAGGGGGAACCGGAAGATCCCAAGGATACGGATCCGCAACAACCTCCCGATGAAGATAAGGACCACAACTCCAAAGGGGAACAGGAGAAGAGTGGTACCGATCCGGGAAAGGAGCGTTCGACCAAGACGGAACCTGAGCCGAATGAGGAAACCCCATCCGAGGGTGGATCGGAAGATCCACCCTCGGAGACCAGAACCGGTGAAGACAACGACACTTCGGGTACGGGCGGGAACGGAAATTCCCAAGAAAAGGAAAATGCGCCCAGTGACCGAAAAGGGTAAATCCTTCATCCAGAGAATGCCTTGTTCCAGGCGGGGATCCGATGGGCCTGCGTTCTCCCCCCGTTTTTGCAAGCCGATCTCTCCCTTTCTGCTTGTTAAATCGGGGGATGGGAGGAATGGTGGATGCAAGGAATCGGGATCGTCCGAAAAGTGGACCATCTGGGCCGAGTTGTCTTGCCCAAGGAATTACGGGAAACAATGAATATTCACGCCCAAGACGGGGTGGAAATATTCATGGAGAATGAGCAAATTGTGTTGCGGAAGTATAATCCCTCCTGTATCTTTTGTGATTCCAGCGAATCCCTGTTCCATTTCAAGGGAAAAATCGTTTGCCGGGAATGTCTGGAGGACACTAGCAGTTATGTCCTGTGACGAGAAGCCCGAAAGGGCTTTTTTCTTTTGCTTTATCCCTGTAAAGCAGCTTACTGACATCTGGTGGCCACATTTGATAAAATAGTGGCTGTAGGGGGAATAGAACGTTAAATCGAAATTGACAGAAATGTAAGCGCTTTAATCAAGTTGGAAGGGGTGGGATATTTGGAGTCCGGTTTTCTCAAGGTGTCTGTTGAAAAAGGAGTGGGCTGGATCCGGCTTCACCGCCCGGAGGTGCTCAATGCCTTGAATCGTCAGATGGTGGCGGACCTGGTCAAGCAACTGGAAAGCTTTGACCGGGATGAAAACGTGCGCGCCATTCTGCTGTCAGGTGGGCCGAAAGCTTTTGCCGCCGGGGCGGATATCGGGGAGATGGCCCAGGCGACATCTGTGGAAATGCTTCATCAGGATCCCTTTGCCGATTGGGATCGGATTCGTCGCATCTCCAAGCCCATCGTGGCCGCCGTCAGCGGATATGCCCTGGGAGGAGGGTGCGAGCTGGCTATGGCTTGTGATTTGATCCTGGCGTCGGAGTCGGCCCAGTTCGGTCAGCCTGAAATCAACATCGGGGTGATGCCCGGGGCTGGCGGGACCCAGCGTCTGACCCGGGCAGTGGGCAAGGTCCGGGCGATGGAAATGGTGCTGACAGGAAAGCCGATCACCGCCCAAGAGGCTTTTCAAGCCGGCCTCGTCAACCGGGTGACTCCCGTGGAGGAATTGGAAGAGGAAGCGATAAAGCTGGCTCATGAGCTGGCCGCCAAACCCCCCGTCGCCCTCCAGCTCGCCAAACAAGCAGTGTTGAAAGCGGCGGAGGTCGGATTCGAAGAGGGATTGGATTATGAACAGAAGCTCTTTTACTTTCTTTTTTCCACCGAAGATCAAAAAGAAGGCATGCAAGCCTTCTCAGAAAAGCGTTCTCCCCGTTTTCGGGGGAGATAAAAGGAGGCATGGGAAGTGAAATCCCAAGGAGAAACGATCGCCTGGGAGTTAAAGGAGGGTGTCGGAGTGATCACTCTGAACCGTCCTGAAGTTTATAACGCCTTTAACCGGGAGATGGACCGGGCTTTGATCACCGCACTGAGGGAGGCGGCATCGGATTCCAGGGTACGGCATTGGTGATCACCGGTGCAGGCAAAGCCTTCTGCTCGGGGCAGGATCTGAATGATCGCTCCGATCTCAACCTTGAAAGTCTTTCCCTTGGAGAGAGTGTCCGGGAACGGTATAATCCTCTGATCCGAACCATCACGGAGATGGAAAAACCGGTGATCGCCTCCGTCAACGGAGTGGCTGCCGGTGCGGGCTGCAGCCTGGCCCTGGCATGTGATATGCGGATCGTATCCGACCGGGCTAAATTTGTGGAGGCGTTTGTCCGGATTGGGCTGGTTCCGGACAGCGGATCCAGTTGGTTTTTACCGCGACTGATCGGATTTGGGCGGGCGATGGAGCTCTTGGCCACCGGCAGGGAGGTGGATGCACAGGAGGCAGTTCAGATCGGATTGGCCAACCGACTGGTTCCCCATGAACGCTTGGTAGGGGAGAGCATCGCCTTTGCCCGCAAGTTGGCTCAGGCACCCACCCGGGCGATCGGATGGACCAAGCGTGCTCTTCACCAGGCGATGGATTCGGGTCTGGAGGAAGCATTGGAGTTGGAAGCCCGGTTACAGGAGTTGGCCGGCAAGACCGAAGATTTTCGGGAAGGAGTCCAGGCTTTCATGGAAAAACGGACTCCCCGGTTTCAAGGAAAATGAATAAACTCAAAAGTCGAACTTCCCCGCCACTGGGCGCATATCCTGTGATAAATCCTAAAAAAAAGCCTGTCTTTACTGGGTTACATCCTGAGCGGTCGCTCGATAAGCGGCCTTTTCACTTTACCAAGGACAAGGGTGATGGCGATGAAAGTCTTGGGAAGCAATCAACAGACAAGGGAAAACACAATCCGGAGTGAAAAGATCGATCACCAGAGCCAGATGGATGATGTTTTCCGATTAATGGAAGAAGGTGGTCATGAACAAGTGATCTTTTGCCGTCATCCCGGGTCAGGGCTGAAGGCGATCATTGCCATTCACGACACCACTATGGGCCCGGCTCTGGGCGGGTGCCGGATGATCCCGTATCCCTCCACGGAGGAGGCACTGAAGGATGTGCTTCGTCTTTCCCGGGGTATGACATATAAATGCGGCCTGGCTGATGTGGATTACGGTGGCGGCAAGGCGGTGGTGATCGGTGATCCAAACAAGGACAAAAGCCCCGAGTTGTTCCGAGCCCTGGGTCGTTTTATCGGAGGGATGAACGGGCGCTTCTTCACCGGAACCGATATGGGAACCTCGCCGGAGGATTTTGTCCATGCCGCCCGGGAGTCGAAGTGCTTTGCCGGATTGCCTGAAAGCCACGGCGGCAGCGGGGATACCTCCATTCCGACGGCATACGGGGTGATGCGGGGTTTCCGGGCCACTGCACGCCATCTCTGGGGAACGGACAGTCTGAAAGGAATAACCGTCGCTCTTCAGGGAGTGGGCAAGGTGGGGGCCCGGGTGGTGGATCACTTGCTGGAAGAAGGTGCCCGGTGCGTGATCGCCGATGTATCCCCTGAACGAATCGACTCGATCCGGATCCGTCATCCTGAGGTGGAAGTGATGCATGTGGAGGAGATCCATCAGGCGGACTGTGATATTTTTGCTCCTTGTGCCATCGGCGGGGTGATCAACGACCAAACCCTGAAGGAGTTGCGCTGCCAGGCCGTGGTCGGTTCGGCCAACAACCAGCTGGAAGCGGATCGGCACGGGGATCAGCTTCATGAAAAGGGGATCCTGTATGCTCCGGATTATCTGGTCAATGCTGGCGGACTGATCCAGGTGGCGGATGAACTGGAAGGTTACAGCCATGAGCGGGTGATGGAAAAGACTCGGGGGATCTATGACATGTTGCTGCGGATCTATGAGTTGTCCAAGAGAGAAGATCTGCCTACCTGTCGGGCGGCGGATCGGCTGGTCCTGGAACGCCTGCGTCAGACAACCGATCTGAAGCGGATTTTTCTCGGTCTTTGATCGCCGGACCAGGAAGGGGGAAGAAAGATGTTTAAGCTGATGGATCGGGTGGACCGGCAACATATATTGCCTGACGGGGATTTGAGCTCGGAAGGAAGGGAAGTGTGGGGGAAGCTGTCCAAGAACCGGAAGTTGGATTTTTATCGTTGGATGATTCGGGTTCGCACTTTTGACCGGCGGGCTGTCATTTTGCAACGGCAGGGTCGGATCGGCACCTATGCTCCCCTGGAAGGGCAGGAGGCGGCTCAAGTGGGCAGTGCCTTGGCCCTCTCCGAGGAAGATTGGATCTTTCCCAGCTACCGGGAACATGGGGTGGCCATGATCGCCGGGATGCCTCTGACAAAGATCCTCCTGTATTGGATGGGTCGGGTGGAAGGGAACCTGGCCCCGACAGGAGTGCGTCTCCTGCCCCCTTATGTCCCCATTGCCACCCAGATGCCTCAGGCGATGGGTGCGGCCTGGGCTTCCCGGTTGAAAAGGGAGTCTTCCATTGCTGTCGCCTATTTCGGTGACGGAGCCACATCGGAAGGGGATTTCCACGAAGCCTGCAATTTCGCCGGGGTGTTTCGCCTGCCTGTCATTTTCCTCTGTCAGAACAATCATTACGCGATCAGCGTACCTTTTACCCGTCAATCAGCGGTTCCTACGGTGGCGGAACGGGCAGCTGCCTACAACATCCGGGGGATCCGCGTGGACGGAAATGATGTGTTGGCGGTGTATACGGCGATGGAGGAAGCGGTGAGCTGCGCCCGCAATGGAGAAGGAGCCACTCTGATCGAGGCGGTTACCTATCGAAAGGGGGCCCATACCACAGCAGATGATGCCACCCGCTACCGAGAACCTGCCGAGGTGGAAGAGTGGGTGCGGAACCGGGATCCGATCTTTCGCCTGGAAAAGCTCCTAAAGACGGAGGGATTGCTGACGGAAGCAGAAATCCGGGAATGGGAGGAGCACTGCGCGGAAAAGGTGGAACAGGCGGTGAAGGAGGCGGAATCCAGCCTTGCCCCGCCGGCGGATCACCTGTTTGCCCATGTCTATGAGACACTCCCGCCGGAACTTCGCCGGCAACAGGCCGAACTGTCGCAGGAGGGGAAACAGGATGGCTGAAAAAACATTGGTCCAGGGCATTCATGACGGATTGAGGACGGCATTGGGGCAGTATGAGGAAGTGGTGGTTCTGGGAGAGGATGTCGGCAAGAACGGAGGGGTGTTTCGGGCGACAGAAGGATTGTGGGAAGAGTTTGGTGATGAGCGGGTGATCGACACTCCCTTGGCCGAAGCGGGAATTGTGGGAGCTGCCATCGGGATGGCAGTCAACGGCCTGCGGCCGGTGGCGGAGATACAGTTTATGGGGTTCATCTATCCCGCTTTTGAACAGATCGTCACCCACGCCGCCCGTCTGCGCACCCGGACCCAGGGGCAATACCCCGCCTCCCTCGTGATCCGGGCTCCCTACGGCGGCGGGATTCGGGCTCCGGAACTTCATTCGGACTCCACCGAATCCCTGTTTGTTCACACTCCCGGTCTGAAGGTGGTGGTCCCTTCCACTCCCGCTGATGCCAAAGGGTTGCTCCTGGCGTCTATCCGGGATCCCGATCCGGTGATTTACCTGGAACCGATGAAAATCTACCGCTCCTTCCGGGAGGAGGTGCCTGAGGGGTGGTACGAGGTGCCCATCGGGAAAGCGCGGAAAGTGCGGGAGGGGGATGATGTCACTCTGATCACCTGGGGAGCGATGGTTCCTGTGGCACAACGAGCGGCCCGATCTTGTGCGGAGAGGGGGATCTCCTGTGAGGTGTTGGATCTGAGGAGTCTTTACCCCCTGGACGAGGAGGCGGTGATTGCCTCGGTGAAAAAGACGGGTCGGGCCGTGATCATCCATGAGGCCCCGAAGACCGCAGGTATGGGTGCTGAGTTGGCAGCTCGCATCCACGAGTTGGCCTTTCTGTGGATGGAAGCCCCCGTGGAGCGGGTGACAGGGTATGACGTACCTGTCCCGATGTTCGCCTTGGAAGATGAGTTTCTCCCCAGTCCCGGGCGGATTGAGGCAGCAGTCCGGAAAGTGATTCACTTTTGAGGGAGGCGAGAACATGGGTGTCGAGTTCAGACTGCCAGATGTGGGTGAAGGAATGACAGAGGCTGAGGTGGTTCGCTGGCTGGTGAAGGAGGGGGAGAAGGTCGCGGCGGATCAGCCTGTGGTTGAGGTTCAGACGGACAAGGCGGTGGTGGAACTACCCACCCCCGCTCCGGGAAAGGTGGGCCGAATTCCTTGGAAAGAAGGGGATACGGTGGCAGTGGGAGAGGTGTTGCTGGTGATTGAAACCGACCATGAACCGACCCATGGGGAAACAGCAGCAGCAAGTGATGTCACTCCGGCACGTGAAGAGAGAGAGGAGTTTCCCTCCTTGCTCGATCCTCCCCCGGTGGAGGAGGAAACTTTGCCCCATCGACAACGGGTCCTGGCGGCCCCTTCCACCCGACGTCTGGCCCGGGACCTCGGAGTTGAGATCCAACAGGTGAGCGGCACCGGCCCCGGGGGACGGGTGACCAAGGAGGATGTCCGCAAGGTGGCCGCTTCTTTGGCGGAGTCCCAGGGAGTGATTCGTTTTGCTGACCGTGTTGCCCGGGCTGTGACGGAAGGTTTTCCTGTCGATGCTGTCGGCATGGGTGTTGCCTCTGAGAGGATGACGGTAAAAGAGAGTGAGAACGGGACAATGAATGAAGAGCCCCTCTCTCCGACCCGTCGGGTGATCGCCGACCGGTTGCTCTTCTCTGTCACCCGGAAGCCCCATGCGACTCATTTTGACGAGCTGGAGGCCGAAGGGCTGGTGGCTTGGCGGTATCGGTTCAAGGGGGAGACTCGGTCAGGTGCTTCCCGGGTGGGATACTTGCCGATCCTGCTCAAGGCGATCGCCGCCTCCTTGAAGCGTCACCCACTGTTGAATGCCCATTTTGATGAGGAAAAGATGATGATCCGCCGTTTCTCCTCGATCCACTTGGGAGTGGCTACCGACACCCCCCAGGGCCTGCTCGTCCCGGTGATCCGGGATGTGGATCGGAAAAGCATCCTTCAAATCGCCGATGAGCTCCGGGAGTTGACCGAGGCTGCCCGCCAGGGACGCCTGATGCCGGACCAGATGAAGGGGAGCACCTTCACAGTCAGCAATGCCGGCGCCCTGGGCGGGCACTTCGCCACTCCCATCATCAACCCGCCGGAAGTGGCCATCCTCGCTCTTCATCCTGTGGAACAGCGTCCGGTGGTCCGGGATGGAGAGCTGGCCCCCGGCTGGCGCATCAACGTTTCCCTCTCCTTTGATCACCGGGTTCTCGACGGTGCCGACGCCATCCGTTTTACCCAAACCCTCGGCTCCTATACTGCCGATCCGGGAAGACTGGTGCTGGAGTTGACCTGACGCTTCCTCGATGAAACAGGACAAACCCCCGGTTCTCTCGATTGAGAGAGCCGGGGGTTTCTCTTGGTGAAAATCGATCTGTCAGTCGAGTCAGACTGCCTGTCTGGCGCTTATCCAGCAGGGATTGCATAATCCTCAACTTCCAAATCTTTTCCCTATTTATCCTCTATAAGAGAAATTTAGAAGACCCCTTTCTCCCTCGAGGTTAATTCCCCACTACCCATTTCACCTCATCAAACGGCCGATGATAAAAAATCACTGGCAGGGGCAGCATCCCTTGGTTCAATTGATTGACAAAGAATAGAGTCGGTGATAAGGTAATCCTCGTATCGAATGTTCACAATATACTGTGATCATTGAGAGAAGGTATCTCCATTCTTGGAAAGGGGGGCTCCTGGTGAAACTGGGTGTGTTTGCGGTTTTATTCGGGGACAAGTCGTTGGAGGAAGCCTTGGACTATATTGCGGAAAGCGGGCTGGAGGCGGTGGAAATCGGGGCTGGCGGGTTTCCGGGGGACAGCCATTGCAAACCGTGTGATCTGCTGGGAAATGAAAGCCGGTTAAACCGGTTTAAACAGGCTCTGAAGAGTCGGGGCCTGGAGATCAGTGCCCTGAGTTGCCACGGGAATCCACTTCATCCCAATCCAGAGATCGCCCGGCGGGATCATGAGGTCTTTGAGCAGACTGTCCGCTTGGCCGCCAGATTGGGTGTTGAAAATGTGATCACTTTCTCCGGTTGCCCAGGGGAGTCGGAGCACTCTCAGAATCCGGTGTGGGTCACCTGCCCTTGGCCCGACGAGTTTTCCTCTGTGCTGAAATGGCAGTGGGAGGAAAAGGTGATTCCCTATTGGGAGAAACAGAATCGATTCTTGAAGCAGCACGGGGTGCGGGTGGCGATTGAGCCGCATCCGGGGTTTGTCGTGTACAACACTGAGACGATACTCCGCCTGCGGGAGCAGTGTGGGGATCACATCGGAGTCAACTTTGATCCGAGTCATTTCTTTTGGCAACAGATGGACCCGGTAGTGGCGATCAAGGAGTTGGGACGAGCAGGGGCGCTCTACCATTTCCACGCCAAGGACACCGGGATCGATAAGCAGAACACGGCGGTCAACGGTGTGCTGGACACGAAGAGCTACCGGGAGGAGCTGAACCGGTCCTGGATTTTTCGTACCGTCGGCTATGGGCATGGGGAGGAAACCTGGAAACAAATCATCAGTGCGCTGCAATTGGTCGGTTATCAAGGGGCGATCAGCATTGAGCACGAAGACAGCCTGATGTCGGTGGAGGAAGGGTTCCAAAAGGCGGTTTCCTTTTTGAAGAATCTGTTGATCAAGGAAAGGGTGGGTGAAATGTGGTGGGTGTGAGAAAGCAGGTCCGGGTCGGGATGATCGGCTGCAAGTTCATGGGCAAGGCGCACAGCCATGCCTACCGGGACTTGCCTTTCTTCTTTGAGACCGACGTGGTCCCGGTGCAGCAGGCCTTGGCCGCCCGCGATCGGGAAGGCGTGGAACAAGCGGCAAAACAGTGGGGATGGGCCTCCTGTGAAACGGATTGGCGCCGTCTGCTCGAACGGGAGGACATCGATTTGATCGATATCGTCACTCCGAACCATCTCCATGCAGAGATGGCCATCGCCGCGGCGGAGGCGGGGAAGCATGTCATCTGCGAAAAACCTTTGGCGATGTCGGTGAACCAGGCACAGCGAATGCTGGAGGCCGTCAAAAAAGCGGGAACCGTCCATATGCTTTGCCACAACTATCGCTTCGCCCCGGCGGTGCAGTTTGCCAAAAAGCTGATCGACGAAGGACGGTTGGGCCGGATCTATCATATCCGTGCTCAGTATTTGCAGGATTGGATCATGGATCCTCAGTTCCCGCTGGTATGGCGCCTGCGCAAAGAGGTGACCGGTTCCGGTGCACTCGGGGACATCGGGACACACATTTTGGATTTGGCCCGGTTCTTGGTCGGGGAGTTTCAAGAAGTGGCCGGAATGATGGAGACCTTTATCAAAGAGCGTCCTGTCGGCGAGATGAGCGGCGGGTTGAACGCCAAGGTTGAATCCGGAGAGATGGGTGAAGTGGACGTCGATGATGCGGCGGTGTTTATGGCCCGGTTTGAAAACGGCGCCCTCGGCGTCTTTGAAGCGACCCGTTTCGCCGGGGGAAACCGAAACGGCAATCGGTTTGAGATCAACGGTGAAAAGGGTTCCGTCCGCTGGGACCTGGAAAATATGAACAATCTGCAGGTTTATCTGGAGGAAGATGAAGCGGGATTGCAAGGGTTCCGTACCATCCACTGCACGGAGGAATATCACCCCTATGCCGGTGCTTACTGGCCGTCAGGTCATATCATCGGTTATGAACACACCTTTATCAATTTGTTCAGCGAGTTGATGAAGGGAATTGCCGAGGGATTCAGCCCTGCACCTAATTTTGAAGACGGATTGCGCAACCAGCTGGTGCTGGCGGCGGTGGAGAAGTCCGCCCAAAGTGGGCAATGGATCAAGGTATCCGATCTGGAGCCGGTCACTCGGCGATAAATGCAGAAGAAGCGGTGAAGAATGGAAAGGAGACCATCAGTCCATGGCAGATGTTTTGCGGGTGGGTGTGATCGGTGCCGGCGCGATTGCCAGAGGGGCTCACCTCGTCAATTATCAAAAATGTGGTGAGCGGGTAGAGGTTGCAGCCGTCGCAGATACAGTGAAGGAAACGGCGGAAGAGTGTGCAAAGAGGTTTTCGATCCCCCGGGTTTTCACCCGTTATGAAGAGATGTTGGAAAAAGTGGAACTGGATGCGGTCAGCGTCTGCACCCCCAATAAATTTCACGCTCCAGTCACAATGGCAGCTTTGGCGGCGGGTTGTCACGTTTTGTGCGAAAAGCCGCCGGCGATGACAGCGGAAGAAGCGGAACGGATGGCCCAGGCGGCTGAAAAGGCGGGAAAGATTCTCACCTATGGCTTCCATTACCGCCACGCTCCCGAAGTGGAGGCGCTGAAACGATTTGTGGACGCGGGTGAATTAGGTGAGATTTATGCGGCCCGGGTACACGCCCTTCGTCGCCGAGGCATCCCCGGGTGGGGAGTGTTTACCAATAAGGAGCTTCAAGGAGGAGGCCCCCTGATCGATATCGGGGTGCACATGCTGGATACGGCGTTGTACCTGATGGGTTACCCGGAGCCGGAAGTGGTTCTGGGAAGTACCTATCAAAAGCTGGGAAACCGCAAAGGCGTCGGCGTGATGGGGGATTGGGACTGGAAAAATTTTTCGGTAGAGGATATGGCCCGGGGGATGATCCGCTTCAAGAACGGGGCGTCTCTGATTCTGGAGTCGGCCTTTGCCGCCAATCTCGATCCACTGGAGGAGATGAATGTCACTCTGATGGGAGATGAAGGGGGGGCCGATCTGTTCCCACTTAAGATTTATCAGGAAAAACACGACACCCTGGTGAATATTACCCCGGCCCATCTTCCGGAGAAAGGATCTTACGAGCTGGAGATTGAGCGGTTTGTGGACAGCTGTCTCACCGGAATCCCACCCCTGTCCACCCCAGATCAGGGAGTGGTCCTGCAACGCTTGATCCACGCATTCTATCAATCGGCGGAAACAGGTGAAGCCGTGAAGCTGGACCGTTGAAATCAGATATATATCCCCCTCCGTCAAGGAGGGGGATTTGTCCGTGGGCCCGGCTCCACGATATGCATGGGAAGCCGATTTTGAAGTATTGTGAATAAGTGCTGGCCGGGTCAGTCGGGATGGGGTTTCAGATCCCGTTTTCGTTGTTCTGAACTGCAAAAATCAATACACGTGGAACTTCCCCTCCCTGTGAACCGCTTTTCCACAATGCTTTTTGGGCCTAATAGATAAACTTTTCATCCAGAGAGGTATCCGGTCGCATCTTTCTTTCCATTTCCTTGGTACGGGTCACAGTTATTCCGTGCAGTTGTTTCTGGGCGGTAAAGGTGAAGATCACCGTGTTCTCCTTCACTGGGTAGAACAGTTTGGTGTCTGTTTGTTTCTTCGGTTTCCCGAATATTTTCCTCACATTTTCCGGATGGATGGGCCAAGGTTCCCCTTTTTCCCTTATATCGATCCGGGTCAGCCGGTCATGACGGAGTGAAAGTGTGATGCGGCGGTTTTTGTATTCGTATCGCACTTGGCGTTTCTTCTTCTTTACATCCAGTTTGGACCTTGTCACGGGATCCTTGCAGTGTTTTTTTATTTGGTCATAGGTGCTTCCCAGAGGGCCGCAATCATAAGCCGGTGGATCCCCGGCCTCAATCATGGGTTTCAGACGTTGCATCACGCTTGAAATCCCTGTGAATGGAATCTCTTTTTCCGGTTTTGCGTGATGTTCGGTCCCCCAAGTCCAAGAGGCTTGGCCAGGTGGAAGAGGGTGGAGGCTTTTCACCCGAATGGAAGTCAATTTTTTGGTGTTGTCATAGATAAAAGTAATTTGATTGGATGAGACCTTGTAGGAGTACTGGTTGGTCTGTTCCAGACTCTGATGTTCCACATCTTCAAAAGCTTTTCTCACCTGGGGGAAAGGGACCTGTTTAAATGCCGGATCGGAGACCTCCATTTCTGTAAGGATGCGGTCGGTGAAAGAATAGGTGAAAATCCGATTCTCCTCCCCTTGGATCCGTAGCTTTTCAATGAAATGATATGGCTTCTCAGTTTGATGTTCAGTGAGACGGTATACCGGTTGAGGACATTTTTTTAATACATCTTCCAGTTTCATGCCCAGCCTCGCACAATCACTGTGGATCAGCTCTCCTGATCCGGCGAGACGTTTGGCCTTGATGGCTGCAGGTTCATTTCCGCCAATCCGCATCATCCATTCATTAGTGGTATCTTCAAATGCTGTCAATAGAATCGTCAACAGGGTTGGAACTACGATGACGCTGATCAGTATATAGAACCCTTTGCTCCAGTATTTTTTTCCTTTCTTTTTCATGATTGTCTCCCTCTTCAAAATCGGATCCCGATGAGCCGGTTATTCGGTGTGTTGCTCCAAAAATCGGGACAACAACCCGCCATTCTGGTCATTGTACATCCCGGTTTTTCGCAACCAGATCCCGGTACATTTTCCATTGTTGATGTTGAAAGTTAAGTCTTTGTCATCCCATTGATATTTGAGGAAGATAGTCGGTTCCTTGGTCGAAAGCTTCATTTTTCTCTCAGACAAAGGTTCGCCAAAGACTTGCTTTACCTGCTCAGGTGTGATCTTCAACGGTTTTCCATCCAACATATTGATTGAAATGGAGGACAGAACTTCTTTGAAAAACTTGACATTCACCTGATAGTCTTTATAGGTGTATGTCATATTGTGAGTTTTTTGCTGTTTATCGAATCCCTTGGCCGTGAGAGAATCTTCGCAGGTGGACAGTACATCCGAGAGATGGGTTCCTAGGGGACCGCATGCATAGTTGACCATATCTCCCTGTTCTGCCCATTGTTTAATCCGTCTGACTTCGTCCATCCCGCCAACCTTCACTCTCTTTTCATCCGGGACGGGTTTTAATTCTTTTTGATGGAGATCAGTGGGTTTCCCCTTGAATCTTTTATGAGCATCCTTGGAGGAGAGCTCAATCTGTTCAAATTTTTTTTCATGATTGTTATAGGTAAAGGATAACTCCCGAGCATCAGGCAATTTGTATGTATAGATCGTCCGTTTGACCCCGTCAAAGGTACTTTCCAGCGGCTCCTGAGATGGATTTCCGAAAACACGCTTGATCTTTGGCAAGGTGAAGGAAGCGAATTTTTTTGTATCTTTCACCATAATCCGACTTACGTAATCATTGGTGAAGTCGATCAATATCAGATAATGATCGCCTTTGGTATAACCGATCTTTTGTTGTGTAGATTCCCCGTTCATCGACTTTTGACTATACACCGGATCGGGACAATTTTTCATCACACCCTCCAGCTTGGCTCCCAACGGCCCACAGTTATAATGAATCAGGTTGTTATCAGCCACCAGTCGTTTTAACTGCTCCAGATCTGACTCTTCTTCATCCTCGATTCCCAACCATGTATAGACCCAATGGTTGGTTTTTCCTTCGTATGCCGTCAATATGATGGTCGACACCGTGGGAAAGAGGATGGTACCGATTACAATTGTCAATATTTGATACCAACGTTTTCGATTTCCTTTCATCCATGTCAGAATCCGATACCAATGCTTTGGCCTTCCTTTCCCCTTGCTCATCCGGCTGCTCCTTTCCCATCCAGATTCTTTTATTTTAGCAGAAAATGAGGGCGATTCCCCCTTTTGGATGTTTGGAGAAACCAAAAGAAACCCACCTCCCAAAAAGAAAGGCGGGCTGAAGGGAAAGCAGGGAGATTTCCGGGTTCAGGTGTGTTGATTAACCAAAAAATGGGTGGTGGAAGGGATCGCACCATTACATCCCTATACAACTGAATTAAATAATGAGAGGTGGGGAAGAACCTCGGCTTTTCGGTTTGTTTCTGCCTGAATACACAATTGCATAAAAATAAATTACTGTTATATCCTGTCGTGTTTACAAAGAATCGGACGGAATGACCTCCTGACTTTTTATGAGATGGCTTTTACACGTTGGAGTAGTTTCAGTTTGTGATCCCATTCCCTTTCATCCCCACCCAGAGTTCCGATTGCTCCAATGCATAGGCCATCCTGAGCAACCGATTTTCCATCCCTTTCGGTGCAATAAACTGAACCCCGAGGGGAAGGTTGTCTGCTGTGAGATGGACCGGGACGCTCATGGCCGGCTGTCCAGTGAGATTGGCCAGCTGGGTGAAGGGGGTGTAAGTGAGGCTCGGCAAAAACATCTCATAAATCAGGGACTGCTGTCCCTGTTTATCCAGTTCACTGATCTTCATCAGTTCCTCTGTTTCCTGTGCAGTCTGGGTCAACTCTCCCACTGTCGGTGCGGCATCCGCTGTCGCCGGAGTGGCATACAGATCATATATTTTGTGAAATTCCGCCATTTGTTCTGCTGCAGTGTCCCATGAGGTGAGACTGGCTGCAAACTCCGCTGCGGTCACTTTCTTTCCGGCTTCATTCAGTACCCAGGAGACGATTTCCATGTCCTGTGCTGTAATCGGTCTGCCCAGTGACGTTTCCATGGATGCAATCATGGCCGCCATTTCACCGCTGTTCATCAGATAGTAATCCTGCATCAGCCGGATTCCATCCACGCCGGTCTCCCTTTCCTCCACATGATGTCCCTGCTCTTCCAGCCACTTCATCGTTTTGTGGACAGCTGCCACCGCTTCGTCGCTGACGGGAGTACCCACCGGGGAGGTTGTGGAAAAGGCGATACGAAGGGGTTTTAACCCGGCCTTCATATCTTCGAGGAAACTTCCGTCAAACAAGGGTGTCTGGAATGCCGCCTCCGGTTGCACCGTTTGCAACAGGTCCAGCAATGCCGCACTGTCCCGCACTGAACGGGTGAGTACAAAATCGATGGCCGCTCCTTGCCACTGGCGTCCCACACCCGGTCCGACAGGTGTCCGGCCCCGGGTCGGCTTTAACCCGAACAAACCGGTGAACGAGGCCGGTATGCGGATGGAGCCGCCTCCATCACTGGCTCCCGCAAGAGGAACCACACCGGAAGCCACGGCTGCCGCAGATCCCCCGCTGGACCCTCCCGGCGAAAAGGCGGGATTCCACGGGTTTCGGGAAGCTCCGTACAGCTCGGGTTCCGTAATGTTTTTCAGCCCGAATTCAGGTGTGTTGGTATGTCCGAGAAAAAGAAAGCCTGCTACCCGCAGTTTGGCGACCAGATGGGAATCCTGTCGGGCCACATGGGAAGACAACAGTCGGGCCCCCGCGGTCAACAATTCCCCGGCCACGGCCTGGGAGATATCTTTCAGCAGCATCGGCACGCCGGCAAAGGGTTGTCGGGAAAGGTCAAGGAGATCGATTTCCCGCAACACCTTTTCCTGCCTCGTCCGCACCACCGCCTGCAGCCGGGGTTGAACTTCCTCCAGACGGGTAAACGCCGCCTCCACCAATTCTCTTGGCGACACTTCCCTGTTCCGGATCCTTTCTGCCAAGGCTGTCGCATCATGTGAGATATATTCGGATGGGTTCATGGTATGACCCCTCTCTTTTGGTTTTATGGTCTGGAAGCATTGTGAAAAAGCCGTTTACAGGGAGGGTTGGGGTTCACATGGAGTGATTTTGAATCGTCAGAACAACGGAAGCGGAATGTGGAACCCCCATCCCGACCGGCCCAGCCAGTACTAATTCACAACGCTTCTAGCTTCTATTATACTAAGCGGGAACTTGTATGAAGCAGGATCGGCAGACCAGGTCGGGAAAACCACCGGTGGTCAACCGATTACAACAGGTGGTGGGATTTTCATGTTGGGGTTTGGAATATTTTTTCAAAAAGTGAAAAAGACACCGGAAAATTCTTTTCAATTCAGCCGGTGAAAGAAGATTGAACAATGAGTCCCTCCTTTCAGGGGGCTATTTGCGATCTGAGCAAGCTTCTCCGGAGTCACGAAAAAGCAAAAAATGAGGAATTGAATCATTGTAACGGATGGAAAAAAGGGTGTACAAGCCGGTCGTTAGGAACCGAAGATCAATTTCAAAACCGATAGAAGGAATCAAACTATGGCCATAAATAAGCCACTCTCCCACAGTTGTATGAGGGAGAGCGGCTGTTGTTTTTCACGGATGGAATCAATACACCGCATGGGCTGCCGCTTTCACCAGGGATACAGTCTGATCGACAGTGACTTTTCGGTGGTGTTTGAAGTCCGGATCGATATGGATGGAAGGATCATCCGGGTAAAATTCCAACTCCGCGATATGCAGATGTCCGCCGGGAAGATCCTGTGCGCCGAGCCCGAGGCGAAGGCGATTGGAACGGTACTGGCTCTCATTGGAGAGATAACTGCCACCGCCGCCGGAGCGGGCTTTGGAGCCCGATGTCGGACCACCGTCATGGCAGGAGTATGGGTCGGAAAAGTCAGGGGGCAACCACTCACACACTTCATCGTTCCGTAAAACTGGCCAGGGCCCCGTACTGGCGTCGATCATCTCCTGAACAGGCAGAGTCGTTTCAATGAACTCCGGCAGGGGATTCGGCATCGGCCAATGGGAGACGGTGGGGATGACGCCGGAGCGCGACTCCAATCGGTTGTCGATGCCGGTATGCCAGCGTCCGGCGTAACCTTCAATGGCCATGCGACGGGGGCCTCCCTGACTGATGGTCATCATCAGATCGATCCGATGGGGTCCTTGGATCAGGTGGGGACCGAAGGCATCCTCCACGATTCCATCTTCAAAATCTTCCCAACGGACAGGGAAGATGACGGCCTGTATGATCGCGGATCCGTCTTCCGTCCGGATCCGCATCCTATCCAGCTGTAATGCGGAAGCTCCTGAAGGATTACTGCGACGGAATTCCTGCTCCAGCCGGTAGGGATCAAATCCGCTGACCAGAATTCGCTTGATCCCTTTTCCTTTGGGAAACTGAACGGAAGTGATCCCCCGGGAGGCGTATTCCAATTGTTTCAGGAGTTCCTGTCGTTGGACACCGGTGATGGGAAAGTCGGGTTTCCACTGGCGGAGCGCCCGGGTCATGTGCAACCGTGCCCAGTAGAGTGGACGGTCGTCATAGCGGTCCAGAGAACCGAGGTCGGGGCGCCTTCCCTGGGCACGATCGACGGCGGTTTGCCACAGTTGGGTGCTGTGTCTCTCCACCAGTTTTTCTGCTGTCTGCAAATTGGGCGCCGAACAGAGAGCCTGCTCAAACCGGTCCACATAGCGGTTAAAGCGGCTCTCCTTCAGAATCCGCTGTGGAATGGGTGCACCGTCAGCGATTCGTTTCTCTTCAGGGGTGATGGGAACAGAGGAGTCAAAACAGGCGGTTTTGGTTTCAGCGAGGGCTCCCTGAGGTTCTGCCGAAATCAGAAAAGATGTCAACAAAACCGGGATGAGGAACAGGCAAAGCCCGGAGGATCGTTTTGTGAACATGAATCGTGCCTCCTTTTGCGAGTATGCACTTTCTCTGAATTGCAGGTGTGTTGATTAGCCGCATTTTGGGTGTGGAGTTCGTTTCCTGCCACGCAAGGATGTGGAAAGATAGGTATAAATAATAATTCTATTTAAAATTTAAAATCCCTGTCGATTTTTCTCTTTTATTTGGGAAATGGACTGGATTCCCGTCACTGAGCCTCTTTCTCTTTTTTTCATGTTCTGCTTAGATTGGCAAACACCATCTTGACAACAATGGAAGTGACGAAAGTGCATTAAGATTTGATTGCTCCGTTGCTTGAAAGCGCTTTATGATAAAGGAAACAGGACGGGGGGATCAAATGTGTCCGTGAATCAACATGCCATTGACAAAAACGGTGAACCTCTCCGAGAGCGGAATTGGAAAGTGAAAATTCAACGCATGGGGAGTCACCTGAGTGGAATGATCATGCCCAACATCGGGGCGTTTATCGCCTGGGGATTGATCACGGCTCTGTTTATCCCGACAGGTTGGCTTCCCAATGAACATTTGGCCAAACTGGTCGACCCGATGATCAAGTATTTGCTGCCGCTGTTGATCGGGTTTACCGGGGGGAACATGGTCTACGGGGCGAGGGGCGGCGTGGTCGGGGCCACGGCCACAATCGGGGTGGTCGTCGGTTCAGATATCCCGATGTTCCTGGGGGCCATGTTGATGGGGCCCTTGGGCGGCTTTGTCATCAAACAAGTGGACCGTCTCTTTGAAGGTAAAGTCCGATCCGGATTTGAAATGCTGGTGAACAATTTTTCCGCCGGAATCGTGGGTGGTTTACTTACCTTGGCCGCTTATCTAGGGATTGGGCCGGTGGTGCTGGGGTTGAACAAAGTGTTGGCCGCCGGGGTGGAAGTGATTATCGGAGCCGGGCTGCTCCCTTTGGCCAATATGTTTATCGAGCCGGCCAAGGTGCTTTTCCTGAACAACGCCATCAATCACGGTATTTTGAGTCCCATCGGTGTGGAACAGGCGGCGAAAGCCGGGAAGTCCGTCCTCTTCTTGCTGGAGTCCAACCCCGGGCCGGGGTTGGGGATCTTGCTCGCCTACTGGATGTTCGGAAAAGGGATGGCCAGACAGTCGGCCCCGGGCGCGACCATCATCCACTTCCTGGGCGGAATCCATGAAATCTATTTTCCCTACATCTTGATGAAACCGCTCCTGATTCTGTCCGCCATCGGTGGCGGGGTGGCCGGGGTCTTCACCTTTACTTTGTTCGACGCGGGACTGGTTGCAGTTCCTTCGCCAGGCAGTATCTTCGCCCTGCTGGCCATGACTCCGAGGGGTGGTTATGTCGGCATTCTGTCCGGTGTCCTGGTTGCTGCGGCCGTATCCTTTTTGATCGCTTCTCTGTTTTTGAAAAGAAGTTCCGGGGGTGAGGCGGGGGATCTAGAAAAAGCGACCAAAAGCATGGAAGCCATCAAAGGTAAAAAGAGTACCGCCGCATCCATGCTCTCCTCCCAAAATCCGGTGCGAAAAATTGTGTTCGCTTGTGATGCCGGGATGGGTTCCAGCGCCATGGGTGCCTCTGTCCTGAAAAACAAGGTGAATAAAGCGGGTCTGGAGGTTGAGGTGACCAACACTTCCATCAGTCAACTGCCGGAGGATGCGGATCTCGTCATCACTCACAAGAACCTGACGGATCGGGCCAAAGAGAAGCTTCCCCATGCCCGTCACATTTCCGTGGATAATTTCCTGAACAGCCCGGAATACGATGCATTGATCTCCCGGTTAAAAGAAGACTAGAAGCGATGAAAAAGTCGTTCACAGGGAGGGTTGGGGGGGTCACATGGAGTGATTTTGGCAGTTCAGAACAACGAAAAGGTCATGTGAAACCCCATCCCGACCGTCCAAGAATGGACTATATCATACGCTTCTAAAGGCATTACCCACAGGCAGGTGAAGGCCATGTACTTTTCATCCAGGGAGCGAAACTTGATCCGTCTGCTGATGGACTCTGACCAAGCGTGGACCGTCAAAAAGCTGGCTGAGGTTCTGGGCGTCAGCGAACGGACCATCCACCGGGATCTGTCGGGGGTGGAAACCTCTTTGGACGAGATGGGTCTGTTCCTGCGGAAAAAAACGGGGGTCGGCATCTCACTGGAAGGGGATCCAGCCGGTTTTGAGGCACTCCGGTCTGCCTTGGCGGAGCAGCCGGAAACCGAATTTACACCGGATGAACGGAAAACACTGCTCCTGTGCACTTTGCTTGTTACCTCAGAACCGGTTAAATTGATCGCCCTCGCCCGGGATCTTCATATCAGTCCCGCCACGGTGAGCCAGGATTTGTCCCGGATCGAAGGGTGGCTGGAGTCCTTTGGGTTGACACTGGTGAAAAAACGGGGTTGGGGGGTTCAGGTAACCGGAAAAGAGAGAGACAGAAGGGTGGCCATGCGTTCCCTGCTCGCCGAGCATTTTGATGAAGCGGAGATCCTGGGAATATTGAAGCGATCCCTCCGGCGAAAAACCGGGGAACACTCGGGACTTGTCGTGGAACGGCTGTTGGGAATGGTGGAGCTTGAAAAGCTGAGTACAGTGGAAGAAGCGGTGAAAAAGGAAATCGGTCATCTCCCCTATTCCCTGGCAGACGGGGCTTATATCGGGTTGGTGGTCCATCTGGCCCTGGCCGTGGAACGGATCGAGCGGGGGGAGACTCTCACCTTCGATTCCAACCTGCTTCATGAACTGCAGAGAACTCAGGAATACCGGATCGCCTCCAGAATAGCGAACCGGTTGGAATCCGGGTTCCAGCGGGAATTTCCGAAATCGGAGGTGGGTAACCTCACCCTTCATTTGCGTGGGGCCAAACTGGGAAATGATCGGCAGAATTGGTTGGAGTCGGAGGCCGGGACTGTGGTGGAAACCGGGAAACTGATTCGCCGGGTGGAGCAGGAGCTGGATGTGACTCTTGCCGATGACCCTTCCCTGATGCAGGGACTGATGGCTCATTTGGAGCGGGCCGTTTACCGAATGAAGTTAAATCTGCCGATCCACAACCCCTTGCTCTCCCGAATCGAGAAGGATTATCCGGCGGTGTTTGCCGCAGTCGAACAGGGGGTGAAGGGGGTGTTTCCCCAATATCGGGTTCCACGGGAGGAGATCGGATATCTGGTCATGCATTTCGGATCCGCCCTGGAACGGAAAAGACGGGAGCGTTCCCCCAGTGTCTGGGTCGTCTGTGCCAGCGGGATCGGAACCTCCAAGCTTCTCGTCAGTCAGTTGCAGACGGAGTTTCCGGAAATCAGGCGAATCCGAAACGTTTCCCTGCTTGAACTGCAACAATGGGGTCCGTCGGAATATGACCTGGTGATTTCCACCATCCCTTTGGAGCTGGATGGGGTGGACGTCCTTTTGGTCCATCCATATCTGACCAAAGAAGATGCAGCCAAGATCCGGGCTTATCTGGATGAACGGATGCAGCGTTGCACCCGGGAAAAACCTCGAAAGCAGGTGGCAGAAGGTAAGAAGAAGGAACGGCGGATGATGGATCACTTGGAAAAGATCCACTGGGCGATCCAGACCACGCTGGAATTATTGAAGGGATTCTCCCTGTCGTCTCTGCCTGCCGAGCCCCTTCGGAGCATATTGGATCGGGCCTGTGGGAATCTGGAGGAGGCCGGCGTACTCCGGGATCGGAAGGTTGTGGTGGATCGGTTGCTGGAACGGGCGGAGGAAGGAGGATTGGGAATTCCTGGCACCGCCATGGCTCTCTTCCACACCCGAAGCGAGGAGGTTCTCCGCCCCTCCTTTACCATGTATGATCTGACCGATTCGATCCCGGTGGAGGGTATGGATGGATCCACGATCCTGATGGACCATTTGCTGATCCTGCTGGCACCAGAGCAAACCCGTGAGGTGGTTTCAGAGTTGTTGAGTCGGATCAGTGCAATGATCATTGAAAGCCCCCGCAGTCTGTCCGTCTTCCAGTCCAATGACGAAGAGCGAATCCGCGCTTATCTTACAGAACATCTCAACGGTTACATCTATGATCAGATTGATGAACAAAGGAGCGTATGAGGATGAGTCACCCAATCCTGACCGAAAAGACGGTCCTCTTGAACGCCAATGTGAAGAACAAGGAGGAGGCTGTTCGTCTGGCGGGACAGTTGCTCGTTGATCAGGGCTGTGTGGAACCTTCTTATATTGATAGGATGTTGGAACGGGAGCAATCCCTGTCCACCTATATCGGTAATTCCGTCGCCATTCCCCACGGGACTGAAAAGGGGAAAAAGAATATCCTGCGTTCCGGGATCTCCATCCTCCAGATCCCCGGGGGTGTCGACTTCGGTGACGGCCAGATGGCCAAAATTCTGATCGGGATCGCCGGCAAGGGGAACGAGCACATGGAAATCCTCTCGAAAATCGCCTTGGTCTGCGCTGAAGAGGAAAACGTGAGCAAAATGATCCACGCCCGATCCAAAGGGGAACTCTTTTCCCTCTTTGATGGGGTGAATTGATCATGCTGGCGGTTCATTTCGGTGCAGGCAATATCGGGAGAGGGTTTATCGGGGCATTGCTCAGCCGTTCGGGATACGAGGTCTGTTTTGTCGATATTCAGGGCCGGCTTGTGGAGACGATCCGGGAGCGAAGAGCCTATAAGGTTCACCTCTTGGAGGAAGAAGATAATAGAATCGACGTGAACCATGTGACCGCACTCAACAGCCGGACCGAACCGGAACGGGTGATCGAAGCAGTCGCCGGGGCGGACCTGGTAACCACGGCAGTCGGACCATCGGTGTTGAAGTCTGTCGCCCCGATCCTGACCGACGGGTTGTGCCTGCGCCTCGAAAAGGATGGCGGCCCCCTGAACGTGATCGCCTGTGAGAATATGTTGGGCGGATCCAGCCTGTTGAAAAAGCTGGTCACCAGTGAGATGACGGAGGAGGAGTGTCGGGAGGTGGATTCCCTGATCGGCTTTCCCGATGCTGCCGTCGACCGGATTGTGCCGGAACAAAAGGGAACCGATCGACTGGAAGTGGCGGTGGAGCCCTTTTATGAATGGGTTGTTGATGTTCGGGGGGTGAGAGGAACCGTCCCACCCATCCAAGGTGTCACCTATGTGAAGGACCTTACGCCCTACATCGAACGGAAACTGTTTACGGTGAACACCGGCCATGCCGTCTGCGCTTACCTGGGCTATATTATGGGGTATGGCACAGTACAGGAAGCGATCGCGGATCCCTCCGTGAGCGAAACCCTTCGGGGGGCTTTGGAGGAGACGGGGGAGTTCCTCGTGCAAAAACACGGATTTGATCCTCGGGATCATCAAAAATATATCGAGGAAATTCTGAATCGTTTCCGAAACCCCCATCTGAAGGACCCCGTCACCCGGGTCGGACGATCCCCCCTCCGAAAATTGGGCAGGGAAGATCGATTGTTGGGTCCCGCCCTCCAGATGATGGACCGCGGAATTCAACCCAACCACCTGGCAGTCGGAATCGCCGCCGCCCTTTGCTTCGATGATCCGGCGGACCCGGAAGCGGTAAAGCTGCAGCGAATGATCAAACGGGAAGGGCCTGCCGGGACGCTGCAGGCGATCGCCGGGATTGCCCCGGAACATCCTTTGGTGCGACGGGTGCGGGAGGGGTATCGAAAGCTCCGGCAAGGGACGTGACCCGGGTTTTGGTTACCCGGCGGAAATGAGGGATTCCATTTATAAGACAAAGAAAAAGAAGCCTGAGACATCGGGCTTCTTTTTCTTTAGAAGCGTTGTGAATGAGTGCTGGAGGGTCGGTCGGGATTGGGTTTCACATGACCTTTTCGTTGTTTCGAACTGACAAAATCATCCATGTGAAACCCTCTCCTCCCTGTGAGGACTTTTTACAACGCTTTCAGTTTAGTCCTCATCGAAAAAGTCTCCAATGTCATCCAAAAGTTCATCCCCGTCAGGGAGTTCAAAATCAGTTGCTTCTTCGATGGTTTCAGAGAGACCCTCCAATCCGTCTTCCGCCAGTTCGGAGAGAACCATGCCACCCAAGATTCCTGCGGCAAAACCTCCGACCATGCCTCCCCAGTTGGTTCCACCGCGGGCGGTGTGACCTTGGAAGGAGTGATTCTGCATGGGTGGGAAGCCGGAGGGATTGTTGACCATTTCCGCGAGAATTCCCCGGAGATGCTCCTGCAGATGGCTTTCATCATCCAATTGGTCGTTCTCGAGGAAGAGTTCCCTGCGGGCCTCCTGCTTGCCGAATCCGGTGAAGACATCCACTTCCAGGAGGAGACGGACGCCGGAAGAATCAAGAGCGGCGATAAATTCCACTTCCTCCACCTGTCCCTGAAGAAACTGCGTCGGAAACAATTCAAATTCTTGGGTTTGACCATTGAAGGAGCGGGAATCGTAGGTTTCCCGGAAACCGAGTTGGGAGAGGGCATCCAGTACTTTCTGCAATTGTCGGGGGGGATGGATCCGGATGGTGTCGTGATCGTGGTGATCGACACCTGCGGCGATATCCAAGTGGGTGTCAAAAGTGTAGAAGATGTGATTTCCCGAGACGGGAAGATTTGCCGGCAGGCTGTAGTTGAAAGGAAAGCTTCGGCGTTCAGCAGGTTGCACAGTGAAGGATTGCGGGAAAGGAAAGCTTTGTATGGTGTGGGACAGGGTCTTTTCCTTTACTCGAATATTCAGTCGTAGATCGATCTGGATCCGGTTGATCTGTTGATCGACGGTTCCGCCATGGATCAAAAGTTCGCCCTTTACCTCTTCACCAGGGAGATAATCTTCCTTTTCCAGGACCAGATCTACCTTTGCTCCGCCTTTGCCCAGCTTAGCCATCAGATTTTTAATCAAGGTATACCCTCCCATGGAGTTGATCTTTGGTGACAAGCCCAATATACCCAATCCGAAGGAAAAAGGCATCGGTCTGTAATCGAAATACTAATTTAGCCGTAGGCAAACCGATCTTTCCACCTGGCAGAGGGCGGAGGGATAATATGAAAGGAGAATACTTTGTAGTATCATAGAGGTTAAATATTCCGGTATGGAGTCAACTTGATCCATATTTTGAAAAACGATGAGAGTGTGAATGGGATGAGCAAGCTTCAGATCCAACAGACGCAACAAGGGGATGTGGAGGCTCTTCAGTTTAAATTTAACTTTTTTGAAAATAGATTTCGCATCTGTGTCTATCATGTGGATGGCCTGTTGCTGGAGACCGGGCCGCGGCGGGTTCGAAGAGAAGTGAAGAAGTTTGCAGAAGAGATTCAACCCCGAGCCATTGCCCTTACCCATTTCCATGAGGATCACAGCGGCAATGCGGGACTTCTGTCAAATCAGGGCAGGACTCCGGTCTGGATGGGGAAGCGGACGGCGGAAATTTTGTCCGACCCGCCCCGGATTCCCTTCTATCGGAAGCTGGTTTGGGGTTCGATCGATCCGGTCCGAGGGGAAGTGGGGGATGTGATTGAGACGGATCGCTTTCGTTTTCGGGCGATTCCCACCCCCGGTCATTCGGAGGATCATATCGCCTGGGTGGAAGAAGAGCAGGGCTGGGCTTTCACCGGGGACCTGTTTCTCGGTACCCGCCTCCACTATGGAATGCGCGAGGAATCCCTAACAGATCTGGCGGCTTCCATCCGGCGTCTGCTGACGTTTCCGATCCGGACGGTTTTCTGTTCTCATGCCGGGGTGATCCCGGAAGGGGCGAAGTCCTTGGAAAAGAAACTGGATTTTTTGGATTGGCTCCGTGATGAAACCTTCCGTCTTCACCGGCAGGGCGCCAGCTCCGGCGAAATCGCTTCCCGGCTGTTGAAAAAACAACCCGGACTGGTCTGGTTTTCCCGGGGAGAGTTGTCACCGGTTCATTTGATTCGCTCCATCCTTCGGGAAGAGGAAGGGTGACACAGTGATGTGTCAGGCGGATGGAAGATCCGATCCTTTGTCCGTCTCCATTTCTGCCATGTTCCGATCATAAATTTTGAAAAAGGGCAGATAAATGAAGAAAGAGATTGCGATGTTCAGCAAGACGAGTACAATGGCTCTCCAATCCCCTCCGGTTGCCAGATAGGCACCGATCGGGGCCGGCAGGGTCCAAGGGGGTTGGATATAGGTGGGAGTGACTAAACCTGCTGCTGTTGCAAAGTAGGACAGGGTGGCGGTGATCAGAGGTGTGATCACAAAGGGAACGATCATGATGGGATTTAAAACAATCGGCACACCGAAGATCACCGGTTCGTTGATATTAAAGATTCCGGGAACCAGGCAGGCTCTGGAGAGCGTCTTGGAGTATTTTGATTTGGAGAACAATAGCATCGCCAGCACCAGGCCCAGAGTCGCACCGGACCCTCCGATCCATATAAACCACTGGTAAAGGGTTTCCGGAGCGATGTGGGGAATATGGGAAGAGCCCGAGGCTACAGCATCAGCGTTATTAAAGAGGTACACTTCCCAAACGGGACGTGCGACTGTGCCCACGACGGAGACCCCGTGAATCCCGAAGGACCAAAAGAATGTTATCAGAAAAACCGGAATCCACACTCCGAAAATACTGTCTCCCGCCGTTACCAAGGGGCTGACAGCTTTGTCCACGACCTGATGCAGATCGATTTCGAAACCCACTGTGATCAAAGACATAAGGAGCACAACCAGTGCAACGGGGATCAGCGCTTCAAAAGATCGAGATACGGAGGCGGGAACCTGTTCCGGCATTTTGATTGTGATCTTGCTTCCTTTGCAAAGGCGCAGGACCTCCACGGAAAGGATGGAGACCAGCATGGCCACAAACAGACCGTGTCCCCCCAGGTTGTTCATGGGGAGTACAAATCCCAAATCTTCAATCATTTGGGGGGTGATGGTCAACAACAAGGCCGCCACCGCCGTCTGTGCCCCTGACAGGGGGTCCAAATCATAACTTTTGGCCAGATTGTATCCGACTCCGAAAGCGATATACAGCGACATGATAAACATGGTCAAACGGTAGGGGATCAAGATCTCGTTTGCATGTTTAGCAGCCCATTGGGAGATCAAGGAGTCTTCCGGCAGCGGGGGAAAAGCGACGATCAGGAAGAAGCTGCCAACAATGATGAAGGGCAATGCCGAAATCACTCCATCCCGAATCGCTCGCAGATGCCGTTGTTCAGACAGTCTGGCCATCGGTCCGGATAGATTTTTATCCAAAAAAGAGATGAAACCATTCATAGAGCTCTCCCTCCCTACTCAAAGTAGTACTAGATCCCCATGAGCTGTTTTACGGTGTTCAGCAAGATCGGCCCGCCCAGCGGTGTATAAGCCTGGGGGGGAATGGCCCCACAAGGTACGGAAGCTTTGTCAGCCGCCTTCTGGATCGATTCCATCCGGTGCCTCACCTGGGGTGCGACCATGACGAGATCCCAGCCCTTCTTCAATTCGGATTCGATGTCGCTTGTCCCCACCGCCAGCACTTCCAGCTCCAATCCCTGCTTTTCCCCCTCCTTTTTCAACGCCTGTACCACAATTGCACTGGACATACCTCCCGAACATACGAACAATACCTTCACACGACTCGCCTCCTCCGAAAATGAATTCAATATATTTAGTATGTTCCCGATGCGACGGAGATTCGGCCGGGCTTGAAAGAAGCATGGGAAGGGGTTGATTTGACGGCTCTTTTTATGTATGATTTAACTATCTTGTGTTACAAGATAGTATCCGGGAAGGGGGAATCTCCATCTCCAACTACAGTCAAATGCTGAAGGGGATTATGGAGGGGTGTATCCTCGCGGTGATCGAGGAAGGGGAGGTGTATGGGTATGAGCTCAGCCTCCGGTTGCAACAATACGGATTTCCCGAAGTGAGCGAGGGAAGCATTTACCCCTTACTGTTACGCCTGCAAAAGGAGAACCTGATCCGGGGCACCATGCACAAATCCCCCAGCGGCGGTCCACCGCGGAAATACTATCATCTGACTGAAGCGGGTACTGCTCAATTGATGCACTTTCGCCAACAGTGGACAGAGTTGAGTTCTGCCGTGAATCGGGTGATTCATGGGAAAAGGAAGTGATTTTATTTTTGATCAACTATCTTGCTTTGCAAGTTAGATGATCAAGTGAGGTGGATTTTATGAACACCGATGAGATGATTCAGATGAACAACCAGCTTCGTGAAAAACTGACTCCAAAAAACAGGGAGTATTACGAAAAGATGTTGCTCTATCTCCGTTCCAGTCCCGTGCCTCAACATCAGACGGAGGAATTGTTGCTGGAATGGTTGGAGCACTTATTGGAGGCGGAGAAGCAAGGGAAAACCGCCCTCGAGGTCTTCGGCCCCGATCCACAAGAATACTGTGAGGAAGTGGTGGAGGCCATGCCCGAGCGGGGATGGGCCTCCCTGGGAAAAGAAATTCTTTTTATCGCCTGGTTGGGTTTAACGTGGACTTTTTTGGTGCATGGAGTGCTGGGAATCACCTTCCAACTGGTGGGAGAGTGGTGGGAGATTCCCTTCCGGGAGGGTTACGGACCGGATCAGCTTTCCCTCCTGTTTGTGGTTCAAATTTTGTGGTTGTTTTTCTTTATCCAATGGGTTTTTCACCATTTCCGGAAGACCGCTTTCAGCGAAGAAGAGAAAGATGTCCGGCAGAATTTGAAGCTCGGTTTTATTTCTGCCATAGGGTTAGGGCTGGTCTGGTTGCTTGAGTTTTGGCTGGATCGCTGGTTGTCCCTGCCCACTATTCCTCTGTCTCCGGTGATGAGTATCATCCTGTGGGCGGTCTTTTACTCGGTTTACAGGCTTTGGATTAGAAAGTTGGATTTTTAAGAAGTCATTCCCTTATTTTGATTTATTTCCTGGGAAAAGGTTTCAGAAAACCACATCACGTAAGGAGGGGGGAAGGGGTTGATCCGTGTCGGCTTTTCCCATCTGGATTACAATGTATCCGACTTGAAAAAAGCTGTCGCTTTTTATGATCCGCTCATGAAATTCCTCGGGTTTTCCAAGGAAGTAGAGAGTCGGGAGTGGATTTTGTACGGAAACGGGCGGATGAAGTTGTGCCTCGTTCAATGTGGACCGTCCTTCGCTGGTGAGGGTTTCCATCGGAAACGACCCGGACTGAACCATATCGCTTTTCAGGCGGAGCACCGGGAAGATGTTGATCGGACGGCTGTCTTTCTCAATGAACACGGAATTGCTACTCTCTATCAAAGTCCGGGGCAATTTCATTCGGAGCTGGAATATTATGCGGTCTTTTTTGAAGATCCCTTTCGATTGAAGTTGGAAGTGGTGTACAGTCCCTGTTACTTAAAGGATGGGGAATGATTCATGTAATCCCATACCAAAAGCCAGCCCCCGAGGGAGGAGCCGGCGTTAGGTAATTTTCTTCAAGATGCGAGTCAAAGCCGGAACCTCATGGTTCATCTGTTGATTCAGTGGGTCGGTCGGGTTTGTAGCGGCCGGCTTTTTTGGCTGCTGTTTTGAGCAGAAATTCCATTTGCCCGTTGACGCTGCGGAATTCATCAGCCGCCCATTTTTCCAATACCTTGTACAGTTCAGGGTCAATGCGCAAGAGAAAGCGTTTTTTGGAACTCATGAGTACAGAGTGCCGGTATTGATGACCGGCTGTGTGTCCCTTTCAGCAACCAGTGCGACCATCAAGTTGTTGACCATTGCTGCTTTTCGCTCTTCATCCAACTTCACCAGTTGCTGATCTTCGAAGTGAGCAATGGCCATCTCCACCATGCCGACCGCCCCTTGCACGATTTTCTCCCGCGCGGCAATGATCGCTTCCGCCTGCTGACGTCTCAGCATCGCTTGGGCGATTTCCTGGGCGTAAGCCAGGTGACTGATACGGGCTTCCATGATTTCCACTCCGGCGACTTGTAACCGCTCCTGTGCCTGACGCTTCATTGCCTCGGCCACTTCCTCGGGAATTCCCCGCAACGAAGGAACTTGGTCGTCGTGGCTGTCATAGGGGTAGCTGCTAGCCAAAGCCCGGATGGCGGTTTCCGATTGAATGGCCACAAATTCTTCGTAATCATCTACATCGAACAATGCTTTGGCTGAATCGACCACCCGCCAGACGACGACGGCACCGATCTCGATGGGATTCCCCTTTGCATCGTTCACTTTCAATTTCCCGCTGTTGAAGTTGCGGACCCGGAGGGAAACCCGTTTTTTCAACGCGAGTGGGTTGGCCCAAAAAAAGCCTGAGCGCCGGATGGTGCCTGTATATTTTCCTAAAAAGATCAACACACGGGACTCATTGGGTTGAACGACAACATACCCGAGAAGGCCCACTGCAGCCGGTACTAGGAGCAAAATCCCGAGAGGTGGGTAAAAGAGGAGCAGCAGAACCCCTGCCAATGTAATCAATGCATGGATCAATACCACCGGGAAACCGCTGACATGCCAGGCAGATCGTTCATGGATTGGATCGACGGCCATGTTTTCATCCCCTTTGTTCATATTTGTCTATCAATATGATATCATTTAGATATAGTAATGACAACATATAAAACGCCATCACCTATAAAAGACTAATGATCAAAATCTTTTTGGAAAACTGGATAAAAAAAGAAAAGTGGTTCTTGCCACCTTTCCTCAGTGAGTGCGGTTCATTCTTTTTTTCTCCACAGGTAAAATGAATAAAGACCGTAATAGGCAATGAAGAGCCCTAGGATAAAAAATGCGATGACAATACCGTAGTCCTGGCTTGAAACCTCATGGCTTACCAGAGTTCTGACTCCATACTTAATCACCATATAGGCGATGATGAAGAGAAGGAGAAACCCATACCTCAGGAATTTTCTCTCTCGTTGCATCTCTTTTCCTTTCACCCTCATCCAATAGCGGAAATAACCGATCGACGAGCCGACAAAGAATAGAATCAAAAACAAACCACGCAAAGGATGCTGATCGATAAAAGCCTTGATTATGGTGAAGACGGCCATTACTGAAAGGATGACAGAGGCAATGATGTAATAGTGAATGGAACGGTTTCTCAAGGATTGTAAACCGCCTTTCGCCTGGGGTTGACTACACAATTACAATACCAAATCTAAGACATATCCGTTCAAGTGTTGATTAGCCATATTTTGGTTGGTGAGGATCGTGTATTCCCGCACGACCGTTGCACCCATAGGGCACAAGTCTCGCCAGGGTCGCTTCGCTCCCGTTCTCGCTATGGCAACAAATGACTCTCCTTCACTCATTTTCCGGTTAATCGACAGCCCTGATATCAGTTGCTACTTTTCTATACAAATGGGGGTTATATCAAATAGAATTAAGAAAAACAGGTGACAAAATGTACATCATGAATTGACACTTTTTGGGCATCGTAGTCATAATAGTATTATAATTTTGTTAACCATAACCGGGAAGGGGTGGAAAAATTGCAGAAACCGGTGGTTGAACAACAATCGATCCGCAATGAACGGGAGAGCGAAGGAAGGTATCTGTTATCCTTTGTCTGGATGCTCCTGTTTACAGGGATCTCCTTTGCATTGGTGGGAATGAAGCTGTTGCCAAACCTGATCATTCCGGTGATTCTTCTGTTGGCCTCTCTGCAGGTTCTGATGCAACTGTTCACCTTTATGCATCTCGATTTCAAATGGTATCTGACAGCCACTGTGTTTATGGGAAGCGGTTGCATCGTCGCTGCTACGGCGATCATCGCCATGCTCTTCTGGGTGTGAGATCGGGAAACCCTCTCCATGGAGAGGGTTTCCCGTGTCAAAAACGGCCGGTCCATTGGAAAAAGAGGACGATCACTCCCATTCCCCAGACGTAAACAGCGAAGATTTTGAGAGAGCTTTGTTTGAGCAGATTGATCATCCAACGGACCGCCAAGTAGCCGAACAGGGCGGACATGAGTGTCGCCATCACCAAGGAAGAGAGTGGAAGCACCTGAGTCTGCCCTGACATCAGATCGACAAACTGAAGGAGCAGCGCCCCGGCGATCGCCGGGATGGATAGAAAAAAGGAAAAGTGGGCGGCGGCGGATTTGTCGATGCGGCGAAACAAGGCGGCAGCGATCGTGAGACCGGAACGGGAGATGGCCGGCAGAATCGCCGCCCCCTGCCAGACTCCGATAAAAGCGGCATCAGCATAAGAGATCTCTTCCAACTGTTTATGGCCGTGCTGTTTCCAGTTATCGGAAAGCCACAGAATCAGGCCGGTGGCCAGAAATTCCCATCCGATCGTGACCCCGGTCTCTGAGATCTCTTCAAAGAAATCTTTGAAAGCGAGCCCGATGATCACCGTGGGGATGGTCCCTGCCACCAAAAGTCCGCCCATTCGACTGAAGGGGTTTTTCAGGAGGGAGATGATCTCCTCCCGATACACCGCCAAGACAGCGATCAGGGTGCCGAGGTGGAGCATGGTGTCCAAGAACAACCCCGCCTCGTCCAAGCCGAACAGATGTCTGCCGAGATACAGATGACCGGTGCTGCTGACGGGCAGGAATTCAGTCAGCCCCTGGATGATGCCCAGCACCGTGGCTTCCAGCCAATCCATGGGGAACCCCCTTCGCCCGTCCGGTGGCGGGCATGCAGAAGATTAACGATCGAGCAGGTGGCCGATGGCGTCCACCACTTCCATAAAAGAGGTCTGTTCGTCAAAACGACCTGCCAAATTTCCTTCCGGGTCGATCAGCACGGAGGTGGGGACCGAGGTGAGACCATAAGCGTCATACGTGGAACGTCCCTCATCCAGCAATACGGGAAACCGGTACCCGTGTTTTCGGATGAAGGGTTTCACCTGCCGGGGATCCGCCTCCCGGCCCGTCACATTGATTGTGAAAAACGCAAAGCGGGAAGAGTCCAGCGAGCGGGCGAAGATTTCCTTCCGGGGCAGATCCGCCTGACAGGAGGGACACCATGTCACCCAGAAAGAGAGAAGAACCACTTTTCCCCTGAAATCCTGCAGGCAGACCCTTTTGCCGTCCAAGGCGGGCAGGCAGAAGTGGGGAGCTTTTTCCACCGGCATGGACCGAACCTCCTTTCAAACTTCACACCCGGGTGAGGGCCAATCCGACAAAGAGCAGGAGCAGAGAGATTTTCTGCAAGAAAGAGAGTCGTTCCCCAAAACAGCGGATCGACAGCAAAGCAACCACCAGGCTGTTGGTGGCAAAGAGAGGAGCCACAATACTGGCCAGCCCCTCGATCAGAGCCAAAGTGTACAGTTGCATTCCGATGAAGGAAAAGATTCCGGCGATGCCCCCCCACAAAAGACCGGTCCGAATCCCGATCCGCTTTCGTATTTCCTGCTTGGAAGGGGACCTTCTGAGAATTTCTATACTCATCCACAGCCAGCTGAACAGATAACCGTAAAACAGAACAGTCTCCCCGGCCATATCCATTTCGTCGGTCACTTTCAGGCCACCGTTTCGAAACGTGAAAAACAGCGTGGCGGCAATTACGAGGGCGTACCAGGACCGATTCCGGATGGATAACTCTTCATCGGGATCGATGGGGATCAGGAAGACCGCTCCCACCAGCAGTATCACCCCCATCCATTCAGTAAGAGAGAGAGCTTCTCCGTACCATGTGACTGAGAAGGCGATAATCAACAAAATATTGGTGTTGACGAGAGGTGAGGTCAGGCTGGCCGGTCCTTTGGCCAAGGCCAACATGAACAGCCAGTTTCCCGCTGCTGAACCCAGACCCACAATCAGACCTCCGAGCAGGATTGGCAGGTCTAAACGGAATTGACCGGTGACGGCCATCCAGATGGCAAATCCGAGGGTGCCGGTCAGATAAAGACTCCACAAGGTATGGGTGACCGAACCTTGGCGGGCGGAGCTGACCTTCATCAAGAAGCCGGACATGCCGAAGGTGACAGAGCTTAACAGAGCCCAGAAAAACCACATGGCTTCTGCGATCCTTTCTCTTGAACTGTTTTTTCTTCGATAACCACCCTATCACAGGCTCCGCTCCTAAGTCCACGGGCGTGTCCCCTCCTTTCTATCTATACATAGTCTGACCGGGACAAAAGATGCCACTTGCATAAGCATGCGCTTTCCACCGCATTCTAATGAAAGGTGTCAGGGCTTTTCAATCAACTGGAAAATGGGCAGCGGAAGCGAGGGATTTGTTCCCCATGGGGTAACGACACGGTGGAACATCATGGACCCATTTGGGAAGATGAATATCTGATTGGAGGGATGGAGATGGAAAAGGAGGACCGGGATCGGGGGCGCCCCCATTTGGATCCGCTGGAGCAAGCGACGGAAGCGCTTCCGAAACGGGATCGATATTCGAGGGAAGAAGCAAAAGAGACTGAACGCTTGGATCACGAGGAAGAGGTGCAGGCTCCAAAGCGGCTCTCCTACAGTGAACAATTGAAACGACTCTGATTGTGGAGGCAAATCGTCTTCCGGTTGTCACAAGGAAGAGGACTGGTCCTCCGGCAATTTTGTTACAATGGAGATGAAAACAACGGTCCGTCCCAGCGGACCGTCTTTTGGCTGGAGGGAGTTGCATGTCACATCTGGACAATCTGAAAGAGGCGGCCAGGGAACAGATCGCCCATCTGTTGCCGAGTAACATTTTTGATGAGTTCGACCAGCTGAACTCGCGGATGCTGATCGCCGTCACCTGCTTACAGCGGGGACTGAAGGATCTCGCATATCCGTTGTTCGAATCCATCGCCGAGCATGGTCCCAATGATAATGAGAACCACCATTTCGCCTATGTGCGCAGCTTGGTGGAGATGGCGGAGATGGATGCGGAAAATGAAAATTTTGCGGAGGCAGAAAAGAAAATGGACACGGCCCTGCAGGAGTTTCCCGAGTCGATGGGGTATATGATGAGCCGGGTTCATCTGGAAGTCTATCTCAACTATTACCGCTTCCGCCTGGGTGAAAAGGAAGCAGCTTATGCCGGTTTGGAAGAGATTATCCGGCGGGAGGAGAAGCGGTTCCGGGAATTGGGCCCCGAAGACGGACGGAACTTGGTGGGACCGGGCCTCTCCTATGCCATACACCAGTTGGCCCTGTTCCACGGAGAGGAAGGAAATTGGAAACAGGCTGTGGAGACCTTCCGCCGGCTGCGGGAAACCGTTTCCGAGGTGGATGAGAAAAGCTGGGAGCAAGCTGAAAGCTTGGCCAAAGAAGGTCGGTATGCGGAGTCTTTTCAGCAGATGGAGGAATCAGTCAGCTATCAGGCGGGGTAGGAACGGTCACACCGTGCCGACCCTCCGCAATGGGACTTATCAGATGATTTGTTCAAAGGAGGCTTCCGTTATGCGGGCAGTTATCGTGAAGCAGCCCGGCGGACCGGAACAGCTGGAATTGGGAGAAGCACCTCTCCCCCGGCCTGCCGAAGACGAGCTGTTGGTACGGGTGCAAGCTACCGCCCTCAACCGGGCCGACATTCTGCAACGGCAGGGAAAATACCCCCCACCGCCAGGGGCCAGCCCGATCCTGGGACTGGAGATGGCCGGAGTGGTGGAAGAAGTGGGAGAGAAGTGTCAGGGTTGGCAGGTGGGGGATCGGGTGTTTGGACTCCTGCCGGGGGGCGGGTACGCGGAATACGCAGTGATCCCCGGGGAGATGGCCCTCCCCGTTCCGAAAAGACTGAATATGATGGAAGCGGCGGCGATCGCCGAAGTGTTCCTGACTGCTTATCAAGCCTTGTTCTGGTTGGGTGATTTGCAAAAAAGGGATCGGGTATTGATTCACGCCGGAGCCAGCGGAGTGGGAACGGCGGCGATTCAGTTGGCCAAGGCCTTTGGGACCACTGTCTTCACCACCGCCGGTTCCCGAGAAAAACTAAAAGCTTGCCTTTCCCTTGGCGCGGATCTGGCACTCAACTACAAAGAGGGGCCCTTCGCCCCGGCAGTCCAAGAGGCGGCGGGAGTGGAAGGGGTACAGGTGATCCTGGATTTTGTAGGGGCACCCTACTGGGAACAAAACCTCGACTGTCTGGGGATGGACGGCAAACTGATCCTGATCAGTACCCTGGGAGGCACCCATCCGGAAAAATTTAGTCTGGGCCCCTTCCTGACTAAGCGTCTGCAATTGATCGGAACCACTCTTCGCTCCCGCAGTCCAGACTACAAAAAGCGTCTTACCCGGGATTTCGCCGATATGGCGCTTCCCCTCTTGGATCATGGGCGGATCCAACCGATCATCGACCGCATCTTCCCTTGGAACGAAGTAGGTGAAGCCCACCGCTATATGGAGGAAAACCGGAATATCGGGAAGATCGTGTTGCAAGTGGAGTGATCCATGGGCCGTGTCCCCCCACCCGCTGCCGGGAGAGAAAGTTTATGCTTTTGTCCTGATTTAAGCGTACAACCTTTCATCCGGGAAGCCGAATAGGATATGACGAACTCACTCAGAAAGGGGGAGACGGTCCATGAGCTACGGAGGATATGGCTATGGATTCGGGCTGGGTCGTCTGCTGTTATTCCTGTTGGTGATTGCCACGATCTTTGCCTTGATCGGATTCTACAGCGGCTACTGATCCCGATCGAACTTTGAAAAAAGTCCCGGCAACGGGGCTTTTTTTCATTTTTTGTCGAGATGCGCGCATGAAGGGGGTGGCGACGGCACATTATACAGGTGATACGATTGCGGAGGAGGCCTGTACAGATGGAAGGTTCATACGTGGAACAAGCATTGCAGGAGTATAAGGAAGGTGTGGGCGCTTTTAAAAAGGATTTGCCCGAAATTGCCCACCAATACATGAAATTTACTGAAGCTTGTTTTGAAGAAGGGGAGTTGTCCGTCAAGAACAAACACCTGATTGCTGTCGCACTCGGTGTGATGAGTAATGATGAGTATTGCATCATTTACCACGCCAAGGGGGCGATCGATCAAGGAGCCAGTGACCGGGAGATCATGGAGGCTGCCGCGGTTGCTGGTGCCTTTGGCGGCGGTTTGGCCATATCCCAAACCGTCACCTTGCTTCGGGATGTATTGGATGAATTTCGTGGAGGCGCATCCCCGGCAGGACAAAGAATCAACCACTGACCCCTGTGTTTGGAGTTGAAAGATGGAGCTTCTTACCTCTAATTCTAAAGATAAAAGATCTCCTCTCTTCCATGCCGGGGCGGAAGCGGCTGAAGTCGAGGGGGGCGGCCTCAGCCGAATTGGCCCCCCTATAAAGCCGTGTTAAGATGAAGTTGCAATCACGAAGGGAGAGGGTTTTTATTTTAAGGCCAAAAGTTTCCACAACCATCGAACATGCCATGTTTAACTCCCACCATATGAGTTTTCCGGAATATATCCACAATCTGGATAAAAAGATGGAAGTGGAAAAAAGGCGGGAACAGGAATATCGAAAGGCGAAACAATGGTTGGTGGAGACCAGGGTTTAAAAAATCAGGACCATAGTAAACTGGATTGCAACCGGTGGCGGATGGCTACCGGTTTGTCATTTTACAAAATCGTGATTTGAAGAAGATGATATAATGCCAGAAGGCGGATCAATCAACCATCCGTTGGATGGGAGGAAAAAGGAGAAGGGTGAATCGATGTCAAAAAAATATAGTATGACCTGGGATTTGGATACGTTTTTTCCCGGGGGAAGTGATTCTCCGGAGTTTAAGCGTTTTCTGGATGAGTTGGAAGGGGATGTGGACGGATTTAGCCGTCAAATTCGTCAACTGGAAAAAGCTCCTGCGAAACATGCTCATTCCCTGCAGGAGATTGTGGCCATTCTGCAGGATCTGACCGCCCGCTTGGAAGAATCGGGCTCTTTTATCGAGTGTCTGGCCTCTCAAAACATGAAAGATGAACAGGCCAAGATTCATCGTGCCCGTCTTTCCCAAACGGGGGCCGCTTTCCATTCAGCTATGACCCGATTGGACCGTCTCTTTCTGGAGATGTCCGACGAAGAATGGGCTTCTTTCCTGAAGAATCCAGAAATCGATCCGATCGCTTTCTCTCTGGATGAGCGGCGTCGGCGGGCGGCGGAAAAACTTCCTCCGGAAATGGAAAGCCTGGCAGGGGATCTCTCCGTCGATGGGTATGATGCTTGGGGCGAACTTTACAACACCGTCGTCGGCCGGATGACCATTCCCATCGAAGAAGACGGAAAGACTCGGGAATTCTCCGTCGGTCAGGCATCCAACAAACTGACCAGCAGCAACCGGGAGCTGCGCCAACAAGTGTTCCATCGAATGGAGGATGCATGGAAGGAACAAGAGGATCTGTTGGCCGCCAGCCTGAATCACCTCGGCGGTTTCCGACTCAACCTCTACCGTCAGCGGGGATGGGATTCTGTCCTCAAAGAACCTCTGGATCTCAATCGGATGTCGGAAGCGACACTGAACACGATGTGGGAAGTGATCAGTCAAAACAAGCAAGAGATCCTTCGCTACTTTGAACGGAAGGCTTCTCTTCTCGGGTTACATAAATTGAGCTGGTACGATATTTACGCTCCGATCAGCCGGGAGGAGTCCCATGTCCCTTATGACGAAGCGGCGGAATTTATCTTGGAACAGTTTCAACATTTCGATCCGGAGATGGCCGCTTTCGCCAAGCGGGCGTTTGATGACCGCTGGATCGAAGCGGAGGATCGCCCGGGAAAAAGGCCCGGTGGTTTTTGCACCAATTTTGGTGTGAGCAATCAGACCCGGATCTTCATGACCTACTCCGGTACTGCCGGAAACATCAGCACCTTGGCCCACGAACTGGGGCATGCCTATCATCAGCATGTGATGACCGATTTGCCGGTGATGGCCCAGCAATATGCGATGAATGTCGCGGAGACCGCCTCCACCTTCGCTGAATCGATTGTCTCTGATGCTTCCATCCGCCACGCCCCCACCGAGGAACGCCGAATCGCCCTCCTGGAGGATAAGATCCAGCGAGCCGTCGCCTTCTTTATGGATATCCATGCCCGATTCCTGTTTGAGATCCGTTTTTACGAGGAACGGAAAAAAGGACTGGTCTCTCCGGACCGGCTGAAGGAACTGATTCTGGAGGCGGAAAAGGAAGCCTTCTGTGACGGGCTGGAGGAATATCATCCCTATTTTTGGGCTTCCAAGCTCCATTTTTACATCACGGGAGTGCCCTTCTACAACTTCCCTTACACCTTCGGCTATCTCTTCAGCACGGGCCTGTATGGTCGTGCTCTGAAAGAAGGATCCGCCTTTGCCGGGAAATATGTCGATCTTTTGCGGGATACCGGACGGATGACCGTGGAAGATCTGGCGCAAAAACATCTGGGTGTGGATCTCACCCGGCCGGATTTCTGGCAGGAAGCCGTCAATCTGGTGAAAGCGGATATCGATCAATTCCTGAAACTGACGGAAACAGCTTGATGACATCGGATCCGGCGCCTGAGTGCACCGGGTCCTTTTTTTGGAGCAGGGGATCCGGGATGAATCGGAGAAAACATTTCTTATGGATGATGACAAGAGTGATCACGATCCTTTGAGGGATCCCCGGTTCAAATTGAACTTGGGATTAACTCTGAAGAAAGCGGGTGATGATTCTGGAAAATTTCGATCAATTTTGGCCTTTTTATCTGTCACATGTGGATCGATTATCTCTTCCGTCACGTGGATACGGTTCGTCTGGGAATCTCCACCTGGTCCGGAAACGAGCGGATGATCCGTCTGGCGGCCCGCTGTGGCATGGTGGAGGAAGGAAGGATCCGGAAAGCCCGGATCGTCCGGGGGAGGTATTATGACTCGGTCAAGATGGGGATCCTCCGGGAAGATGGGAAGCGATGATGAGGGGGTTATCTCCTTATTCGGAGTGAAAATCGACGATTGCCTCAAAGGTCTCTCCAAGAGGCCTATTTTTTGTGGTGAGGCAATGAGTGTATTGGAGGCAATTTCCATTGACGGTTTGTTGAACGAATTGTACATTAAATAACGAATATGAACATAATATAACATAAAATATGTTCGTTTATGTTCGATATTTGAAAAGGAGTTTTACTCTGTATGTTATCTGCGGAACGCCGGCGTTTGATTCAACAAAAGTTGGAGCGGGAAGGTGTTGTCAAGGTCAGTGATTTGACAGAGGAATTGGGGGTCTCTGCCATGACGATCCGCCGGGACCTGGATCAGTTGGAACAGGAGATGGCAATTCGGCGCACCCATGGCGGGGCGGTGCTCAACCCCTCCCGACTTCGGGAATCACCGTTACGGGAAAAGGAGATCCGGAACGGACAGGCAAAAAAAGCGATGGCCCGGGCGGCATTATCCTTGTTGAGCTCCGGGGAGAGCATTATTTTGGATGCGGGTTCCACCCACCTGACCTTTGCCCGGGAGTTAAAACGGATGAAAGATCTGCTCCTGGTGACCAATGATATTAAAATCGCCGTGGAATTGGGGGAGGAAGAGGGAATTCGGGTGATTTTGACCGGTGGCGAGTTGAAACCCCATGTATACAGCCTGGAAGGATATTTTGGAGAAACGATGTTAAAAGATCTGCAGGTGGATACCGCTTTTGTGGGGTGCGACGGCTTTAGCCCGGAGGGTGGAATTCAAACCAACAGTTTACCGAAGGTGAAGATGAAACAGGCTATGCTCAGTCGGGCCGGTCGCCGGGTGCTGATGGCGGATGCCAGCAAGTTGAATCAGCCGGGTCTGGTGCGCTTTGCATCCCTGGAAGAGTTTCAGATGATTATCACCGATGACCGGATCACCGATGAGTTCCGGGAAGTGTGTGAGGAGTTGAAGATCCAGCTGATCGTCGCCGAAGGGGGAGACGAGAGGCGGACTTCAGAAAGGAGTTGCTGATGAAGGCGGGGATTATTGCTGATGATTTGACAGGTGCCAATGCCACCGGTGTCCGTCTGTCCAAACAAGGGTTTCGCACCGCTTCCACCGTGTTTGGATTGGACCAGCCCAAAGGCGATTTTGATGCGATCTGTGTGGACACTGACAGTCGCTATGCAACAGTGGACGAGGCCCGGCGCCGGGTCCGGGAAACAGCTGAATCGATGCAGAAAAGCGGGATTAACATTTTTTGCAAACGGATCGACAGTACATTCCGGGGAAATATCGGGGCGGAGATTGAGGCGCTGCTGGAAGTGCTGGGGGAAGAGGCGACGGCGGTGGTGGTCCCCTCTTTTCCCGATTCCGGGAGAGTGACAGTGGGTGGATATCTCATGGTCCATGGGGTTCCTCTTCAACGGACCGATGTGGCCTTGGACCCGATCGCTCCCATACGACATTCCTTTATCCCCAGGCTTCTCGAACAGCAGACCCGATATCCGATCGCTTTCATCGAGTTGGAAACGGTTCTGAACGGAGAAACCGCCATCTCCTCGGCACTGTCTGAGGCGATCGAACAGGGGCACCGCATGGTGGTGGTGGACGCTGCAACGGAGGAGCAAATCGCCCAAATTGCCAGAGGGATGGTAAAGACAGGCAAACCTGTGATTCCGGTGGATCCGGGGCCGCTGACGGTGGCTTGCATCCAGACACGGTTCCGGTCCCAGCTTTCGGGCAGCAAAGTGTTGGTGACAGTGGGAAGTGTGACTCGCACCTCGGGGAGACAGTTGGAACGGTTGATCCGGGAGTGGGACTGTAAACCGGTGTATATCCCTCCGGAAGCTTTGATCCTGGAGTCAGAAAGAAGGGAGAAGGCGATGGAGGAAGCGATTGCCGCGGCCCTAAAGCGGAGCCGGCGGGATTCCGTGGTCGTGGTGACCACGTATCACCCGGATCAAAGAGTGCTCGATCTGGCCACCATCGCCAAAGAACACGGCACCTCGGAGAGTTCTTTGGCCAAAAGTATCACCGATGGACTCGCCGGGGTCACCCGCCGGGTGATGGAGAAGAGTCAGGGGGAAATCGGGGGGTGTTTTTCCAGCGGTGGGGATGTGACGGCTTCTCTGTTTGCGGTGACGGGAGCCAAAGGAATTGAACTGATGGATGAAATTCAACCTTTGGTCGCCTACGGACGTTTTGTGGGAGGCTATCTGGATGGGACGCCCATTGTCACCAAAGGGGGGATGGCTGGGGGAGAGGATGCCATTCACATCAGTGTCCGTTTTTTGCGGGCACAATTGTTAAAGAACCGATAAGGAGTGTGGAATTTGGATAAACCATTGATTGCTGTCTCCATGGGAGACCCTGCCGGAGTCGGACCGGAAATCACAGTCAAAGCTCTGAATAATCCCGAAATCTACGAGGTGTGCCGCCCGGTGGTCACCGGTCATCGGGAAGTGCTGCAACAGGCGATGGAATTCAGTGATGTCCATCTGGAGTTGCATGAAATCGAAAGGCCTCAGGATGGCCGCTTCCAGCATGGCACCATCGATCTGGTCCACCTGGACAATGTGCGGATGGAGGAATTGAAGCTGGGAGCCATCCAGCCCATGGGTGGCCGGGCCGCCTACGATTATTTTATGTTGGCTGGCCGATGGGCCCATGAAGGGGTGGTAGACGCAGTTGCCACCACCCCGATCAATAAGGAATCGCTGCAAGCAGCCCAAGTTCCCTTCATCGATCATACGGCAATGATCGCCCATATCTCGGGAGTGGAAGATCCTTTAACAATGTTTGAGGTACGAAACTTGCGGATCTTTTTCCTGACCCGGCATCTCTCTCTGAAGGATGCGATCGAGTTGATCGATGCCGACCGGGTGTATGATTACCTGAAACGGTGTGATGATGCCCTGCGCAAGTTGGGCTTGAAAAAGCGCAAACTGGCGGTGGCCGCTCTCAATCCCCATGCCGGGGAACAAGGACTGTTCGGAAGGGAAGAAATGGATCAATTGACACCGGGAATCCAACGGGCTACAGCGGAGGGAATCGATGCCCATGGCCCGGTGCCGGCGGATTCGGTTTTCTATCAAGCCCAGCAGGGTCGATATGATGCGGTTTTGTCCCTGTATCATGACCAGGGACATATCGCGGCCAAGATGCTCGACTTTGAACGAACCGTCTCCATCACCAGCGGGGTTCCCTTCCTGCGCACATCCGTGGATCACGGCACCGCTTTCGATATTGCAGGGAAAGGAATTGCCAGCCCGGTCAGCATGGAAGAATGTATCAAGGCAGCAGCCAAATATGCACCTCAATTTGTGCGGAACTAGAAGCATTGTGAAAAAGCCGTTTACAGGGTGGGCCGGGTTTCACATGCAGGAGTTTGGCAGTTCACCACCCCCTATTCCGACCGATCCGGCTATCACTGATTCACAACGCTTCTGGGGTGGGTTTCCATGATATATAGGGAGGGGCGGGTGTGACCGTCTCCGATCCTAGCAAAGAACGCAAAGGATCTCCGCCGGTCACACCGGCTCGACTCTCAGGAATGTATGGGTGACACGGCCCTTAATCTGCCGTACGAAACCTGACAGGAGGGAAACAGGATGAGTAATGTAGGCATGATGATATTGGGTTTGGTGCTGGGGATCGGGATCTTGATTCTTTTGGTCCTGAAAACCAAGGTTCACGCTTTTCCCGCATTGATCATCGCGGCTTCGATCACGGGATTGGTCGGGGGCATGGCGCCTCCGAAAGTGATCGATGCGATCACTGCCGGTTTTGGCAATACTTTGGGATCGATCGGTCTGGTCATCGGATTCGGGGTGATGATGGGTCGCATTCTGGAGGTTTCCGGTGCGGCGGAGCGATTGGCCTTCACGTTTCTGAAATGGTTGGGAAAACGGAAGGAAGAGTGGGCGTTGGCTTTGACCGGGTACGTAGTGTCGATTCCCATTTTTGTTGACTCCGCCTTCGTTATCTTAACGCCCCTTGCGAAAGCGCTTTCCAGCAGGACCGGAAAATCTGTGGTCGGATTGGGGGTGGCCTTGGGGATTGGTCTGGCAGCCACTCACCATGCGGTTCCCCCCACTCCGGGTCCTTTGGGAGTGGCCGGAATCTTCAAGGTGGACGTCGGGGTGATGATGCTCTGGGGACTGATCTTTGCCATCCCGATTATCATTACGGGCGTTTACTACGGAAAATGGATCGGTAAAAAGATTTACCAATTGCCGGATGAAGAGGGCACCGGTTGGGTGCGTCCGGATCAGCCCCAAACTTTCCAGGAGTTTGTCGAAAAAGAGGAGAAGAAAAACCTCCCATCACTGACCCGGGCGGTATTGCCCATACTGATCCCTCTGATTCTGATTTTGGGCAACACCATCTTGTCAGCCATGGAACTGAAGGGTGGACTTTATGACTACCTCATCTTTCTGGGATCCCCGGTGATCGCAGTCGGTATCGGTCTCCTCATCGCCCTGTACGGGTTGTTCGGCCATCTTCGCCGTTCTGAGGCATTGGATCGGATGGAAGAAGGGATCCAATCCGCCGGGATCATTCTGCTGGTGACGGGTGCCGGTGGCGCTTTGGGCAATGTGTTGAGGGAAAGCGGGGCGGGGGATGAGATCGCCAACCTGATCGCTCAAACTGCAATTCCCGCAATTTTGTTGCCTTTCTTCGTAGCCACGATTGTCCGCCTGATCCAGGGAAGCGGTACCGTGGCCATGATCACCGGGGCCTCCATCTCAGCACCGATCCTCGCCAATCTGGATGTGAACATGGCCCTTGCTGCACAAGGGGCTGCCTTGGGAGCGATGATTTTTTCCTACTTCAACGACAGTTTGTTTTGGGTTGTTAACCGGATGTTGGGAATTCGAAATGTGAAAGAACAAATTCTGACCTGGTCTGTTCCCACCACTCTTGCTTGGGGGGTTTCGCTGGTGATGTTGGTGGTGGCCAACTTGATTGTCGGCTGACACTTCCCGGACATAGATTCACCTTCTTTTGTAATTGAAAAATTGAATTCCTTCAGGAGGCCATTCACATGCCATGTGAATGGTTTTTTTGGGCGAAAAACAAGGCCGGAATCGTGGTGGGTCGGGGATCAGTATCTTTCACCAATTAAAAACAAAACCCAAAATGCAGTTTAGATGAGTGGATAATAATAACCAGAATCTACGGATTATTACTGTTTCGGGCTCTGTGAATCTGTTATAATGGTTTTCTCAGTATCCCATGTTTTCCTAATTCTCTCTCAAGGGGGCGCAAATATTGAACTGGCAACGGGGATTGTTGATGGGGTTGGCTTCCGCCGTTCTCCTGGGGACGGGATGGATGCCTGCAGCCAATGTTTCGGCAAAACCTTCTTCCTATGTCAAAGATCCGAAAGTGGAGGATGTGGGGCCGAAATTGAGGGAAGATTCATTGGAAAAAGCGATAGACGAAGGACGACTGAAAGTTCCAAAACAAGGGTTCCGTTCTTTTTCCGCCACCAAGGAAAACCAGGTGGGGGATATGGTTCAGTGGCCGGTGAGCAACGATGTGACCGGCAAATATGATTTTGAGATGTTCACTCTTCGCGCCATCGGAAAGTACGGCGAAGTCTGGGTGGCCAATGATCTGGATTTTCCGGAAGGAGATCCCCGGAACGACCGTGTTCGCATCAGTGACGAAAAAGTGAAGTATCTTCTCGATGAATTTGATCACAACATGTACGAGAAAGAAGTGGAATTTTTCGCTCCCCCCAAAGAGCGGACAGGGACTCGCTCCGAGGTGGATTGGTATCGGGAGAAGAACGGCCGGGTGGCCATCCTGGTAACCAATATCAAGGATGCCAACTTCTATGATCCCAACTATCCCAGCTACATAGCCGGTTATTTCTCCCCCACCGTCAGTGAGTTTGCCGATCGCAACGTGATGACGATCGACAATTACGATTGGGATAACCGGACGGGTCCCGATGCTCCAAAACCCTATCTGTATGAAGGAACATTTGCCCATGAGTTTCAGCACCTCCTTCACCATGACACGGACAGTGCCGAGGAGAACTTCATCAACGAAGGGCTCTCGGATTTTGCCCAGTATATTGTTGGTTATGGTCACTCCACCGGTCATGTGGACTTTTTCATGGATCATCCGAAAAATTCCTTGGTCCTGTGGGGAGACCGTGGGGATCTGGAGATTCTGGGTGATTACGGAAATGCTTATCTGTTTCAACTCTATCTGTATGAACAGTTTGGAGAGAAATTCACCCGGAACCTGTTTCAAAACCGAAAGCAGGGCATCGCCGGCATCAATGATGTGTTGTCTCAAATGGGTAAAGGCAAAAATAAAGGTCTGAACTTTGAAAAAGTGTATGCTGATTACATGACGGCCCTGATTGTGGATGCCAAATACAAGGGAAGCGACCGGTTTCAGTTCCGTTCCATCGATCTGAAACCGGATATGGATGCAGCTGCCAAACTGGATGCCACCGCCCCGGCCTGGGGAACCGACTTCAAGGTGATCCAACCTGATAAGAAGATTGATCATCTGTATTTTAAAGGAATTGATTTCCTGGGCACCAAATGGAAGTCTGTGGATGATTCGGAAAAAGGAAAGGTTCTCTGGGGGAACACTGCGGACCAAGGGGATCACCAATTGCTCAAGGAGCTGGATCTGACGGGTCTCTCCCAAGCCACTCTTACCTTTGACCATAAATATGAGATCGAAGAAGAGTGGGATTACGGCATGGTACAGGTCTCTGTCGACGGCGGTAAGACCTGGACCTCTCTCGCAAACGAAAACACCCGGGACGAGATCAACCCCAACGGCTATCCCGCCATCAAGGAAAATCTGCCTGGATTTACCGGCAGCTCTCAGGGATGGACCACGGAAACCTTTGACCTGTCCAAGTACACCGGCCGGAAAATTCTCCTCAATTTTCGCTATATGACCGATTGGGCCTTCAATGATGCCGGATGGTACGTCTCCAACCTGCGGCTCAACGGAGAGGTGATCGACCCGATGACCTCCACCGCCGGATTTATGAGCCTGGAGGAAGCGGTGAAGGAGTATGTCAATTACCAGGTTCAGTTTGTCGGATATCAGCAGAAGAAAAACGGTAAAGAGAAGATCCGGGTAATCCAGTTCCCCGATCTGCTCAACATGAAGGATCAGGATCGAATCGACCTGAGAAAAATGCTGAAGGACACCAAAAACTATGACCGGATCATCATGATGGTGACCTATGCCGCACCTCAGTGCAAGGCGGGTGATGCACCCTACGAATATGAGGTGGTGAAGAAGAGGTCGAAGAAAAAATAAAACCGAGCGCAAGAAGAAGAACCCGGCTTTGGAGAAGCCGGGTTCTTTCAATGAATAAATGACGCAGATGCGGTTGCAGTTCCATCCCCGGGTGGAATTTGTCTGCACGGCTCAGTTCATCTGGGAGCCACCATTAGGGAAAACAGCAACTGCTCGGCAGCCGTTCTCCTCCTCCGGCTCTGCAGGGGTTTTACCCTGCATATTCAGGTGATTTGGTTGGGGAGGGGTTGGCTTTTTCAGGGGTGCCTCCGTTTTCGTCCAAGGTGCTGAGAGGGCTGAAAGCTTCAAAATGGATTTGTTTTTCCAGCACTCCCATTTCAAGTAAAGACCGGTAAATCACTTTCATGAAAGGAATCGGGCCACAGAAATAAAAGTCTGCATCAGTGTCCGGAATGACTGTCTCCAGCCAGGGTCGGTCGATATATCCTTCTTTGTCAAATGTTCCGGCAGCCCGGTCTTCATCCGTGGGTTTTTCATAACAGACAAAGGAACGGAAGCGGGGGTTTTGAGCGGCCAGTTGGGCTACATGCTCCTTCATCGCATGGACCCTGCCATTGAGGGCCGCGTGTATGAAGGTAACCTCTCTTTCAGGCTGGGTTTCTGCCATGGTGTTCAGCATACTGAGCAGAGGAGTCAATCCAACACCTCCGCTGATCAATACCACCGGGGTTCGGGAAGCGGTGTCCAGTACGAAATCTCCCGCCGGTGCACTGAATTGGAGGAGATCCCCCTCTTTCACTTCCCTGTGAAGGTAATTGGAGACCAAGCCCGGCGGATTGCCGTTATGGGCGTCTTCCCTTTTGACGGTGATCCGGTACTCATTCTTTCCCGGGGCGTCGGACAAACTGTAATGCCGGATGTGATCATATTTTTCACCGGGAATTTTGGCCCGCAGAGTTAGATACTGTCCCGGTTGATACCGGGAAATGGGCTGTCCGTCCGCCGCTTCCAGATGGAAAGAGGTGATCACATCACTCTCCGGAACTTTTCTTTTGACTATAAAATCGCGAAATCCTTTCCATCCCCCGGGTTTATCTTCGGCTTTCCGATACAATTTCTGTTCCATGTCGATGAAAACATCGGCAAGAACCTCATAAGTCTTCTCCCAGGCTTGAATGATTTCATCATCCACTTGGTTCCCCAAAACATCTTTTACAGCTTGGATCAAGTTTTCTCCTACGATGGGGTACTGTTCCGGTACGATTCCGATCGCCCGATGCTTATGGGCGATTCGTGTGAGTATGGGTTGAATTGATTCCAACTGATCAATATGTTCCCCTGAGACGTAGACGGAATGAGCAAGTGCTTTTTGTTGGATACCTCTCTTTTGGTTGGTCTGGTTAAACAGATTGGAAAGCTCCGGATGATTCCCAAACAGCAGTTGATAAAAACGCTTGCCGATGGCCTCGCTGTTCTGTTTGAGAACCGGAGCCGTTGACTTGACAATCTCGATGGTCCGTTGATCCAGCATCTTCACACCCCCTTTCAAGTCTGTTGAAAAATGGGAACCGGTCTCATTATGTGCAGGAAGAATCCTGTTCATACAGGCGGCGGCAGCTCCGGCTGTTTTTTTGCGGGAAAGGTAAAAGCCCTCCCCAATTTGGAGAGGGCTGCTTCAGTCCTTTGGATCCCGGTTTTTTGCATTCTCCACCCGCTCATACCAACCATCGCCCACCGGCCGGTAAAGGGAGCGGTTTTTTTTGTGAAGGGGGCAATAGGAGCACCGACCTCCGGGACGCTGTTTGTAGCATTGGATGCAACGGATGGGTTTTCCTTTCATCAGAACCCTCCCACTCTGCCCTCGACGGAACCCGATTCCATTTTTTCCGGCAACGTTCCCTCGGGAGTACCATAAAATAGTTGGTGGATCGTAAGGTTGAATCCTGTCGGCAACTGAGATAAAATGAAATGAGAATAAGTTGAGAATGACTTTAAAAGTCAACTCGAAGCTTGTCGGGTGTGAAAGGATTTGCGTGAGATCAGCCACCGGTTTCCGCCCACTTTCACCCCAAATCGTATCACCAACCCACGCCATCTGCAAACAGGGTCCTTTGGGCCCGTTTGTTTATCATAAATGGTGAGCAGAGATCAGACTATGGAGGAATGCAGAATGTCGACAACACCCAAACTCACAATAAAAGATCTGCAGGTTTCCATCGAGGATAAAGAGATCCTCAATGGTGTGAATCTCGAAGTGAAGGGTGGCGAAATTCACGCCATCATGGGCCCCAACGGGACCGGGAAAAGCACCTTGGCCCAAGCACTGATGGGTCATCCCCGTTATGAAGTGACCGGGGGAAGCGTCAGTCTGGACGGGGAGGATCTCCTGGAGATGGAAGTGGATGAACGGGCCCGCAAAGGATTGTTCCTTGCCATGCAGTATCCCAGCGAGATCAGCGGGGTGACCAACTCTGATTTTCTGCGCAGTGCCGTAAATGCCCGACGGGGTGAAGGGAACGAGTTGTCCATCATGAAATTCATGAAACAGCTGGACAAAAAGATGGACCAGCTCGGGATGGATGAATCCTTCGCCAGCCGTTATCTGAATGAAGGATTCTCCGGCGGTGAAAAAAAGCGGAACGAAATCCTCCAGATGCTGATGTTGGAACCGCGCATCGCGATTCTGGATGAGATCGACTCCGGTTTGGATATCGATGCTCTCAAAGTGGTGGCGGAGGGTGTCAACTCCATGCGCAGTCCCCAGACCGGATTTTTGATCATCACCCACTACCAACGTCTGCTGAACTATGTCAAACCCGATTTTGTTCATGTGGTGATGAAGGGGCGGATTGTAAAATCCGGTGGACCGGAGCTGGCGGAGCGGCTGGAAGCGGAAGGTTACGACTGGGTGAAAGAAGAGTTGGGCATCGAAGACGAAACCGTTGAGAGCCAGTCGTGAGAGAGGGGTGTGTCATGATGAACGTGGATACTGGACAACGATTTGATCGCGAGACCATCATCCAACTCTCCCAGTCCCAGCAAGAACCCGATTGGATGCTGCAACGCCGCCTCCGCGCATGGGACCGGATCGGTCAACTTCCGTTCCCCAAACCGGAAAAGACGCGCATTGACCGCTGGAACTTCACCGATTTCCAACCTGTTCAGGAGGAAGAAGGACTGGCTTCACCGGAAGAGTTGCCGGAGGAGCTCCGTTCCTATATCTCCGGGGATGAGACGGACAATCTGTTTATCCAGAAAAATTCGAGCCCAATCTTTTGTCGGTTGTCCAGGGAGCTTTTGGCTCAGGGAGTTCTCTTCATGGATCTGCCCACTGCTGTCCGTGATCACGGGGAACTGGTGCAGAAATATTTTATGACTGACGGGATTCAACCGGAGGAGCAAAAACTGACCGCCCTTCACGCCGCATGGGTCAGCGGTGGAATCTTCCTGTACGTGCCGAAGGATGTGACGGTGGAAACCCCCTTCCAAGTCCTGTTCTGGGCGAAGGGAAAAGGAATCGGAACCTTCCCCCATCTGTTGGTGGTGGCGGAGGCGGGCAGTGATGTCAATGTGGTGGCAAACTATATCTCTGATCCCGACACGGAGGCTGTCATCAACGGAGCGACGGAGGTTTTTGCCGGCGACAACAGCCGGGTGCGGATTGCTTCACTCCACACCCAGGGTCAAGGAGTGACGGAGGCCGCTTACCGACGTACGGTGGTCGGACGGGATGCGGACTTGAAGTGGATTGTCGGTGATTTGAACTCGGGCAAAACCCTTTCCGACAACACCACCCATATGAAAGGGTCCGGGGGAAATGCCCGGATCAAGGGAATCACCGTCGGCTCCGGTGATCAACGCTCCAACATCACCTCCACGGTGTACCACTGGGGCACTCACACCGAGAGCGACATGACGGTGCGGGGTGTGATGAAAGATCAAGCACAGACCATCCTGAACGGGATCACCAAGATTGAAAAAGGTGCCCGCAAGGCCAATGGGGTTCAGGCGGAAAAAGTGTTGATGCTGAGCGAGGAAGCCCGTGGGGATGCCAACCCGATTCTCCTGATCGATGAAAACGATGTGCAAGCGGGTCATGCGGCCAGTGTGGGCCGGATCGATCCGATCCAGATGTTCTATCTGATGTCCCGGGGACTCACCCGCCAGGAAGCGGAACGTCTGCTCATCTTCGGTTTTGTCGGTCCCATCCTGGAGACCATCCCCTTTGAATCTCTGCGCGAACGGATCACGAGTGTGATCGAAAGGAAATTGGGCTGATGAACCGGTACGCGAAAGACTTTCCTATCCTGAACCAGGTGGTTAACGGGCACCCGTTGGTTTATCTTGACAGTTCAGCTACCTCCCAGAAGCCGATTCAAGTGATCGAAGCGGTGGAAGAATACTATAAGAAAGACAATTCCAATGTGCACCGAGGGGTTCACACCCTGGGCACTCGGGCCACCGAGGATTACGAAGGGGCCCGGGAGAAGGTGCGACGCTTTATTCATGCTGCTTCCCCCAAAGAGATTATCTTCACCAGGGGAACCACCTCTGCCATCAACCTGGTCGCTATCAGCTATGCCCGGACACACCTGTCCGAAGGGGATGAGATCCTCCTCTCCCCTTCGGAACACCACAGCAATCTGATTCCATGGCAACAGGTGGCCAAGGTGACGGGGGCCCGGCTGAAATACTTCCCTCTGGAGCCCGATGGGACACTGGATCCCGCCAAAGCGGAAGTGATGATCACCGAACGGACGAAACTGGTGGCCATTGCTCAGGTGTCCAATGTCCTGGGTACTATATTTCCCCTGAAAGAACTGGCCCGGATGGTGCATCGCCATGACGGCATTCTGATGGTGGACGGGGCTCAGAGTGTGCCCCATATGAAAGTGGACGTGCAAGACCTGGATTGCGATTTTCTGGCCTTCTCAGGCCATAAGATGTTGGGGCCGACGGGAATCGGGGTTCTCTACGGCAAGGAACGGCTGCTGGAACAGATGGAACCGGTTGAATTCGGCGGTGAAATGATTGATCACGTCGATCTGTATGAGTCGACGTGGAAGGAGCTTCCCTGGAAGTTTGAAGGAGGAACCCCGGTCATCGCCGGGGCGGTCGGTCTCGGTGCAGCGATCGACTATCTGGAGGAGATCGGGATGGCGGAAGTGGAAAGGCACGACCGCCGGTTGGCCGCCTATGCCCTGGAGCGATTGGAACAGGTGGAGGGACTGGAAGTTTACGGACCGAGGGAGGACCGGATCGGACTGGTCACCTTCAATATCCGGGGAATCCATCCCCATGATGTGGCCACAGTACTCGACTCCGAAGGTATCGCCGTCCGGGCCGGACATCATTGTTGCCAACCGCTGATGCGGTGGTTGGATGTGTCGGCGACGGCCCGGGCCAGTTTCCACATCTATAACGATGAGGATGATATCGACCGTCTGGTGAAGGCTGTACAAAAGGCGAAGGAGTTTTTCGGCGATGTCCTTGGATGAGTTGTATCGGAGAGTAATCATGGATCACTACCAGAAGCCGAGAAACCGCGGCCGAATCGAAGAGGGTTCGGTTACGGTGGATTTGAACAACCCCACCTGTGGGGATCGGATCTCCATTCAGATGCATGTGGATGAAGGGAAGATCCGTGAGGCGAAATTCCTGGGTGAAGGCTGCTCAATCAGCATGGCTTCCGCTTCGATGATGACGGAAGCAGTCAAGGACCTCACCCTGGAAGAAGCCTTGCACCTGGTGGATCTCTTTTCCAAAATGGTGCAGGGAGAAGAGGTGGATCCGGATGAATTTCCGCTGGAAGATATTGAAGCCCTTCAGGGTATCTCCAAGTTCCCGGCCCGCATCAAATGTGCGACGCTGGCATGGAAGGCTCTGGAGAAAGGGGTGAAGGAAGCAGCTGACCAAGGCTGATTCCGCCCTGAATAGGAGGGATTGAATATGGCGAAGGAATTGCCCGATATTTCTTCGGAGTATCAATACGGGTTTCATGATAAAGATGTCTCGGTGTTCCGGGCGAAGCGCGGGTTGACCCGGGAGGTGGTGGAAGAGATTTCCCGGATGAAGGATGAACCGCAGTGGATGTTGGATTTCCGACTGAAGTCGCTGGAACAGTTCTACAAGATGCCGCTTCCGAGTTCGCAAAACTCCAGGTGGTTCTCTCTGTTGCCCGGCAAATTGGATGATCTCGATTTTGACGACATCACCTACTATGTGAAACCATCGGAACGGCAGGGACGCAGCTGGGACGAAGTACCGGAGGAGATCAAGCGGACCTTTGACCGCTTGGGGATCCCCGAAGCGGAACAGAAATTCTTGGCCGGAGTCTCGGCACAGTACGAATCTGAAGTGGTTTACCACAATATGCAGAAGGAACTGGAGGAGCAGGGGGTCATCTTCTGCGACACGGATACCGCCGTCAAGGAGTATCCGGAACTGGTACAGAAATATTTTGGCACCATCGTGCCCCCCACAGACAACAAGTTTGCGGCTCTGAACAGTGCTGTTTGGAGCGGTGGAAGCTTCATCTATGTTCCCAAAGGGGTGAAGTGCGATGTTCCGCTACAGGCTTATTTCCGCATTAACTCCCAAAACATGGGCCAATTTGAGCGGACGCTGATCGTCGCCGATGAAGAATCCTTCGTCCATTATGTGGAAGGGTGCACGGCACCGGTCTACAGCACTGACTCCCTGCACAGCGCGGTGGTGGAGATTATCGTCAAGGATCATGCCCGATGCCGCTATACCACGATCCAGAACTGGGCTCCCAACGTCTACAACCTGGTGACCAAACGGGCTGTTGCCGAAAAAGGGGCCCATATGGAGTGGGTGGACGGGAACATCGGTTCCAAGCTGACCATGAAATATCCCGCCGTGATTATGAAAGGGGAGGGGGCCAAAGCGGATGTGCTCTCCATCGCCGTGGCCGGTAAAGGTCAGCACCAGGATGCCGGGGCCAAGGTGACCGCCCTCGCCCCCAACTGCACCTCCACGATCGTGTCCAAATCGATCAGCAAGCAGGGAGGAAAAGTGACCTATCGCGGCCTGTCCAGCTTCGGGAAAAACGCCCGGGGCTCCAAGGCGAAAGTGGAGTGTGACACGCTGATCCTGGATAACCAATCCACTTCGGATACGATCCCCTACAACGAGATCAAGAACGATGACATCACCCTGGAGCACGAAGCCACCGTTTCCAAGGTGTCGGAGGAACAGCTCTTCTACCTGATGAGCCGGGGTCTCTCCGAAGAGGAAGCCACCCAGATGATCGTGATGGGCTTCATCGAACCCTTCACCAAGGAACTGCCCATGGAATACGCGGTGGAAATGAACCGCCTGATCAAGTTTGAGATGGAAGGCAGTATCGGATAACGTCGAAAGGTGCCTTTGGCTTGGTTTGCCCAGGATGATATCTTTTGTAAAAACCGAGATGAATACAATACGTGTCTGCTGTGACTTTGATGCATATCTGAGTCACAGGGACACGTATTTTTTATGGTTTCAAAGGGATTAAAAAAGGAGTCACTGATTTTTTCTTAAAAATAGAAGGATTATTGGGAATACACCTCGAATTAATTTCACGGGAATGGTAATTTGTCCCTGATAAGGAATCTGATTCCATGCGGACGAGGGGTTCTTTTGAGATCACACCATTTGACAAGGGAGTGTTTGATCGTGCTCTCCAGACGAAGTGTGCCGTTCAAAGTACTCACTCTCTGTTTGACTTTATTACTTTCCGTCACGCTGTATCCGGGTTTTCAATCCGTCCAAGCCGCTGCATCGGGGCCACCGGGAGCGGTTGTGCTCAATCACACTCATTGGAATAACGACGGTAATTACAAGATCGAAATGAACATGTGGTGGGGGAATAACGGAAGCTCCTGGAAACTGTATGAAAACGGAAAGCTGATTCATGAGGAGGGCTTAAAGGAGAATTCCCCCCAAGCACAGTATGCTTTCAAGGAATTTACGAAAAAAGCGGGTGGAACATTCAAATACCAAGCAGAATTGATCAACTCCCACGGAATTACGGAAAGTAATGAAGTGATCGTCAAGGTTCCCGGTGAGGGGGAAATTCCGGGGGATGAAGACGCACCCACCGCTCCTCAAAATTTGCGACTGGAGGGTAAAACCGACCAGACGGTCTCCCTGAAATGGGATGCATCCACGGATCAGGTCGGTGTGACCGGATACGAAGTCTACCGTAACGATGTCCGGATTGCGACGGTGCAAACGACTTCTTACCGGGATACCGGACTGACACCGGGTATAGAGTATACTTATTATGTGAAAGCTTTTGACGCAGTGGGGAACATCTCCGAACCCAGCAACCGATTGGTGGTGACCACTTCAGAAGGCGGAGGCGGGGACCCGGGCCAATCCGGCCGAAAGGTGATCGCCTATTATCCCGGTTGGGCCACCTATGATCGCAACTATCAAGTGGCGGATATCGATGCTGAAAAAGTAACCCACATCAACTATGCTTTTGCCAATATCGCCAACGGGGAAGTGGTTGTGGGTGATGTGTATGCAGATACGGACAAAGCATTCCCGGGTGATTGTTGGGAACCGGGGTGCAAACGGGGGAACTTCAACCAGTTGAACAAACTGAAGCAAAAACACCCCCATTTGAAAACATTGATTTCGGTGGGAGGGTGGACCTGGTCCAACAATTTCTCCGATGCTGCCCTGACGGATGCTTCCCGGACCAAATTTGCCGACAGTGCCGTTCGTTTTATCAGAGAATGGGGTTTTGACGGAGTGGACTTGGATTGGGAGTATCCGGTGGAAGGCGGTTTGGTGGACGGACGTCCGGAAGATAAGCGAAACTTTACGCTCCTGTTGCAAAAGGTAAGGCAAAAATTGGACGAAGCGGGGAAACAAGACGGTAAAGAGTATCTGCTGACCATCGCATCGGGAGCCAACCCCAACTACGTGAAAAACACGGAATTGGATCAAGTCCAAGCTCAATTGGATTGGATCAATATCATGACCTATGACTTTCATGGGGGCTGGGAAAATGTTAGCGGTAACAATGCGCCCCTTTACTTTGATCCGAAGGACCCCTCTCCTGGAGCAACATCCTTCTACGTGGACGCTGCGGTGGAAGGTCACTTGAAGGCAGGTGTTCCCAAGGACAAGTTGATATTGGGCATACCTTTTTACGGACGGGGATGGACCGGATGTGATGGGACCGATCACGGCCTCTACCAGAGCTGTTCCGGCCCGTCAGAGGGAACATGGGAAGCGGGTGTCTTTGATTTCTCCCACTTGGAGAAGGATTATATTAATAAAAACGGATACACCCGTCACTGGAATGATCAGGCCAAGGTACCTTACTTGTACAATCCCGCCAACAAAACTTTCATCTCCTATGATGATGTGGAATCGATCGGGTACAAAACCGATTACATCAAATCCAAAGGGTTGGCAGGGGCCATGTTTTGGGAATTGAGCTCAGATCGAAACGGTACATTATTGAATAAAGTGTATAACGATTTTAAGTAGATCGTCGAAAGTGACTCAAAAAGAACCGGGCTATAAGGGCCCGGTTTTTTTATGCAAAAAATCCCTCCGAAGCATGGCTCCGGGGGGATGAAATGACTCAGTTTTCCACGGACTGGGGTAATGGCTTGAATTTTGCTTTGTCTTTGCGAACATCACGCAGGAAGAGACAAAGAAGCAAACCGACCAATGTGAATCCCACAGCCCAGATAAAGGCATCATTGATCCCGGAGACTGCCGCCTGTTTGCCGGCTTCCCCGAAGAGCATGGTGGCGAAGAGCTCTTTAGACTGGACCAGGGGGACTCCCGTCGCCTCGGAAAGCTTGGCGGCTCCTTCCTGAAACGACTGGGCAAATCCCGGATCAAACAGGCTCATTCCTTCACTTCGTTGGGCCAAATGTGCACTTGTCCGGTTAGTATAGATCGTGGTGAGCAAGGCTGTACCGACTGAGCCTGCCACCTGGCGAATGGTGTTGCTCATCGCGTTGCCGTGACTGTTGAGATGCTCCGGCAATTGATTCAAGCCCGCAGTCACAATCGGCATCATCAACAGGGACATGCCCAGGGAGCGAACCGTGTAAATCCAGATTACATGGGCATAGCTGGACTCCAATGTAAGGTGGGCCAACTCCCAAGTGGTGATGGCGGTGATCGTCAGTCCAACAATGGCAAGGGGACGCGGACCCAACCGATCAAACAGAAAACCGGAGATGGGAGACATAACCCCCATGATCAGAGCACCGGGCAACAACAGCAAGCCCGACTCCAGAGGGGTGAAGCCCCGCAGGTTTTGCAGATAGATCGGCAACAGGAACATCCCGGCGAACATGGCCATCGTGATGATGGCATTGATCACTGTGGACAGAGTGAACATGTCATATCGAAACACCTGGAAGTTGAGCAGGGGATCTTCCTGTTTCAACTGGCGGAATACAAACAGGAATATGGCAAATACCCCCAGCCCCAGGCTGATCACCACTTCCGGACTGTTCCAGCCTTTGGAACCGGCTTCGCTGACTCCATACAACAGAGCGCCAAACCCGATCACCGAAGTGATCATCCCGTACAGATCCGCGGGAGGTTTTCGCAAGGAGCCCAGATCCCGCACGAGGAGAAAAGCCAGGATAGTGATCACAACGCCCAACGCGAACATCCCGTAAAAGAGAACGCGCCAGGAATGATCCTCCAGGATCCAACCCGCTAGGGTTGGCCCCACCGCCGGAGCGAAGATCATTCCCAATCCGAGAATACCCATGCCGCGGCCCCGGATTTCCGGAGGGAAAATGATCAGAATCAGATTCATGACCAGGGGCATCATCACTCCAGCCCCGGCGGCCTGAATCAACCGTCCCGCCAGCATCACCGGAAAGTTGGGGGCCACTCCGGAGATCAGCGAGCCTGCAGTAAACAGTAGGAGGGAGGTTGTAAACAATTTTCGAGTTCCAAAGGTCTCCATCAAAAAGGCGGAGATGGGGATCAAGACGCCATTGACCAGCATGTAGCCGGTCATCAACCATTGTGCGGTGTTGGCTGAGACGCCGAAATCATTGATCAAACGGGGGATGGCCACGTTAAGTACGGTCTGGTTGAGTATGGCTAGGAACATCCCCATCATACATATGCTGAGCAGGGGGATATAAGGAGTGATTTTTACTTTGTCAACGTCGGTGTCAGGTGATGACATCATGCCCCTCCTCTCTGTTGGTGATGGACTTCCGTATCGTCATTTGGAGATTTGAATGGTGGCGTTCATTCCCGGAACCAGACTGTCCGGATAGGAATCCATGGAGATTTGGACCGGGATGCGCTGGACCACTTTGGTGTAGTCGCCGCTGGCATTTTGCTGAGGCATCAGGGAGAAGGTGGAAGCCGTCGCCAATCCCCGCTGTTTCACTTTCCCTTCGATGGTGCTGTCGGGGGCGGCATCCACTGTGATCTTCACATCGGCCCCTTCTTTCACATCTTTGTAGTCAGTCTCTTCGATATTGGCAACAATGTACAATTCATCCAGATCGACCAGGCTGCCCATCGGTTGACCCGGTGTGACCGGCTGTCCCTTTTGTACCTTGTTCTGAATGATCGTTCCATCTGCAGGAGCTTTCACCTCCAGGCTTTGCCCTTCGGCTGTCTCGATTTTGCCGATGACATCCCCTTTTTTGAAAGAGGCTCCCTCTTCACCCTTCCAGCTCTTTACCCGTCCCGGCATTTCCGACACCAGCGGGACCAGTTCTCCTTCCACCCGGGCATCATCGGTTTTCACATAGTTGGCTTGTTGGTAGTAATAGTAGTAACCGCCGATTCCGGCGGCCACAATGACCAAGGCCAACACGATATTCAACAGGATCAATCGTGATGTTTTCATCAGTGACTCCACTCCCGTCAAGATTTGTGTATTTTAACGGCAGCATTCATGCCGTAAACGACCTCGTGATCCTGGAAATCCGCCTCAATATACACGGGAACCCGTTGGACCTCCTTGGTGCTGCTTGTGGTGGATTTCAGATCTCCGGCTTGGTCACCGATTCTGTCCACTTTTCCCTTGAAAGTGATTCCGGGCTCGGCGTCAAGGTGGATATCCACTTGCTGCCCTTTCTTGACCCCGGTAATCTTGGATTCATCCACATAGGCGACGATGTGGAGATCTGAGAGGTCCGCCACCATTGCCAAAGGGACTCCCCCGACTGTAATCCGATTGGAGGAGGGGAGGCTTTCCAAAACCGTTCCGCTGATCGGGGATTTGATTTCCTGGGCGGGAGACTTCCCGGACAGGTTGGATGTCCCGGCACCGGACAAAAGGGGCGATGGGACAGAGGGAGACGGTATCGGAGTCAGACTTCCGATCACTTCGCCGGCTTTGACAGCCTCTCCGCCGTGAACCTTCCAGTCCAGCTTGCCGGTAGCCTCCGCAGTGAGGATGGCCATGGGTGCCTTCACCTGGGCGATGTCTGACGCGATATAGTTCTGCTGTTGGTACCCGTAATAGATACCGCCGCCGATCCCTGCGAGCAGAAAAAGCACCAGGATCAAGCCCCAAAGGAAAGAACGACGCTTCATGATTCCTCTCCTTTCGAAGGTGATTCAGTTTCCTCCAGAATTCGGATAAACTTGCGAAGTTGCAGAATCAGTAACTCGATATCTTCGGGAGGAAGACGGAGCAGCCGAGATTTAAGAAAGTTGGGGTTGAGAGCGGGAACCTTTTTGACAAAGGTTTTCCCCTCAGGGGTGAGATCGATCCACACCACCCGCCGGTCGTTCTGATCCCGTTTTCGTTCCAGATATCCCATACCTTCCAGTCGATCCACGATTCCACTGAGAGAACTGGTCGACATCCCCGCTTGTTCACTCAGTCCGGCAAGGGATTGCTTCCCTTCAAAGGAGAGGGTTCGCAACACAATGCTTTGTGGAACGGTGAGATTATATTTTTTCACCTCCAAGAATGCCTGTTGCCGAAATCTGCGTCCGCTCTGTCTCAACAAAAAGATCAATTCGTTGATCTGATCTTCTCCCATCAGGGACACCATCTTTCGATATATTTCGGGTGGCGAACTATACGTATAGGAACGAAGTATATGTTAATCCTTCGCATGCGAATTGTCAATGGGCCTTTTTGGAAATAACCCCCATAGTTATTACTTTTTACAATACGATATGGTACTATAGACCGAAAATACAGAAAGTTGGATGGGGGTGGGATGGATAACAAAGGAGGGGACCATAGTAAACCAGTGGGCCGCGGGCATGGTCTGTGTGATGGTTGTCGGCTTCGTCTTTGCTCTCTGGAGTGGGAAAAGCGGGAGTCGGAAAGCGATGCGGAGAGTGATTTGTCTGGGGATGGTGGGAATGTTGGCCTTGTTTCCGACCCACGGGGGAAATGCTCCCGTGGAAGCGAAGAGAACTTCGGATCCGGGAGGTTTTCTTAATATCATGCCACTGGGGCAGAATGGAGTGGCAACTTTGGTGATGTGCTCGCATTTCTGATCAGCAAAAAGTTTCCCAAACATTTCAACGACCAGACACAAATGTATGAATCCCTGATCAAGCGTTCCCCAGCTATCACCGAAGATGAACTGACACGTTACTTCAAAGTGGTCTCCCTGGGAGTGGAAGGGAGACCGAAGCGGACCTACTCGCCCAAGACGGGGGTAACGGTTGGAAGAGATGGTTTCGGTGTTCCCCATATTCAGGGACAGACCCGGGAGGCGACGATGTTTGCGGTGGGGTACGTGACGGCAGAAGACCGTCTCTTTATGATGGACGTGCTCCGTCATCTTGGTCGGGCCCGATTGAGTCAATTTCTTGGGGACAGCGAACGAAACCGCGAGATGGACGAGGCCCAGTTGAAAGTGGCTCCCTACACCGAGGCAGATTTGACCCGCCAGGCTCAAAAGTTGTGCGCACAAGGGACGGAAGGAGCCCAGGTCTGTGAAGACATGGAGGCTTATATTGCCGGAATTAACGCCTATATCAAAAACGCCAGATTGAACCCGAAGTACCTGCCCGGTGAATATGTCACCCTGTTTAAGAACCCCCAAAGGTGGAAGATGGAAGACAGTGTGGCGATCGCCAGTCTGGTCGGAGGGATTTTTGGCGAGGGCGGCGGTGAAGAAGTGGCTGCGGGCAAGTTTCTCTCCTAACTTCAACAAAAATATGGTGAGAAAGAAGGACGAAGGATCTGGGAGGATTTCCGGAGTGCCGAGGATCTGGAAACGCCGGTGACGATCCACAAGCGCTTCCCTTATCAGCAGGGGCACCGGGTGGATCCCCGCTCCACAGCCCTACTGGATCTGAAAATCGTAGATCAAACCTTGGAGGAAATGGAACCACCGGAGATGAAGATCGATGGTCCCATGGGTCCCATCGATCTCCGCTTACCTGATGGGATGAGCAATGCCATTCTGGTGGAGGGGAAGCATACCAAGGCAGGGCGACCGATCGCCGTCTTCGGCCCCCAGACCGGCTATTTCAGCCCGCGGTTGTTGACAGAGGGCCGGGGATTGAAGCCCGTGGAGTCGGCTTTGCCGGAGTAAACCTGTATGTGCAGATGGGCCGGGGTCGGGACTTTGCCTGGTTGGCCACCTCCGCCGGAGCGGACAACGTGGATCAATGGGTGGTCAAGCTTTGTGAACCGGACGGGGGGCAAGCCCACCCTGAGTTCCCAGGGCTATCTGTACAAAAGTGCCACCCCATGGAGCCCCTGAACCACTCCCAGCAGGTGACTCCCTGGGTGAAAGAGGAAGAGAACAATCCCCGGATGAAAACGAAGTAGATGAATATGGAGGTGAATCTGACGATCTACGGTCCTGTCAGTGCTCGGGGGACGATGGAAGGGAAGCCGGTGGCGGTGATCACTCAACGCTTTACCTATATGAAAGAGCTGAACATTGCCATCGGGTTTAAACGGGTCAACGACCCCCGGTATATGAGCGGGGGAGCAGTCTCCTTCCAAACTGCCTTTGATCGAGTCGACCAGATTTTCAACTGGTTCTATGTGGACAAACAGGATTTCGCTTGTAAGTATTCCTGTTTGTGCCCCGTCCGCGATAAAAGGACGGATCCATTATATGAGCGGGAAAAGGGGGGACAAGCGAACAAGGGAAAGATCAGGTAACAATACACAAAAAAGTGGATCAAACACCTGCATAAAGGTGTTTGATCCGCCCTCTGACACTAATTTATTCTTACTGGTGGTGGGACGAACAGTCATCCTAGGATGAAGGGTGCCATCCTACCCAGCGGAAAAACTGGAGGGAGGGCGTTTAGGGACAACATCCTTCCTTGTAATGTTTCCGAACGGCTTTGAACACGATCTTTCTATCCAAAATGTGGCTAATCAACACGCTTGGAGTAATACTGTATTTTTCAATCAGAAGAGTCTATCTAGTTCGGAAGCTGACAATTTACTCAAGTCATTCAGCAGTAACTCGGATAGACGAAGGTCAGGGTTTTCCAATACTTGCTCTGTAATAGATACAAGATCCTGCAGCAATTCTTGAATCGTTTCATGCTTGAATACATCAGTGCTGTATTCAAATGAAACCTTGATATCATTTTTTATTTCCGTTACATACATAGTGAGATCAAATTTTGATTTTCCGCGGTCCAAATCAACAAAATCAGCCTCAATTTCAGGTAGTTTTAATTTGCCGTGGGAATCACTTTCGTATGCAAACATAACTTGAAACAAAGGAGACTGGTTTAAATTCCTCTCGGGAAAAAGCTCCCTAACCAACATATCAAAAGGTAAATCCTGGTTCCGAAGAGCTTCCAGAGTGTTTTCGCGTATTTGCTGTAGAAATTTTCGGTATGTCGGATTATCTGTGACTTCCGTTCTTAAGACCGTTGTATTTACAAAGCAACCAATTACGTGTTCTACTTCGCTTTGATTTCGGTTTGTCAGTGGAGTACCTACCACTAAGTCCTCTTGTCCACTATGGATGTAGAGCAAAGCCTTAAATAGTGACAAAAATGTCATATATAGGCTTGTTCCCTCTTGTACACTAAGTTTTTTCAACGACTCCACCAGCTCGGGAGGATACCATACAGATACTTCTGATCCATTGAAACTCGGTACGGAGGGTCTTTCAAAATCCAAAGTCAAAACAGATCCTTGCGGAAAATTGGAGAGTTTCTCTTTCCAGTAATTAAGTTGACTGAGGAGTGCTGATTGATCCCAGGTTTGCCTTTGCCAATAGGCATAATCCTTATATTGAATTGGGCTATCTTCCAGCTCAGGTATAACGTTTTTGGTATACGCACGATAAAGGGTTGAGAACTCTTGTAAAAAAATATCCATAGACCAACCATCAAACACAATATGGTGTACGACGATCAACAACCAATGTCTCGTTTCATTCAACTTTATGATTTCGAAACGAATCGGCAGCTCTTTTCTGAGATCAAAAGGCACCTTCAGTTCTCGTTTGCAATGCTCTAAGGCAATTGCTTCCCTGTCATTTTCCAAACTGGATAAATCATTGTATCCACAATCGAGGTTTTCCAATGGTAGAACAAATTGTTTTGGAACCCCATCCTTGTTCGTAAACCTCGTTCGGAGGGATTCATGGCGCTTGACAATGGTTTCCAAACTTCGCTTCATGGCAGAGAGGTTCAATTTCCCCTGCAACTCAAGAATAGTTGAGATATTATACAGCGATGATTCTAAATGAAGCTCGGACAAGAACCACATTCTTTCTTGGGTATACGACAACGGATAATAACCATCGGGAAGTTGCACCGGGTGAATAGTTTTGCTCTTTATGAATTCTTCCCCTTTATATTTCCTTATTTTTTCTCCCAACTCACTCACAGTGGGAGATTCAAATAAAACGCGAATCGGTAACTGAATTCCCCATTCATTTTTCAATCGATAAAGCACTTGAACAGCCGCTAGGGAATGTCCGCCTAATTCAAAGAAGTTTTCTCCAATTCCTACCTGATCTAAATCAAGAACCTCTGCAAATATAGCAACCAGTCTGGACTCGATATCATCTCTTGGCTTCTCACTCAGACTTTCATGGTTCACATTTGTAATCGTTAATTCGTTTAGTGCTCTCAGATCCAGCTTTCCACTCGCGTTTATTGGCAGCGAGGGTAACTTTATCACTCGGGACGGAATCATATAGGCAGGGAGAAGGCTAGACAAATGCCTTTTCAACTCTTTTTCTATCACATCGGAATCACTCGGCACGATGGCAGCAACTAGTGAACTCCCATTATCACTATTTTTCACAAAAACCACGGCATCTTTGACTCCAGGATAGGTTTCCAGAGCAATTTTAACCTCTTCCAACTCTATCCTATACCCTCGAATCTTTACTTGTTGATCGATCCGACCGATGTATTCAATCGTTCCATTCGAAAGCCACCGTGCAAGGTCCCCTGTTTTATATAGTTTTTCTCCTTCATCAAATGGATTCGGCACAAATCGCTTCCGGGTTAATTCAGGCCGATTCAAATATCCCCTGGCCACTCCTTTTCCACCAATGTAAAGTTCTCCTGGAACCCCCACCGGGACAGGCTTCATCTCCTTATCCAAGATGTAAAGCTGCTGATTATCACCGGATCGACCGATGGGAACAGAACGGCCTGTATGCTGGTTCGGATCAAACGGATACGCAGTACATATCACTGTCGCTTCTGTGGGGCCATAAGCGTTATATAATTCGACCTTATGATCAAATTGATTCAAAATTTTTCGGGCAAAGGAAACTTCTAACTCTTCTCCCCCCAATATAATCCGTTTCTTCGATGAGATTTTGATAGGATTGTGCTGGATCATTTTCAAATGGGAAGGAGTTGTTTTCAATATTCCTACTCGACTATCTTCCACCGCTTTCAACATTAATTCTTCAGCATGCTCTTCCTCATACAATACAACTGCGCTACCGGAAACCAAAGGGGCAAACACGGCAGTCACTGTTGCATCAAATGATAATGAGGTGATAACAGGCATGTTTAACGGCTCGCCCTTCATCAGCGCTTTTTTGAACCAGTAGAGATAATTCACAACCGATCGATGTTCGATTGCCACTCCTTTGGGTTTTCCGGTTGAACCTGAGGTATAGATGACATAAGCCAGGTCATTTACTTGACCAACTTTTTTCGGATTGAATACAGCTTCAGAGGTTAGATCCAATTGTTCGAAGTATAGTGTCTCACCGGAATATGAGTGAGGAATTTCCATGTGGTTGTGAAGAAGCCACAGGGAAATACCTGAATCTTCCATGATATATTCCACTCTTTTAGAGGGAAGGGAAGAGTCGATCGGTACATAACCACCACCTGCTTTTAAGATGGCTAAAATTCCCGTCACCATATCGAGTGAACGCTTTACAGAAATTCCAACTAAGCTTTCGCGATGAACACCTTTTCTTCGCAGCAAATGCGCCAGTTGGTTTGCCTTTCTGTTCAGCTCTTGATACGTGATTCCCTTCTCCTCAACGAAGACTGCCGTTTTCTCCGGGGTTTGCTCTACTTGTGCTTCAAATAAATCGACTAGTGTCAAATGATGGGGATAATCGGTTTTGGTTTGATTCCAATCCACGACTACTTGTTGTTGTTCTTTCCTTGTTAATATATCTAGTTTTGAGATTTTTTGATCTGGATCCTTAACGATTTGCTCAAGTAAATATTGATAATGACCGACCATTCTCTCAATAGTCGATCTATTGTAAAGATCCGAGTTGTATTCCCAATCAACGGTGATTCCCCATTCTGCCTCCTTCCTCTTTCCTTCATACCGAGGCGTTACAACGATATTTAAATCAAATTTGGCAGAGCCATTGTGTAATCCCGTCCATACATCAGCGCTTAATTCCGGCATGTCTAGTTCAGGGAGGGGAGAGTCGTGAAAGCTGAATGCCACTTGAAAGAGTGGATTAAAACTGAGATCCCTTTGAACTCGCAAGCTTTCCACCAATTTATTTAATGGGTATTGTTGATAATCATACGCTTCCATTACAACATCTGATACCCGATTTAACAATTCTTTGAAACTAATCTCACCAGAAAGATCCGTTCGCAATGGCACCACATTAACTAGCATGCCGATCAGATTTTCTGATTCTCGCAGGCTTCTGTTTGCAAATGCGGAACCAATCAATATATCTTCTTTGCCTGTATATCGGTACATTAAAGTTTTAAATACAGCCAAGGTTGTCATAAATAAAGTCGTTTTCAACTCTGTGCTTAGCTTTCGCAAAGATTTACACAAGTTGAGCGGCAGTTCCATTCTAATTTGTGATCCGCGAAAACTTTGTTGCTTTTGACGCGCAAAATCGGAGGGAAGTTCCAACACAGGTGGACGGTCACCTATTTTTCGTTGCCAATAATCCAGTTGCTTCTTAGCTTGATCGCTGTTGATCCATCTTTGTTGCCATCTTGTATAATCAGCAAACTGTAGGGGCAAATGTGGCAGTGTTGGCTGGTTTCCGTTATGAAGTGCTTGATAGCTGGTGTATAGCTCTCGTAAAAACTGGTGAAAAGACCATCCATCATGGAGCAAATGATGTTCCACATGCAGTAGCACATGTTGGTCATTAGACAGTTTTAATAGTGACCACCTTACTAGAGGGAGTTTTGATATGTCGAATGAACGGGATATTTCATTTTTCACATATCGATCGATTTCCGACGCTTGCTCCCTGTTGGATAACGTACTTAAATCAATCACTTTCAGATTATAACTCATGGATTGATGAACTTTTTGATAGGGTTTTCCGTTTCTTTCATGAAATGTGGTGCGAAAAATTTCATGACGTTGAATAATCAGATTTAGAGCTTTCTCTAGAGCTGGAACGTTCAAGTTACCTGAGAAAGCGATACGTGCCTGAAAATGATAAGCCAAATTATCAGGGTCGAGATGATGAGTGAACCACACGCCCTCCTGGGGACAGGACAATGGAATATCCGAGTCATCATCATTTATCGGATACATTGCAATTTTCGTTTGGGGATTTTTTCTTGCTGTTTTTTGCACTTGTTCCGCCAATAAAGCAACGGTTGGCAGTTCAATAAGAGTCCGTATCGGTAGATCGATATCAAATCTATCCCTAATTCGTGAAATCACTTGTATAACCAACAACGAGTGGCCACCCAAATCCAAGAAATGATCATGAATGCTGATGTTCTTCTTTTGCAGCACTTCTTCCCATATTTCTATAATGGCTCTCTCTATTTCATTTCTTGGAGCATGATCCTCACCTTTACGACCCTTCTTCTCTGTATCCATCCCTATTAACTGCTTTCGATCAACTTTTCCACTCGGAGTGAGAGGAAGCTCAGGAATAAATATAAAAGTGGACGGTACCATATAAGAAGGAAGTTTGGTTTTTAGGTATTTTTTCAATTCTTCAGCAACAGTATGCTTATTTTTTAATACGATATATGCGTTCAAATAGTGAGATTGGCTCAAGTCTTTTTTAGCTAGCAAAACAGCATCTTTCACATCAGGATGTTGCTTAAGAACAGACTCTACTTCTCCCAGTTCAATCCGGAAACCACGGACTTTCACTTGGTCATCGATTCGACCGATATACTCAATGTTCCCGTCCGCTAAAAATCGAGCCATATCTCCTGTCCGGTACATACGTCCTCGCTTTTGAAACGGATCGTCTAAAAAACTCTCTCTTGTCAAATCTTCTCGGTTTAAATATCCCCTTGCTACACCTTCACCACCGATATACAGCTCCCCTATTACACCAGTGGGGACTGGTTTCAATTGTGCATCCAAAATATATGCCTTTGTGTTATGTATCGGTTTTCCAATGGGAAGTTTACTGTCCTTTTCTTGTTCCCCGCTGGAAGTCCCTTTCGTGTATGTCGTAGCTGTGACCGTTGTTTCCGTAGGTCCATACGTATTGATCAATGTTATAGACGAATTGATTTTTTCCCAACGCTTCACCCGCTCTTCCGAAGCCTTTTCACCCCCAATAATAACCAAGCGAACCGAAGCCGGTGGAGATTGTGTTGAAACAGACATTTCATATACCCATACATGCCAAAAAGCAGTAGGTAAGTTTAGAACCGTAATCTTTTCTCTTTCTATAACATCTACAAAATTAGATAGGAGCTCATCTTTTGTTTCTAATACAAGCGTAGCCCCACTTAACAAAGTTGGGAAGATTTCTTCTACGGACGCATCAAAACTAACGGAAGCAAACTGCAATACACGATCATGTGGTGTTAAATCGAATATTTCTGATACGGCATTCTGGTGATTCACTACTGAGCGGTGCTCAATCATCACTCCTTTCGGTTGGCCTGTTGAACCGGATGTATAGATGATATAAGCCAAATGTTGTGGTAGTGGTAGAATGCTGAGAGGATCCGAATCCATACTGCTGATCGCATCCTGTTCCCGGTCAAGACAAATTATTCTCTGCTGTTCAATCGGAATGTTATTTGTTAGTTCAAGTTCGGTTAAAACATAAGAGATCTTTGTATCCTCAAAAATAAAGCGAATCCGTTCTTCTGGATACTCGATATCAATTGGCACATATGCTCCGCCCGCTTTTAGTACTCCTAAGATTCCGATGATAAAGTTCGGCGAGCGCTTCGTAAGGACTGCCACCAGTGATTCAGAAGAAATTCCTTTTGCACGTAAATAGCGAGCCAGTCGGTTAGTTTTCTCGTCTAGTTCTCGATATGTCATTTTCGTCCCTTGAAACGTTAATGCAATTGCTTCAGGTGTCTTTTTTATTTGCTCCTCAAACAGATGGATAATGGTTTGATCTGGATTTTCCCTTTCCTGAAAATTATTTATCATGATCATCACTCCAATTTTTTTTGGCACAGTCATTCGTTTTCAATTGAGAAGGGGGAGGGGGCATGGCTGGTTGACTTCCGTTGATACGAAGCTAGCCATACCGACCCGGAGCCTTGCCCCAGGCATATCAGACACGCCCAACATAGATGGTAGTCGTCTTTCTAATTGCTATTGTCAAAATGAAGAAGAACCACTCAACTTTTCGTTATCCGCCAAGCCGATTTTTGTTTAAAATACGGCATTACTCCCTATTTTACTTATGACGCGAATCCTCATTCCCCTCGAATTCAGTGTCATGCTCGCCGGCACCGACATGAGTCCAATACTCCTCAATTATCAGTTGGTATAAATTCCGAAAAAGGTTTGAAGAAGTCAGTTAAGTGGTTGTTATTTTTATCTCTAAGCAACAGAGATAGTATTATAAAAATCACTCTATTTCAACTATTAAATTAGTGCAAAATTCCATATAGGTAAAAATGGATATCGAACGGCGGTATTTGACTATAGACAGAAATTCTGGTTTATTGGTATACCCTAAATCAAGGGGGAATTCAGATGACTTCGATGCAACAGAAGGGTTCCAACTCCACGCCTATTAGTGACGAAGATCTTCAGAAGATTACGTTGGGGGAGCGGAAGCCGCACAACGCGCCAATCACTCTCGTCGAGTACGACCCACGCTGGCCTGAACTTTTCGATCGGGAGGCGAATCGGATTCGCTCTGCACTCGGCAACAAGGCATTGCGGGTAGAGCATGTCGGTTCGACCTCGGTACCAGGGCTGTGTGCCAAGCCAATCATCGACATGCTGCTGGTCGTGGCGGACTCCGCCAACGAAACGTCCTATATCCCGGCCTTGGAGACAGCAGGTTACACGCTATGGATCCGGGAGCCTGAGTGGTTCGAGCACCGTCTGTTCAAGGGATCCGATATCGAAATCAACCTACACGTGTTTAGCGCAGGCACATCTGAGATTGAACGAATGATACGCTTCCGTGATTGGCTACGGGCCCATGATACCGATCGGGATAAATATGCGCGGGTCAAGCGCGAGCTGGCTCAGCGTGTGTGGCGGCACGTGCAGCACTATGCGGAGGCCAAAACCTCGATTATCCAGGAGATCATGGATCGGGCGAACGCAGCCGACGGCACGCCCGACATCACCGGAACTTAAGCGCCCAGACCCTCGCAACCCTCATGTGGCGATGAAGGGGGAACAGAAGCATGCTTTTGAGAACCGGAGATTGTAACTGGATCGAGGGGAGTGTTAGGGCCGGGGATTCGCGGATCATTAAGCGGTAAATTGAAGCCAGACGGGTTTATACCCGCCTGGCCAAAAGCGCAAACCAATTTTTCCATCGTCTCCATACAGGTTAAAGGGTTGATAAAAGTTGTAATTTGTGGGTGAGATCAAATGCCTGCCCCCACACTCAGGGCCAACAGATACTGGGCGGTGAAATAGGTGCTCATCACCCCGAGGTCTCCCCGGGGGAAAGGATGGACAAACCGATTCCAGCCGAGAATGGCGTCCGAGAGATAGAAGAGCAGAGCTCCGATCAGGAGGAGGGAGGAACCGGTGAACCAGGCCGTCCAAACCATCAGGGAGATCACCAGCACATAGGAGAGGACAGCAAACTGCAATCTCCCCCCGCCTTCTTCCTTGACCCCGGGTCGTAGAAAGTAGATATAAACCGCACCGAACAAAATCAGCACCAAGGTGAACCCAACCCATCCGGAGCCGTCTTTCATCCCGAGGAAGAAAGCGGTGACATAGCAGAGATGAGCGAGAAAAAAAGAGGAGAGTCCCTGGATGAACCGATTGGACGGCAACATGAGGAAAACATCCCCGACAAGGGAAAACAGAAGGCCGATCAAAATCAGCCAACCGTAGCTTCCGGGTTCCTTCGCCAACCCGACGGCGGCGAGCAGGATGATCCAGATCATCGTTCCCGGCTTCAAAAGAAATTTCCACAGTTGCCGGTCTTTGTACAAGGCCAACCAGAGATAGGCGAGGCCGGAGACGAGGGTTGCGATGGAAAGAAACAGAATCACGCCGATGACCTCCTTCGTCCTCTTGCTAACCTGTATTCGATCCACTGATGAGATATCCTTTTCTTTTAAGAATGGGAATATTATTGATAAATGGATGGAGTCGGCTTTTCGCTTACTCAGATTATGGGCGGTGGGAGAGGGACGTGTGCTGTGTCAAGCCGGGAGCCAAGGAATCCAGAGAGACTGGGCGCCTATGGGATGCGCCGGCACACTGATTCATTCCGTGGTCTCCCTGGAATGGCTGGAACCTGAGGATTTGTAACAGCCAATAAATGTTTTGTCCATACCGGGCAGACGAATAAAGAGACGGCAACGCACCGTCTCTTTTTCTTTTAACTGTCCGCTTTCCAGGTGAGATATCTCGTCATCAGATCAATCGCTGTTGGAATGGCCTCTTCATTGGGGAGAAGGGAAGGATGATGCAGGCCGTGGGGGCTGTCGACCCCCAACCAGAACATCATGCCGGGAATCTCCCGCAGAAAGTAGCCGAAGTCTTCTCCGGCCATCGCCTCCCGGCATTCCACCACGTGAACGCCACCTTCTTCGCCGGCCCAGTCCATGAATTGCCGGGTCAGGGTCTCCTCATTTTCCACCTGGCAGTAGTTGGATCCCCAGTCAATGCGGGATTCACAGGCAAAACCGGTCTCAATCCCCCGGACCAGCGCCCGAATACGGTTTTTGATCTGTTCCATGGAATCCATGGTTAAGGTGCGGATTGTGCCCTCCAGTCGGGCTTGGCCGGGGATGATATTTTGTTTGGTGCCGATGCTCACCTTGCCCAGGGTGAGGATGGCGGCGTCCAACGGGTCGATGTTGCGGGAGATGATCGTCTGCATTTGCATCGCCAGCTGGGAGGCGGCGATCACCATGTCATTGGAGCGATGGGGCAGGGAGGCATGGCCGCTCACTCCGATCAGGTCGATATATAGTTCCGAAGTATTGGCGAACAAGATCCCCGGCCGGGTGGCGATGGTTCCCACCGGGTACTCGGGTCCGATATGAAGCCCGAAGATCTGATCCGGTTTCCAGGACTGAAATTCTTCACTCCGGAGCATGGGGAGGGCGCCTCCGGGGCCCTCTTCCGCAGGTTGGAACAGAAACAAAAGATCATCCCTGATCGGGTGTTCCACAAAGTGATGCAGGATCCCGAGGGCGATGGCCATGTGAAAATCATGTCCGCAGGCGTGCATGCGGCCGGGGTGCTCCGAGGCGAACTCCAATCCGGTCTCCTCCCCGATGGGAAGGCCGTCGATGTCGGTGCGCCAAGCGAGGGTGCGGCGGGGACGGATCCCCTTCACCTTGGCCAGCACCCCGGTGCGCCAGGTTTTCACTTCCAGCCGCTTTGGGGGATAACGGGAGAGAAACTCCAAAATGAATTTCTGCGTTTTAAATTCGGCAAATCCCAGTTCGGGAATGCGGTGAAGCCGGCGGCGGATCTCCACAAAAGGGTGCAGATTGTTGCCCATGGACTCGCTTCCCTCCTTTAAACCAAGATCTGTTGCAGTCTGGATTGCAACTTTTGGATAAATCCATCGGTCTCCTCCGGTGTGAGTGTCAGGGGCGGCAGGAGGCGGATGACGGTCTGCTGGGTGATATCGATCAACACGCCGTCAGCTGTCAGGTTCAGCTGCAACCGTGCTGTTTGTTCCGGAGTGAGCGTGGTGTCGACCCCGATCATCATCCCCCTGCCGCGGATGTCTCCGATCACCGCCGGAAAACGACCCCGGAGTTCCTTCAGTTGTTTCCAGAGGTATTGGGCGTTTTTTCTGCCTTGCTCCAATTGCCCCTGATCCAGCAGAACATCGAGGACAGCATTGCCCAGGGCGGCACTCAAGGGGGAGGGAGCGAAGGTGGTGCCGTGGTCTCCCGGCCGGAAGAGCGCCTCCAGTCTGTGTCCGGCGATGATCCCACCCAGAGGAAGGCCGCCGCCCATCCCTTTGGCAAAGAGGATTAGATCCGGCTTTAGCCCCGCCTGCTGGTATGCGAACAATGTTCCGGTCCGCCCCACTCCTGTCTGAATCTCGTCCATGACCAGGAGTATTCCCTTTTCCCGGCAGAGACGGGCCATCTCTTGCAGATAGCGAAGATCCAGGGGCTGCACTCCGCCGGAGCCGAGGATGGGCTCTGCGAGCAGGGCTGCCGGGCTTTCCCGCTCACAGACTTGCCGCAACTCTTCGATCCGGTTGGGCTCCACCTCATGCACGGGGAAATCCGGTTGCGGAAAATCCTGATAAACACCCGGCTGCCGGGTGAGTCGTACCGCTCCCAGCGTGCGCCCGTGGAAGCTCTTTTTCATCACCACAAATCCGCTTTTTCCATCTCCGTGTTTCCCGGACCATTTGTGAACCAGCTTTACCGCCGCTTCCGTCGCTTCCGCCCCGGAGTTGACAAAAAAGACCTTGCCCTCGATGCTGTGGGCGGTAAGGCGTTCCGCCAACCGGATGGCAGGCGGATTGAGAAATTTGTTGGAGATGTGGAGGAATCGATCGCCCTGCCCGTGAAGGGCTTTCAACACCGTCGGGTGGGAGTGGCCGAGAATGTTGACAGCCAATCCCGTGAACAGGTCGAGGTAGGGCTTTCCTTCTGTGTCGTACAAATAATTGCCTTTCGCCTGGGCGATGGCGATGGGTAACCGATGGTAAGTGGGCATCAGGTATTGTCGGTCCAGTTCCAGCCAGTCGGTCATCGTGGCCCCTCCCTGTATTTCGGTTCGCCGGAAATGAAAAGGAGGGCCGCCCTTGGACGGCCCGGTCTTTAAAGCTGGCGCAACTCTTGTTTGATTTCCGTTTTGGCACGGGTTTTTTCATCGATTTTCTTGATCACCCGGGCCGGGGTGCCGGCCACGACGCTGTTGGGAGGTACATCCTCCACCACGATGGCACCGGCGGCCACCACGGAACCTTTGCCGACGCGGATCCCTTCTAGGATGACGGCATTGGCTCCAACCACGACATCATCCTCAATGATGACCGGTCGGGCCGACGGGGGTTCGATCACACCGGCGATGACGGCTCCGGCGCCGATATGGCAGTTGTTGCCGATGGTTCCCCGGCCCCCGACGACAACATTCATGTCGATCATGGTACCTTCCCCGATGACGGCTCCGATATTGATGGAGGCGCCCATCATGATCACCGCATTTTTTCCGATCTCCACCTGGTCCCGAATGATGGCACCGGGTTCGATCCGGGCCTGGATGTGTTTCAGGTCCAGGAGGGGGATGGCGGAATTGCGACGGTCGTTTTCCACCACCAGATCTTCAATCCGGTCTTTGTGAACCTCCAGGATCGGCTTCAACTCCTCCCAATCCCCGAACAGGACCCCCACATCTCCCGAGATGAAGGAGTGGACCTTCTCCCCGAAATCAATCCCGTCGAGATCCCCTTTGATATGTACCTTGACCGGGGTTTGCTTTTTGCTGGTTCGGATAAACTCAATAATCTGGTTGGCATCCATCATTTCCATTTTTCAAAACACCCTTTCTGTCTTCGGAGCGGGATTCGATGTTCACTTTACCCGAGTATAGCACAACCGGGTCGACCGCTGAAGCTGTCAGGATTCCATTGGAAGCGTAGTGATTTACGATGGACTTTTTCACAACGTTTTTGGATCCATCAAGCAAGCTCCTGAATAGTCTCAGGAGCTTGGGGTGCCGATGGCCGTGGTTTTGAATCAGTTGTTGATAAAGCGTTCAAAGACAAAGCTGAAATCTTTGATCTCGTATTGTTTTTTGAGGTCCGTCAGCCAGGAAAAAGCGTTCTGGTTCAGTTCCTTGAATTGTTCTGACAGAGTTCCGTCGATGTGGCGGATATTGCTTAAGGTTTTGGATGCCAATTCCAGACTCTCTTTTCCGTAATTCATCAACACCTCATTGTCCCTTGTGATTTCCTCGATTTTGAGCAGGGACTTGTATAGGTCCTTCAACTCTTCCAAGTGTTTTTTGTGTACGTCGATGGAATAAGCCTGGGAACCGATGACGAATTTGATTTCCACATCCAAGTCGACGGTACCGGCTGTTTCCAACGTGACATTGGAGATGGGATATTTGAAGTAGTCATAACGACGAAGGGTGCGCTTTTTGCTGGTGGCACTGGTTCCATCCAAGTGGATGAGGGCTTTGTTGGTAAAGCAATATTCATCCGCTTTGGACTTGATCAGGAAGAAAATTTTCTCCTGATATTCGTGCATCACATAGTCGTCTGCATCCACTTTGTCATAATCCTGGGGCTTGATCACGGAGCCGATGTCGCTCAATCCAAGTACATCCGATGCGACTTTACCAAACATGAGATCAGTCCTGTTCTGTAAGATTCTCTCCCTTTGGGGAGTCGATACAATATTATCACAAAATGTGTCGGATCCGGTCCGGTTTTGGGAGGTGGCCGGTTTTTTATTTGTTTATAAACCCTTTAGAAATGGTTGCTACCTTGAAAGAAGGAGGGATGAGACATGAAAACCATGTTGGAAGTGAAGGGATTGACCAAAAAAGTCCAGGGTCGCACCTTGTTGCGGGAGGTCGGGTTTGCGGTTCATTCCGGGGAGATCTGTGGATTGCTGGGTCCCAACGGAGCTGGCAAGACTACTTTGATCCGGGTGATGACAGGATTGATCCGCCCCACCGCCGGCAGTATCCGGGTGGCGGGGGTGGAGGTGCACCGGGAACGGAGTCGGGCCTTACGGAAGATGGGGGCGATTGTGGAGAATCCGGTCTTTTTCCCCTACATGAGCGGACGGGACAATCTGATCAACCTGGCGCTTTTGGACCCGGGTCTTCCTAAGAACAAAATATCATCCCGTGTGGAGGAAGTGCTGAAGGTGGTAGATCTGGTCGGGCGGGCTGATGACAAGGTGGGTACCTATTCCCTGGGCATGAAACAACGATTGGGGATCGCCCAGGCTCTGTTGGGTCATCCGGAGGTGATCCTCCTGGATGAACCGGCCAACGGGCTAGATCCCATCGGAATGCGGCAATTGAGGGAGTTGATCCTGAAGCTGAATCGGGAAGAAGGGATCACCTTTTTGATTTCCAGCCATTTGTTGGATGAGATTCAGCGAATTTGCAAGCGGCTGGTGGTGCTCAAGGATGGGGCTGTGATCTGGCAGGGAGAGACCGGGGAGTTGTCCGGGTCCAGGGATTTGGAAGAAGCTTTTGTGGAGTTGGTGAGCGGATGATCCGTCTGTTTCAGGCCGAATGGAAACGTCTGTGGAAACGAAAACTTCTCTGGGCGATCGTGGGAGTCCTCCCCGTGGCGGCTTTTGCCGCCGCACTCTATTATGAAGGCGCCAACCGGGAGGTTTCTCCGGAAGTTCCCCAATACGCGGTGGTTGGAAATTTTCCGGTGTTGGCGATGGCGGAGATGTTGTTGACTCTGTTCAACTTGATCCTGATGGCCTTGGTTGCCACCCTCTGGACTGAAGAGATCCGGTCGGGACAGTTGCGGTTGGTGTTGCTGCGGGCTCAGACCTTTTCCCTGATCTGGTGGTCCAAAGTCGGGGTTTTGTTGGGAACGGTAGTGCTGCTCCTGATGATTTTTTTCGGATTCAGTTACCTGGCCGGGTATTGGATCCTGCCTCATGAGGACACTTATCCCCTCTTTTACCGGGCGGAGCCGGTGGACATGTGGGAAGGGTTTGGATATAACCTGCAGTATTATGGGCTCTCCTTTCTTACATTGGTTGCCTTTGCGGGTTTTTTGCTGCTGGCGGGAAGTGTGTGCCGGACGGTGACCGGCATGCTGGGAGCCGGGATGGCCTTTCTCCTTTTTTCTGTTTTTTATCCCGAGCTGGCAGGCTATTTTCGCCCTCTGTTCAGTGATGATCAGTTTTTTCTGCTCTATTTTTCGTCCCTTCCCATGATCCAATGGGAAGGCATTGTGAACCTGCTGGCGGATCAGCCACAGTGGCCCGGCTGGCTGATGGGAGTGCTGGCGGGGTACACCAGTATATTTGGCATTCCGGCTTATCTGTGGTTTTCAAGACGGGATCAATGGCATTGAGGAGGATCAGGATGATAAGAATCATTCAAAGTGAATGGCAACGGATGTGGGCGAGAAAAAAGACCAAGGTCCTGCTGTTTGGTTATCTGGGGTTGTTGTTACTGGTCTGTTGGTTCTTGTCTGTGTTCAGGATCTCCTTTTATGATCCGGCCCATGACGTTCCCCTCAACTCACTCAATACAGCCCCCTTTCTGTACCGGGAGCTGTCCTTTTTCCTGGTGTTCATCCTGGTGCCGCTGTTGGCGGTGGACAGCTTCAACGGGGAGGCCCGTTCCGGAGCGTTGCGGATGGCGTTGATCCGACCCCTTTCCCGGTGGAAGGTTTTGATGGCGAAGTGGGCGTTGCAAGGGATGGTGATGACGGGGTTGATGACGGTCACAATGTGGACGGGAATCCTGTTTGGGATGTGGATGATGCCGGAAGTGGACACCACCACTTTTTACAAGACGGAGGTGTTGGGTCCTTTAGGTGCGATGGGGTATATTCTTCGATATTATTCCTTGGGTCTGTTGATCCTGATGACAGTGAGCGGGGTGGCTCAGTGGTTCAGTCTGTGGATGCCCAATGCGGTCTTCTCCTACGGGGGCGTGATCGCATTTTTGATCGGTGGTATCTATATTTCCCCCCGGATGGAATTTTTACTGGGGGGTTCGGATTCGATCTTTAAACAGTTGGCTCCAAGCCCGGAAACGGATTTTATCGGGTTGGCTCTCGGATTTGTTATAATCAGTTTGACTTTCAGTTTTCTGGTTTGGACCCGGCGGGATTTCAAAAGTTAAAGGAGGAGCGGGATGGGGGAGACCATTCTGGTCGTGGATGATGAGCGGGCGATGGTGTCCATGATCCGGGAGGCCCTGGAAGATGAGGGATACCGGGTGCTAACCGCTTATGACGGCGAGAGCGTGTGGAGCATGTTGGATCAGAAACCGGATCTGATCCTGCTGGACATCATGATGCCCGGATTGGACGGAATCCAGGTGTGTCGTTGGATCCGGGATTCCGTCTCCTGTCCGATTCTGTTTTTGAGCGCCCGCCGGGAAGTGGAAGACCGGATTGAAGGTCTGGCTGTCGGCGGCGATGATTATATCACCAAACCCTTCAGTCTAAAGGAATTGGTGGCCCGGGTGGCGGCCCACCTGAGACGGGAACTGCGTTCTCCTGACCAAGAGAAGAGAGTGCTCCGCTTCGGCCGGTTGATCATCGATTTGAAAGCCTGTGAGGTGCGTTATGGAGACCGATTGCTTCCGATGACGGCCAAGGAGTTTGAGGTGGTTCGTTTTCTGGGGCTGCATGCCGGGCAGGTGTTTTCCAGAGAGCAGATTTATGAAGGAGTGTGGGGATTCGCAGAAGGGTCCGATGCGACGGTGACAGAACACATCAAAAAAATTCGGGCCAAGCTGGCCGCCGTGGACCCGGTGACGACCTATATTTCCACGGTCTGGGGGATCGGTTACCGATGGGAAAAAAAATGACGGACACACCCAAACCCCTCCGGCGTCAGTTTATCACTCAGGCGCTGTGGATTCTTTTTCTGAGTGCTCTGGCTTCCCTGGTTTTGTGGGTGGGCCTTTTTTTTCTTGTGACCCACCTGTTTCAGCCTGTCAATTATTACGAGAAAAAAATCCCGTCGATCATTCGATTGGCGGATCAGGAAGGGGGTGCCCTCCTCGACCCGGCGTTGCGCTCCCGGCTGGAAGAGATCGTTCCCCGTGAAGGAATTCTGTATCGGGTGGTTCCCTTGGCGGGGGGCACCGGTTACGGGACCCTGTCAGAGGGGGAGGTTCCCAAGAGGACGGAACTGATCCGTAATCTGAACCAATCTGACCAAAGGAATGGATATATTTATGTTTATCATCCCTTGGTAGATTCAGAGGAAGGATTGATGGGAGTGTTGCTCCTGCGCTACGCTCTCTCCCTCGTGGCCAGCAATCCCACCAAAGGGCCGCTCGCCATCGCTTTTGCAGTGGGATTCATGGCTGTTCCCTTTGTCTGTCTCGCAGGTTTTTCATTTTGGTTCGGACGCCGGTTGGAGAAAAGACTCACTCCCGCTGTCCACCTTTTGATGGATGGGGCTGAAAAAATAGAGAAGTCGGATCTCGACTTTACCTTGGGGCAAGTGGGTGGCTCCCGGGAGCTGGCAGCGATTGGTTCGGCTTTTGAGAGGATGCGCTTCGCTTTACGTTCTTCTCTGGAGAAGCAATGGCGTATTGAACAATCCCGGCGGGATATGGTGGCCGCCCTCGCTCACGATTTGTTCACTCCGTTGACCCTGATTCAAGGGCACGCGGAACAGTTGTCCAAAGGGCAAGGCCACGATGAGGAGCGGAAGCGACGGTATGTGGAGACGATCCACACCAATGCCGACCGGGCGATCCGATTGTTGGAGGAGATGCAGGAGGCGACCCGTCTGGAGTTGCCCACCTTCGTCCTGCACGGGGTTCCTGTAGAGGCAGGGGCCTTCCTGAAACAGAAACGGGATGAATATACCACACTCTGTGTGATGAGGGAGATCCAGTTGCAAACGGAGTTTCGGGATGAGCGGAAGGACCGGCAACAACTCTTTCACCTCGATGAACGAAGATTGTCTCAAGTGTTGGACAACCTGATGGCCAATGCAATGCGGTATACACCTGCCGGTGGTGTCATAAAATGGCGATGCTTGATACGGGAAGGAAGCCTGGAAATGGAGATCGCCGATTCGGGACCGGGCCTGTCGGAAAAGGATCTTCGCTTTTTATTCGATAAATTTTACCGGGGTGATCCAGCTCGCTCCCTGGATCAAGGCCATGCAGGCCTCGGCATGTTTATCGTCAAGACCCTGGTTGAAAAACACGGCGGCTGGATCACCGCCGGCAATATGCCCCAAGGGGGTGCCTGTTTCCGTTTCCGGATCAGGGAGTTGGACGGAGAAAGGGTATAAAGGCAGGCTTTTCGCGCTGCCTGCCTGTATGATAGATACATGTGAGTTCCTCCGATTGCGGGGGATTTTTTTATGTGATTCGGCTCAGGTTTTGGTACCATTAGAAGTGTTGTGATTTAGTCTGTTTTCAGACGATCGGGATTGGGTTTTCCACTGCGTTGCGTTGTTCTGACGAGCCAAAGGCACTCCGTGGAATCCTAACCCTCCCTTTGATGGACTTTTTCACCACGCTTTTCAAATGGCAGACATAGCCTTGAGGAGATCGACTGTCATATTTGTGTGCTTTTTTGCTGACTCGTGATCATAGGGATATCATAAGGCATGGTTTTGGATAAAAGTGATAAAGGGGACTATCATTGAATGACGATATTCAAGGAGTTATTTCAAAACCAGGGGATCAGAAGGTTTTTGGTCTTGGTGATCTTGGTGCTTTTCCTTCTGGCATTCAAAAGCATGCTGAATATGATGCTGATCACATTTATCATCGCCTATTTGATGAACCGTATCAGCACCTATCTGACGGGACGGCTTCAGAATGTCATCCGGGTGGGCCAAAGGGCAGTGGCTGTGGGGCTGTATATTTTCCTGCTGACGCTGATGTCAATCGCCATCTATTATTATATTCCGAAGCTGGTTGCCGAGTTGCAGGAACTGGTCCAACAATTGATATCATTTTATAAGAAACCGGCTTTCACCGGCAATAATCAAGTTTTCAAATATGTGATGGATTCACTGCAGGAAATGGATCTGGCCCATTATATCAATCAGAGTCTGGACTTTCTCGTGAAACGGATTTCCGATATCGGGAAATGGAGTCTCAATTTTTTCATCGCGGTGATTCTCAGCTTTTTCTTCTTGATGGAGAAAGAAAAGGTACGCCGTTTTATTTCCAATATGAAGCGGAGTAAAGCGGGTTGGTTTTTTCGGGAACTGGAGAGTTTCGGGGGGAAATTTCTTCAGTCCTTCGGCAAAGTGATTGAAGTGCAATTTATGATCGCAACAGTGAACTGTATTTTGTCCACTCTGTTGTTATGGTTGATGGGATTTCCCCATTTAATCGTTTTGGCCGTGATGATTTTCGTGCTGGGTCTCATTCCTGTCGCCGGAGTGATTATTTCCCTGATCCCACTCTGTGTCATCGCCTTTAAAATCGGAGGGATCATCAAAGTGGTGTATGTCATTTTGATGATTGTGCTTCTGCATGCCTTTGAAGCATATTTTCTCAACCCGAAATTCATGTCCTCCAAAACCCATCTGCCTGTTTTTTTCACCTTGTCGATTCTGATCGCCTCTGAGCATTTATACGGTGTATGGGGGTTGATTCTCGGCATTCCGATTTTTATCTTCTTGTTGGATTTGTTTGAGGTGCCTATGGTCGACGGGAAGAAAGAAGGTTGATTCTGGCGCCGGCATTTTTCAGAAAACACTCGATTCTGCAGGTGATTTGGATCCGTTTTTTCACTGAAATCTGATGGATTCATGAAAGGCATTAGGCTCCCTTTTGTGGGAGCTTTTTATTGTTCTTCCGTTACTGCAAATCCATCAGAAGTGTTGTGATTCAGTGTTTTCGAGTCGGTCGGAATCGGATTTTCCATTCCTCGCCCGGCTTCATGTGAAACCCAAACTTCCGGGTGACGCACTTTTCACAACACTAATGTGGGAAGTCAGGTTCAACAACCGCCTGCTGGATCAAAATCACACCTGTTATATCACAAGGGAGCCGCTCTTTTCGGGGTTGAATCCCTTTTTACAGTTTAAATGGCTAATAAAAAAGGTTTTTTGTAAAGAGGGGAAAAAGTCTTGTCAATTTCAGCATCTCTGTTATATAATACAACACAAGTTAGTTAGTCTGTATCTTAACAGAAGCTCACCCGCAAAGGAGTGACTCCCGTGAACGCACAAACCCATTCCATCCCGGGGGATGTGAAGATCAAGGGAAGGATGACCGATGAATTCAAGGAGATTCTGACTCCCGGGGCGCTGGAATTTGTGGCGAAGCTCGCCCGGAATTTTACGGATCGCCGGGACACCCTGTTACATAACAGGGGACAACGTCAGAAAAAGCTCGACGCAGGTGAAAAATTGGATTTTCTGAAGGAAACAGAAGAGATTCGCAACAGTTCTTGGTCGATCGATCCGCTTCCTCATGACTTGCGGGATCGGCGGGTGGAAATCACCGGCCCCGCCTCCGATCGGAAGATGGTGATCAATGCCCTTAACTCCGGCGCCAAGGTTTTTATGGCAGACTTTGAAGATGCCAACACTCCAACTTGGGAGAATTGTATCCGGGGCCAAATCAATATGCGGGATGCCATCAACAGGAACATCGATTTTACAGAACCCCGGGGAAAAAGGTACGAGCTGAAGGAAAAGACGGCCGTGCTGGTGATCCGCCCGAGGGGGCTCCATTTGGATGAGAAGCATGTCACCGTGGACGGACGGCCGGTTCCGGGAGGCTTCTTTGATTTTGGACTCTACTTCTATCACAACGCAAAAACATTGCTTAAAAAAGGATCCGGTCCTTATTTATATCTTCCGAAATTGGAAAGCCATCTGGAAGCCCGTCTGTGGAATGAACTCTTTGTCTTTGCCCAGAAGGAGCTGAAGATCGCCCAGGGAACCATCAAAGCGACGGTTTTGATTGAAACCATCACTGCCGCCTTTGAGATGGACGAAATCCTGTATGAGCTGCGGGAACACTCCGCGGGTCTCAACTGCGGTCGCTGGGATTATATTTTCAGTTTTATCAAGCGCTTCTCCCGCCACCCCGAGGTAATTCTGCCTGATCGGTCCCGGGTGACGATGACGGTGCCTTTTATGCGGGCTTACACCCTGCTGGCAGTGAAGACCTGTCACAAGCGGAAGGCTCCCTGCATCGGAGGAATGGCGGCCCAAATTCCGGTGAAGAACGATCCGGAGAAGAATGAAGTTGCCCTCTCCAAGGTTCGGGCAGATAAAGAGCGGGAGGCACTGGATGGTCATGACGGAAGTTGGGTGGCTCATCCGGCCCTGGTGCCAGTCGCCATGGAAGTATTTGACAGACACATGTTGCAGCAAAACCAGATCGATAAAAAGCGTGAGGATGTGGAAGTGACCGCCGCAGATCTCCAAGAGGTTCCCGAAGGTCCAATCACCGAAGACGGACTGCGCGAAAATGTGAGCGTCGGACTGCAGTACATCGAAGCTTGGCTCCGGGGCTTCGGTGCAGTGGGGATCAACCACCTGATGGAAGATGCGGCGACGGCGGAAATCTCCCGCGCCCAGATCTGGCAATGGATTCGCCACCCCGAAGGGAAGTTGGAGGACGGCCGTAAGGTGACGGTGGAACTGTTCCGGCAAACCCTGGAGGAAGAGCTGGTCAAAATCGAGGCTGCGATCGGAAAAGAACGTTTTGCCGCCGGTCGTTTCCAGGAAGCGAAAGAGCTTTTTGACAAGCTGACCGTTTCAGACGAATTCGTTGAATTTTTGACTTTGCCGGGGTATGAATTGCTTTGACCTGACAGCACGGATGATTTAATCATGATCAATCCAAAAGGAGAGATGGAGAATGACTTACCAAGAGGAAGCCAGAAAGCTGAAGGAAGCCTGGGAGAAGGAAGCTCGTTGGCAGGGGATTGAACGCCCCTACAGCGCAGAGGATGTACTGAAGCTCAGAGGATCGGTTCAGATTGAGTATACGCTGGCCCGTCGCGGCGCGGAAAAGTTGTGGAAGTTGCTTCATGAGGAGCATCATGTGAAAGCCCTAGGTGCTTTGACCGGGAATCAGGCGGTGCAGCAAGTGAAGGCCGGTCTGAAGGCGATCTACCTCTCTGGATGGCAAGTGGCCGCTGATGCCAACCTGGCGGGACAGATGTATCCGGACCAAAGTTTATATCCGGCCAACAGTGTTCCCCATGTGGTGAAGCGGATCAACCAGGCCCTGCAACGTGCGGATCAGATCGAACATGCCGAAGGAGGCGCCAAACGGGACTGGTTTGCGCCGATCGTGGCTGACGCCGAGGCCGGGTTTGGCGGACCGCTCAATGTGTTTGAACTGATGAAGGGCATGATTGAAGCCGGTGCCGCAGGGGTTCACTTCGAGGATCAACTCGCCTCGGAAAAGAAGTGCGGCCATTTGGGAGGAAAAGTGTTGATCCCTACTGCTCAGGCGATCCGCAATCTGGTTTCCGCCCGTCTGGCAGCTGACGTGATGGGAGTACCCACTCTCCTGGTGGCCCGCACCGATGCCAATGCCGCGGAAATGATCACCAGTGACGTCGATCCCCGGGATCATAAATTCCTCACTGGAGAGCGGACTTCGGAAGGTTTCTTCCGCCAGCGGGCCGGTCTGGAAACGGCGATCGCCAGAGGGCTTGCCTATGCACCCTATGCCGATCTGATCTGGTGCGAAACCTCCACACCGGACCTGGAGGAAGCCCGTCGTTTTGCGGAAGCGATCCACGAGAAATTCCCAGGCAAGATGTTGGCGTACAATTGCTCTCCTTCCTTCAACTGGAAGAAACATTTGGATGACGATACTATTGCCCGTTTTCAAAATGAACTGGGTGAGATGGGTTATAAGTTCCAGTTCATCACGTTGGCAGGGTTTCATTCCCTCAACAACAGCATGTTTGAATTGGCTCACAGCTACAAAGACCAGGGAATGGCCGCCTACTCCATACTCCAGGAGCGGGAATTCTCCAATGAAGCGATCGGTTATACCGCCACCCGTCACCAGCGGGAGGTGGGAACCGGATATTTCGACGCCGTCTCCATGGTGATCTCCGGCGGCACCTCTTCCACCACCGCTCTCAAGGGATCGACAGAAGAAGAACAGTTCACCGCTGCCAAATGACGAAACAGTAAACCGACCGCCACTCCAAAGGGGTGGCGGTTTTCCCTTTGCTGATGTTATGCTGGATATAGACCTTTTTCCCTAGTGACGAACGGATGAAAATTCCATAGGATAGAGATGGGAATTCTTACTTTGATAAAGAGGTGTTTGGATTGCCGTTCAGATGGCTTGCTGTGATGATCGCGATCTCCGCGTTGGTTCTTGGTAGCGGTTGTTCTCTGGTAGCCAGGGAATGGATGGATCTCAACCAAAAACAGATCGCGGAACAGCAACAGGAAGTCAAGAAAGAGAAACAGCCGGATGAAGAAGATCCCGCCGGCGAGGAAGCTGAGCCGCAAGCTCCCACCAATTCCGGAGGGACGGATCCGCTGATTGATGGGAAAGAGTTGGAAGTCAGCAACATCACCATTTTGGCAGACGACAAGGATTGGGAAAAGGCGGACCATGGAACCGTGGATTCCAAACATGAATACACAGCGTTCACGCCGAATGGGGAATCTCCGGATCGGGCTGAGGAATTGTTGGGGGTTCACTATTTTGAGGGGTTGCAGAAACAGGCTACAGTTGCCCAAACCGCCATGTTGATGAGAAAGGGAATGGAGGAGGAAAGCAAGGGTACTCTGGAGTGGAAGGTCATCTCCCAAAGCCGGGAAGATCAGCTCGTTGGGTTGAAAGTCAAGGATCAGAACCAAGGGGAGATGGAAGGGTTTGCCCGCTTTTTCGCAACGGATGATGGAATTTATATGGTGATGTATCTGAGCGCTTACACCTTGAGCGATTCGGAAAGGGAACAATGGATGCATCTGCTGAAACAGGCTAATAACACAAATCTGACATTGTAAACCAAAAAGGGACCCTTCGGAGGAAGGGCCTTTTTTCCTTGGAGTGGCTAATACCATCACTTTTAGATTCGGGGGGGAGAGAAATGAATCGTCTGGCTGGCAGGGTTGCCATGGTGACAGGCGGCGGAAGAGGCATCGGCAGAAAGATTGTTGAAAGCTTCGCTAGGGAAGGGGCAAAAGTGTGCTTCATAGACATCCATGAGGAAGCATTGAGCGCAACGGAAACAGAGTTTCGGAAACAGGGTTTGGATGTGTTCGCCTGCATGGCCGATGTGACGAATCGAGCTCAGGTGGAAAAAACGGTGGATTCCATCATTGCACGATGGGGCAGGCTGGATATTCTGGTCAACAATGCGGGTCTGATCCGTGACAATCTGTTGTTCAAAATGACGGATGATGACTGGCACCAAGTGTTGAACGTTCATCTGACGGGCTCATTTTTGTGCAGTCAGATCGCGCAAACACAGATGGTGAAGCAAAATTATGGACGCATCATCCAACTTTCCTCCACCTCGGCACTGGGTAACCGGGGACAAGCCAATTATGCCGCGGTGAAAGCAGGGTTACAGGGATTCACCAAGACCTTGGCGATAGAGTTGGGAAGGTATGGAATCACCTGCAATGCGATTGCACCGGGCTTCATCGAAACCGATATGACCCGGGCGACGGCGGAGCGGATGGGCATCTCTTTTTCGGATTTCTCTGCTGAACTTGGAAAACAGATCCCTGTCGGCCGGATCGGCAAACCGGAGGATGTCGCTCATGCAGCTCTCTTCTTTGCTTCAGAAGAATCCTCCTTTATCAATGGACAGGTGCTCTATGTTGCCGGCGGTCCGGTGGGATGAGGGGCTATATGAATGGGGGAAGGTGCGATCCAACCCGAAATCAGGAGCCGGATCACTCCTTTAGACCGCGAATATCCTGCGCTCCGGGTGGCAGCAGGTCTTGATTCACCGGATGGGGATGTTTTGTCAGCCGGGTTTTGTGTTGATTTTCAATGGCGGACAAGGAGCCTTCGAGATTTGGCCCGTCATACCCTTTGGTATCTGGCTCAGGCCTGTCGGTTTTCTTTTGATCCAATTGAAACGCCTCCTTCATAAGGGAGGATTTCCTGGTGTAGGTGCAATATGCATGATTTTTAAGAGTTCAGTGGAGGAGATAGAATGACCATCAGGGAACTGACGACGGAAGCAGAATAGTGCCGGGCATATTCGGTCATGAAGGAACTTCGGACACACCTGGATCTGGAGACATTTCTCCAACTGGTACAGGAGATGAGGGAGGAGGGATACCGTCTCTTTGCCTTGGAAGAAGCCGAGGAGATCTAGGCGGTGACGGGAGTGACGATTCGGACAACTCTCTACTATGGGAAGCATCTGTTCGTCCATGATCTGGTGACCCGGGCAGATCATCGGTCCCGGGGCTGTGGGAGACAGCTGCTTTCTTGTGTAGAAGGATGGGGTCGAAGCCAAGGGTGCGGATCGCTGGTACTCACTTCCGGCCTGGTTCGCCGGGATGCTCATCGATTCTATCAGGAACGGATGGGGTATGACCGGGTTAGCTATGTGTTTCGGAAAATATTTTGATTCTGCTCCATGATTTTGTGGAATTTTTGGATCAAGAGTTTTCTTAATTACCCAAATTCGATTATAATCTGTGATGGTGATCACATGTATAAAAAGGATTTGGGGGTGCTCTTTTGTCTACCACCATTGGAATGACGTTGAGGAACCGGGCGGTGATGAGTCCAGAACTGGAAGCAGTCGTCACTGCGGAAGTTCGCTGGACCTACAGGGAATTTAATGAACGGGTGAACCGTCTGGCCCATTTCCTGTTGGAATGCGGAATCCGGAAAGGAGATCGGGTGGCACTATTGTGTCTGACGGACCATCCTTTTGCCACGATTTTCATGGCGACGGCCAAGATCGGGGCGATTGCTGTTCCTCTGAACTATCGGTTGCAACCGGCGGAATTGGAAGGGATTGTGGGGGACAGCAAGCCTAAAATTCTTTTCTACGACGGTGAATTTTCGGACCAGGTGAAAGGACTGGAATCGATAGATTCCTTGAAGCATTTGGTACAAGTGAGCTTTGGGGAGGAACTTCATCCGGATTACACCGTCATTTTTGGGAAATATCCGGTGACGGAAGCCGGGGTGGAAGTATTGCCGGAGGATCCCTTCTGTCTGACCTATACTTCCGGTACCACCGGAAAGCCGAAAGGGGTGATCACCACTCATGAGAATTGGTTCACCTCGTCGGTCAACACCTTTGTTCCCATGGGTTTTCGTTATGGGGACCGGTTCATGATCCCCACCCCCCTCTTTCACATCAGTGGGATCGTCATCTTGACCAGTTTGTCTATCGTGGGCTATACCTTGGTTTTAATGCCCCGTTTCCACCCTGTTCACGTCTGGGAATTGGCGGAGAAGGAACGGGTGACCCATATGTTTGCCGTGCCGGTGATGCTCAAATTCATGTTGCCAGCACTCATCGAAAGTGAGCGGGAAGTGGAGAGCCTGCGGGAGATTATCACCGGCGGTTCCCTTGTTCCCGTCGAACTGATCCAGCAGTATGAATCCTTGGGCTTCCCATTGACAGTGGTTTACGGAGCGAGCGAGTTCTCGGGGCTCGCCACTTTCTGGAATCAGGGAATGGGAGAGGAGAAGCGGGGATCCGTCGGGAAAATATTGATTGGTGAAATCAAGATCATCGACCCCGAGAGCGGGGAGGAACTGCCTGCAGGTGAGATTGGGGAAGTGTTGCTCAAGGGACCGCAGATGTTTAAAGGCTATTGGAACAACCCGGAGGAGACCCGCAAGGTGATTCGGGACGGCTGGTATCATACGGGGGATGCAGGAAAACTGGATCGGGACAGATTTCTCCATGTGGTGGATCGATACAAAGATGTGATCCATGTAAGCGGGGAAAAGGTCTTTCCGGTTCAGGTGGAGGCGGTGATTGGCGAGATCAAAGGCGTGTCGGAGGTGGCCGTAGTCGCGGTCAAAGACCGGATGTGGGGAGAGCTCTCCAGGGGTTATGTGGTGAAGCAGGCGGATGTAAATTTAACCGAGGAGGAGGTTCTCCAGTATACCCACTCCAAATTGGCCCGATATAAACTTTCTGAGGTGGTTTTTGTGGACGAGCTCCCCAAGAACAGCGTCGGAAAAGTGTTAAAGTACCGATTACGGGAGCAGGCGGATGCGGAAAAGGGAATTTCGGCTTCATAATGGATCAGCACGTGGCTTCTGCGGAAGCACGTGCTTTTTTGTGGTTCCCGGGGGAGAAAGGAAAAACGGGACTTCGTCTGTCCACAAAAAGAGCAGGACGGTACAATAAGAAAGGATAGATAATCGAGAAAGGGGAATTCCGTTGAAGGATAAAGAGAAGTTGAGTGACTGGATAAAAAGGATTCCATCGTTGGATGCAGAGGCACAAGAGTTGGCCCGGGTCCATATGGATCAGTTGACAAAACCCTTGGGGGCATTGGGGGAGCTGGAAACGATCTGGATTCGACTGGCGGGGATCACTGGGCAAATCCAGCCACAGATCGGGAATAAACGGGTGGCCGTCTTCTGCGGGGATCACGGAGTGACAGCGGAGGGAGTCAGTGCCTATCCTGCTGAAGTGACAGCCCTGATGATGGAAAATTTCAGCAGGGGCAAAGCGGCGGTTCATGTATTCGCCAGCCGTTGTGGAGCTCGAGTGACGGTGGTGGATGTGGGAAGCCGGTCAGAAAGCTTGCCGGATGGGGTCATGGACCGGAAGGTGCGCCAGGGTACGGCCAATATGGCTCAAGGTCCCGCCATGAGCAGGGAAGAGGCTCTTGAATCCATTCGCATCGGGATGGAAATCGCCGCGGATCTGAAGGAAGAGGGTGTGCAACTGGCGGCGACCGGAGAGATGGGAATCGGCAACACGACCCCTGCCGCCGCCGTGGCCAGTGTTCTGACCGGGAAACCGGTGGAGCGGGTGACCGGCCGAGGCACCGGTCTGGATGAGGCAGGGCTGCGGCGAAAGCAGGAGGTGATCCGCCGCAGTCTGGAGGTGAATCATCCGGACCCGATGGATCCTCTGGATGTCCTGGCCAAGGTGGGGGGGCTGGAGATAGGGGGGATGGCCGGCTTTGTTCTGGGAGCAGCCCGCCACCGCATGCCGGTGGTGTTGGACGGGGTGATCTCCACTGTGGCTGGATTGGTGGCAGTTCGGATCGCTCCACAGTCACGTCCGTATCTGTTTGCTTCCCATCTGTCAGTGGAGCCCGCTCATGGTGTATTGCTGGAAGAATTGGGTCTGCAGCCGCTGATCACAGCCGGAATGCGGTTGGGAGAGGGAAGCGGTGCAGTGCTCGCTTTTCCATTGTTTGATGCGGCAGAGACGGCGGCCCGGGAGATGGCCACGTTTTCGGAACTGGGATTGTGAAAATGAAATGCGGGGAAAGACGGGAGGAGTTCGACTCCCGTTTCCCGGACGCTTTCCCGACGGTGGAGATTTTTTTACGGTGGAGAGGATGTGATGACATGGATGGACTGGAGCGGTACGGTCACGGAGGGGATCGGTGGACTGCCGGGGAGCGCTTTGGTAAAGATCCGGACTCTTTTCTCGACTTCAGTGCCAATATCAATCCCCTGGGGCCACCGTCTCAGGTGGTGGATTCCCTGAAAAAAGCATTGTCGGAGACGAATCTGCCGGTGATTTCCCGATATCCCGATCCCATCTGCCGTGGACTGACCCATCAGCTGGCCCGGCGGTTGGGTGTAACTCCGGAAGAAGTCCTGATTGGAAACGGCGGAGCGGAATTGATCGATGGGATCCATTCGGTGGTAGCTCCTCGGCGGGTGGGGGTAATTCATCCCTCCTTTATTGAATATGAGAGGGCGGCTAGCAAACGGGGGCTGGAGATTCTTCCATTGAAAACCGGCTGGGAAAGGAGATTTCTCCCCGAGAGGGGGGAACTGTTGGACTGGATCCGGGAGGTGGATCTGGCTTGGGTGGGCCATCCCAACAATCCATCAGGCACCCTGTTGTCTCTGGAGGATCTGGCCGCCGCTGCTGAAGAAGCCGCCCGGTGGGAAACTGTACTGGCGGTGGATGAGGCCTTCCTCGATTTTCTGCCGGAGCCGGGGGAAGCCAGCTTGCTACCGCAGTTGCGGGAGTTTCCGACGACGATCCTGTTTCGGTCCATGACCAAATTTTATGCTTTGCCGGGGTTGCGGTTGGGGTATGCTGTCGCCTCCGAAGAGTGGATTCGTCGGTTGAGGCGACGGCAGGCCTCCTGGAGTGTCAACGGTTTGGCTCAGTTGGCGGGAGAGGCGGCACTTCAGGATCGGGAGTTTGAAGAGAAGACCCGGGCCTGGCTGGCGGCGGAACGTCCCTTTCTGTTGGAGGGTCTTCACACTCTTCCACAGGTAGAAGTGCTTCCGGGAGAGGTCAATTACCTTTTGTTCCGGTTGGAGCTGTCCGATGCGGGGTCGGAGCCTCCTTCCCTCTGGTTGCAGCGGAAGTTGGGAGAGCGGGGAATCATGATCCGGGACGGAGCCACTTTTCCGGGGTTGGACGGCCGCTATGTTCGGGTGGCAGTCCGGAGTCGGAAGGAGAATCGGCGGTTGCTGGAGATATTGTCAGAGGTCCTTTCCTCTGCGGGAGGGACCCCGCTGTGATCCGGCTGGTGACAGGTGGCGTCCGTTCCGGGAAGAGTCGCTTTGCCGAGGAATTGGCAGAGGGAATCGGCAAGAGGATTTTGTATGTAGCCACGGGAGTGGTGACCGATGAGGAGATGGAGAGGCGGGTGCGTCGTCATCGGGAGCGCCGGCCGAGGGAGTGGGGGCTGGCGGAGGAGCCGCTGCATCTGGTTCGGGCGCTCACCGGGCCGCAAGAGATGGATGCAATCCTAGTGGACTGCCTTTCCACCTGGGTGGCCAATCGCCTGATGCAGTTGCCGGAAGAGGACTGGGAACAGAGGCGGTACTCTTTTGAAAGAGAAATGGAAGAGGAGATGGAGCGGGTGTTGGATGTGTTGACTGGGCGGGAAGCGGTGCTGGTCACCTCTGAAACCGGTCTGGGAGGCGTGGCGATGTCTCCCTTGGGCCGCCTTTTTCAAGATACACTGGGTGGTATCAACCAACAGGTAGCGCAACGGGCGGGGGAAGTCTGGATGGTGGTGTCTGGGGTGCCTTGGAAGGTGAAAGGATGAATGCTTTTTTTTCCGCTCTCTCCTTTCTGACTCGCATTCCCGTGCCGATCCGGCCCAACTCCCGGAGTTGGGCCTTAAGTGTCCGCTATTATCCTGCCGTGGGCCTGGTGATCGGCAGCATTTTGGCAGGCTTTGATTGGGCGGTGGCGGCCTGGTTTCCTTCTTGGGTGCGGGGCGTATTGATTCTCGGGCTATGGGTGTGGTTGACCGGTGGTCTGCACTTGGACGGATGGATGGACACTGCCGACGGATTCGGTTCTTACCGCCCGCGGGAACGCACCCTGGAGATCATGAAAGACAGTCGGGTGGGAGCTATGGGGGTGATTGCGGCAATCCTCCTCTTGTTACTGAAGGCATCTGCACTGGCTTCCACTCCCGGCCCTCTGTGGATTCCCCTGGTAGTCGCCCCGGTGTTCGGACGCTGGGCGTTGTTGCCGGCGATTCGCTTGTATCCCTACTTGACTCAGGATGGGATCGGGCGGGGGTTAAGAAATGGATTAACCCCCCTTTCCCTGGCGGCAGCCACAGCACTCACCCTCTTGGTCGCCGTGGGGAGTGCCGGGTTCCGAGGAGTGTGGTTTTTTGTCATCACACTGGTCTCGGTTCTCCTCTTTGGCAGGGCTGCCCGCAAACGGTTGGGGGGCTGGACCGGGGATATGTACGGAGCCTTGGTGGAGGCGACGGAAGCGGGAGTTCTCCTGCTTTGGTTGTTGCTGACGGAGGTGTCGGTATGATTCTGGTTTGGCTTCGCCACGGGGAAACCCGGTTCAACCGGGAGCAGCGTTATTGTGGCTGGTCGGATCCTCCTCTGAACCGGGTGGGGAGAGAGCAAGCGGAACAGGCGGCGGAAGCATTGTCCGGACTACGGGTCCAAAGGCTCTGGACCAGTGACCTTCTCCGTTGCCGCCAGACTGCAGAACCGTTTCCGAAGCGATTTCCGGGGGTGGAGGTGGAACCGACGTCCCACTTGCGGGAGCTGTCCTTCGGAGAGTGGGAAGGGTGGACCTATGATGAGATTCGCTCCCGGGCTCCGGAGAGGTTGCACCGTTGGCTTTCTGATCCGCACCGGGTCTCCCCACCAGGAGGAGAGACGTTAAGCGGAATGGAGTCCCGGTTGCAACGCTGGTTGGATCAGACGACCCGGGAACTGGTCCCGGGGGATGTGGGGGTGGCGGTCAGTCACGGGGGGCCGATACGCTGGTTTATCTCCCGGCATATAGAGGGGGAGCCGGGGATGTTCTGGGATCGTTCCATCCCCCACGGTGGAATCCTGGCGGCCGAATGGGAGCAGAAAAAATGGCGCGAGCTTTCCATTATTGGGCTGAAGAAAAGAGGGGACACAGAATGATTAGGATCAGGTTGCAGGGAACTGCATCGGAGCCCGGGGTCAACTCCCCTGATAGGGTTGGTTATCGATGGGATCTCCCGGTTTTCCCGGGAGAGAGGGGGAGAAAGGGATGAGGCCGATTGTTCGTCGTTTGTTTACTGAAGACAATCTGTTCCTTCACATGGAAAAAAGCCATCTTTGCCTCTCCTCCGCCACACCACTGGCGGTGCTCTCCAACGCTCCCGTGGGCGGTGGGAGGGGATATTGGCGGAATTTGGTGAATCGCCATGTAGACAAAGAATACCGGGAATCAGATCCGATGGGTGAGACCCGACGCTGGTTGGCGGAGAAAGGCTATGATCCAAAACAGACTCCGGCCATGCTGACAGCTGCCCGGGTGGAGGACGCATCCGTGATCAAAATGGGGGATCTCCTGGTACAGGTGGCTGCCATCGTCACCGCCGGTGTGGGCAATGCCGCCAGGATGGGATCTCCGGGACCGGTTTTCACCGAGGGGCCCAATCAGGGAACGATCAACATCATTCTGGTGGTGGACGGAAAGCTGACAGAGGGAGCGATGGTGAATACAGTGATCACCGTCACCGAGGCGAAAGCGGCAGCTCTTCAGGAACTGGATGTGAAGGATGGGGAGGGGCGGGTTGCCACGGGGACGACTACGGATGCGGTGATGATTGCTTCCACCCAGCGAGAAAGAGAGGGATATGTGCATGCCTATGCCGGTGCAGCCAGTCCTCTGGGACAGGCAGTGGGGCAGGCAGTGCGGGAAGCGGTACGGGAAGCGGTGCTTCGGGAGCGTCGGCGGAGATGATCCCGGCTTTCACTTTGCTTCTCGCTTGCGCTGTGGACAGTTTGGTGGGGGATCCACGCCATCTTCCCCATCCGGTGGTGGGAATGGGGTGGCTGATCACCCGGGTGGAAGGAATCCTGCGCCGGGTGATGGAAAGCCTTCGGGAAGGTTGGTCGATTCGTCTGCTTGGTTGCCTTCTTCCCGCTACTGTATTGGGAACGGTCTATACTGTTTCTTATTTCCTGTTGGCCGGAGTGGAGTCTTTTTCCTGGTGGGCTGCCCGCCTGCTGGAGGTGTGGATGATCTCCACCACCATCGCTGTGAAAGGGTTGGCGGATGCGGGTCGTGGGATTTTTCACGCATTGGAAGAAGGGGACCTGCCGGGAGCCCGGAGAGCGTTGTCCATGGTGGTCGGACGGGATACGGATCAACTGGAGGAACCCGAAGTGGTTCGGGGGGCGGTGGAGACCGTGGCGGAAAATATTGTGGACGCCGTCACTTCTCCCCTCTTCTATGCCGCCCTGGGAGGTGCGCCTTTGGCATTGGCCTATCGGGCCGTCAACACCTTGGACTCCATGGTGGGGTACAAGGATGAACAGTATCGGGATCTGGGCTGGGCTTCCGCCCGGTTGGACGATCTGGCCAACTGGGTGCCGGCCCGCCTCACCATCTTGCCGATGCTGGCAGCCCTCGCCCTGAAAGGTCACTCCGCCCGACGAGCCTGGCGAATACTTCAAAGGGATGCCAGAAAACATCCCAGTCCCAACAGCGGGATCACTGAGTCCCTGATGGCGGGCGGACTGGGGATTCAACTGGGAGGGGAAAACCGTTATCGCGGAATTCTTTCCCGCAGAGCCACCCTGGGGGATTCCCTGTGCCCGAAGACCCCGGACAACATCAGGGAGGCTGTCGGGGTATTGATTCTTTGCAGCTGGCTTTTTGCCTGGGCGGCAGCCTTTTTCTGTTACACTGTAGAAGCATTGTGAAAAAGCTGTTCACAAGGAGGGGTGGGTTTTAAATGAAGTGATTTTGGATCCGCAAGAACAACGAGAAAGTCATGTGAAACCCTGTCCCGACCAATCGGCCAGCACTGCATAACGCATCTAGGTTGAAGAAGGGATGCACTGGTGCTGCTCCCGTCGCTCATCCGGTGCCATCCGATCCAGGAGGTGCATGTGATTTGAACAGGAATCCGTTAGTCACTCCGGAATGGTTGTATGAACATCTGAAAGACCCTGATCTGGTGGTGGTGGACTGCCGGTTCGACCTGACTCGTCCCCAGTCCGGAAAAGAGGGGTATCGCAGGAACCATATACCCGGGGCATTGTATTTGGATCTGGAAAAGGATCTGTCTGCTCCGGTTGGGATTCACGGGGGGCGCCACCCCCTGCCGGATGTGGATCGGTTTGCGGATCGGCTGGGGGAGGTGGGGATCGACCGCCGCCGGACTGTCGTCGCTTATGATGATCAGGGAGGGGCGATGGCCGCCCGTCTCTGGTGGATGTTGCGGTGTCTCGGGCATGAGGCGGTGTTTGTCCTCAACGGAGGCTACACGGCCTGGACAGAGATGGGGTATCCGGTGAATGACGAAGTTCCCCGGCCGGAGCCCACCCGGTTTGTACCCAATCCAAACAGGGATCTTCTGGTGGGGATGGAAGAAGTGAAAGCCTGGGACGGCTTGCTGATTGACTCCCGTGAGCCTGCCCGTTATGAAGGGAAAGCGGAGCCGATCGATGCCAAGGCGGGTCACATCCCGGGTGCGGTCAATCGCTTTTGGAAGGAGAACCTGGGGGAGGATGGACGTTGGAAAAACCCTGCTGAAATGAAAAAAGAATGGGCCTTCGCTTTGGGAAAACAAGCCATTGTCTATTGCGGATCCGGTGTCACTGCCTGTGCCAATCTACTTGCCCTTCACGCCGCCGGAATCACAGACGCCCGTCTTTACGCAGGCAGCTGGAGCGACTGGATCAGTTACGAACAGAATCCGGTGGCGACGGGAAAAGAAAATAACATCAGCGACTGATTAATAAGAGAATGGAAGTCGATCAGGGAGTCGTGTACAGTCGTAGCGAGAGCGGGAGCGAAGAGAACCAGGCGAAACTGGTGCCTATAGGTGCAAGGGTCGCGGGGTAGAACAGGACTATCCCAAAATATGGTGACCAACACGCTTATGGAATCAGGAAAATCCATCCCTTCGACGAAATAACTATGAAACAAGTGAAGAAAAAGATCAAATCCTCCCGACAGGGAGGTTTTTTGGCTCACAGGGCTTGTTTAACTCTTGTTTATCTTCTGTTTTGCTGTCGTTCACTCTTCCTTGCTATTCTCTTTTCTGAGTGGCTGGAAGGGGGAAAAACGAAGATGAAGCCCTTGGAGATTGGTTTGTTTGTTGTCACAAGCATTATATTGTACGGATCTGTTTTCGGTTGGTTGAGGGGGAGAAAGTGGTTTGGTTTTGCTGCGTCGGGAGTCGTTTTTTTGGTTTTTCATGTGGTTGTCGATGGGGTCAGGGTGCAAATGATTCCATTGTATATGCTGTTTGCGGTATGCGGGCTCAGCTTTTGGGTCCGTCGGGTTCGGGGGAGGGGGTTGAATCAGGACACCAAGCCGAAAAGGTGGAAGTGGATCATCGTAGGAACTGCGGGAACCTTGGCGTTGGCTATTGCGCTGATCGTACCCTTGTATTTGCTTCCCATCGTGAAATTGGAAGAGCCGACAGGGCCTTATGCGGTGGGCAGGACCGATTACCATTGGGTGGATGAGCAGCGGGCGGAGGGTTTTACCACCGACCCCGACGATCACAGAGAAATCATGGTGCGGGCATGGTATCCTGCGGAGCTGACGAAAAAAGCAAAAAAAGCATCCTATGCCTATGAAGCGGAGGAAGCCAGGTTGGTGGAAAGTTCTCAACCGTTCTATATTCGGGCAGTGCTCCGTTCCGTTTTTCAGGGGAAAAATCACTCCTATGCGGAGGTTCCTGTGGCAGAGGGGGAAGAAGAATATCCGGTATTGATTTTTTCATCTGGGTATGGTTTGTCCAATTTTATGTATGCGAATCAGGCTGAGGAGCTGGCGAGTCACGGTTATATCGTTTTTGGTATAGAACATCCGTACTACACGCTTCTCCCAACGGTTTTTCCCGATGGTCGGATCACAGAGGGGATGGTGGAGTTTACTGATGATTGGAAGTCCATGGATGAACACATGAAGGTGTGGGTGGAGGATGTACGATTTGCGATCGGAAAATTGAAGGAACTGAATCAACGGGACCCGCAAGGTTGGATGACGGGAAGGCTGGATTTGGAACGAATCGGCATGTTCGGCCATTCCTTTGGAGGGGCGGCCACCGTTCAGGTGATGGATCAGGATCTCCGGATCCGGGCGGGGGTGAATATGGACGGGTTCCCGGCCGGAGCTGTTATAGAGGATGGGTTGCAGAATCCTTTTCTGTTTATGATTTCTTCAGATCTCAAAAGGCTGGAGGTGGAGCAAGTATCAAAGAAGGGATTCGACCCCGCTGGAGAAGAGTACATGAAAAGAAAAAAGGGAATATTGAAAAATGGCGGAACTGAAGTGGTAATCGCGAAGTCAGATCATATGAGCTTCTCCGATGCGATGTTATACTCACCGCTTCTCGGTAAACGGGATCTTTCCATACTGCGTGAGATCAATCAAGAGCTGTTGCAGTTTTTTGATGAATACGTCAAGGGAGCCCCGTCAGAACGTAAATCATCCAACCTCCCGATCGGGAGGTTTTTTCATATGGAACTGAAGGCTCTGTTATGGGACCCGGACTTGACAAACATATACCTATAGGGGTATATTGACCATGGAACCTTTTTTCACAAAGGGGGTTGTGGAATGAAAGCCGATTTGACTGTTGATGCCAAAGGACTCTCCTGTCCCATGCCCTTGGTGCGGGCCAAAAAAGGGATGGATCAATTAAATTCCGGCGACGTGCTGGAGTTGATCAGCACTGATCCGGGTTCAAAAAATGATTTTAAGGCCTGGGTTCAGACTGCTGGCCATGAACTGATCGATATTTATGAAGCGGACGGGGTCTACACCATCTATGTAAAGAAAAAGTAAAGGGGGGATTTCATATGACCGAAGAACAAAACAACACGACCCTGGTGGTGTTCAGTGGTGATTTGGACAAGGCGATTGCCAGCTTCATCATTGCCACCGGGGCGGCTGCCATGGGCGGCAAGGTGACGATGTTCTTCACTTTCTGGGGTCTGAATATTCTTCGGAAAGAGAATTACACCTCATCCAAGAAAAAGGATTTTATGGAAAAGATGTTCGGAAAGATGATGCCCAAAGGACCCAGTAAACTGGGAATTTCCAAGATGAACATGGGCGGAATGGGCTCCAAAATGATGAAAAAAGTGATGGAGAAGAAAAACATCTCCACCCTGCCGGAACTCATGGAAATGGCCAAGGAGTTGGATGTCAACATAGTCGCCTGCACGATGTCCATGGATGTGCTGGGGATCGGAAAAGATGAACTGATCGACGGCATCGACTACGGTGGAGTGGCTGCTTACCTGGGTGATGCCTATGAAGCCAAAGTCAACCTCTTTATCTAAATAAACAGGGCCTGGGGATGGAGATCCTCAGGCCCTTTGATCCAATTGGAAGGGAGGGATGACCTGTGAAATACGAGGAAAATGTGAGAAATCGGCTGCGCCGGGTGGAAGGACAGATCGGCGGGGTTCTGCGCATGATGGAGGGTCAACAGGGATGCAAGGAGGTAGTCGCCCAGCTGTCGGCTGCCCGTAATGCAGTGGACCGCATCATTGCCTTGCTGGTGGTTGCCAATCTGCAGCAGTGTCTGTTGGATGAATTTCAAAACGGAGAAGAGGGGGAGAGCAGTCAGATGCTGGACGAGGCCGTCCGGTTGCTGATCAACAGCCGATAAAGGTTTTTTACCTTACCATCCGAAACTGCTTTTCCAGAAGCGCTTCCCCCTGCGGGAAAAGCAGGCCCATCTGCCATCCCCCCATCCCCGCCCATCCCATATTACGAACCAATTGAAACTTGTTGGAGAGACTGCGGGCATCCTCAAACCAAACCGTGCGGGTTTTACCTTTCTCCCGGTACCGAAACCAGGAATTTCTGGATTGGACGTCAAAATGGATGACACTTCCGTGATCCACAGCCTTTTCTATGGCCTTCGACTGAGAGTAAGCCGTGCCCTGATTGGTCCCCGTCACCCATTCATAGGCATATAAGGGAATCCCCAGGTATAGCTTGTGGCGGGGAATGACGGAAGACGCGTATTTCATGGTAGCTTTCACCTCAGCGTAGGGTGCAGACGGACCGGAGCGAGTGTAGGGCGGGATGTACCAATCATAGGCCATCACAAAGATCCGGTCGGCAAATCGTCCGATCCATGGGTAATCGTAGGCTCCTGAATGGGCCGGTGCGCCGGGACTCTGTTTGGGTGGAACGGAGATGGTGACTTCCATGCCGGATGCATGCAACTTGTGACTCAATTCCCGGAGGAATCGATTGAAAATCTTTCGGTCCAGGGGTTTCAATCCTTCGATATCCAGCATGACTCCCTGAAATCGGTTGGCCTTCAGCAAGTGCCAAATACTGTCCACCAGAGTTTTCCGTGCTGTCGGGCGGGAGAGAACTTTCCGCGCTAGGTTGTCGTCAAATCCTTGGTCGGTCAGATTGGTCACCACCGGGTAGGCGAATTGACCCTGTCGCCGAATTTGAGAGGTGGCTGTCCCGAAGGAGCGAACTCCCAGGGCTCCGTTGGGTCGGATGGGAATATGGAAAAGTCCCACCCGGGAAACCTGTCGATATCGGCGGAGGAGTTGCCGGTCCTTCTCCGGAACTCCCGTCGGAACAAAAAATTGTCCGGTGGAAATGTTTCTTTTACGGGGTTGGGGAATATTCAGCCAGGTGCCCGGTCTTAAAGAAGAAAGTCTTTTACCGGGGTTTGCTTTTTTGAGCTGACGAAGATTCAAACCGTGCCGCAGGGAGATGTCCCATGCACTGTCCCCATTCCTGATTTTCAATCGGGTTCCGGGGACAAGGAGAGATTGTCCGGGAACCAACCCGTTTCGGGTCAACCCATTGATCCGTTTCAAATGCTTCCAATCCGTTCGGTAACGAAGGGCCACCTTTTGCAAGGTATCCCCTTTGCGAACGGTTTCGATCACAGTCCCCTGAGCCCGCGGAGTCGCTGACACCATCTGGAAAGGGGGGAAGATTCCGTTGAGCAACAGAGCAAAAACACTCAGAATCCGAATTGCAAACAAACCCATCCCACCTCCTCCTTGATCCGATAGTCTGAGGGATAAATGGGAAGTTCATACATCGCTCTGAAAAAATTTATTTTATGTATTGACATCATATACCCATAGGGGTATACTCTAAACCAGAGAAGGGGTTATTTTTTGCCTCACAACATACCTATAGGGGTATTTGGGGGGTGGAGAGAGGAGTAGCAAGATGTCCAATTGGAAAAATATTTTCGCCGTTGAGGTAACGCGTCGAATGGAGGCGGTCTCCATCTCATCGATGTGCGGGAGGATGAAGAGTTCGCCTCTGGGCGGATTCCCGGTTCCCGTTCGGTGCCTTTGAGCCGCTTGCCCTTGGTGTGGCGGGAAATGGATCCGGATCAGGAAATGATTCTGATCTGCCGCAGCGGAAACCGCAGCGGACAAGCTTGTGAATACTTGTCTCTTAAAGGATTTACTCGCCTGTACAACATGGAAGGGGGTCTCCTGGAGTGGACAGGGGACTTGGAACGTTGACCAGAGAGGAGTGATGGGATGTCTGCATACAAAGTGGACCACAAATTGGACTGCAAAGGATTGTCCTGTCCGATGCCGATCGTGAAGACACGGAAGGCGATTCAGGAAATCCTTCCGGGAGAAGTGCTGGAGGTGGAAGCCACCGACAAAGGTTCCCTGGCCGACATCAAGAGTTGGGCGGAGCGAACGGGTCATCAATACCTGGGTTCCACTGAGGAAGATGGTGTTCTGCACCATTTCCTCCGAAAAGCCTCTGAAGGTGAAGAACAAGAGGAGAAGAAATATCCTCATGTGATCTCTCTGGATGAGGTAAAGTCCCGTTACAAAGAGGCGGGCGTGCAGTTGGTGGATGTACGGGAACCCATGGAGTACGCTTTTGGCCATATCCCGGGAGCCATTTCGATCCCTATGGGTGAAATGGGGGAACGATTCGGTGAGCTGGACTCCAACCGGGAAATCTGGGTGATCTGCCGCAGTGGAAGCCGGAGCGATCATGCCTGCCAGCTTCTTGCGGAAAAGGGGTTCCCCACTGTTAAGAACGTGGTCCCCGGTATGAAGGATTGGGACGGGGAAACAGAGACGAACTGAAGTTTTTGGAGGAGTTACAGAATGGCTGACAAACGCGTGGCAATCATTGCAGGAAACGGTGCTCTTGACGATGCTTACAAAATCTTGAACATCGCATCGGCGGCCGCGGCCACCGATGCGGAGGTTTCCATCTTCTTCACCTTTGAAGGGCTGAATATCATCCATCGCCAAAATCATCAACATCTGCAAATGGGTTCAGGGAAGGAACATTTTGTCCAAGGCTTCAAACGGGCCCATGTGCCTTCGATTGGAGAAATCTTGGAGATCGCCCGGGAATCCGGCGTTCAGATGATCGCTTGTCAGATGACGATGGATGTGATGGGGCTGAAGAAAGAAGAGCTCATCGACGGTGTGGAAGTGGGCGGGGCGGCCACGTTTCTTGATTTTGCTTACGATGCTGACATCACACTGACTTTTTAAAATCGATAAAGGAGGATCAATACGATGGCTGTGTACAACCTTTCCGCTGAACAGCTTCGCGACAAAATGAACAAAGGTGAATCTTTGTTCATCCTGGATGTCCGGAATGAAGGGGATTACGAAGACTGGAAAATTGAGGGGAAAACTATTGAATCCCTCAACATCCCGTATTTTGAATTCCTGGATGATGAGGATGTGGCTGATGACCGTCTCCCGAAAGACAAGGATATTGTGACGGTTTGCGCCAAAGGTGGCTCTTCCGAGTACGTGGCGGAAATCCTCGATGGCAAAGGATTCCGCGCCGCTTCTCTGGATGGCGGGATGAAGGCTTGGAGCCAAGTTTACAATACCATTCTGGTTCACGAAGAGGAACAGTTGAAGTTGTATCAAATCAATCGGCTGGCCAAAGGCTGCCTCTCCTATATGATCTTCTCCAAGGGAGAAGCAGCGGTGGTGGACCCTGGTCGCCATCTCGATGTCTATACGGAACTGGCTGCCCGGGAAGGAGCCAAAATCACCCACATCCTGGACTCCCACGTCCATGCGGACCATATTTCCGGTGGGCCGGCTCTGGCCAAGAAAACGGGAGCCGATTATTTCGTCACCACCAGTGATCTCCAGGGGACACCTCCCTTCGCGTACAAGCCGCTGGAGGAGAACAAACACATCCATTTCGGGGATGTGGAAGTGGAAGTGTTGGCACTTGAAACCCCGGGACATACACCTGGAAGCGTCTCCTTTTTCATCAATAAGCGTTTCATGCTTTCCGGTGACACCATCTTTGTCGGCGGACTGGGCCGTCCCGATCTGGGAGGAAAAGCACGGGAATGGGCAGAAATGCTGTACGACACTGTGTTTAACCAATTGAATGATCTGGCTGATGATGTGCTGGTACTTCCCGCCCACTTCGCTGACCTCAGCGAGATCAATGAGCAAGGAATTGTCGGAGAGAGATTGGGAACGATCCGTCGTAACAACAAAGCTATGCAGACCACGGAAAAAGCGGCTTTCACCGAGATGGTCGCCGGAGCGGCCTCCACCGAAACCCCGCCGAACTATGAGGCGATCATTGCCATCAACCGCGGTGAAAAGTCAGTCGGCGAAGAAGAGGCCACAGAGTTGGAAATCGGCCCGAATCGGTGTGCGGTTCACCATCACGGTTAACAATCACAAGGAGGTTTTATCACATGAAAGCAGATCTGACGGTAGACGCCAAAGGACTTTCCTGCCCGATGCCGATCGTGCGGGCCAAAAAAGGAATCGATCAACTGAATGCCGGGGAAGTGATGGAGTTGATCACCACCGATCCGGGTTCCGTGAAGGACTTCCAGAGCTGGGTAAATCAAACCAGGCACGAACTGCTGGAACACAGGGAAGACGGGGGCGTCTACACCTTCTATGTAAAAAAGGCAGAGTGAATCACCGCCACCAGATCGGGAGAATCCCGATCTGGTTTTTTCACGCCGGGAAGCATCGCGAAGCGGGATTGTGTTATGTATCCTTGTAAGGTATAATATACGCATGGGGGTATATGTATTTTCGACAGGGAGCGGAGGAAAAAATATCTACAAAATCTGCGATTCTTTCATGAAAGGAGTCCGGAGGGCAAGGTTTTTGGGGAATTTTACAGGGGATTTCCGTCTTCTCACTCTCCGATATTCAATTGGAGTCTGTCGGCGCTCTCCTGCCCTTTCATTGGGGTCAAGTGAGAGAGAACAAATGGGTTCCGATTCATGCAGTTTAAAACAGATTTTATATATTTTAACGTTCAGGGAGGGTTTTTAAGATGTCGATCGAGTTGATCACAATCCTGTTTCTGATTGGCTTTATGGGTTCGCTGCTTTCGGGGATGCTGGGAATCGGAGGCTCCATCGTAAAATACCCGATGCTTCTTTACATCCCAGCCTTTTTCGGTGCGGCGTATTATACGGCCCAGGAAGTTTCGGCGCTGGCCATGGTTCAGGTGTTGTTTGCCACCTTGGCCGGGGTGCTTGCCTATAAGAAGAGCAATCTGATCAACGGCCGCCTGGTGCTGGACATGGGTGTCAGCATCGTGATTGGGAGTTTGCTGGGAGGTTATGGATCCAAATATCTTCCCGATGATCTTATCAACGTGATTTACGGCCTGTTGGCCGCTGTTGCGGCTGTCATGATGTTTCTTCCGGACCGCGGGAAGAACAGGGAGATCACTGACGGCGTGGATACCACCGATCTTTCATACAACCGGCTGATTGCCATCATTTCTTCTTTCATTGTCGGACTTCTCTCCGGAATTGTGGGGGCGGGGGGCGCTTTTATCCTGATCCCGATCATGATTTCGATCCTTCACATTCCAACCCGGGTCACGATTGCTTCATCCCTGGCGATTGTGTTCCTGTCCTCCATCGGGGGAACCCTTGGCAAGGTGATGACCGGTCATGTCCTGTGGGGACCTTCGGCCATTCTGGTCATCGGAAGTTTGTTGGGGGCACCGGTGGGTGCTTTCATCGGGAAAAAGGCCAATATCCGTATTCTGCAATATGCTTTGGCCATCTTGATTTTGGCCACGGCGGTCCAGGTCTGGTGGGAGATCCTGGTGTGACGGAAGATAGAGCTTGGGTAAAAAGTCCCATTTTTCTTCAGGGTAACTCCTTCCCTTGTTCCTCCCGTACAGGATTGGAAGAACGAATTTCCGAGCTGAACCCGGACAAAAAATATTATGTGATTTGCAGGACGGGCAACCGGCCTCCTGTCAACTGTTGAATTAAAAATGTGATCACCGGAATGAAAGAGTGGACCGGGAAAACTGAAACCGACTGAGGAGGGAACCAGGTTGGGAAACCGTCCTGTGGCCACCATCGCGAGCAACGGAGGGCTGGATGATGCTTACAAGGTGCTGAACATCGCCACAGCCGCCGCTGCCACAGAAGCCGAAGTCTCCGTTTTTTTCACGTTTGAGGGTCTGAATATTATCCATCGGGAGGGCAATCGAGCCTTGACGATGGGACCGGGAAGGGAACATTTTGTTGAGGGGTTTAAGAGAGCCAATGTTCCCGGAATCCCGGAGATGTTGAATATGGCCAGGGAATCCGGAGTCAAGATGATCGGATGTCAGATGACGATGGATGTGATGAACATCAAAAAAGAGCAGCTGATTGACGGGGTCGAAATCGGAGGAGCAGCCACTTTTCTTAATTTCGCCTATCATCGCGAAACATGGAATTACCAGACACACCCTGATAAGGAGGGCCTGAACAATCTGACAATTGGAGTGTCTGCTGTGGTATACTGTTTCTGTGGTCGAAATTATTTCGAAGGAGTTGATCGATATGATTACGGTTACATTGAACAACGGGTTGAAAATGCCTCAGCTCGGGTTTGGTGTGTGGCAAGTCGAAAACGAAAAAGTGACCGCAGCCGTGGCCAAAGCGCTGGAAGTCGGCTACACCTCCATCGACACGGCCATGATTTACCGCAACGAAACCGGTGTCGGCAAAGCGATCAAGGAATCCGGCATCCCGCGGGAAGATCTCTTTGTGACGACGAAAGTCTGGAACAGCGACCAGGGATATGAGAAAACGTTAAAGGCCTATGATGAGAGCTTGGAACGATTGGGAATGGATTATGTCGATCTGTATCTGATCCATTGGCCGACCCCAAAATATGATCAATATGTGGATACATACAAGGCGCTGGAAAAGCTTTATAAAGACGGCAGGGTGAAGTCGATCGGCGTGTGTAACTTTGAAGTGGAGCACTTGGAGCGTCTTTTGAACGAGTGTGAGATCAAGCCGGTGCTCAACCAAGTGGAATGTCATCCTTACTTGGCCCAAAAAGAGCTGAAAGAGTTTTGTGCCACTCATGATATTTTTGTTGAGGCGTGGAGTCCCCTGAACCAAGGCGGGGAAGTGCTTCATGACAAGGAAATTGAAAAGATCGCTGCCACTCACGGCAAGACCCATGCCCAAGTGATCCTGCGTTGGCACCTGCAAAACAACACCATTGTCATTCCAAAGTCGGTGACACCATCACGGATTGAAGAAAACTTTGATGTCTTTGACTTTGAGCTGACTGCAGAAGAGATGAAGGCGATCGACACCCTCGACCGTAACGCCCGCAAAGGCCCGCATCCCAACGAAATGAACGTGCGGTAACCCGTCCGTCTTTTCACTGTGCCCGACTGGCTCAGGTAAAAGACTTTTATCGGCGGATTTTCAAAAAGCAAATGGTAGCACAATAAAAAAGCCGGGAAGACCGGCTTTTGGTTTATGACTTTCCATTTCCGTTGCCGTTTTCGGTGCGGATCTGCTGATAGATCTTCCGAATCAGGTTTTGTTTGGTTTCCCACAGTTCGTCGCTCAGATCCACCGGAAACTCTTCCGGGTTCAACAGACGAAGGTACTCCTCCCAAAACAAGGTGCGCTGTTCCTGATAGTGGGCCTTGATCTCTTCCAGGGTGGGCAATTCATACACCCGTTTTCCGTTTTCAAAGATCGGCTCCAGGAGGGGGACCGCCCGAAAGTGACGCACTTTTTTCTTCCGGTAGGTGTGTATCGGATGAAACAGGGTGAGAGTTTTTCCTTCATCCACCTGTTGGCCTGCCGGGGTGATCAGGTCGGCACGGGCCTTGTTGGTGTGACGGTCGATAATGCGATAGACCGATTTCAGTCCGGGGGTGGTCACCTTTTCCGGATTGGAAGAGATCTTGATGGATGGGACCCACTCGTTATTTTGGTACCGGGCCACCAATTTATAGACGGCCCCGAGGGCGGGTTGATCATAAGCGGTGATCAAACGGGTTCCCACCCCCCAGGCATCGACCTGAGCACCCTGGGATTTCAAGTTGAGCAGGGTGTCTTCATCCAGATCACTGGAAGCGACGATCCGGGTGTCGGTCAGTCCCGCTTCATCCAACATCCGGCGGGCTTCTTTGGAGAGATAGGCCAAATCCCCGCTGTCCAGCCGGATTCCTGCCAGGCGATGCCCCTGTTCTTTCAGTTCCAGGCCGACTTGGATGGCGTGGGGAACACCACTGCGAAGGGTATCATAGGTGTCCACCAATAGCACGGAATCGTCGGGATAGGCTTTGACAAAGGCGCGAAAAGCCTCCAGTTCGCTGTCAAAATCCTGCACCCAGGCATGGGAATGGGTTCCGCTGACGGGGATGCCGAAACGTTCACCGGCCTGAAGATTGGAGGTCCCGTCAAATCCCGCCAGATAAGCGGCCCGGGCTCCCCAAAGGGCTGCATCCTTCTCCTGTGCCCGACGGGTGCCGAACTCCAGCAACGTATCATTGCCCGCCACGGACTTGATTCGAGCCGCTTTGGTGGCGATGAGGGTTTGGTAGCCGATAAAGTTGAGCAGGGCCGTTTCCACCAGTTGCAATTCCAGAATGGTTCCTTCCAGGCGAAGCAGGGGTTCATTGGGAAAAACCACAGTCCCTTCCTTCATCCCCTGAACATTCCCGGTAAAGCGGAAGTTTCGTAGCAAATCCAAAAAAGCGGGGTCAAACTTTTCCGGTTGATCCGCAAGATATTGAATCTCCTCAGGGGAAAATTTAAGGTTATCCAAATATTGGACAGCTCGTTCCAAGCCGGCAAAAACAGCGAAGCCGTTGCCAAAAGGGAGTCTGCGAAAATAAAGGTCAAAGGCTCTTCGCCGGAGGTGGGTGCCATTTTTCCAGTGGGCGTACATCATAGTGATTTGGTACTTGTCCGTGTGTAAAGCCCACCCCTCTTGGGTTTGCATTGAGTTCACTCCATTCAACTCGAGTCGGAGGCCGGACCGGACACCAGATACATGACCGGAAAGACCTCCCCGTTTTGGATACAGTAGGCGGATAATCGGGGCTCATGGTTTTTGAGAGACAGGATCCAACTGGTCAACTCGGGGTAATGCCATTCTTGAATATCCTTGGCGGAGGGACGGGGGTCTGAACAAGGATGGGAATGTACAATTCCGAGAAGATCCAGACCGAGCCTTCGCATCTCTTTCAGGGTTTCCAGATAAGCTCGTGGCTCAAAGGAAAAAGAGTGAAGGCAGGCGTCTCGATTGGGTATGGGAAAAAAGCGGGTGATTTCCCGGCCGTGACCGGCCAGGAGTCCGCAACCTTCCCGCGGCAATTCCCGCAGACAGTGTCTTTCAATTTGATGGATCACATCACTTCGGATCGAGATCGTCAAAAGAGCCACCGCTTCCACCTCATAGACAGGATCGGGAGAACCCTAACCCCCACATTTTTTCGGAGTCCGTTCATTGACTTCTCTATTTTACTCCGAAATGTCTGGTTGGGCAAAAAGGATCGAGTTTTGGAGTCGTGACCTGTGATACAATGTCGGAATGAAAAGGGGGTGAATCCCGTTGTTGAATCCGATCCAGATCGGTGTTTGCGGATGGGGGGATCACGACCTGTATCCTGCCGGGACTGCCGATCGAAGGAAATTGCCCCTTTATGCCGGTCACTTTCCAGTGGTGGAGGTGGATACGACCTATCATGTGATCCCTCCCCCGGAGCGGATGGCGCAATGGGAGGAGGAGACGCCGGAAGCATTTCGGTTCGTGGTGAAAGCTTACCGGGAGATGACGGGTCACGGCCGGCGGGAAGGGGCGCCGATCCGTTCGATGAAGGAGATATTTCAGGAATTTGCCGCATCCATCCGTCCGATGGAGAGAGCGGGGAAATTGACCGCGGTGTTGTTTCAGTTTCCACCCTGGTATGAGTGCACTCTGGAGCATGTCCGGTACATCCGGTGCTGTCGTCAGGCCTTCCCCGACATTTCCCTGGCGGTGGAATTTCGAAACCGGACTTGGTTTGAACCCCGGTTCCGGGAGCGGACGCTTCGCTTTCTCGAAGAGGAAGGATGGATCCATGTGATTTGTGATGAGCCTCAGGCTGGCATCGGTTCGGTTCCGATCGTTCCCGCTGTCACACACCCCCGTCAGGCACTGATTCGTTTCCATGGTCGCAACCGGTCGGGCTGGAACCAAAACGGCCGGTCAAATGCGGACTGGCGGAGTGTTCGCTATGCTTATCGATATACTGGGGCAGAGTTGATGGAGTGGGTGGACCGCGTTCAAAAACTGAAGGAACAGGTGGAACAGGTGACCTTGCTGTTTAACAACAACTCTCGGGGAGATGCAGCGGACAATGCTAAACAGATGATGGAATTGATGAATTTGGAGATGAAAGGATTGGCACCCCGGCAGTTGGGGATATTTTGAGGTTTTCTTCTATGGGATAACTCAGAACGTCTTGGAGGGAGTATGCTTTTAAAACTGATTCTGTTTCTTGTCATCGGTCTCGTATCCGGTACCGTGGGTACCATCGTCGGGCTGGGAGGAGGAATTATCACAGTTCCAGCCTTGCTGTTCCTCGCTTCCCGCTTTTCCGAGGTGGAACATATCACGCCTCAAATAGCAGTGGGAACATCCTTGATGCTGGTGATCATCACCGCGCTTTCATCCACTCTTTCCTACGCCCGACAGAAGCGTGTCGATTTTTCAAGCGGTTGGAGCCTTTTTTTGGGGAGTGGCCCCGGAGCGATTTTGGGGGCGTGGTTGACCCGTTATTTTACCGGGGGCCTGTTTTTTATCATCTTCGGAGTGCTGATGATTTCCATTGCGCTTCTGTTGACATTTGGCGACCGGCTGAAAGTGGGAAGGGTAAAATGGAGCGTTCGGCGGGAATTTACGGATGCGGAAGGGAATATATACCGTTACGGTTACCATCGCACCATCGCCCTGACCGGTGGTTTTGGGGTAGGGTTGCTCTCTGGTTTGTTTGGGATCGGCGGCGGAGCGCTGTTGGTGCCGCTGATGGTGCTTTTGTTCCGGTTTCCGCCCCATGTGGCCACCGCCACGTCCATGTTTGTCATTTTCCTGTCATCCATCACCGGCTCCATCACCCATCTCTTTCAGGGAAATATCGAATGGATGGCGGTGCTTTTGATCGCTCCCGGTGCCTGGGTCGGTGGAAAGTTGGGAGCCTGGATTTCCCGCAAAATGAGCAGTACCGCCCTGATGTGGGCCTTGAAGTTGGCGATCGCGGTGGTGGCGATCCGGATGATCGTCGAAGGTCTTTCCTGACCGAGGAGGTGGAGTGAACTGCATGAGTCGGGTGCATATCCTCTATACAAATGATCTTCACAGCCATTTTGAATCGATGCCGGCCATCCATACCCTTCTTCACAGGCTGTCCGAACAGTTGGAAGGCGAAGGGGAAAAAGTGTTTCGGGTGGATCTGGGCGACCATATGGATCGGTTCAGCTTGGAGACGGAAGGAACCCTGGGCCGAGCCAACCGCGCGGTGATGGATGTCACGGGGTATGAACTGGTCACTCTGGGTAACAATGAGTTGCTCACCTTTTCCAAAGAGGAGCTCCACGATCTGTATGAGAAAGCCCCGTTTGAAGTGTTGGCACTCAATGTGGAAGAGGTGAACGGACAACGTCCTCCTTGGATCAAGTCTTGGGAGATACGGGATGTGGATGGATTTCGCATCGGATTTCTGGGAGTGACGATCCCGTTTCCACAGTTTTATAAATTGCTGGGGTGGCAAGTGTCCGATCCTTTTGAGGTGCTGCCCCGGGTCGTCAGCCATCTTCGGAAGGACGTTCATGCTGTAGTGATTCTTTCCCATTTGGGTCTGGGTAACGACCGCCGGTTGGCGGAGGTGGTTCCGGGAATCGATGTGATCCTGGGCTCCCACACCCATCATCTGTTGGAGGTTCCGGAACGGGTGGGGAACACTCTGATCACCGGGGCGGGAAAATTCGGCGGCCATGTGGGACATGTCATGCTGGATTTTGATCCGGTTCGACAAAGGGTGACCGGCCGGGAAGCTCGGTGTTTGCCGGTGGCCAACATCGATCCCGACCCTCGGGTGAAGGATCAAATCGACTTATTTCGCAGGGAAGCGGAGAAACGGCTTTCCGAAGCGATCCGGGAGCTGAACCGCCCTCTTCCCATCGATTGGTATGCAGAATCCCCCCTGGGCAATTTTCTGGCGGACGGATTGCTCCAATGGGTGCCGGATTCCGACTGTGCCTTGGTGAATGCCGGCCAATTGCTGGGAGGGTTGCAGGCGGGTTGGGTCACCCGGGCACATCTCCATCGGATCTGCCCCCATCCGATCAACCCGGTGCAACTCGTGTTGTCCGGAAGACAGATTCGGAGGATTTTGGAAGAATCCCTAATCCGGGAACAGCAGGAACGGGAGATCCGGGGGTTTGGTTTCCGCGGCAAAAAGCTGGGGATGATGAACCTGGCGGGGATGGAAGCGGAGGTGAACCCGTTGAAGCCACCCGGCCAACGTTTGGAACGGGTTCAGATCAACGGGGCATTGTTGAAAGAAGATCGGAACTACCGGGTGGCCACCATCGATATGTTCACCTTTGGGGCCGGATATGGGGAGTTCAAAAAGGGAAAAGAGATAAAGTATTTTTTGCCGGAATTTTTGCGGGATGTACTGGCTCATCATCTCCGGCAAACCGGGGCGCCGGAGAGGAGCTTTCGTCCCCGTTGGCGCGATTCCGGTTGATTCAGGAGCGGGGACGGGCACCGGGAATCCGGTCCTGGAACCGCTCCATTACATATAGGAAGGGAAGGCCCAGACCGTAACAGATGACCAATTGGCCGACACCCACATAAAACATGGCCGCAGGCAGGGTGACGTCGAGATTGCTGACAGTTTTCAACAAAGTTCCGACGATGACGGCATTGACCAAAACCGGGGGCAACGGGGCCAACCACCGGGTCGGCATCCGTGCCGTCAACCAAGCGGCGATCAGGGAAGCCAGACTTCCGAAGACAACATCATAAAAACCGACTGGGCTGAACAGGTTGGCGATCAACGCTCCGACAAACAGTCCGGGGACGGCCAGGGGGGTCAGATAGGGAAGGACGGTCATCACTTCTGAGATGCGAAATTGAATCACTCCGTAAGAAAGCGGATAGAGCGTCAAGGTCAGCACCGCATAGATGGCGGCGATCATGGCAATAGGGGCGATTTTTTTTGCTGACATGCTTCGGTGCCTCCTCTCCGCCCCTTAGTATAACCCATGTTCAGGATGGTTTCTTCCCCCGAAGGGAAGATTAAACAGGGATTTTTCCGCCATCCAGCTCTTTTATCATATTTGTGCTTCGCACAGGCTTCCCAATCGGTTAGAATAACCTCAGGAACGAAGGAGGTACGAACATGCGTTTTGTGGACGACCTGTTCTCCCTTTACCGGGAGCATTTGGCGGATGACGAAGAAAACGCCGTTTCGGTGGTTCTCAATATCCTGGAAGATCAAACCCGGGAAGATATCATGAAGCTGATCCGGGAGATGGATGACGAAGAAGTGATTCAGATGGTGGGGGTTTATCTTGTGGAGATGCTCAAGATGAAAATGGCCCAGGAAGGGGAGAGAACCGACTGGGAATCGCTCTTCAACCGACCGCGTTACCACTAGAAGCGTTGTGAATTAGTGCTGGCCGGGTCGGTCGGGATTGGGTTTCACATTGTTACGCGGAATGTGAAATGATCCCGACAGATTCGGAGCACTATCTCACTGAACCACAAACTTCCTACACCCCTTCTTTCCCTTCGACATAGGGTATAAGAGATCTGAACAGGACAGGAGGGGTCGGTATGGTCCGGTTGCAACCGATGCAAGTGGAAGGGCACTCGGTGATCGGGGTGGAGGTGGATCTGCCCAAGACCCATCTCTTGATAATCACCACGGAGAAGGGGTACATCATGTGTGGTGCGTTGGATGTGGGCTTGCTGAATGAAAAATTGGCGCAACGGGGTATCCTGGCGGGTCGGGCGGTTGGGGTGAGAACCCTGGAAGATTTATTGGAAGCCCCTTTGGAGATGGTGACCACCCAGGCGGAGCAACAGGGGATTCATGCGGGAATGTCCGGGCGGGAAGCCCTGCTGAAGATGGTATAACGGTTGCGATCAAGGTGCTGGGAGAGCACCTCTTTTTTTTGCGAAAATTGTCGGGGAGCTTCAACCCCGCTATACTGAGGCTGGATGGTTGAGATTTTGGAACCGAAAGGCTGGGGACTCTGATGGCAACCTGGTATGGAAGCAAAGGCAGCCGGCCGGTGACAGGATCGCCGGAGGCCATGAAACTGATGGAAGCCTATTTTGTCGAAATCGTTGCCGCCAAGCAAGTGACCAAAGCGGAGATCAAGCTGATGGGTTACCTGGTGCGCAAGTACCTCCGCCTCGGGGAAGGGGGAGATTCCCTACGCATCGGCACCAAGGATTGGGTCCGGGAAGCGGGCCTGGCCGCCCACGAGGTGGACAAGACTTTGGCCAAATGTCAAGAACGAGGCTGGCTCTCCATCGACCCCCACTCCAAACCCGCAGCTCTCCGTCTTCGGCTGGCATCCAGGGCGGAGTAAACCGGCGAACCCCCCGGGATTTCCCGGAGGGGTTCTTCACATAAACGGATCGCTCTTTACCGAATATCCAATCCCAAAAGATCACTTTTCCTGAACACCTTGGATAATCTCCTCAATCATTTCCTGGGCGCGAATTCCCTCCCGCCCATTGACGGAGGGTGGGGTGTCTCCTTTCAGGGAATCCACGAAATGTTGAACGGCATCCACAAATCCCCGCCGTTTGAGAACAGGTTCCCAGGCTCCCGGTGGTCGGATGAACTTTTCGCCGTCCCGCTCCATTTCCATGGTTTCCAAATGGAGAACCCGTCGCGTTTTTCCGCCGGTGATCGCCTCCAGCCGTTCCATATTTGTCCCCGCTTCCCGGTGCATGGCGGTGTGGATGGAGGAGCCATTGGACAGGGAGAAGATATGGTTAGCAAACAGCAGAGATCCATCCTCTTTCACTTTCACCTCACCATGCAGGGTGAAAGAGTCCGTTTCTGCCAACCAGATCGCGGTGTCGATCAAGTGAATATAGTCATCCAGCAGGGTGAAACCAAATGGATGACGGGAGGAACGGATCCGGTGTTTGTCCAGACGGATCAGAACAGGGGGATGCAAACCGTCCTTAATTTCCTGATACAAGGGGGCAAAGCGGCGATTAAATCCGACCATCAATTTCCGTCCTGTCTTTTCACTCAATTCCACCAGCCGCCAACCTTTTTCCACAGTGGAGGCCAGAGGTTTGTCGACGTAAACATCCACACCTCTTTGCAAACATTCGGAAACAATGTGATCATGGGTGTCTGTGGAAGTATGGACAAATATGGCATGGCAATCCCGGATCAGCTCCGGAAGGCTTGAAAAATTCCGGATCCGGTATTCCCGGCAGATCCTCCGGGCTTTGGAGCGAGTCAGGGAGAAGGCACCAACCAACTCCCAATCGGTTTCCTTGGTAAGAATCGGCAAATAAGCTTTTTGTGCGATGTTTCCCAACCCGACGATTCCGATCTTGGGTCTCTCCATGGTTCCCCTCCTTTTGGGCGTGGGATGATTGCACGTATATGTTATACAATTTAGGTAGTTCCCGCGTTTTGTCCTTTTTTAGGATTTCCTGAACAAAGTGGAAGGCCCCCTCAGGCCCTCACCAAAGAAAAAATGATGTGGTCGATTCAAGACCCACTTTGGCGGCACCTGCCAGGACTGCAACGGCCCGGCTGTATGGCTTCCAGAAAACCAAGGGTGATGGCGACAGTGGTGATCCCGTGTACCTTCAAATCCGGGATCATGGCTTGGGCTGAGGATCTTGGCCAGGCAGTACACTTTTGCCGATTGTTGTTTTGGTCACCACGATTGCCGGGAGGTTTACTGGTCATCGCCGTCCCAAAAGGATTTCTTTACTCCATTGGCAGCGGCAATCTCAATTCTTTGGCCAGGCGGGTCAGGTCTTGGGGCAGGGGGGAGTGGACGGTGACCGGTTCTCCCTGGAGGGGATGGCGGAAACTTAACTGGCAGGCGTGCAGGGCCTGACGGCGGATGAGGGGACTGGTGCTCCCGTAGAGTCCGTCCCCGAACAGGGGAAATCCCAGATGGGAGAAGTGGACGCGGATTTGATGGGTCCGTCCCGTTTCCAGCTCCACCCGCACTAAAGTAGCATCAGGGTTCCGGGCCAAGACGCGGTAGTGAGTGATGGCGGGATCTCCCGACGGGGAGACCCGGCGCCGAAGGGGGTGGCCCGGCTCCCGGTCGATGGAGGCGTCGATCGTTCCCTCCGCCTCCGGGGTGTTTGTCAGGGATCCCTCCAAAAAAGCATAGTAGACCCGTTTCAGCCGCTTTTCCCGCAGTTCCCGGTCCATCAGTTGATGGGCGTAGGCGGATTTGGCCACCACCAGCAGCCCGGAGGTATAGCGATCCAGACGGTGGACAGGGCGGACCTTCCCTTCCCATCCTTGCTCTTTCCACCAGTGGACAATGCCGTGGGCCAATGTTCCTGTCTCATCGGGACGTACAGGATGGACGTTGATTCCGGCGGGTTTGTTCACCACCATCCAGTCCGCATCCTCATAGGGCACCTCCAAGGAGATCGGTTCCGGTTCCAGATCGGCACGTTCCCGGGGTCGGACGGCCACCTGAATCCGGTCCCCCTCTTTGACCACCCGTTTCAGGAAGGGCATCTGGCGATTGAGACGGATGCCGCGGGATCGAGTGAGCCGGTTGATCATCCGGTTGGAGAGGAGGAGAGGGCCTTTTAAGACCTCCTCCACAGTCCGATTGTGCCACTCTCCGGTAATAATATAGGTGATCCATTTGTTGTGTTGCATTCGACACATTCCCCGCTTTCAAGGAATTTCTTATCTACTTCTCTCAAGGTGTCCAGCTAGAAGCATTGTGATTTAGTGCGTTCTTGGACGGTCGGGATTGGGTTTCACATGTCGTTTTCGTTGTTCTTACGATCCAAAATCACTCCATGTGAAACCCAATCCTCCCTGTGAATGACTTTTTCAGAACGCTTCCAGACGGATCGGGAGAAAGCTTGCCAGTCCGTGCCATTTTGTTCCTCAGTTTAAATCCTATCTTTTTTTTCGTTTTTGGCAAGATGAAACGTCCGGGGTTTGTCACTAGGTGTCATCTGTGGTATATTGTTTGGCGACAAGGACAAAGGGGAGCCGGAGGGACCGGTTGAGAGGGTGCTGCACCGCACCGACCCACTGAACCTGATCTGGATGATGCCAGCGTAGGGAACATACGGAAGATGTGGCCAAAAGGGCCGCTGTATGCATGCGTATGGAAAACTCGCAACCAATCCGGACAGGGTTGGTTTTTTTATGTATCCAAAGGAGGGAATCCCATGGCCAATGCGAATGTCAGTCTGCAGATTCTGCCCCAGGGGGCGAGTGATGAAGAGGTGTACGCCCGTGTGGATGAAGCGATTCGGGTGGTTCAAGCATCCGGTGTCAAATACCGGGTGGGTCCGATGGAGACCACGATGGAAGGGGATTATGACCAGTTGATGGCCATTGTGAAAAAGGCCCAGGAAGCAGCGGTGAAAGCGGGGAGTTCCCGAGTGCTCTCCATCATCAAGGTGGACTATAAACCCTCCGGCGTCACCATGCAAGAGAAGACGGGTCCATACGACACCGACGATTCCCGGTGAAAAAGTGGGTGAGGAATCGGCTTCGGGGGATATTTCCCCCTTTATTGACCCTTTTTTTGCTGCTGGCAGTCTGGGAAACAGGTGCCCGCCTATCGAAGGTGGAGGCATGGCTATTGCCCGCTCCAAGCCGAATCGCAAAAACACTGGTGGATAGCTGGGAGTTGCTCCTGCGCCATACCGGACCCACTCTGACGGAAGCCGCTCTCGGCTTTGGGCTGGGAATCGGGGTGGCCCTCCTGCTGGCGGTGGGGATGGAGCTCTTTCCCTGGCTCCGGCGGGGAGTGTATCCGCTCCTGATCACTTCTCAGACGGTTCCGGTGATCGCCGTCGCCCCGCTCTTGATTCTCTGGTTCGGGTATGAACTCCTTCCCAAGGTGCTGATCGTCGCCCTGGTTACCTTTTTTCCGGTGGTTGTCAGTACGGTGGACGGGCTGCGCTCCGCCGATCCGGATATGGTGCGACTGTTGAAGTCCATGGGGGCGGGCGAGTGGCGGGTGTTTCGGATGGTCCGTTTTCCCCATGCCCTGCCTTCCTTTTTTTCCGGGATGAAGATCGCCGCCACTTATGGGATCCTCGGGGCTGTGATCGCCGAGTGGCTGGGGGCGAGTGAAGGGTTGGGTGTCTTTTTGATCCGTTCGCAAAATTCCTTCGCCGCCGACCAGGTGTTTGTGGCGATCGCTGTCATCACCTTTTGGAGTTTGATCCTGTTCGGGTTGGTACAGGTCCTGGCCCGGTGGACGGCCCCTTGGGCTTATATCGATAGAGAGGAAGATCGGAGAGGAGAGCCAAAAGGATGAACAGATACAGACGAGGTTTCCGGTGGATGGTTTTGCTGTTGGTGCTGGCTTTCACACTGACCGGCTGCGGGACTCCCGATGACAAGGGCGGAAGCAGTGGGAAAAAAGTGACTTTGATGCTGGATTGGGTGCCCAATACCAACCACACCGGGCTGTATGTGGCTCAGGAGAAAGGCTACTTTGCCGATGAAGGGCTACATGTTAAGATCGATACCCCGGCGGAAACGACAGCCAACCAGCTGGTGGGAGCGGGCAAGGCGGATTTTGGGATCAGCTCCCAGGAATACGTGATTCAGGGTCGGGCCCAAGGGGTGCCGATTGTCTCCATCGCCGCCATTTTGCAACATAACACCTCCGGCTTTGCTGCCCCCAAGGAGAAGGGAATCAAGCGGGCCCGGGATTTTGTCGGCAAGACCTACGGTGGTTGGGGAACTCCCATTGAAAATGCCTTTATCCAAACGGTATTGCAGATGGACGGGGTGAAGACGAAACAGGTGGAAGACAAGGTGAAGATCGTCAATATGGGGGAATCCGATTTCTTTGCCGCCACCAAACGGAACGTGGATTTTGCCTGGATCTACTATGGCTGGACAGGTATCCAGGCGGAGATCCAAGGGGTGGATCTCGACTTTTTGGAGTTGAGGAAGCTGGATCCAGTACTGGATTTTTACACCCCCACCCTGATTACCAATGAACAAATGATCCAAAAGGATCCGGATACTGTTAAAAAACTGGTCCGAGCAGTCAGCCGGGGTTATCAATATGCCATCGAGCATCCGGAGGAAGCGGCGGATATACTGGTGAAGGCCGCCCCCGAGACGGATAAAAAGCTGGCCCGGGCCTCCCAGAAATGGATGAGCCGTCAGTATCAGGCGGAAGCTGAGCGCTGGGGTGAACAGAAGGAAAAGATATGGGTCGATTTCAGCGGCTGGATGTGGGAGCACCGATTGATCGAGAAGAAGATTGACCCGGAGAAGGCTTATACCAATGACTTTTTGCCGGAGAAGTGATGATATGTTACAACTGGAGAAATTGACCCATTCATATCCCTCCCCGGAAGGGATGCGGCAAGTGGTGGACGGCATCGATCTGACGGTGGAGATGGGGGAATTTGTCAGCATCATCGGTCCCAGCGGGTGCGGGAAAAGCACCCTGTTCAATCTGATCAGCGGACTGGAACGCCCATCGGCGGGCCGGGTTCTGATCGGGGGGATGGATATCACCGGCTGCACCGGTCATGTCAGTTACATGCCCCAGAAGGATTGTCTGTTTCCCTGGCGAACCGTGCTGGAAAACGTCACCCTGGCTGTGGAAGTGGCCGGGGGAAAAAAACAAGATGCCCGGCATCGGGCGGAAGAGCTTTTTCCCGTCTTTGGATTGGAGGGATTCGCCCATGAATATCCCGCCCGTCTCTCCGGGGGGATGCGACAACGGGCGGCGCTTCTGCGGACGGTGATGGCTGATCAGGAGCTGTGGCTGCTGGATGAGCCGATGGGGGCCCTGGACGCTCTCACCCGGGAACGGATGCAGGATTGGCTGTTGGGCATCCTGAAGCGGTTTCCCCGTACGGTTCTATTCATCACTCACAGTATCGACGAAGCGATCTATCTCTCCGACCGGGTGGTGGTCCTCACCCCTCGCCCGGCCCGGACCCGGGCGATTCTGAATGTGGAACTTCCCCGCCCTCGACGACGGGAGCAGATGGCAACGGAAGCTTTCCTCCGCCATAAACAATGGCTGTGGGAGAAACTGAACCCAGATATGTGAACCCGGCCACCCTTTTTGGGGTGGCTTTGTATTCCGTCTGCTGCAGTCTCCGGATGGTCTTCAAAATCATCCTCAATTCAAGAGGGAACATGCCGACTTCTACGGGGTAGACCCGATTCATGCAGTGGGGGCGTTGAAAAACCGACCTCTGATCCGGGGGATTCCGCTGCCGGCAGATCTGATTCTGATGCGGCAGCCAAAGAGTTTGAGATTTACCGAATCATACACATGTGCCTGAGATGTTTTCATTCGGGTGCATGTGTGGTTTTATTGAGAAATAAAGTCAGTTTTGCGCTATAATATATCTGTTATCAAGAGTTGGAGGAATTCGTGGTACTCCCGGTGTTGAGGGGAGCTTTTTTAATGGTCGCATGTAGTTCCCCCGACTGGGATATACAGAAGATGAGGTGGTTGTATGATGAATGATCACAAGACCCGCAAGTCCACATCGGGGGAATTCGGAAGCGAGACGGATCGACGGGAAAAGCAGACGGTTTCCCCCGAGACGGAGAAAACCTATACAGCCGCCATGCAGCCTTCCGTTCCCGGCGGCAGAACCTCCACCAACAAATTGGGTGCAGTCCTGCAAAGGGAGCCGAAACCCAGCCTTGGGGAGCAAGAAGAGAAGGGGTCCATCGACTTTTCAAAACCCTTGTGGCAATCCATGATCATCTTCTTTATTCCGTTGATGCTCAGCAATATTTTGCAATCCCTTGGGGGAACGGTCAGTTCGGTCCTGTTGGGGAGAGGGTTGGGGGAACATGCGTTGGCCGCCGCCAGTGCCATCTTTCCCTTGACATTCCTGTTGATCTCCTTGGTGATCGGGCTGGGCAGTGCCAGTTCCGTATTGATCGGGCAAGCTTATGCCGGCCGCAACTGGGAACGGATGAAAGCCACTGTGGGAACCTCCCTCACCTTTGCTCTGTTGTCGGGGCTCGTCTCCGCCGTGATCGGTAATCTGTTTCTGTATGATCTGTTGAAACTGATCGGAATTCCGGCGGAAATCATGGAGGAGGCGGCCCGGTTTGGGCGGGTTCTCTTCAGTGGGTTGCCCATCCTCTTTCTCTATATCATCTACACTACGTTCTTGCGGGGGACCGGTGATTCCAAGACACCCTTTTACTTTTTGTTGATCAGCACCGCCTTGACGATTCTATTGACCCCGGCCTTCCTGTTCGGCTGGATCGGGTTTCCCAGGCTGGGAATCGAAGGAGCCGCCATGGCCAATGTGATCGCATCCCTGATCACTTTAATCCTGTTGATCATATATTTGCGCTGGACGAAACACATCTTGGCATTGGATCGGACGACCATCAAAAAATTGCGCCTCGACCCGTCGATCCTGAAACTGATGATCGGAATCGGACTGCCCACTGGTGCACAGATGATTTTTATCTCCGCATCGGAGATCGCCATCGTCTCCTTTGTCAACCGGTTTGGGGCTCATGCCACAGCCGCGTACGGAGCGATCAACCAGGTGATCAACTATGTTCAGATCCCGGCGATGAGCTTAGGGATCGCCATCGGCATCTTCGGTGCCCAACTGATCGGTTCCAACCGGCAACACCGGTTGCCGGAATTGATTAAAAACACAGTGGTCCTCAACTATGTGATCGGTCTGGCCCTGACGGGTCTGGTCTATCTGTTCAGCCGGCCGCTCCTGTCCTGGTTTTTGACCGATCCCGATACCCTGGATGTGGCGGAAATCTCATTGTATATCACTCTGTGGTCCTTCATCATTTTGGGCAATGTCATCATTCTCACGGGATTGATGCGATCCAGCGGAACCGTATTCTGGCCCACCCTGATCGGAATTTTGTCGATCATTCTGGTGGAGGTTCCCGCCGCTTACATCCTCTCTCACACCGTCGGTCTGCAAGGAGTGTGGATGGCTTATCCCATCTCCTTCAGTTTCAATCTGTTGGCTCAGTATCTTTACTATCGCCTGTATTGGAAGAATCGCACTCATCAGCGTTTCTTCGAGGAACCGGAAGGCTCCCTCACATAAGAAAACCGGGTGGATTTAATTGATTGAAATGGCTGGTCATCCACGTTATGATGGGAAAAGAATCTAGGTTTTTCGACAGCAGACGAAGGGGGAAAAACCGGATGGGAAAGAAAAAACAGGCCAAATCCAACCGGATGCAAAATCTGACCCTGGTGACCGTGATCGTTCTCTTTCTCGGATTGGGTGTGTTCGCCCTGGTGAACAACATCATCGGCGGGAACAAAGAGACGGGGGAACCCGGTCAGGAGGCGAAGGTGGATGAGAAGGTGTTTGTCTATGATAAACAGCCTGTTTTGGGAAACAGGGATGCACCGGTCAGGATCGTGGAGTTTGGTGACTATAAATGTCCCACCTGTAAAAAGTTTGCAGAAGAAATCTACCCCAAGTTGAAAAAGGATTACCTGGACAACGACAAAGCGGGTTTCTACTTCATCAACAATCAATTTCTCGGTAAAGATTCCATTACAGCGGGAATCGCCGGAGAAGCCGTCCATGAGCAAAACCCGGAAATCTTCTGGAAGTTTCATGATGCGATCTTTGAACATCAAGGGAATGAGAGTGAAGCTTGGGCTACCAAGGACTTTTTGGTGAAACTGGCCAAACAGGCGGCACCGGGGATTGACTACGACAAGTTGGAGCAGGCGATCGATAAGGAAACATACAAGCAACAGGTCGAACAGGACAAGGCGATTGCCGTCCAGTCCGGAGTCCGTTCGGTACCCACCCTGTTTATCAATGGGAGGCCGGTGCCCGACAGTTTTGATTACGAAGGGATCAAAAAGATGATCGAAGAAGAACTGAAAAAAGCCAAATAACCTTTCAAGGGAGAAGTGAGTTGTGTCCTGGGTCAAAACCTACAACCTTTATCTGGCATGGTTGGTGGCATTGATTGCCATGGGGGGTAGCCTTTGGTTCAGCGAGGTGGCGGGATATGTCCCTTGCGAATTGTGTTGGTATCAGCGGATCCTGATGTATCCTCTCGCGTTGATTCTGGGAATTGCCAGTTATCGTGGGGACCGGTCAGTCACAGCTTACGCATTGCCTTTCAGCATCATCGGTGCCGGTGTTTCACTCTTTCACTATGCCCAACAGAAGGTTCCGGGGATGGCGGACGTGGCAGGGTGCACCCAAGGGGTTCCCTGCAGCGGACAGTATATCAATTGGCTCGGTTTCATCACCATCCCATTTTTGGCATTGACGGCGTTCATCCTGATTTTGTCTTTGTTGTGGATTGGACGGAGAAAAGCGGACTAAAGTGACCGGGTGCCTCCTTTCGGGGCACCCTTTATTTTTGAAAGCGGACATTTTACCAATTTATTGGAAATCATTGAACCTAGAAGATCACTTTTGATACATTGATTTTACAAAACCGGGACAGATGTGCAGAACAAACAAAAGATAAAGGAGAGGTCGCGGTGAGCGATGCATTACTCTTGTATGTATTACGTGTGATCGATCTGGACAGAAGTCTGACCTTTTACCGGGATATGCTGAGATTCAATCCCGTCTCATACGATCCTGAACAACGGACAGCCCGGCTGTTAACCCCGGATGGCGTAACCCTGTTTTTGACCGCTGATCCGGAGCTGGATGTGGCTGCTCTGTTGAGACGGGAGGGAGCCGTCAGGCCCGGGGAGACTCCAGTGCCTCCGGAGGAAGAGGGGGAGACAGAGTCACCTGTGGCCCCTCCACCGAAAAGGGAGTTGGAGACCGGTGGTGAGGAGCCTGTCGATCTGAGGGTGACCCCGGGATCTGAGCCAGAGTCATCCCCGCCCTTTTACGAGATTCGGGAAGTGGACAAAGAGGGGGCACTCCATTTCCCCGGTGAGGATTTGTTGGTTTCCCAAGAGCGGTTGGCCGCCTTTGGAATTCCCGACTTGCTGCTGGAGGAAACCCCCGGGGTGGAGCAAGTGCTCAAAATGCAAGACCCCGATGGATATCGGGTGTTCCTTCATGAGAGTCTGCGCCTGCCCGATGAAGAGGTGATTGCTCTCTATCGCAAGGGGCCCGATTTACTGGAGGGAGCGATTCTGGGCTTGGAGGAGGAGGAGTTGGATCTGAAAACACCGGGGGGAGAGTCCCTTCGGCAACTGGTCCTGCAAATCGTCGACTTCGATTTGGAAATGATGCAAAGGGTCAAATGGGCCATGGCTGAAAATGGCCGCTCCTACACCATCCCCCTCTATCAACCGGATGAATGGGCGCATGCGCTTCGGTATGACAGTCGATCCGTTCAAGTGGAGGTCCATCTGTTTCGTCTGTTGCGGGAACACATCCTGCATCAGGTGGAAGCGGTTCCCGAAGCGATGGATCATCATTTGGTTTCTGAACAGGGGAGTGTGGAGGTTCGCACCATGCTTCAGGTGGTGGCGGAAACTGCCCGGGAGCAGATCCAGACGATCCTGAACACTCGGCATCACTATGGTAAATGAGGGATACGGATACGAAACCCGGTCCGGGACGGGCCGGGTTTTCATTTTTGATTCTCTTTCCGCAGTTGTCGGTTGACCGTTTCACGGCTCAGCCCCACCAGTTGCCCGATCTCTTCCTGTGTGAGGAGTTGTTCCACCGGCTGTCCTCGGAAGTGACGGGATAACCATTCACGGAACAGGGAGATCCGGTCCCGGGTGGGTGCGGTGACAAAGGCCATCCGTTGTTGAACAAGCCGGAGGGTGTTCTGAAGGGAGAGCGCCACCTCCCGGTATTGGGCCGGATCCTGTTCGAGATTTTTATACCAGGATTGGGCGGGGATGGGTTTCACTTGGCTGTCGGTGACGGCGATACAAGTGGCAAAGTAGGGTTGCGGGCTGATCAGGGAGTGATGAGGGAACATCTCTCCCGGAACCAGCAGATTGAACAGAAGGGAGGAACCGTCGGGCCGGATCCGGACCACTTTGAGCAGGCCACTTTCCAGACGGTACAGGTTTCCGATCTCCCCCTGTCGGAACAGAATTTCTCCCCGATGCAGTTGCAAGTGGTTTCACCTCATTGTCAAAGTTGATGTGCTTGAAATCACAGCGGGGAAAACCTTCCCTCGGTTATGTTGGAAATGGAAAGAATGATTTCAACCAAACACAAGGGGGCGCAGATTATGCTGGATTCAAAAACGATGGAGATCATCAAGAGTACTGCTCCGGTTTTGAAACAACAGGGTGCCATGATCACCCGCCGGTTTTACCAACGGATGTTTTCCCGCCACCCCGAATTGTACAACATTTTTAACCGTTCCAACCAGCGGGAGGGGAAACAGCCCCAGGCCCTGGCAGATACAGTGTATGCGGCGGCGGCCCATATTGACCGCCTGGAGGAGATTCTGCCGGTGGTGGAGCGGGTTGCTCATAAACACCGTGCTCTGGGGGTTCTTCCGGAACATTATCCCATCGTCGGGGAGAACCTCCTGTGGGCGATCGGTGATGTTCTGGGAGAAGCGGCCACGGATGAAGTAATCGACGCCTGGGAAAAAGCTTACAACGCCATTGCCGAGGTTTTCATCCAAGTGGAGGAGCGGATGTATGAAACAGCCCGCAAACAGCCTGGCGGTTGGGACGGGTTCCGGGAGTTCATAGTGGATCGCAAGGTGAAGGAGAGTGAAGTGATCACATCCTTCTATCTCAAACCCCGGGACGGGGGTTCGTTGCCCCTTTTCCAACCCGGACAGTATATCACGGTCAAAGTCCAGATTCCAGGGGATGACTATGTTTCTCTCCGTCATTACACTCTTTCCGATTCCCCGGGCCAAGAGACCTTCCGGATCAGTGTGAAGCGGGAGGACGGTGGAGAAGGAAAACCGGCAGGGGCAGTCTCCACCTATCTGCACCGGAATGTCCAAGAAGGGGATACAGTGGAATTGACGGCACCGGCCGGGGACTTTACCCTGAAACGGGAAGGAGCGGACCCGATCATTCTTTTGAGCGGGGGAGTGGGGTTGACTCCGATGGTCAGCATGCTGACCACTTTGGCGGAGGAACAGGCCGATCGCGATGTTACCTATATCCATGCGGCTCTCAACGGAGATGTCCACGCCATGAGGGATTACACAGACAAGCTGGTGAAAGAACATCCCCGCTTCCGCTCCTTTGTATGCTATGAGCAGCCGACGGAACAGGACCGGCTGGAAGGCCGGTTTGATAAGGAGGGCTTTATTGACGGTCCTTGGCTGCAAAGTATTCTGCCTGACAATCGGGGAGATTTCTACCTCTGCGGACCGCTTTCTTTCATGAAAGCGATGTACCGGATATTGAAGGAATGGGGAGTGGAAGAAGATCGGATTCACTACGAAGTCTTCGGTCCCACCCATCACCTGGATGAATCTCAGCAGGTGACCCCCGTGGCGGCGATCTAAATGATCATCTGAAACGAAAATTTTTCACCCCGGCCTCCCGCCGGGGTTTTTCAGTCGATTCGGCTTGGGATGAGGATGGGAGTTTGATGCCATGATAAAACCCAAATCCCTGCCAAAGGTGTGAGTTGGATGCTGGAGATTGTGCTTCGGGCGTTGATCACGTTTCCGGTTTTGCTTTTGTTGACCCGCCTGATGGGGAAAAAGCAAATGAGTCAATTAACTTTTTTCAACTATGTCACCGGAATCACTATCGGTACGATTGCCGCTTCGATGACGATCGATCGGGATGTTCCCTTTCTTCACAGTCTGACGGGACTGATCAGCTGGGTGTTATTAACGATTTTGGCCACCTGGCTCACCCTCAATTCCCATCGGGCCCGAGTGGTCTTGGATGGAGGTCCCACTTTGGTCATTAAAAAAGGGAAAATCCTGAAGAGGTCCTTGAAATCTTTACGTCTCAATATGGAAGATTTGGGAATGATGTTGCGGGAGAAAGACATCTTTTCGATCGCCGATGTGGAGACGGCGGTGTTTGAGGCCAACGGAAAACTGTCCGTGATCAAAAAGCCGGGAAAGCAAGGAGCAACCAAGGAAGATCTGGGGGTGGCCCTCGTGCAGCCTAAATATATTCCCACCAATTTGGTGGTGGACGGGCAAATCCTGCAACGAAATCTGCAGGAGCTCAACTTGTCCCCCGGTTGGCTGGAGACGCAGCTGAAGCAAGCCGGCACCTCCCTGGATCAGGTGTTCTACGCCCAAATCAAAAGCGACGGAACCCTTTACATCGACAAACGACAGGATCCGGCCCGGCCCACACCATAACCGATTCCCCCGAGACCAGCTCTCTGTTGAAAAAACGGGCTGGGGTCCCGCCAGCAATTTATAAAAAGTGTACGCTAAGAGGAAAATGGGAGGAGAATTTCCGCTGCTCTCTACTCAAAGACAAAGCCCCGCCAATGGCAAGGGGCTTCGGTGTTTTATGTAAAGTCACGAAGGAAACCCGCGGGAGTGTAGAGGGAAAAATACTCCCGGATCTCCTCCGTTCCGTGTGAAAATCCATGTCGCCGGTGACGAGGATATCCGGTTGGGCAAGGATCGCCGAGACCAAGATAGGACGGTCCTTCTCATCCTGGATCGGAGGAGCCTAAGTTGGTAGTGTCTGATGGGGCATAACTCCAGGCGTGATAGATACTGATCCCACAGAGGGATTTTATCCGGGAACCGGCGGTTAATCACCCGGGAGGCTTCCGAAATGGTGTAACTGCAAATCATCAGGTGATGATCCTCCATCAGATGATCCACCAGTTGATAGGGTCCCGTCAGCAATTTGAGAAAATCCTACGTTAAGCCGACGATCGGTGAAAATTTCTCTCCGATTGCTACTCTAAGAGTCTGGAAGCGAAATGAATACAGTGGAAAAAGGAAAATCGTACGCTTAAATCAATTTTTTAGCAATCCCGGGAAGGATTTTTTCGGATTCTTGCATAATAGGTTCATTGAACCGAAAATATCCAATGAAGGGATTAGATTGAAAAAAGCGCAGTCCAAAATCCTACTGGTGTTTTCTTTGACATTGGCCATCAGCTCTTTGTTTACCTTTCCAGGTGTAACATTTGCTACCCCGGATTTTTCCAAAGGTACGGCAACTCAGGCATCCTGTGGTTGTTGTTCGGAAGGTAAAACGGTACCTGACGGATCTCCGGCTAAAACTGTTAAAACGATAAGTGAACCCAGCAAAGAAATTATCGATTTGGCGAAAGAGTCTTTGCAATCCGCTGCTTCTCAGAGTCATTATCAGGTTGAAGAATTTAACTGGGATGGAATCCAAGTCACCGTGAGCGGCCTCGTTATCCATTCACTTTTTATCGCCTTTGGGCGGGGGAGGGTTTGTCCACCCTGGGAGGTGCCTTTGGAACCTTGGCCAACGGGTGGGTATTATTTGAGTTGACGGGATCGGAAACAGCCCTCAGCACCCTGTGGATTCTCTATTTCCTGCCGTCCCTGGTGGTCCAGTTGGCCGCGGGGTCTTATCTGGACCGCTGGAGACGGACCCGAATCCTCTTTTGGTCTCACGGACTCCGGGGGATGCTGTTTCTTTTTCCGGCTGCCTTGTGGTGGGCAGGTGCTCTGGAACCTTGGCACCTCTACGGGGTATCCGCCGTCTCCGGAGTGATCCAGGCGGTCTATGCTCCCGCCAGCTTGGCGGCGATTCCCTCCGTGGTCCCTTCGATGTTGCTGCAAGGGGCTAATGCCCGGTTGGACGGAACCTTCCGCCTGCTGTCCATGCTGGGTCCGGTGATCGGAGGCGGAGTGGTGGCGGCCTGGGGACCGACTCTCACCTGGGCGGCCGTCGTCTGTTCGTTTCTGGGAGGAGCGTCGTTGCTGGCGGGAATAAAGGAGGAGCGTCCCCCCCGACAGCCGCAAGGGACTACCTGGGTGAAACAGTTTCAGGAAGAGATTGATATTTTCCGCAACCAAAGTATCTTCTGGGTGCTCGCCCGCTTTCTGGCGGTGGTCCAGCTGGGGGTCGGGGTGCTGATGGTGCTGGGTCTTCCCTTTGTGTCCCGGGAACTGGAGAGGGGGCGCAGCCGCCTATGGCTGGTTTGCGGCAGGTTTTCCCCTGGGATATGCCCTCGGCTCTCTGCTCCTTTCCCGGATGGGGCCACCGGTCCACCTGCAGCGGGTGATGCTGGGCGCCAATCTGCTGGGCGGTCTCACTTTTGTCGGGCTTTCCCTGGCGGGAAATATCGGGATTGCCGTGGTGCTGGAGATCATCGCCGGGATGAGTGCCCCCTTTTTTCATGTTTACTCCACCACGCTCTTTCAGAAACTGGTCCCTCCGCCGGATGGAAGCCAAGGGAAAAAGTCCCCGAGGTGGGAGTCGGGATGAAGGTGGAGGAAGGGCTGCAGGAGAGTTACCGCAAACGTCTGTATTAAAAAAATTCCTCCGAAATTGCTTCCGGAGGAATCCCCATTCACTGCAATTGTCACTCATCCCTGGACCGGCGGTGTCCGGGATAGGGAGGACGATGCGGATAGTGGGGATGGTAGGGATGGTAGGGGTGGTACGGATAATAATGGTGGGGAGAATAATAGTGAGGGTAATAGGGGTACCGCGGATAATAGGGGGGATAATACTGAGAAATGTCGGCTCCGTTCATGAACCCCGGGGATGAGGCGATATGGGCTTCAGAGCAGGGGAAAGAATAGGAGGCCGTCCAGCCGCCGTAGGGTGTCGGCTGGGGGGAAGCTCCCGGTGGTTGCCAATATCCCTGATCATACCCGTACTGGTTGACTGAGGCATCGGGCCATCCGTTCCCATAGGGGTCCCACCCGTTTTCCGTTGACACTTTTTCCTGCCCGGCAGGGGTCTGGGCCTGTTCTCTTTCTTTTTTCTCCTGGTCCGCCACGTTGCTTCTCCTCCTTTTTTTGCAATAAAGGGTGTACAGTAGAAATGTATGTGAGAACGACCGGTTCTTGTTTGTCCCATTGGAAGTCGGAAGAGTTTTTCGATGGGCTTCTTTATACCATATTTTTTATCATAGAATGCAAGTGGGAGGGAGAACATGCTGCTCACGATCACCGCAGAGCAGTTTCGCCGTCCTGGCCCTGGAGAGCGAGCCAGTGGCCCCCCGGTTGTAGAGTCTGTCGTCAGGGAAAAATATCCCCCGCCGAACAGTATAGGATAAAAGGTGCCGCACTTTGGCGGAGGGAAAGGGGTGTTGGAGGTTGATCCTTCGGGAGCGGGAAGATCGATTCATCTTGATCCGCCAACATGACCATGGGAGGATCTCGGGAGATTTTGCCGATCGTTGGAAGGAGCCGATCGACAGGTCCACACGGATCGGGATCCGGTTCCATGATGTGGGCTGGGAAGCCTTGGATCGGGAGGTGCGATGGAATCCGGCGACGGGGAAGCCTTATTCCTTCGAAGACTACCCCCTGGACGAAAAACTTCCCTCCTATACAGCGGGGGTGGACCGGGTGGAGGCGAAGGATCTCTTTGCCGGCTGTATCTGCAGCATGCACTTTGTTTCCTTTTTTACCGATCTAAAGGAGCCGGAGGCGATCCGGTTTGTGGAGCGGGAGCAGGCCCGGCAGAAGCGGTTGATCGCCGCGATGGGGGAAGGGGAGCGGAAAAAGCTGAAGGGAAGTCTGGGGCTGTTGAAGCTGTGCGATGACCTCTCCCTCTTCCTCTGTCTGAACGAGCCGGGTCAAAACGAGCACCCCTGGTACCGGGAGGGATTTCGTCGGGAAGGTGAGTTTCTGCAACCGGTCTGGGAAGCGAGGGATCAGTTGCGAATCGATCCCAGTCCCTTCAGATGCTCCTTCGAAGTGAGGATTCCGTATCAGATGGTGGCCCGGGACAGACAGTTTCTGGAGCATGGAACTTATCGGATTCGCATCCTCAATCGGGGATGAGGAATCCAGTTTTACCTGGACATCGGTAGTGTGGACTGTTATCCTGAAAGGGATGTAAATCGATTACAGGAGGGATTTCCCTGTGTTAGCGTCCATCCGACTCCGTTTTTTTTCTTTGAGCCGCTAATTGAATAGCTCAAAGGCTCTGCCTGTGTGCAGAGTAAACGGGATCGGTCTGCCCATTTTCAGGGAAACCCTTTATATAGTTGAATAATTCAAAGGGGGGCCATCTGCCCTCCTTTTTTGGGTGTTCACCCGGATCGGGAAGTCCTCTTTGCCAAGAAGAACAGCTGGTTTTGCGTCGTGGCAAAACAAGTGTTCTATTGGCTTTTTGCAACTCTCCGTTACTCAAAACACAGGCAGACTGCCTGTGTTTTTTAATGGAACGGAGGGTGAAAATGAACAGAGATTACCGACGACATCCAAAGAAGCAAAGGCATAAAGAGGGAGCTAACTTTCCAGGTCAGCACCTGATGCATAACAAGGGTTTGATCAAGGAATTGATCAAAATATCCGGAGTCAATCGACGGGATCTCGTCCTCGAGATCGGTGCGGGAACCGGCAATCTGACCTTGCCTCTGGCTGAAAAATCGAAGAAGGTTCTGGCAGTGGAGAACGATCCTGTTTTTGCGGAAAAGTTGCAACGAAAGATCAAACTGGATTCAAATATCGAGGTGATTCAACGGAATTTTTTACAGATGAATCTCCCGCGGGTGCCCTTCAGTGTTGTTGCCAACATTCCTTACTCCATCACCACTCCGATCCTGGGGAAGCTCTTCGATCAACCGGGGCTTCCGATCCGGCGGGCTGTACTGGTTGTGGAGAAGGGAGCGGCCAAGCGCTTTACTGCTGATCCGATCACCAATCCGCGCATCCTGAAATGGAGAATGTGGTTTGAGATGAAGATGGGACGAACCATCCCGCCGAGAAATTTCTCGCCGCCACCCCGTGTCGATTCTGCCATCCTGATCCTGCAGCGCAAGGATCAACCTGTGGTCGCCCTGCACCACCATTCCCGATTCATGGCTCTGGCCACATATGGACTGAAGTCTCCACACCTGTCTGTCCCCCTGGCTCTGAAGGGGGTGTTTACCCCACCCCAATTGAAACATTTGCTGAGGCACTTAAAGATGGACCGGGACACCCCGATCTGTTCGCTGACAGAAGACCAGTGGGGGGTGGTGTTCAATACGATGATACAGGTTGTTCCGCCTTTTCGCTGGCCCAAGTGAAAAATCGGAAAAGGGGGCGTCTTAAAAAATCCCGGGGCACCTCTGATTGGATCGACTTGGTATAATGGGGGTGCAAAACATCCGTCCGGTCCGACAAGGAAACAGAGGGGGACCGGTTTCCCTGTGACGGGGTCCGTGGTCCCAATAAGCGCAAGGGGGAGGAAAAACAGGATGCTCCGAGCGGTGATCTTTGATTTTGACGGTTTGATTCTGGATACGGAGACAGCCGGTTACCGGACCTTTGTGGACATGTTTGCAGCGTATGATGTACAACTGCCTTTGGATCTGTGGGCCCGGGTGATCGGCAGTTCGGACCATCATGATGAGATTTATGACTATCTGGAAGCCTGCACAGGTCACAGTTTGGACAGGAAAGCCCTGGAGAGGGAACGCGCGGAGAAAAAACTGTCCCTCATCGCCCGGGAGAAAGCCTTGCCCGGAGTCCGAACCGTGTTGGAACAGGCCGACAAGCTGGGATGGAAAATCGGGTTGGCCTCCAGTTCCGATCGGGCATGGGTGGAGGGACACCTGGAGAAGTTGGGCCTGCGGCATTATTTTGCATGTCTTTGCAACCGGGAGGATGTGGAGCGGACCAAGCCCGACCCGGCCTTGTATCTGCAGGCGGCAAAATGTCTCGGGGTGGAACCTTCGGAGGCGGTCGCCCTGGAGGATTCACCCAATGGGGCTTTGGCCGCCAAAAGGGCGGGCATGCGATGCATCATCGTCCCCAACCGGGTTACCCGTCATCTCCCCTTTGGTGAGGTGGATCTCCGATTGTCCAGCCTGGAGGAACTGAATCTGGGGGAATGGGCGAACCGGATGAACCGGAAACTGCCTGTCAGCCCGGAGAGGAGGAGCAATCATGAAAGTTATCGGATTTAACCATGTGACCATCCGCGTGTCTGATCTGCAACAGTCTCTGGGTTTTTACCGGGAGATTCTCGGGATGGATCTGATTCACCAGGGACGTCGGGATGTCTATCTGGAATGGGGAACCGCCTGGGTCTGTCTGATGGAGAAGAAAGGGGAACGGAGAGACGACATGGCCGGGCTGGGGGTGGATCATGTCGCCTTCACCATCGCCGAAGAGGATTTCGATGAAGCTGTAGAGAAACTGCGAGAACACCGGGTGACGATCCTCCGGGGGCCGATGGAACGGGGCGGAGGACGGGTGATCAACTTTCTCGACCCGGATGGAGTCCAACTGGAGCTGTACACGGGAAGCTTGGAGGAACGGATGAAAGTTTGGGAGTAGGGAAGAAAGGGGGAAGGTTCCTTGAGGTGGAAATGGGTTTCCCTGATCATCTTTTTTATGATCAGTTTCGGGGGAGCTGGACTGAGAGCATCGATTACGGATATGGGGCCGGGATCTTGGTACGATCAGTTGCAGAAACCGTGGTTTCACCCACCAACGGGGGCCTTCCGGCCGGTCTGGATTCTTCTTCACTTTTTAATGGCGGTCTCCGGATGGCGGGTCTTTCAGCAACGGAGTTCGGCCGAACGGAGGTACGCCCTGCTGTTTTGGATGGTCCAGTTGGCTCTGCTCCTGCTGTGGACCGGCCTCTTTTTCTCCCACCATCTGACCGGAGGGGCGCTGTTGGAAAGCCTGGTGCTTTGGTTTTTCATCGGTTCTTTTGTGATCGCCGCTTGGAGTGTCGACCGGGTCGCTTCCATCCTGTTTCTGCCCTACTGGGCCTGGATCACTTTCACCGCATTGTTGAATCTGGCTATCTGGTGGCGGAACTGATCAACCAATTCGTCGGTCATCCACCCTGTCATCTGATGATCCACCATCTTCCGGCTCTCTCCGATATCTCGTACAAAAACAGGCGACGGGAAAAGTCCGTCGCCTATTTGTATTCTTGACAGGAATCCGCCGAGTATCAGACAAAAGTGGCGATGCGATCCAGAGAATGCCGGTGGTGAGGACGCCCTGGTTCCGTTCCTTTGCCCAGAGCCACTAACGCCGCGATTCGGACATGGTCCGGTAGTTGGAAGAGAGCCTTTACTTTCTCGGGATCAAACCCCAACATGGCGGAGGTGTCATACCCTTTTTCCTGGGCGGCGAGCAGCAGGAATCCCAAACTTATGTAGGTTTGCGCCACCGCCCATTGACCCCGCTGCTCCACGCTTTGGGAACCGAAGGTGTTTTGGATGGTGTTGACCAGATGATCCTTTTGTTCCTCGGACATTTCAGGATGGGCAAACTCCCGGGGATTGGCGAGCACATCCTCCATGTCACTGGCCACCACAATCACTGCCGGGGCATTTCCTACCTGCTTTTGGTTGTTGGCCGCTTCTCGGAGCTTCGATTTTTTATCCGGGTGGGTCACCACAATAAAGCGCCATGGCTGAACATTCCAGGCGCTGGGAGCCAGACTCGTCAGGCGGAGGATTTCTTCCAGGTCGGCCCGGGGAATGGGTTCTTGAACATACTGACGGATACTGCGTCGGTTTTGGATCGCTTCTGAAACGGATTTCAATCGGATGCTCCTCCTTTTACAATCAACGGATGGTTTTCTGTGATCATTATATATCAGTGTAACAACGAAACGTAACGGAAAACTCAGGTCCCGACCGACCAGGAGCTTCCGGGGGTCTCTCCATTGTCCTGTCCACAGAACATGGGGTAAAATGAAGTCCATTTCATGGACAGGGAGGGAGCAGCGGTTGGATGATACACTTCAAACCGCTCGCAGAGTGGCGGCGGAGACGGCGACGGCGGCGGGGCGCCTCGCCAGGGAACGGTTTTTCGGCGGATGGACCCGACGGGAAAAAGGGAACCGGGGGGACTGGGTGACGGATGTGGATTTGAAAGCGGATCATCTCATCGTGGACCGGATCCGGCAACACTTTCCGGATCATCAAGTGAGGAGCGAGGAGCAGGGAACCGTCGGTCCGGAGAGCGATTGGCTCTGGTATGTGGATCCGCTGGACGGGACCAACAATTATGCCATGGGACTTCCCGTCTACGGGGTGAGTATCACATTGCTTCACCGACGCCGGCCGGTATTGGGTGTCATCTATGATTCCCCGCTGGACCGGTTGTACATCGCGGAAAAAGGAAAAGGAGCCCAATGCGGGGAGGCTTCTCTCCAGGTGAACAAGGGTGACTCCCTTGCCAAGATGACAGTGGGCTGGATCCAGGGACACCAAGTGGGGAATGATCCCGCCGCCGGGATCTTGAGACAACTGATGGACCGAAAATTTAAACGGGTCCTGCGGCTGTGGGCTCCTTCACTTCTGTGGTGCATGTTGGCCCGGGGGGATTTGGACGGGATCATCCTGTATAACTCCGAAGGGGAGAATCTCTACGTGGGTCTCCTGATGGCCAAAGAAGCGGGAGCCACTGTGGTTGATTACCAGAGAAACTCTTTCACCGTGATGGATCCCGAACCTTATCTGATCGCCTGTCATCCGGAGTACAAAGAAGAGTTTCTCGCCCTGATCAGTGACAAAAGAGAGGGGGATGCAAGGGATGTTTGCACAGAGGGTGAGGGATGAGGTGAGTCTCCGCTGGTTGGAGCCGCACCATGGTGAAGCGCTGTTTCGTCTGATCGACGCCAGCCGGGAACATCTCCGTCCTTGGTTTCCCTGGGTGAATTCCACGCGGGAACCGAAGGACACAGAGGAGTTTATCCGTGGGGCCCTTCGCGGGGTGGCCGAGGGGCGTGAGGCCCATTTCGGGATCTGGGTGGATGGACAGATCGCCGGGGTGACGGGGGCCCATACCATCCATCGGCTCAATCGCCACGCCGAGATCGGGTACTGGCTGGGACAAGACTTCGAAGGAAAAGGGATGATGACCGCCTCTGTCGGAGTCCTGCTGGATTATCTGGTGGAGGAGAGAGAGATTCATCGGATCGAAGCCCGCTGTGCGGCAGGCAATGACCGCAGCCGCCGGGTGATGGAACGTCTCGGCATGCGCCGGGAAGGGGTCCTCAGGGAAGGGGAATGCCTGGCGGACGGCACCTGTGACGATACATTGATTTACGGGATCCTGGCTTCGGAGTGGAAGGGGAGGAGGGGTGCCCGATGATTCGATGGGAACCTTTAACCCCGGCGGATTTCCCCCGTCTGATTCAGTGGAGTGGTTCCCCCGAACTTCTCATGCAATGGGCGGGTCCCCGCTTTCATTATCCCTTGGATGAAACCCAGCTGGCGAAACACTTGAAAGGAAACGAGGGGGAAGGACCGGAACGCCTCAATTTCAAGGCAGTGGAAATCGGGACTGAAGAGATGGTCGGCCACATCGAATGCAACCGGATTGACCGTTCCAACGTTACATCCAGACTGTCCAGGGTGTTGCTCAATCCCGTTCGCAGGGGCGGCGGGTTGGGAACAGCCATGGTTCGGGAGGCGGTTCGTTACGGATTTGAGGAATTGGATCTCAACCGGTTGGAACTGGTTGTGTTCGACTTCAATCGCTCCGCCATTCGTTGCTATGAGCGGGTTGGCTTTCAATTGGAAGGAACTCTGCGGGAAGCACGCAAGTCGGGAGATGAATACTGGAATCCGTGTATCATGAGTCTTCTGAAACGGAAAGCCGGCCGAGGGTTGTAAAATATGTGACGGATAGGCTCGAAACGGCTTATTGACTTGTGTTAAATTTGATTTTATCAGCTATTGTCCGAGCCGCTAAGGAGGGGAATCAAGTGGGGGATTTTGATGCTTCCCGATTCATGAAGTTTAAGGCAGAACCCTTTAACGCCAAAGGTTCAGAGCCGCTAAAAAACGCGGTGGGAGCCGGTGCGCTGAAAGAAGAGGATATTGTGATGGTGGTGGAACGGGGCGGCGAACGACTCTCTTTCTGGATGTACCAGATGGCCACTCACCATGTGGCTCAGGGGAGTCTGGGTGGGTTACCCTATCTGGTGAACTACTGTGCTCTCTGTCAAAGTGCAACCGCCATGGTTCCCGTCATCGACGGCGAGGTGTATCATTTTTCCTGCGCGGGGATTTTCAACGGAATGGCCATCCTGGAGGACCGGGAGACGGGATCTTACTGGAACGTTCATGGAGAGTGTGTCGAAGGTCCTTTAAAAGGGCAGAAGATGGAGAGTCTGCTCCTGGGGCAGATGACGGCGGGACAAGCGCTGAAACAGTGGCCCGATATTTCCTTGGCTTTGCCGGAGCAAACCTGGGTCCAACGTTGGCTCATGCAACCGGTGAAAAACTTCTTTGGACGGTATGGATTCTTCCCCCCCTTTATCAAAAAGACGCTGGTCCGGCGGGATACCCGACTTCCGGACATGATGAGTGGAGTGGGAATTATAACTGAGAAAACAAAAAGGTTTTACCCGCTTCAGGAAATTAAAAAGGCCGGCGGGAAAATCCGGGATACCCTGGAGGGTCGCCCGCTGGCGTTATCAGTTGATGAAAAGGGGTTCCCGGAAGTCCATTATGAAGACACCGAAGATCCGATGGATGCTCCCCAGCACTTATTCACCCGGTGGTATGGTTTTGCACTCACATATCCAGGTTGTGCAATATACGGTGAAGATGAATCATCAACAACCCCATGATGAACCGGCCGCTCCCCATGAGGAGCGGCCGGTTCATCATGACCGGGGTTAGTCGTAGTCTCAGAAAGATGGGTAAGCGGAATCCCCGAATCCACCGATTCCGGGGAAACCGACGCCGGGATACCTCCCGTACCCTCCATACCAGGGATATCCATACCCACCACCGAAGGCACCGTATCCGCCAGATCCCCCGTAACCTCCATATAAGGGGAATCTCCCGTGCCTGCCGTATCCTCCGTAACCGCCAAAGGGGTCTCCGTATCCGCCGAAAGGTGTGCCCCATCGGTATCCTCCGTATTGGGAAGTGATCGCATACGCACCGGCAGTGGCGGGATCAGCTTGAGCACCGTTCATTTTTGTCACCTCCCATCGTCAATAACGATATATCCTATTCCCAATCCTTTTGGGTGCTTGTCCCGGGAGGAATCCATGAAGCATCGGCGAAATGAAAAAAAGAGTGGAAGGGAGGGGTTGAGAATCCAGGAGCGGGTTGGTTATTGTACCGATTGTGGCAGGTCGGTGGATTGCCTGGATGGATTTTTAAACGGAGTGATTTTCGGGGATGGCCGGTTGCGCTGTTTTCCTTGTGACGAAAAGAATAAGGAAAAAGACGATCCCATGTAAGGGACCGTCTTTTTTCCTTTTGTGATCAGTAACGAACAGCGCTGTTGGCGTTGACCCGTCCGTGAATCCAGTAGCTGCCCGTTCCGCTGATGCGGTCGGCGGAGTTCTGAATAGCTGCCCGGATGTTGCTGTTGCTGCGTCCTTGGGCAGCCAGCAGACCTGCCACTCCAGCGACATGGGGGGTGGCCATTGAGGTTCCACTCAGGGAAGCGTAGCGGCTGGTCGGATAGGTGGAGTAGATGCTGGAACCGGGAGCGGCGACATCCACCCAAGAACCATAGGTGGAGAAGGAAGATTTGCGGTCATTTTGATCCGTGGACGCCACGGCGATGGCATTGGAATAGGCGGCAGGGTAATTCCTGACGGTGTTGCCGGCGTTACCGGCAGCGGCGACAACCACGGATCCTCTGTTCCAGGCATAGTTCACAGCGTTCTGCAGGGTGGTGCTGCTACCGGTGCTGCCCAGACTCAGGCTGATCACTTGGGCGCCATTGTCGGCAGCGTGGACAATTCCATCGGCCACATTGTTCAGGGATCCGCTTCCGCTGGCATCCAACACGCGAACCGCGTAGATGGAGGCATTGGGAGCCATCCCGGCGATCCCGATTCCATTGTTGGTGGCGGCGGCGGCGATTCCGGCACAGTGGGTGCCATGGCCGTTCAGGTCACTGGGAGTCCAATCCCGGTCCACAAAGTCATATCCGTTGATTACTTTGCCGGACAGATCGGGGTGGTTGGCTTGAACCCCGGTGTCCACGATGGCGATCCGGACACTGCTGGAGCTGCGGGTAACATCCCAGGCAGACTCCGCCTGCATGATCTGCGGTCCGTACTGTTGGGTACGGAAATAGGGGTCGTTTGGAGTCCATTGGGTTTTCACGATGTAGTTGGGCTCCGCATACTCCACATTGGGGTTGTTCTCATAGGCTTTAACCGCCTCTTCCACAGAACCCTTCACTTCAACCAGCTCATAGCCGGCCTTCCGGTGGTCGTTCCGTTGGATCACCTTGGCGTTCACCTTTTTGTGGGCATTGGATTCGGCGGCGGTGGTTACCCCTTTATCCTTAAACTTGACGATGACCTGTCCATCCACATAGGGGGCGGTTTTCTCTTTACCGGCGGCTTTCACATCCATGCCGGGGGAGATGAACATACCCGCGGCGAGAGCCAGGATGGCCACTAGAACCAGAAAGCGTCTCATTTGATTCCCTCCATTTGCAATATTCCGATTTCCGTCACTCCGAAACCGGTGTCGGAACCAATCCAGTCAGTTAGCTCCGAATCTCCGACCTATTCTTCACCCGGGAACCGATTCATGCTTGTCCATCCAGGCCGGATGGACAGATTCATCTTCCGTCATTGGCCGACTTCTCACTCTTCAGAAAAACTACGGGGTGGATTCCACCAATCCTTTTTCAAATTCCCCTCCTTCTGAAAAAATATTCAGAGGATATCCTCAATAAGTACTATATCATAGTCGCTTATAATTTGTATATATTTAATTGATTAATAATAAGAAATTTTTATTTTACCATTTAACGCGTCATATCGCCGAAATTATATTGTAATTTTATTTCTTGAAAAGAAGTGGACTGGCTAAGTCATATCACCTATGGATTAGGATGATGTAGGGTGTATAAAAGTTGTGATTTTTGCTGAGGCCAGTGCGTGAAGCTTGAAAAAGCTGTTCACAAGGGGGATTGGGTTTCAGATGGAGTGATTTTGGCAGTTCAGAACAACGAAAAGGTCATGTGAAACCCAATCCCGACCCACCCGGCCAGCACGAATTCACAATGCTTCGAGGAAGGATGGATGGATTTTGGGGGGATGGGAGGGTGCAAAGACGGACAGACGGACATAACTTAATACAGGAAAAATCAACGTCACCTGTCGAACTTCCGATCATCAGATCTTGGAGGGATGCTTCGGTGTCCACTGCACAGATACTCAAATGGATTTCCGGTATTTTGGAAGCGCTTCTGGCCATCCCGGTGCTGGGAGGTTTGATCATCCTGGGAAATGGTTATGTTCCCCTGGGGGTCATGTTGATCCTCCATATCATCACCATGGTTGTCAGCTCCCAGGCCGGGGTGAAAAAACACGGCAGTATCCTGGGGATCATCACCTCCTGCCTCGGGTGGATTCCCGTTCTGGGTTGGATGCTGCATGCAGTCACCGCCATCGCCTTGATCCTGGATGCAGCAAAAAATGACACCTCGATCAAAGCAGATTGAGCGGGCCTTGGTTCCCGCTTTTTTTTCGGGTTCACAGGAACGTACGATCCTGATGCGATCAACTAAAAGAGGAACTCATGTTCCGGAAGAAGGGATTTGGATAATTGAAGAAGTGGAAGCCTTGATTCATATTTTGGAGAGCGACCGAAGGGATCAAGTGCATTTTTGAGGAGGATCCATACAATTAATCGGGCTTAACAAACACCGACACCGCATCCGATGACCCAACCGACTGACGAAGTGAGCAAGGAAGTCCTCCTCACTTATTTTTGCCAGTCAAAAACCTTCATCCCGAAAGGGTGTCCAAAAATGGGCACCCTTTTTTGGTAGGCGAATCATACGGCGATCCAGGGATGCTTGGATTCAAGAGCATATCCTGGCGATTCATCGTCTCCACCCGTATTACGGGTATTCCTCTTCGACGTGAAGGAATCGTGGTCAATCGAAAACGCCTCCGTAGGCTGATGCGCGAGCTTGGAATCCGGGTTATTCGCAAAAAACGGCCCTTTTACGGACGAAAGGCATCCATTCTCTTTCCGAACCGGTTGAATCAAGAGTTTACTGCTGAGGCTCCGTTGCGTCGTCTCGTGACGGATATTACTACGTTCGAATCGGGAACGACTTTGCCTATCTGTCGGCGGCGCAGGATTTGTACAACCATGAGATTGTTTCGTGGTCCTTGTCGAAGCGAAATGATCTGGTTCTGGATTCGTTGGAGCTGCTTAAGGAGAAAGGATCTCTGGAGGATGTACTTCTGCACTCGGATCAAGGTTTTCAGTATACCTCCCGGACGTATGCCCACCGTTTGGAGACCTACGGGATGTTAGGAAGCTATTCGCGCCGTGGGAATTGCTTTGACAATGCTTGTATCGAATCCTTCTTCTCCCATCTGAAAACAGAGAAGCTTCACCTCACAAACCCAAAGACCTTCGAGGAAGCTTACAAAGCCGTCGAGGAATACATTACCTTCTACAACAAAGAGCGTTTCCAGAAAAAATTGGGCGACCTTTCCCCTGTAGAGCATCGGGAAAAAGTCGCCGCATAACCGTTCTTTTTTTCATTGTCTACTTGACGGGGTCAAGACCACTTCGGTGAGGTTTTCTGATTATAATCTAAGAATTGTAGGTGTAGTTGTGCACAGGGGCCTCCCGGGTGGTGGGGGGTTCCTGTGTTTTTGCTCTCGGTTCTGTCGTATCATGAGTTCAACCCATCCAAAAAAAGAAGCTCCGAAAGGCCTCGCTCAGGATATGATTTCATCATCTCTCCGTCCACCATGACGGGGGTTTTCCTTTGATCCCATCGACTGTGCATATCCTCCGGGATCTATGTCCAGTTTCTTATCCTCTTGCTTCTGGTCTCACAGCTTTCAGATAGACTTCAAGACTTGGCAAATCAGGTCGGATATCCGGCTGTTGTCCATTAGTCGCGGTTTTTACTATAACAAAAGACTTAACAGGAAAAGAGTAGATATCTAGACTGTTTCTGATCCCTTTGATATAATTATCCGGCAAATTAAATTTTTCCGTAAAGGGGTTACATAATCAAATTCAAAAAAGTAAGTGTTCTACTTGTTGCATTCGTGTTTGCCTTGTTTGTTCCTACCACAGTATCGGCAGAAGTCGGAACGATGGGAGCTGGAGAGTGGGATTATCTCGGACACTCTGTTTTTCACAATCAAAGCATTGTGTTCAAGTCCGGTGGAGGCAATTTTAAGGCTTGTATCAGTACTGGCTCAGCCGGTGGAAGGTACAGCTTGATGGAGCAAGATCCTGTTAATCCAGATGATGAGGTAAACACTGAATATATTCCTCCTGGTGGTTGTCATACATGGAATGTTGCTTCTTACGTGGATGGAACTAATGGGAAAGCAGAACTATATCTTGCCATCTGTAATTGGTGTAAGGATCGTGATTACCAAACAAGAGCTGATTTTTGGGATTAATAACATGAGGAATCATAGACGTGACCTGCTAAATGGACCAGGCAGGTCACCTTTTTAATTCTGTAGTGGGAAACTTCATTGATTCCCTCATGTTAATATTTATATTGGACAAAAGATATAGAACGATTGGTGATATCTAAGGATGGAAGGATGGGACCATGGACGTTTTGGTGTTGGAGGAAGTTTCAAAAAAAATCGGTTCGCGATGGATTGTGAACAATGTCAGTATGCGAGTCAGAGAAGGGGAAGTATACGGGTTTCTTGGACCTAACGGTGCCGGCAAAACCACAACCATTCGTATGATCGTAGGATTGATCCAACCGACTCGTGGAACAATCCGTATTATGGGCCATGATGTGGAAAAAAGATCCGCACAGGCGATGGAGTATATTGGTGCGATTGTTGAAAATCCGGAGACTTATTCCTATCTCTCGGGACGGAAGAATCTGATTCACTACGCACGCTTGGCAGGATTAAGCAAAAAGGAACGGGATCGACGAGTGGAAGAAGTGACTGAACTGGTCCGATTGACTGACAGGATCGATGATAAAGTAAAAACATACTCTCTCGGAATGCGTCAACGTCTGGGTGTGGCCCAAGCTTTGTTGGCTAAGCCTCAATTGTTGGTGTTGGATGAGCCAACCAACGGTCTGGATCCGTCAGGTATACGGGAGTTTCGTGACCTGATTCGACGCTTAGCGGACGATGGGATGTCCGTTTTTGTTTCCAGTCATCTATTAAGCGAGATACAGATGATGTGTGACCGAGTGGCAATTCTGAACCAGGGCCGCTTATTGAGGGAAGCGGATGTATCAGAGATGTTGGAACAAGATGTCAACGTCTCTTTCCGTGTACGTGACTCGGCCCATGCGCTACAGGTTTTTCAACGTGAAGGAGTGAAAGCCAAAGAGGGGGAACGCGGAATCATACATACCTATTTGGAAGAAGAAGCTATTCCGGAAATGATCAAAATGTTGGTAAATCAGGATGTAGCGATCTATTCTGTTCAATCACAGAAAAATACGCTGGAAGAGACGTTCTTACGATTGACGGAAAAGCCGGTAGATGTGGAAGGGGGAGAAGCCGGTGCGTAAATGGGGATATGTATTTGCTAACGAATGGATGAAGCTGATTCATCGTCGCCGATTTTGGATCACCTTGCTACTGGCTGTGTTGATGAGCATCGCTTTATCAGGGACTTTGTATCAGTGGGAGAAAGAGAATGTCTCCGGCAACTTGATTGTGGAAATGAAACAGCGAATCGAAATGTACGAACAAAATCTGAGAGAAAAGAAAAAAGAGTTGTCAGAAGGAACATCAGAGGAAGCAAACTTATCGGATTTAAAGAATCAAATCCAACTGGAAGAGGAAATCCTTGAGGGTCTCAAAAAGAAATTACATCGGATGCAGCAATTGAAATCATCAGACTGGGATCAACTGACGAAAAGTGATTTAATGAAGTTGAAACAAACGATGGAAAAATATCAAACCGACTCACAGAAAGAGATTTCGGAAGCTAACCGTGAAAGCCAGTGGCAGAAATACCGTGCGCAACAAATGGAATTGCAATATCATCTGGAACGAGATATTCCTCCCCTTCTGCCGGGTGAGCTTACCGCTTGGAAAGCGATGAATCAACTGATGCCGCTGGCGTCCGGATTGTTCCTGCCTATGTTGTTGGTCATACTCGTGGCGGACATGGTGTCCGGAGAGACTTCAAGTGGTACGATGAAACTGTTGCTTGTTCGTCCCGTCTCCCGGGTGAAGATCTTACTGGGAAAATGGGCGGTCAGTCTCACGGCAACAGCATTACTATCACTGTGCTTTTTTGCCACAATGCTGGCCGTTCATCTGTTGCTGTATAATCCGGACGGGGCCAATCAGCCACACTTTGTGAACGTGGATTATATTTTCGGCATGGGGAAGGAAGCACAAATAGTTCCCATTCCACTTTTTGAGGAGGCCTTATTAATACCTGAGTGGCAATATATCATGGGCTCTATGTTGTTAACCGTTTTTGCTATGATGGCCGTGGCCTCCATTACGTTTTTATGTTCCACTGTGTTCAAATCACCGATGATCAGTTCAGGAGTAGCTCTCGCCATGGTGATTCTTGGACAGACACTTCTGCAACAGGTACAAAACGGGAAATGGATGTTCTGGTTGTTCTCCGTTCATTTAAACCCAGGAAGTAATTGGAGTGGTGAGCTTTCGGCCGCAATGGATGCAAGTTTGCCCCTGACAACTGGCATCGTAGTGTTGACTATTTGGATCGGGGTGACTCTTCTGGCATCGTTACTTTATTTTCGGAAGAAAGATATCTTAAACGCATGATTGGAAGAGCGGTGCTTAGTTGGAAAGACGGACACCGTTCTGTTTTTCAACCTTGGATCATCATTCAGTGGGATGTTGTGATGTGAAAAAAGCCCGCCTGCAGGCGAGCAATGTGGTATTATCCCCATACGGTAGACAGTGAAAAAAGTCCATCTGGTAAGATGGGCAAAAGCACTGAACTGCTGGAGGGGATTTTCTTATGGCGAAAAAGGGGCAAACATTCAAACGGTATACATTGGAAACTAAATTGGAGGCTATTCGCTTTCGTCTGGAGGAAGGCTTATCCTACCGCTCGATTTGTGAGCACTTGGAGATCCGGTGCAAGTCTCAGGTCCGTGACTGGGTTCAACGGCATCAAAAAGGAGAGTCGTTAAAAGATCATCGGGGGTTATGGAATCGGAAACACTCTGACAGTTTGGAGGGGGAGAATGCTTACTTGAAAGCACAGGTGGATTTCCTGAAAAAGCGTCATCCAAATCTGTTGGGGGAGTGATTTCCAAAAGCTGTCGTTTTGCCATCATCGATGAACTGCGCCATCATCCCTCCTTGGCACAATTGCTACAGATCGCCAAGGTTTCCCGCTCCGGTTATTACAAGTGGAAGAAGACCCGGTCTCTTGCTGAAGAACACGATCCAGGAATGCTTGGATTCAAGAGCATATCCTGGCGATTCATCGTCTCCACCCGTATTACGGGTATTCCTCTTCGACGTGAAGGAATCGTGGTCAATCGAAAACGCGTCCGTAGGCTGATGCGCGAGCTTGGAATCCGGGTTATTCGCAAAAAACGGCCCTTTTACGGACGAAAGGCATCCATTCTCTTTCCGAACCGGTTGAATCAAGAGTTTACTGCTGAGGCTCCGTTGCGTCGTCTCGTGACGGATATTACTACGTTCGAATCGGGAACGACTTTGCCTATCTGTCGGCTTGCAGGATTTGTACAACCATGAGATTGTTTCGTGGTCCTTGTCGAAGCGAAATGATCTGGTTCTGGATTCGTTGGAGCTGCTTAAGGAGAAAGGATCTCTGGAGGATGTACTTCTGCACTCGGATCAAGGTTTTCAGTATACCTCCCGGATGTATGCCCCACCGTATGGAGACCTACGGGATGTTAGGAAGCCATTCGCGCCGTGGGAATTGCTTTGACAATGCTTGCATCGAATCCTTCTTCTCCCATCTGAAAACAGAGAAGCTTCACCTCACAAACCCAAAGACCTTCGAGGAAGCTTACAAAGCCGTCGAGGAATACATTACCTTCTACAACAAAGAGCGTTTCCAGAAAAAATTGGGCGACCTTTCCCCTGTAGAGCATCGGGAAAAAGTCGCCGCATAACCGTTCTTTTTTTCATTGTCTACTTGACGGGGTCAAGACCACTTCGGGGAGGTGGTTTCTTTGGGAGTCATTCACAGCTGGTCGGACAGGACTGCTTCCATTGCGTTCCATGATTTAGGGGTTGGTGGCTTCGCTGTGCGGTAACGTTTATTTCTCAACTGATCCATGAAGCAGCAATCCAGGTCCGCATTCTGTGGGCTTTTTGCTGTTCGCGTGAAGGAGACTCTATCCATTCCGAAAGGGTTTTTTCATAGGTAACAGAATTATCTATTATATCAATTCACTTGTGATAGAAATAGAAAACCTTATCATCTATCATTAAAATAGAAAATGAGGAGATGGCCAAGACGGGAAAAGGGGGATCCAGGTGGGACAGGGGGAGCCGCGGTATTCATTGTTGCTGTTTGTTTCTGATGTGGAGGAAGGTTTGTTTGAGGATGTGGTGGACCGAGTCCGATGTGGGATCAAGGTTTGGCTGTTTGCGATGGACTCTCTGGAAGCACTTGAAAAAACGGCAGAGTGGCAACATCTGAAGAAAGCGGGCATGCTTCGCTGGTGGGAGGTTCCATTTCAATCCAACTTTGCCGGTATCAGAGCCCAGTTTGTCGACGGTCAAGTAACGGATTCGGTTCTATATGAGTATCTTTGCCGGGAGACGGATTTCAACCGGGAGCAGTATGAAGTGGAGCACAGTGATCCGAAGGCCCACTTGTTGGTGACGGCAGGGGCGGGTACAGGCAAGACCACCGTCCTGATCGACCGCCTGCTTTTTTTGTGCCATACAGATCCGGAGTTTTCCTTTGACTCCACGGTGATGATCACCTTCACCAACTTGGCCTCCTTGGAGATGCGTAAACGGTTGGGGAAACGACTGATGACTTACTTTGAGGTGACCCGGAATCCCCGTTATCTGGGATGGTTGGATGAGACGAGGGATCTGTTTCTTTCGACCATCCACTCCTTTGCCAAAACCCTGTTGGAAGAGGGGGGGACGGCCGCCGGACTTCCGGTCGGACTGCAGCTGCGCAGTTTCCGGGAACAGAAGAATCGGTGGATCGAGACCTGTGTGGACGAATTTGCCGAGCAACATCCGGAGGTTTTTCGTTCCTTCCGCTGGATCCCTCACCATCAGTTGGTACACGCTCTGTTGCGGATCCACGAAGCGGTGGAAAACCGGTCATTGACATTGGAAGAGTTGAGCACCCTGGAATGGGGTGAGGATGAATCCGGTTTTCACCATTTGGTTCAATATGTTCTCGTTCAACTCTCCATGAAGTTGGAACGGGTCAAGGAAGAGAACGGGGAGCTGGAACTCTCCGATCTGATTCGCCGGCTTTCCTCCCTGAAGGGGAATTTTGGACTCTTTGGGGACCGGCGGGTAAACCATCTGTTTGTGGATGAATTTCAGGATACGGACACTGTACAGGTGGATCTCCTCCTCTGGATGCAGGGACAATGGGATTGCCGAGTATTGGCGGTGGGGGATGTGAAACAGAGTATCTATCGCTTTCGGGGCGCGGATTATACGTCATTTCAGCAATTGCAGGAAGGTCTCCAACACCGGCCCCGGTCGGTGGTGAAGAAGGGGTTGGTCAAAAACTACCGGACCATCCGTCCGCTGTTGGAGGAGATGTCCCCTCTCTTTGAGAACTGGGGCCGACGGGTGAAGGGATTTATGTATGAGCGTAAGGATCAGCTGGAGGGGATGAATCGGGGAGACGGTCCCGGCTTGATTTTAAAGGATCTCAAACTGAAGGCAACTTTCCGGGAACTCCTCGGGGAACTTCAAGGGACAGACACCTGCATCTTGGTCCGTTCCAACCGGGAAGTGGAGGAGATGATTAAGCAACTGGAGGAATGGGGATTTTTCTGTGAGGGAGGAATACAGGGGAATTTCTTCCGATCTTTGCCTGTGCGGGAGTTGTACCTTCTGGTCAGTCTGCTCACCCGGCCGGTGACCCCCTCCTTGGCTTATGCTTTCCACTGTTCTTCCTTTGGTGCGGGGGAACTGGGAAATTCCTTGATTCTGAAGGATTTCCATCCGGATCATCCATCCTTTCTCACCCTGTGGGAAAAACATCCCGAGTCCCGATGGGTGCGGGAGTTGCGGAAACAGGCCCTGGAACAACCGATTCTCCCTCTGTTAAGGAAGGCAGTCCGGGAGATCCGACCCCAGGACCGGCTCGCCTGTCGCTTGTATCAGGAGTGGGTCAGGCGTTTTCCTGATCGGGATCCCGCTGATTTTCAAAAGGAAGCCGTCACCCGTCGCTTGGAGTACGAGGCCGGGCTGGATCATTTGTTTTTCTTGTTGCAACGGGAATTTACTGACGCGGTGGCCACACCGGCCAGAGTAGAACGGATGCTGCGTCTTCATATCCTCACTGATCGAGAGGAATCCCCTGTCACCATCGCAGCGGAAAAGCGGGAGCACCGTTTTCGGTGCATGACGGTTCATATGGCCAAAGGACTGGAGTTTGATTATGTGATCTTGCCCCGGACCGATTTTGCCTTTACCGTTGCTGGGCGCCCCCAGGTATGGTTGGCCAGGGAAGGAGAGCGTTGGAAACTGGGTTACCGATTGGGCTTGGATACCCGCACGATCCGCAACAGCCTCTTTGAGGATTTGCGTCACCAGGAGGAGGAGGAAACCCGGGGGGAGGAGACTCGCCTTTTGTATGTGGCGATGACTCGGGCCGTTCAGGGACTCTATGTCCATGTGTCGGAGACCTTGTCCGACTCCTCTAAGGTCAATCGTTGGGTGGATCTTTTGAGGGGAGGAAAAAAGTCCGTTGCTGTACGTTGAGACTTATCCGGATCCAAACCGGTTTTTCGAAGAACTGACCTTCGACGAGGAGAGTCTTCATGTCACAGGAATCCAGTCCTTGCAGGTGGTTCTTCAAAAGCAGGCAGGCCCGTATCGGGATCGGATCATGCACCTGGATGAGCTGATGAAGTTTCTCTATCCCTACTGGTACGGAATCGTGACGGATTATGTCTTGGCCTCAAAGATGCGTCGCTTCCTGGAAGAAGAGGGGCTGGAGGAACAGTGGAAACGTCGGATTCACCGCTCACTGCCGGTATGGGTGAAGGCCTTCCGCTTCGCCGCCGCCCTCCGGTTAGATCGGCTGACTTGGGAGGGAGGAATGGAGGAGCGCTGTTTTGCCCGCCTGTATGAGCGGATGATGACTGAAGATACAGGAGTGCGGAAGCTGGTGGAGGGGCGCCGCGTCCTTGCCGGAAACATGCTCCGGAAGAAGCGGGGGGAAGTAAAGACCCTGTATGTTTACCATCTTCAGCAACTGGATGCCGAACGGATGCTTTTTTTTCGGGAGTGTGAACGTTCCGGAGTCCGGGTGGTGTTCCGGTTTCCCTACCATGCGGGGTACGAGTCTTTCTTTCGAGGATGGAAGGATTTGTACGAACAGGTCGCTGGAACCGTTGATCCCACCCTTTGGTCGACAGGAGAGGAGTTACGGAGGGGGGGTGACTGGATTCGCCACCGAATGGGGGAGTCGGGAGGTGGAGAAGAGGATCCCATCTCTGTCCAGGTACTTCGTTTTCCTTCCCCGGCCCGCTTTCGGGAGTATGCCAAGATGGAGGCGGAGAAGAAGTCCGGGGTGCGGGTGGTGGCTCCCTCCTATGACGAATTGAACCAATCCCTCCGCGATCTGCCTCCCACCGATCCACCCTCTGCTGGGGACAATACACCCCGCAAACTGGACCTTCCCCATCATCCGGCGGTCCGCTTTCTCCATCATCTGTATGAGGCCCGCAAAGTGGAGGGGGAGATTCAGCTCTCCTATGAAACCTTGGTGGAATGTATCACTTCGGGATGGGTTCAAGCCAAGGGAGTCTCCGGTACCAAGGCCCTCCCGTTGTTGCTGGAGCTGGAACCTTACCTGAAGACCCCGTCCCTCCGATTTTCCATCGGAGAGATCAAGGAACGGCTGCAAACATTGGAAGTGTTGCAGGCTGCAGGGCGAGAGTTCGATCAATTGGGCAAGGACCAATCCGGACGCAATCGGATCAAACGGTATCTGTCCAATCCGTTGCGGGCTTTTTCCTTTGTCCATGAGGGACGGAGCGGGGTTACGGTTCGGCAGCTGTCCGACTTGGTAGGAGATTTGGAGGATAAGCTGAAGCGGTTGCTTCCCGAAGAAGGGAAAGGGATGCTGACCTGGGATCATTTCGGTGCTCTACGCCAGATCTGGCGGGGGGTGAAAGGAAGGTTGGATGCTGATGGCGAGGTGGTCCGGGAACTAGAAGAGGTTCTTCGCCATCCTGTTACTCTGAACTGGAGGGCAGAGCGGGAGGAACTCCATGGCTTGGTGAGTCTATTCCTTCGCCGAGAAGGGGAAGAGGAGCACCGTTTTCACTGTCGCGGATTAGAGCAGTTGGACGGCCTCGCCTTGTCGGAAAAGCCGCTCCATCTGGCTGATCTGTCCATCCGGAGCCTGGTGAGGTTTCACCGAGGATACCGCTCTCTGCCGGCACCCTTGACCCTCTCGTGGCTGAAAAGCTCGATCCGTCAGGAGCGGGAAAGGGGCAGCTTGACGGAAGCGGGCGCCTCCTGGCTGCTGCATGCCTTGTTGGTTCACCATTATTCGGACCAGGCCTGGCAACGGTTTGTTCCCTTTCAGCTGTTTTACACCCTGGCCTATGGGCGGGGAGAGCTGACTGTGAGCTGGACGGAAGGGTGGAATGAACATGACGGTCCCTCCTCCGACTGGGAACTCTTCGCCTTGCTCTATGGAAAGGACGGAAAAGGAAGCGACTGGGCAGAGGAGACGGAGGAAGTGGATCACTTATGGGGAGATCCGGTGACGACCCGAGAGGAAACCGAGATTCCTTCCCCTGATACATTCCGGGAACAGATTCCGGGGGTCTATTGGACTGACCTCGACCTGTGCCCGCGAAAATTCTTTTTGACTGGTTTCCTGGAGCATTTTCCGGTCTACACCCAGGACTTTCATCACCGGCTGGTCTTTGCCCAACTGGGTTCCCTTTTCGCTCAGCAAGCGGAAGGGGAAGAGGGAGTGCAACAGCATTTCTCCCCTCTTTTTCCCCAATGGACGGCCACACTGAAGCAGAACCTGATCCGCACCAACCGGGCGGCGGATCTGCGAGATTACCGCTCTTTTCAGAACCTGGTTTATCCCCTGGCGATGGAGCGGTTGCAACGCCTGCGCACCTCCTCCCGCCGGCGCAAATACCGGGATGCCCACCGGAAAGGGCGGATCCAGGAGAAGGAATGGCTGAAAGAGTGGATTCCCCGCCTTGCGGAGGGGGCGGAGATCCGCCCCGGTTCCCACTGCAGGATGTGTCCCTATTTGATGCAATGTACGGAAGGAGAGTTTCCCATTGACGACCACAGTCGCTTTGTCTGATGCCGCCCGTTCCTTTTTTCTCCGTTCCGCTAAAGCTTGGCAAAACTACTTTGATGCTGTGGGACTGTTGCCGGGAATCGATCCTTCCGTCGAGCAGAAGGTGGTGATCCAACAGGAGGAAGACCAGCTGTTGATCAACGGTTCCGCAGGCAGCGGCAAGAGCATCACCCTGATGTATAAGTTGATGAAAGTGATGGAACAGGTAAAGGAGCGACACCGGATCCTTTACGTCACTTTCAACAGGACACTGTTGGATGACACTCGCAAGCGAATGGAACAGTCGGAAAGATTCCTAGAGTTGAAGGAACGACATGAGCTTCATCTGGAAACCTTTCACCAGATGGCTTACCGGCTACTGAAGAAAATGGGGGTGCGGGATATCTGTCCCTTTTACACCTCCCTCGATTCGATCCAGAAGCATCAGGCCAAGATCCGGGCCCGTATCATCGCGTTGCGTGATGCATTTATGGAAAGTGAGACCTACCAACGCCTTCCCGAGGCGGAAAAGTTGTACAAGACCCATACCGCTGCCTTTTTCTACGAGGAATTCATGTGGATGAAAGCCAACGGTTATGTGAAACGGGAGGATTATCTGGAAGTGGAACGAACCGGACGCAGCCAGACCCCTCGGCTGACAAAGGCTCAGCGGAAGACAGTCTTCACCTTGTTCGAAGACTACCGGGAGATGATGCGGACAAAGTACAAGAATGACGGATACGACATGGAGGATTATGCCCTGCTTCTCTTGGGGTATCTGGATCAACTTCCGGACTCCCACCACTTTGATTATGTCTTTGTGGATGAGGTGCAAGATTTGCAACCGATGCAGATCTTGGCTCTAGCTCGTTTGCGCAAGAAGGGGATTGTTCTGACCGGGGATCCCAAACAGCGGATTTACCGATCCACTCCCCACTCCTATGCCTCCCTCGGACTGAACCTCCAGGGGCGGCGCAACCGGACCCTGAGACAAAACTTCCGCTCCACCCGGCAGATCATGACCTTGGCCAACTCCCTCCGCTTTGACGATACTGAAAACGACCGGGAGAATAACCAAGTTTATGTCAAAGAGGGACCCAAACCGGAGATTCGTTACTTTCCCAAGATAGCAGTCTTGGCCCAATGGCTGACGGAAACAATCCAGTCCATTCACCGACGGGATCCGGAAGCCACCCTCGCGGTCATCCACCGTTATGATGATGAGCTGAACCGGGGCCGTCCATTACCGTTACAATCTTTTCTGGAGAGAAACTTTTCCCTGGTCACCACGAGGGATTACCACAAAAAGTTTGATCCCGCCGCATTCCGAAAACCGATCTTTTTCACCGATGTGGCCAGTGTCAAGGGATTGGAGTTTGACTACGTCTTCATTGTCCACTTTGACCGGGATCACTATCCGCTGAAATCCAGGTTGAAGGATCTCCGGGAACGTTCTAACGATCCTTCCTCCGAAGCCTTTCAAAAGGACGAAAATGCCATACTGAACGACGAGAAAAAATGGCTCTACGTCGCCATCACCCGGGCCAAAAAGGAAGTCCGCCTCCTCTATTCCGCCGAAAAGGCACTGCGAATCTCCCAGTTCATCAGGGATTTTGACACGGAGGATTATGTGGCGGTGGGATTTGATCAGAGGAGGTATGGGAAGTAGGGGGGGAGATACGAGGCTGGATCGACCAATTTTGGGATAGAGAGCTGTCGTTTTTTCATGATGAAAATGGTAAAGTATAGATTGGGTAGAAAATCATTTTAAATAAAACCGGTGAACCGCGGTGAATAGGGGAAGCCGGTCGAAGCTTTTTATAGATGAGGGGGAGATGGTTCATTGTCCACGGCTCGAATCATGAAGTGGATATGTGGCGGCTTGGAAGGGATTTTGGCCATCCCGGTGCTGGGTGGTCTGATCGTGGTGATGAATTCCTATATTCCGCTGGTTGTCATGTTGGTGCTTCATATCATCACTCTGATCATCAGTATCCAAGCACAGGTGAATAAGTACGGGAGCATCATGGGAATCATCACCTCCTGTCTCGCTTGGATTCCCATCCTGGGCTGGTTCCTGCATGTCCTCGCCGCAATCTTGCTCATGATCGATGCGGTGAAAGATGACAGGAAAACAGTGGAGATCGGCTGAACAGACGGGCCCTTTGGGCCTGCTTTTATTTGGTGAGGCAGTAATTGATATATGCTTTCTGTTGCAGTGTTCAGTTTCGATTCGTGTTAAGAAGACTAAAAATACACGGGATATTGCATTCCATTTTGATATAGATTAGGCTGAAATTGAGAATTGAATTCCGGGTAAAGGAGCAGTTCGATGGGCTATGAAATGTCTGAAATCGGTGAATTAATACGCAGGGTTCGAAAGCTGAAAGGGTTGAGGCTGGAGGATTTAGCAGATGAAAACATTTCTCCGGCCACCATTAGTAATGTTGAACGTGGTGTTTCTCATGTTCGACAAGACAAGATGTTTTATCTGTTGGAGAAGCTGGGAATTTCCATTGAGGAGATCCCCACATTGTTGTTGGAGGAAAAGAAAGAAGCAGATACCTTGAAGTTTGAGTTATTATTCGCTGAATCACTGCAAAGAATGGGTTTTCTGGATGAAGCAATCCAGGTACTAAAACGTCTCAATTTACCCAATGATCATCCATTTGCTCCTTCTGTATATTGGTTGATCGGTGGAACATATCTTCTTCAAAAGAGGTACCAGAAGGCTGAAAGATCTTTATCTGAGGCGATTCGTTTGTCCAAGCAAAGTGACTACGCCATGAATGAAAACATTGAGGCGTACAGTTTTAATGACCTTGGGCTGTGCAGTTATCATGAAAACAACATCGAACAGGCGATCCAATACACAAGAAGTGGGCTGGATGCTTTTAATGTGAATGGAAAAAACAAAATTGTTAAATACAATTTAATACGGAATTTGGCTGTTTACTTGGAGAGGACAGGCCGTGTGGTGGAAGCGCTCCGAGTCGTGCAAGATGTATGGGAAGAGGTACCCAATATTGGGCAAAAGGAAACTGTGCTGGGATTCTATTGGTTAAAAGGAGAACTGCTACGGCGAAGTGGATCACTTAAAGAAGCAGAAATCACATGTCAGGAAGGCTTAAAATTGGCGGGATACAATGAAGACTACTCTTCATCATTTGACCTTTGGGTTGTCCTGGGGAGTATTTTCATGGACAAACGCAATTGGGAAAAGGCGGAAGGGTGTTTTGAGATTGCCTTAAAGATCGCTGAAAAGTATGTGAGTGACAGCCGACTTGTCCGCGGTTATATACAGCTTGGACAGTTGAAAACGAGAAGAGAGGGATGGGAAGAAGCTGAACAGATATTGAAAAAAGCCATTGGCAAGGGAGAAGAGCTCTCCTGTGTTCCCTACCTACTGGATGCATACCTTGCCATGGGTGATTTGTACTTAATCCAAAGAAACTTGGAGAAAGCAACGTATTACTACAAGATGGTTATTGCTAAGCCGCATGGGTATAAAGAGAAGGAGAGACAGGCATGGTTTCAGCTTGCGAAATGTTGGAAGGGTCGTGATGAAGAGGAATTTAGACGGTGTACAGAAAATATGTTTGAATTAGAAGAAGAGATGGAAGGTGGTGAGTTAGCGTGAGGAAGATCATTTTGATCATGTCTGTGGCATGTGTGTTGGCCTTTTCAATGTTCTACGCGACTGAATCTTCTGTCGTAAAAGTATCGGCAAATAGTGCAGCTGAAAACAGTGAACCCGGACGCTGACAATACTTCCCCCCTGAGTGGGGGGAGTATTGTTTTTAGCGGCTTCGGATGAGTTGATTCAAACGTGACAGGTATGGAGTTTGACGACCGACGGGCGGTATGAAAGGGCTGAAGCAGGATGTCCGTACCGGATTATCAATCTTTGATGTTGCCGTTTTTGAAGATATTAGCAGATGGTCAGGTGCACAGTTTGGGGGAAATCAAGGATTGTCTCGCAAAAGCATTAAAGCTTACCGAAGAGGAACTGAAGGGATTGTTACCGAGCGGACGGCAACGAACTTTCGATAATCGGGTGGGCTGGGCTCGTACCTATATGAAAAAAGCTTTGCTCTTGGAAAACACAGAACGAGCCAAATACAGAATCACCCCCCCGGGGACAGGAAGTCTTGGCGATGGAACCAGTTATGATTGATGTTTAGTTCCTAACCCAATTCCCTGAATTTGTTGAATTTATAAATCCATCCAAGAAAAAATCATCTTCCTCAGTAAGGCAGAGAGAGTCGGATAAAACCCCGGAAGAAACGCTGGAGATCGGTTACCAGGAACTTCGGAAAGAGTTAAAAAAGGAAATCCTTGAACAGGTGATGATGTGTAGTGCCGCATTTTTTGAGAAGTTGGTCGTCGATTTGCTCGTGGCCATGGGTTACGGAGGTTCACGGTCCGATGCCGGGCAGGCTATTGGGCGAAGCGGTGACGAGGGGATCGATGGGATCATCAAAGAGGATAAATTGGGTCTGGACACCATTTACATTCAGGCCAAGCGGTGGAACGGTTCGGTGGGGCGTCCGGAGATCCAGAAATTTGCCGGTAGCTTGATCGGGCAAGGAGCTCACAAGGGAGTTTTTATCACAACCTCCACATTTACCGATGGGGCCTTGGATTATGTGGATCGGATCGATCGGAAAATTGTGTTGATCGATGGGGAACGGTTGGCCGACTAACATGGTTGAATTTGACATCGGAGTGAACGAATATGTCCGGTATGTGGTGAAACGAATCGACACTGACTATTTTGTTGAGGATTGAGTTGAACGGATTGACTTTATGTGCGGTCTCTTACCTTCATATTTCCGGATCATTCCTCTCCTGGGATGACTTCCACAACACACAAATCCCCGGCCTCTTCCTTTCAGGATGCCGGGGGTTGTGCTGTCATCCCATACTTACTTCTTCATCAACCATTTCTCCAAGAAAGAAAGTGGCGATGGCGCCGTAAGCCTTCACACGGTTTTCCTGTTTCGCCAGGCCGTGGCCTTCGTCTTCATAGCGAAGGTACTCCACCGGGTGGTTGCGCTTTCGGAGGGCAGCGACGATCTGTTCCGCTTCGGAGACGGGGACGCGGGGATCGTTGGCGCCGTGGACGACGAAGAGAGGGGCCCGGATGTGGTCCACATGGTGAATGGGAGAGATCCGGTCGAAAAAGTCACCGTCTTCCTCGATGGTGCCGTACTCCGACTCCCGCAGATGGCGACGATAGGGGCTGGTGTTTTGGATGAAGGTGCGCAGGTTGGCGATCCCCACAATATCCACCCCGGCGGCCCAGAGATCGGGATGGTGGGTCAAGGCGGCCAGCACCATGAATCCGCCATAGCTTCCGCCCATGACGGCGATGGCCTCCTCCCGTGCGTTGCCGTGTTTCTTCAGCCAATCGACGGACCGGGCCAGGTCGGTGACGGAATCCATCCGCTTGCGCACATCATCCAGATGGACATAAGTGCGTCCGTATCCGGAACTGCCCCGGACATTGGGAACCAAGACAGCCATGCCCCGCTGCAGGAAAAACTGGATCACCGGGTTGAAACTGTTCCGGCTCTGGGACTCCGGCCCCCCGTGGACCCATACAATGACGGGGTGGGGACCCTGATGACCCGAAGGCCGGTAATAAAAGGCGGGAATCTCCAGCCCGTCAAAGGAGGGATAGCTCACCTCTTCCGGTGAGATAAAGGTGTCCTGGGGAACGCCGGAGATGGAGGCATAGGTGATTCGCTCCGGCTGGGGTTTCTCCGGATGGATCTGCCAGATCTCCGTTCCGTGGCGGGGGCTGCTCAGGGTGAGGGCCAGCCTGTTTCCCCGTCGGTTCCATGTCGTGCCCAGAATCACCCCCTGCGGCAGTTCGGGAAGATTCAGGGAACGGGAAGATTCCGCATTGAGAACCTTCAGCCGGGAGTTGCCCCCTTCATTTTGAGTGAAAGCGAGGAGGCCACCGTCGGGGGACAAGGACAGGTCTTCCGCATCCCAACGGTCCTCCGTCAGCCAGGTCCAGTCCAGGGTGGCCAGATGGATCCGGGCCACCCGCGTAAACTCGCTTTCCCGGTTTGACAGGAGAAACAGAGTGTCACCGTCGGCGGAAAAACGGGCTCCGGTATAGAGGGCCTGCCCCTTGTGAGGTGTGAGCAGCCGGGTATTCCCGGAGTCCAGGTCCAGGAGATAGAGGTCGCGATCCATATTGGTGTGAATCCGGGAAAAGAGGATTTTCTTCCCGTCAGGGCTGAACCGGCCGGCGTAATTGGTGTGGTCACTCCGGTGCAGAAGCCGGTGGCTGTCCGTCTCCAACTCATACAAATATACGTCGAAGTTTTTTCCATTACGCCGGTTGGAAGCGTATGTGAAGCGTTTTCCATCAGGAGACCAGGCACCGAAAGCATAGATGTGTTCCGGGTCCTGGGATATATCCTTTATATCCAGCCCGTCTCCGTCCATCAAAAAGAGCTGCGCCCGCTCGTCTCCGCCTCGGTCCGCGCTGACCAGGATGAGGTCTTCCCGGGGGGAGGCGGCCACTCCCATCACCCGCTCCGGGAAAAAGGTGATCTGTCTCGGCCACGGGAGGTCCACATCCTGTCGCCATACCTGGGCGATGCCGCTCATCGTGGACAGAAAGTAGATCCCCCGGTCGTCATGGGCAAAAGAGGGACCAAAAGCTGAACGGATCTCCATATACCTACGGATATCGATCGATCTCGCATCAGATGTCACTGGATCTTTCTCCTCCTGTTGAGTGGAGTCCCTTTCCAGAAAATCGTACCTTCCTTTCTGCCTTTTCACAACCCCCGGCCAGAGGAGTGCCATTTTTGGCACCCCTTTTTTGATATGGTGGAATTTGGACTGAAAAGGTTGAATTTCATACGAATAATGGTAGTAGAGGATGTTTTAATTTTTTTAGGTATATTATGTTCAGATCATAGGAGGATGTACAAAGTTGGAAATCTATCAAATGATCAATTCGGTGAAGGCCAAACGGGGGGGGACTGACCCGAAACCTGTTGACAAGGGCGAAGCTTTTGGCAGAGGAGCTCAACCGGAGGATCCATGTGGTGACCTTTGACTTCAACCCGGACTATGACCAAGTGAGACAGGATTTGTTGCGCCTGCAAATCATCAACGAAAAAGTAATCATCCATAATCTGTATGAGTTTTTATGCCCGCAACTACCCTCTCGTCCCCAGGTGGACCGGATCCTTCATCCTGTGGAGGAGCCCGGCTTTGTCGTCGTGAAGGATGAAGAGAAAAGAGGATATCATTTTTTTCAAAACGGGCTCTATGTCAAGTACAAGGAGTATGGCGAGGACGGTCGACTGAAGTTTATTGATTTTTTCAATGAGAACCACTACCGGATCCGTCGGGAACATTTCGATGCCAAGGGGCGGCTCAGACGGACGGTATATTTGGATCAGATCTTGGACAAGCCCCGCCAGACCCGTTTTTTCGATGAAGAGGGACATTGCTTTCTTTCCAATTGGTATGAACCCGAACAGGGGAAATGCTACCGAGTTCATTGGTTTGACCGGGGTGGGCAACTGATTCGGACATTTCAAAGCGAAAAAGAGATGAAACTGTTTTGGTTAAATCGATTGGTCCAAGAAGAGCCGACGGTGATCCTTCAGTCGGATGATCCCAAAACCAGCCGTCTACTGCTTGAAGCCGACCCGAGGGCTGTCAAGGTGAAGATGCTTCACAGCAATCATCTGGATGAGCCATACGTGTATGGTGCACCTGTTTCCAAGCAGAACGAACTGGCACTGAAACAAGCCGACGGGTTTGATGCTTTTGTTGTGATCACGGAAGAGCAGAAGCGGGATATTCAGCGCTAGTTTGGCATGCGAACAACCTTTCACGATATCCTTCATGCTGTCCCCCGGGTGGAACCGGATCCCCATATCCAACGGGATCCGTGGAAGGCGGTGGTGATCAGTCGGTTTGTCGCTTCCAAACATTGTGATCATGCAATCCGTGCTTTCCAAAAGGTGGCGGAACGATTCCCCCAGGCTCGGCTGGAGTTGTGGGGTTTCGGGCGTGAAGAAGCAAATCTTCGCGAATTGATCAGGGAATTGGGCCTGCAGGACCATGTGTTCATCCAAGGAGCCACCCAGGATGCCCAGGCTGTCTTCCAAAGTGCGGCGTTTTCCTTACTCCCTACGGAAAGGGAAGCCTTTGGCTTGGTGATTGCCGAAAGTTTGGCAGCGGGTGCACCGGTGATTGCTTACGATGTCAATTACGGCCCCCGGGATCTGATCACCCATGATGTCAACGGCTTCCTGATTCAGCGGGATGATCTGGACGGGATGAGTGAGGCGATGATCACGCTGTTTCAAGATCGGGAAAAGTGGGCGGCTATGTGTCGGGAGGCCCGGAACATCAGCGAGAATATCAGTGAGGAGAGGTTTGTCCGACAATGGATTCAGGTTTATGAGGAAGCGGTGAAACAAAAACAAAACCGGGTTCAGATGAAAAAACCCACCTGCCGGATCACCGATTTCTCTTGGGCGGACCCCTCCACCGGCACATGGAGACTGGAGGGGGAGGTGGTTTTCCGGCAGGAGATGGAGCGGTGGAGGGAAGAGGTGCAGATGGCTCTCTATCTGCGAAAACGGACGGAATGGATCGATGGATATTTCCCGGCTGTCATCCAATGGAAAGACGATCGTAGCATTTTTTTTCAATCTGAACTCACCCTCGCCAAGTGGATGGAGCAGAGCAAGACTTTACGGGGCAGATGGGATGTATATACAAGCATCACCGTCCGGAACGCCCATCACTTTGTCCGTCTCGGAGGAACGGAGGAGAATCCGCCCGACACCGAAGTGGAAGTGCCAAACGGGATTATTTGTCCTTATTACACCGAACACGGAAATCTCAGCTTGTGGTGCAAGAAGGCGGATCAGAAGAAAAGTCTGCTCTCTTTGCTCGTTGGGAATTGAATCAACCTGTACAGAGGCTGTCGAGGAGTCTTGACAGCCTTGATTTTTATCTCAAATCTCTTTCAACCACACAATTGATATAAAACATCATTGATTATTCGATTATTCTCATAAATGGAAAGTGATTCGGGTTGAACTCTTTGGCAGATGGGGATTTGAATTGAATCCATTGTTTTATGGTAAAATTGCATCATTTCCGATACAATCATATCCAGAAAAAGGAGGGGTGTGATTGATTGAAACGATGCGGCAGTGGGGGACCGCTTGCCTGCAATATGGGGAACAACGGTGGAAACGGTGGAGAGAAGCCCACCCCGAACTGCTTCGCTGGGGGAGGAAGGCATACATCCTGTTGGCCTGGGTCCTGATCCCCCTTGCCATCCTCGCCTGGATCTTCATCCCGCAAGCGAGGCAGGCGATGGTTCAGTTCTTGTGGAGCTACTACCTGCTGTGGCAATTTTGGTTCCTCGCCCGCAGCAAGACGATGACCTGGACGGGGACCGCCCCGTTTTTTTGCGGTGGGTGCATGGCTGATCGCCCCCTTATCAGCCTTGATCATCTACTTCACTCATGGCCTGTTTGCTGAGGGAGCCCTTTCCGTGCGGGCGGACTGGAGCAGTGAGGTGTTGGGGCCCTTCGTCGAGGAGACGGTGAAGCTGTTCCCTTTCTTTCTCCTCTTCCTGTGGACCCGGCGTACCCAAACCTTCAGCCTGACCGACTATCTGTTGGCCGGTGCGGCGGTCGGGGTCGGGTTTGACTTTATGGAGGAGATGTTGCGGCGTTGGGTGACGGCGGATTCCGGAAGCGGGTTGTTTGGTTTCCTGGCGGAACTGTTGTCCGACACTGAGCAGAATTGGGGGGTATTCACCCTGTTTCCCGGCTCCTTTGAAAGCCATGAGGCCTTCTCCTCCGGGCATGGGATCTGGAGCGGGTTTGTCACCTTGGCGATCGGACTGGGGATTCATTTGCCGAAACGGTGGGGGAGGAAGGCTTTCCTCCTTCCGTTGGCGGTCTTCGCCTGGGCCGTGTTCGACCATGGGGCCTGGAACGCTCACAGTGACGGGATGCCGTTACCCTTGGAGTGGCTGTATCTGTTGACAGGACAGGGACACTTCTTTAAATGGGTCTTCGTGGCGGCGTTTCTGTTGGCGATCGGGCTGGACTACCGCCGGTTGAACCGGGTGGGGGAAAGGTTGCCCCTGCTCCCCGGTGAGCGCCTGTTGGAGCCCTTGACGGAGCTGTTGACTATTCTGCAGGCGATCCCCCGGGGGCGACAAGTATGGGGCCACATGGTCTTGTTCACCCGGGAACGAAGGCGCCTCGGTTTCTCGTTGCTGGCGCCACGGGATGATGACATCGAGATGGAACAGGAATCCCTGTGTCAGACGCTCCACCGGCGTTCCCTGATTCTGGGGAGTGCCTTGGCTGCTTTGCTGTTGCTGTGGCTGTCCGCTGATGTTTACATCCTGCATGAGGGACCGGATGCCTATTTCACAGGTCTGCTGGACCGTCTCGCTGACTGGTGGCAAGGGCTGAACGGCTGGGAAAAGGCGGGGGTGATCACCGCCGTCACCGTGCTGGGTGGCATGCTGACGGTGGCGACGGGAGGCGGTTTCCTGGCGGGAGGATTCACCGCTCTCGGTGCCGCACTCACCGCCCATGACATCCTGCAAAACCCGGAGCCGACAAAGGCTTTTCTGAAAGATCCAGTCGGAACCTTGAAACAGTGGGGAAAGGAGTTGCTCCGGCGCCCACCCCAGGAAGCCGGGGTCCTCGTCCTGGCTGTGGCGGCGGATCAGCTTTCCCGTCGCGTCCCTGTCATCCGGGTGGTGGATGAGCTGATCCACCGGGGAAAAGCGGCCCTCCAGCGTTTTGCGCGGAGATGGATGCCCGGCCGCTCCATGCAGGAGGCCGGCACGGGAGCAAGAGTGGACTGGACCGGACCGGATGTGAGGCAATCCCGCGGGACCGGGAGTTCCGGCGGAGGAGATGGGAAGGAGCCGGAGAAAAAGAAGACAGGATGGGAACGCTTTGAAGAAGAAGATCCCCTGCCGGGAAGTCTGGGGACGAGTAAGACCAGGAGTTTGTTTAAAAGCGTTTTGGATCAGGCTTATAAAGAAGATCCCGGGCGAAAAACCACCTTTGGGATTCCGGATGATATAGTGGTCAAAGATGGAAGAATTACGATCGTGGAAGAAGCGAAGATGTATTCGAAAAAGGAATTTGAGCGGCTGGCTAATCTGGCGGAGGATGATCCTGATCGATTTATTAGGCGAGGTATTCCGGCAAATACTGATGCAAGGCAGATACGCTATATTCAATTTAAGAAGCATAAGGAGTCTGTAAACTATCTCCTCAACAATCTGGACAAGATTTCCTCAGCCAAGGAGCTGGGAATCACTCATTCCGATGCGAAGGTGGAATATATGCTGAAAGTGCCGAAATGGGCGTCCGAAGACATGTTGGAGAAGATGAAGAAGGCTTTTGAAGAGCAGCTCAACATCACGGTGAAATATCGCCGCATCGACTGGGGTGGGAAAAGATAATGGAAGAGATCGAAAGATGGCTGATGTTTTCTTATTGGGGCTCCTATCTGAAGGAAGATTATATGCAGGTGGGGCTGGATGTGACGGAAGTCCTGATGAAGCACTGGGGTCAGGTAGAATGGCTAAGGGGAACTTTATTTAGCTATGATGAAGGGCTGAAAGATGTCGATTCCTTCGACAAGATCAGGGATGAGGTCTTGAGTAATCAAAAAAGATATAGATTATATGATGTTACATTCTTCAATCCCACTGTGACAGAAGAAATCTATGTGAACCGGTTGGATATTTTTGATGCAATGTTAACGATTCAAGAATACGATGATCTGAAATATTTCCAAACCGAGGATCCTACCTTGAATGAACAGAGAACCCGGGCGCTGTTGGAAGTGTTCACCGATGTGGCCAGTCTGCCCGCCATTGAAGAACTGTGGATGCCGGATCGCGATTTAAATGCCTTCATGGGCCATCCCGCTTATCTGTACCGGCCCCGTCCGCTGTATGAACGGGTGGAGGATTCGCTTTATACATTGAAGACAAAAGACGAAGTAACCCGATTGGTGGAGGAGTTTCATACCTATGTGCCGATGGAATGGGTGATCGACTATTTGCAGGATCACCTGGGGGCAGATGCGGTACAGGTGATGGCGGACGGCAAGGTCCGGGTCTTGTTTTATGATCGGGAGCTAACCAAAAGCAAAGTGGATACCCGGGAGTTTCTGAACAACTTTGAAGCAGATGTGGATCGGTTTTGCCGGGAAAAGGGTGTAACGTTGTACAAGGGTGAGGCGTCATAACAGTTTGAGACGAACGGGGAATCTGTTGATTCCCTGTTCGTCCTTTTTTGCAGGACTCAGGCATGGCAGCCGTTTATTTTCTTAGCAACCTCGATAAGTTCCCCTGGCCAAGGAGCTGGGAATTACTCATTCCGATGCACAGGTGGAATATATGCTGAAAGTGCCGAAATGGGCTTCCGAAGATGCGTTGGAGAAGATGAAGAAGGCTTTTGAAGAGCAACTTAACATCACGGTGAATTATCGCCGGATCGACTGGGGTGGGAAAGGATAATGGAAGAGATCGAGAGATGGCTGATGTATTCCTTTTGGGGTTCTTATCTGAAAGGGGATTATATTCAGGCAGGATTGGATGTAACGGAAATTCTTATGAAACACTGGGGTCAGGTAGAGTGGCTAAGGGGGTTTGCATTTAGCTATGATGAAGGGCTGAAAGATGTCAATTCCATCGACATTGTTCGAAAAGAAGTTTTGAGTGATCGGGATCGTTATGAATTATACGATGTTACATTTTTCAATCCCACTGTGACAGAAGAAATCTATGTAAACCGGTTGAATGTTGATGATGCCATGTTAACAGTCGCAGAATTTGATGATATGAAATATTTTCAAACGGGCGATTCCACCTTAAACGAACAAAGAGTTCGGAAACTGTTGGAAGTATTCACGGAAGTAGGCAGTCTTCCCGCCATACAAGAGCTGTGGATGGTGAATCCTGAGCGATTCGCCTTCATGGGCCATCCTGCCTATCTGTATCGTCCCCGTCCACTATATGAACGGGTGGAGAATACACTTTATACACCGAAAACCAAAGATGAGGTGGCCCGGTTGGTGGAGGAGTTTGAAGCCCATGTACCCTCAGAATGGGTGATCGACTATGTGCGGGAACGCCTGGGAGCGGATGCGGCACAGGAGATGGCGGACGGCAAGATCCGGGTTCGCTTCTATGACCGGGAACTGACCCAAAGCAAGGTGAACGCCCGGGAATTTCTGCGCACTTTTGAGGAAGATGTGGATCGTTTTTGCCTGGAAAAAGGGGTGACGCTGTATAAGGGTGAGGTGTCATAACAGTTTGGGACGAACGGGGAAATCCGCTCCCGGAAGAAATGAAAACAGTCACCGCCTCCACCTAACAGGTGGTGGTGACTGTTTTTTGTTGCGCTTCTATTTCTCATGGAACACGGTCACATTGCGACCGGCACCCAGTCCCGCGATCAACATGAAGAAGCTGACGAGGAGGAAGGTAAGGATCGGCAGGGTCCAGGAATGTGTGGCGTCGTAAAGGAAGCCGGTTAAAATCGGTCCGATGGCGGCCAGCAGATAACCAAAGGATTGGGCCATGCCGGAGAGAGCGGCGGCTTGTTTCGCGTGGTTGGCGCGCAAGCTCAGCATTGTGAGGGACAGACTGATCGTCGCTCCTTGAGCCAAACCGATGAAGATGACAGACAGGATCGCCAGGATCAGGCTTCCACTGGCAAATAACCCGAGCAAACCCAGGAAGTACAGGAGACTGACCACCGCCACGATCCCTCTCTGGTGGGAGAAACGATCCGCCAAGACCGGTGCCAAGAAAGTAGCTGGAAGCCCGATAAACTGCACCCCGAACAGCATCCAGCCGGCCATTCCCCTGCTCATGCCCTGACTGCTCAGGATTTCAGGAAGCCAGGCGACAATGCAATAAAAAAGAAAGGACTGCAACCCCATAAAAAAACTGACTTGCCAGGCAAGGGGAGATCCCCACAGGGGGACGGAGTCTTCTGCAGATCGCGGGATATCGGGGGGGGCTTTTCTCCCAAGCTGTGCCACCCACAGGAGCAGGGCGATAACTCCGACGATTCCCCACAGCAGCAATGCCCTTCGCCAGCCCAGGTGTAAACCCCGGGACAGGGGGATGCTGACCCCGGAAGCGATGGCGGCGAACAGACCCATGGAGGTGGAGTAAATGCTGGTCATCATCCCCGTTTTTTCAGGGAAGCGATGCTTGACGATCCCCGGCAGCAATACATTGCCGATGGCCACCCCGACTCCGATCAGGGCTGTACCGGTAAAGACAGCTGCGATCGGACCGCTGGAACGGATCACGATCCCGGAAGTGAGAATGATCAACCCCAGAAACACCGTCCGCTCATTTCCCAGGTGATTCCCTATTTTGGGTGCCAACAGAGAAAAAAGAGCAAACCCGAGAACGGGAAGAGTCGTCAGCAATCCGGCCAACCCGTTGGAAATACCCAGATCCTGACGAATCTCGCCAATCAGCGGACCGACGGAGGTGATGGCCGGCCGCAAATTAAAGGCAACCCAGATCATGCCGACCATGAAAAGGGCTGTGTTCCCTTTTGAGATTTTTTCCGTTGCCGGCACAGAATGCTCGTTCATATGAAGCCCCTCTCTTTCTGCCTTCACGATTGCACCGGGTGGGGATCCAGCGTTGACGGGCGTGAACTGATTCTTTTAAGCCTAATGGTTTGCCGGACGTACAGTCAAGGGGATCACTTTGGAGAAGGGTTCTTCCCGTTGGGATCAGGATGACAAGATGGAATAGGTTGTCCTTATTTAAAAACAATTTTTCTAGCGACTCGGCCAGCACTAATTCACAACGCTTTTAGTAACAGGACTTTCGCACATCAGTAAAAAATTTCCGAAGAAAAGCCCTCTCAAACAGATTGACATGAAGAGAATCTCGTGTAAATATAAAAGTACAATATACTGTATATTGGGGAATGCTCATGGACACACAAATCGAACGTATTTATACGAAGAACGGGAGAGTGGCCCAACAGATTGCTGTGCAGTTGCTCCGTTTGAAAAAAGGGGAGCAATTACCCCGCATCGACGATTTTGTAAGGGTTTTCAATGCGGCCCGGGGAACGATTCAAGGTGGGCTCAGACTTTTGGAGGAAATGTCAGCGGTACGTTTGGAGTCCAGAGGTCATTTGGGAACTTTCCTGGTTGACAAAGATCAGTCCCTGCTCTGGAAAATTGCCGATCGCGGTGCATTGGTGGCAGCGATGCCTCTTCCCTACTCCCGAAGATACGAAGGGTTGGCTACCGGATTTGTTCAAATCTTTGAAGAGATGAAGCTGCCTTTTACCATCGCTTATATGCGCGGTGCCGACAGCCGGATTGAAGCCCTTCGCTCCCGGCGAATTGACTTTGCGATTGTCTCCCGTTGGGCTGCGGAAAAAGCTTGCCGCCAGTATAACGACCTGTCTCTTCAACAATTCCTGGGTGAGAAAACCTATGTAGAGCATCATGGAGTTTTATTTGCCGATCGGAACAAAAAGCAAATAGAGCCTGGAATGCGGGTGGGAATCGACCCTTCTTCCCCGGATCAGCGGGACCTCACCTATGCGGAATGCAAGGGATTGGATGTCCAATTGGTGGAGGTCAACTATATGCAACTGTTCAACCAGTTGGAAAGCGGACAGATTGATGCGGCCATCTGGAATCTGGATGAAACGGCAGACGGATCTCATTGGGGAAAAGGCCGGTTTCAAAAAGAAGATGCCCAAAATATGAGTCTCTCCCTGTCTGAAGCCGCCTTATTGATCCGGCACCCTGGAGAAGAGGTGGCGCAAGTATTGGATGCACTTTCCGTTCAAAAGATTAACCAGATTCAGAAGGAAGTATTGCAGGGCCGCAGGATCCCACATTATTGAGGGGGGAAAGAGACATGCTACCGGAGGAAGTGAAAGAACGATTGGACTTGCTTGTCAACAGCAAGCAAATCAAACCCGATACCCGCAAAAAGGTGTGGGAATCCCTGTGTCAATTGGAAAGACAGGGGTACCTGGATCCGACCAACGAAAGCATCGGACCCTTTACCAACCATTTGGCCATCGCGGCCGAGCGGATTTCCAAGGGGGAACCCATCACCGAAATCAATGAGCAAGTAAATGAGGTTGTAAGAGATCACCCTGAATTAAACCGAGAAGCGGAAAAGATCTTACGCCAGTGTATTCAGGATTCAGAGGCAGAGGTTCCCACAGCGGAAACCGGTTTTGTCGCTTTGTACTTAGCACTGTTACGTAAACATCCCAAAGTGGACTGATGTCGGGTACGAATACAAATATGGAGGGATATTTCATGATTCGCATTGTAATTGGTGGCTTGCAAAAGGACCTGATAAAAAAGAAGGTGGATGAAACTGGAGGGGATCGGGTAGAAGCTGTGATCACCTCTGACTTTGAAGGGGCCAAAAAAGTGAAAGCCGGACAGGCAGATTACTATTTGGGCGCCTGTAACAGCGGTGGAGGTGCAGCTCTGTCCGTAGCTATCGGCATCTTGGGTTACAACCGTTGCGCTACCGTCGCCAAAGCAGGAGGCCGACCCAATCCCCAAGAGATCGAAAAGCTGGTCCAGGAAGGGAAAATCGCCTTCGGCATGTCTGTGGAAGCCATCGAAATGACAGTCCCAATCTTGGTTCAAAGTTTTCTGAGACATTCTGATCAATAATCCGGAGGAGGAACCTCTCATGGAATTCTCCCTGATGAAAATGATTTTGGTTGCCTTGTTGACTGCCAGTACAGCTCTCCTCTCCTTCTATGGGCGGGCGGTTTTTCACGATGGAATCCGTCCCATCATGCCTGAATTTATCGAGGGGAGAATGAAACGTCCCGAACTGGCTTCCATCTCCTTTGGATTGAGTGTGGGTTTTATCGCTTCTGTCGGAATCGCCTTCACCCTGTCCACCAAACTGCTAAACCCCTGGTTGTTGTTTTTGCCCACCGATATCCTCGGGGTTTTGGCCACACGGGCTTGGATGGCCGCTTTGTTTGGAGGCGCTTGGGGAGTGGCTGTCGTTTCGGGATTGACAGTTGTGCAATCCGCCTTCGGGTTCTTTCCCATCGATTTCATCGGTGCTTTGGGAGAACTGAGCTCTCCAGTGCTGGCCGGGTTCGCCCTCTTCCCGATTTTGGCCATTGCTTATCAATTCGGGTGGAAAAAGGCGACTTTCTCCGCAGCTCTGGTTTTGCTGGTGCGACAACTGGTGGAGCTGGGCCTGATCCTGCCGAAGGACTTTAAACTCCTTCCGGAAGCCGGTCAGCTTTTCGTGGGGACTGTTTTGCTGGTGATATTTGCGCTGATGAAGGATCGAGGCGAGACTTCCTCCATTCCCGAAGGCGAATCTCTGTTTGAAGAACGGACACAGCGGATCCGCAGAGGCCTCCCCTTCTTCGCCGTCACCGGAGCATTGATCGCAGTCGTTGCCAACCTGGGTTACTTTGCCGGTTCCGAAGTTTCCATCTTTACCTTGAAAGAAGCCTACAACGCCACCGATCCGGCCCAGACCCAATCACTGATCCAGCAGGCGGCACTGGCCGATTTCCTTCGCGGGATCGGTTTTGTGCCACTGATCGTAACGACTGCGCTGACCACGGGAGTATACGGTGTCGTGGGACTCACCTTTATTTTCCCCATCGCCTACCTCGCTCCCAACCCTGTAGTCGCCGCCATCGGAGGGGCACTTATCATCTCTTTGGAAGTTTTGCTTCTGTCCAAGCTCGGAAAGGTCCTGGAACGCTTCCCATCCTTGCGGGAAGCTTCGGACAGCATCCGAACGGCCATCTCCAACGTGATGGAAATTGCCTTGCTGCTGGGGTCGGTGCTGGCTGTGCTCAAGATGGGGGAATTCACCGGATTCAGCATCTTCGTCGCCCTTTACGCACTGAATGAGGCACTGGGTCGGCCTGTCATCCGTCTGGCCGCCTCTCCCCTGGCCGCTATTTTGACCGGGTTGATCTTAAATCTGCTCTATGTATTGCAGCTGTTTACGCCGGCTGCCGGTTGATCTATCGGGAGGAATGACACGATGGGTTACGCAATCAGAACCGTCACTGGAGATATTCTACCCAAAACACTGGGGCCGACTTTGATCCACGAACACGTCGTATTGGATCTCTCCCGGATCCGGAAAGATCAGGATGCCATACTGGCCGACTCCGATCCACTGAACCGGGAGCTGCAAAATCTCCGCGCTGCCGGTTGCGGCGGGATCGTGGAAGTGACCAACCGGGGAATGGGCAGGGATGTCCAATCCCTGGCCGTTCTTTCCCGGAGACACGGGATTCCAATCGTTGCTGCAACGGGCTTTTATAAACAGTCCTATTACACAGAAGAGGTATTTCAAAAAACCGAAGAAGAGCTGACAGAACGGTTTGTGAAAGAACTGACGGTGGAAGTGGAGGGCACTGGCATTCGCGCTGGAATCATCTCCGAAATTGGCAGCAGTCTCCATGAGATCACACCGGATGAATACAAAGTGTTCCAAGCAGCTATCCAGGCGCAAAGAAAAACCGGCGCCCCTCTTAGTACCCATTGTGAAATGGGCACTATGGGATCTGAACAGCTCTCCCTCTTTTCCCGAGCCGACCTGGATCTTTCCAAAGTTTCCATCGGCCATCAGGATCTGAACGGAAACCGCCAAGAATATGAAGCTCTGCTCAGGTCAGGCGTCTACATCCAGTTTGATACCATCGGAAAAAATGCTTACCGTCCAGATGAAGAACGGTTGGATGATCTTCTGTGGATCCTGGACAAAGGATACGTAAAACAGATCATGTTATCCACAGACATCACCAAAAAGTCCTACCTGAAAGTAAACGGGGGATTCGGTTATGAACACTTGTTTACCGATTTTCTTCCCCGATTGAAAGAAAGGGGCGTCCACCAAAGAGAAATCGATACCATGATGGTGGACAATCCCCGGCGCTTCCTGTCATTTACGCTGTAAATAAAGAACACAAAAAGGACTGACAAGGGCGGTTGTGGTCGGCGTGATCACTGGCATCGGGGCTGTGGCCGGTTGTTTAAACCACCTCAATAACATGCACATATAGGGAATATCTAGGGTTGCTGTTTAGCTTCTGAGGAGGAGGATCATGGGACCTGCAAATTTGAACACAATGACGGTGAATGAAGCGAAGGAAATGCAATTCCGACTGACAGAAGCGATCGCTTCAACATTCCGGGGAAATGAGTTTCTGAATCTCGGAGACCTGGGGGTGGTCCCCGGTAAGGGCAGGCCTTTGCAAACGGAAAAAGTGGAGGAGGTTTTGGCTCGATTTTTCGGGGTTGAAGCATGTGCACTTGTAAGAGGAGCCGGAACAGGAGCCATTCGCACGATTTTGGCGGTATTGACCGAACCGGGAGACCCATTGATGGTACACACCAGCCCGATGTACCAAACAACAAAGGAGACGGTTCGTTTGATGGGGTTAATCCCCAAAGTTGTGGATTACAACAATTCAGAGGCATTGAGAAATGCTCTTAAGGAACAACGGGATTGTAAAGTGTTTTATGTGCAACATTCCCGACAACACCCGGAAGATACCTATGATCTGGACTCTGTGATCCAATTGGTCCGCAGTTACCGTCCCGATCTGCCCATTGTGGTGGATGATAACTACACAGCCCTGAAGGTGCCCAAAATCGGGGTTGAACTGGGAGCCTCCTTTTCCTGTTTTTCCGGGTTTAAACTGCTGGGCCCTCCCGGCATCGGAATCGTCGTGGGGAAAAAGGAACCCATCGATACCCTTAAGAAACGCAACTATTCCGGTGGCGGACAGGTTCAGGGGTTTGAAGCCATGGAGCTTCTCCGCTCCCTGGTCATGGCTCCGGTGGCCATCGCTGTTCAGACGGAACAAGTGGATTTTTTGTGCCGGGGATTGAACAATGGGGAAGTTCCACTGGTAGCCAAAGCTTATATCACCTTTTCTCAATCCAAGAATGTCATATTGGAACTGGAGGAACCCATCGCCCCCCAGGTGATTGCCGCCAGCGAGAAATACGGCGCCGCGATCTATCCCGTAGGTGCCGAGTCCCGTTACGAAGTGCTTCCCATGATCTACCGTCCGTCGGGAACCTTTTTGGAAAGCCGTCCGCAACTGGCACAAACGGGAATCCGCCTCAATCCCATGCGGGCAGGAGCGGAACTGACCATGGAAATCTTGCGCAAGGCGATCGCCGATGTGACCGGGGAGCGGGTATAACATGTTTCTTTCCACAACCATCTCCCAAAACCCCCGGTTGGCGGAGTATGCCGTTCATCTGCACCAAAGGGGAACGATTCGTCCCAACACCTATGTTCTCGACCTGGATACCATCAGTGAAAATGCCGCCAAACTGGCTGAAACCGCCCGGAAAAATGGAATGAAGCTCTATATGATGACCAAACAGGTCGGACGTAATCCTGAAGTGGCACAGGCCGTTGCCGACTCCATCCCCAGTGCGGTGGCAGTCGATCCTTGGGAGGCGCTCCATCTGGCCAAAGCCGGGATTCCACTGGGACATGTCGGACATTTAGTGCAGATTCCCTCTTCCATGGTGGAAGCAATTCTCGATTACCACCCAGAAGTGATTACTGTCTTCTCCCTGGAAAAAGCTCGGGAAATATCCGAGGCGGCCCGTGCCCGCCACTACCGGCAAGACCTTTTGCTGAAAGTGACGGGAGAAGAGGATTACGTTTATGAAGGTCAATGGGGAGGGTTTAGGGAAAAAGAATGGATCTCAGCGGCCCGGGAAATCGAAGCCTTGCCAGGGGTGCGTATCGCCGGCGTCACCGCCTTTCCCTGCCTGCTGTATGATGGAAAAGAGATCGTCCCCACGCCCAATTTTGAAACCCTGATTCGCGCTAAACGCACCCTGGAAGAGGGATTGAACCGCCCGCTGGATCAAATCAACGCCCCCAGTGCCACCTCCTGTGCCAGCCTCTCTCTGCTGAAATCCATGGGAGCTACACATGGAGAACCTGGACACGCTTTGACGGGGACCACTCCCTTACACCAGCACCCCGGTCAACCGGAGCAACCGGCCATCGTCTATATCAGCGAGATTTCCCATCGCGAGGGGGACGTCGCCTATGCCTACGGAGGAGGCCACTATCGTCGCTCCCGGATGCGACTAGCCATGATCGGGCGCAACTTGGAGGAGATGATGAACCGGAAAGTACCCCTGATGGAACTGGCACCGGAAGCCATCGATTATACCATCGGACTCCATGTGGGAAAGATGCCGGTCGAAGTGGGCGAAACTGTCTTATTCGCTTTTCGGACCCAGATTTTTGTCACCCGCAGCGAAGTCGCCGTGGTATCGGGGTTGCATTCGGGAAGACCTGAGATCAAGGGAATCTATAACCACTTGGGAGAGTCACTTAGTTGAGAGAAGGTCGATTGGGATGAAAAAACGGGCCATCTTACTCATATTGGACAGCTTGGGAGTCGGAGCCATGGATGATGTGCCAAAGGTACGTCCCCGTGATGTTGGGGCCGATACCTTTCGCCATATCCTGGATCAGGCGGAACAGATCGAGATCCCCAACCTGGAGAAGTTGGGGATCAATCAACTGCTGCATCATCCCCGTCTCCGGAACCAACCTCCCCTGGCCAGCTGGGGCACCCTGAACTTACAGCATGAAGGGGCGGACAGCTATGCCGGTCACCAGGAAATCATGGGAACCCGACCCCGAAAACCGGTGCGGGAGCCTTTTGTGAAAGTTCTCCCCCGTGTGAAAAAAGCGTTGCAAAATGAAGGATATCGCGTGGAAGTCCCGAATCCCGATCTCCCATACCTGTGGGTGAATCCCGGAGTCGTCATCGGAGACAACATCGAAACCGACTACGGACAGATTTACAACGTCTCCGCCGCTTTGGACGTGATTTCCTTTGCGGAGGTACTGAAAATCGGAAAAGCCGTCCGGGAAGAAGTGCGGGTCAATCGTGTGATCGCCCTGGGCGGAGAAGGAATCTCCCCCGAACATCTCCGACAGAATGTGGAACGCCGGGAAGACGGCCTGATCGGTCTCAACTCCCCAAAATCGGGTGTTTACAGGAAAAATTACCAAGCACGCCACCTTGGCTACGGTGTCGACCCGGAGAAACAGATCCCCACACTCTTGGTCCGGGCCGGCTGGCCCGTCCATCTGATCGGAAAAATGCAGGATGTGATCACATGTGAAGGGGCCGAAACCCTTCCCGGCGTGGATACGGACCAGGTGATGCGAAATGTGAGAAATCGTTTCAGTCAGCTGGAGCGGGGACTGATCGCCGCAACCGTTCAGGAAACCGACCTGGCAGGTCATGCGGAGGATGTCAACCGCTATGCCCGGAAAATCATGCAGGTGGACCGGCATTTAGGCCCACTTCTGGATCAGATGGGAGAAAACGACTTGCTTCTGATCAGCGCCGATCACGGCAATGATCCCACTGCTGGCCACAGTCAACACACCCGGGAAAAAACGTTTATCTTGTCATACAATCAAAAAAGGCCTGCCGCCTTCCTTGGCCATCGGTCCACCCTGTCCGATATCGCTGCCACCCTGTCACAGTTCTTTCGCGTTCCGCCTCCGGAAAACGGAACTGGATTTTATAAAGAGAGGAAATGAATCGGGAAACCTTTATTAGAAGCATTGTGGAAAACAGGGAGGGTTGGGTTTCACATAGAGTGACTTTGGCTCGTAAGAACAACCGGAAGGTCATGTGAAACCCAATCCCACTTCAAACGCAGTAAATCACAATACTTTTAGGTCCTGGCTTCTATAAGCCAGTTTTTTTTTGCGTTAAGTTTAAGTGTAAACTGAGAGGTGATCCTTGATCCCGGGTTCGGTCCTGGAAGCCTTCAGCAGATTGGGAAAACCCTTAAGGAAGTGTCACGAGGAAGAATGTGGCCCCTAAACGCACTCCCGAAGACCACTCACTGAATGGAATAGAAACCTTCATCCCGAAGCACCAGCCTATTTTCACATGAGGTCAGGTGAGTATAACATGTCGACGAAGAAGCGGTTGCTTCTGAATAATACCGGAAGACGGGTGTGGGTGTGGTTCCTTCTCTGCGTCCTGATCTTTGTATATTTCAATAACAGCTCGTTATTTGTACAATCCGGTTCCGGGAAGCCGAAGCTGCTGGCCCATCGTGGGCTGGCTCAAACCTTTGACATGGAGGGGGTGACCAATGAAACCTGCACCGCGGAGCGGATCCATCCGCCGGAGCATCCTTATCTGGAGAATACGATCCCCTCGATGCGGGCGGCATTTGCGGCCGGTGCCGATGTGGTGGAACTGGATGTTCATCTGACAGCGGATGATCAGTTTGCCGTGTTTCATGACTGGACTCTGGATTGCCGGACCGAAGGCACAGGGGTCACACGGGATTACACGATGGCGAAGCTGAAGCAACTGGATGTGGGCTACGGTTATACTGCTGATGGGGGCAAAACCTTTCCTTTTCGCGGGAAAGGAGTCGCCCTCATGCCCTCACTGGATGAAGTCTTGTCCACTTTTCCCGATCGTTCTTTTCTCATCCATGTGAAAAGTGAGGATCCGGAAGAGGGGGTGAAGCTGGCAAAGCGCCTCTCCGCTCTGCCACAGGAGCATCGGAAACGCCTCAGTGTATACGGCGGAGATCAACCGATCAAAACGTTACACCGACACCTTCCGGATGTCCGTGTCATGTCCCGGGAAACGATGAAAGATTGTCTGATCCCCTACATCGGGGTCGGTTGGACCGGGGTCGTTCCCTCCGCCTGCGAGCAGACACAACTGCACATTCCTGAAAAAATCGCCCCTTGGCTTTGGGGCTGGCCCGACCGTTTTATGGAACGGATGGATCGGGTCGACACACGTGTTATCCTGGTGGCCGGCAGCGGGGGTTTCTCTGAAGGATTCGATACAGGCGAAGATCTCAACCGAATCCCCTCCGGCTACTCCGGTTGGATCTGGACCAACCGCATCGACCGGATCGCTCCCAGGGTGAAGGGGGAGGGAGATTCAGATTAGGAAAGTTTGGTCGGTATGGGGGAACAAGTCGTCCCTTGGGGAGGGGGCCAACCTGTGATATGTGATAACAAATCAGGAAATCCATTAACCACCCCATACAGGGTGTTGCTGACAAACCTGATCCGTGCTTTGCAGACAGGAGGGACAAACCTATGAGACCATATTCCATCGCATTGATTCCGGGGGATGGGATCGGAGTGGATGTGATCCGGGAAGGAAAAAAAGTGTTGGATACGATCGCGGACATCGACGGATCCCTTGCTTTGTCTTACCGCGAGTTTGACTGGAGCTGTGAATACTACCTCCAACATGGCAAAATGATGCCGGAAGACGGACTGGAGATCCTGAAAGACTTTGATTCCATCTATCTGGGGGCCGTCGGTTATCCCGGCGTGCCGGATCACGTTTCTCTTTGGGGGTTGTTGTTGCCGATTCGCCGTACCTTTCAACAGTATATCAACCTTCGGCCTGTAAAGTTGCTCCGCGGCATCCGTTCCCCCCTCGCCGGACGCGGAGCGGAGGACCTCGACTTTCTGGTGGTCAGGGAGAACAATGAAGGGGAATATTCCAACATGGGCGGTCGCATCTACGAGGGAACCGAACAGGACATGGCGATTCAGAACACCGTCTTCACCCGGACCGGTGTGGAGCGGGTGTTGCGCTATGCTTTCCAGGCGGTCCGGGATCAGGGGAAACGTAGACGGCTGACGGCAGCCACCAAATCCAACGGGATCAACTATACGATGCCGTTCTGGGACGAATATGTGCGCAAGATTCAGCAGGAGTTTCCCGATGTGGAAACCCGTCTTGTTCATATCGACGCCTTGTCCGCCTTTTTTGTCACCCAACCGGACACCTTTGATGTAGTGGTGGCTTCCAATCTGTTCGGAGATATCCTGACCGATTTGGGAGCCGCCATTGTCGGCGGAATCGGAATTGCTCCGTCGGCCAACATCAACCCGGAGAAAAAATATCCCTCCATGTTTGAACCTGTTCACGGTTCAGCCCCGGACATCGCTGGCAAAGGCATCGCCAATCCCGTGGCCGCCATCTGGTGTGCCTCCATGATGTTGGATCACTTGGGGGAGTGTGCGGCGGCGGAAGCGATCCTGGAGGCGCTCCAGGACGTTTTGGAAGAGGGACAAAAAGTGACGCCGGACCTCGGCGGAAGCGCCCGGACGGAAGAGATGGGAGATGCGGTTTGCGACAAGCTGAAGGAAAAGTTGGGCTAGAAGCGTTGTGAAAAAAGCTATTCGTGGGGAGGGTTGGGTTTCACATGGGGTGATTTAAACGACATGTGAAACCCAATCCCGACCGCCTTCAAACGCAGTAAATCACAACACTTCTCATATACGGTAACAGGGCTGTTGATTAACCAGAAATGGGCGGCGGAAGGGAGTCGTGTGCTGCCAAAGCGACCTTTGTACCACAGGCACTACAGTCCGGATGGGCTGAAGCCCTGGATTTAAGGAAGCCATCCTACCCAGCGGAGAATCTGGAGAGAGGGCGTTTTGGGGCAACATTCTTCCTTGTGTTGCTTCCGTAAGGCTTTGCCCCTGCCCGATCGGAAGATTTGGAGCGGCCATCATTACTTCCTTGCTGGATGGCAACCAGAGCGTGTAGAACACGATCTCCCCACCCAAAATATGGCTAATCAACAGCCTGATACGGTGAGAAAACAATGAAGTTGCAGGTTGGCGTTTGTACTCCACAGGCGTCAACTTTTTTAATTTCGGGATCTGTCCGCCCTCGCTTTGCATGATCGCTGCCACCAGTACTGCAGAGGTATAAGAAATTCTTATGTCAGAAATAGAATATCTGTCTTTCACTGATCGGGATCGATCATGTTAACATCAGATCGAGAAGATCAAAATTTTCCGGAGGACGAAAAGGGTGGATCAGTTCTCAATATTATCGAAAAAGTACCTTGCCATTGTAAGGAATGGAAAGTTGATTTTGTTGGTCCGTGACAGAGATCCACGTGAATTTCAGATTCGGGACATCGACACCATTGAAATCCACAAGCCTTTTCTTGGACTTAAAGGGTACATTCAAATCCGCCTCAAGAAAAACAAAGAGGCGAAGGATGTTTGGACAGCAGGGGCTCCCAGTGCAGTTCTTCTGATCTCCAAAGGGGAATACTCGGGATGGAAAACCATGGAGCAAATCATCAGCGGGTACCTCAAATCCAAGGATCAGGCCGGATCATCGGACACCAGGTGCTCCAACACATAACGTAAAAAGGTTTCCGCCGCCGGAGACAGATAGCGTCCTTCGACGAAAAAGACAGCGATGGGCCGCGAAATTGGCGGATCAAGAGAGAGGGGGACGACGGGTGGTCCCGGTGGTTCGGTCATGGTGCGAGGAAGCACCGCCACTCCCAGTCCCGCCGCAACCAGCGTTCGCGGTTCGGCACACTCGTAGAGAATGCGCGGCTTAAATCCCTTCTCCGCACATGTCGCCAGCAGGACGGCACGGACCCAGGAACCCTCCTTGAAGCAGATAAAGGTCTCTTCCTTCAGCTCCTTGAGGGAAATATGGTTTCGATCCGCCAATCGATGCCCTTTCGTGACCGCGAGGACCAGCTCATCCCGGTACAAAGTCTTTACCGCCAGATTGGCCGGGGGGTTCAGGCTGTCAACTTGTTCAGCAGACACTCCGTCCAATCTGGCGGCGATTACAAGATCGAGCTCACCCCTTTTCAAAGCGCCGAGCAACGGGATTGTCGTCTCCTCCCGGATGGATACCTCCACCCCTGGATACATCCGTCCGAACTCCACCAGAATGCGTGGCAGTCTGGCCTGCACCAAAGAGTCCAGTGTACCGATTCTTACCTTGCCGTGGGGAAAATCGACAAACATCCTGGCCTCGTCCTCGGCCCGCCTCACCTCGGCCAAAGTCCTTTCCGCACCGATAAAAAACGCCTCCCCGGCTCTGGTCAGGGTCACTCCCCGACCGGAACGCTCAAAAAGCCTGATTCCCAATTCTTGCTCCAGGTTCCCGATCTGTTGCGAGAGTGCCGGCTGGGCGACCCTGAGCCGCTCCGCCGCCCGCGTGAAATTAGACAACCTCGCCGCCTCGACAAAGTACCTCAACTGTCTCAGTTCCATGCTTCTTCCCCTTTGTTGGTGGCATAAGTATTCCTTATGTCCAGAATAGCATAGATATTTATCGCTTTTTAATCATGTTGCGGAAACCTGTAACCGGAACTTCCAAGACCCAAATCCCGATGATTCGTTATTCGCTGCATTTTGCGGCTAAGCTGACGGCCTCCGAGCCTTTGGAAAAAGACCTGTGATCTTTGACGAGGCATTCCAATGTCCGGTGGAGAATGGGTTGCCCTCATTTATCGGGGTGGACAGGTGATTGTTGCAGGCTGGAGCAGGATACTCCATCTTTGAATAACAGGTCTGTGATCCCATGCGACAGCTGGGATCCCGAGTGGACACCCGGGTGGGTGTTTCAGGCTACCGGGTGGACGTGGCAGTGATTCACCCTGAGGATCCGGAAGAAACCCTCGGAGATCTCATCGAAATCACCGATTTGGGCGATATCGGGGGTGTCTTCTAGTTATCTACAATCATTCGCCTTTTAAAAAGTCCGGGTTCATGAAGCTGGGATGGGGATATGTGTAGAATCCTTCTCCGGTTTCCCTTCCCAGTTTTCCTTTATCGATATACTCTGTTTTCAACAAGTCAGCCACCTTTTTAGATTCGGGATCACCTGTCTTTTCTGCTTTTGCCAGTGCGATATTATAAGCAGTCTTAAGTCCGACGACGTCCAAGATGGCAAAAGGACCCCGGGGAGCACCTGTGGCGATCATCCATGTTTTATCGATGGTTTCTATATCCGCCACTTCTTTTGCCAAGAGCGACTGGGCAGCACTTAAAAAAGGAACCAGCAAGGAGTTCAAAATGTAGCCCGGCTGTTCTTTATGTAAAGCTAAAGGAACCATGCCAATCTGTTTTGCAAATTGAATCACCTCTTGGAACGCTTCCAGATCTGTTCTCGGGTGTTTCATGATTTCGGCTGTATTGTTCTTCCAAATCTCATTCGCGAAGTGCAAGGCCAAGAACTTCTCCGGTCGGCCGGTCGCGTCCGCGAACTGGCTGGGCAACAAGGTGGAGGAGTTCGTGGCGAATACGGTCTTTTCAGGAGCCACCTTGCCTAACTTCCTGTAAAATTCGGTTTTAATATCCGCTACTTCAGGAATCGCCTCAATCATGAGGTCAGCTTCTGCAACTGCCTCGGATAAATCACAAGTGAAGGAGATGCGGTCACAAGCCCTTTGAACCTCTTCCTCCGTGGCTCCCAGATCTTTTTGATAACGTGGCTTTAGATTCATGATTCTTTCTTTCGCACGTTCCAACGAATCATCATCAATGTCATACAGACACACGTTAAATCCTTTGAAAGCGGTCTGGTACGCAATCTGACTTCCCAGAACACCGCCGCCGGCAACGGTGATATGTTGATAATCCATGGCGATTCTCCTTTTAAACTTTTTGTTCTATCATGAGGAATGACTCTGACTTCTATGCATCAGGATGGAATACCTTCACTTTTTTGCAATATGGGTCTTACTCATATGGATGTCCTAATCTAAACGTTGCTTCCTATTCTAGTATCAGTTTATACTCATATGAGAAGTTCTACCGTTATAGAAACTTTTGTGCTGTACAGGCGATGACTTGGGGGTTGTCGCCTGTTTTATTCATGGAGGAGGGAAGAGAAGTGGCGGAGACTGTGGAGAAGCGGTTTCGGCGGATGGAGCAGTATCTGGAGGGATTGGTGCAGGAGTTGGAAGCGTTGCAGTCGGAACTGCCCGGATTTGGGTATGAGATCCGCAATATCGGGATGAAGACCCATGAGGTGCAGCGGAATATTCAGTATCTACGTCGGAAGACCTCACCACCGGGTGGGGGCTCCGATCCGAGGGTGACAGGATCAGGGGAGGAAGCCTCCCGGGATGCAAGAGAGATGGCCCGGGATTTGCACCGGTTTTTGAGTCAGTGCAAGGAATATATGGGTCAGATGGAAGAGGTGGATCCCTCCTTCGCATCATACCGGACTGACTTGCGCATCCTGTTCAACCAGGCCCAGGATCGGCTGCAACAGTATTGGGAGCGGGACGGGCAGGAGAGAAAAGAGCCTTTTATCCAACCGCTGGTTAAACACGACGACCGAAACCAAAAGGATCACTATGAGATCCCCTCTTTTATGGAGATCACCAAGGGGATGGGAGAAGCGTAAACCGGGACAGTCGCTCAGACTGTCCCGGTTTGATTTGAGAGAAAAAGCCGGGTTTAACCCAGCTAAAAGCTTGTCCTGATCCATGTCCGGCCTCACGATGAGGAAGAAATTGTTGACGAGAAGGGCCTGTTTTTATTGCAGTTCCATTTGAATTCGATCTTTTAAGCACATGGCCAAATGGTACCAAGCTTGAACTCCTTTATCCTTGTATTCGTGTTGTTCAGCTAACTCCGCGGCTTTATGGAAATAACCGACTGCTTCTTCCAGCTGATCCTGAGCTGAATACAGGTTGCCCATGGTAAGGAACGCATCTGTCAGATAGGCTGTGCTTTGAAGTTTTTCTCCCTTGGTGATGGCCGTTTGCAGAGCTTCTTTGGCTGATTGCCATTGTTTTTTCTGTATGTTTAAGAGTCCCAGTTGTATGTAACCCCGAACCACCCGGCTGTCATCAACTTGATTTTCGGCGACTTTCAGGGCGATGTTTAATGGAGTTTCCGCTTTTCCCCAATCTTTTTGATCCATATAGATACTGCCCAATACAACCCAATGATCATAGGTCATGGGGAAATGACGATTGAGGCTGGCCAGTTTCAGCCCTTCCCGGGCGACACGGGTCGCGTCTTCCAAGGCACCGCTTTTTCGCAGCAGTTCACTCTTCAGCCAATAAAATCCCAGGACCGTCTCCGCCTTCTGAACCCGGGGCAGTTCGTCCCATATATCTTCCACGATCCGCAGGGCTTCCACGACTCTCCCCAATCGTTCCAGATAGGTTGCCTGATTTCGTAGCAGAATGTATTTTACAAAGTCCCGTTCGCCCTCTGGGTTCAAAGCAGCCAGCCCGCTTTTGGTGTATTGAAGCGCCCGCTCCAGATCGTTCTGAAAGTAGCTGCACAGGCTCAGGTCGTTAAAACTGTAAGCCTCGATGTTGGCATTGGCGGCGTAACCGCTCTGTTTGGACAGTCGAATGGCATCCATCAGGGACCGTTCGGCTTTTGGGTACTTCTTCTGAAACAGGTGGATGGTTCCCTTTAACCAATAGTATTCCGGGGCATAGGGATGATCATCTGACAGATCCAGTCGGTTTAAAGCCTTCAGTGCTTCAGCCCATTGTCCCATCCGTTTCAAGGATTCAATCGCATCCAATTCAAATTTCAAATCGCTTAACTGTTCTTTTTCCCCCAGTATCAATTCAGGGATCTTTTCCAGGGAGATATTCAACTTGTCCAGTAGATAATCCACTTTATCCTGACGAACGTGAGAGACACCCCGCTCAATATTGCTGATGGTTGCCGGAGAAATTTTTTCATCCGCCAGATCTTCCAGCCGCTTTCCTTGTTATTTGCGTACCTTACGGATGATTTCGCCGATTTCGCTTACTCCCATACCATACATCCCCGCGTCCACTCCTTTCCAACTCTTCATGTTATTCTTATTTTATACTCTCTCAAGGAATTTGGAAATACAAAACTATCGTTTCCAATGGGAGAGTTTTATCGGAATCCTTCCGTTCAAACCCAAAAAAAGACCTCCTGCCTGTTGGGAGGTCATTTTGAGGTGTATTTATACCGCTGCTGAGTTTAGTTCCAGCTCGTCTTCCTGATCGTTGTTGAAAGCGTCGCGGTCGAATTCGTCTTCGGAGTTGGCAACGACGAGAGAGGCGACGGTGTCGCCGGTGACGTTGACGGTGGTACGGGCCATGTCGAGGATGGCGTCGATGCCGAGGACCATGGCCATCCCCTCCACAGGCAAGCCCATGCTGGTGAGGACGACGGTGGTCATGATGGAGGCGGTGCCGGGGACGCCGGCGGTGCCGATGGAGGCCAGAGTGGCGGTGGTGACCAGGATCAGGTAGTCGGTGAGGCCCAGGTCCATCTGGAAGACGTTGGCCACGAAGATGGCGACGATGGCGGGGTAGAGACCGCCGCAGGCGTCCATGTTCATGGTGGCACCCAAGGGGGCGACAAAGCTGGAAATCTTCTCAGAGACCTTCACCCGGCTGGTCAGCGTTTTCAGGGTGACCGGGAGAGTTCCGTAACTGCTTCGGGTGGAGAAGGCGACCACCATCACCGGCCAGATCTTTTTCAAAAAGCGGATCGGGTTCACCTTGGCCACAAAAGTGACCAGGCTGCCGTAGGTTACGACCAAGTGGATCAGGCAGGCGAGATAAACCGCGATCACCACCTCCATCAAGGGGAGCAGGGTGGAGAGTCCATGGATGGCGGCCACCTGGGTCAGAAGTCCGTAAACCCCGTAAGGCGTCAACTTCAGAACCATCTTGGTCACCCGGAAAATGACCCGGGAAAAGGATTCGATCAAGCGCTTTACCGGTTCGACGGAATCCGGATTGCGCCGGGATTCAATGGTGATGGCAATCCCGATCAGCATGGCGAAAAGGATCACTGGCAGAATCTTACCCTCGGCCGCATTGGCGATTGGATTGTCCGGAATCATGTCCAAAAACACCTGGGTGACGGGGGGGATCTCCCGGGCTTCACCGGGATCCTTCACATCGAAATCCATTCCGGCTCCAACATTGAAGGCATTTCCCACGAGAATGCCAATGATGCTGGCGATGACCGCTGTCACCAGAAACAGCCCGATGGTTTTGCCCCCGATCTTTCGCAGTTGGGCCGGGTCCTTGATGGTGGTAATGCTGGCGATGATCGCTGTCACCACCAGCGGGAGGACCAACATCTTGATCAGGTGGACAAAGGCATCCCCGAGGAAACCGACAATTTCAGCATCCTTTCCAAAGAGGGCTCCAACAGCCACCCCCAGCAGCATCGCCACCAGCACACGGATGCCAAAGCTCACTTTTTTGCGTTTCAGCCAGATGAGAAACAGGATCAGGGCGGCGGATACCGCCAAGCTGGTATACAATGTTCCAACCTCCCGAAATAAAATGGGTCTGCCGATATATATCATGAATGGGAGTCCAAACCATAAGACTCCTCTCATTAATTCATATCGGGATAGTAGGTATAATATTAGACCCAATCCCAGGATTCGTCAACCATTCTTTTGCAAGACTTGGTTGTTCCAGAGAAAAAGGTTTCATGTAGCCCCCTTTCGATATTGCATGGACCGGAAAACCGGGTAAATCCGGATTGTGATCCGAAGCGGATCGAGAAAAAGTGATGCAAAAACCCGGTGCTGAAATGAGCACCGGGTTGTGTTGGGAAGGAGGGTGGGGATCACTGGAGCGCCTCCCGTGCCTGCTGATTGGACAGGTTCCAGGCTTGCCAGCGCAGTTCCTGTTTGCTGTTCAATCCCTTCCGGGTTTGATCGAGTCCGGTGAGGAGCCAGTTGCGATCCGCCTCCTCGAGGTCGGGATTTTCAACCAGTTGCAGCAGAAGGGGGACCGCATCGGGGGAGAGCTCACCCAGATAATGGGGATCGATTTTCCCTGTCTTTTTCCACCGTTGAATGTTCTTGTCGGCGAACCAGTGATCTATGTTTGCGAAATTGAGGGCCAGATACAGGGTGAGTGCAATCCCCAGGTACGGCAGCCACAGGGAGAACCGCCTCCGCCAGATGCCGAACAGAGTGACCAGGGTCAACAGGAGCAGCAGCACCATGAAAGCATGGGCAAAAACCCGGAGGTAGGTGTACCCGTATATTTCCTCATACAGGGACAGGTGCAGGTGGGCGGAGGCCAGCATGACACTGCTGAATCCCACCAGCAGGCTGAGGAGTATCTGCACCAGCCGGAGGAGTCCCGGATGGGGCGGATCACCAACAGGATGCCGAAATTGATCGAGGTCACGATCATCAGTTCCGCAAATCCCCACCTTGGGGAGCGGGATCTTAAAAGGAAAACAGCGCCGTGTCGCCTTCCGGGTGGGTTTCGGCTTGCTGGCCGCCGTTCCGTTGCTCGTGATTATCATTCCCTTGCTGGGGACGGCGGACGAGGTGTTTGGGCAGATGCTGTTGGACCTTCCGGACACCCTTGCTCCCTTCAACCTCTGGGAGACCCTGTTTCGGGCGGTGAAGGTCCTGCTGGTCACCTGTTCCTCTTTGCTTTCACCTGCGGCCACCTCACGCCCCGAACCGGGAAGGAAGAGATGAAAGCTCCCCGGGAGGAGAAAGAAAAGAAGGAAGCCTTCCTCTCTCTCGACCCGGTGACTGCGCCCACAGTCCGGTGTACAGCAGAATCAACACCTGGGGATATTGGGCCACCGCCGACCAGCCTGCCTTGAGCAAATGAATGGAGGTGGACCGGCACAGGTAGACGAACAAAGATCCCGCCAGGAAAAGGAGCAGATTTCCGGCCACGATCCGGAGGACGGCCAGACGCATGGTCATCTCCGGTCGAGTGTCGAACTGTAGGGCCAAGTCTTCAGGATCGCCGATTTCCTCCAGCAGCCGTCCCAGGGTTTCATCCGGGTCCATGCCTGCCATGTCCGGTTCCGCCAGTTTTTCGTCCAGGTGAAGTTCGTATTCAAGCAGAATCTCCTTCCGGCCCCGGACGCTCTCAGTGCCTGTTCCAAGCGGCGAAGGTAGACTTTCTTGGCCGGATGCATCTTCATGTGCTCTCCCCCAGCACCCGATCGATCACCGAGACGAAGGAGCGCCACTCCCGTGTTTTCTCCCGGAGCAGGGCCTCTCCCTCCGCCGTGACCCGATAGTACTTGCGTGCTGGCATTCCGGTCTGCTGTTGCCAGAAGGATTCGATAAACCCTTTCTGCTCTAGTTTGTGAAGGGCGGGATACAACGTTCCTTCCTTGATCGTCAACTCCCGGTTGCTCTTCTTTTCCATCTCCTTTGCCATTTCGTAACCGTACATCGGCCGTTTGCTTACTAGGTGCAACAGGAGCAGAGAGGTGCTCCCCTTGACCAGTTCCCTGTCATACATCCGGCTCCCACCTTTCATATCTAGGTACATAGAAATTCTATGTATATGGTTTAGAAAAAAGATTACACCATTTTGAATGAGGTGACAAGGTCTACTTTGCATTTGTATAAACCAATCCCGACCTGCACAGGATACGGATATTCTGTTCGGAGGAGTGAGAATGATGCAGGAGAGACGACAAGAGTACCAGTTGACCAGTGTGGATCAGGCGTTGATGGATGAGTTGGCAGGCCGGGTGCGGGATTGTTATCGGCAGATGACGGAGATCGCCTTGCGTGCGATGGAAGACGGAAGGGAGTCCGAACACCGGGATATTTCCGCTGCTGAAGGGGAGACTGATCCTTTTCACGATGAGGAAGTCCGGTGGTGGATGGGGCCCGGCCGGGAGCTGTGTTATCGCAAAGACGGTGGAAAGGTGATCGTTCGCCCCGCCCGTTGATTGAAGGACGCGTTTTCCGAGGCAGGACAGTAACGTCAGCGGGAAGCGATCATCTGCTGACTTCATTTCGAAACGACTCGATTGGCGATTTTTATTCATTTTGGGCTTTACATACCCTGGCAGGGTATTGTATATTGGGTTTGGCGGTGATATACCCACTGTGGGTATAACAAAGGAGGAAAAATAAATGAAACAGACGATATTACATGTGAAAGGGATGTCCTGTGGTCATTGCGTCGATTCCGTCGAGGGCGCCCTGAAGCGGATCGGGGCGAAAGGGACGGTCGATTTGGAAGCCGGGACAGTCCAGGTCGCCTATGACGAGGATCGAGTGACGTTGGAACAAGTGAAAGAAGCCATCGAAGATCAAGGGTATGACGTTGCGTGAAGAGGATGAGCCGCTTAAAGCGGCTATCTTTTCCTTTTGAATATACCCTGTAAGGGTATTTAAGCAAGGTGATAAAGATGGAGAAGAAGGCTTCCCTCAAAATCAGCGGCATGACTTGCGCCGCCTGTGCCAACCGGATCGAGAAGGGATTGAGCAAGGTGGCCGGAGTCCGCTCGGCTCATGTCAATCTTGCTTTGGAAAAGGCATCTGTCACTTATGATCCGGAGAAGGCGGATGTATCGCTGATAGAAGAGAAAATACAGGATCTGGGATATGACACAGTCAAGGAGGAGGCGAATCTCCAGATCGGAGGCATGACCTGTGCCGCTTGCGCCAACAGGATCGAGAAGAGATTAAACCGCATGAAGGGTGTAAACAGCGCCCATGTGAACCTGGCCACCGAGACAGCCCGTGTGGTGTACACTTCCGGGGAAATCACGGTGGATGATCTGATCCGCAAAGTGGAGGAAACAGGGTATACCGCCATCCCCAAGGACGAAGGGAAAAATGATGAGGATCGCCGTCACCGGGCGATTCAAGCTCAACAGTGGAAGTTCGTCATAGCGGCGATTCTATCCCTTCCCCTGTTATGGACGATGGCGGGACACTTTTCCTTTACTTCGTTCCTGTGGGTCCCTGAACTGTTGCTAAATCCGTGGTTCCAGCTGCTGTTGGCAACTCCTGTGCAGTTTGTCATTGGGAAGCAATTTTATGTCGGGGCGTATAAGGCTTTGAAAAACGGCAGTGCCAACATGGATGTGCTGGTCGCACTGGGAACCTCCGCGGCTTACTTTTACAGTCTGTACCTCATGCTCCGCGACGCGGGACAGGGGGGTCACATGCCGGAACTGTACTTTGAAACGAGCGCTATCTTGATTACGTTGATCCTGCTCGGGAAGTTGTTTGAAGCAAAAGTGAAAGGACGCACTTCCGAGGCGATCAAAAAACTGATGGGGCTTCGGGCCAAGAATGCCTTGGTGATCCGGGAAGGGGAAGAAGTCACCATCCCCGTGGAAGAGGTGACCGTCGGGGACGTGGTGATTGTCAAGCCCGGTGAAAAGGTGCCTGTCGATGGAGAGGTGTTGAAAGGCTCCTCGGCAGTGGATGAGTCGATGTTGACCGGGGAAAGTATCCCGGTGGAAAAACGGGTGGGTGACCCTGTGATTGGAGCGACAGTCAACGGTCATGGTGTGTTGTGGATCCGGGCTGACAAGGTGGGCAGAGAGACCGCTCTCGCCCAGATCATCCGGGTGGTGGAAGAGGCCCAGGGTTCCAAAGCCCCGATCCAACGGATTGCCGATCGCATTTCCGGGATCTTTGTGCCCATTGTGGTGGGGGTTGCTCTGGTGACATTCCTGATCTGGTTCTTCGCTGTCAACCCCGGAAACTTTGCCTCCGCCCTTGAGAAAGCAATCGCCGTCCTCGTCATCGCCTGCCCTTGTGCCCTGGGTCTGGCCACACCCACATCGATCATGGCCGGGTCCGGTCGGGCTGCGGAATTCGGAGTTCTGTTCAAAGGTGGAGAGCACCTGGAAACGACCCACCGGATTGATACGGTGGTGCTGGATAAAACGGGGACGGTAACCCAGGGGGAACCGGAGTTGACCGATGTCCATCCCTTGGATATGGATGAAAAGGAGTTCCTCCATTGGGTCGGTTCAGCGGAAAAGAACTCGGAGCATCCCTTGGCGGAGGCGATTGTGGCCGGAATCAGGGAACGCGGGATTGAAGTTACATCCCCTGAAGAGTTTGAAGCGATTCCGGGGTACGGAATCCGCTCTGTGATCGATGGACGCGAAGTGATCGTCGGAACCCGTCGCTTGATGAATCGGTATGGTGTGGATGGGAGTCGGGCGGAAGAAAACATGAGCCGCTTGGAAGAGGAAGGAAAAACCGCGATGTTGGCGGCGGTGGATGGGCGGCTGGCCGGGATCGTCGCCGTTGCCGACACGATAAAGGAAACGTCCAGGGAAGCGATCCGGCGTTTGCATGACATGGGACTGGATGTGGTGTTGCTGACAGGTGACAACAAACTGACGGCCCGTGCCATCGCCCGGGAAGTGGGTGTGGACCATGTGATCGCGGAAGTGTTGCCGGAACAGAAGGCGGAGGAAGTGAAAAAATTGCAGGAGGCGGGTCACCGGGTGGCGATGGTGGGTGACGGGATCAACGATGCGCCTGCCCTGGCGACGGCTGATATCGGGATGGCGATCGGCACCGGGACAGACGTGGCCATGGAAGCGGCGGATGTCACCCTGATGCGCGGGGATCTGAACGGCATTTCCGACGGGATCGCCATGAGCCGGAAGACGGTGCGGAACATTCATCAAAATCTGTTCTGGGCTCTGGCGTACAATGTGATCGGCATCCCGGTGGCTGGAGTCGGTTTCTTGGCTCCTTGGCTGGCCGGGGCGGCAATGGCTTTCAGCTCCGTTTCCGTCGTTCTGAACGCGCTTCGGTTGCAACGGGTCAAGCTGAAGTGACCTTGGTTTCAAAAGTGGAAGTTTTATATCAAATAAAGAATCAACTGCTGTGTATAATGATGGAAAGGAAGGAGGAGAACCAATGAAGATTGCCAATCCGGATCTGGATCCCGGGAGAAAAAGAGTGAGAAAAAGCCACCATTCCCATCGGGTAAAAAACAATCTCACCTCCCGACTGAACCGCATTGAAGGACAAATCCGCGGGGTGCGTCGTCTGATTGAGAATGATACCTACTGCGATGATGTATTGACCCAGATCGCCGCCGTTCAGTCGGCCCTGAACAGCGTCAGTCGAATTCTACTGGAAGGACACATGAAAAGCTGCGTTGTCGAACGGATCCAGGAAGGTGACGAGGAAGTGATCGATGAACTGATGGTGACAGTCAACAGGCTGATGAAGAAATAAGCCATTGAAGAACCCCTTCACAAAAAGGGGTTTGATTTTTTGTACGAAGCATCTCATCAATATCGGGGGTATACCAGGCACGTGTGGCCAAGCGATAATTCACAGGGAGGGTGTGGTGGCGCCCTTTGTTCTCCCTGGGGGATCAAGTCAATCAAACTTTGGTGATGGATCACATCAATAATATTCGACTCCTCAATTCACAGATCCACGTTTATGCTGCTAAGGGCGCAAATCAAATAAAAAACCCCCGGATTTCCGGGGTTCATTCCAATACGAGGCGTTCTGTGGCTTTTCCAATGACAGCGGAGAACAGACGCTTTTGATTTGTCTTTTTCGACCCGCCCTTTTCCACTGTGAAACCCAGCTGTCGCAAACTGTTGATGATCACTTGTTCATTCAGGCTGGTCTGAGGCGGATAAGACTTTTCCAAGCGCGATCCGACCCCTTTTCATCATTGATCTCTGTTTATAGTATACGACAAATCGAAAGCCTGTTGCATATGTTTCGCGAATTTTTTTTGAAGTTGCTCCAGTTGGTCGTAGCCCTCCGCTTCCGATAAAAGATCGGGGTTGATCGTCAACAGGAAGATATACGGTGTATCGTGGACCTGAGTGGTCCGGGTGAGATAGAGGCGTCCCCGTTTGCGGCTGATTCCCTTGTGTTCAAAGGTATAAACTTCATCGTCCAACAAAATTCCGCGCAGGATCCCCGTTCGCTTGTGTTCATTCAACTTCCGCTCAATCTCCGGGTCCAGGGAAAAGGAGACATCGAGATTCAGTTTATTCTCCAAAATGTTGACTCCCATCACCAAAAAGGCGTATTTCATCGCCAGTTGGTCATTCATCCGGTCTTGATGACTTTGTTCTTTGATCTCATGGTAAAGATTCCCGATGAGGGTGAGCAGTCGATCGGGGATATTTTGATCCATCTCTTTTTTGGCTTGGATGAACTGTTTGTACAGTTTTTTGTCGATCTGAAAGATGATCTGCACCAAGGCATTTAACTCGATCCCTTCCGAAACATAGGCAGAAACATGATTGGCTTGCACTTTCACATGATGGTGATAATGTTTGAAGCTGTATCTGTACAGCTGGGCGGCCAACACGTAAGGTTCGTTCTTGGTGAAGCGTTCCATCGCTTTCTCCACTGAGTTTCTCCACTGCATTTCCTGCAAATCGTCATACAGTTCCATAAAGGTTCGCGCCTTATCGGCGAGGATTGCTTTATATTCTTCCCCACGCAACCGGGCCACCAGAATACAGAAAATCACCAAGAGGAATGTGATGATGAAGGGAAAGTCGAATCCCAGCAGGTCGCCTAAAAAGGTGTTGAAATAGAAGGAATCGGAGTCGTTTTCGATCCACAGATCCAAGATAAACAGGGTGATGGCAGACCCCAATACCAGCCAGTGTGTCGCGGTAAACTTGATTTTCAAGGTTTGATCCTCCGAAAAACCCTCGGGATGAGTACAGGCCTTTTGGGGCATTGTATCACAGAATAATAGGCTTGTTTCGACTGTTGTGGAGATAAAAAGTTCCCAGGATCAAAAAAAGCCCCCCTGATGGGGGGAACATGGATAAATGGAGGTTGTTGTGGCGGGCTGCTTGATACAAGCATAAAGGAGATGACGTCCGGATGCCATCTGCCGAAGGGAGAATTTTTCGCATACGGCCTATTGCCGATTCACCCTGAAAGGGGCGGAGACAGTGGACAGCCGGATGGTGATGAATACAAGTGTATCCGGGGTTTCACAAACATTCACCCCGGATCATTCATCAAGTGGTAGAAATGGGGATCGTCCTTTGTCAACAGAGCTTCCCGGGCGAACGCAGAATTCTTGTGATTGCTTTGGTACGGACAAAAGGAAGAAATCTTTTATTTTCGTGGTTTTCTCCTTCAGGTACAATAGGGTGGGAATTGCATACGGGAGGAGGGCGACAAGGATGAAATCGCCGGAGAGTTTATCACCTTATCTCACATTGAACAGGGAGCAGTGGAAAAAGTTGCGAGCTTCTGTCTCCATGCCTCTGACTGAGACAGAATTGGAGAATCTCAGGGGGATCAACGAAAATCTCTCCCTGGAAGAAGCATCGGAAGTATACCTCCCCCTGTCCCGTCTCCTGAACCTGTTAGCCACCAGCAACCGCAAGATGTCCGAGGCTACGAGGTTGTTTCTGGGAGACCTGAACCCCAAAATCCCCTTTATTATCGGGATCTCCGGCAGTGTCGCCGTGGGTAAGAGCACAACCGCCCGGGTGCTGCAGGCACTTTTGCGTCGCTGGCCGGGCAATCCCCGGGTGGAATTGGTGACGACGGACGGGTTTCTCTACCCCAACCGGGTTTTAGAAGAAAAAGGCCTGATGAAACGAAAAGGCTTTCCTGAAAGCTACGACCTGGAGGGATTGATCCGGTTTCTGGCTGATTTGAAATCAGGTAAAGAAGAAGTGAGCGTACCTCTATATTCCCATCTGGCCTACGATATCTTGCCGGAGAAAAAAAAGTGGGTTCGCCGTCCCGACATCGTGGTGGTGGAGGGACTGAACATTCTGCAGAATCCCTGTGTGGGGCCTGTGGCTCCCTCTGTTTTTGTATCCGATTTTATTGATTTTTCCATTTATGTGGATGCGGATGAAAAGGATATCGCTCGCTGGTATGTGGAGCGTTTTCAGGTGCTCCGCCGAACCGCATTCCGCGATCCCAACTCTTATTTCCACCGCTATGCCGACCTGACCGAAGAAGAGGCCGTCATTACCGCCCGGGGGATCTGGGAGGAGATCAACCGGGTCAACCTGTTGCAAAACATCCTCCCGACCCGGGAGCGTGCCCGTCTTATCCTGACCAAAGGGCCGGATCATGTGGTCCGGGAAGTGAAGCTGCGGAAGATGTGAACCCGTAGGAGGAACCGGATGACAAGAGACCGTGCGTACTTCAGGGCATGCGGTCTCTTGCTGTTCGTGTGGCGTATATTTCCAGTTGGAAGGAGCAGACTAGCAGGTACAAAAGTCCCAAAAAAGATTGGAGGGATGGGATTTATGCCTCGGATCGTGTCGGTGGGTACCGCAGTTCCGGAGCATATCCTTCCCCAGAAAGAAGCAAGGGAGTTTGTGCGCCGGCTTTTTGAAGATTCCTTCGATGACATCGACCGATATCTGCCGATTTTTGAGAATTCCAGGATTGAAACTCGATATCTGAGCCGCCCCCGAGCCTGGTATGAACAGGATCGAGGGTTTGCCGAACGGAACCGGATCTACATTGAGATGGCTTGTCTTCTGGGGAAGGAAGCAGTGATCCGTTGCCTGGAAAGGGCGGGACTTTCACCAGGAGAGGTGGATCATCTGTTTTTTGTTTCCACCTCCGGCCTGGCCACTCCGAGTATTGATGCCCGTATGGTGAAGGGGTTGGGATTAAACCGGCATGTAAAACGGACTCCGATCTGGGGATTGGGGTGTGCCGGGGGGGCATCAGGGTTGGCCCGAGCCTGTGAATATGCCCGGGCTTTTCCCGACAGCCGAGTGGTTTTGTTGGCAGTGGAATTGTGCAGTCTCACCTTCAGGCTGAACGACCGCTCCAAAAGCAATCTGGTGGCCACTTCCCTGTTTGCCGACGGAGCGGCCGCTGTGCTGGTGGCAGGAGATGCCGCCCGGATTCCGGGAGAGTGGGGAGATCCGCCGGCAGTGCTGGATACCATGACCACGACGTGGCCGAACTCTTTGGATGTGATGGGCTGGGATGTGACCGATGACGGGCTGAAGGTGATTTTTTCCCGGGACATTCCCGGAATCATCCGAAAAGAAGTCCTGCCGGCGGTGAAGGAATTTTTGGAGCGGACGGGAGTGGCTTCGGATCAGATCCGTCGCTATATGGCTCACCCCGGCGGAGCCAAGGTACTGAAAGCGTACCAGGAGGTTCTGGAGTTGCCTGGTGAGGCGTTGGTTCATTCCCATGCTGTGTTAAAGAAATATGGCAATATGTCATCGGCAACAGTTCTATTTGTTCTGGAACGAGAACTGCAGGAATCCCATCAGCCAGGAGAGCACGGTTTGTTGACAGCGCTGGGGCCCGGTTTCAGCTCCGAATTGATGCTGCTCCGATGGTGAAGGAAGGGGTGGGGGATGTGAGCTTTTGGTTTCCGATGGTGATGACCGGTCTGCTGTTACAACGGGGGGCGGAGTTGCTTTTGGCCCGAAAGCATACCCGCTGGATTCGCAGCCAGGGTGGGGTCGAGGTGGGTCGGGGGCATTATCCGTTGTTGGTGGGAATCCATTTACTTTTCTTTATATCCCTGGCTTGGGAGGTGATCGGGATCGGCACCGAACCCCCTGCCTGGTGGCCGATTCCCTTTTTTCTGTTTCTGGCGGCCCAGGGACTTCGAATCTGGAGCATTCACTCCCTCGGCCCCTATTGGAACACCCGGATCTGGGTGGTACCAGGACACCCGCGGGTGGTGCGCGGGCCCTACAAATACCTCTCCCATCCCAATTATGTGGTGGTGGTGACGGAGCTTTTGGTCTTGCCCCTCTTGTTTGGCGCCTATGTGACGGCGATCACCCTGTCTGTTCTCAACTTGCTTGTCCTTTTGAAGATACGGATTCCGCTGGAAGAAAAAGCCCTTACGGAGGCCGCCGCCGAAGGGAACGGTTCGGGGACGGACCGGGATTTTGGAGGGGACTGAAGTCTATATCCCAAAGCCGTGATCTCTGGGGATTTCGACATGTCCACTATGCTATTCGGCGGCTTTTCCTATGCCTCTCGTAGAATATTGATGGATCGGTATTGCCTTTCATGTCAGATTCCGGTTTAATGAAAGGGTATTTTTTCGGATTTTCGGTGGAATGGGGATTTTTTCCGTATGAACACGGCATAGGAGTGAGGGCATGTCAGTGGAAATGGAAAATCTGCCGTTGCATGATCATGTAAAGGCGCATCTTTCTAAGCGAGCCGCTGAAATCTATTCTTCTGCTTATCAACTGATTTGGCTTCATCTGACGGGAGAGATCGAGGAGAAGGAGTCTCTGGCCCATCAGGTGGCTTGGGACCGTCTGAAAGAAGAGTACCTCTCCCAATCGGGAAAGATTCGCATCCAATCCCGTTTGAACCAACAATCCTGACCCCGGGAACCGCGGGAGGGAAAGGGGCAAAATTTCCAAATCACCCCGGATGAACGGGGTTTTTTGTTGTGGTATTCTTGTTAGAAAAACAGAGGAGAATCGGATGTGTCTCAACAACGGGGAGAATGGTTCCGGGGATTATCCACAGCCGTTCCGATTATGGTGGGATATTTTCCGGTTGCTGTCACCTTCGGTGTGATTGCACAGCAGACGGGGGTTCCCGTTTTGCAAACCACCTTGATGTCCATGTTGGTGTATGCCGGGGCCAGCCAGTTTATGGCTGTCAATATGTTGGCAACGGGGGTTGGGGGGGTGGAAGTGGTGGCGGCCACCTTTGTCCTCAACTTTCGCCATTTTGTGATGGGACTTTCCCTGATGAATTTACTCCGGGAGTTTCCTTTTCGTTGGAAGCTTGCAATCTCCTCGGGGATGACCGATGAGACCTTTGCGATGGCTTCTGTCCCGGCCAGCTCAGGAAAAAAGATGTCACCGCAATATGTGGCGGGAATGATGTTGGGAGCGTACACTTCCTGGGTTATCGGCTCCCTGGCGGGCCATCTTCTTTCCCGGGTGATTCCGCCGACGCTCAGTGAAAGTATGTCCATCGCTTTGTATGCGATGTTCATCGGATTGCTGGTACCTGCCGTCCGCAAGGAATGGCGGGCGGGTGCTGTGGCTCTGTTTAGCATGCTTCTCTGTTGGGGATTCAGCCAGGTGTTGGATGATGGCTGGGCCATCGTCCTGGCCACGGTTCTTGGAGGGGGGATCGGATCCTTTTGGATGAAGGAGGAGTCGTCATGAATCTGGTCTGGATCATTTTCGGAATGTCTCTGGTCACCATGGTTCCCCGCTGGCTGTCTGTCTGGGTGATGGGCAGATGGAAGTTGCCTCGTCGGTTTCGCCTCTGGTTAAACAGTATCCCTTATGCCGCTCTAGGGGCATTGATCTTCCCGGGGGTCCTGTCCGTGGAACCCAGCGTTCCCTACGTCGGCCTGATCGGCGGCTTGGTGGCCGGAGGTCTGGCTTACTTCCGGCTTCCCATCCTGGTTGTCATCACCGGGGCCGTCCTCGCCGTGATGGGGATGAAGGAACTGATCTGATGTTTTCTTCCACATACGGGTTGAGAACAATTAGTTTCAACCCTTTTTTGTAACTTCCTCCTGACTGGTTGAATAGCCTGATCGAGCTGTTTTCACCCGGTTTGTTAAAAAGGTGGGGGTTGTAGCGGATACCACGATCATATGGGGATCATCGGAAACATCTTTGCGATTATCGGGAATGAAAAGAATCCGCTCCCCAATTGGTTGGGGGCGGATTCTTTTCATTCATTTTAAATCGGATTCAAAGTAATGGATCTGTTGCAGTTGGAGTTTCTCGATACGATATTTTTTCTTGGGAAGCTTGTTGTTATCCGCCAGGGTGTGGGTGAGCCGGGTGACCAGGGTGCCCATGTGGTGCAGGTTTTCCTTGCTGATCTTATCCGGGGTATCCTCCTTGGTGTGATAGTACGGATCGGGGTGGTAGTTCAGGAAAGCCGTCGGGATTCCCGCCTCTTCAAAGGGAACGTGATCGCTGCGGGTGGAGGTGTACCGTTCATAGTCGTGTCCGCCTTTCTTGACGAGTTCCTCGGCCAGATTGGCAACAAAGCTGTCTGCCGTCTCAGAGGCGGTCATGATGCCGATTGTATCCCCGACTCCAACCATGTCCATATTGATCATGGCCGCGATGTTGTCCCGCTCACCTTTACTCAGGGATTCCACATAGCGGGTGGAGCCGACCAGTCCCACTTCTTCCGCTCCAAAGAAGATCACCCTGACATTGTGGTGGAGCTTCTCTTTGGACAGCACCCGGGCCAACTCCAACAGCGTGCCGGTACCGGAGGCGTTGTCGTTGGCGGCGGCGCTGTCCACACCATCATAATGGGCGCCCACCACAATCGTTTTGGCTTTTTTCGGTCCTTTCTGCGCCGGAATGGTGCCGATCACATTTTGGGAGTGGCTGGGGAAAAGCTCCACGTCGGCGACCATGGTGGCTTCCACCCTTTGCCCGGTGGTCAGTTGGCTTTTCAATGCTTCCCCGTCTTCTTTGGACAAGGAGACAACCGGGATCTGTGCGGGTTCTCCCAGGGTGCCGTTGACCGGCCCCTCGGTGTTATTATAGATGATCGCCCCGACGGCACCAGCTTGGGCGGCGTTTTGCGCCTTTTCAAAGAAGCTGATCTCTCCCCGTTGGATCAGGGCGATTTTCCCCTTGACGTCTCCGGAGAAGTCTTCAGGAAGTCCCAGACCGGCATCAGCCAGCTCCGCAGTCAATCCACCCTTCGGAGTGGCCGGAGTGTAGGTGAAGGTGTGGGATTCCAGTGTTTTTTCATCAGGCGTGGTGATTTTCACTTCAGAACCGTGACTCCGGAAAGCCAGGATCGGAAATGTCTGCCTTTCCACTTTCAGCCCGTATCTTTTCAGTTCTTTCACCAGATAATCGGCGGCACGGTGTTCCCCTTCAAACCCTGTCATTCGGGCATTGTCCCGGTCCGCCAGCTTGGCGATATGTCCATAAATCCGCTCCGCTGACACCCGTTCCGCCGGATTTTTTCCGGAAGGCGGTGTGGCATAGGCCGAAGTGCTGAACACTAAAACGATGGCCAAGGCCAGGACGGAGACAATTCCCACTCGTTTCCCTTTCAAAACCTTCCCTCCTGATCGTTTTATATTTTGTCTGCACTTCGTATATTAATTTAAATCAGAAGATTGTCAATGTTATTTTCGCAGAGTGGTAAGGATGTTTTTGTTAAGGATTGATGGAATTGTTTAAGTTTAGGTGAAGATTGAATCCCTTCCTCATTCTCTATGTTATCTTGGGGCCACATGAGAGGATCAGAGGAGGGGACCTCATGAAAATGGTGCGCTTTATCGAAGAAATCAACGGAATTCGGGCAGTCGCCTGTCTGTTGGTGTTGGCTGTCCATGTATCTGCCGGTGTTTACTACCAGCAGGGAGGTTGGGACGGGTTCACCCTCTGGGTCAATCAGCTGGCCAGGTTCGGGACACCGGTATTTGCGGTGATCAGCGGATTTATCCTCTTTCATCAGGTGAAAGTGAAGGGGTTCCGGCTGTGGAGTTTCATCCGTTCCCGGATCCACAAGATCGTCATCCCCTATCTAATCTGGAGCATGGTTTATCTGATCATTTTGAAATATGGATACCAGGTGGACCATTTTGTCTCCTGGAAACACTGGGCGATGATGATGGCATCCGGGCGGGCTTTCTACCATTTATATTTCGTGGCGGTGGTGATTCAGTTTTATCTGATATTCCCTCTTCTTCAACGACTGCTGTGTTCCACAGGTGCCTGGTGGGTGGGGGTCATGATGGCCCTGACACTCAATCTCATTTTTTTAACGGTGGATCCATCGCTCTGGGCCGGAAGTTGGGGAGAGATGATCGACTCGGCGAGGAAATCTCTGTTTCCCGCCTGGATGTTTTATTTTATGTTGGGAGGATTATTCTCCCACCATTGGGATCGAATCCGGGCATGGTTGGGGACAAAAGGGGGATGGTTCCCGGTGATGGCCGTTCCGGTCCTCATCGGAGGGATGATGGAATATCAAATAAAGGGACTATACGGTCCCGCCCGCCCGATGAATCTTTTCAACACCCCCATCCTCCTTCTGGCCGGCATCGGGGCTCACCTCCGTTGGGGAGATCGGTGGTCGGGAGTGAAAAGGGGGCTGATGGCCCTGGGCAATTTCAGTTTCGGGATCTATCTGGTACATCCGATCATTATCATGCTGATGATGGAAACCCTTTCCCCACGGATCTGGAGTCCGGTTTTCCTCCCCTTGCTCTATGTGGTGGTGCTTGCCCTGACCGTCGGATTGATTCAGCTGGTCCGCTGTCTTCCCTTTCATCAGTATCTGTTGACCGTTCCCCGCCGTAAGATCCCGCGGGCAACCTCTCCTGTATCAAGACAAGCCTTCAGAAAGGATTCTGCCTCCGCCTGAGAGAAATCAGGCGATTAATAGCTTGTCAGTATCCTTGTTCATGGTAAAGTGAAAGACGGAGGTGGATGAAAATGCAGGAAGAGACCCGGGAGGAAGTCGTTTGGGAAGGCGCCACTTCCCACGTGGCCCGTATCGGTACTTATCTGTTATGTCTGGTGACCTGTGTGTTGGTAATTCCAATCTTTATTGCTTTGTGGGTTGCGGTGAAACTGAAATCGACCCGCTATCGAGTGACCACGGAACGGATCCGGGTGACCACCGGGATTTTGTCCAAGGAAACCGAAGAGATCGAATTGTATCGAGTGCGGGATCTCAGACTGGAGCAGCCTTTTCTCTACCGAATCTTCGGCAAGGGAAACCTGGTCCTGATCACAACGGACGAAACCATGCCCATTTTGGTGATGGAAGCGGTCCCCCGTCCAATGGAGCTGTTGGACGATATCCGAAAGTATGTGGAGAAACGTCGTGACCTGAAGCGGGTGCGGGAATTGGATATCGATGCCCGGTGACGGTCACCAAAAGGTCCGCTGCGGGCTTTTTTGTATCTGCCCGCAGATGAATCGGGGAAAGTGGAAGGCTGCCAAGAGCTTTGACTCGAGGGAGAAGTTGGATACACCGGAGAGAAGAAAACAATTACCTCCGGATTGCTTGATTCAAGAAAGAGTCATTGGAACCCCGGATGTCGGCAGTTCTCGAAGAGTGAGTCTGGGAAGAAGGGCTTCAGCAAGTGGAAATTCTTCAAAGTCGGTTGGAAGAGACCACTTGGTCCGCCAATTCTATTGATCATGTGATCCCTTCTCTGGATTTACATGGCGTGAAGCTCCTGGCCATGGGCTCCCATTTATAACCGCATCGCCTCATTCCGGATGGAGGCAGCGGGTTTCACGGTGATTGACCGGTTCTTCCCACCCAAGCCCATGTAAAAAAGGTGTAAAGAGCAGGGTTTCTCCATGATTTACCCTCCGCTCCGAAAAATCGGTCAAAAGAGCAAGCCCTTCATCATAAATTTTGTACAAAGGAGACATCATCGATTTGCCTTGAATCATCTGGAAAAAGCGTAGGACTGTAAACCGGTCATGTGGTCACATACAATTTTATACCCAAAATATGGATAATTTATATAAGGTATTTTTTGACGATTCCTGAATGTCCGACAAGGGCGGACAGCCGATCCAGGCTGTGAAATCAAGGATTCTCTTTGGATGATACAGATGGGAGAAAAGATTTAGTCTTATCCGTCTTTTTGAATAGATATTGACTGAAGGAAGATTGTTTAGTTATATCGAATATATCCAGTCATAAAGGGATTCATTTATCCAGTCGATTCACCGAATTCTTTTTCCGATATTTCATATGATTGAGGTGTCTTCATGGCTGAAGCATTGCTTGAGATCACTGGGTTCAAGATGCATTTCCAAACAGATAAAGGAGTCGTGAAGGCGGTTGACGGGGTGGATCTCACTGTCAGTGAAGGGGAGATAGTCGGACTGGTCGGAGAATCCGGCTGCGGAAAGAGCGTCACCTCGCTGTCGGTGATGGGACTGGTACCCCAGCCGCCAGGAAAGGTGGCAGGCGGATCCATCCGGTTTGCAGGGAAGGATCTCACCCGGTTGAAGGGGAGGGAGTGGCAGAAGATCCGGGGCAACGACGTGGCGATGATCTTTCAGGAACCGATGACTTCCCTCAACCCGGTGTTCACCATCGGTAACCAGATGGTGGAGGCGATCCGGCAACATCAAAAGGTCAACAAAAAGAAAGCGCTGTCACGGGCACGGGAAACTTTGCGGGAAGTGGGAATCTTCCGAGAAGGGATTCTGGATGAGTATCCCCACCAGCTTTCCGGCGGAATGCGCCAGCGGGTGATGATCGCTATGGCCATGGTCTGCCGTCCCAAGCTGTTGATCGCCGACGAGCCGACCACGGCCTTGGATGTAACCATCCAGGCCCAGATCCTGGATCTGATGCGGCGGCTGAACCGGGAGACGGGAACAGCCATTCTGATGATTACCCACGATCTCGGTGTGGTGGCGGAGATGTGCCAGCGGGTGGTGGTGATGTATGCCGGACAGGTGGTTGAGCAGGGGGATGTTCAAACCCTTTTTAAAAACCCTTGCCACCCTTATACCAAGGGCCTTCTGAAATCCATCCCCCAACTGGACAAGCGTATCGACCGACTGTACTCCATCCCAGGCCATGTTCCCAATCCACGGAAGTTACCGACCGGGTGTCGTTTTGCCCCGCGCTGTGAATTTGCGTCGGATATCTGCCGGGAACAGGAGCCGCAGTTGCTTGAACTGGGAGACGGCCATGTCAGTCGCTGTTGGCTGGAAGATAAAGATGGAACAAGGAGGGGAGCGGATCGTGACGCCACCACAAACACTGCTTGAAGTGAAAAATCTGAAAAAATACTATCCGATCCGTGGCGGGATTTTCGGCAGGAGGGTGGGGGAAGTGAAGGCCGTCGATGACATCTCCTTCTTCGTGAAAAGAGGGGAGACCCTGGGCATTGTCGGAGAGAGCGGTTGCGGAAAATCCACCACCGGCCGCACCATTCTTCGCCTGGAAGAGCCGACGGGGGGGGAGGTGAAGTTTGAGGGAACTTCCCTGACCCGGTTGAAATCCGAAGAGATGCGCCGGATGCGACGGGAACTGCAAATGGTTTTTCAGGATCCCTTTGCTTCCCTCAACCCGAGAAAAACGGCGGGGGAGATCATTGAGGAACCCTTGCGGGTTCATGGGATCGGAACCGCCCGGGAGCGGAAGGAGGAGGTGCAGGAGTTATTGCAGGTGGTGGGCCTCGATTCCTATCATACCGCTCGTTACCCCCATCAGTTTAGCGGAGGACAGCGGCAACGGATCGGGATTGCCCGGGCACTGGCGGTAAAGCCGAAACTGATCGTCGCTGATGAACCGGTGTCAGCCTTGGATGTCTCCATCCAGTCTCAAGTATTGAATCTGCTGGAAGATTTGCAGGAAAAGTTTGACCTGACTTATCTGTTTATCGCCCACGACTTGAGTGTAGTACGGCATATCAGTGACCGGGTGGGGGTGATGTACTTGGGGCGGATGGTGGAGTTGGCCGACCGGGATGAACTTTTCGACAACCCGCTTCACCCCTACACTCAGGCACTGATGTCGGCAGTGCCGATCCCCGACCCGGAAGTGAAACGGGAGCGGATCATCCTGAGCGGCGACGTGCCCAGCCCCAGCCAGCCACCGAAGGGATGCGCCTTTCATACCCGCTGCCCCCGGGCGATCAAAATCTGTGGACAAATCCGTCCGGAGTTCAGAGATTACGGAGGAGGTCATTTTGCAGCTTGTCATCTGTTGGAGGATGGATCATGAGATTTCGTGAAGGAGGTGTTGGCAGGCGAAGGTTTACGAGGCAATGGTTTTGGATCGAGATAAAATCTTAAGGGGGCGTTTTGACAGATGAAAATGCGTAAGTCTTTGTTGCTTGCCGTGGGATTTGCGCTTATTTTATCCACCATTCTCGCCGGATGCGGGGGCAACAAGTCCGCTGACCAGGGGAAGACACTGATCTACGGTCGCGGGGCGGACTCCACCAAACTGGATCCTTCCTTGGTGACGGATGGGGAGTCCATGCGGGTAACCGAAAATGTGATGGAATCCTTGGTCGATTATAAGAAGGATAACCTGGAAGTCGTGCCTGGATTGGCTGAAAAGTGGGAAACATCGGAAGATGGAAAGACCTGGACCTTCCACCTCCGCAAGGGTGTGAAGTTCCACGATGGGACTGATTTTAACGCTGATGCTGTTGTCTTCAACTTTGAACGCTGGATGAACCAGGAGATGCTGCCGAGCAAAAAGGATGACTTCATCTACTATGCTTCCATGTTCGGGGGCTTCAAAAAGGACAAAGGCCATGTGATCGAAAGTGTCAAAGCGGTGGATGAGCACACGGTGGAGTTTAAATTGAAGGAGCCCCAAGGTCCCTTTTTGCAGAATCTGGCCATGTCTCCCTTTGCCATCGCTTCCCCGGAAGCGGTGAAGAAGGACCCCCAAGAGTTCGCCAAACATCCGGTGGGGACGGGTCCCTTCAAATTTGAGAGCTGGAAGAAGGGGGATACCATCACCCTCGTCAAAAATGAGGATTACTGGCAAAAAGGGCTGCCCAAGCTGGATAAGATCATCTTCAAGTCCATCCCGGACAACTCCGCCCGCTTGACGGCACTTCAATCCGGAGACATCGACGTGATGGATGGGCTTAATCCGGATGATGCCCAACGAGTGGAATCCGATGAAAAGCTGCAGCTCTACAAGCGACCGCCCAACAACGTGGGCTACCTGGCCATGAACATGGAGAAGAAGCCCTTTGACAACAAAAAGGTGCGCCAAGCCATCAACCACGCTGTCAACAAAAAAGCATTGATCAAGAGCTTCTATGCGGGCCTGGCTGAACCGGCCAAAAACCCGATGCCACCGTCCCTCTGGGGCTACAATGATGAGATTCAGGACTATGAATACGATCTTGAAAAGGCGAAAAAGCTCTTGAAGGAAGCCGGTTACGAGAAAGGGTTCGAAGTGGAATTTTGGGCGATGCCCGAACCCCGTCCATATATGCCCGACGGGAAAAAGATTGCTGAGTACATCCAGGCGGACCTGAAGAAGATCGGGATCAAAACCAAGATCGTCAGTCCGGAATGGACCACTTATCTGGAGAAGGCTCAGCAAGGAGAGCATGAAATGATCCTGCTTGGATGGAACGGAGACAATGGAGATCCGGATAACTTCATCTATGTCAACCTGGATAAGGATAACACGAGGATTCCCGCCCAGAATTATGCTTTCTACAAAAGCGACAAGTTGCATGATATCCTGATCCAAGCGCAACGGGAAACAGAGCAATCCGAGCGTGAAAAGCTGTATATGGAGGCTCAGGAGATCATTCATGAAGATGCACCATGGGTTCCGTTAGTCCATGCCCAACCGCCGCTCGCCGGGCAGTCCTATGTGAAAGGGTATGTCCCTCATCCGAGAGGAAGCGAGAGTCTGGCTGAAGTCGACATCCAAAAGTAAACTTGATGGCGGCGTTGCGGGACCGTAATGCCGCCTTTATTTCTTGCACATGGCCGCTTTGAAAGGCTGGTGAAACTGTTGATTGCCTATACGATCCGGAGGTTATTGATGTTGATCCCGGTGTTGATCGGGATGTCATTCATCACTTTTTCTATTGTCCATGCCATTCCGGGTAGTCCGGCTCAAGCCATTCTGGGGGAGAAGGCCTCTCCCGAGGCGATTAAGCAACTGGAACAGCAGATGGGTTTGAATGATCCGCTTTATCTTCAATATTTTCGATATATGGAAGATCTTCTCCATGGAGACTTGGGGACTTCGATCAAGACGGGACGTCCCATCCTGGAAGAGATCGGTCCGTACTTGGCTGCCACGATGGAGTTGGCGCTGGCCGCGATGATCATCGCAGTCTTCTTTGGAGTCAATCTGGGTATTTTCTCGGCGTGGCGGCACAATACCGTCGTCGATTACACATCGATGGTGATCGCATTGATCGGGGTGTCGATGCCGGTTTTCTGGCTGGGTCTGGTGGAACAGTGGATTTTTGCCCAGGAGTTGGGATGGTTGCCTTCCAACGGGCGGATGGATCCCCGGATGTTTTTTGAACCGATCACCCAATTTGTTTTTATAGATGCATTGATTCAAATGAATTTTGAGGCGTTTATGGATGCATTCAACCATATTCTTCTGCCCGCATTGGCCCTGGGGACGATTCCGATGGCGATCATCGCCCGGATCACCCGCTCCAGCATGCTGGAAGTGCTTCGTTCCGATTATATTCGGACCGCCCGGGCCAAAGGAGTGGGAGAGGGACTGATTATCTATAAGCACGCTCTGAAAAACGCGTTTATCCCCATTTTGACCGTCTTCGGTCTCCAAATGGGCCTCCTGTTGGGGGGAGCGGTGTTGACCGAAACGATTTTCAGCTGGCCGGGGGTGGGTCGTTATCTGTATGAAGCGATCAGCACCCGGGATTATCCCGTGATTCAATCTGGCATCTTGGTAGTGGCCACGATTTTCGTGGTGATCAACCTGATCGTCGACCTCATGTACGCATGGATCGATCCGCGGATCCAATACGGAAAGGAGTGATCCCATGTCCACCAATGCACCCACGATGCCGGTCGGGGAACCGGAGCCGACAGCCGGGACGGAAGTGGAGCGGGAATCTCCCTTCCGGGATTCCCTGCGGGCCCTGCTGCGACACCGTTCCGCTATGATCGGAGGGGGAATCATTCTCTTTTTCATTATCATCGCTTTGATTGCCCCCTTGTTACTTCCCTATGGATACAACCAGATTGATGCAGACGCCCGGCTGCAAGCTCCCTCTGCGGATCACTGGTTTGGCACGGATGATTTTGGACGGGATATCTTTGCGCGGGTGGTTTACGGCGCCCGGATCTCCCTCTGGGTGGGTTTTTTCGCCATCACCGGTTCCATTGTGATCGGCTCTTTGCTTGGCTTGGTTGCGGGCTATTACGGAGGGTGGAGAGATACGATTATCTCCCGGATGTTCGATATCCTGCTGGCTTTCCCCAGCATTCTGTTGGCGATCGCCATTGTGGCCATGTTGGGTCCCAGCCTGCAGAACGCTATGTACGCCATCGCCATTATCAATATCCCCACCTTTGGCCGCCTGATGCGCTCCCGGGTGTTATCCGTGAAGCAGGAGGATTATGTGTTGGCCGCCCGGGCCATCGGTATGAAAAACAGCCGGATTCTGCTGCGACACATACTGCCCAATTCCTGGACTCCGATTATGGTGCAGGGAACCCTCGGTTTTGCAACAGCGGTGTTGGAAGCGGCCGCCCTCGGTTTTATCGGGCTGGGTGCCCAGCCCCCGGAACCCGAATGGGGCAAGATGTTGTCCGACTCCAGGGGTTTCATTCAATCTGCCCCGTGGACGATGTTGTTTCCCGGTTTAGCCATCATGTTTACCGTCCTCGGCTTTAACTTATTGGGCGACGGATTGCGGGATGTGTTCGACCCCCGCATGAAGCAATGAACCGGTTCAGGCTCCCGTCTGTGAATTGACGGGAGCTTTACTGTTTTTGGACGATCGACCTGCGGAACCAGCCCACCCGGCTGAAAATCCCGTGCATAGGATAGGATCGAGAAGGGCGGGAAAGGAGGGTGGTTCATGAGCTACGGGTACTATGGTTACGGGTTCGGTCTGGGCCGGCTTCTGATCTTCCTGTTGGTGATCGCCACCATCTTCGCTTTAGTCGGTTACTGGGGCTACTGATTCAATCCCCAGGTTCCCAGCAACGGTTTGATCAGACATGCCCCAATCAACACCCTTGGCACAAGAGAAAGCACTTCTTTATTTAAAAAAGGAGGGCTTTCTCGTTTTTTTAATTATTATAAATAAATCTCAGACGACCCTCCCTAAAGGAGTGGATTGTTGTCCCGCGGGTGAAGAGAACAAACTGTAACTCTATATATCGTATACATCATTTGAAGAAATCGGAATATAGATCCGATGCACAATTTACATAAAAAGTTGACGACAGTAAAGATTATTTTATGGGATATTGCATTATTACAATAATTTCATCCTGAAATTGTATAGTTATAATTTGAAAATATATAATAAAAATCCTTGACAGGCTATTCCATCTTCGTATACAGTTGTCTTTGAAATTGATGGAAAAAAACATAGTTTGCGAAGGGAGAAGTTAAAATGGAAAAATTAGCGTGTATTGTATGCAAGGATGAAATCAGTGTGGACCAGGATGCAACCACCGGTGAGATCGTGGAATGCGCCTCTTGCGGACAAGAACACGAGGTTCATATTACGGGAGATGGGGTCAAAGTGGAACTGGCACCGGAAATTGAAGAAACATGGGGAGAGTAAAGTGACCCAACACAGTAGCGATCACACGGAAGTTTTGCTTTGTGTGACTAAACTGCGGGAAGAAGAAAAACGAATTGCAGATTATCTGGAGAAAGACGGTCTTCAAGTTCAAATCAATCTCGATTCCATGGAGCTTCCCTTGGAATCGGGTCATCCGGAACAGATGTCGGGGATTGCGCTGATCCGTTGCCTGTCGCAGAAGAATGCACTCAACCGAGCAACTCTGCTGGAGTTGGCGGGAGTGGAGACGCTTAACTCTGTGAGGGCGATCATGATTTGTACGAACAAAATATATCAGGCGGTGACTTTTCAAAAATATAAAATTCCGCAACCGAGGTTTAAGGTTGCTTTCAGGACCTCCCATCTATTGGATGCATTCGAAACCTTCGGGAAAATATTCGTCATCAAACCTGCAAGTTCATCGTGGGGCCGGGGGATTGCTAGAATTGTCGGGAAAGATTGTCTGGACGGATGGATTGCTGCCCGGGAGTCCCTGGATCCGGGTCAGCAGTCCTTCCCGGTGCTTATTCAGGAATACATCGATAAGGGGGATTTTGACATACGGGTGGTGGTTGTGGGAAAGGAACCGATTGTTGCCTTTCGGAGGATTTCCCCGGATAACTGGAAAACAAATACATACCTGGGATCGGAAGTGGAACCGTTGGAAATGAACAACGAGATTCGTTTGATCTGCCACCGGTTGACCAGGATCCTGGGCGAGGGGATCTATGGGGTCGATTTATTCTATGACCACCGTAACCGATGTTATTTGGTCTGCGAGGTAAACCAAAACCCAGAATTCTCTAAATCATGGAAAATACATGGTGTGGATGTAGCCAGTTACATTGCAAAATATGTTCGCAGTCGCATTTTCGCCAAACGTAAAGAACAGTTGGTTTTTAACTCGTGATAAAGGGAGATGAAAAATGAAAAACTCACGGATTAAAGAAGAAGATTATTTCTCTATCTCCTTTGTCCTCTCCCGGGTCCTGACCTCAGGGGTGATTATGAGTATAGAGAAAAATGAGAATGAATTAAAAGGACTGGAAAAAAGAATCAAAAAGATTGCAAAAACCAAATATGCATCTTTGTTTAACAGCTATACCGGAGCTGTCCACGCTGCTCTGTGGGGACAGGATCTGGTGTACGGTTCTTCCACCAGAATAGATCATGCAAGCGAGCAGGAGAGAAAATTCCTGCATTGGCTGGGTGTGGAGCTTGTCTCTGATGAAAAGGTACCACTGGGCTTTGAGCGTGTGTCAATCGATTGGGATCATTTAAATCGGGTGGAAGAATTGGTTCACTCCAAACTGGATGGTTCCTCCGTTTTGGTACTGGATTTCACTCCATTGGGTTTTGGTCCCTGTGCGGCGATTGCGACCGATGACACGATGGTGTGGAAGAAAGCTGAACGGCTCAAAATCTTTGGAGCGTTTGATCTGAAAACGATGTGGACTCAGGAAGAAAGCGATCCGGAAATCCAACCGGCGATCCAGTTCAATTACAGGCTGAGTCCTCTGGTTGCTGCCTGTGTGAAATTATCCCTGTTGAGGAGGAATCGTGCGAATGAAGACAGACTTTATTCGAAAGCCGCTCCCATTACCAACTGAGGATTGGATCAAAGAAACCTTGGCTTATCAAGGCGGTCCTCCGATCATTCCCGAAGACATCCGTAAAACCGTGTTCCCTGTGATTACCAAAGAAGACATCACACAGATGATGATCTCCCTTCAGCAGGATGAGGGCAGTGTCGTTGATGAATTTACAGAGGCTTACCGTAAGTATGTGGGAGCCAATCATGCCATTGCCACTGCCAGTGGTACTTCCAGCCTGCATCTAGCATTGGTTGGGGTGGGGGTTGAACCGGGTGACGAAGTGATCTTGCCGGCTTTCACCTTCATTGCAACAGCACAAGCTGTCTTGGCCGCCAAAGCGATTCCCGTTTTTGTAGATATCGATCCAAGGACCTACTGTTTGGATCCGGTGAAGGTGGAAAAAGCGATCACGAACAAAACGAAGGCGATTATGCCGGTCCATGTGCACGGGTTGCCGGCAGATCTGCCCCGATTGAGGGAGCTCGCCAACAAGTATTCTTTGCGCTTGGTGGAAGATGCTTCCCATGCTCACTCTGCTTCGATCGATGGACAGATGTGCGGTTCCATCGGCGATGGGGCGGGTCAGAGTCTGATGGCGGACAAAAATTTCCCCGTCGGGGGGGAAGGTGGAATTGCATTTTTTAAAGAGGAGGCGGATTGGAAAAGGGCTCAAGCCTTCTTGGAGGAATCCGGCATTGATTACCGGATGTCCTGGATTGTAGCCGCTTTTGGGATCAGCCAGTTGGAACGTCTTCCATATTATGATGCGATCCGGGCGAGAAATGCGGATTATCTGACCAAGGCCTTGTCTGAGACACGGTTATTCGAGGGACCTTATGTACCTGAGGGATACAAGCACAGTTACAATATGTACCGGATAAGAATCTCTCCGGAATCCCTCGGACTCGATGATCTGGAGGATTACAAAGTTAAAAACGCGATCCAGGAGCTCATCAACAGCGAGGGGGTATTTGCAAGGGAGTGGCAGAACATGCCGATCCCGGGACATCTTCCTTTCAAAAACAGAAGAGGGTTTGGTAATGGATATCCCTTTACCTTATCTGAACGAGAGGACTTCGGTTATGATCTTCATCACTTCCCCGAAACGTTGAAAATGTTGCGTACCACGTTAACCCTCTGCAGAGAACTTCGATCACCGATCGAATATGAACGGATTCAAGCTTACGCCCTAGCATTCAAAAAAATAGAGGAAAATCCCGACATGATTCGCGAAGTCGTGGAAAAAAACAAGGAAATCAAGGTTTTATATGAAAGGGATGCCAGATTGGGATGACTGGAGGAGAACCAAGTGAAAAGGGCGGCCATATTGGGCGGGACCGGGTTTACCGGTTCAGAATTGTACAGGTTGTTGGGCGGACACCCATATATTGAAGTGGAGTATATCTCATCTGAATCGAAGGCCGGCACCCCTGTGGATCGATACTTCATATCATCCAGGCACAAAAAAAACAAGAGTAACTTAAGGTTTAGAAAATTATCCGAGTTGGATGGCAGATATGACCTGATCTTTTCCTGCTTGCCCACGGGTTCTTTGCCTCAACATATCGAGCGAATAGCGGAACATACGGATTACATCTTCAATATCAGCGGGGATTATCGAATCCCGGATGCAGACCTCTTGCAGAAATATTATCCTGAGACACTCAAACATGAATTTTCGGGAGGCAGCCATTACTACATACCGGAGTTCAGTGAGATCAAGCGGGATGTCAAAGTGGTGAATCTTCCGGGGTGTATGGCGGTGGCGAGCATTTACTCCTTATATCCGCTGGTGGCTCATGACTTGATCGAATCTTGGGTGGTGACGGATGCCAAAACAGGTTCAAGTGGAGCGGGAAAATCCAGTGCGGAGACCCATGCGGAACGCTCCCACAATTTCCGGCCCCACAAAGCTCATGGGCACAGACATCAACCGGAGATTCAATTTGCCCTTCAGAAGCATCTGGGCCGAAGGATTGAGCTCCAGTTCTCCACTTACAGTTTGGATCTGCCCCGGGGGATCTCGGTGTCTTCGTATTCCCGGCTGAAGGAAGACGTTTCGGAAATCGATGTAAAAAAAGCTTTTTACAGCACTTATGTGTCAAAGCCATTCGTTCACTATCTCCGTTCAAAAAATGGAGCCCAATCTCTGCCCATGATTAAAACGGTGGTAGGTACCAACGATGTGGAAGTCGGGGTGTATGTGGAGGGAAGAAACTGCGTATCCATCGCAAGTATTGACAACTTGATCAAAGGTGCTGCCGGACAAGCCATTCAGGCAGCCAATCTCTATATGGGTTTCCCTGAGGAAACGGGAGTTCAATCTTCAGCAGAAGGAGCATGGCCCTAATGGACAAACTGTATGTAATCAAACTTGGCAGCAGTACCATTATGAATAAACCAGGGGTTTTCAGGGAGATTCAACAGATTGTGCAGAGGGGAAATCAAGTACTCCTTGTCGCCGGCGGCGCTGAGGGAATCAAACAAAAGTATGAACAGCTCAACCGGGAAATGCCTTTCCTCACCTTGACGAGCGGGGATGAAGTTCGATACTGTTCTCCAGAGGAAATGCCGATCATCCGTGCGGCTTATCATGAGACGATCTTAGCCAAAACAGTGGAAGCAATGAAATCGCATCATTTGAATGTCTTTGCCCAACTCGGGGGCGACAATGGGGTTGTGACCGGCAAAAAAGCGAAGCCCCTGAAGGCTGTCAAAAATAATCGAGCATTCATTGTCCGTGACTCCCTGTTTGGACGTTACACAGGGTGTCATAAAGAATTTTTGAAATCGGTATTGGTCACATACGATGTGGTTTGTCTGACGCCTCCGATCTATGATCCAAAGATCGGGGAGTATATCAACATTGATGCAGATATGTTGGCAGCCCATTTGGCAATTGACTTGGATGCGCATCATTTACGATTTGTCACCGGTACGCCTGGGATCCTCCAGGATATTCATGACGACCACTCGACGGTTCGGGATGTGTACCAAGATGACGAGCTTCCTTCGATCACAGGAAGAATGAAGCAAAAAGTGCGCGCAGCCCATATGGCTGTCGAGCAGGGTGCCTGCGATGTTTACATTTCCGGTCCGCATACCTTGGCGGGCCGGGGAATTACCCGGTTCTGGAATTTCCCCAGGGAGTTGGCCAGACCTGACTTCGATCTGCTGAACAAAGTGATCCGTATTCCCTCCGTATCCAAAGATGAGCATGAGCTTGCCAAATTTTTGCTCGATGCCGTCAAGTATCCATCGGTTTCAGGAAATATAGATGCTGCCGGAAATATCGTTTTCCAAAAGGGAAATGGAGCGAATCGGTTGCTGCTCCTGGGCCATATGGATACCGTTCCCCCCATCTGGAGAGTAGAGACGGATCAGGATGGCATCTCGGGCAGAGGTGTTGTTGACGCCAAAGGTAGCTTTGTCAATTTTGTTCATATGTTGGAAGAGGTGGACGTGCCTGAGGATGGGACCTTACTTGTGATCGGAGCTGTGGAGGAAGAGGTCTCCTCTTCCAAAGGGGCTTACTATGTAAGGGATCACTATCCCGCAGATGCCGTCATTATCGGTGAGCCGAGCGGAGAGGATCATTTGACGCTCGGATACTACGGGCTGTACAAACTGCGGATTACAATCAGCAAGAAACAGGAGCATACGGCTGCCAAGGACAGCATCAGTGTGATCGATGAGCTCTACCAGGTCGTGGAAAAGATTCGACAACGTGTCCGGGAGATCGATCCGAATACCATGTCATCACTCATTGACATCAAGCAGTTTCAACAGGAAGATCTGCTCACCGCTGTCGGGACACTGAACTTCAGAATTTCTCCGGCTGCTGGAAAAGAGTACAGCCGTGCAATCCGGTTGGATCATCTGGGTGAACATGTTTCCGTCGAGGTGTTGCGCGCTACACCGGGATTCTCCAACCGGAGAAATGACCCTTTGGTCAAAGCCTTTATCCGCAGTTTCTCCGCACATGGCAAGTCCATTCACTATATCAGAAAGCGGGGAACCAGTGATATGAATACATTGGCAACCACATGGCACAAAGTCCCGATGGTGGCGTACGGTCCGGGGGATTCAAGCCTCGACCATACGAGTGAGGAGTACCTGCATTTTGAAGAGGTACAAACTACCCGAGCCATTCTGAGGGATGCAATTACGGAATGGTTCCGGATGCGAGGAGAGGCCTAGATGGATACATTGGGGTCAATGGAAATTCATTCCGAGTCGCTTGTGAATCGCTTGTCCGGGCTGGCCAATGAAGCAAGGAAGCTGATTGTGGAGATGGCGGCGACTCCGACAGGCTGTCATATCGGCGGCAGTCTTTCAGTGATCGATCTGTTACTGGGAGTGTACAGCAAATATGGAGAGGACCCGAATCATTTGATTGTACTCAGTAAAGGCCACTCCGCTGCAGCTCTGTATGCATGTCTTTATTTACACGGGGTAATTGAAGAGAATCCGGCGGTGAATTATGGACAGGACGGATCATTGTTGACCGGTCATCCGAACCATAAACTCCCGGGGATCCCCTTTGCTACGGGAAGTTTGGGTCATGGGATTCCTTATGCTGCCGGGTGGGCTCTGGCCCAGAAAATGAAAGGAGTAAATGGCATTGGAGTTGCCATTGGTGGGGATGGAGAGTTGCAAGAGGGACTCTGTTGGGAAACTGCACAGATCGTTCAAGCGAAAGGAATTTCCAATTTTATCTATATCGTGGATTGCAATGGAGGGCAAAATGATGGATTGGTCAGGGACATATCGCCATATCATCATCTGAGAGGAATGTTCGAATCATTCGGTTTTCTAGTAAAAGAAATCGATGGTCACGACTTCGAGCAAATTCTCTCCGCTGTGGAGCCTGATCCTGAGAAACCGCTGGCGGTGTTGGCCCATACTGTGAAAGGAAAGGGAATCAAGGCGATTGAGGGGAATCCTCATGCCCATTACGCCAAGATTTCCGAAAAAATTGCTAAGAGATGGAGAATGGGTTTAAAATGAGTTTATCCGGAAGAGAAGCGTATAAAGCAGAGTTGGCGGAGTTGGCTTGTGAGAATGACAAGATCCTATGCATTGAAGCGGATTTGGGAGGGAAAAACCATGCCTTTCAGCAAAGGCATCCGGATCGGTTCCTGAACCTCGGTATTGCGGAATCGGCGGGGATTGACATGGCGGCGGGACTGGCCGAAGGAGGTTTTATTCCCTTTTTCTCCACCTTTGCTTCCTTTGCGGCCTTGCGGTCCGCCGAAAGCATTAAGCTGGCCATGGGCTACATGGGGAAAAATATAAAAATTGCAGCGGCATACGGTGGAGTGTCCGGCGGTTGGTTTGGAACCACACATCACTGTTTGGAAGACATTGCGGTCCTGCAATCATTCCAGAACATTCGGATTGCCTGCCCTCACGGAGAGGCAGAAACCAGAAAAGTGATCAGAGAGGCGGCGGCATCTCCTGATCCGTATTACATCCGCCTTTCCCGAAATGAGGTGTTTCAAAGTCTGGATCGGGCCCCGGAACAAAGTTGTCGGGAAATCATCTACCAACAGAAGGAGATTGAACATTCCCATTTGTGTTTGATCTCTGTGGGAGAGCAGGCCACAGAATTGTGCAAACAGATGACGGAAAAGGATCCTTCCCTTCTCCATGCTCACCTCGTGTACGTGGACAGCATTTCATTGAGAAGTTATGTAAAAGAGTTGAAGAAAGTCTCTGATCAATTTCTGGTCGTGGAAGAACACAGGGGTACGGGAGGTACAGCGTCTTATCTCTCTTTGTTGATGCCGGAATGCAAGGTGTATTCTCACGATTGCGGCGATAAATGGCCCTCTTATGGAGGTGACCATGCCGATGTCCTGCGTTATTTGGGTTTTGGCCTCGAAGAACTGAAAGGACAGGTCGCCGCCATAGGAGGAAGAAATGGTATTTAGCGTTCTGAGGACACGAAACTTCCGTAACTACTTTTTTTCTGATATCATTTCCGGATTTGGGGTGGGCATGAGTACGATTGGTGCCAACTGGTTTATCATGGACCGGACCGGATCTCTCAGTGCAGTTGGATTAATGCTCACCCTCAATGTCCTGGCCAGTTTTGCAATCTCCCCTTTGTTTGGCATTGTGACGGACAGATTCAATCGGAAATCCATTATTCACGGAACCAACTGGAGCCGGGCGATACTTTTGTTGCTCATTGCCTCTGCTTTGCTCTTTTCAGGTTTTGACGTGATCTATCTATATTTGTTTACCATCGTCAATGGGATCGGATGGACGGTCTATATGTCGGCCTCGCGAAGCTTGGTGCAGGAACTGTTGCCAAAGGAGGATCTCCTCAACGGGAACTCTTTGATTGAGATCAGCTTGCAGGTTGGTATGTTTGTGGCGGGAGGGGTTTCCGGGGTTTTATACAAATTTTATGGATTCGAGGTGATCCTGATCCTGAACGCGGCTGCATTTGTGATCAGCTCGCTGTTCTTATACAGAATTCGATATACGCCGGTCGCTGTGGAAAAAAACAAAAGGGAGTCCTTCTATATCAATTTCAAGGAAGGGTTGAATTATTTAAGAGAACGGCCGGCGGTTTTCCTGCTGGGTGTGGCTTCCATTATTCCAATGGTTTCTGTGATGGTCTTCAACGTGGTTCTTCCCGGCTATGTGAGCGGCCCTGTGAATGGGGATTCCGTAGTTTTCGGGTTATCCGATATGTTTTACGGGATCGGAGGGCTTCTGTCAGGCTTCGTGGCGGCTTCCCTGGCAAAAAGACTTTCGAACACCAAAGCGATCGTGCTGTTTTTTATCATGGCCGTCAGTATTCAAATCGCTTGGGTTTTCAACCATTATGTTTTGGTTTTGTATATTGGGTGCGTATTATTCGGCCTCAGTAACTCTTCTCTGCGAATCGTTATGAATACAATGATTATGGAGACCATCTCCAAGTCGTTTATGGGGAGAGCCATGTCTGTGTGGATGGCGATCTCGTTTTTGCTTCAGTGCGTTTTTGCCATGGGACTTGGAGCCCTGATGGATCGGTATACTCCAAGTATCGGTTTTGTCGGAATTGGAGGTCTGATGCTTTTGGGTCTGGGGATTGCACTGAGTGTCGTCCTCCGAAATGCATCTAACAAACCATCCGGGCAGCCCTTGAATGATGAAACCATGAAAGGAGAAACTTCATGAGCGCACCAAAAATTGTGGCGTTTACCGAGCCGAGTTTCTATGGGGTCAGTTTTGCCAGGGCTGCATATGAACAGGGACATCAGGTGATTTCAATTGCCTCATCCGAGGAAAATCCCGCCAAGTACGGGTATGAAGGGTTCTATCATGATTTGCTGGTGGCGGATATCCGGGATGAAGAGTCCATCTATCACGCCATCAGAAATTCAAAATATGACGGCAAGCTGGATGCACTCGTACCCGCAACCGATTATGCCTCCCATCTCACGGCGAGAGTGGGGGAGCGCCTCGGTCTGAAGGGAGTGCCTTATACAGCGGCGCTACGGTCCAGAAATAAGGATCTGGCAAGAGAAGCATACGATCAACACGGGATTCCCAGTGTTGATTATCGAAAAGTGAAAACCTTGGAGGAAGCAGAGAGAGCAGCAGCGGAGATCGGGTATCCGGTAGTTTTGAAACCAACGAATTGTGCAAGCTCTCAAGGTGTATATTTTATCAGCGGTCCGGACGAACTGAGAGAAGCTTTTGCCGACCTTACTGAGTTTAAGATCACGTATATGGATTTCAAGGTTCGGGAGGAATATTTGGTTGAGGAGTATATTGAGGGGCAGGAGTTCAGTGTCGAACTTTTTTTGGAAGATGGTAAACCCCTTTTAGCGGTTGTGACTGAGAAAATCACTTCACCGCTGCCATACTTCGTAGAGGTGCTGCACACACTTCCAACCTCTGTTCATCAGGAACGGGAAGGGGAGATCATCGATACGGCAATCGGCGCCATGAAAGCGATCGGGATCCATGATGGACCCAGCCATGTGGAAGTGAAATTGTCGGCTACAGGGCCGCGCATCATTGAAGTGAACGGCAGGCCAGGTGGAGACCGGATTGCCTCCGATCTGTTGGTGCAGGCTTTTGGAATTGATATTTTTGAAGCCACCGTCAATTATTACCTGGATGCTCCCGTCAACCTTCAACCCCGTTGGAACCGGGCGGCGGCAATCGCGTACTTGACTGCGGAAAGAGAAGGAACGGTGGAAAAAATAGACGGATTGGAAGCTTTAAACGATAATGAAAATGTGGTCCACTCTCATCTCATGGTTCAACCGGGAGATCGGGTTACGGTGGCGCGAAACTCTGATGATCGGCTCGGTTATATCATAACCGTCGCTGATACGCCAGCAGAGGCAAAAGAAGTTGCGCTTCAATCGATAAAGAACATTAAACTCTCTTATAAAGAAGCGAAGTTACCTCAAGAACATCAAATTTGACGAGAACAGAGATGTTGATAAACCTCATTCACAACGCTTCAATCAACACGCCTGTACCTGCACCATTTTACACTGTAGAACAGGGCTGTTGATGAGCCAAAAAGTGGGCGGTGGAGGGAGTCGTGTACTGGCGTAGCGAGACCGGGAGCGAAGCGAACCTGGCGCGACTTGTGCCCTATGGGTGCAACGGTCGCGTGGTAGAACACGATCTCCCCACCCAAAATATGGCTAATCAACACGCGTGATTGTAGAAAGCTCTCTGGTGAATTCGGTTTTGTAGGAAACCCGATTCTCCACCGGGGGGCTTCTTTGGTTTGGGCTTATTCAAGTGTGTTTGGGAATGTTTCCGTAAAAACAAGAATCCGTTATCATGGAGAGAGGAAACAACGAATCATTATACCGAGGAGGTCCAATATGGAATCGAGCGATCTGATCGACTGGGGACATCGGATCCGGATGATCGATGGCTATGATCTGAATGTTCCGGGTCGGACGGGAATCTATGTGTTGGAAGAGGAAGAATTGACACTGGTGGAAACCGGCCCGAGTCTGTCTGTCCCCCGCATCCTGAAGGGATTGGAAGCTTTGGGCCACCGGCCGGAAGACGTGCGCAATGTGATTGTCACCCATATCCATCTGGATCATGCCGGCGGGGCGGGCCTCCTGTTGCAAAGTTGTCCAAAGGCGCGGGTGGTGGTGCATCCCCGGGGAGCCCGTCACTTGGCAGATCCCACCCGCCTGATTCAGGGGGCCCGGATGGTTTACGGGGAGCAGTTTGATGCATTATTTGAACCTGTGCTTCCCGTTCCCGAGGATCAGATCCTGGTTCGGAAGGATGGGGAGACTTTGGAGATCGGACCGGACCGGAAGCTGAAGTTTCTGGACTCCCCCGGCCATGCCGCCCACCACTTCAGTATATATGATCCGGTCAGCCGGGGGTTGTTTGCCGGGGATACCGCCGGGATCCGATACGGACAGCTGGAGGAGTTGGGATGCTCTTTGTATATTCCTTCCACTTCCCCCAATCAATTTGATCCCGCTGCGATGAAACAATCCATCGATCGCTTCCGCAAAGAAGAGGTGGACCGAATTTTTTTCGGCCATTTCGGGATGTCGGAGGAGCCTGAAGTGGTCTATGAACAGGTGACCGCGGCGCTGGATGTATTTATGGAGGCGGGGGAAGAGGCGATGGCGGCAGGTGAGGGAGCCGCCGGAATCGAGAAACGGTTGAAAGACAGGTACCGGGGGTTCCTTCGGGAGCAAGGGATTCCAGAGGATCATCCCGTTTATTTTCTCTTGAATCTCGACCTGAACGTCAGCTCCATGGGGATGGAGCATTATCTGAGCCGGAAGGGAAAGTGAAATCGGGGACTGTTATAGACGGATGTTGCAAAGTGATCTGAACAGTGTGAAATGGGAGGAGGATCGAACCATGCGAGTGACCGTTTATTCCAAGCCTCACTGCCTGGAATGCAACCTGGTGAAACGTTTTCTCAAAGACCACGGAGTGAAATTTGAAGTGAAAGATTGCAACTCCCACCCGGAATATCTGGAAGAAGTGAAGGGGATGGGTTTTCTCGGTGTTCCGGTCACCGTGATCGATGGAACACCCATCCGGGGTTTGAAGCCGGATGAATTGAAGAAACACCTCAATCAGTGACAAGGGGGATATTTTCCCTGTCACTGATTGATTACTGGAATTTCATGCGGGCTTGCTTCATATATCAAAATTCATTGGAATACATTCAACGGTTATAAATTCAACTGTACCGAATCAAAAAAGAGTGCGGAGAAAACAGGTTTCTCCGCACTTGAATTTTCGGATTCAATCGCTTTTTCCCTGGATTCCTCCCAAGGAAATATATTTGATTTCCAGGTATTCTTCCAATCCATATTTACTTCCTTCTCTGCCCAGGCCGGACTCTTTCATTCCTCCAAAAGGTGCCTGTGCGGTGGAAGGCAACCCGTCATTTGCCCCCAGGATGCCATAGTCCAACTGCTCTGACAATCGGAAGACCCTTCCCACGTCCCGGGTGAAAAAATATGCTGCCAAACCCGAAGGTGTCTGATTGGCCTTTTCGATCACTTCCCTTTCGGAACAGAAAGAAAAAAGAGGTGCCACCGGTCCAAAGGTTTCTTCCCGGGAAAGTATCATGGAGTCATCTGTATGGGTCAACACCGTGGGTTCGTAAAAATACCCCCCAGGGATCTCGGCCCGCCGTCCTCCTGTGACCACGATGGCACCATTGTTTACAGCATCTTCCACATGACGTTCCACTTTCTCCAGAGTTTCCTTGTTGACCAAAGGACCAACCTGAACCTCAGCTTCCAATCCGTTTCCAACTTTCATACTGCGAAAATGAGATGCCATTTTTTCTGCAAAAGATTCCATGATCTTCTCATGAACATAAAATCTGTTGGCCGCTACACAAGTTTCTCCCATTCCCCGCATCTTGGCAACAACAGCCTGCTTAACTGCCTGATCCAAATCAGCATCGGGAAATACGATGAAAGGAGCGTGTCCTCCCAGTTCAAGGGAAACACGTTTTACAGTGGAAGCCGCCTGTTGCATCAAATGCTTTCCCACCTCTGTCGAACCTGTAAAAGAGATCTTCCGAACCCGGGGATCTTCCATAGCCACTTCAGTAAGGCCGGCAGCATCCCGCCCGACAATAATGGACAGCACTCCTTGTGGCAAACCTGCCTCTTCAAAGATTTTTGCGATTTCCAACGCTGACAGGGGGGTTAGTTCTGATGGTTTGACAATCACCGGACATCCCGCAGCCAGAGCCGGACCCAACTTTCGGGTGATCATGGCAGAGGGGAAGTTCCAGGGAGTGATCGCCAAACAGACTCCCACCGGCTGTTTAAAGACCAAAATCCGTTTATCCGGAGAGTTTGCGGGAATGGTATCCCCATAAATCCGTTTTCCTTCCTCTGCAAACCAATCCAAAAAGGATGCAGCATACAGAATTTCTCCCCGGGCCTCGGTCAAGGGTTTTCCTTCTTCCGATGTCAAAATTTTTGCCAGTTCCTCTTTTCGTTCCCTCATTAACCGGGAAGCATCCATAAGAATCCGGCTCCGTTCCTGAGCAGGTCTCTGTGCCCAGTACCGCTCTACCTGGACAGCAGACTCAATCGCCTGTGCCATCTGGCTGACATCCGCATCGGGCACAGAGGCCAGCACTTGTCCGTTGGCTGGGTTCCTCACTTCAAACCGATTTTTGGAGTCGACCCATTTTCCGCCGATATACAACTGATACTGGGAATCCATATCCTCTCCTCCCACTTACATAGTAATTACTATACGCGCCGCCTGTCCTTGGTCCAACCAATCAAATCCCTCATTGATCCGTTCCAGGGGGAGGGTTTTGGTCAGCAGCCGATCCACCGGCAGCTTTCCTTGTTTATACAACTGAATGAATCTTGGGATATCTCGCCGGGGCACACAGCTTCCCACATAAGATCCCTTGATGGTTCGCTCCTCTGCGGTTAATGTCACCTGGGGAAAGGAAAAGTGATGATCCGGGTGGGGAAGTCCTGTAGTGACGGTGGTCCCTCCTCTGGAAGTTATTTCGTAAGCCGTTTTCATCGCCGAAACGACGCCGGCGGTTTCAAAAGCATACTCGACTCCTCCCCCGGTCTCTTTGCGAATCTTCTGGATCACTTCAGGATCGTTGGCGTTATATGTTTCTGTTGCACCAAGACTTTCCGCCATTTTCAGCTTTTCCGGATTTATATCCACTGCAATGATCTTACGTGCTCCCGTAAGCATGGATCCCAATAAAGCACTCAGTCCAATTCCCCCCAATCCGACAACTGCAACACAGCTTCCAGTGGGGACCCGGGCCGTATGAATGACTGCACCCACTCCCGTCATCACGGCACAGCCAAAGATGGCCACTTTTTCAAAAGGAATATCCGGATCCACTTGTATCAGCGAGTGTTTATTGATGACTGCATAGTCGGCAAAACCGGAGACTCCCAGATGATGATGGATGTGAATTCCTTCTCTACTCAGACGCCGCTTACCACCGAGCAGAGTTCCTTGGTTATTGGCTTGGGCACCCGGTTCACACAGGGCGGGACGTCCTTCCATACAGGGCAGACAGTGGCCGCAGCTGGGGACAAAAGAGCAGACGACATGATCGCCGGCTTGAAATTCTTTGACTCCATCCCCCACTTCCACTACAATTCCGGCAGCCTCATGACCCAAAGCCATGGGAGTAGGTCGTGGGCGGCTGCCGTTGATCACAGAGAGATCCGAATGACACAACCCTGCCGCTTGAATCCTCACCAAAACTTCATCCCGTCCCGGCCTCCCCAGTTCCACATCTTCCAACTGTAATGGCCGGCTTTTCTGATACGGGGTGGGTCTTCCTGTTTCATGAAGCACTGCTGCACGTGTTCGCATGGAAATCTCCCGCCTTATTCGTAGTATCCCTCAGTCGACTTGCGGAACTTTTTGAATTGGTCTTTGTCGTGGCCAAACCAAACCTGGGCATTGTGGCGTCTGGCGTACTCCTTGATGTACTCCACCGCTTTCGTAAAACCTACCGAGTCGTAGATAATCCCGGGGATTTTCACGGGGGGTCCATAATTTTCTGCAGAATAGACGGCATCAGAAGCGAGGATAATGGATCCTGTCTCCGGCAAATCCACGTGGAGGCCCAACATGCCCCAGGCATGTCCACTGCCAAAATTGAGGATTTTAACCCCATCCACCAGCGGAATTTCTTGCTCGCTCCGTTGGATGGGACTCCAATCCAGGCCTGTCTTCACCCAAGCATCGATATCGGCCCATACATAGGCTCCCATATCTTTATTGATGGCATAGCTTTTCATGGTATTGGCCAGTTCATCTTCATGGACGATAATCTGAGCATTTGTAAATATCTCCAGACAACCTGCATGATCCAAATGAAGGTGAGAAACCACCACATATCGAATATCTTCGGGACGGACACTCAGTTGCTCCAAGCGATGGGGCAGGTAACACTCTTCGCTGGCGAAATGAGGGAACATTTTTTGCACCGGTTCGGGCCAACGACCTTCTTTCCCCATCCCATCGGGATTACAAGCAGTGTCGAAGAGGATTTTTCCCTCCGGATGATCAATAAGTACAGTATAGATCGGAAATTCAACAAATTCCGCAGGTGGATTCGGAAGGTCGATGGAAGCTGGATTGTGCATGGCTACCATAAAACCCTTGTCCATCTTCATCGTTCCATTATCCAAAACATAGAGTTTGAGGTTGTTCACCAGAATCCCTCCTTGATGATGTTCACCTGATAAATTATGCAAACTCCATGCCAATGGTAAACCTTCAATCTCAGGGTATTCATACTGGTCCATATTGCAAAATTGCAATTCGGGGGTGGTCTTTTTGCAACTTTTCAACAGGAGCTTGTCCACTGATTTCTCATCTCACAGCTGGTACCGCAATCGGGTGTCCACTATGAACCGGGATCGATCCCCGTGGTCTTTCTTTCATTCTCATGCTTGTGGAATCTATGTTGCCGACCATCAAGGAAACACCTTGTACGTCAATCCAGCATACGAAAAAATCAGTGGTATTCCCAGCGAAGAGGTGGTCGGCCGCAACCTGAAAGATCTGGTTGAATCAGGATATTACAACCGATCCACCACTTTGTCCGTCCTTGAGCAAAAACAGCCAGTTCATATTCAACAGATCATTCAAGGAAAGAAGGAGGTTTTCGCCACAGGAAGTCCGGTTGTGGACACCCGGGGAAATGTCCAAATGGTTATTACCGTCGTGGAACCTAAATCCTCCGTCACAATTTTCAAATCCGGCGAAAGCGGAATGGTGGCCGACAGTCCGGCCATGCAAGAGCTTTTGAAGACTGCCGGTAAGGTTGCCGCCTTTGATATCCCTGTTTTAATTCAGGGAGAGACAGGAACCGGAAAAGAAGTGTTGTCTCAATGGATTCATCAACGGAGTCGACGGAAAAACGGCCCATTCCTCGCCGTCAACTGTGCCATTCTTTCTCATCATCTGCTGGATTCAGAGTTGTTCGGATACGGAAAAGGAGCCTTTACTGGGGCAGAGAGGGAAGGAAAAAAAGGTCTGTTGGAAGCCGCTTCCGGAGGAACTTTGTTTTTGGACGAAATCGGGGACATGCCATATCAGACACAAGTCAAACTCCTGCGAGCTTTGGAAAACCAAAAAATCCGCCGCATCGGTGAAACACAGGATCGGAATATTGACATCCGGTTGATTCTTGCTACAAACAGGGATCTGTTCAGCCTTGTACAAAAGGGAACTTTTCGGGCGGACCTCTACTACAGAATCGAAGGGATTCAATTGAAGATTCCCCCACTTCGGGAGCGGAGAACGGACATCCCCTTGTTGGCCAGGCATTTTTGGAAGAAAAATATCCAAAAGTACGGATGGGCCAAAGCATTCAGTCCGGAGGCCGCCACTTTATTGAAAGAGTATGAGTGGCCAGGCAATATCCGCCAACTCAGGAACTTCATAGAACAACTCTATATTTTGAGTGAGCAATCCCTTCACCTGGATCAGGTGATGAAGATCATGGAACAGATGAAGACGCACAAAGCCGGAACCTCCTCTTCTTTAAAAGAACAGGTCCGCAGATTTGAACGAGAGCGGATCAAGGAAGTCCTCGCAGAAACCGGATCAGCCCGGGAAGCCGCTCGGGTTCTGGGGATCAACCCTTCCACCCTGTTTCGAAAGTTGAAAGGATGACCTGAGGTTTACAAGGTGTCAGAAAGACAAAAAGAAGTTCCTTTTATTCCGATGCAATGGATTCCATCATGACCTATGAATTGTGATTTAGTGCGTTCTGGCTCGTCAAAACAACGAAATGGTCATGTGAAACCCAATCCCGGCCGACCTGACCAGCACTAATTCACATCGCTTCCAGGGTTATATTATCGATTGTTTCGGCAATGAAAGAATTTTTGGGGTTATAGGAAACCCGATCCGAGAAATGTATGAAATGATCATACTTCTTTGAAGATACCTTTTTAATAAAATAAAAAACAAATAAAATTTATTGTTATCTTCAACGCAGATTCCTTAATATGTATTTCATTCCATTGATTCATCTATGTGAATTGGTGGACATTTCCCTTCTTTTACGGTAGAATTCCATAGAAATGGGCCAAAGGAATGATGGAACTTTGCAGGAGTGAAATTTTCTGTCTATTCTGGTGTAGGACAAAGAGCTTATTCGCAGTCAGGGGGAAAAATCAATGGAAACACGTGAACAGTGGAGCAACAGAGCAGGATTTCTCTTTGCAGCTATAGGCTCCGCCATCGGTCTTGGGAATATTTGGCGATACCCTTATATCGCCTATGAAAACGGGGGCGGGGCGTTCCTGATTCCTTATTTCATTGCCTTGTTGACGGCGGGGATTCCGATCCTGTTGTTGGAGTATTCTCTCGGTCACAGGTATCGGGGCTCTGCACCGCAGGTTTTCAGAAAAATCTCGAAAAAATGGGAATGGCTTGGTTGGTGGCAGTCCTTTGTCGCATTTATTATCGTCAGCTTTTATGTGGTCATTATCGGTTGGTCTTTAAATTACACCTATTACTCCATCGGAACCCAGTGGGGCGATGACACGGAAGCCTTCTTCTTTGAAAACTTCCTTGGTCTGAGCGGGGGCTTTTGGGAGATGGGCGGATTGCAATGGAAGGTGCTTCTGCCTGTCTTCCTGATCTGGTTGATCATCTTTGTCGTGATGCATTTGGGGGTTCGGAAAGGGATTGAAGGGGCTTCCCGGATTCTGATGCCGATTCTGATTTTGATGATGGTGATCATTACGATTCGGGCGGTGACCCTGCCGGGGGCCGGGGAAGGGTTGAATGTACTCTTGACACCCGACTTCTCTTCCCTTACAGATCCGCAGGTATGGGTTGCAGCTTATGGGCAGGTCTTCTTCTCCCTCAGCATCGGTTTTGCGATCATGCTGACCTATGCCAGCTATCTTCCGAAAAAGTCCGACTTGTCCAACAGCGGATTGATTGCAGCTTTCGCCAACAGCGGGTTTGAGTTTTTGGCCGCTCTAGGAGTTTTTGGGGCCCTTGGTTTCCTGGCCGCCAGCCAAGGGGTGGATGTAAACAGTGTGGTCAATGCGGGTGTGGGTCTCGCTTTTGTCGTCTTTCCCCAAATCATCAATCAATTTCCCGGTCTTAACTCTCTCTTCGGGGTACTCTTCTTCGGGTCGTTGCTCTTCGCCGGCTTTACTTCGGCCATCTCCATTCTGGAGCCGACCATTGCCAGTGTGAAGGAGAAGTTTAACCTGAGTCGTCGGGCTGCGGTGAACTGGGTTTGTGGGCTCGCCTTTCTTCTCAGCCTGCTCTACACCACTCAAGGAGGTCTTCGGTATCTGGATACCGTGGACCACTTCATCAACCAGTACGGGGTCGCCTTGGCCGGTCTGGTGGAAGTGTTGCTGATCGCTTGGTTCGTCCGGAGGCTGAACGAGATGCGGACTCACATCAACGAAATTTCCGATATCCGGATCGGCAACTGGTGGAACCTCTGTCTGAGGGTGATCACTCCTGTGATGGTGCTTGTGATGACCGGGTTCAGCCTGTTCCAGGAGTGGCTTAAACCCTATGAGGACTATCCCTTGAACGGAATTGCCCTCATGGGTTGGGGATCCGTGGTATTGACGATTGTGGTGGCGGTTGTGTTTCAACGTCTGGACTGGAAGCAAACGCAGGTTCAAGGAGGGAAGAAGGAATGAACACCGGAGCGATTGTGATGTTGGTTTTGGGAGCCACAGGTCTTTGGGGGGGGCTGGCCTATTTCCTGTGGTATGCATGGCGCTGTAGCAAAAAGAAGCAGAATGTAAATCCCTCCTGATTCAATGTTGTAATGAAAACCCCGTCCTTCGGGCGGGGTTGAATAAAACAACCAGGGGACTGAACAATAGGATTAGAGGATTAATTCAGAAAATGTAGAATATAAGTATTATGACAGCAGATTTGGTTGTCAATCCGGTTTTCCTTATCTCAGGGGGGAAAGAAATGGCACAAGTGCGGGATCAGTGGACCGGCCGGGCCGGATTTATCATGGCGGCTGTGGGTTCGGCCATCGGTCTGGGGAACATTTGGCGTTATCCATATGTAGCTTATGAAAACGGCGGCGGGGCATTTTTGATTCCCTATTTCTTTGCGCTGCTGACAGCGGGGATTCCGATCCTTCTGCTGGAATATGCCCTGGGTCACGGTCACAAGGGTTCCAGCCCGCTGGCATATCGGCGGCTATCAAAAAAATGGGAATGGCTGGGCTGGTGGCAGGCATTAATCGCTTTTCTCATCTCCACCTATTACATGGTGATTTTGGCTTGGGCCCTCAGCTACACATGGTTTTCCTTCGGAACGCAGTGGGGGGGAGATACTGAAAAATTTTTTTTCGATCAGTACCTCGGTGTGACGGACAGCTTCTGGAATTTCGGTGGTCTGCAGATGAATGTGGTTATTCCGTTGCTTCTGGTGTGGATCTTTGTCTATTTTGTCATGCGGCAGCAGGCACACAAGGGGATTGAACGGCTCAGTCGAATCATCATGCCGATTCTGATCGTGATGATGATCATCATCACGATTCGGGGAGTCACCCTGGACGGAGCGACCGTCGGTCTGAATGCGTTGCTGACACCGGACTTTGGGGCTTTGATCCATCCGGAAGTGTGGGTGGCGGCCTATGGGCAGGTGTTCTTCTCCTTGAGTGTCGGCTTTGCCACCATGATCACTTATGCCAGCTATCTCAAGAAAGATGAGGACTTGTCCAACAGTGGTTTAATCGCTGCCCTATCCAACTCCGGATTTGAATTTATGGCGGCTTTGGGAGTCTTTGGTGCCCTCGGCTTCCTGGCGGCCCAGTCCGGTGTCGATGTTCAGGGAGTGGTGGCCAGCGGAGTCGGACTTGCCTTTGTGGTCTTTCCCCAGATCATCAATGAACTTCCCTGGTTGAACTCTATGTTCGGAGTTTTGTTCTTCGGCTCTCTTGTCTTTGCCGGACTCACCTCAGTGGTTTCTATTGTGGAGCCCGCCATCTCCGCCATCAGGGACAAGTTGGGGACCACCCGAACCGCAGCAGTGAACTGGATCTGCGGAAGTTCCTTTGTCATCAGCTTCCTCTACGCCACCAAAGGCGGGATCAATTATCTGGATCTGATCGACCACTTTCTCAATTCCTACGGGCTCTTGGTGGGTGCCGTTTTGATGACGATTGCCGTTGCTTGGACGTCTCGCAAGGTACGTGATCTGCAAAGCCATATCAACCGGGTTTCAGATGTGCATATCGGCAGTTGGTGGGTCATCTGCATCAGTGTGGTCACACCCTTGGTGCTCTTCATCATGACAGGGATGAATATCTGGGAAGAGCTTCAAGCGCCCTATGGAGATATGCCATACAGCGGGATTTTAATCATGGGCTATGGATCTCTGTTGCTGGCCCTCATCGCGGCTGTCATCTTCCATCACATGGAATGGAAGGCCAATATGGAGCCAGTGCAGTTCAATGAAAAGGAGGGGGCGTAATGAACGCCAGTGCCTGGTTGATGTTTCTGATCGGGGCGATCGGTCTCTGGGGTGGCCTCGGCTACTTCCTGTGGGTCGCCTATAAGTCGGGCAAGAAAGCATGAATTCTAAAGGGTCCCCTATCCGGGGCCCCTTTATTTTTTCAGGTTCCTCTTTGCCTTGCGGGCTTCTTTCAGTTTTTTGTATTCCGCTCGTTCCCTGGATTTTAAAAAGGGATAGGGATCAAAGGCGTAGGTGGTGTGACCGTTGAATTTATAGATCCCATAGTGCAGATGAGGAGGAAATTTACCGGAGGTTCCAGGGGGCCCGTAACCGGAGGAACCCACATAACCGATCACTTGTCCGGGCTGTACGATGGACCCTTTCTCGATATTTTTGTCGAAGCTGCTGAGATGGGCGTAATAGTGGTAGTTGTTTCTGAGATCCCGGATTCCGATACGCCATCCCCCGTATCGGTTCCATCCCTTCAACTCTACATATCCGTATACGGTGCTGAGTACCGGGGTACCGTAACTGGCAAAAATGTCTGTTCCTTCATGGATCCGAATCCCTCCCCATCCCCGTCGGGCACCCCAGGTGTCGTGGTAAGTATAATGGGAATGCAAGGGCATGACAAAGCTAAAACGATCCAAGCGGGTAGTTTCAAAGTGTCTGTAAATTTCTGCATAATGGGTGACTAAATCCACTGCGGTGGGATGTTGATAATAGTTCCATAACCCAATCCGGATATCATCCCGGGAGTCGCCGTACTCCTTGAGATAACTGGTAATTGTATACAGCACATCCAGTGGTTCCGCCGGGTCCGCTTTTCCGTCTCCATTCCCGTCTTTTCCGATCCCTCCGAAAAACCGGATTGATTCGGGGATGGTATCAAAAGGATCGGGATTGGTGACTCCACTCCACAATTTGGGCGGAACGGTGATCGCCACTGGGCCTCTTCGTTTTTCCAAGTCTTGTCGAACCTGTTGCAGATTGCGTTCGTATTGATCCATGGCAGCAAGATAATACCAAGGAATACCGCTTAAGGTTCCCACTTTTTCATACAGGCTCTGCCTGGTGTCAAATTCACCGGCAAATACCGGAGACGGGGTTCCATATACAAACAGTAGGATAATGATAAGAAAAACGGAAATCAGTTGCTTCTTCATGTCCACACCGCTTTTCAAGAGAGTTTATCCTATAGTTTGGGCCGTTTTGAAGGGAGACATTTAAGTATTTAATGGTATTTAAAACATGATGATACTGTGGATAACCCTCTTCCACTCTTTATGCCTGCTGTGGTTTTTGTGGTACACTAACCATGAGCTGAGAAAGTAATACATAAGGAGGGTGCGGGTTGGCTTACGAATATAAACGGAAACCGGAATGGCTGAAGACGAAGCTGACCGTAAATGAAAACTTCCGCGAGATCAAGCGGATGATGAGGGGGAAAACCCTCCATACGGTGTGTGAGGAAGCCAGATGCCCCAATATACACGAGTGCTGGGCTGTTCATCGCACAGCCACCTTTATGATCCTGGGGGATATCTGTACCCGCGCCTGTCGCTTTTGTGCCGTGAAAACCGGTCTGCCTACGGAGTTGGACCTTCAGGAACCGGAACGGGTGGCAGAAGCGGTGGAACAGATGGGCCTGAAACATACGGTGATCACCTCGGTGGCCCGGGACGATCTGAAGGACGGAGGAGCTTCGATCTTTGCGGAGACGATCCGGGCGGTGCGTAAACGTAATCCATTGACCAGTGTGGAAGTTCTGATTCCGGACTTTCAAGGGAATTGGGATGCTTTGAAGATGGTGATGGATGCCCGCCCCGATGTACTGAACCACAATGTGGAGACGGTGCGCCGCCGCTCGGACCGAGTTCGTTCCAAGGCGAAATACGAGCGTTCCCTGGAACTGTTGAAACGGTCCAAAGAGTTGCAGCCCGATATTCCCACAAAGTCCAGTATCATGATCGGTGTGGGAGAACAATGGGATGAAATTTTGGAGACAATGGATGACCTGCGGCGTGTGGATTGCAATATCATGACTATTGGCCAATATTTGCAGCCGACCAAAAAGCATATTCGTTTGGAAAAATATTACACTCCCCAAGAATTTGCCCTGTTGAAAGAAGAAGGGATGAAGCGGGGATTTGATCATGTGGAGTCAGGGCCGTTGGTCAGAAGTTCCTATCATGCTCATGAGCAGGTGAAGGCAGCAAGACCGCAAAAACGTCTTGCCCAGTAAACCCCTTGAAAAACAGCCCCCAGAGTGCGGGAGGCTGTTTTTCAATCTTAAGGACGGGTCATTTTTCCCGGGGACGGGTTCATGGGAATATGTTTTTTCATCGGTTCTCCCCGGTCCATCCGACTGACCAGATCCTCCATCTCTTCCCGGCTCATCCGCATTTTTTCCTGGGTACCGCCGGCACGTTGTCCGATGCGGTTCAGTTCGTTGCGGATGGCCGCATCCCGAGTCACATATACTTGGTAATACCGGGGGGTCAAGCTCCAGGCGGTGCGACGCACTTCGTACAGGGTCTTGTCACTGATTTTCCCCTTGTCCGCTTTCACACCGATCATCACTTTGTCATCAGTGACCACCACAATGGCATCATCCACTTGGGGGAGTTTGGTTGCCAAAAAAGAAATCTGCCGGGCCAGAGCACTTCGGTTGACATACACATCAGGACCGGGGACTGCTCCGCCATCGGTGGCATTATAAAGTTCGTTTCCTTTTTGCCGGCTGAAGCCGATTTGATTGTAACGGTCGTGTTGTGGCGGCCTGTTTCGGTCAGTGACATAATCCAAAGCGTTCTTGTCCCGGTTCTCATACAGAGATTCATCGTAACTGTCGTTAGGTCTCTCCGGTCTTGCCGAAGGGCTATTACAGGCACTGGTAAAAAGAATCAAGGCCATCAGGGGATATAACCAACGTTTCATCAGCTCACCTCCTGCATTTAGGATGCCCGCAGCGGACTTCGATACCCTTGGCAAAAGATTCGGTTTCTGTTGGAAGGATTTTGCATCGATTTTCCCGAAAATTAAAGATGAAAGGAAGGGAATGACTTTGATAACATATATACAGAAGGAAACAATCCGAGGGGTTACAAATGGAAAAAACGGAGATCAAGGGTATTTCATATGAAGTGATCATCAATTACAAAAACGGATGGAATGCCGATGCCTTTACCAAGAGATACAGTGAGGTTTTGGATAAATACGATTACATCGTAGGTGATTGGGGATATGGGCAACTGAGGCTGAAGGGTTTTTTTTCCGATCAACATCCCCGCGCCACTCGGGAGACCCGAATAGCCCATGTGGAGGAATATATTCACGAGTTTTGCAACTTTGGTTGTGCCTATTTCGTTCTTCGCCGGAATCCCATGACTCATTCCGGGCGGAGGGGAAGATACAGGGAGCGTCGAAACATCCGCTCACGCTAAAAAATTAAAGCCAACGCCACCGGCGTTGGCTTTTTTTCAACTTTCATAGGCGTCCCCTTCTGTATTCCGTTTTGAATCGTCATGGGTGGGATGGCTTCCCGGCACTTGTCTGGGGATACCTTCGTGAAGTTCCCTCATCTCATAGTTGAATTGGGGAGATGCGTGTTGGGAGGCCCGCCAAGGGGAAGTTTTTCCGAGAACCTCCTCATGGGTGGCAGCTCCGTAGGAACCTTCCGGGAACTCCTCCGGTATATATTCGTTGCGGAGGGACTCCACGGTTTTCACATCTCTGTATGGAGTGTTACGTCGACGGATCAAAGTGACCACCTCCAAATCTATCTTGCCCGGGGAGGTGGTTCATTATTCGATTTCTCCTCAGAAGAGGGTATGAAGAAATTCCCTCAACTCCGCAGCTTCATCTTCGGTGATCCCGTAGACATATTCTATGTAACCCGGTTCTTCCAGGTCATCTTCACCGATCAGGGCGTAGCGGTTGGATTGAATATTGAAGACCAACAGTTTTCCATAAAAACGGTCAGTGACAGTGATCCCGAGGTCAAAGCGGTGGGATTCTCCCACAAAACTGACAAAACGCGTCTGGGTGGTTTCACTTTCGTCATAAAGAGTGTAAAGTTCATCCTTTGGCATGGAATGACCCCTTTTTCCCCATTATAACGGAAACTGGAGCATTTCAGATCGAAATCTCCAGAAGCGTTGTGAAAAATCGTCACAGGTAGGATTGTTTCCCATGGAGCGTTTTTTGTTCGGAATATCCCGACCGACTCGGAAAGCACGATATCTCAAATCTTCTAGAAAATGCCGAGAAAACGGGTTCGCCGTTGCCTGCGTGGTGTCAGCTGCTGAGTTTCAGTGGTGGCAGAAGCCAACCGGTGGGAGAAGGTGGCATTTCGCAATTCCACCTTCAGTTGCTCATGCTTTTTCCCGATTTCATCCATCATGTGCTGAACGGTTTTTACCGGTAACATGTGATGTTGGGAGGTGAGCACTTTGTTTTCCATCTCTTCCATCATATCAAACATTGTAAAAACATGATCTTCCAGCTGATCGAGTCGGCTGAACACCGTTTCCATCATTTCACCGATTTCATCCAAGCTTCCGATCAGACGATGAACTGGAATTTCATTTTCAAAGGGCAGTCTGGAGGGTTGCCGGGATATAGAGAGAGAGTCATCGAGCGGGTCCATCTCCCATTTTCCTTCTCTGATCAGATCCTGGCGAATCTGGCGCATGGATTTGTTCGTTTCCTGCAAGCGCTGTTGGATATCCGACAATCTTTGGTATCCCTCTTCATCCAGCATATAGTGTCCACGATCATTCACTTCGGGAGAGATGTATTCCTCAAATGCGTCAATCCATTTTCTGACCGTACGTACATGAACGTGGAGGCGTTCGGCGGCCTCCCGCGTAGATATGCGCGCTTCGTCCGACATACGAAAACCTCCCCGAGATTCGTAGTTACAAAACCTTTTCTTTGATTTGCTGCGGAATCCTTCCCTCCCGACAAAGGATGTCAGTCTGTGACAAACAAAGTGTTCAGTTGACAAGGATGGGGACTCCGTGAGGAATCGCAAAAAAAAGACCCGGGCCCGGGTCAGAATGCCGCCTTATTCAATTTTTGTTGCTCCTGTTTGGAAGGGGTACGGAAAATCCATTTCAGCCGGGGTTGGAGCAGCGGACGAAGGCCCCTGGTGACCCAAGGGGAAGACAAGAGAAAGGTAAGGGCGATCGCCCCAAGAGTGGCCAAAATAAACAGAGGGGGGCCAGGGTACTTGTCATCCACATCCAGAGCGTCATAGAATTTGATGAAAAAACCATGCAACAGATAGACTGTCAGTGAACGGCTTCCCATGGCACTGAACCATGTTTTTTCCCGTGGAATCACTGCCAACACCCAGGCGGAGACGACCAGGGTCAAAATGATAAAACCAACCCGGATCAAACCGGCAGACCATTCGGGATGTCCGAGGCTTTCATAGGGGTCGGTGAAGTACAGCCATCTTCGAAAAGAGAGATCAAATGGAGAGAGAAACTCCAGCCAATACATCAGCGGAACGAGCAAGATGCACCCAGCCCAACCGATCACCCGTTTCCAAGGGGAGAACAACACCTTGAAATGGTCTCTTCGCAAATAGAAACCGAGCAGGAAAAACGGGAAAAAGGCGATGGTGCGGGAAAGACTTAAAAAGCCGTCGGCTTCGTCAATATATCCGACTGCGATGGACAAGATCAAGGCAGTGACGAGAGGATATTTCAGATTGACGAACAGGGGGAGCATCATTAACCGCCATAAAAACAGGCTGAACAGGAACCACATGATCCAATAAGGATCCAAAATGGAGATCTCCAGGGAGTCCGTCCCGTAAACGAGATGATCATATATGGAATATAGAATCTGGAAAATAAGATAGGGAACCAGAATGGAGGAGATCAGTTTCCTGTTTTGTCCCTCTCTGTTATATCCCTTTGCGAAATAGCCGGAAACCAGAATAAACAGCGGCATGTGAAAGCTGTAGATGGCCAAATAAATCGCTTTCAAAATGGAACTTTCATCGATTAAGGGGCGGTAGGTGTGCCCGATCACCACTAATATGATCAATACGAACTTGATGTTATCAAAGTAATAATCCCGCTGTTTGGGTGTTGAGGACTTGATTACGTCCAGATTTGAAACAGACATAAAACCTCCTGACATCGCCTGGAAAAGCGATATAAGTTTTCAAAAATAAGTTGAAAAAGTATCCTACTTAGATGAACGAAAGAAAAAAGGGTCAAGTTTCAGAGGGGAATTACCCGGTCCGTTACTTGAATAAACATCCCTTCGCCACCCATTTCTCCCTTGGTTTCAAAAGAAAACTGTGGATATTAAAAGAACGACATGGACAATCTTTTGGAATGCTCCCCCTGTGAAAAAGGTATCACAGAAAGGATGGGTTTCACACGGCCTTTTATCCATAAGAACTCTGACTGGAGAAAAGAAATCCTACGATACCATCCGGATTTTCCTCACAAAAATCACCGGCCGGAAAGGAGGGCCGGTGAGTTCGTTATATTAGTCATTGATACGGGAATTGGGTTTGGTAGTTGGTAAATTTTTGGGCGGCTTGGGTGATCTGTTGCGTGTTGGCTTGATCCATTTTGTACCAACCCTTGCTATGCATCAGGTTGAACAAATCCCGTTGACATTGATGAATATCAGACAGGATGCTCATCTGGGTCTGGAAAAGGGTATCGTTACTCGCTTCATTGACTGCAATGCCGTAGGATTGAGACATGTACTTTTCCATAGCTAAAATGTCGTTGAGACGATCCCGGTCATTCATCTCCGGTCCCTTTATCTGTGGCTGGGTTTGGGTTTGGCCGGTCTGTTGTTGAGTTTGCATCCGTGACTCCTCCTTATTGATTTATGGGTTGGCTCTGTTGTCCGCCGCTGGTGGAGTGACTGTTCAGATATTGAAGCAATTGCTCATAATGTTGTTGATGTTTCTGCCCGATGCTTTCAATTTGGGATTTGATTTGAGGGTCCTGGCATTCTTGGGCGTAATGATGGCATTTTTTGAAAGCCAACAGTTCCCAGGACATCTCATCCTTCAAATAGTTCAAGTCTTTGGTGGTCAGTGGCATTTTGACCCATCCTTTCTTATTCAGGGTGAAGGGTGATTTGTTTGTTATGCTGTGATATGCGACGGGAAATATGTATGAACAGGACCATTGGTTTTCTTTGGAGGGGGATCCTGCTGTATAATAAGGAGGAGGTTGAATCAGGAATGGGAAAGGGTGTCATCATGGTTTACGATGTGGATACCGATCGGATCGAATCTCAACTTCTATACCTGGAACAATGCTTGGTTGTGACTCAACGTTCCCGGCAATCCTTGGAACAAAGTGATGATCCGGTTCTTTTATTTGCTGCGTCCCGGGCTTTACATATCGGGATGGAGTGCATGATCGACGTCGGCAGTACCTTGATTGACGGGTTTATTATGCGGGATCCGGGAGGATACCTGGATATTGTGGATATTCTGGAAGATGAACGTGTGATTCCAACGGAAGCCGTTTCCCGTCTGAAGGAGCTGGTCCGGGTGCGGGATCGGCTGGTACGTCGATATGATCAGGTGACAAAGGAGGAATTACTCCAAGAACTGTCGGACACGAAAGTGTTGGCCTCCTTTATCGGATGGGTCCGCGATTACCTGGCCCGCGAGTTGGAAAGTGCTAGCTCATCCGCACCGGGGAGTCGTAACAGTGAATAAATACGTGAACCTTCCCATGTCGGTCTTTGCCGACGAGATGGCAAAGCGCAAGATTCCCAGTCCCGCTGCCGGGAGCAGTCTGGCCGCCTCCTTGATGATGGCGATCTCCCTGTTGGAGCTGACGGTTTCGGAACAGGCTGAAAAAAAAGGAGAGACCTATCGTCGGGATCCGTCTCAGGATTTGAAACGCCTTCAGCGTTGGCGGGAAGAAGGGAAGGTTCTGGTGGATAAGGATATTCAGGCCGTGGAAGAGATGGTCCGGCGAGGGAGTTCCGTCGGAGCGGAGCGATTGTTGGCTCCCGTTCGCCGTCTGCATGAATTGGCCAGGGAGATTCTGAAGTGGATCCCTGATTATCTGACTGTGTCGGGAGCCAAGGTGAGTGACACCCTGATCGCCGCCCTTCACCTGAGGACTGTCTTGATCGGTTCTTGGCACATCGCTGGTTTCAATGCCAAAAGTTTTGGTTGGGATCCCCCATTGCCCTTTGATTGGGAGACCGAACTGGAACGAACAGACAGCATCTTGCAAATGGTGTATTCATCGGTGCAGGACTGAAACTGAGAGGTTGCTGGCAGTTGGAAAATCAATCGTTACGACAAAGCGGGATGTCGTTCCTTTAGGGGGTCTGGTAATTCAAGTTTTTGCGATGTGCCGGGAGCCGATGTGACCGGCGGAGAGCCTTTGCACTCAAGGGAGCTGAAGTCTCCTCCCGGATTGCTTCCGCTCCCAGGTCTGATTGCGCTTTCTGCAAGAGAGCAAAGATGGTCACATCGGTCCGCCCCCGCAATATATCAGACACGCCCTAATGAAAAAATTCAGGGGGATCAGTTCATGCCGTGGTATGAGGAGAGTTTCGGAGAGGATTATCTTTTGGTCTACCGTCATCGCAATCGGGCTCGTGCAGGTCGGGAAGTGCAAGCGGCAGCGGGATGGTTGGATTTAGAACAAGGTGAGTCCGTACTGGATTTGTGCTGCGGAACAGGGCGCCATTCCATTGCCTTGGATGATTTGGGGTTGAAGGTGACCGGCATGGATCTCTCTTCTGTATTGCTTCAGGTGGCAAGGGAATCCTCCCGGGGACGCAAAATCGAATATGTACAAGGGGATATGAGGAAGCTTCCTTTTACGGACGGGGTCTTCGATGCGGTACTCAATCTGTTCACATCCTTTGGTTATTTTACTGAGGATGACGAAAATGAGAAAGTACTGTCGGAGATGGCCCGGGTCACCCGAAACGGAGGACGTTTCCTGGTGGATTTCCTCAATCGAAAGGCTGTGGAAAGCAATCTTGTCCCCCGAAGCGAACGGGAGCAGGAGGGAAACCGTATTCTGGAAGAGCGTTGGATTGACGGTGATTTTGTTCGCAAAAAAATCACCGTCACGGATCATAAGGGGGAACGTCACTACCAGGAGCGGGTCAAGATGTACGATCGGGATCGGATGTTGGCGATGATGGAGGCGGCAGGTCTCACCGTGGATCAGGTCCGGGGCGACTTTAATGGATCCACGTATTCCGAGGACAGCCCCCGGATGATTATCACTGGGAGGGTGGAGCGCTGATGGGGTACAGGGGTTACCTGATCGATCTCGATGGCACCCTTTTCAGGGGTGATCACGTGATTTCAGGCGGTCTCGCCTTTGTGAAAGAACTGGAGAGGCGAGGCCTGCCCTATCTCTATCTGACCAACAATTCATCCCGCCTTCCGGAGCAGACTGTACAAAAGCTGAGAAGCTTCGGTTATCCGGCAGAGGTGGAGCAGGTGGTCAGTTCCGCCCAAGCGACGGCAGCTCATCTGAAAAAAAAACTGGGCACCCCGGCTGTTATGGTCTTTGGTCAGGAAGGGCTGAAGCATGCGCTCAGGGAGGCAGGGTTACCTTTTCGCGAGAAGAATCCGGAGGCGGTGGTGATCGGCATCGACCCGGCATTCAATTATGATAAGCTGAAATCAGCCGCCCTGGCCATCCGAAAAGGGGCCAAATTCTACGGAACCAACGGAGACCGGGTTCTCCCCACGGATGAAGGCCTGGTACCGGGAAACGGGTCTCTGTGTGCAGCTGTGGCGGCTGCCGCCGGTGTCGAACCCATCTTCATCGGGAAGCCGGAGCGGCCTATTTTGGAGTATGCGTTGGAGCGCTTGGGCACCCGGCCGGCTGAAACGCTGATCGTGGGAGACAACCTGATGACGGACATTCAGGCTGGAAACAACAGTGGGATGGATACTTTACTGGTGTTCACTGGGGTGACCACGGCAGAGGAATACCGGGAAGGTTCCATCCGGGCGACATATACAGTGCAGGATCTGACGGAATGGGATTTCAGTTGAGGAGGGTACCTATGAACCGTTGGGATGATGTATGGGAAGTCCCTCTTCCGTTGCCTTTTGCCCTTAGAATCATCAAGTCTTATCTTATAAAAGGGTCCAATGGGTATACGGTGATCGACACGGGCCTTCACTATGATGGAGATCTGGAGGCCTGGGAGAGAACGAGGCAATCGATCGGTTTTGAGTGGAAGGACGTGGAGCAAATCGTTCTGACCCATTACCATCCGGACCACTACGGATTGGCTGGCTGGATGCAGGAGAAGACGGGGGCGCCGGTAAGAATGTCCCGGACGGACTTTGAGCAGGCGCAACTCTTCTTCAGCAAATCTTCCGAACAGCCGGAAGAGATGGCCCGTTTCTATGCTGAACACGGATTGGAAGCGGAATGGAGGAAGAAAATCCCGCCTCATCTGCGCAGTTTCCAAAAGTGGGTGGATCCTCACCCCGAACCGGACTTTATCGAAGCGGGGGGAACCATTCGTCTGGGTGACCGAGAGTACCGAATCCTGCATACCCCGGGGCATGCCGACGGCCATCTCAGTTTCTATGATGAAGAGCGGGGTTGGCTGATCGGGGGAGATTTTCTGTTGCCACGGATCACTCCCAACATCAGTCTGTGGCCGGGATGTGATCCGGATCCCCTGGGCACCTATCTGACCACTCTGGATCAAATGGATACTCTGCCGGTGAAGAGAGTGTTCCCCGCCCACGGTTCTGTCTTTGAAAACTACCACGGACGGATTAGGGAATTGAGGGAACATCATCGGGAGCGTCTGGAAGAGATGGCGGGCTGGGCGGAGACAGCGAGTGTGACTGCAGTGGAGGCTTGCTTCCGGACCTTTGGCACGGACTTATCCATTCATAACCTGCGATTCGCCCTCTCCGAAACCTTGGCTCATCTAGAGTATCTTCGCCTCCGCGGGAAGCTGGCCCGAGGGAAGGAAGAGGGAATCTGGAGATACCGGAAAGCATGAGAAAAGACCCGGGGTGCCGGGTCCTTTTCTTCATGAGTCTTTTCGATCTGTTTCCAATCGGCGTTTTCGATGGTGGGTGAGTCGGGCGGCGGCGGCGGAAGCCACAGCCCCGGCCAGATCGTCCAGAAAGGTGTGGATCCTCCCGCCGGTATGATCGTTCAGATCTTTCAGGATTCCCGGCTTTACCCGGTCGACGAATCCGTAATTGGTCATCCCGATGCTTCCGTAAACGTTAAGGATGGAGGTGGCCAGGATTTCATCAATCCCATACAGGCTTTCATCCCGGCGGAGCATGTCGAGGAGGGGTTCCTCCAATCGTCCTTTCTCCGCCAATACATCCAGTTGGATCCCGGTTAGAATGGCATTTTGAACTTCGCGTTTGGTCAACACTTGCTCCACGTGATGCTTGCATTCCTCCAAGGTGAGATGTTCATGGAAATCCTTCTGCAAATAAAAGACCAGTTCGGCAATCCGTCCCAATTCCATCCCCCGTTCGCTTAGCCAGGACAGGGTTGCCTGGTGGATCTCATCCTTTGTGACCGGTGTCATGTCAGATTCCATCTTGGTTCCTCCCTCCACACAAAACATAAAATTAATATGTCATTCAACAGGGAGGAGTATGACCCGGAGGATTGAACAAACCTTTCTATGGATTGGATTCATTCCGAAACAGGAGGGAAACTCATTGCAACCAAATCAGAAACCTGTGGCTCTGGTGACAGGAAGCTCCGGGGGACTTGGACGGGTGGCCGCGGAAGTGCTGGCTGAAGCAGGTTGGAGCTTGGCAGCCCACTTCCGGAAGAATCAGGAGTCGGCCCGGGAGATGGTGGATCAGTTGGCTGCAAAGGGGAGGCAGGCTCACTTGTTTCAGGCGGATGTCAGTCGGCGGGATGAGGCCCTTCAGCTCGTTCGGGGTGTGGAGGAACGTTTGGGCCGCCTGGATGCACTGATTCACGCTGTCGGTCCTTTTGTCCGGGAACGCCGTCGGTTTGCGGATTATTCCTTGGGTGACGTGGACGACATGGTGGATGGAAACCTGAAAAGTGCCCTCTATATGGCCCATGCCAGCCTCCCCCTGCTTCGCCGTTCCGGTTGTGGCAGGATCATCTTATTTGGTTTTGGACGGGCGGGGGAGGCCCCGGCTTGGCCGGATCGGGCTGCCTATGCCGCTGCCAAGACAGGGTTGGTCTCTTTTGTCAAAACCCTGTCAGTGGAAGAGGCTCCCTTCGGCGTGACGGTGAACATGGTGTGTCCCGGAGACATCGTTGGGGAAAACAAGCTGAAGCGAATCGTTGAAGTGGAAGGGTTGAGAGATGAGGAGACCCCCTTGGGTCGTCCCGGATCCGGGGAGGATGTGGCTCGGGTAATTCGTTTCCTGTGTGAACAAAAGTCCGGTTTTGTGACTGGGAATATTATACAAGTCACCGGAGGTCTGGATGTGATTCACCCCCGTTCCAAGGTGTGAGAGAGAACCAGGCATAGGAGAAAAGCCTCCCGCCTATATATGAGTAGGAGAAAATAGGGATAGGGGGAGAAGCCGATGTCCGATCTGGCCGGGAAGTTGAAGGAGTGGACGGGGGAGGCTCGACTGCCGGAGTTGATCCAACACCATTACGGGATCCGGCTGAAGGAGGCCCGGCCTGTGGGCGGCATCCTCCGTCTGGACAGCGATCAGGGGGTCTTCGTGCTGAAGCGGGTTCCGGTGAGGGAGGACCTCCGTTGGAATTTGCTCAGAGAATTGGCGGATTATCTTCCGCAGTCCGGTGAGGGATTGTTGACGGGGCCGATTCGATCCAAAAGGGGCGGGGTGACGGTGTCGGGACATCATCATCGTTATGTTCTCCTGCCATGGATTCGGGGGGAGATCCGGGATCTGCGGGAGGGTGGAAGGTGGGAAGCGACCGCCCGCTCCCTGGCTGGTTTCCATGTCGCCACCCAAGGATTTTCCCCTTCCCGTTCCGCGGCGTCAGGGTTGGTTCACACCGGGCATTGGAGAAGGATCTGGCGGGATCTGAGCCGTCAGGTCCATATGTTCAAGTTGACCGCCAATCTGAGTGATGAGCCTTCTCCTGTCGATCAATTGTGGTTGAGACAGTGTGCATATGCGGAAGGGATGTTGGAAACGGCAGATCGCTATTTTGAAAAGCTGGGTGGTGACCGGACTGTGGTGGCCACCCGCAAGGGAGGCGAGGTCTGTCACTGTAACATTCATCGTCGCAATCTGATATGGGGTCCGGAGGGGAGAGTCCGACTGATCGATTGGAACCGGGCGGTCCTCGATGTGCGCAGCCGGGATTTGGCCCGGTTGATCCTCTACGCATACGGACGGACCGGTTTATACGAACCGACGACGGCGATTCTGAAAGCTTATCAGGAACGAGCTCCCTTGGAAGAAGCGGAGTATGCTCTGATCTATGCTCAGTTGCTCTTTCCTCATCGCATTCTGCGCTCCCTGCAACGCATTTATCAGGAGCAGAAAATTCCACCTCATCTGGCCAAGGGCCATCTCTCCTCTGTAATGGAAACGGAGGACCGAAAAGAAGGACTGCTTCGGGAATTCCCCCAACTGATCCATAGGGATTTCAATGTCTCCATCCCTCGGGTCGACTGGTTGGAGAAAAGGCTGTCGATATAGGTTAAAAGGATACCGATCGGATATGGAGATCAAACAAGAACCATTTGAGCAAGGAGTGACACCATTGACGAAGATTCGCTATCCCCAACCTCTCAGAAAGGGAGACACGATCGCTGTTACAGCTCCATCCAGCGGTGTGCCTTCCGAACTTCACTTTCTCCTCGACTTGGCCCAAAAGTCAGTTATACAAGCTGGCTACCGGGTGATGGAAGGGGATACAGTACGCACCCAGAAAAAAGCGGTCAGCGCACCCCGGGAACGGCGGGCACAGGAACTGACCCAGTTTCTGTTGGATCCGGTCAATCGGGCGGTGATTCCTCCCTGGGGAGGGGAGTTCCTGATGGAGATCCTGCCCCTGATGGATTGGGAGGCGTTGCGAACAGCTCCCCCAAAATGGGTGTTGGGCTATTCAGATATCAGTACTTTTACCTTTTCCTACACCTTGCTGACGGGAACAGCCTCCGCCCATGGAACCAATTACATCGATCTGGGGAGCCGTGAATGGGATCCCCTCACCCGTCGGTGGGCCGATGTGCTGTCGATGACGGAGGGCGAACAGATTAAGCAAGTCAGTTCCCCGATGTATCAGTCTTCCTGGGAACGTCGGCGCCAACAGCCGGAAATGGGTTTTGACCTGGATACACCCACCCGGTGGCGTGTTCTGGGGGATGATGATGCCGCTGTTCATTTGTCGGGACGCTTGCTCGGTGGATGCATAGAGACGCTCTCTTCCCTGGTGGGAACTTCCTTCGCACCTGTGGAGCCCTTTGCCGCCAGCCAGGATGAGGGGATCCTCTGGTTTTTGGAAAGCGCCGAATCATCTGCTGCTGAAATTTACCGTCGCCTGTGGCAGATGAAAGAAGGGGGTTGGTTCCGCCACGCGACGGGAGTGTTGATCGGCCGGCCGGGACAATATCGCGATGCGCAGGATTTTGGCCTGGTGGATGCGTTGGGTGGAGTATTTGGGGATTTAAATATCCCCGTAGTTTATGATGTGGACATCGGCCACGTACCGCCCCAGCTGACCCTCGTCAACGGCGCCCGGGGGAAAGTGAAGGTGGAGGCAGGCAAAGGGGAGGTCTGGATGGAGTTGAAATAATGGCCGACCAGGGACGGTAACTGTTTGTGACTGCGAGGGTGTGGACATCGTCGCAGTCACTCTTTTTGTGGGCTTGTTTTTCGACGGATCAAAGGCACGAGTGATTCGCCTGATTCCCGGCTACTGTTTTATTAAAGCCCGTATCAGCAAAGGGTTTGATGACTGACTGCCATTCCCGCCCTCCTTCCCTTCGTGTTATATTTATTGAAGTGATGATTGTGGGGGTGAAGGGATGGCTGGAGGGATTCGGGAACGGCAGTGGGAAACCTTGCGAACGATCGCCGAGACGCTTAATCAGTCGACGGAAGTGCGGCCGATGTTGCAATCGGTGCTAGAGGAGTTGCTTGAGGTGACAGGGCTGGCTACCGGTTGGATCTTCTTGGCGGGGGACCGGATGGAATTTGAGCCGGTGGCGGTCCATCGGTTGCCCCCCGGACTCTCCGTGGACGACTATCGTCCGATGTGTCAGGGTTCTTGCTGGTGTCTCAACAGATTTTGGGAAGGAAGGCTGAAGGAAGCGGCCAATATCATCGAGTGCAAGCGGCTGGAAGATGCGGTGAAGCATGGTTGGGGGGACACCCAAGGGATCACCCATCATGCTACGGTGCCCCTGATCACCGGTGAAGAGCGGATTGGCCTTTTAAATGTGGCTTCTCCGGGGAAAGAGAGTTTTTCCGGGGATGAGCTGGCCTTGTTGGAAGCTGTCGCTTACCAGATCGGAACTGCTGTCCAGAAGACCCGGCTGATCCAGGTGCAGAGACAACGGGCGGAGCAGTATGCGCGGCTGGATGAGGTGAGCCGTTTCCTCTGGACGGTGGGGGACCTGGAGACACTTTCTTGGCAGGTGGTTAGGGAAGTGGGTCGCCAGTTCCGGTGGCCTTGGGTGGGGATGTGGACCTGTGAAGGAGAACGGTTGAAACTGGCTTTTCTTTATTCCCGGGGAAATTGTTCCGAGCCGGGGGTTTCCATCCCCGTGGACAAGTTGGGGCCGATCGGGGAGGCTTTTTCCGGACAACGGGCGGTGACCGGAGAAAAGGGGTTGGAGGTGATCCGCATTTTGTGGTCTGATTGTGAGAAAGTGGCTGCAGTGCCCATCTCCACCCAGAACAGACGCATTGGCGTGTTATCTGTGGGAATCTCCTGTTCCAATGACTTGGGGGGAGGAGATCTGCCGGTTATGACCGCATTGGGAGAGCATCTTTCTTTGGCTATGGAGAAGGCCATGTTGGAAGAGGAACGGAAGCGGCTCACCCTGGTGGAGGAGCGAAACCGGCTGGCCCGGGATTTGCACGATTCCGTCAATCAAAAGCTGTTTTCCCTCTCCCTGAGTGCCCATGCGGCGAAAGACCTCCCTTCGGGGGAGCTTCTTCGGGAAACCCTGGAGGATATCCACCATTTATCCCATGATGCATTAAAAGAGATGCGTTCCTTGATCTGGCAGTTACGACCGGCGGGATTGGAAGAAGGAGTGGTGACTGCACTTCGCAAGTACGGAAGGGAACAAGGACTGATCGTGGAAGATGAGGTGGAGGGGGTTCGGGAATTACCCCGAAGAGTGGAAGAAGCCCTCTGGCGTATCGGCCAAGAAGCTCTGAACAATATCAGTCGCCATGCCGGTACAGACCGGGCCCATCTTTCCCTGAAGGTGGGAAAGCGGGAGATCCGGCTGGAGATCACCGATCACGGTTGCGGATTCTCCCGTGAATCGGTTCGCCGTAAAAAGCGCTCCCTCGGTTTGAGCAGCATGAAAGAGCGGGCGGAACTCCTGGGAGGTACCTTCACACTGGAGAGCCGACCCGCTCAGGGGACAGTCTGCCGGGCAGTCATACCCATCGAGGAAAGGAGGGGGAGGGATGCCGATCCGGATTCTGCTCGTGGATGATCATCCGATGGTGTTGAAAGGACTCTCTCTCTTCCTTGGCACCCGGGAGGAGATGGAGATCGTGGGTGAGGCCAACAACGGGGCAGAAGCCTTGGAAAAGGTGGAACGGTTTCGTCCTGACGTGGTGTTGATGGATTTGATGATGCCGGTGATGGACGGCGTGGAGGCCACCCGAAGGATCAAACAGGCTCATCCGGAGGTAAAGGTGGTGGTCCTGACCAGCTTTTCCGATCAGGACCATGTTTTGCCCGCGATCCGAGCCGGGGCGGAAGGGTATCAGCTGAAGGAGATTGAAGCGGACGAGCTGGTGGCGACCATCCGGGCGGCCCACCAAGGCGAGACCCGACTTCACCCCCAGGCGGCGGGTCACCTGGTTCATCAGTTCACCTCTGAATCTACCGGTTTCCGGAAGAAAGGCGGCCTGGAGGTGTTAACTCCCCGGGAACGGGAAGTGTTGCGATTGATTACAGAGGGGATGAGCAACAAGGAGATCGCCGCCGAACTGATGATTGCCGAAAAAACAGTGAAAACCCATGTGAGCGGGATCTTAAACAAATTGGATCTGCAGGATCGGACCCAGGCCGCGATCCACGCGATGAAGCAAGGTTGGTTTACTTGATCAGTCCATGTGAAATCTGGTGATTCTTTGTGCAAAGGTTGAAAGGACAGACGGCCTTGGGCTCGTTGCAATGGTTTGTATTTCTTCTTTCCAGTTCACTGGCTATCCCCATCGTCATCGGTCAGACCTTCCATTTATCCGCCCAGGAAACGGGGGAGCTGATGCAGCGAACCTTCTTTGTGGTCGGTATTGCCTCTTTTCTCCAGGGATGGTTGGGCCATCGTCTTCCCATCGCCGACGGACCGGCGGGAGTTTGGCTGGGTATTTTTGTGATTCTGGGGGAGACCGCCGGGACAGAACCCGGGGCCATGCTTCAATCCCTGGAAGGAGGTATGTTGGTTGCGGGATTGGTGCTTCTCCTGATGGGAATCACCCGCTTCATCCGACGGATGATGGTTCTGTTCACTCCCCTGGTGACCGGGATCTATCTTTTGTTACTTGTCTTTCAATTGAGCGGGGTGTTTCTCAAGGGAATGCTCGGACTGGATGCCGAAGGTCTGGACCCGGTGAGTGCTCTGCTCTCTTTCGGGGTGTTGATCCTGATCATTCTGATCTCGGTAAAAGGAAAGGGCAGTCTGAAAAATTACTCCGTCCTGTTGGGAATCCTGGTGGGGTGGATCGCTTTTGCCTGGACGGGGCTGGCTCCGGGGTCTTCCCATTCCGGAGAATGGATCCGGTTGCCGGAACTTTTCGCCTGGGGTGCTCCCCGACTGGAGGGTGGAATGGTCATCACCGGTATCCTCATCGCTCTTGTCCTGATGTCCAATCTGGTGGCCACTGTGGCGGCGGGGGAACAGGTCACCGGACGGCGGGGAGAGAAGAGGCGGGGAACACTGGACCGGGGCGGGATCTGGAACGGTGTGGCCAATGGATTGGCCGCCCTTTTCTCTGCCGTGGGGACGATTCCTCTGTCCAGTTCCGCCGGTTTTGTCCGGTTGACCGGTTTAAAGCAGTTACGTCCCTTCCTCATCGGCTGCCTGGTGATGGTGGGTGCCTCCCTGTTTCCGCCCTTGATGGGATTTCTGGCGGGTTTACCGGAGCCGGTGGCAGATGCAGCGCTGCTGGCCACCTTTGTTCAGATCGTCTCCATCGCGGTGGGCAGCATCACTCGGGAGCCCCTGGATGACCGGCGCAACACCATCCTCGGAATTTCACTCATGGTCGGGGTGGGAATCATGTTTGTCCCCTCCACCGCTTTTGCTTCCCTCCCCTCGATTCTCCGGTTCACCCTCGGCAACGGCCTCCTCACCGGTACCTTCACCGCCATACTGATGGAGAGGCTGTGGTCACCGAAAAAGGAATAAACACCGTCACCCGGTCCATTCATGGCCGGGTGAAGTTGTAGTCGACGTCTCTGAACGACTATGCTATCATACAATTGTCAGGCATGGTTGAAGATGCCGAAATGAGGGGATTTTCGATGCCAACAGTGATCTTGAACTGACGAAATTGTAAAAAGGGCATGTTGCACTCCACTGGGGATGCGTTTAAAAAACCTGCAATGACAGGTTTTTTGATGGTGCCCAAATTTCGGTCTGGTTTGAGAACACTGGTGGCATTCCCATCCTGTGAAACCGGAATTCAACCGGAGAGGGTTGTTCTTTGGATACATCTCAGGACAGGAATGGTCACGGGCCCGTTCCTGTCCTTTTTTGCGTGGAATGGGATGCCCCCTGTGTTCACCTTCAATATGGACATAAGGGGTTATGTGAATATGCAATCATCCATTGCTTATCGGATGTACCTTCTCTATATGGGAGTTACCGCCGCTTTGTTTGCGCTCTATTCCACAGTCGCCTCCGTGTATCGGATCCGGGAGGTGGGATTGGATGCCGTTGAACTTTTATGGGTGGGATTTGCTCTGGAGATCAGTTGCTTCCTGTTTGAGATTCCCACGGGAGTAGTGGCGGATCTCCACAGCCGCAAGCGTTCCCTGGTGATAGGTCTGGTGCTGATCGGAACGGGCTTTCTGCTGGAGGGGAGTGTTCCCGTGTTTTTCGCAGTAATCGGTGCCCAAGTGTTGTGGGGGATCGGTTACACCTTTCTCAGCGGTGCGGACCAGGCATGGATCGCTGATGAATTGCAGACGAATCGTCTGGAAGGGGTGTATCTGCGGGGAGCCCAAGTGGCTCAGCTGTTCACCTTGGTCGGGATGCTGGCAGGCACTTTTCTGGCGGTGTTCTCTCTCCCGTTGCCGCTCATGGTGTCAGGTGGACTCTACATCAGTTTTGCTTTGATTGTCGCTCTTTTCTTTCCTGAAACCCATTTCACCCCGTCTTTTGATCGGAGCGGGAACACCTGGAAAGGGATGTGGATCACCTTTTTTGCAGGTCTGAAGGTGGTTCGCAGAAGCCCTGTCTTGTTTACGGTTCTGGGCATCGGGCTTTTCCACGGACTGTACAGTGAAGGATTTGACCGTCTGTACACTCTCCACTTTCTGGAGAACTTCCAGTTCCCCCAATGGGTGGAGGCTCCGGAAGTGGTCTGGATCGGAGTGATTGACGCCTGTGCGATGGTGATCAATATTCTGGTGGTGGAATGGATCCGGCGGCGGTTGGAGTCGACCGGGCGGCTGGAGAAGGTGGGGCTGTTATTGGGAATCAACGTTCTGTTGGTGGCCGCCATCTTCGCCTTCGCTGTGGCAGGAGCCTTTTGGATGGCCCTGGCCGCTTACTGGCTCACCTATATCCTTCGGGGTACCAACCAGCCGATCTACAACGCCTGGATCAATGAACAGATCCGGGAATCCCGTCTTCGGGCCACAATCCTCTCCACACAGGGACAGGTACATGCCCTCGGGGAAATCTTCGGCGGCCCTCTCGTCGGTGCCATCGTCTGGAAAACTTCGGCACTGTGGGGGCTGATCGCCTCCAGCACCATTCTGGCACCGGCGGTGTTCCTGTATCTTTTTCTGTGGAAAAAGGTGACCGAAAAATAAAAGAGGATGAATGGGAAGGCTCCGGAAGAGGGCCTTCTCTTTTTGCCTGACCGCTGTGTAATCCACTACCTGAAGAAAGTGATCATAGACAAACGGGAAAAGGGATCAGATGACACATACCTCTCGGGGGCAGTTTTCGCAATGGGCGATCTCACGCAAGCGATCGGGATCGATGATCACCAGATGTCCGCGTTGAATATGGAGGACCTTCTGTGCTTTCAATTCATTCAACAGGCGATTGACCCGTTCCCGTGATGCGCAGATGAACCGGGCCAGATCCTGGTGGGTCAATCGGGTTCGGATCCGGATTCCTTCATCGGTTTTTTCGCCACAGGAATGGATGAGACGTAGCAAAGTGGAGCAAAGAGCCCCCGTTTTTCCATGCATCATCAAATCCCGCAGTTTGGATTGATAGATTCTTTGTTCCAATGCCATCCACTCCATGAATCGAATGGAGAGGTCGGGGTGTTCATAGAAGAGCTCCTCCAGGCCCGTTTGGGAAAGAATTCCCACGGTGGTGTTTTCATGAGCGATCAAGTGTACGGAATGACCGTATGGACTGAATCCCCCGACAGCTCCTGCCAGCTCGCCGGCCTGTTTGAGGGACAAAATAAAAGGATCGCCGTCTTCTGTGAACTTCACCTCTTTTACACAGCCCTCTTCAATATAAAAGAGATGTCCACCCCATGAATGATCTTCGTTGATACACTCTCCTTCCGGGATCTTTCCCCGGGTCATCCGTTCCCGGATCCATTGAAATTGTTTCGGTGTGAAATATGATGGAAAGCTCTTTTTGGTGACCATGTTCATTTTCCATCCACCTTTCTGTACACCTTTTTCTCCAGTGTACCTGTTTGCGCCCCTGTATGGACGGCCGATTACCAAACGGTTTGTATCATTTTTCATAAATGAATCCACTGTGTTCGTTGTTCTGTTGCAACAAGGACAAACAAAGTTCATATTCCCGGGACTGAATGTGAATTGTTTCATAAATGTCCTTCTCGCGTGGAATCCCTGTTTCTGAGTCGATTTCAGTTTCGGTCACCATCTATCATTTCTTGTTTTGTTCCTTTGATCTTGGCAATCATGGAAATCAGGTCCAAGACTAAGGACCCGTAATACCGAAAGATGGCCGATCTTTAGGGAAAATTATTTGCCATCAACTTTACTCGGAGTGGTCACCGGGATCACCATGGAGGTTCAGTTCAAGGGCAAGCATTCCTATAACATATCGTCGATCCCCGTTGTGCTCCGATTCCGGGGTTTTTCTTATTTTGGCTATTTTCATCTGAACAACGGATGAGCTTTTGCCGGGGTTTGATTCAGGTGAAGATGTTTTTTGGTGAAATTAGCATGAAGATATGAGAGGGGACCACATATCTTATTTCAGATGCGAATTTCGGAGAAATCCCAAAGGCAGATCACCTATATGATTACTTTTGAGGCCGGGGGTCAGTCGGATGTGGAAGCCAGAAGGCAACATCCTCTCTTGGAAAACGAGCTGGGCTAGCCCGTTGTCACCACTTATAAACCGGGTGGGGGCGGCTCAGTGGGATGGACCCCTGTCATCGATCGCGGGGTGGGAGTGCCTGCGGGTACACCGGCTCCCGTGGTCCAACGTTTGGAAGAAGATTTTCTCCAGATCGCTCGCAACGACAAAATCAAAGAACAGATGATCTTCGATGGTTTTTCCCTGACTCAAAAAGGGTAGGCGGAGCAAGCCTTGGTTACCGCAGCTTTCAGCTCGGGGGTCGGCGGCGTGGCGGGGGGATCTCCCTTCTCTTTTTGTCTCTGTTATTGGCGGATCTGGCTTTAAATTTTGGTCCGCCGGAGTTCTTTTGGGTGGCTATCTTCGGTCTCACGGTGATTGCCACCCTGTCCTCCCGTTCCTTGAAGGGATTGACTGTCGGGGCTTTCGGACTGTTGTTGAGCACCGTGGGAATTGCCCTCGTCGGGGGTGATTCCCGCCTGGACATGGCAGGGTACGTCGCTTTGATTCCTTGGCTGTTTTTTTGACTGCCATCATGTTGTTCACAGGTACAGTTACTTGGTTCCTTTCCCGAAGGGAAAGGAATTTCCAGGGTTTCGCAGTGTCCCTTCTGATCGGTGTCTTTTTTTACTCGGTGTTCCGTTGGATCTTTGGGGTGCCTTTTCCTGAGGGATGGTTGATTTGAGCTAGGGTTTTCGTTCTAAGCTGTGGTTCGCCGAATATATAAAGTGAAGAGAGAGTGGAAGGAGGGTGAAGAGTTTGTTCACCTACCGGAAGGCCTACCGACCTTATATCAGCCCCTGGGACCCCTGCCCGCCGCTGCTGGTGAAAACATATGAAACTCCTCCACAGCTGTACATGGGATTTCAACCTATGGGTCTGCCTCAGTTTAATTCCAGAGAGGCTCTGCGACGGGGGACGTTGTGGCCGGCGTTGTTCGCTCCATACACCAACCCGTACAAAGATGCCAAAGGAGGTGTCTGTGACGATGGGGGGACCCCGATGGACGGATGAGCAGAAAAAAGCATATTACAAGCTGATGAAGGAGATTCAAACTGTGGACTTTGTGCTGGTGGAATTGAATCTCTATTTGAATACCCATCCCGATGACCAGCAGGCTGTGCAGCAGTACAACGAATTCGTCCAGCGGAGCGCCGCTTTGAAAAACCGGTTCCAGTCCATGTTTGGACCCTTGTACGGTTTCGGAAACAGTTACGCCACCTGTCCATGGTCTTGGAAAGAGGCTCCCTGGCCCTGGCAGGTTTAGAAGCGTTGTGATTTAGTGCATTCTTGGACGGTCGGGATTGGGTTTCACATTCCGCTCCGGTTGTTCTTACGAGCCAAAGTCACTCCATGTGAAACCCAACCCTCCCTGTAAACGGCTTTTTCACAATGCTTTTAGGAGGTATTCATCTTGTGGGTTTATGAGAAAAAACTGCAGTATCCGGTGCGGGTCAGTAAATGCGATCCCCGGATGGCCAAATTTCTGATCGAGCAATACGGCGGAGCCGACGGGGAACTGGCGGCAGCCCTCCGCTATCTGAACCAACGCTACACCCTGCCTGATCAGGTGATCGGAATCGTCAATGATATCGGTACGGAAGAGCTGGCCCACCTGGAGATGATCGCCACCATGGTCTACAAATTGACCAAGGACGCCACCGCGGAAGAAATGAAGGAGGCGGGCCTCGGTGCCCACTATGCGGACCACGACAAGGCCTTGTTCTTCCACAATGCGGCGGGGGCCCCCTTCACTGCCACCTATTTTCAGGCCAAGGGGGATCCCATCGCGGACCTGTACGAGGATATCGCGGCGGAGGAGAAAGCCCGTTCCACCTACCAATGGCTGATCAACATGACAGATGACCCCGATCTGAAGGACGGCCTCCAATTCCTGCGGGAGCGGGAAGTGGTCCACTCCCAACGGTTCCGGGAAGCGGTGGAGATTCTCAAGGAGGAGCGGGGGGCAAAGAAGATATTCTGAAAGTCCACGGCCACTGCCTGTGGGCTTTTTTGTGTTCCGGATGAACGGATCCGCGTCGGATCCAGAAAAAGGGCCTCTGCCATAGACAGGGCCCTTTGAACGGAGGATTAGGGCGTGTCTGGTAATTCAATTTTTCGTGGAATGTGAGACGTTGTGAGAGTAACAGAGGGAGGGTTGGGTTTCACATGGAGTGATTTTGGATCGTCAGAACAACGAAAACGACATGTGAAACCCAATCCCGACCGACTCGGCCCAGAGATTTATCAGACACACCCTAGTCCTTATTTGTGATGTCTATCTCCCGAAACGGGATCAGCAGGGTGTGCTGGCAGGCGGTTTGCAAATCCCGCCAGGTGCGGTTGACGGGGGCCTCCTCCATCACTGCCTGGATTCCGAGAAAGGGGAAGATGGATCCGGCACATCGCAGGACGGCCTGGGCGGTCTCCTGGCACTTGAGGCTGATCTGTTGTTGCCCCTCTTCAGTGAGGGGTTGTTGACGGAGATGTTGCGCCCAGGAGTCATCCACGATTTTATAAAAGTCGTCCACTCTTCGGTTGAAGAGATGTTCCATCTCCTCTATCTTATCGTTCACAAAAGAGACCCGATCCGGGGAAGAGGTAGCCCAGGTGGCTCTGTTTTTTTCCAGGAGGTGGTTTGCTTCCTCCAGGAAGTGCCGGCCGATCCCGATGGCGGTTGCGGCAAAAGAGGCCTGGGCAAAGGGTACGAAGGGGTAGTGAAAGATCGGATCGTGGAAGTGAAATGGATTTTGCATGAGATCAAAGGTCATCGCCTCCGGCACAAACTCCTTTTCCACGGAGATGGAATGGCTGGCTGTCGCCTTTAGGCCGAAGGCATTCCAATCCTGATGGATCCGTACCTGCTCGGGCAAAAAGATGAAGGAGCGGATGTGGGATGCTGTCGATGTTTCGTTCTCGATAACGGCGTTGGCGGTGAAAATTGTAGCATGGGTGGAGCCGCTGCAATATTTCCACTGTCCGCTCACCACAAACCCGCCCTCCACTTGCTTGGCCCTGCCTGAGGGAAAGCCGCTGCCGGCGATCACCGCCTCTCTGTTCGAAAACAGAGTGTGGGATACCTCAGGTGAAATGGCTGAGGTGAAGAATCCTCCGCCGGAGCCGATACTGACCAGCCAACCCAGACTGCCATCGATCCAGGCGGTCTCCTCAAAGATTCTCAAGGCATCGGGCAGGGGAGTCATCTTTCCACCCAGTTCCCCGGGAACGAACAATTTGAACAGGTCGTGTTCATAGATAAAATCCAGGACTTGGGGAGTCGGTTCTCCGGTTTGTTCCATTTTGTGTGACTGCTCCCGGATCGCTTGTACTGTTTCTTCGTTGAACATGGTGAATCACCCTTTTGTTTTTGGATGTGTGGCTGGGTCATGGACTGGGTTCTTGCGGTACGGGATCCTCAGGATGAATCCGCCATTTTGGCCAATACGGCTTTGATTGCGGTATAGGTGATTTCTTCGGGCAATGATTCCTTGATCGGTTTGAGCAGGGTTCCGCCCACTTTTTCAATGGCCTGTCGGATCAGAGGTTCCTCTCCTTCGGGGATGAGCCGGTCCCAGTCCACCGGGTGGCCTTCCCCGGCGGCACGGATCAGATGTCCTTCCAAGGTGGTGGGAGAGAGTCCCCGTTCCCTGCTGATTTCATCCAGAGTCTTCCCTTCCTGCCATAAGCTCCAAGTAGTCAGGTGACTAGGTTGGGGACCGGATGGTTTCTCCGTTTGGAGGGTGGGGGCGACCTCCCTTTCACCGGAAGCGGGAGTAATTCCATGTTTTTCTACATACTCCCGGATAGTGGCGAGGAATTGGGCCCCGTACTTTTCCAATTTCTTTTCTCCCACCCCTTTGACCGCTCGCATGCTGTCCGGGTCCATGGGAAGTACCCGGGCCAGTTCGGTCAGAGTGCTGTCGGGGAAGATCATATAGGGAGGCACCTGTTCCGCTTCGGAGAGGGATTTCCTCAGTGCACGCAACTCCTCAAAGAGGTCCTTCCGGCGGGGAGTGGTCCGCTCCTTCGGCTTTTTCAACCGGAGCAACACTTGTCGCTCTCCCTTCAGCACTTCGACAGCGGCGGGAGTGAGGGATAAGGTGGGGTACTCGTCCTCGCTGAGGCGAAGATACCCTTCCGCCGCCAAGACCCGGATCCGATGGGTGATCTCCTTTTCGGAGTGGGAGCGGAGGAGACCATAGGTGGGAAGGGAATCGAAACCCAATTCCAACACCCGCTTGGCTTTGGATCCCTTCAGCACTTGGGCGGTCAGAGTGATTCCGAAACGTTCCCGCATGCGGCGGACACAGGAGAAAATCTTTTGCGCTTCCACCGTCACATCGGTCCGCTCCTCTTCAGCGGTACAGTTGCTGCAGGTGCCACAGGGATCTCTCGCTTCCTCCCCGAAGTAGCGAACGAATGTTTGTTGCAGACATTTTTGAGTATGGGCGTATCGGTATATTTCCTGCAGTTTTTGATGTTCCCTGCTTTTCAACTCCGGCGCCAGCTCCGACTGTTCGATCAGGTATTGCTGAGTGCGGATGTCCGCGGGATTGAACAGCAGTATGCAATCACTCTCTTCCCCGTCCCGGCCGGCCCGCCCCGCCTCCTGATAGTAGGATTCCAGGTTGCGGGGAACCTGACAATGGATGACGAAGCGGACGTTGGATTTGTCGATCCCCATTCCGAAGGCATTGGTGGCGACAATGGCTTGCACCCGGTCATAAGCGAAGTCTTCCTGGGCTTGTCGCCGCTCTTCCTCCGACAGACCGGCATGGTAGCGGCCCACTGCAAATCCCCGTTGCGTCAAAAAGCGGTGGAGTTTTTCCACATCCTTGCGTGTGGAGCAGTAGAAGATTCCGGGCTCTCCTGGATGCTCCTTCAGGTGTTTTACAGCAAAATCCCGCACATTTTCCCCGTGAAGGACGGAGAAGGAGAGGTTTTTTCTCTCCAATCCGGCGGCAAAGACGCGGTTGGGAGGAATGGAGAACAGCCGAGCAATATCTTCCCGAACTTCCCGGGTGGCAGTCGCTGTGAAGGCGGCGATCACCGGCCGGTGGGGCAGCTCTTCGAGCCAGTGTGCGATAAAGCGGTAACTGGGTCGGAAATCATGTCCCCACTGGGAGATGCAGTGGGCCTCATCCACAGTGACCAGAGAGAGGGGAACTTCCCGCAGCAGGGTTTGAAAACGGGGAGACTCCAGTCGTTCCGGCGCAACATAGAGAAGCTTGTAGACTCCCCGGGAGGCATCTCGCAGATGCTCTTGCATCTCCTCAAAGGAGAGGGTGCTGTTGATGCAGGCGGCGGGAATGCCCAGCTGGTTCAAATGATCCACCTGGTCTTTCATCAAAGAGATCAAGGGGGAGACCACCAGGGTCAACCCTTCCATCATCAGCGCGGGAATCTGGTAACAGATCGATTTTCCCCCACCGGTGGGCATGATGGCAAAGGTGTTGTGCCCGTCCAGAATGCTCTGGATGATCCACTCCTGTCCCGGGCGGAAAGAGGAGTAGCCGTAGTACCGTTCCAACAACTCCAGGGGTTTCAAAAACATGCTCCTTCCGTCTAAAGATCAGTTAGATCAGTTGTCCGCAGTATGAAACCATTATATCAAGGGGAGGGAAAGAGCGTACAGGAGATGGGGAAGAGGTGGTGGGTGAACGGGGGATTTTGGAAGGATATGATATTACCTCAGCTAAAATATCAACCATGGTCTGTGCATAGGTGATCTCCCACTTTCGGGTCCCGAGACTTTGGTCCCAATCCCGTTCCCCTTGCGGGCGGGGCTTTTTTTGTAGGGGAAGTTCAGCCTTCTTGCCGAAGAGAAAGGGCCTCCACTGCCCTTAGAATAAGGTTGAAGCCGGCGGATGACAAAGAGACGGTGATATTTCCCTCCACATCGATCTTGGAGTGACAAAGGATCGTTCTTCTGTCAATGGTTCTGCTGTTGACCCAAGTGGATTTGTTATCTGGAGATTACGGGATGAACAAGGGGATATAAAGGAGGAATGATCATGATGTGGCCGGACTGGATCTGGAAAGGGATGCAACACCAACAGCATACGAAATGGGCGAATCAGCATGGATGGAAGTTGAAGAGAAGAAAAAGTGTCGGATGCTTTACAAAGAAGAAATCACAGTAAACAGCTTGAGAGAAAAAAGGAGGATGATTCGATGAAATCCAACATCTGCATCACCTGTGGGACCTGCTATCCGCCTTCGGAGCAAGTGCCGAAGAATTGTCCGATCTGTGAAGATGACCGGCAGTATGTGCACCCGGAGGGACAGCAGTGGACCATTTCTGAGGAAATGGAGAAAGCGGGTTATCGAAACCGGTGGAGGGAGGTGGATCCGGGCCTGGAGGAGGTGGTGATGGAATCCGACTTTGCCATCGGAACGGGGGATGCTGTTGGAGACGGAAGCGGGCAATATCCTGTGGGATTGCATCACCCACCTGGATGAGGAAACCGTGAAGAAGATCCGAGAGCAAGGGGGACTGCAGGGGATCGCCATCTCTCACCCCCATTCTACAGCAATATGGATGGATGGGCCCGAACCTTCGATTGCCCCGTCTACATCCATGAGCTGGACCGGGAGTGGGTGCAAGGACCGAAGGAGCGGATCCGGTTCTGGTCCGGCGAGACACTGGAACTGGCGCCGGGGGTGACCATCGTTCGACTGGGAGGCCACTTTCCGGGGAGCGCTTTTCTGCATTGGGCCAAAGGGGCGGGGGGAAAAGGGAGCTCCCGACCGGAGATACCATCCATGTGACGGTGGGGAATGACCGGGTCAGCTTCATGTACAGCTTTCCCAACCTGATTCCCCTGTCGGCGCGGGAGATTCGGCGGATCCGTTCGGTTTTGGAAACTTGGGATTTTGAAAACATCCACGGCGCCTGGTCAGGAAAATCCATCTTCGGCGGGAGCAAGGAGATCGCACTTCAGTCAGCGGATCAATATTTGAAACTGCTGGAGGGCTGATGCACCTCAGACCATAGTCCGAGGAAAGGACCGGGAGGATTTCCGTTGTGAAGGTTCGTCCCTGGTGCCAAGGTGAAAAGGCTTCCTCCGCCGTATGCTAAGGATGGAAGGCCCCAAAAGGAGGGATCATCATGATTCGAGGTTTGTATGAAGCTCATCTGCCGGTGAGGGACCTTAAGCGTTCGATTTCTTTCTATGAAGGTCTTGGATTGGAACTTTACAAACGATATGAGAAAGTGGCTTTTTTCTGGATTGAGAAAGAGGTGAGCTGGCTCGGTCTGTGGGAGGGGGAAGAAGTGGAGACCCCTTACCATCCTTCCCTTCGCCATGTGGCTTTTCGGGTGGAATACGAAGAGCTCAGAAGGGCGAAGGAGTGGTTGGAGGAGAGAGGGATCCGGCCCCGGGAAGCCTTCGGTTTCAGACCATGGGAACCGATCGTCATACCGGATCAGGCCCATGGTATGCTCTACTTTGATGATCCCGATGGAAACAGCCTGGAGCTGATCACCCGGTTGCCGGGTCCGGAAATGGAAAAGCCGAAGATGTATCTGAGTGAATGGGAAAGAATCCGCAGAAGGGAGTCGATTTGATGACTGGTTGGGTACGCGCGGGATCGGTGGCTGAGGTGCAGGAACGTCCCCGGGTGGTGAAAGGAGGGGAAGCGGGAATTGCGGTCTTTTACCACGAGGGGGAGATTTTTGCCGTGGATAACCGTTGTCCCCACATGGGATTTCCCCTCCACACCGGGAGTCTGTGCGACGGGATTCTCACCTGTCATTGGCACCATGCGCGGTTTGATGTGAAGAGCGGGGGAACCTTGGATCCCTGGGCGGATGATGTCCCCACCTATCGGACCCGGGTCAGGGGTGGAGAGGTTTGGGTGGAGCCGATCCCCCGGCAAAACCGGAGTGTGGAGAAATACCGGATGCGCCTCAGGGAAGGATTGGAGCAGAATATCGGTCTGGTGATCGCCAAGGCCATCGTCGGGTTGATGGAGGCGGGGGAAGCGCCAGAGGAGATCGCCCGGATCGGAGTGGAGTTCGGCACCCGGCATCGGGCGGGAGGCTGGAGATCGGGGCTGACCATCCTGACGGCGATGCTAAATATCCTGCCCCGGTTGGATCATCGGGGACAGATCCTGGCTCTGTACCAAGGGTTGCTTCATGTGGCCCGGGAGAGTGCCGGGATGGGAACGCGCTTTTTGCTGGATCCTCTTCCCGCGGAGGAAGTGGATCTGGACCGGTTGGCCCGCTGGTACCGTCAGTCGGTGGAAGTTCGGGATATCCAGGGGGCAGAGCGGGTGTTGTTGACCGCGATTCAGGCCAGGGCGGACGAAAAGCGGTTGGCCGACATGATGCTGGCGGCGGTGACTGACCATTTTTACATGGATACGGGTCACGTGTTGGACTTTCACAACAAAGCCTTGGAGATCCTGGAGCGGATCGGTCCGGAATACCGGCCCCAGGTGCTCACCTCTTTGCTTCCCCAACTGTCCGGTGCGCAACGGAGTGAAGAGCTACACAACTGGCAATCCCCGGTGGATTTGGTGACTCCCTTGTTGGAAGCTTTCGATCGATTGCAGAAGATGAACTTTGGAGAGGAAGAGAATGGGATGGATGAAGGGGCGCTCCTGGAGCTGATGTTGGGGGAGGATCCCGCCCGGACGGTTCAGGAGATGACGGATGCACTGGAAAAGGGAATGTCGCCGGTCCGGCTGGCCCGGTTGGTTGCCCTGGCCGCTGCCAAGCGCATCGAAGAGTTTCATGTGCAAAACGATTTCAATGACTGGATTACTGTTCTCCATACCTTCACCCACGCCCACGCTGTTCACCGGAGTCTCGACCGCTCTTTCTCGGTGGAGTTGCTGAGGGCAGTTTATCACGGGGCGATGAGCGTCTATCTGGACCGATTCCTCAATATCCCCCGGGCCAAGGGGCCCAAGGGTGATCCGGAAGTGAAAGATCGGCCACAGGATCCGGAGGAGCTGCTCACTCTGTTGAACCAACAGCAACAGGTGGCGGAAGCGGCTGAATGGGTGGCCACCTATCTGGACCGGGGCGGGGAGAAGGGGCGGCTCTTCAACGTCCTGGGCCATGCCTTGTTGCGTGAGGATGCCGAATTTCATTCTTTTCAGATGGTGGAGGCGGCTTTCTCCGAACATGACAGCTGGGCACAGGAGAATTCCCCCTTGGCAGCGGAGGCGCAGCGGACGACGCTGTTGGCCACCGTCCGTTATCTGGCCGCCCACGCGCCCACCTCCCGGGAGCTCCCTCAAATCGCCCGGATCGCTTGGCGATTGCATCGGGGAGAGAAACTGTTTGAAGAAGAATATTGAACGGGAAATGGGAGTGGGATTTGATGTCAATCTCAGAGTGATGGAGAAGGGGTGGCCTGCTGAAATTCCTCTTCAAGAAAGGAATTGGGGAATGGCTGATTTTCGGGTGTTGGATCCCGATGGGGATTATTTGCGAATCACTTCACCGAAGTATTAAAAAGGGTTGGATCAGGAGGAATTCATGATGACGGACCGGCACCCCCTTATCCGGGGTCTGCATGCGGTGGTGCTGATTGTGAAGGATCTGGAGGAGCAGAAGATCGCTCTGTTTGCACAGGGGCACCATCGAGAGGGAACACAACGTCTGGAAGGTGCCGCTAAGGGGATCTCCCATCTGGAATTTACCATCGATCCCCAAGATGCACAAGCTTGGGACCGGAGATTGAAACAGGCCGGTTTCCACGCCTATCGAAGCAATTATGAAGATGCTGACGGCAATCTGTTTCACTTTGTGTTTGCAGCGTCCAAGGAGCAGTGAAGGAATGGATGGGTGCCTCTTGGGGGCACCCTTTTTTGTGCTATTCTCACTTTATACAGTTTTGATCTCCAATTTTTTTCGACCGGGTTGTAAGATTTTGATCCCTTCCGGCATCTGAAGAAAGAGACCATGCGACTACCGGACGAGGTGAGGAGTTCGTGAACAACGGGGATGGCAAGATCAGCGAGCAAGAGTGGGTGCGACGGGCCCGCGGAGGGGACCGGGAGGCCTTTGGAGAGTTGGTCCGCCTTCACCGGGCCCGGGCTTTCGGCTGGGCCCGATCCATGGCGGGAGACCCCCATCTGGCGGAGGATGTGGTGCAGGATGCGCTGGTGCGGGCGTTTTTGCAAATGGGATCTTTGCTGGATGAATCCCGGTTCCTCCCTTGGCTGAAGAGGATTGTCCACAACGAAGTGCGGATGAAATTGCGCCGGGGAGGTCCCCACGGCCGGGAACGCCCCTTCGGCGGGATGAAGATGAAAGGGGAGTCCCACGGTCCCGATCCCTCCAACCTGGAAGATATTTTGAACTGGCTCAGTCTGCGCCGGGAAAGGGAAGAGCCGGGCAGTGATCCGGAAGCCCTTTTCCTCAGACGGGAGTTGCTGGAGACGGTCCGATTGGTGCTCCGTTGTCTTAATCGGCGGGAACGGACGATGTTTGAGGCTTTTTTCTTCCGGCAGCTTTCTCCCGGCGAGATCGCGGAACTGTTATCCATGAGCCGGGGCCATGTGTACACCTCTCTTCACCGGATCAAGGAAAAGGTGCGTCGCGAAGGTTTCCGGCTGGAAATCCGGCCGTATCTTCAAACAAGGAAGGAGCAAGGACAGATGAGTAAAAAGAAGCTGCATCCCCCGCAACCGGGAGGCAGTTGGAATTCCTTTGTGGGTGCGTTGGGGGAGGCCTTGCGCTACACGGAGGGAGAGACATACAGCCTGATCGAGCTGATGGGATACACCGGGCAAGCCTTCCGGATTCAGGTTCACCCCGGGGATGTGGATGTGGCGGGGCCGACGGCCTATCTCTGGAAGCGGGTGATGGAGCGGGGGCTGTCCGGGATCGGGGTTCGGATGGGATACTGCGGGCCGGAGATCCCCAGCTATGAACCGCCCTCCGCCTGGGAGACGACGGATGCGCTCCGCCGTATTCACCAAAGTGTGGACCGGGGAGTGCCGGTGATCGGGTGGGATCTGTTCATCCCAGAGTTTGGACTGATCTACGGCTATGATGATGAAAAGGAAGAGCTGGACGCGGTGGATCCCAAAGCCCGGCGGAGTCTTCCCTATGACCGGTTGGGCAGGGGGAAGCTGAAGGAGTTGGCCCTGGTGACCATTGACGGTCGGGAAAGGGTGGAACCGAAAACCGCACTCCGGGGAGCCCTGCAGATGGCACTGGAGCATGGGGAAGGGAAAGAGCCCGCCATGCCTGGATACGTGCAGGGGATTGCCGCTTATTCAGCTTGGATCCAAGCCTTTCAGAAGGGGGGTGTCGATCCCTTCGGCAATGCCTACAACGCAGCAGTCTACGCTGATGCTCGTCAATATGCAACTCAGTTTTTGCTGATGTGGAGTGCCACCTGTCCGGAGCGGCCGACTGCACCCCAAGAGCAACTCCTCCTGGCCCGGGCCGCCACCTGCTATGCCCGGGTGGCTGAGTCCTTGGTGGAACTGCAAACGCTGTTTCCTTTCCCATCCGGAGGCCATCCCACCGGTCCCGAAGAGGCCCGGGTGGCGGTGAAGCTGCTGAAGGCGGCACGGGAGGCGGAGTCGGAGGGATTGCATCTACTCGGGGAGTTGTTGGAGAAGATCACAGACTGATACAGAACATGTGGAGTTACCTTTTCAGACGACGGGGAAGGTGGAGCGTTGCGGTATCGTGATGGACTTTACCAAATTCGGAGATAATAACCTCCGTTAAATGGAAACGGAGGTGTTTTAGATTTTCGACAAGGAAGAGGACGGTTGTATCAAGGTGGTACTGAAGCCCTGAATGCCGGAGGGTGTAGGGTGCGATTGGTTGATTTGCGGAAAAGGGAAGAATCGCGGATAATCGATATGTCATGTCAGAAGGTGGCGTGGCCATCCGGGACGACTGCCTGGTACTGACTCCCGAGATTGTAACAGAGGTGAGCCGATTGTCCGTTCCTTTGCAGGGGGCTCCTGTTCCGGCGGTCTTTGTGGATCGCCCCAACCGTTTTCAGGCAGTGGTTGAAATCGAGGGATGCCGGGAAACTGTTCACGTTCCCAATACGGGACGGATGGATGAGATGCTTTTCCCCGGCACCCCAGTGATGTTGGAGAAGTCGGATAACCCCCGTCGCAAACACCCTTACAGTCTGAAATTTGTCAACAAAAACAACCATTGGATCTGCATCCATTCCGCCTTGGCCAATCGGGTGTTCGAGGACGCCTTTTATGAGGGAAAGGTGGATTGGGTTCGTGGACCCTTGCAGCGGGAGGTCTCCTTCGGAAACAGCCGGATGGACTTTTCGATCGGGGAGGATCCTCCCACTCTGGTGGAAGTGAAATGCGTCACCTATGAAGAGGATGGAATCGCCATGTTTCCCGATGCCCCGACTCTGCGGGGGCAGAAACATGTGGAGGAATTGATCGCGGCTTTGGAAGAGGGGTATCGGACTGCTGTCGTCTTTATCGCCTTTATGGATTTTGTGCATCGGTTCACCCCTCATCGCCGCATCGATCCCTCCCTGGCAGAAAAGCTACGCAAAGCCCGGGATCACGGAGTGTTGATCAAAGCATACGCCTGTTCCATCTCCTTCCGGGAGATCTCGCTGGAGAGGGAACTCTCGGTTCAACTTTGAGAAAGAAGCCCTTCTGCGTGGAACGTGGAAGGGTTTCTTTTGATCTGCGAGGCACAGCGATGATGAAGGAGAGTCCCAAAAAAGGAGAAGAAGGAACTGTAACCGACATAAGAGCTCTCTTCAAGGCCGTAAAAACATACCCATCTAGAAATTTCGTGATTTGGTGCGTTCTTGAACCGTTGGGATGGGGTTTCACATTCTGGGTCCAAGTTCTTACGAATCAAAATCACTCCATGTGAGTTCCAACCCTCCCTGTGAAGGGCTTTTTCACAATGTTCCTGATTGCCGATTGTGTGAAACCTGATCAGGAAACCCCGGCCAAGATCTGCAACGGAACAGCTCCTTACTTGTGGCGGGTATGTAGTTATCACGCCTTCTCTTTTATCAATGGTTCCATGCTCTGAATCACACGGTCGAGGAAAACATTCACCTCATCCATATCATAACCTCTGAACTTGATCTTGAATTCCTGATTGTGAATTTCCATAGGGGAGAGTAACTGCTTGCCCTCTGCGGTCACCGGCACTCCTTGTTCCAATAACCAATCCGCTCTCTGAGTCATCGTTTCGTAAGTTTCGATCACTTGAATCATGTAAGCGTCCACCTCTTCCCGATCATATCCGCGAAAAGTCATACGAAACTCCTTGTTGTGAAGATCTAGTAATGTCAACATGTGATCCTCTCCCAAACATTTTAAGAAGTCGATAAATGAGGTAGTACAAGACTATTATATCAATTTCAGCACTTGGGAGGGGTAATCACCAGCCTCAGGTTTTTGTTGTGTCTGGGGGCAGTTCCGGATCTTGTCACTCCCTTGGATTTGGTTCAATCGATCCCTTGCGGATCCATTGGTGAATCGGGTAAAATAAAATCATCTGTTCACAGGAGGTGAAGGGAACGTGCAATTCGGTCAAATGGCTTGGTTCTGGCAAAAAGCCAATATTACCCATCGGTTTGCTGCACACGGGATTGGTATGCCCTTTTTCAGCCATTTGAATCGAAGGATGTGCACGTAAGGATTCCCTTCATTCGGATTTTGCGGAGGAATGATCAACCGCAGGTGGGGAGACCTTGCCTGCGGTTTTTTGTGTTCAAAAAAGGAGGAAAAATTATGATCTGTGCGGCAAACCAAGTGGGTAAAGTGATGGGCGGTAACCAGGTGTTAAAACGTGTCCGTTTTGAAATATCCTCCGGTGACCGGGTGGGATTGACTGGGCCCAACGGCTGTGGCAAGACCACCCTGCTGCGGCTGTTGGCCGGTGTGGAGAGGGTGGATGAGGGAGAGATTTTCATCAGAAAAGGAGCCCGGGTGGGTTATTTGGAGCAGATCCCCGATGCGGATCCGGCGGCGACCGTCTCCGATGTGTTGCGGCTTTCCTTCCGCGAGCTGTTCCGACTGGAGGAGAAGATGGAGCGATTGACGGAGCAGATGGCCGATCCCGGTTTGGGGGAATCGGAGTTGGAACGGGTGTTGCAACGCTATCAATCCTGTCGGGAGGCGTATGAGAAGCGGGGCGGTTACGAGGTGGAAACCAAGATCCGGAGGGTGGCCCACGGGTTGAACCTGTCAAAATCGATGCTGGCCCGGCCCTTCGGCCAATTGAGCGGCGGAGAAAAGACCAAGGTGGGCTTGGCCCGGATCCTGCTCATGGAGCCGGATCTGCTTTTGTTGGATGAACCGACCAACCATCTTGACCTGACAGCGATCGAATGGTTGGAGGAATATTTGTCCCAATACCGGGGAGCAGTGCTGATCGTTTCCCATGACCGGTATTTTCTGGACCGGGTTGTCACCCGGATGATCGACCTAGAGGGAGGGGAAGCCGTCCTCTATCAGGGAAACTATTCCTGCTTCCTGCAGGAGAAGGAAGAGCGATTGCTGGCGGAGTTTCATGCGTACCAGGAACAGCAGAAGAAGATCAAGAAAATGAAGGAAACCATCAAGCGGCTGCGGGAGTGGGCCAATCAGGCCCATCCGCCCAACGCCGGTCTCCACCGTCGGGCCTCCAGTATGGAGAAAGCCCTGGAACGGATGGAAAAACTGGACCGCCCGATGTTGGAACGGAGGAAGATCGATCTCTCCTTTGAGCAAAATCAACGGAGCGGGCGGGAAGTGTTCCAGTGTGAAGAGGTGTTCAAGGAGTATGGTGAGCAATTGGTCCTGGACGGGGTTCACCTCCAGGTCCGCTCCGGAGAGCGGGTGGCCATCGTCGGAACCAACGGCTCAGGCAAATCCACCTTGCTCCGGATTCTGATGGGGGAAGAATCGGCAGATCTCGGCGAGGTTGTAGTGGGACCGTCGGTAAAGGTGGGGTACCTTTCCCAACAAGGACGGGAGGGGGATCCGGACCAAACCGTTCTGGAAGCCTTTCGGGAAGAGGTGTCGGTGGAGGAGGGGAAGGCCCGTCACTTATTGGCCCGGTTTCTCTTTTACGGACACGGGGTTTTCCGCAAGGTTAGGGACCTGAGCGGTGGGGAGCGGATGCGGCTGCGCCTGGCCCAACTGATGCATCAGGATCTGAACGCTCTCATCCTGGATGAGCCGACCAACCACCTGGATATCGATTCCCGGGAAGCGCTGGAGGACGCTTTGGAGCGCTTCCCGGGAACGATCCTGGCCGTCTCCCACGATCGCTGGTTTCTCAACAAGCTGTTTGCCCCGGTGTATTGGTTGGAAGAGGGCAAACTGACCCGCTATGAAGGAGATTATGATGAAGCCAGGCGGAAGCGGCGGGAACTGAAACAGGATTGATCCTGTGGTGAGATAATGATCAACCCGGCAACCAACCTGAGATGAGTCGCCGGGTTTGTTCTTTGAAGGAGAAGTTAGGGGTGATCAATTCGATATAAGGGAAAGAAATCTCTTATGTTCCTCATCTGTCCACTGATCCACATAAGAACGCAAAACCTTCTCTGAAGGGTGGCTTATTTTTGTTGCAATCTTTAAAACCATTGATTACGGCAGATATATCATTTACGTCACCAAAAACAAAACAAACCAAGAGAAGCCAAAAATGAGGCTTCCTGATATTACGTTTCCGTCTGCAGCCGGGGGGGGGGGGGGGGGGGTTCCATAAATAATCATCGGTAAGCCCCGTGCCTGAATGATTCCCGCACGGGGTTTCCCCGGCAAGTGACAAAAATTCTTGCGGTTCATGATCATCTTATCCGTCGCCACTTTGCTCTTTTCCTGTCTCTGAAAGAGGAATCCAGTTCCCGAAGGGGAAATAACTTGTAAGCTTTGATCGGGAGGGAATTTCTTTTGAAAAAATGGATCCTGTTGATTCTGCTGTTGACGGTTTCCTGCAGTGGTCCTGAATCTTCCGGGAACCCGTCGGAGAAAAAAGAGGAGCCGAAACGTGTAGAGACCCGGAAGGAAAAAGGGGGGACAAGGGAGGTCGTGACCGGATTGCGGGTTCCTTGGTCCTTGGCGGTGACCAAAGAACATTTTTATATCAGCGAACGCGGCGGGGCTATCGTCGAAGTGTCCCGACCGGGGGGGAAACTGACACGGCAAAAGCTCAAGTTGAACAAGCAAGTGCATCATGAGGGAGAAGGGGGGTTTCTCGGAATTGCGCCACATCCCGGTTTTGAGAAGAATGGACTGCTGTATGCCTATCATACATACCGGGACGGGGGAAAGAGGCGAAACCGGGTGATCCTGCTGAAACGGGAGGCAGGAGTTTGGAGGGAAGAGAAAGCATTGTTGGAGAGGATCCCAGGTGGTTTTATCCACAACGGAGGAAGATTGGGAATCGGTCCCGACGGGAAATTGTATATCACAACGGGGGATGCGGGAGTGGAGAAGAACGCCCAGAACCTGGACAGTCTGGGGGGGAAGATTCTGCGCATGAACCTGGATGGCAACGTCCCGGAGGACAATCCCTTTCCCGGCTCCCTCGTCTACAGCTATGGACACCGAAATCCCCAGGGTTTGGCCTGGTCGGAGAAGGGGGATTTGTACAGTGCGGAACATGGTCCCTCCGGAGCCGAATCTGGCCGGGATGAGATCAATCGGATCGAAGCGGGAAAAAATTATGGATGGCCGGTGATCACAGGAAATGAAAAAAAGAAGGGGATGGTCTCGCCCCAGTACCAATCGGGGGGACAGACATGGGCCCCTTCAGGTTTGGCCCACCAGGATGGCAAGCTGTACATTGCTGGACTCCGCGGAGAACAAATACGCTTTTTTGCCACGGACAAAAACCGGACAGGGAAAATTTTCACCGGAAAGGGGCGCCTTCGGGACATCGTTGCTGTGGATGGGAGCTTTTACGTTCTGACCAGCAACACCGATGGAAGGGGAACCCCCCGAACAGGAGATGATCGGCTGTTCAAATGGACGCCGTGATTCTAAGTGGTGGCTCGGCATGGGGGAAGCTGCCGGGTCCTTCATGCAGACGAAGGGAAGAGAGGTTGATTGAAGGGTGAAACGATATGGATTGTTTATCGATGGCGGCTGGTTGGAAGCTTCCTCGGGAGCAACTTTCGATGTTCTGAATCCCGCTGACAGAACCTTGGTGGGTCAGGCAGCGGAGGGAAGTGCCGAGGACGTGAACAAGGCGGTGGATGCTGCGGCTCGTGCGTTTCCCGGCTGGTCCAAGAAAACAGCCCGGGAACGAAGTGAGCTGTTGACCAGGATCTACGACGGGATGATAAAACGAAGGGAAGAAATCGCGCGGCTGATGACGCTGGAACAGGGGAAGCCCCTGGGGGAGGCCCGGGGGGAGGTGCAGTACGCCGCTGATTTCTTCCTGTGGTATGCAGAAGAGGCCAAACGGATTTACGGAGAGACGATTCCGGCCAACTCCCCTGACAAGCGGATCTGGGTTTTGCGACAACCGATCGGTGTGACGGCGGCGATTACGCCCTGGAACTTCCCGGCGGCGATGATCACCCGCAAGGTGGCTCCGGCACTGGCGGCGGGTTGTACAATGGTGGCCAAGCCGGCGGAACAGACGCCGCTCACGGCTGCTCTGCTGGCAGAGATTATGCAGGAGGCGGGCCTTCCTCCCGGGGTTTTCAACCTGGTGACGGGTACCCGGGCGGAGGAGATCGGCGATGCGTTGTTGGCGGATCAACGGGTCCGGAAACTGACCTTCACCGGATCGACGGAAGTGGGCAAAACCCTGATGCGAAAAGCGGCGGACACTGTGAAACGGCTCAGCCTGGAACTGGGGGGACAGGCCCCCTACCTGGTTTTTGCAGATGCAGATCTGGAACAAGCGGCGATCGAGGTGACGGCCAGCAAGTTCCGCAATGCAGGGCAGACTTGTGTCTGTACCAACCGTGTTTACGTCCAGCACAGCATCAAAGAGGAGTTTGCCGCCATCCTCGCCCGTCATGCCCGAGAATTGAAGGTGGGCAACGGATTGAAGGAAGGGGTGCAGGTCGGTCCCCTGATCGATGAACAAGCTCTCGATAAAGTGGAAAGCCATGTCCGTGACGCCGTGGATCAGGGGGCCCGGGTATTGACCGGCGGCCGCAAACTTTGTCTTTCGGAACAAGAGACTGGTTGTTTCTATGAACCTACGGTTCTGCTGGATACGACGGAGCACATGCGGGTGGAACAGGAGGAAACCTTCGGCCCCGTACTGCCCATCCATGCTTTTGATACGGAGGAAGAAGCTCTGGCCCTCGCTAACAATACTCCATTCGGACTGGCCGCTTATCTCTACACCCGGGATCTCTCCCGCGCCGTCCGCGTTTCCGAAGGGTTGGAGTATGGAATCGTCGGCATCAATGACGGGATGCCTTCGACAGCCCAGGCTCCCTTCGGCGGTGTGAAGGAAAGCGGCCTCGGCAGAGAGGGAGGCCGCTGGGGAATCGAAGAGTATCTGGAAGTCAAGTACGTCTCCGTCGGATTGAAGTGACAAGTGGAATGGATCTTGTGAAAAGTGACCCGTGCAGGGTCACTTTTCATTTTGGTCAGAGGGGATCTTCCTCTTCCCCGCCCCCTGGCGGATCGACTCTGCCAAAAAGTCGACGAGGTGGACAGCCTGCATGCGGTCTTCCAGACCGGCCCGTTGGATTCCCAGTTTCATCTGCAGGAGACAGCCGGGGTTGGTAGTGACGAGGAACTCGGCCCTTGACTCCTTTACGTGTTCCATTTTTTCGTCAAGGAGGCTCATCGATGTCACCGGTTGCGTCAGGTTGTAGATGCCGGCGGAGCCGCAGCAGCGGTCCGATTCAACCAGTTCCACGTACCGGGTTCCCGGAATGGCGGAGAGGAGCCGGCGGGGTGCTTCAGAGACCTTCATCCCGTTTCGCAAGTGGCAGGAATCCTGGTAAGTGACGCAGGCATTCACTTCACCCAGGGGTAAGGGGCTGCCTGCAACCAACAGTTGGCTGATATCACGGATCCGATCGGCAAACCAATGCGCCTCTTCTGCGTATTCAGGATCACCTCGCAACAGGTGAGGAATCTCCACCAGCTGAGCACCGCAACCGCCGGCGTTGCTGGCAATCCAATCGACTTCGGCCTCTTTAAAGGTGCGGAGATTGGCCCGGGCCAGCTCTTTGGCATGTTTTTCATCTCCGCCGTGGGCCTGAAGGGCGCCGCAACAGGTCTGTGTTTCAGGGATGACCACCTCGTATCCGGCAGCAGACAGCAATTCAGCGGTGTTACAGTTGGTCTTCGCAAATAACACATCCATGATGCACCCCCGAAACAAGCCGACCCGGCCGCGGGATCCCCCTTTGGAGGGAATGAAGGTGCCGGTGCGTTCCACTACACCTTTGGAACTGGCATAAGGCAACACTTTGTCCATCTGGCGGAGATGTTCGGGAAGAACCACTTCAGCCAGGCCACTGTGATGAAACAGCCTCTGAAGGCCCGATTTCTGATAGAAGGCGATCAGTGCCCCGGCAAGTTGGAGTTTGCTTCGACTGGAAAAGAAATGGCGGAAGAAAAAGTTTTCCATCCATCGAACACCACGGGAGCGGGGGGCGTACTCATGGATGGCTGCCCGGGACTGCTCCAGGAGACGGCCGAACTTCACATCCGCCGGACAGGCGGATTCACAGGCGCGGCAACCGAGACAATATTTCAGCTGATCCGCGAAGGACTCATCAGGGCTCATCAGACCGTCATTCACCGCTTTCATCAGGGCGATCCGCCCTCTGGGAGAAGCAGCCTCTCGTCCTGTCTCCCTGTAGGTGGGGCAGGCGGGCAGGCAAAAACCGCACCGCATACAGTGGGTCAGTTGGTCTTGATCCAGAGTCAACTTCAATTCCTTGCCCACAGCTTCCCAGGGTGATTCGGGCAGGGTCGATGAATTTTTCTTCGGTGCCGTTGCCATCAGTCTCCCACCCTTTCTGTCCGGAGGGTGTCGGCGAAGATCTTGCCAGGGTTGAGGATGCCTTGAGGATCAAAGGCTTTTTTGATCCCTTTCATCACTTCGATGGCGATGCGGCCCGTTTTCCACTCCAGATAAGGAGCCTTGGCCAACCCGACTCCGTGTTCTCCGGTGACGGTGCCGCCGAGGCGGATCGCCGCCGCAAAAATATCTGAGAAGGCCAGTTCTGCCCGCTCGATCTCCTCCGGATCCCGGGCGTCAGTCAACAGGGTGGGGTGGAGGTTGCCGTCACCGGCATGGCCGAAGGTGCAGATATTCAGTTGGTACTTGTCGGCAATCCGGTTGATCTCCCGCACCATGGGTGCAATTTCCGAACGGGGAACGGTGGTATCCTCCAGGATCAAGGTGGGGCGGAGGCGAGCCAAGGCGGCCAGAGCGTTGCGGCGGGCGGCCAACACCCGGGTCCCCTCCGCTTCCGTTTGGGCCATTTCCATATGGGTGGCCCCGGTTTCTTGACAGATCTTCCGGATTTGATGAATGTCGTTTTCCACGACGGCGGGCGGGCCGTCCTGTTCAATCAACAGAATGGCCGCCATCTCTTTGGGGAGTCCGATGTTGGCATACTCCTCCACCACCTGAATCGTTTTCTGATCCATAAATTCAAGGGTGCAAGGGATGATCCCCTCAGAGAGAATGCGGGAGACGGTGCGGGCGGCAGCGTCCAGATCGGTGTAATGGGCAACCATCGCCCGTCGGCTTTCGGGAAGGGGGATCAGCTTCAGTGTGGCTTCCGTGATGATGGCCAGGGTCCCCTCAGATCCCACCAGCAACTTGGTCAGGTCATAGCCGGCCACATCCTTGTAAAGTTTTCCACCGGTCCGGATCACCTCGCCGTTGGCCAAAACTGCTTCCAAACCGAGCACATAATCCTTGGTCGTCCCATACTTGAGGCCTCGCAGTCCACCGGAACACTCGGCAATATTGCCGCCGATGGTGGAGATCGCCATGCTGCTGGGATCCGGGGGATAGAAGAGTCCTTCCTTCTCCACCGTGTCATGAATCGTCTGGGTGTAGACGCCGGGTTGGACCGTGAGAGTGTGGTTATTCCGATCCAACTCCAGGATCCGGTTCATACGGGTCATCACCATCACCAGCCCTCCTTTGGAGGGTACCGTATCCGCACTCAAGTTGCTTCCCGAACCGCGCCCGACCACGGGTATGGAATAGTTGGAAGCAATGCGCAGGATTTTCTGCACCTCGCCTGTGGAAGCAGGATAGATCACACCGTCGGGAAGGGATTGGAACATGGGGGTCGCGTCATAGGAGTGGCTGATTCGACTCTCGGGATCCGTCCGAAACCGCTCCTCTCCCACAATCGCTGTCAGTTCCGCCTGGATTTCAGGAGTTATCATAGTGGGTCCCTCCCATTCGTTCACTAAAAGTTTTGTCATCTAGTGCTGGACAAGTCGGTCGGGATCGACTTTCACATTCCGGCACCAAAGTTCTGACGATCCAAAGACGCTCCATGTGAATCCCAACTCTCCCTGTGACATGTTTTTACCGTACTTCTGGCACTCTATTGTAAGTTATGGGAATCCACCTCAATGTTTGACTCTGGCATGCACGCCATAACGGATTGCTTTTTCCCTGGAATTCCAATCACCTCAAATAACACGTGTGGTGATTGTGGATTGGACCACCCTCGGCGGGACGGGTGAAACTGCGGTTTTTGACGGCACAGAGGAATGCTTCCAGCTGGTTGATCTCCATGGATCCTTCTCCCGGTTCGATTTGTTTTATCGATGGAACCTATCCATTACATTCGTTATATAGATGAATGGTCCTGCTGTAGACTAAAAAGGGGTTCAACATCGGCATTGAGTATGATTTTGTGAGGTAGGACGGGAAGCTTATAAACCGGATCAAGGAGTGACTGGCTGTGATGGAACAAGTAAACTCCTATTTCAGCAGAAAACGGGCACACCTTCTGGAAGAACTGAAAGATTTTATCCGTATTTTATCCGTATTCCCAGTGTCAGTACCAGCCCTGACTTTCGAAAGGAGGGTGGATAACAGTTAGGTTACACATATAAAAGTATAAAAGTTTACAAAAACCTCTTTGCTAATTATAAACTTTAGCTTATACCTAAATAGTAAGGGGATTTTGAAGGTTTATTCTATTGGGTAGTTTGCAAAGAAAATCGGTGTTACGCAACAGACACTGCGTAATTGGCACAAAAAAGGGACACTTATACCGGCGGTGATCACGGATAGTGGGTATCGATACTACAGTGAAAAGCAGTTGAGGGATTACTTGGGGGTAAATCCAAAAAACCAAATAGAGAAGATAACAATTGGATATTGTCGTGTATCCAGTAACAAACAAAAAGATGACTTGGAACGACAAATCGAAAACATGCAAATATATCTTATCGCTCAAGGGAAACCCTTTGAGATCATCTCTGACGTAGGGAGTGGAATCAACTACACAAAAAAGGGACTCCAACAGATCATCAAACGCATAACACAAGGGGAAGTGGATAGGGTTGTAGTTCTTTACAAGGATCGACTGAGAAGCGTTTCAAAAGGTTACAAAGAAGGGCTTCTCGTAAATATCAAATGAATAAGGAGGGAAACCGTTACCGGAAAACACGCAACCTTATAAAACTCGAAAAGAGTATAGCTAAGTTGAGAAGTCACATCAACAACATCCGAAAAGATTACATTCATAAAATGACAACAGAGATCGTGAAAACCAAGCCTTCTCATATTGTCATTGAAGACTTGAATGCAAAAGGGATGATGAAGAATCAACACCTGGCTAAACACATCCAGCAGTGTAACTTCTATGAAATCAGATGGCAACTGGAGTATAAATGTAAGTGGTACAACATTGAGCTAGTTATGGCTGATCGTTGGTATCCTTCAAGCAAAACATGTTCCAGTTGTGGTCAAATCCATAAAGGTCTGAGGTTATCCGACCGTTGGATAAAGTGCGATTGCGGACTCAATCTAGATCGTGACTTAAATGCTTCTATTAACTTAGCTAAATTAGCGTCTTAGTCATTTCAAGACAACGCTAATATGTACCGTGAGTTACACGGGAATTTACGCCTGTGGAGTGTTATACAAACCGTTGTAGGGAGTACGTGCCGAAGCGGGACACGATGAATCAGGAAGAAAACATAGACTCTTTGTAGAGTTTTGTAAGTTTTTCGTAACGGAAAGGATATACTCAAAAGATCATGTGATGGCAATGGACACCGAGTGCGAATGAAAATAATACCAATTTCTCGCATCGTCAACAGAAAACCCGTTCCATACAGGAACGGGTTTTTTGAAGGATGATTATTCCCAATTGCGCCAATGAAAGCATTTTGCCATTTCCCTTGTGTATGAAGGAATTGGGGTGTTATCCTTTTTAATAATCCATTTTTATATTATATATGTATATATATGTAATTATAGGAAAATTTATTGTTTAAAAAGAAGGGGTTACGGATGAGCCGTAATAATAAGGAGTCTTCTGCGGGATTTATCCCTTATATTCCATCTTCCAAATCTTTGCCGGAAATAACCTTACTCGCTGTTCTGTTGGGGATTGTGCTGGCAGTGGTGTTTGGGGCGGCCAACGCCTACTTGGGGTTGAAAGTGGGTCTGACAGTCAGTGCTTCCATTCCGGCCGCAGTGATTTCAATGGCGATCTTGCGTGGAATTTTCCGCCGGGAATCCATCTTGGAGAATAACATTGTCCAGACCATGACCACAGCTGGGGAAGCGGTTGGAGCAGGGGCGGTCTTCACACTTCCAGCTCTGTTCCTGTGGGACTTGGAACCCGGCCAGGCGATGATCGCATTTATTGTGTTGACCGGTGGATTTCTGGGCGTGTTTATGATGGTGCCCCTGCGGCGCCTGTTGATCGTCAAAGAACACCAATACCTGCCTTACCCGGAAGGGACCGCCTGTGCAGAGGTTTTGAAATCCGGAGAAACCGGAGGCCGGAATGCCAGACTGGTCTTTTCCGGCTTTCTGGTGGGAGGATTGGTCAAAGCTCTGGGTGATGGGTTGTTTCTCTTCAAAACGGAGATTGAGACTTCCATCGCCGAGGTGAAGAACGCGGTGGTGGGGATGGATACTCTCCCTTCCCTGTTGGGAGTGGGATATATCATCGGACCCCGGATCGCCGGTCAAATGATCGCCGGTGGATTGCTGGCCTGGATTGTCTTTATTCCGATGATTTCATTCTTTGGAGCGGGGACGACGCAGACTCTCTTCCCTGCGGATCAACCGATTTCCAAATTGGATGCCTGGGGGATTTGGAGTGGATATATCAACTACATCGGTGCGGGTGCAGTGGCCGTTGCCGGTCTGATCACCTTGGTGAAAACCCTTCCCACCCTGGTTCGTTCCATTGGGGATACTGTCCGTGGCCTTCAGGGCTCCTCCATGGAAACGGGGGGGCTGGAGCGGACGGATCGGGATATCCCCCTGACTTGGGTGTTCCTGGGCGTGTTTGCGGTGGTCCTCATCATCGCTTTTACTCCTTTGACCAATGTAGGTGTCATCGGGGCTCTCGCCATCGCTGTCTTCGGCTTTCTCTTTGTTGCGGTGGCCTCCCGTATCGTCGGGATTGTGGGAAGCTCTTCTTCCCCTGTATCAGGTATGACGATTGCGACCATACTGATCGTAACCGTCATCTTCAAGATGACGGGACTGACCGGTACCGACGGAATGATCGCTTCCTTGACCGTGGGGGCGATCATCTGCACGGCGTTGGCCGTTGCCGGTGATATTTCACAGGATTTGAAGACTGGTTATCTGGTGGGGGGGACTCCCTGGAAACAACAAGTTGCTATGATGATCGGTGTTGTTGCTTCCAGTTTGGTCATCGGGTTTGTGCTGGTGGTGATGGATGCTTCCTTCGGGATGGGTTCCAGGGACCTGCCGGCTCCCAAAGGGGTACTCATGAAGATCATCATTGAGGGGCTGATGGCGGGCAACCTGCCTTGGGACCTGATCTTCCTGGGTGCGGCCACCGCAATCGTGATCGAGTTTCTGGGTTTGAACTCTCTGGTGGTGGCTGTGGGTCTATATCTCCCGGTTCACATCAGCGCTCCGGTGATGGTGGGCGGGATTGTCCGTTGGTTGATCGATTGCTTCAGCAAGGAGGAACCCTTGCGCAAAGCGCGGCAAAATACAGGTACTCTGTTCGCTTCCGGGTTGATCGCCGGGGAATCCCTGGTGGGTGTCATCATCGCAGCCTTGATCTTCTTCGGTCTGATGAGTCCGGAAGGTCAAGTGATCCTGGAGAATCAGTTGGTTTCCCTCGCGGTCTTCCTGGGTGTCACGATCCTTCTGTGGGCAGTGTCCCGCCGGGCCAAGACCATGGAATCGTGAATGGGATGATCCCATGTTTTTGAAGAAAAAGCGGAGCAATCTGTTGAAAATGAGGCCGGTGTTAAAAGAACGTTTTACTCTTGAGCCCTTGGGAGGCCACCAAGAGTCCGGCTCTTTCCGCTGTCGTCTGCTCATTTCCCGGGACAGCTGGTTGGAACGTCTGTCTGTGCGCTGGTTGAAACAGCCGCAGACGATCCAGGTGAAGCTGGATCCTCTGGGCAGTTTCGTTCTGTCCCATTGTGACGGGAAGCGGACAGTGGAGGAGATTGCCGAAGGATTGGCCGAAACATTCGGGGAAGAGGCAGAGCCGGTTCTGCCCCGGTTGGTAAAGTATCTTCAAATTGTGGAAGCCAACGGGTGGGTCCGGATGAAAAGGGAATCCTGACAGCAAAATGCCCCGTACATCCAAGTGCGGGGCATTGCTGTTCAGGGGAGTGTTTGGTAATGATTTTGGCAGTTCCGAACAACGAAAAGGTCATGTGAGATCCAATCCCGACCGACCTGGCCGTCACTAATTCACAATGCTTTTAGATCAAAGGAATCAATAGAAACGAAAGGATCGTGTCAATCAGACCTGTCCAAAATCCGACTGTGGCCATCCAACGCTTGATGCGGGCACGTTTTTCCTCTTCTGCTTCACTGCCGGAACCGTCGAGAGGATCTTCAAAGCCATAATCTCTCTGATTACGCTTGGGCAGAAGCATTTTGAATCCCTTGGAGACAAGATTGAAAAAACCGCCGTTCCACACATAGTATCCACCGGCCAGCATCAAGAGCGCCAGCCCTGTCATGAACAGGATGTTGATCATTCCGGTCAGGTCGCCCTGTGCGGCGGCAAAGGAGCCGATCACACTGACTGAGGCAAGGACGCCTGTCCATAGGATCCGGCTTTGGAGCATCTTGGTTCCTCCTTGTGTATTAAAGGGATTTTTTCTTTTGTTTCGGCCATTTATTATAACAAAGGAATGACTCTCCCTGTTCAGCTCCTCCCGGCTGATAAGTAAATGTTCCTATTTTTCAACAACCCTTTTCTGTCCATGTGAATTGATTTATAATGAACGCGTCAAGATGCCCGTTGCAATCATATCCCGGTTATATTGGGCGACAATAAAAACCAAGGGAGGAAGGACATTGAGGAGGAGACGGTTTTTCCCTCTGTTGGCGATGGTCATGACGAGCGCTCTTCTGTTGACGGCTTGTGCGGGAGTGACCGGCGGTGCGGTGGGGACGGGAGAAAAGGCAGGGGATAAGAAACAGGTATTGGATATGACGTTGACAGCGGAGCCGCCTGGGTTGGACAGTGCGGTGACGACAGATGTCGTTTCCTTTGATGTTCTGAACAATGTGATGGAAGGGCTGTATCGTCTGGACAAGGATAATCGTCCCGAGCCGGCGATCGCTGCGGGAGTGGATATTTCCGAAGATAAAAAGACGTATACCTTCCGTTTGCGCGAAGCCAAATGGAGTGACGAGGAACCGGTGAAAGCTCAGGATTTTGAATACGCCTGGAAACGGGCTCTCAATCCGAAAACCAAAGGGGAATACGCCTATATCCTGTATCCGATCAAAAATGCGGAGGCGTATAACACTGGGCAAGTTTCCGCTGACGAGGTGGGAATCAAAGCAGTGGACGAACAAACCCTCCAGGTGGAGCTGGAGTATCCGGTTCCCTATTTTCTCAGTTTGACTACCTTTGCCACCTATATGCCGCAGCGGAAGGATATTGTGGAAAAATTCGGAGAAAAGTATGGGACGGAGCCGGACAAGATGGTTTACAACGGTCCCTTCAATCTGAGTGAATGGCAGCATGAACAAAAGGTTCAGCTCCAAAAGAGCGATACTTATTGGGATCGGAACACTGTTCGTCTGGAGACCGTCAATCAATATATCGTCAAAGATACATCGACAGGGGTCAACCTTTATACTTCCAACCAAACCGACCTCACCTTCCTGGACTCCGAACTGTCAGAGGCTTTCAAAAAAAGCCCCGAATATCTGCCGGTGACCACGTCCACGGTTCAATATTTGCAATTCAATACGAACAATGAGTTTTTGTCCAATGCGAATATCCGAAAAGCGATCAGTTATGCGATTGATCGGGAGGCCATGGTCAAGATTTTGAAGGATGGATCCCAGCCCGCCTATGGTTTTGTTTCGCCGACGATCATCAACAGCAACAACAAAAACTTCCGCAAAGAATCGGGAGACGGGCACCAGTTCAATCCCCCCGAAGCCAAACGCCTCCTCAAAGTGGGAATGGAGGAGCTGGGGATTACCGAAAAACCGGAACTGACCATGCTGATTTATGATGACAACCGCAAAAAAGCTGCGGAAGTGATGCAAGAGCAACTGAGAACCAATCTGGGGCTGGAGGTTCGGCTGGATCCCAGACCGCTGAAACAGAAATTGGATGAAGAGGCCAAGGGGAATTTTGAACTCACTTTTGCCGGTTGGTCCGCAGACTATAACGATCCGATGTCCTATTTGGATATGTTCCTCACCGATGGACCGTTTAATCGCGGCAAGTGGAGCAACAAGACCTATGATCAGCTGATCAAAAAGTCGACCGGTAACCCCGATAACGAGGAGCGGGCCAAAGACCTGATCCAGGCGGAGAAGATCCTGAGTGATCACGCGCCGATCGCCCCGTTGTACTTTGGTGGGGAAGTCTATCTCCAAAAGCAGTACGTGAAAAATCTCGTACGTCACCCGGTCGGCACAGGCATCAGTCTGAAATGGGCGTATATGGACGGTAAAGAAAACAAGAACTGATCCTTCGGATGCAGGGATTGAAGGGAATTCGGCGGAAACGAAAAGGGTGTCCGTCCAAAACGGGCAGATGCCCTTCCTTCCGTCGCACGATTGCCCCCCAGTTTTATCCACTAATTTCTTCGTTGATATCCTGTTCACTTGTACGTTTATTTGGTATGATAGTACTAGTTTCATTTTATTAAACACAATTGTGGGAAAGTTAGTTTCATTTCCGTGGGAAATCCCATGAAATCATCATGGGAAGCGCTCTCCGGGTATATAAATACTTGTGGGAGACGTATGCGGAACCATCGTGCATCTGTCTGCCTGTCGTGGACAGAACAGACGAAAATTGCCGATAATTCCGCGGTTCATTTGTGTTATCGGTCCCAATCGGACCATAACAATAGAATTTTTCTCATATTTTTCAAGGGGGGTAACCTGACAACATGGGCAAAAAGTTTAATGTGGCGCTGGCGCTTTTGCTGGTTGCCAGTCTGGCTCTGACTGCTTGCGGCGGCGTGGATCAAAGCCAGGGGGGCAGCAGCGGGAAGCAAGTGCTCAACCTGACTGAAACTCAGGAGCCGCCGGGGCTGGACAGCTCCAAAACGACCGATACTGTCTCCTTCAGCGTTCTCAACAACGTGATGGAAGGGCTGTACCGCCTCGACAAGAACAATGAGCCGGTGGAGGGCATGGCGGAAAGTGTGGATATCAGCAAAGATAAGAAAACCTACACCTTTAAACTCCGGGATGCCAAGTGGAGTGACGGCGAACCGGTGAAGGCTCAAGACTTTGAATATTCCTGGAAGCGGGCTCTCGATCCGAAAACCAAATCCGAATATGCTTACATGCTGTACCCCATCAAAGGTGCTGAAGCGTATAACAGCAAAAAAGGAAAAGCGGACGATGTAGGCGTGAAGGCCCTCGATGACAAAACCCTGGAAGTGAAACTGGAGCAACCGATTCCCTACTTCCTCGGTCTGACCGCCTTCGCCACCTTTAACCCGCTCCGTCAGGACATCGTTGAGGAGCACGGCGAAAAGTACGCCACCGAGCCGGACAAAATGGTCTACAACGGCCCCTTCGTCCTGTCCGAATGGAATCACAACAAAGACTTCCAGTACAAAAAGAACGACAACTACTGGGACAAAAAGACGGTCAAACTGGATGAGATCAATGTCAGCATCGTAAAAGACATGAACCAGAAGATGAACCTGTATTCCACAGGGAAAGTGGACTTCACCAGCTTGGGTGAAGATTACGTGGATAAGTACCAAGGCAAGCCGGATGTATACCAGCACAATGAGGCCACCAACTTCTACCTGCAATTCAACACCAATAATGAGTTCCTTGATAACGCCAAGATCCGGAAAGCCATCTCCATGGCCATTGACCGGAAGACGCTGACGGATAAGATTTCCAAGAACGGCTCTGTTCCGGCCGGTGCCCTCGTGCCCCCGGCGGTGCAAGGCCCTGAAGGCAAATCCTTCCGGGATCTGGCAGGTAAAGAATATATCAAGCATGATCCCAAGGAAGCCAAGAAACTCCTGGAAGAAGGCATGAAGGAAGCCGGGATCAAGAAGATCCCGAAGCTCGAACTTCTCGGCTATGACTCCAGCGGTGCCAAGAAGGATCAAGAGTTTATCAAAGAACAGCTGAACAAAAATCTGGGGATCGATGTGGATCTGCGCCCGATGTCCTTTGACCAGAAGTTGAAGCTGGAAAGCGCAGGGGACTTCCAAATCAGTTACGCCGGTTGGGGTGCCGACTACAACGACCCGATGACCTTCCTGGATCTGTGGGTGACCGGTGGTTCCTTCAACCGCGGTGATTGGAGCAACAAAGAATATGATAAATTGATCAAGAAGTCCAAGACCAACCCGGACTTCGACGAGCGGATTAAAGATCTGGTCAAAGCGGAGGAGCTCCTGATGGAAGAAGCGGCGATCGCACCTCTCTACTACCGCTCCCAGCTGTTCCTGCGCCAAACCTATGTGAAGGATCTGTACACGCATCCCTTCGGTGCCGACTTCTCCTATAAGTGGGCTCATATCGAAGGTAAATAAACGGATCGACACTGGCAGATCCCATAGACAGCGCGAGAAGGTATATGCCAGCCCTGGCATATACCTTCTGTGCGCTAATCATAACAATTTTGTTTGATTTAAAGTTTTTTGAGAAAGGGGAGTGGAATGATGGGGCGGTATATTCTGCAACGGATGGCCTATATGCTGATCACGCTCTGGGTCATTATCACCTTTACCTTTTTCCTGATGCACTTGATGCCCGGTTCCCCCTTGCAAAACGTGGAAAAAATTCCGGAGGAACTGCAGGAAGCAATCCTGAAAGAATATGGGCTGGATAAACCCCTGCCTGTACAATATGTTCAATTTCTGGGCAACCTCGCCCAAGGAAGCCTGGGCTATTCTTACAAATATGACGGTCGCAGTGTCACGGATCTCTTGATGCAAGGATTTCCGGCTTCCGCTCAATTGGGGATTCAATCCATCATCTTCGGCAGCCTGGTCGGAGTATTGTTGGGATCTATTGCCGCTCTTCGCCGTGGCACTTGGGTGGATAACACCGCCAATGTGATTTCAGTCCTCGGGTACTCGGTGCCCAGCTTTGTGATTGCCACCCTCCTCTCCTATTATGTGGGAGTGAAATGGGGGATCTTGCCCACCGGTTTGTGGGGATCCTTTCAACACACCATTTTACCGACACTCTCCCTCTCCTTCCTGGTGATCGCCACGATTGCCCGCTATATTCGGACAGAGATGTTGGAAGTACTGGGACAGGATTATATGAAGACAGCCAAAGCCAAGGGTTTGAGTCGAACAGCCTCCATTGGACGTCATGCCCTGCGCAATGCGTTGATTCCGGCGGTGACGGTGATGGGACCCTTGGTGATCGGATTGATCACCGGTTCCTTGGTGGTGGAGCAGATCTTCGCCGTGCCGGGCATGGGCTGGATGTTCGTGGAATCGATTCAGGTGAAGGATTATACGGTCATCATGGGGGTTACCATCTTCTACAGCGCCTTGTTGATCATCAGTATTTTCCTGATCGATATACTGTATGGTGTGATTGATCCCCGGATCCGTATTTCGGGAGCGAAGGAGTGATCGGGATGGAGACGACCAAGAATCTGACACCGGATCTGTTTGAACCGGCGGAAACAGATGTGAAGGAACAGGAGCAAATCGCCCGCAAAAAACTCACCTTCTGGGGGGATGTCTGGCGCCGGTTTCGTTCCAATAAAGGAGCGCTGATCGGAGGCATCCTGCTGCTGATTATTGCGGTTATGGCCTTTATTGGACCGGATATGAACCCGTACACCTATCGGGCACAGGACTACAGTGTCATCAATAAGGAAGCCTTCGGGGATCACTGGTTCGGAACCGACGCTCTGGGTCGGGATCTTTGGACACGAACCTGGTACGGGGCGGGAATCTCTCTGCTGATTGCCCTTTTGGCTGCAGCTTTTGACCTGTTTATCGGGGTTCCCTACGGCTGTATCTCCGGCTATTACGGCGGACGGGTGGACAACTGGATGCAGCGCATTATTGAAGTGCTCTATGGGATTCCCAATCTGGTCGTCATCATTCTGTTGTTGTTGTGGCTGGATCCGGGAATTTTCGCTATTGCCCTGGCGATGGGGATTACCGGTTGGATCACCATGGCCCGGGTGGTGCGTGGTGAGATGCTGAAGCTGAAATCCCAGGAGTATGTTTTGGCCGCCCGCACTCTGGGTGCGAGCACCTCCCGGATGCTGGTCAAGCATATGCTGCCCAACGTGATGGGGCCGGTCATTATCACCATTATGTTTTCCATACCGACAGCGATTTTCTTTGAAGCTTTCCTCGCCTTTATCGGGTTGGGGATCCGCCCGCCGGAAGCCAGCCTGGGTGTGCTGATTGAAGAAGGGTATAAGCAGTTGCAATTGTATCCGTATCAGTTGTTTTATCCGGCGGCTGTCTTGTCATTGATCATGTTCGCCTTTAACCTGGTGGGTGATGGACTGCGGGACGCTTTGGATCCGAAATTGCGTCAATAAGAAAGGAGGGACTGATTATATGGAGAAGCAAAATCTGTTGGAAGTACGGGACCTGCACGTATCCTTCAAAACTTACAATGGCGAAGTGCAGGCGGTGCGCGGTGTCAGCTTCGATGTGAAAAAAGGAGAGACTGTGGCGATCGTCGGAGAGTCCGGTTGCGGGAAGAGTGTCACCTCTCAAACTATTATGAGATTGATCCCGCAACCCCCGGGCTGGATTAAATCCGGTGAAATCCTGTTTGACGGACAGGACTTGACCAAGCTGTCAGAGAAACAGATGGAGGCGGTTCGGGGAAAAGAGATCGCCATGATTTTCCAGGATCCGATGACCTCCCTGAATCCGACCATGACGGTGGGTAAACAAATTATGGAGGGTTTGATCAAGCACCAAAATTTAGGGAAAGACCAAGCCCGGGAGCGGGCACTGGAAATGTTGCGGCTGGTCGGAATCCCCAGTCCGGAAAGACGGATCAATCAATATCCTCACCAGTTCAGTGGCGGGATGCGGCAGCGGGCCATGATCGCCATTGCCCTGGCCTGTGCGCCGAAACTGCTGATCGCCGATGAGCCGACGACGGCTTTGGATGTGACGATTCAGGCCCAGATCCTGGACTTGATGAATGATTTGAAGGAGAAGCTGGAAACCTCAACCATTCTGATCACCCACGATTTGGGTGTGGTAGCGGAAACTGCCGATCGTGTGGTGGTCATGTACGCGGGGAAAGTGATTGAAACCGGAACGGTGGATGAAATTTTCTATCGTCCGCGCCATCCTTACACTTGGGGGCTGATGGGGTCGATGCCGCGACTGGATCTCTCCAGGGAAAAGGAACTGACCCCGATTTTGGGAACCCCGCCGGATCTTCTTTCTCCGCCGAAAGGTTGTCCCTTTGCGGGTCGCTGTAAGTATGCAATGAAAATTTGCAAACAGCAGATGCCTGAAACCACTTCCCTTCAGGAGAGTGGATCCCATCAAGTGGCCTGCTGGTTGGAGCACCCGATGGCACCTGCGGTGGAACCGCCAGTTGAAATGGTAGGAGGGGGTTCAAAATGAGCACAGCGGAGCCCAAAGTGGAAAAGATTCTCGAAGTGAAGCAAGTCAAAAAGCACTTCAACATGGGCCGCAATCAGGTGGTTCGGGCGGTGGACAATGTCACCTTTGATGTATACAAAGGGGAGACCTTGGGTCTTGTCGGCGAATCCGGCTGCGGCAAGTCCACCATCGGCCGGACGATTATCCGCCTGTATGAAGCGACCGAGGGGGAGATCCGGTTTAAGGGGGAGACTACCAAGGATCTCAAGGGAAAAAGTCTGAAGAAGTTCAACCGGGAGATGCAGATGATCTTCCAGGATCCTTATGCTTCCTTGAACCCTCGCATGACTGTAAGCGATATTATCGCCGAAGGATTGGATATCCACGGATTGGCTCAAGGGGAAGAACGGCGTCAAAAGGTAGTTGAGCTTCTGAAAACCGTCGGCCTCAATGAAGAGCACGCCGACCGTTTCCCCCATGAGTTCAGTGGCGGACAGCGGCAACGGATCGGTATTGCCCGCGCTCTCGCGGTAGATCCCGACTTTATCATCGCTGACGAGCCCATTTCCGCATTGGATGTGTCCATCCAGGCCCAAGTGGTCAACCTGATGAAAAGATTGCAACGGGAAAAGGGATTGACCTATCTGTTTATCGCTCATGACCTGTCTATGGTGAAATATATCAGTGACCGGGTCGGAGTGATGTATCTCGGGAACTTGGTCGAGTTGGCGGACAGCCAGGAACTGTATGACACCCCCCTTCATCCGTATACGGAAGCATTGCTGTCAGCGGTTCCGATCGCTGATCCCGATGTGGGGAAACAACGGGAACGCATCATCTTGAAGGGAGACGTTCCCAGTCCGATCGATCCTCCCAGCGGTTGTCGTTTCCGGACCCGTTGCCCGAAGGCGATGGATATCTGTGCCCAGGTCGTTCCTAAATGGCAGGAAGTCCGTCCGATGCACTGGGTGGCTTGCCATTTGTATGAGGAAGAATCCCTCAAAAAGGAACAAGCGAAGAAAGAGGATTAATCGATCTCCCCTGAACCGAATCGGTTCAGGGTTTTTTTGATTCATAGGGTCCGAACGTATGTGCCTGTTTATTATACCACAGGCGAAGCCTTTATTCTCCCGATCCGTAAATAAAAACTTTTGAAGGGGTCGGCGATTCACGCCAAGGGGAATTTCGGGCATGGGGATCCACTCGCTCCTGAGCGATTTCGAGGTTACGGCCGGCTGTCGGAAGGACCGTAGTTATTTCATTCAACCAACAACCGCCGGTATGGATTCCGGCGGTTGTTGAGTCAATCCTAAGTTTTTTTACAATACTTGTTCCACTTCCGTGACCTCGGGGATTTCCTCCATCAAGGCCCGCTCGATCCCTGCCTTCAAAGTGATGGTGGAGCTGGGGCAGCTGCCGCAGGCTCCGAGGAGTCGAACTTTTACCACTCCATCCTCGATGTCCACCAATTCCACATCGCCACCGTCCCGTTGAATGAAAGGACGAAGTTTATCCAGGACTTCCTGCACTTGTTCTTTCATATGACATACTCCTTTCCGGAAAGAGAGTCACCCGATCCATCTATTGATTAGGGTTTGACATTAGCTACTTTTGATCCGTTACCCGGTGGGAAACGATCCTCACTTCCATTATACAGGATCACGGAGATTCTGTCTTGGGTGAATCAAGCACAGGGGATGCAGGTGTTTCTCCAATGTTGTTCCTCATGATAAGATGAAAGGGGTAACATGATTGGGAATATGGGAAGAGGGATGTTTATGAAGCATGTATATGAGGATATCAAGGAATTGATCGGCTGGACACCGATCGTGAGAATCAAGAGTTTTTCTGTGCCAAAGGGTGTCGAGCTTTATGCGAAATTAGAGTATCTCAATCCGGGAGGCAGCGTCAAGGACCGCCTTGGTCTGTCCCTGATCAAGGCGGGGGAAGAAACGGGGCAGTTGAAGCCGGGAGGTACAATCATTGAGCCCACTGCCGGAAACACGGGAATTGGACTGGCCTTGGCGGCGGTGGGAACCGGTTATCGGGTGATCTTTGTCGTTCCGGAAAAATTTTCTCAGGAGAAGCAGGAGCTGATGCGCGCCCTGGGGGCGGAAGTGGTGAACACTCCCACTGAAGAGGGTGTGCGCGGAGCGATTGCCAAGGCAAAGGAATTGACCGAGGCCATCGAGGGTGCCTACTGTCCCCAGCAATTTGGCAACCCGGCCAATCCCCAGGCACATTATGAGACCACGGGTCCGGAGATCTGGAAACAGATGGACGGGCAATTGGATGTGTTTGTGGCGGGAGCCGGTTCCGGAGGAACTTTTATGGGCTGCGCCCGTTATCTCAAAGAGCAGAATCCCGGGATCAAAACGGTGATCGTGGAACCGGAAGGATCCATTCTCGGGGGAGGCGAGCCTGGTCCCCATAAAACGGAGGGGATCGGAATGGAGTTCCTGCCGGAGTATATGGACCCTTCTTATTTTGATGCGGTTCATACCGTTTTGGATCGGGATGCGTTCCGGAGAGTGAAAGAACTGGCCCGTCAAGAAGGGATGCTGGTGGCCAGCTCTTCCGGGGCAGCCTTCCATGCAGCTCTGGAAGAAGCGAAACAGGCCGCTCCCGGTTCCCGGATTGTGGTGATTTTTCCCGATGGAAGTGAACGTTATCTCAGCCAACAAATCTATGGAGAAGGAGAGTAAAGGATGCGAATAGATACCAAATTAATCCATGGCGGTATCTTCGGGGATGAGCGAACCGGTGCCGTCAGTGTTCCGATTTATCAGGTTTCCACCTATAAGCAGGATGCGATCGGCCAACATCGGGGCTACGAATATTCCCGTACGGGCAATCCCACCCGGGAGGCCCTGGAGAAATTGATCGCCGATCTGGAAAACGGCTCCCGAGGATTTGCCTTCGCTTCCGGAATGGCGGCCATTTCCACCGTAACTTCCCTGTTTGACCAGGGAGACCATCTGGTGATGGGGGATGACGTTTACGGTGGGACTTACCGGGTGATGAGTAAAGTATTCAACCGGTTGGGAATCTGGAGCGATTTTGTGGATACCAGCTGTCCAGAGGAAGTGGAGGCGGCCATTCGCCCTGAGACAAAAGCCATCTTCATGGAAACTCCCAGCAATCCCCTCCTGAAGGTGACGGATATCGGGAAAATGGCGGAGATCTGCCGCAGTCACGGATTGCTTTTGATCGTGGATAACACCTTCCTCACTCCTTATTGGCAAAACCCTCTCGATCTGGGTGCGGATATCGTTCTTCACAGCGCCACCAAGTATTTGGGAGGGCACAGTGATGTGGTGTCGGGACTGGTGGTAGTGAAGGATGAGGAATTGGGAGAGCGGATTCACTTCCTGCAGAATTCCATGGGAGGAATCCTGCCACCCCATGATTCATGGTTGTTGATCCGGGGCATCAAGACCTTGGGGCTTCGGATGAGGCAACATGAGGCTACCAGCCGGAAACTGGCTGAATGGCTGAAGGGCCGATCCGATATTGAGCAAGTTTTTTATCCCGGTCTGCAAGACCACCCCGGTCATTCCATCGCGGCGAAGCAGGCCCGGGGGTTTGGAGGAATGATCTCCTTTGATGTGGGAGGCGGCTCCCGTGCAGAACAGGTGCTGTCCAAAACCCGCTTTTTCACCCTGGCGGAAAGTTTGGGCGCGGTGGAAAGTTTAATCTCGGTGCCTGCCCGGATGACCCATGCTTCCATTCCTCCGGAACGACGCCGGGAGCTGGGGATCACCGACGGACTGATCCGGATTTCCGTGGGGGTGGAGGATCCGGAAGATCTTTTGGGAGATTTGGATCAGGCGCTCCGCTGACAAGGGAGGAGAGGATTTGAATGAAGGTGGAAGTGTTGGTGTATGGAGCTCGCGAGCTTTGTCCCAGTTGTGTCAACCTTCCGTCCTCGGAAGAGACGGCCTCTTGGCTGTCAGCGGCATTGGGACGAAAATACGGGGATCAGGTGTTGGTCCGCTATGTGGATATTCATCATCCAACGGGGGAGGAGGAAACAGCTTTCTCCCGTCGGGTGGTAAAGGAGGATCTCTGGTACCCGGTGGTAGTCATTGACGGGGAGATTGTTGGAGAAGGAAATCCCCGTCTGAAAGAGATTCAACACAAATTGAAGGAGTTGGGGATTACTCCGGTGGAGACGGATGTGAAAAAGGAATGAGTGAAATTAACGGGCCTCTTCCCATCTGGGAAGGGGCCCGTTGATACCGGATTGAAATCTTTTGAAATTTGTAGGCAGGTTATTATTCATTTTTCTTGCTGTCTATCAGCTCTGCACGGATGATGTAACGCTGGGGTGCGCTGCCCACCAGGTTGAAGGGATAGCAGGTGATCAGGGACATATCGGGCTGATCGTGGGGGACGATGACACTGCGGTCATGCTCATCGACGATGAACATTTTGCGGATCTGATAGGTATAGGTATGATGATTCATTTTAACATAGATTTTGTCCCCTTTTTTCAACTCTCCCGCTCGTCGAAACGTGGTTTCCCGATGTCCGGCGAGAACAGAGTGACCCGTTTCACCGGGGAGTACCGTCCCAAATCCGATATACTGGCCGACTCCTTTGGCGAGCTCCTCATGATCTGTTCCATAGATGATGGGCAGGACGGCGCCAATGCGGGGAATGAACAATTGTCCGATCTGATCTCCTTTTTTCGGTTTGAAATCGGTGTCGATCCCTTTCTTTTTGGAAGGCTTATTCTCCAGGTTATCCCAATCGTCAGCGATGGACATCGCCAGTTTGGGATCCTGGACGACCACGCGGATCTGGTCCCACCACTGGTATCCGTTATAGGCTACGAGGGAAAGACCGGCAACAATCAGGAAGATGGCAATACCTCGGGCCAAGTCGATATTCCTCCTCGTATATAACATCGAATCAGCCAAATTTTATACAAAGACAGTGTATCATGTCGAATGGAGGGAAACAATCATCGACCCATCGCTTTTGCTTCCATGACCAAACCAGTTACAATAAGACAAGGTCCCGATCCGGGAAAAACCAAGGGGTGATTCCCAATGAACCCGATGGTGGAATTTTGCATCAACCGGTTGACACCGGATGTGGAGAAGATCAAGGATGAATTGGAGGCGGATCCGGAAGTGGAAATTCTGGAAACCCCTTGTCTGGGCAACTGTGAAATCTGTGCCCAATCCCCTTATGCTCTGGTGAACGGTGAAATTGTCACGGGAAGAGATGGGGAGGAACTTTTGCAAAATATTCGCCGGGAGATCAAGGAACAACAAAAAAAATGGGATGATCTGCTCGATCTGCTTTGATTATGGCACTTTATCGTGCACTCCATCCTGTCGATAAGATCATGGATTGGATCCCATACGCCATTTGAAAATCAGAGGGCAGTGGGATATAATAAAAACGGATGTTCCCATTTTTTCTCTTTATTACAAAGAACTATTAACATACCCGTTTATCCGTAATTATCAAAGGCAGTTTCCCCGCATGGTCTCATCAGGTATGGCGTCGGTAACATCCTTTGTTTTGACAGATGTGGACAGGTGAAAGGGGTCACGATGATGAACCGATTGGAAGAGGAGATGGAACGGCTGAGAAGGGTGATGCATCAGCAGGCCGCTGAACTGGGCCTCAATCATCCGGCGGTGATCGAGCTCAGCCAGCAGTTGGACGAGTTTCATAATCAATGGAACCGGTGGCAGATTCCTTCCAGCAGCCAACCTGATGTGGATAACCGGGCCGCCTATATCATCAGAAGATACACGTCACAGATCAAGGAGGCGGCCCTCAGTCGTGCCTGATCGGGTAAAACCCTGCTTTTCCATGAGACGGGGGTACTGAGGGGGCCCGGTTGTATCCCTTTTGCCTTCTCTGTATAATTTAAGTGGAGAACCACGCCAAACCAAGGAGGGATTTCACATGATCGAACTTTCCGAACGGGCGTGCCACAAAATCAAGGAAATGTTGAAGGAAGAGGAAAATCCCGAAGAGCAGTTTCTCCGCGTTGGCGTCAAAGGCGGGGGCTGTAGCGGGTTTACCTACAGTATGGGCTTTGATGAGAATAAAACCGATAAAGATACAGAACTGAATCTGAACGGGTTACACGTATTGATCGATCGGGAAAGTGAACCCTTGATTCGCGGTCTTCAGATTGATTACAAAGAATCGATGATGGGCGGGGGCTTCACAATTCACAATCCCAACGCGATCGCCACCTGCGGTTGCGGCACGTCCTTCAGAACTGCGAAGGATCCCGGTGTTCCAGAGAAGTGTTAAGGTGAAAATCACAGGGTTGTTTACGGCTGCAGTGACATATCGGCCGGCAATCCTCCGTTGCCTCCTGAAAAGGAGGTTTTTTTCATGGGTGACAGGTCTGGCAATTTGTGGCGTAAGAGTGGTTTACACAATGAAAGCTGACAGGCGGCATTTTGAAGGCAGTCATCAGAAACATGCTGATGATCGCCTTTATTCTTTGTCATCTCCATCATCGCGGTCATTGGAAAAAAGCACAAAAGAATGAGCCAAGCTGAGTACCGCCTCTGCGGATGTATAGAAAAGCGGCCACCCTAAATAATCCCGGCGGACATGGTTCAGACTAGGGAGTGTCTCATTATTCACTTTGATATGGTGTGAAAGGTCGGTGTGATCGGTGGAGAGCCTTTGCACTCAGGTGAGGGCGACTCTCGCTTGGGTTCGCTTCCAGGTCTCGCGATGCGCTTTTTGCAAAGAGATCGAAGACAGTTACACCGGCCGATCACTAAAAGTGTTGTGAAAAAGCTGACACGGGAGGCTAGGTTCTACATGAAGCGTCTTTGGATCACCAGAACACCTGAAGCGGAATGTGGAATCCCATCCTGACGGACTTGGACAGCACGAAATCACAACGCTTCTAGAGCTACGGAGGTGTTTGGTTATGATACAGCATGATCAGCGTGAATCGACGGACGATCCGTCACCGGTGTCAAAGACGAAGCAGACTGTTGTTCCGGAAGCACAAGAAAAGGATCTCGATTTTGAAGGAAAAGACGAAGCATGGCTCGATGTGGACCGAATGATCAACGAGGGACTCGGGAGTGGCCATGTCGGGGATTGGACCGGTAAAATAGAGGAAAGCCGACCTCTGAAAGATGAGGAACCTACCAGAGAATCTGACGACGGGGCATAACGTTCTCCCCTTCCATAAAAAAACGCCCGATACGGGCGTTTTTTATATTTCCGGTTTTAACTCCCTGTTTGGAAAAGCTGACAGAAGGGATGAGCCGAGTTTGTCAAAGGGATGAAACTCCGGGCATTTATGATTTTCCATGGGCCGACTCCCTTCTATGGCGGGCTCCAGGTCCGTCGGACACGAAAGACCACATTCATAGACCTAAGCGCCGACCGGTACCGGACGGCGCTTCCCATGGAGGAAGGTCACATCAGCTGTTCCGCCACCCACCTCACCTCATGATACCCGCACTGCTGACATTGGAGTTGATGCGGACATTGATGGGTTTGCCGATCGATCCAACCATCGGTCTTTTTCAGATCATCGATTGGGCGGTAAGGACTGTAAGGAGCCAGAGAATCGAAAAATCTCCCCCGGTCCTCCATCCATTCCCCGCAGTCCGGGCAGGAGACATTCAGTGAGCTGAACCCGTTGCAAACCGGGCATCCCGCCTTTGCCATCGGCTATCTCCTCCCCCTCCGATTGGAAATGACCAGGTAGGAGAGCAAGACCACAAAGGCGAAAACAGCGCCGACTGTCCCGTACCCACTCTCCAACCCTTTTCCCCGGGATGCGAGGTAAATCAAGAGGGGGATCAGCAGCGTCAGCAGGACCAGCATGAAATGGTAAGAACCGGCCACCCACCGGGATCGGTTCATCGGGATCCACCATCCTTTTCAGGTTATCCCTATTTTGGCTCCTTCTGCGTGGTTCATTCAAAAAGAAAAGAAGCCGCGTCTTTAAGGGACGGCGGCGTGATATGGGGTCAAAACTTCATATTGGAGCTGTGACCCGGCTGCAAGCGGGCCTTGGGGTCGATAAACTGTTTGGCGTTGTTGACAGCAGTGGGGGCTTCACCGAAACCGACAGCGATCAACTTCACTTTGCCCGGGTAGGTGGTTATATCCCCCGCGGCATAAACCCCGGCAATGTTGGTCTCCATCCGGGAGTTGACCACAATCGACCCCTTCTCAATCTCCAATCCCCAATCCTTGATCGGGCCGAGAGATGAGACAAAACCGAAACTGACGATGACATCATCCACTTCCAACTCTTCAGTCAGAGCTTGTTTCTTGTCGCCTACCACCACTTTTTCAATCCGGCTCTCTCCGTGAATGGCGAGGATTTCCCGGGAGGTCAACACGTGGACGCCGGAATTCCTCATTTTTTGTACGCTGGATTCATGAGCGCGGAACTGGTCGCGACGATGGATGATGGTCACCTTTTCCGCGATGGGTTCCAACATATTGGCCCAGTCCACGGCGGAGTCGCCGCCCCCGGCGATCAATACTTTTTTACCTTTAAACTGTTGCAGGTCCTTAACGAAATAATGAAGGTTTTCCCCTTCATACCGTTGAGCCCCGGGGATTTTCAACTTCCGTGGTTCAAAAGCGCCAACCCCGGCGGTGATGATGACGGAACGGGATAGATGCACTCCGCGATCGGTGGTGATTTCAAAGATCCCTTCCCCGTTTTTCTCCAGGTTGAGCACCTTTTCATTGAGGCAGAAGACCGGATCGAACAACTTGCACTGTTTCACCAGTTGATCCACCAGCTCCTGTGCCAATACTTTGGGAAAGCCGGCCACATCATAGATATATTTCTCCGGGTACAAAGCGGAAAGTTGGCCACCCAGTTGGGGCAGGCTTTCGATCAGTTTGACGGAGGAATTGCGCATGCCGGCATAAAATGCGGCAAAAAGTCCCGTCGGCCCTCCCCCGATGATGGTGATCTCCGTCACTTCGGGGTTTTGTTGAACATCTTCTGGCATGGATGCACCTCCAAGTGATGTAAAAGGATTCTGTGGTGAATCCGGGGGATTCCGCCGGGAGACGGCGGTCGCGGTTCACCCTGCCGGTTCCGGTCGGTTGTATTCTATCATGAAAACCGGTGACTGACCAACGACCCCGGGCCAAAACATGGGAATCATTTTGTTTTTAGGAATAATGATTGACTCTGCTACAGCGTTTTGAATTCTGGGATTTTTCAATGCTTCCGGTGAGGTCATAGGAATAAAAAGGTTATATTGTGATCAAGTTCACCAATTCCATTTTGGATAGGTGGAAGATGTCGGGGAAGACTTTCTGACAAAAGGATCCCCCTTGTCAAATGTGGAGATTCACCTTATTATGGTCTATAGTGTTCGGTGGTCGTAGGGACACCGAATTATTTGTGATGTTTTTAACATGGATAAATGGATGTGGTACTTATGGCTCTTCCTAAAATTGTAGTTCTGGGCGCGGGCTATGGCGGTTTGATGACCACGGTCAGCCTCCAGAAAGAGTTGAACCATCAGGAAGCAGAGGTGACTCTGGTCAACCTGAATCCGTATCATTATGTCACCACCAAACTTCACGAACCGGCTGCTGGCACCCTCGATCCGGATTATGTCCGGGTGGAGATTGCGGGTCTTCTCAAACAGGAGAAGGTCCGTTTTGTACAGGACAAGGTGACTCGGGTGGACCCGGAAAAGAAAGAAGTCCATCTGGCAGAGCGGGAACCCTTAAAATACGATTATCTGGTATTTGGATTGGGGAGCGCCCCGGAAACCTTCGGTATTAAGGGGTTGTTGGAAAACGCTTTCTTTATCCGTAATCTCAACGGTGTTCGCCAGATTCGGGAACATATTGAGTACATGTTCTCACAATACAACAACAATGAGGAAAAGCGGGATGAGCTGTTGACGATTGTTGTCGGGGGTGCCGGTTTTACCGGGATTGAATTTGTGGGTGAGCTGGTGGACCGGATTCCCGAGTTGTGCCGCCAATTTGACATCCCGCGTGAAAAAGTTCGCCTGGTCAATGTGGAAGCCGCCCCGACAGTCTTGCCGGGCTTTGATGAAGAACTGGTGAAGTATGCCATGCAGTATCTCGAGGAACATGGCGTGGAGTTCCGGATCAGCACGCCCATCGAAGAATGCACTCCGGATGGCGTGATTCTGAAAGGCGGGGAAAAGATTGATTCTGCCACCGTCGTCTGGACCGGTGGTGTGCGGGGCAATCCGTTGCTGGAGGAAGCCGGAATCGAAACAGCCCGTGGCCGTGTCAAAGTGGATGAATACTTGCGTGTGCCAGGTCGTGAAGATTTCTTTGTGGTGGGAGACAGCTCCCTGATCTTCAATGACGAGGGGCGTCCCTTCCCACCCACGGCGCAGATGGCGACCCAACAGGGACAACACCTTTCCAGCAACTTGGTTGCTCTGTTGCGGGGGGGTTCCATGAAGCCCTTTAAGTTTGAGTCAAAGGGGACACTGGCATCTCTCGGACGCGGTTCTGCGATTGGGGTGGCTTTCGGCAGGAAGATATCCGGTTCCACCGCTTCCATCATGAAACGGATCAATGACTGGCGCTGGTTCTATATGATCGGGGGTCTCCCCTTGATGTTTAAGAAAGCGAAATTCTAATGATGAGGACTGATCACCCCGTTCCGTGATGAACGGGGTTTCTTATTCGAGCCTAGGTGTGTCGATTAGGGGGGAGGTCGTGTAATACCACACGACATCGGTTATATACAAGTCTTGTTAGGTTCGCTTCGCTCCCGGTCCTGGCTACGAACCACAGGACTCCCTTTTCAACGCCTATGACTTTGGTTAATCGACATTCCTGATTCCATTCAAAATGACGGGGTGATGCCATGAAACGCGGTGGGGTCTGGTTGGGGGTGGGTGGGCTGGTATGCAGGGAAAACGGGGATGTGTTGGTGGTTCGAAAAAAGTATGGAGCAACCAAAGGATTATGGACTTTGCCTGGTGGATTTGTCTCCCCTGGTGAAACATTGGATGAAGCTGTAGAGCGGGAGGTACGGGAAGAGACCGGAATTCAGGCTCGAACCCTGGGGCTGATCGCGGTTCGCACCGGGGTTTTGCGAACAGGGGAAAGTGACAACTGTCTTTTTTTCCGCTTGTTGCCGGAGCGGGGTGAACCGGTTCCGGACGGAAAGGAAGTGATGGATGCACAATTTGTTCCTCCTGCGGAGCTGCTGGTGGATCCCCGCTCGACGGATCTCCTTCGTCAGGTCCTATCGGAAGAAAAGGGGACTGAACTGTCCATGGTCCGACAGAAAATTCAGTTGAAACGAGACTACGGATACCAAAGATATATCGTTTATTCCCGGAAATAAAGGGGATGGTTGTTTATGTAATATCCCTCTTGATCCAGGTTGATGATGATCTGAGAAGTGGGAACCAAGCAGAGAGAGAGGAGGACGATTTCGGAAAAAAACTGCGTTGATGGTTATGTTCAGCTCCTGTTGAGGACTGAGTCTCGCGAGGGTTGTCACGGGACCAGGGGCTCCGCTCCCGGTAATCAAGGAGGCCCGGCCTGAAAAGGGCCGGGCTTTTCTCCTTTAGAGAGTGTTTAGCGCGTTCATCACATCCGAGTGATGGATACAGGTAAACATGGGCACATCCCGGAGAGTGTACCGGCTCGCTTCTGTCTCACGAAGCTCTTGCACCAACAGAGAAAAATCGGTGACCTCATCGGTTTCAAAGGCGACCACAAACTCATGATCGTCAATACCGAAGCTGTAGGTGGTGTTCAGCTTCACTGAGGGGTATTTGCTTCCCACCTGAATATGCTCGTCCATCATCCCTTGGCGGGTTGGATACGACAACTGGTACCAGTCCCGTGTCTTGATGAAGGGGTAGACGAAAAGGTATTTCTTCATCCCGGGAATGATGTAAACCCGGGGGTTTTGGTGTTCCGGATCCATTTTATCCACATACATGCTCCGTTTGGTGAAGGAGAGATAGGAATAGGTGATCTCCAGATATTTGCCAAGCCCGGTGTGAAGGAGTCGTGTCATCATTTCCTGGAACTGTTCCACGTTTTTGGCGATCCGCCATAACATGAAATCAGCATCGGAACGAATGCCGACCATGGAATAGGAGTGAACCATTACCCCTTTTTCCTGATATTCCTTCACGACGGCAGCGAATTCCCTTTTTCCCTCTTCCTGCTCTTCGCGGTCCAAACGGCGCCAAGCAGAATCCACTTTAAAGAAGACAAAGTTGACGAACTGGGTCGGCAGCTTTTTCTGCTGACCGCTTGGGGCGGACTCAGCGGATTGGCCGGGACGGCCCATCGGAGGTCTTCCTCCACTTTTTGGACGCATGTGACAGTCCTCCTTGTCTCTTGGTTCCAACTCCCATTGTATCGAATGGGTTTTCCTGTAGCAAACGGAACAGGGCAATTGTTGGCGGACTGCCACAACTTGTTCACCAGTCTGTCGCACAGGGAGCGGAACTGTGTTAAAATGTGCAGAGGAATATGTGCGATGAGGTTAGCGGAGGCGATGATCTGTGAGCCTGCCCCAGATTGTGATCGGGATTCCACTATTCGGATTTCTGGGTTTTGGGATTTCCTTTATCTTGAATATGATCTTAAAGACCACTTGGTTACCTTTGATCCTGTACCTGGGACTTTTGGGATACTATCTGTTCACTTTCCATCTGAAGAGTGGAGACTACTTGATGCTGACCGTGGGTCTGATTGGAATCCTCGGTGGAGGTTTGACAATTCGTCATTTAAGAAAAAAAGGTTATCGCATGTTTTAGGTTTAAACGTAAAAAACTGCATTCCCCAGGGAATGCAGTTTTTTATTATGAGACAAACTGATTCATGGAAGCGAGCTCCACCGGGGAATACTTTAAAGAGGGTGGTCGGGATCCGGCGGGTCGAAACGGTCCGGGTACAAAATGTGGGCCAAGTGTTCGATACCGGTTAGGATGCGGTGGGAGGGACGGCAGTACCATCCTTCTTCAAGAATATGGACCCGATCTTCCCGGGCAAAGGGGAGTCCCTGCCATATTGGCCGACCTGTGATCTTCTCTTTACGGACCCGCTCGACGGGGACACCGGTCCAAACTGCCAGGGTGTAATCGGGCTCTCTGGCAGCTACGCTTTGCCAATCCGTGCAGAGATTCTGTCCCTCTTCATCTTCAAACACATTGATTGCTCCCACCACCCGGCTGACATCTGTCAGCCAGTTTTCTTTGGCGGGTGTAAACACCGGTTTGGGCCACCATTCCCAATAGAGTCGGGGGGAAGGACGGTCCTGGGGAATCCTGGACCGAATTGATTCCAATTTGGTGTGGAAAGCTTTGGCGAGCTCTTCTCCCCTCTTTTCCATCCCTGCTTGTCGGGCCACTTGGATGAAATCTTTTGGTATATCTTCCAAACCGCCGGCGTGTAGCACGACAAAGGGGATGTCGGTCTGCCGCAAAGCTTCAATGTTTTTTTCCATTCCGGGAACACTGAGGGAAGCCAGCACCCAGTCCGGTTGCAGGGATTGCAAATGATCCATGTCGATCTGAAGATCCGGGCCCAACCGGGGCAAACGGTGAACTGCCTCGGGCCAATCGGAATAATCATCGACACCAACGATGTTTTCGCCGAGGCCGAGCGCCCACAATATTTCCGTGTTACTTGGACAAATGGAAACAATCCGTTGCATTCGAATACCTCCCTTGTGCCATGATGCAACGGCTGGATTGATCAACCTATTGAGAGGAGATGGATGCTGATGCCTGTCACTTTATTTCAGGAAAAACGGACATATCCTGTTAACGGACACATGGTGGTGATCCGCCAAGCAAGAGGGGAGGATGCACCTGAGTTGCGGAAACGATTGGCCCGAGTGGTTCGGGAAAAGGTGTATTTGGATGAAGCGCCGGATTCATTGCCGGATTCCCGTGAACAGGAAGAAGAGATTGAACAGATTCAGGACTCCGGTGGTTTGTATGCAGTGGTGAAAGTGGACGGGATCATCGCAGGAACTGCCCGGTTGAGACGGGGTTCCCGGGGGATCAGTGATCATACAGCCGCCTTTCGCACCTGGATCATCCCGGGATATCGTGGCATGGGCTTGGGAAAAAAGTTGATGGAGTATACGATTGATTGGGCCAAGGTCAACGGAATTGAAAAAATCAATCTGGACGTTTGGTCCAACAATGACCGGGCCATCCGGCTGTATCAAAAATACGGATTTCGGCTGGAGGGGCGCCGCCGTCGGCAAGCGATCCTAAACGGAGAATATGTGGATGAAATTTTCATGTCCCGCTTTCTATGATCTCCCATCAGGATATGTCGTGAAAGCCCGTCACAGGGAAAGTCGCTTTTCAATAGATCTAGGAATCATCGTATCCATAATCCATACAGGATTAGAGCTACTCCAATCCCAAACCAGGCACCGAAAAAAACTTCAATGGGTTGATGGCCGAGGATTTCCTTCAGTTTGACTCCGGTTTCGTGGCGGGATTTGTGCTTGTGGCGAAGTTCTTCCATCAATTGTGTGAAATCCTGCGCTAACCGGTTTAAGACTTGTGCCTGCATACCCGCCTGGCGGCGGACACCGGTGGCATCATACATCACGATGACCGCAAGAATGGTGGTTACTGCAAACAGTGGGGAACCCCATCCCTCCCAGAGCCCAACGGCGGTGGCGAGGGAAGTGACGGTGGCGGTATGACCGCTGGGCATCCCACCGGTGTTAAATAGCCAGGTCCAATCCCATTTGCGGGTGATGCTGAAATTCCAGGGTACTTTAAGACATTGGGCCAGGATGATGGCTGTCAATGAGGCCCAGAGTGGATAGTTGTCCAGTATGGGAGTATACATCGTCCGTTGTCGTCCTTTCAGGGATAAACCTCGGGAAACGTTTGTGTCAGCATATCGGAACGCTGTGGCATATAATGAATTGTACCACAAAAGAACCGGATTTTTGTCACTTCCTGTCCGCCCATCCAGATTCAAATAAATACCGAGAAATGTGCAGTCACTGAAAGCGTTTTCAATTTCGGCGGATCCTTTGGGGAGAGCCTGAGGATGCGCTTGAAGGAAGTGGCCTTTAGGTGATTCATCTGTATGGTGAAAGTCACTGGTGTACGAAAGACTGATCCTCCGTTAAGCTGTTAGAAGAGATTATTTTTATCATCATCCGAGAGGAGAATTGTGATGGAGGATGTGGTTCGCGTATATCGGGGAGAATGGCCGGAAAGTACTCACCGGATTCACGCGGCAGTTGTGGAACCTTCAGGGAAACTGCTGTGGCATTTGGGAGATGCCTTTCGCCCGACTTTTGCCAGATCAGCGTTGAAACCAGTACAGGCCTTGCCGGTGGTGATTTCCGGGGCGGCCAAGCGGTTCGCTTTTGAAGCGGCTGATCTGGCATTGTGCTGTGCTTCCCACAGTGGTGAGGAAATTCATCGGGACCGGGTGATCACGATGCTGAAGCGCGCCGGACTGTCGGAAGAGAACCTGGAATGCGGAACTCATCCACCGCGGGATCGGGACAGTTATCATGCCTTGATCCGGCGGGGGGAGGATCCCACCCCCGTTTATAACAATTGTTCGGGAAAACATGCCGGAATGGCGGCTACTGCTGTTCATATGGAAGAGGACCCTGTCGGGTATTCCGATGCGGACCATCCGGTGCAAAGGCGCATCCTGGAGGAAGTCTCCTTCCTTTCCGGTATCTCGGCAAAGAAGATCGTATATGGGTTGGACGGTTGTGGTGTTCCGGCTTATCGATTGCCTTTGGATCGTCTCGCCGCCATCTATGCGCGGCTAGCCAGTCCTTCCCACGTGGAAGATCCTTTCCGGCGTCGGGCGATGGAACAAGTGACAGATGCCATGGTGCAGCATCCGGAAATGGTTGGGGGAAGGAATCGTTACTGCACAGATCTGATGAAAGCCTTTAACGGCCGGCTGGTGGGTAAACTGGGAGCAGAATCTGTCTATTGCGTCGGTGACCGGAAAGAGGGACTCGGGATTGCTGTCAAAGTGGAGGACGGGGCGGAACGGGTCCTCTATGAAGCGGTGACAGAAATCCTTCGCCAGCTGGGAATCGGAAGAGATACTGGTGAATTGGATCTTTTGGCGGCTTATACCCGTCCGGAAGTGAAAAATGCAAAGGGTCAGACTGTGGGCCGAATCGAATCCGTCTTCACCCTACGGGCCGGGGAGCCGGTCCGTTGGTGATAAGCCCATGCAAAAAAACACCGACCTCTTCGATCTGCGAGGGTCGGTGTTTTGATGTTTTTACTCTATTCCCGTAATCTTCGCCTGTCCCCATGGAGCCACCTTAACACGTACTGTCATGGATTGCCGGGACTCCTTCAGGGCACGTTTCGTATTTTCAGGCGCACAATATTGTTCCAAGCCGTAGCGGAGGTGAATGATTTTCTTTGGCTCTTCCCTTTCCGGATTGAACCACCAAGTTGTGGTGGCCCGGGCCCGGATCCTTTCTTTGGGATTTGGGGGTCCGGAATGGATGGATTTTACCTTCCAGTGTCCCTGATCAGGCGTGAGAAGTACATAGACGAGACGATGATCGGAAGTTCCTTTCCCTGCCGCCGGTATGGAGAAAACCCTTCCGGGTTCGGATTTCGCCCGCAATGTAAAATCCGCCCATGGATATCACCAGGATCCAAAGGCGCATAAGAGGAGGGATCCCGTCCCAGTTGGAAGCGACGAAGGAGAGGATTCCCAGTCCCACCAGGATTCCGGACAGCACCGGCAGCCAATGGCTTCTCTCTTCACCTTTCCGTGACAAGATCTGTTTCCACTGATTCTCGGAAATAATCCCTTCCCGCACCCATTTTTCTCCTTCACGGCGCAGCCATCTCTGCGACATCGCTTATCCTCCTTGGGTCAGAATATCATTGTATGAATTGAGTTGTCTGAAAACAGGATGAAGATTAACACAAGTGTAGAAATATTCTAAGAAGAAAGCGAAATTCCTTTTCGAACTTAAAAAAAGGTTTTTTTCGCAGATTGTCGAAATGGGTGAGAGTTGGGCGATCGAGGGGAAGGGAAAATTCTTCAGTGTTGAGCAATTTTCAGATGGGCTTAAAAAACCAGTAGACACAGGTGATGGGATGAGACGACGGTTTTGGCTGATCAGCATATTGGTGGTTCTCTTGGTGTTGGCATTTCTGGAGTACCAGGGGATCATCTGGCACAATGAACTGTTCGCCATGAATTATGAAGTGAAAGGTTTGGATGTCTCCCATCATCAGGGGAGGATTGATTGGAAAAAGGTGACGGATCGGAAGGACCTGAAATTTGTGTTTATGAAAGCGACAGAAGGTCACGACTTTGTGGATCACCGTTTTCAAACCAATTGGAAGGAAGCCAGAGAGAACGGAATACGGACCGGAGCTTACCATTTCTTTTCCATGAGGAGCTCCGGAGAAAAACAGGCACAAAACTTTATCCGAACCGTTCCGAAGCAGACGGACAGTTTGCCACCGGTGATCGACCTGGAAATCCATTTGAACCATGACCGGGATCAAGTCAGGCGGGAATTACACCGGCTGGCAACTGAAATGGAAAAACATTATGGCAAGAAGCCGATATTGTATGTGACCTATGATACGTATAACACCTATGTGAAAGGGGACTTCAAGGAATTTGACCTTTGGATCAGAGATATCCTCAGGCCCCCTTCCCTGGAGGATGACCGGGACGGGTCTTTTTGGCAATACAGTAACAGAGGCAGAGTTCGCGGGGTGGATACCCATGTGGATCTCAATGTTTTTATGGGGGATCGGGAAGAGTGGGAACGGTATATTCGTTTTTGAAAAGGCATAGGTGAGTACTTCCCTGATACCTTTTATTCAGATATCTTTCAAACTTTGATGCCGCATCAGATTCCCAGCTCCGTCCACACCAGTTCATCGAGAGAGGTTTCCGGCGGGGTTTGCCGGGGGAGGCGGGGGATGATTCCGGGGATCCTATTCAGCTCGGATTGAATGAATTCGTGCAAAACCGGGTGAGGAGCGCCGGTTTCCAATTCAGCGGCGTTCATCTTTTGGTGCAACAACTCCACCAGGGCAGTCTGTACTGCCACCGGAAGTTCAGTTTCCTCCAAAATTGCCCAAATCGATGTCGGCGGCGGTGCCCACCGCTGTTCCATCCAACGGATACACAATAAGGGTCTGAGAACGTACAAATATTTTTTTAGTCGGACTTGTGACTTCCCCCGAAGGTGACTCCGATAATTTCCCTTGGCCATGTTCAGGTAGTGATGGGCGAGGCGATGCAGGGAGTAATGTGATCGCACCCATCTCCTCAACGGACCGACACAGGCTCCCTGCTCCCGGTATACGACAGGGGAAAACAGCCATTCCATCAATGTGGGATTGGATTTGCGAAACAGCCGGACAGCTTTGAGCAAGTCCCATCCGTTCACATCCAAATTGTCCACGATCGGCTCCTCAATCACCTCCCGAGGTGGGCTTACCCGCATATAATCCCGAACGGACCGTCTGTAGACAAAGCGGATATCATAGTCACTGTCAGTGGATGCAAATCCCCATGCCCGACTGCCTGATTCCACCGCGAACAGGATTCTTACATCATGTTCACTCTCGATTCGTTGCAATGTGGACAAGATCTGTTGTTCCATAGAAATTATCGACAGGAGATCTATCGATCGAGCGCGGTGTCTCCTGTCTTTCACCCCTTTCAAAAAAGGACTTCTCCGCAGTAAATGACGAATAAGAAAACGGATGGGCAGAACCTTTTTCTTTGCAATCTTATCCCATGGGATGGAAGTGGGAAAAGCTTATCCTGGCGGTAGGCGTCGGACTTTGCTTTCCGAACCTTTTCGTGGTTGTTATAATCAAGAAAAAATCGGCAGGACGGATCAATTTCAGGGGGAGATCATATCCGATTGAAAATTGAGAGATACATGGAACAAGTGAGGCGATGGCCCTCCGAGGGCCGTCACATCCTGGCACAGTATGACGAGACCACGATCGTGGTCTATCAGGCTTACAAGCCCGCGATCGGTCGTTTTGCAGTGGGTCATGGGTGTTTTGGCGGTCCATTCCGGTTTAACCGGATGAGTTGGATCAAGACCAACTTTTTATGGATGATGTTTCGTTCCGGTTGGGGTTCCAAACCGGATCAAGAGACGATCCTGGCGATCCATATCCGAAGATCCGGTTTTGATTCCCTGCTGGAGCAGGCGGTGCACAGTACCTGGAATCCAGTTCTTCATCCCAGCCTGGAGGAGTGGCAAAAGGATCTTTGGAAAAGCGAAGTGCGGCTTCAATGGGATCCCGATCACGATCCCTTCGGCAGACCGGTAAAACGCCGGGCTGTTCAGTTGGGATTGCGAGGGGAGACACTGGTTCGCTATGCTCGGGATTGGATTGTGGAAATTGAAGATATCACAAAATTTGTCAAAACACAGAAGGTATATGTGGATCAAGGCAAGCTGGATCAATTGGAAACTCCGCAGGAGGCTTTATATTTTCCGGAATCTGTCCAAGCAGGGGTAAATCCATCAATTCCATGAGTACAAGTTTAACTTCTAAATATTACCGCTAGACAAAATTGTTTGTTTACAATTAGGATATGGCTATACTAAAATTATAAGCGTACTCGTCTGAAGATTAAAGAGTCGGAAATGGGTGGTTTACATTGAAAGAAGAGATAAACCGTGATGAAGTTCGCACTCTTTACGATAAACTGGGTGGAAATACGGCCATCCGCGCAGTGGTAAATGAATTTTACGATAGAATGATAAATGATCCAGTGGTCTCCAGTGTCTTTGACGGAGTGGATCTTGTAAGTCTGCGCAAGCACCAAGCGCAGTTTCTTGCCTATGCTCTGGGGGGACCTGTCAAGTATGACGGCAGCACACTCCGGGAGTCTCACACAGGCTTGAACATCACGGACAGACAATATGAAGCCACCATCAGACATCTGAATGCCACTCTCCGTAAATTGAACGTGGAGCTTGAAGATCGGGCCAAGATCGAAGCATTTATCCGCTCTGTGAAGCCTTTTATTATTAATCAATAATCTGGGGGGGTTTACAATGGAAAAACAAGCGGTTTCCCTTTATGAGAAGTTGGGTGGACAAGCGGCGGTGGTAGCTGTGGTGGAAGAGTTCTATAAGAGGATCCTTGCAGATGATCGCATCAATTTTATCTTTGACCAAACCGATATGGATCGACTGAAACGACATCAAGCGGCCTTTATTTCTTTTGCGGTGGGAGGACCCAATCATTATACCGGCAGAAGTATGCAGAAAGCACACAAAGGATTAAACATCACACCGGAACAATTTCAGATTGTTGCCATGCACTTGTCCGATTCCCTGGCAAACTTTGATGTGGATCAGGAATCGATTGACCAAGTGATCGAAAAAGTGGCGTCTCTGAAGGATGACGTGATCGGCCAATAATCAAAGAAGCGCAATGAGGAGGGAGAGATTCCCTCCTTTTTTTGAGCTTTTTTCGTGTGCAGTTTAAGCATTTCCGGTACCCTTCTATAGGATGATATGAGGGACTTGTGGGGGTGCATCCAACCTGGTAGGAAAAACAGAAACTGAAGTGGAGAATCTGGTCTTCCTCTCCAAAGACTTTTATCTGTGGTGAAATGACAGTGGTGATTGCCGGTGTGGGCAGGTGTCTTAAGCGGGGGAATCTGCTGAGAAGAGTGGTTCCTAATTTTCCGGAAATAATGTTAACACTTCTCCTTGGCTTTGTCTGAACCGGGATGACAGAGGTGAATATGAGTGTAATAACGAATGTTTTCCATTATTTTCTGTCCAAGAACACATTTAAATCACCACACTTCCATCAGCGTTGTGATTTAAGGTTGGCCGTGGTCGGGATTGGGTTTCCATGACCTTTTCCGCCGTTCAGAACCGCCAAAATCACTCCATATGAAACGTGATCCTCCCTGTGAACAGCTTTTTCGCGGTTTTTCCGGCGATTCTAGATATACTCACAGGCGGGAGGGGGGCCCGCAAACTATAACTTGCCCTGACCTCATCGGTCAGAGGCTTTTTTGTTTCCCTCTCATCTGAAAAAGGACCGGGTTCCGGATCGGGGATGTCCCACTTTAACAATGGAAAAATACGCAAATAGGTCTAAAAACGGATGTTGGATACGAATAAATATTTATGAAGGAGGGACAGGGATGGAGTTTGGTTTTCGGAAGAGTTTCAGTCTCGGCCGGGGAGTCAGACTCAATATTTGTAAAAGGGGTTTGAGTGTCAGTGGTGGAACCTCGGGTCTTCGTGCAGGGGGCAGTCCGTCTGATTCCGGAGCAAGGTTCGGGATTACGGAGACAGGGCGGTATGACGAACTGCGTTTGAGCTTCCGACGGGCCCGCGCTTCCCGACAACAACAAGCTGAAATTCGTCGTCAAATAAGGGGAAAACAAGCGGGGAAAGAGCGTAACCGGTTGGAAGTGAAGGAGTTTGAAAACCAGATGGAGCTGATGAAGACGGTTCATCTGGAATGTACGGAGCCCATCGATTGGCAAGCGGAAGCTGCAAAACTTCCTCCTTTTGAACCGGGTCTTCCCGGGCCGAATGAGCGCGGGGCAGCTATCGATTTGGACAATTATAAGCCGTCTTCATGGGATCGATTGTTCAAGAAAGAGGAAAAGAAAAGAAAGGGCTTGGAACAAAAAGTGGTTGAGGCGCGGCAGCGGGATCAACAAGATTTGCAGGAGTGGCAAGTTCGGACGGAGCTGGCCAAAAGGGTTTTGGAGGGGGATCTCCAAGCCTATGCGGAAGTGTTGCGGATGGAAGCTCCCTTTGACGATATCGTTGATCTCGGTTCCAACTTGGTTTTGATGATGGACACCGACCGGGTGGAAGTGGTGTTCCAAGCCAAGTCCGGAGAGGTGATCCCGGATACGGAAAAGAGACTGACTGTGAAGGGAAATGTGTCCACGAAACAGATGACTTTGACAATGAGGAATCATATTTATCAGGAATATGTCTGCAGTTGTGTCCTTCGTATTTCCCGGGAACTTTTCGCTCTGTTACCCGTTGACGAAGTGTTGATCCATGTGGAAGGAGAGCTTTTGGATCAAGGGAGAGAACAAGAACCGCCGGAGACCATTCTTTCCGTGCGGATCACCCGATCCGAGCTGGCTCAGACTCATATTGAAAGCCTCGACGGCTCCGATTGCATCACTTCCTTTCCACATCAGATGAAATTTCTTGAAACGAGAGGCTTTCAATCTGTGGGTCGTTTGGGGTTTAATGAATAGATGGAGGCAGGTAAATCCTCTGCAGATGTTTGGAGGGAGTTGAAACGGTGAAAGAGAGCACGCGTTATATCGAATCCATCTATGGGGAAGATCCCATGTTGGAAAAAGTGAAAGAGACAATCATAGAGAATGAAATGCCTTCCATCTCGGTCAGCCCCGGATTGGGGCGATTTCTGACTTGGCTCGTCCGCCTATCCGGAGCCAAACGAATTCTGGAAATCGGTGCACTGGGTGGTTACAGCGGAATCTGCCTGGCTCGGGGATTGGATGAAGACGGAGAGTTGGTTTCGTTGGAGTTGAAAGAGGAATATGCCCGTGTCGCCCACAGAAACCTGATCGAAGCGGGTCTGGGAGATCGGGTTTCATATGTGGTTGGAGATGCATTGGGAACCTTGGCCTCCCTGGTGAAAAAAGGGGAGAGCTTCGACTTCTTTTTCATCGATGCAGATAAACAGAGTTATCCCAGATATCTCGATTATGCAATTCAATTGGCTCGTCCGGGTGCGATCATTGCTGCTGACAATATCTTATTGAGGGGAAAGGTTTTTGACGAAAGCGTTGATGAGGACCGCGTGAAGGCAGTACGTACATTCAATCAGCGGTTTGCCACCGATGAATGCCTTCTGAGTGCCATGTTGCCGGCATTTGATGGGATTTCCATAGCTATGGTCAAATAAACAAACGGTTCCGGATGTTACCGGAACCGTTTGTTTACTTTCCAACAGAAGAGACCATTTGCCTAAGAGGCGGTCCGTTCAAATGTAAAGCCTTCTCCCAAAACATCCCGCACATCATGCACCACCAGAAAGGCAGAAGGATCCACCTGATGAACACACTGTTTCAATCTGGGCAGTTCCTGGCGGTTGATCACAATATACAAAACCTCTTTATCTGTCCTGGTATAGCCGCCCCGCCCCTTAAGGAGGGTAACTCCCCGTTCCATTTCGTGAGTGATTTTATCGGAGATGGCAACGGCAGAGTTGGAGATGATGGTAACCGCTTTACGGGCATCCATTCCCTCAACAACCAGATCCACCACACGCGCCCCGATAAACACGGCAACAAGGGTGTACATCACCTTTTCGCGGCCGATTACAAAATAAGCCCCCATCAACACCAGCAGATCGAAGGCGAATAAGGAGCGGCCGATACTCCACCCCAGGTATTTATGACCCAGCCGGGCCAGAATAGAAGCTCCGCCCGTGGTTCCCCCGGCACGAAACACCAGTCCGAGACCGACTCCCACGAACACCCCAGTAAAAAGTGAGGCCAGCAATGTGTCATCGGAAATCGGATCGCCCCAGGAATCAGTGATGGCCAGAAAAAAGGAAGAAGCGATCGTTCCGATGATCGTATAAATCATGGTACGCTTGTCCAACACTTTAAAACCGAGAAAGAACAAAGGAATATTTAATGCCAGGTTGACCAGTCCCGGTGACCATTCAAACAAATAATAGGTGATAATGGTGATCCCGGCGATCCCACCTTCGGCTAACTTGTTGGGAATGGCAAAATAGTTGATACCCAGGGCAAAAATAAAAGATCCTGCCAGAATGAGGATCATTTCCTTCAGGGTATTTTTGGAAAAAGTCACCCAGACTCGCCTCCTTTACAAGGTTTTAAGATCTTCACATAAAATCCATTATACAAAGGCAGAAGCCACCGGACAACGGGAAAATTGCACCGTCTCAGCAACACAAAAACAACCGGGATCACGAGGATAAGCCGATCTTTCTCTCCATCGGGTATTCCACCTGCCATTGGTGTCATGTTCCACTTTAGAACCTGAGTCATTTAACCTATAAGCGACTGCACTAACCCCATAAAACTTCCGCAATACAGCTATAGCTGGATTTTTTCTTTTCACAACTAAAGTCCTATTGGTTAGGAAAGTCAAGATAAACTATAATCCAGTTGACGAACTCTTCCAAAAAGGGAGCGTGGTTGATTAGATTTTTTACGTTTGCTCCTTCGAAAGGTAAGAAGCAGAAGAGGCTCCCCCACCGTTGAATATGTGTTTGTGGTGGTGGCCGCCGCGATGTTGGCGGGAATTGTGGTCGGAATTGTAAAAAGTGAGCCGGTGCAGGCATCCTTGCGACAAGTTATTCTTTGCTCTGTTCCCTTCCTTTACGATGAAAACGGAGAACCTTCCTGTAAGGCCGGGAAGTACATGGCCAAAGAAGACCCGGAGCCGGAACCTCCAACGGAAGAACCAAATCCTCTTCAATTGGTCACAAAGCCTGACCTTGAAAACCAACCCCGGCCAGTAAAGAGTGATCCACATTGGTATGAATGTGCACTAAGCTGGGACTGCATCAAGAAAAAAGGGGGAGAGCTTCTTTCTGGCCCCAGTGAAGAAAAGAAAAAGCAGTTGCGTGAAGAGCGTATAAAAAGGCTTCTTCAGGAAGCACGTAAACACTGTGGAAACGATCAGGAATGCATTTCCAACTATGTCGGGAAGCGGATTGCGTATGATCAGATAGGAAAACATCCCCAACTAAAAGGTTTGATTGGCTTTTCCAAGCTGATTGGTGCTATCACCGGGGTCGATCCGTTTTTTGAGTTAGTCAGTTTTGGAATGGATCATCCCGAATTTACCATCGGTTTAGCCGCAACCATCATTGCTCTCTTTGTATCCCCTCCCCTTGGGGGAACGATGCTGGTCAGTGGAGCCATTTCCGGCGGGGTTTCGTGGCTTCAGGGAAACGATTTAAGCACCATCCTGCGGGATGCGGGAATCGGTGGATTTGCAGGAGTCTTCGGTTATGGTGTGTTCGCCGGGGTCACCCGATATGTGGGAGCCAAATTGGCGCAATCCACGCTCAGTCCATTCATACAGAAGTGGTTGCCCAAGATCATCGGCGGCGGCAGTGGAGGAGTGGCGGATCAATCGGCTTTTGACTGGTTGAGAGACCGGAAATTCGATTGGAAAAGTGCCACCATTGCCGGCATGATCGGCATATTGATCCCCTATGCCGGAGCAGTCCTCGACGGCTCCCCCGCCTTGGGAAAACAGTTGCAACAAATGATCCCCGGTGTCTCCGGCGACGGCACACTGGCGATGCCGTGGGTGAAGAAAAACGGGCAGGAAGCGGCGGAGGGGTATAACAAGGCTACAGGTAAGGGTGGAGGAACGGCTAAGAAGGAATTTAAGGCAGGAACACCAGAGCATAAAGCCCAAAGATGGAAAGAGTATAAGGAAGGCGGAGGAACATGGAGTTACGAGCGTTGGAGTAAAGTGTATGAAAGCAATATGCAAAGGGCAAAAAAGCTCAGAAGACCATGGATGATTATCATAAGAGAATTGGCTGGGGAGAACGAGAAGTAGAGGTGACTATAAATGGCCATACAAGGGTATTAGATATTGCTGACCTTAAAAATCAAAGAGCAATCGAACACAAAACAAGAACGGGAGAAACACCAAGATCAGGATATTTTTCTCTGACAGAGGAGATAAAATGGGAGGTTGAAAGAGATGCGATGTTGGTTAAGGAAGACTGGGATATAACTTGGGTTTTTGAAGATGCGAGAGCAAGCCAGCCATTGCTGGAGGCTATCCGAGAGGCAGGGATCAAGTACAAAATTATTGAGAAAGGTGGGACATGATTGAGCGACAAAAAAGTACTCAACATAGAAGAGGAGAATGACAACTTCCAATATTGGCTGATGGAAATGGGGGATCTTTTAGACGAGTTTGTGGAGGAAATGCCGAGTGAGCTTCAATTGGACTACTCTCCGCAATCGCTTCTGCGCCTGGAAGAATGGATCATTTCCAACTACAAAACCATTCCCGAAATCGAATCAAACAGCGCAATATTGGACAAACTTGCAAGGTATGTAGGAGAAACCTTCAGAAGAAATATTGGTGGTATATGGGAGATTCCTTTGGACAATCCCAAGTATGTCTTCTATGGAATTCCGCAGATTGTGTTTAAAGATGAAACTATTTCTCCTTTTTGTCCACTGATCTCCATTACTACCTGTGTGGATCGTAGAAGGGGAGATTCGCTTTACAGAAGATTTATGAATAGGACTCGATCTAACTAAGTAAACACCCCCTCCAAAACGGAGGGGGTTTGGATGTTCTTAGCCTAAAAGAGTTGGTTACTCTTCCAAACGGGAAAAGGACAGACTGGTCTGTTAAATTTGATAATGGTACTCGGGCAACTGTTCAACTTCGATCTGTTTATGCGGGATGCGGGGAAAGATGCAACTAGTGGATAGAGAAGTCCATGCAAAAGCTGGACATACAGGTGGTAGAGAAATTTGGGGTGGAGGGGAAGAAGCCGGAAAAGGTAAATATCGAGGTGAATAATATTGGTCAAGTGGCTGGATACAGATGAACCAGTAAAAAAAGAAGATATTGAGCATGTTGAAAAAGAATTTGGAATTCGTTTCCCTATTGACTATGCGGAGTACGCAATGCAGAATCATGGTGGTGTTCCTGATCCAAACTACTTTGACTTTGAGGGTCGGAAGGGAGCAGTTTTTGAACGGTTGTTAAGTTATGATGAAACACAGCCGCACTACATTTTAAAGGAGTATCACTGGATCAAAACACGCTTACCGAGGAAAGTGTATCCCATCGGAAGCGATCCTTTTGGTAACTACATTTGCTTTAGCTATCGTGAGAATGAGTCAAATCCGTGCATTGTCTTTTGGGATCATGAGAAGACCAGTCCTAAAACTGCTATCAGTTATGTATGCGATTCATTTTCTGAGTTGATTTCTAAGTTGTATGAAGCAGATACAGGCTATGTCCCAAAAATCGTGGAAATTGAAAGTGGCGGTCTCCTAAACCGTTTGGTATAACGGTGGTGGACAAACCAAGAAGGAGAAACCGCCACTATGAAAAG
>NZ_BMEX01000005.1 GCF_014637345.1 Kroppenstedtia guangzhouensis
CTGGAACAACACATCGACAGCGAACCAAAGGAAAATAAGCCCATCACCGCGTAAAACAGCGAAAAAGGCCGTCACGAAAATCTACGACGAGTGGGACAATCCCCTATTTTAGGTATCTCCTCATAAGGTAAATAAGATTCATTATAAATAGTTAATATAATAGAGCAACTGTGTTTATTAATAGAAAAATGGAATCTACACTTCTTGATTCGATTATCGAGTTCATAACATTTTTCGCACAAATACACCTTTTTAATCCGATTATTAATATAAAGTGCATATATAACGTATATATATCTAATCTCAATATCAATCACATTTCCATTTATATTAACATTGGAGAATTTATGTACCGTTTTCATTTTCCCACCTTCTTGCTTAATTTTTTTACCTATTTAATCCAAGTGCTACGGATAGTTTGTGAAAAAAAACTACCCGTAGCACTTGGATTAAAAATCCTTCTCCCTCTAACCCAAAATGGTACCCATTGTACTCTTGCATTTCTGGTTACGTAGATGACCGTCCACCTGGGTCAGTTGGTCGGCATCGTCGTAGCTGTAGTTCGTGGTGGTCGCGATGCCGGTTTTGGGTCACTTTCTTCGTCAGCCGGTTCCCTCATCATACCGGTACCCCGCATATCGATACGGATTCTCCACCGTCCCTGTTTCTTTCAGAAGATTCCCAAAGGCATCGTACTCATACGATGCCACAACCGCTCCAGTGGAGTCGGTGAGGGCGGTTACATCCCCCCCGGTAGTTGGTCTGGTAATAGTACGTCTTCCCGCCTCGGGTCATGCTGACCGGATCGTTGTTGGCCCCGTAGGTATAGCTCATTTGTAACAACATGAATAACCTTCTTCAATGAACTCTTCGATAGTAAAACTCTTCAATCGACTTTTTATCTTATCAAACGTTAATAACTCACTTTTGTGGAAAAGTGCAATACCATCTGCATCAAACTCAATTGTAGCAAAAAAATGCCGAAAATCGACCAAAATTCTAGGATCTCGATTGTATGAATCATATTGATTTCCCTTATACCATGAAAAGCAAGGAATTTCCCCTAGCCAAAATCCAATAAAATCATTGATTGATGCAATCGTGAAAAAATAATCTTGGAAAATGGAATCCAAACTTTTTCCGTTCTCTACTCTCAACAAAAAGTTTAAATCCCCTTTCAATTTATCTGTACGGGCAATAAATTGATGATTTATATCCAAAATTTCAAATTTTATCCCCTTTTGTTTCAATTCATTTATAAAATCCAATGTAGAAAACAACCCCGAAGGCCAACGAAGCAAGCAATATATCGGAAATAAGTTCCAATCTGTTAAAAACTTGGGAAAAAAGCGAATGGGCTGAGTTGGACTTGTACTACGTAGATGTAGGGATTGAGTCACTCCACATTCAATAATATATCGATCATCACTTTGCATAGAACAGGCAGGAATAGCATTTGATTCAATTATTTCCTTTAAAGACTTCCCCTTAGATAAATGACTCTTACAAATGGAATGCCTAATTTCAATTGAATCCATTTAATTACCTCCATTCAAATATCTATCATATAATGAATTTCTATTGCCATGGGAATACCCATGGCAATAGATTTAATAACCCTACGCAAATCGGTAATTCCTATTTTTAGGCAAATAATATCCCTTGGGAATTGACCATCTGAACACATAGTGTACTGCGGGATTTTTAAGGTGATAGTGAAATACTTTTCTTCCTTTATTTAGCTTCTTCCCCTTTTTCGTTACTAAGGGGAGGTTATGATAATCCAATGAGAAAATACGTGCATCCTCTCCCTTTTTAGGTTTCTTCTTTATTATTTGAACCAATGAATTTCCATACCCGTAGCGGATAGTGTAGTTTTTCTTATAATGTTTTAGCAAACGAGCGGAATAGTTGATAACCTTTCGGGCGGCTTTCATCCCGTATTTTCTTAGCAGAGGTGCCGAGAAGCGGATAATCATCAAGGCTACAGCAATAACAGGATGATTTCCATTTGGGTCAACATACAGTATTGGGGGTCACTTTCTTCGTCAGCCGGTTCCCCACGGCATCGTAGGTGTATTCCGTGACGGTGCCGTCTTCATTTTTGCGGCTGGCGACGCGATCATTCTCATCGTATGTAGATCGCGCGGTTTTTGCCGTTTTCGGTCACTTTGGTAAGCTGATCCACTTCATTTTTCCTCTAGTTCTTTCTCCATTTCTTTCATTCGATAATAATATTGCAACCCCAATAATAGTATAAAAATCACTGTTATTGAACTGAAACCTATTATCACCACAAGATACCAATCCATGACAACCCATTCATTTCAATTTATTTACTTTTTTTACTTTAATTTGAATTCAATAGTGTATTTCAAATCTAAAGAACTCCCCTTCTGGGGTGACCTTTGTGAGACTTGTGCTCCCCTGAGTGCATCTGAAATATGGCTAAATCAACACGCCCTCCGAGTCATATTTTTCGATATCAGTATCTACTTATTTGGATTAAGCAATTGAAACAGATACTGTGGTATCCCTTCCCGATTCAATAGATCAAGGAGTAACTCCTTATTCTCTTCATCAAGATCGGGTATGTTGTAAACCACATCTTTTTCTCCAATGTATACACCTCTGCACAAAGACTGACCATTGTTAGAGATACAAACGTTAATACCCTTAAATTTTTCGCTATGTTTTTGCGCAACATCCGCAAATACCTTCTTAAGTACCATCGGATCCGTATTATGAACCTCAACATGAACATTGATAAATTCACCCGACTCAAGTTCCGGATTTAAATTAGTAACTCTGTATTCATCCATAACATTACTTAGAAGACGTTCTATTTCATCCTCTGAGTACAAATCAATAGGGTTTGATTCACTCAACATCCTCTTCCCCATTTTTACAATCAAGAAAAGCCCAATTATTAAACTGATAATAATCAAGATTACAATTGCCATGATCCAATGAAATATTTCCATACATTTTATCCCTCCATCAGAATATTTTATATAGGGAATACATAGATGATAAAATAAAAACAAAAATTAAAATGACCGAGAGTCCAAGAAAAAAAATAAATCCCCACAAAAAAAGAGTATTCCACTTTGTATCCTCTATTCTCTCAAAAAAACATTCCATCTTTTTTTCAAACCACTCCTTCCTTATGCTGTAAATACCCCCGATAATAACTAACATAGTGGCAATCAAAATCAAGTAAACTATATTTATCTCCTTATCGATCAATCCCAATCCTTTAAAAAGGATAATATTGGAGACAAACCAAAATCCTAATGTATACATGAAAATGTTTGCTAAAGACAAAAAAATTTTCTTCACCTTATATCACCCTTTAATTTTATTGAACCGAAACAGGTACATCTACCTGCTTCGGTTCAATAATTTATTTATAACTTATCTCCACCTTGATATTGCGTATGGGTAAAAGTAAGATTTTCCCTTTTTCACCCTTTTGAATTTGACAATAATCCCTTTCCGTTTGGAGGCCCACTTTAAATAGGTTCCTCCCACACCCAGAATTAGGTTAACAATCCTAGCAACTACAAATGCTCCCGGCAACCAAAAGTTTAAGAGCCAACCCAAAGCCTTTATACCCTTTCTTCCCCACTTTAAATATTTGATGAATCTCTTTACTTCGAATTTGGTGAAATACATGTAGGCTCGATTACCACGGATGGTTCTAAACCAATGCCCGTCAGGATCTACATTTATAACGGGGTTGTTTAGGACATAGGAGTATTTGTTCAAACCAAGCGACTTATCCTCAAACCCCTCAAAGGAATCCCTCGTCAAAAACCGCCCCGTCTCCGGGTTGTAGTAACGGCTCTGCAGATAGTACAGCCCCGTCACTTCATCATACCGGTACCCCGCATATCGATACGGATTCTCCACCGTTCCTGTTTCTTTCAGCAGATTCCCGAAGGCATCGTACTCATAGGTCGCCACGACCGCTCCGGTGGAGTCGGTGAGGGCGGTTACATCCCCGCGGTAGTTGGTCTGGTAATAGTACGTCTTCCCACCTTGGGTCATGCTGACAAGCTCGTTGTTGGCCCCGTAGGTGTAGTGGGCCACGATCTGGTTGTTCTGATCCGTCTCATAGATGACGTTTTTATTCCCATCATAATGGAACGTGATCGTCTGGGAACCGGTGGTCATGGTCTTGCGCATGCCGTCGGCCCGGTAGGTGAAGGAGGCGAGGGTTTTGTCCCCTTCCTTGACTGCGGTCAGGCGGTTTTCGGCATCGTAAACAAAGGTCCGCTTGCCGTCGTGGGTCAGGTTGCCGTTTTTGTCATAGGAATAGGCCTGTCCGTTTACTTTAGCCAGTTGATCGGCATCATCGTAAGTATAGTTTGTGGTGGTAGACTTGTCTCCTTGGGTCACCTTTTGCTTCAGCCGGTTTCCCGTGGCATCGTAGGTGTATTCCGTGACGGTGCCGTCAGGCTGGGTTTCCTTGACTAGCTGTTCCATCTGATCCTAAACATAGGACGTGGTTCCCTTGGAATCCTGCACTTGGATGATGTTGCCTCACAGTAACGACATTATCACTCTTCTCAAATATTTTGAGCCTTAATGACAATCCTTTGGAAGCTTTTCAAGATCCGATTTGTTTATGCGTATCACGGGCTTTCCATTTTCATTAGAGACAGTAAAATTGACCTCGTGTTTTTGTAAACATTCTAATCTAGTTTGATTTTGGCTCAAGACTACTTGCTTATTTTCAGGTAGAATCCTGAATACATAGTAAGTCCCTAATAAACTCACTAAAATCAAAATAAGAATGAAAGTCACTTTTTTCATTTGTAATTCCCCCTGAATTTATGTCCAAACGAAACAAGAAAGATAGTTCAGTAAGAAGATCAGGACAAGTCAAAGCAGTACTTGGTCAGTACATTATTCTAGCCAATTATCCTCCCTAATGAACTATGGGAGGGATAATTGGCTTTTTCTTTAATAAAAACTGAAGTACTTATCCTTTTAAAACCCAAAAGTACTTTGTAGCCATGAATCTTCGAGTAGATAACCTGGTTTTGAAATATGGAACTCTGGTGTAAAGAGCCACATTCCACGAAAGTTTAACGCCTTTGCCTTTGTTAATAATTGTGCATTTAGGTTTTGATTTGTTTTTCTTGCTTTTGTGAGGATGAAATCCTTCAAAATCAACATCTACATTAGTACAGCTTGTATATTTGCCTGTCCGAGAGTTCTTGTTGGCTTTAGCGTAAAAAACTAATTTCCAACTCCGCGTACCATGAATCACCCATCTTTGATGGTAGTCTAGTGCCCCTTCAGGCAACTTTGATCTTGTTTTTCAGCAAGGCGGGGGCAGGATGGTGGGGCGGCTCCGATCTCTTGCAAAGAGCGCAAAGGCTCTTCGCCTCCCCACCATCCAAGCCAATCTGTGATTTTCCATACAATGTTCGCTGAGGGGGCACTAGAAAGTGGACACATCGAACAGAGAATGCAAAAATAAAATTAACTTTGTTCGAGGTGTTCAACGATGAAGAAACGGCATTATGACCCGGAGTTTAAGATTCAGACGGCGCAAATGATCTTGGAACAAGGCAAGGCAGTTGCACAAGCTTCGCGCGAATTGGGGATCTCCAAAAATACCCTTCACCGTTGGGTACAGGAGTACAAACGCGATGGGGAGCATGCTTTTCCCGGGAGTGGGAAGCTCAATCCGGAAGATCAAGCTCTTCACGAGCTGCAAAAACGCATCCGTGATCTGGAAGAGGAGAACAGTATCTTAAAAAAGGCTATGCACATCTTCGCCAAAGACCGGAAATAATTTATTCCTTCATCCATCAAAACCACTTCACCTTCCGTGTAATGAAGATGTGCCAAGTGTTTGGTGTTTCCAGAAGCGGTTACTATGCGTGGTTAAAACGCCCCCGAAGCGAACGTACTCAAAAACAGCAGAGGCTGTCCCAACACATCCAGCGGATCTTTCTTCGCTCACGCAGACTGTACGGGAGTCCTAAAATCACCCAGGTTTTACGGTCTCAGGGGCATGTGGTTTCTCAGAAAACGGTGGCTCGGTTGATGAAAGAGAAAGGTTTGCGTTCGCGTACGGTCAAAAAATATAAGGTGACGACGAACTCCAAACACACCCTACCCGTTCATGACAATGTGCTGAATCAGCAGTTTGTAGCGCAGTCTCCTAACGAAGTATGGATGGCCGACATCACTTATGTACCCACACAGGAAGGTTGGCTGTATGTGGCCAGTATCATGGATCTTTTCACCCGTAAAATCGTCGGGTGGAAGGCGGATGAACGGATGAGCAAAAACCTGGTGCTAAAAGCATTGGATCAAGCGGTTCAACGCCAACAGCCCGAATCGGGGGTACTTCATCATTCGGATCGCGGGAGTCAGTATGCATCCCGTGAATATCAGGAAAGGTTATCCCGTTATGGCATGGTCGGCAGCATGAGCCGCAAAGGCAATTGTTACGACAACGCCTGTATTGAATCCTTCCACAGTGTATTGAAAAAAGAGCTTGTTTTTCTGAAAACATTCAAAACCCGCCAACAAGCAAAACAGCGGATTTTTGAATACATAGAAATATTCTATAACCGACAGCGGATTCACTCATCGATCGGGTACCAATCACCCACAAATTTCGAACGTATATACTATAATCGTTTGCGAAACACAGGTTAAATTCTCGATTCGGTGTGTCTACTTTATTGACTTAATACCACGTCTCGTAGGTGACGTTCTTGTTCTTATTCGGCTGAGTGTAACTAATTACTTGAATATCATACTATTAAACGAATCAAATTTGCTAATACACAAATCGATCCCGAAATTATGAGGAATATTGAAACCTTTTTATTAACATTCAAATCCAATATTCCACATATAAACAAATATAGCCCAACCATTATTATCGCCATATCAATCCATATCTCACTATCAGTTCCTAATGAAACAAGGCATAAAATAATAGTTAAAATTACTCCTATTACCCGCATGGATGATTTCACTTTCTCTGCACTCCAATTGATTTTCCCCAAAATAAAACGCCTCCTTAATTTCCGCTTCCGTATTCCTCCATTTGTTCACTTCGTGACCATTTACAATCGATATTGTTACATACTTATACGCCATACCATCCGGATCAACAAACATTACAGGGTTGTTTGCCGTGTACACATACTTGTTCAAACTAAGCTACTCATCTTCAAATCCCTCAAACGAATCTCTCGTCAAAAACCTCCCTATCTCCGGATTGTAGTACCGGCTCTGCAGATAATACAGCCCCGTCACTTCATCATACCGGCACTTCATTATGAGTGAAGTGCTCTGCCGCGTATCATAAAGCACAACAAATGTACATTCTGATAACATCTTTGATGCTCTTCATATATTAAAAGGAGCCTTCTTAGGCTCCAAAGGTTTGAGCATTATCTCATATTACTCCGGTATAGTGAAGTGATATAGAATGAATAATATAGCAGTTATTATAAATAGAATCATATAGTACTTAAATTCTTGAGCGCTGTTTCTTTCCATTTTTTCACGAAATTCCTCTGTTAGTTCGCCGCCTTTATCCTTTATTTCTTTCTTTAATTCTTTTAATCGGTACGTTTTCAATCTGTATAACAGTACAGCAGCTATAATTACTAAACCAAACCCTATTTTAACAACCAAATTCCAATTCATTCTATGTTCACTCATTTCTAGTTGGTTTTTTTCAAGACTGTCTATTAACAATAAAATGAGTGTTGAAAAGGGAGTCGTGCACTGCCAAAGCGACCTTTACCATCCTACCGAGCGGAAATCTGGAGGGAGGGGCGTTTAGGGGAAACATTCTACCTTGTGATATCTTCTAAGGCTTTGCCCCTCCCATCCAAAAGATTCGGAGCGGACAGTCATTACTTTCTTGCTGGATGGCAACCGGAACATGGTAGAACACGATCTCCCCAACCAAAATATGGCTAATCAACAGGCTGGGATTTTTTCATTTACTTTTTTCTCATGAATAATATTCTTCAAACCTCCCCCCCTAACTTAATTGAATATCATTCAAAAATCGTTGTGAAAAAGTCCATCAGAGGGAGGGGTGGGTTTCACACGGAGCGTCTTTGGCTCTTTTAGAACTTTGGCACCGGAATGTGAAACCCAATCCCGACCGTCTTGGAGCGCACTAAATCACAACGCTTCTAATAGTTTTCAAATTTAGTTAGGGGGTAAAATTACAGCAAGCATTACTATACTACTACAAATCAGCCAAAAATTCTTCCATTGTTCTTCTTGTATCCCAAACGAGGGTCTACATATCTGTCAATTACTTTCACCATTATTTGACCTACACTGTTGCCTGCTAATGCTAACGCAGTGTTGAGGAAAGCTCCCATAACTATTCTGACACGTGAAAAGTTTTTCCTTTGAAATCTACGGGCAATTGTTCTTGTAAGGCGATAAAAACTCTTTTTTATAAGCCGTTTGTACGCTTTTCTTGCCAAATAAGCCTGCCAACCACCCCAAGCAGCAATTGCTAAGTCAATAATGATTGCTGCGTACCTGTTCCTTATTCCGGCTTTTCCATTTGGATCTACATTGCTAACTGGATCATTTTTTGTGTAGATATACTTATTCAAACTAAGCTGCTCATCCTCAAACCCCTCAAACGAATCCCTCGTCAAAAACCTTCCCGTCTCCGGGTTGTAATACCGGCTCTGCAGATAATACAGCCCCGTGACCTCATCATACCGATACCCTGCATACCGATACGGATTCTCCACCGTCCCTGTTTCTTTCAGCAGATTCCCGAAGGCATCGTACTCATACGATGCCACGACTTCTCCGGTGGAGTCGGTGAGGGCGGTTACATCCCCCCGGTAGTTGGTCTGGTAATAGTAGGTCTTCCCGCCCCGGGTCATACTGACAAGCTCATTGTTGGCCCCGTAGGTGTAGTGGGCCACGATCTGGTGGTTCTGATCCGTCTCATAGATGACGTTGTTGTTCCCATCATAATGGAACGTGATCGTCTGGGAACCGGTGGTCATGGTCTTGCGCATGCCGTCGGCCCGGTAGGTGAAGGAGGCGAGGGTTTTGTCCCCTTCCTTGACGGCGGTGAGGCGGTTTTCGGCATCGTAGACGAAGGTTCGTTTGCCGTCGTGGGTCAGGTTGCCGTTTTTGTCAAAGGTGTGGGCCTGACCGTCCACCTGGGTCAGTTGGTCGGCATCGTCGTAGCTGTAGTTCGTGGTGGTCGCGATGCCGTTTTGGGTCACTTTCTTCGTCAGCCGGTTGCCCGTGGCATCGTAGGTGTATTCCGTGACGGTGCCGTCGGGCCGGGTTTCCTTGACCAGCTGTTCCAGCTCGTCATAGACGTAGGTGGTGGTTCCCTTGGAATCTTTCACCTGGGTGATGTTGCCTTTGTTGTCGTAGGTGTATGTGTAAGATTCCCGCTGTTCCCCGCCCTTGTCCAAAACCACCTGCTGTGTGAGATCGCCGGCGCCGTTGTAGCTGAAAAGGCTGACGGTGCCATCTTCATTTTTGCGGCTGGCAACGCGATCGTTCTCATCGTAAGTGTAGATCGCACGGTTTTTGCCGTTTTCGGTCACTTTGGTGAGCTGATCCACTTCATTATAACCCATACCCTGGGTCACGGTCGTGCTTCCGGCAGTCAGTTTTTGTTGGGTGACATTGCCGTTCTTGTCGTGAGTGTATTCGGTTTTGTTGCTTCCCGGCTCAGTCACCGTCTTCAGCTTGTTGTCATCGTCGTAAGTGAAGGTGGTGGATTCGTTTTGGGCTTCATCTGTCTCCTTGGTCACGTTGCCGTTGGCATCGTAGGCAAAGGAGTATTTTTTTGTTCCATTGTGGGACACAGAAGTCGGCCGATTCACGACATCATAGCCATACTCCACGGTGTCGCCGTTGGGCTGGGTCACTTTCGTCTGGTTTCCGTTCAGGTCGTAGGCGAAGAGAACGGATTGTCCCAGTGCATCGGTGATTTTCCGCACTTCGTCCATTTCATTGTACTCATAGGTGGTCGTTTTTTCCCGGGCGTTGGTCACCTGGGTTTTGTTGCCGTTGGGATCATACCGGTAGCTGGTTTCCCCCTGCTTGGCATCGGTCACCTGGGTGAGGCGGTCCAGACCGTCATAAGTGAAGGTGGTGGTATCTGCTCCTCTTTTCTCGCTGGTGACATTGCCCACGGTATCATAACCGGATTCCGTGACCCGTCCCTGGGGGTCGGTGGTCTTGGTCTGGTAGTTCCCGTTGGTGTCATAGGCATTCTTCGTTTGGACTGAGCCCACCATCACCTTGGCCGTGTCAAACCAAGCTTTTCCGGTTTGTTCGCTGTACTCGTAGAAGACCTTGATATTGTCAAAGGGCTTGGTGGTCTTCAGTTGGGCGGTACGATGCTGCCAATCATGGGACTTCGTCCGGTCGAAGTTGTGGGTGAAGGTTTCCTGACGGGTGGATCCTTGATACGTCTCAATGATGTATCCATAGACACCGGCGGGTCGAGGGTTGTCCACTTTGGAAAACCCGGACACCGTCAGGATGGAGCCTGCTTCTCCCTTCAGCTTGACATCCTGGCGAACCATTTTCCACTTATCTACATTCCCCACCAGCTTCACAGACTGTTTGCCGGCATGCTTCTCGGTGCTGTCCAGACCATCGGGACCTTCGATGTTTCCGGCCAGATACCAGCGATCCGGAATGTCGTCGACGGGGTCATCATTCCGTTCGAAGTCTCCGTTTTCCAGGATATTGTAGGCACCATAAAAGCCTTCTTCCACCTGCAATCCATCAAAGCGATAGGTGCCGTCAAATTGGCCGTTCTTCCCAAATGCGTAGGCCCGAACCCGAAAACGGGTGGTCTCTTGGGGGAAGGCTTCGGGTTCCACCGCCACATGCAGCCGGGTGGGGCTGTGGGTGCCGCTGAGCTCCTTGGACTTGATCCGTTTGGTGATATTGCCATTTTCATCATAGCCGGTGGCCTGAATTCCGGCGATTCCCTTGGCATTGGCGGTTTGGACAAACCCACTGACAAAATAGGCCTTTTTGGAATCATAGGGGATAAACTTGCTGCTCCCGATCAGCGTATCCTCTCCGGGGCTGACGATTTGGATCCGTTTATCGCCCAGGGTGATTCCGTCCACGGTCAGTCCGCCGTTGGTCCAGGTCACCTTGTTGGCCCCACTTTCAGTCCACTGGTACCAGTCATCGGGCCAATTGTCATTGTTCCGGTCGATCTCGAAGCTGCCGTTGCGGGCCAGGTTGTCCCCTGGACTCATGGAAGAGGTCTCTTCGATGACATTTCCATAAGCATCCACTTTGGTGGCAGAGGATTTTTCCGCCGGATCGGTGCTGGAGGTTGGGTTCCCTTCGTCATCGTATTCATTGACGGTGGTGTTTCCCTCCGGATCTGTCTCCTTGATCGGATTGTTGTTTTCATCGTATTCTGTGGTCGATTTCTCATTCAGCGGATTGGTGACGCTGGTCAGGTTGCCATTGCCATCGTAAGTGTAATTATACGTGGCATCGCTGCCCTTGGCATTGGCGTTGGCATCCTTTTGACTGACCAGTTCGTTTTGATCATTATAGACAAAGGTCTGTTTGTAGTTGAGACCGTTGGGATCCTGGGTGATTTGAATCACATTGGCGTATTCATTGTGCGTGTAGACCGTCGGCGTTCCCTTGGGATCGGTGACCGTGGTGATCCGGTGAGTCCCATCGTACGCAAATGTAGTGGTGGCGGTCTTCACTTGTCCGTCCACCGTTAAGGGTTGGGACAGCTTTTTCACCCGATCTTCGCTGTCATATTCGACGGTTCTTACGTTTCCATTGGGATCTTGGACTGAGGTTATACGATGTCCGTCACCATATCCGTAAGTAACTGTGGACAAAACTTTCCCGTCAGCCTCTTTCTTCGTCACCGTTTTCAGGTTGCCGGCGGCATCATAAGTATACTCTGTGCTGCGATTGGCAGGATCGGTTATTTGAGTGACCCGGTTGTCCGCGTTATAGCTCAGATTGGCTTTTCGTCCGGAAGCATCGGTGATGCTGGTCGGGTTGGACCCGGTATAACCGATGGTCGTCTTATTGTTGTTGGAATCCGTGATCGAAATCAGGCGACCGGAGGTGTTGAACTGGTATTTTGTCTGATCGGTATCTTCCAAGATGTACCCGCTCTTTTTTGTCAGCTCAAAGTGTTTCCCCGGCGGAGCGGTATAGGTCCCGTCCCCGTCAGGAATGAAAGTGTGGGTGGTACCATCCTCATCCGTGTAGAGCAGGGGACCTTGGCCGTGGTCCGTGATCCGTTGCTCCAGATTGCTGGTCCAGCCATGGCCGAAGATTCCACTTTCCATGGAACGGCTGTTATAGGCCCGGCTGACTTCGGCGGGAATACCTCGACCCGAAATATTCATATCCGTTTCCTGCAAAAAGAAGTTTCCGTTATACGTATTCACATTGGATGCCGCTGTGGTCCAGAACTCCTCTTGGCCCAAGGGATCGATCGTATAGGTAATCGTCAGCTTCGGCTTCCGGGTGCCTTCGTAATTGGCAAACTCACTGGAATAGTAGGACTTGCGGTCGTTGGTTTCCGTGGCATGACGGAGAGAAACCCCGTGGTTGGCGGTCTTTCCGGTGTACCAGTCCCGGGCCAGGGAAGTCAGATCAAAATCGTACCAGCCGGCATCTGTCACTGTCTGATTGGAGATAGCGGTACCGACGGCAGGCTGTTTATTCCAGGTGGCCGTGGTTTCGGACCAATTCTCCGTGATCGGGTGAAGATTCTCCCGTTCCGCCTTGGTTGAAGTGTTGGTTTGATAAACACTTAACTTGGCCGACGTGATGGTGGCACTGCTCAACAGCGGTTGCAGATCAAACTTCAGCAGGGCCCGGCTTTTTCCATGATCAGGGTTGTTCCCCACGGTGAAGTAAGTGACCGTGCCGAAGTTGGTCGTCGGTTGTTTCTCCCCCACAAAGGTGTCTTGGGCTTTGTCACTTCCCTGAACCACCAGTGACGGATCCACTGTCACAGGGAAGGCCCTCTCTTTTTCTTGCAACCATTTTTCATCCAGTTCCAGATCGAGGTAGGTTTTATTTTCCTTGCTCCGGATCTGGAATTGAACATCTCCGGAATAGCGGAGATTTTGATCCACCATGAAAGGTCGGGGAACGGAAAAAGCAACTTTCCCCTTGGAATCCACGAAGTCGATGGAGCCGTCTTTCTGTTTTTTCGCTTCCACGCCTTGGGTGTCCAGGGTCATGGTCAATTTGTTCTGCCCATGGTAGCGGTCGAGGACCCATTCTTCTTTGACACCGTTGTGATCTGTGTAGTAGACCAAGTGGGTGTCGGGATAGACATGATTATAGGCAATCCGGTTTCCTTTTTTCTCGGCCTTCACCTTTTTCCCATCCACGAGCCCTAAATCAACGGAAGCGGAGCCCAGTTGAAAGCGGAGGAGTTTCTTCGCCCCGGTGTGAGGTGCAAAGCCGGCCCGGTAGCGGTTGGCTTTATTTTGATAGGAAAGCTCTGAATCCAAAGCTTGGGTGGAAGAAACGGTTGCAATTCCGTTATCAATTTCCTCCCAGGTGCCCTTCTCCTTGAAATGAATCGGCTCCAGGTACTGTTCCAACATATATGTGTTGTCGCCCTTGATGTATGTTTTGGAATTTTCCGTGCGCAGTTCTACAATTTCGCGTTTCTGATTCAACTGTTCCTGTCTTGCTTTTTCCGCTGCATAAACCTCGGCATAATCCGGCAACAGCGTAGCTCCGATCAAAGCGATGATGACCAGCACGGAAATCCAGGACCATTTTTTCAGTAGATGGGGTGTCATGTGTTTTGTTTCTCCTCTCGTCTTTTTCTTTTCAGGACCGTTACCGTTGTAGATTTGGTTGTCCCAGATCGCCTCCATACCTGAAATAATCAAGTATAATTTTCTCTTCATAAAAATGAAAATTATACCCGCAGAACATTTAATACGACAAAGGATTTATTTCTCCTCCTTTTCATCTATAAAAAAATTGCAGCTAGACCTCCACAGACAGAAAATGGATTAAAAAAAGGAAGTCACCGACCTTTTACTGCCTTGATTCTTACTTTGAAAGGACTGACAGCGGTCGAACACCTGTGGGAACAGGCTCCAAATGCCCGGTTATCGTCCACATCCAAGATAGTACTAGTTCACATAGGCTATCTTTTTTTGAAAAATAGATGAATAGAATATTTTTGGTCGAAAAGGGCATCAAAGGGGACTCCGCTCTCGAATAAAAGAATACGAGCATTTCCACTATCAAATTAGTCAAAGGAGTCTGCCATGAAAACCTTTACTCCCAAGCTTTTGGTCACGCTTTTCGGAGTTATCGCTCTTCTCTTGCTCCTATCCATTCCGATCGTCCCGGCTTCTTGGGCCAAGCCCACTGCGGTCAAAGTGATGGCGGATGAGGTCCATCATCAAACACCCGCCGATTTCGCCAAGGGGAAAACAAAAAACCTGGATCTGACACAGAAGGGACAGAAGGCCGTCCTTTCCATGGAGGATGAGAAGAAGTCTTCAGAATACGTCTCTCCCATCATCCAGTCTGATTTCCCTTTTACTGATGCAGCTGTCCATTGGAAAGAGGGCACCCGTCCGGTTCAGGACACTTCCCCCAATGACTGGGTTCAATTCTATGTCCGCACTTCCAAAGACAAGGAAAATTGGACCGGGTGGGAAGCGGTCAGTGCCGACCCCAACGAGGGACGGGATGATCTGCAGACTCCGGAGCTGTTCAGCAATCTGATCGTGGCGGATCATGCACGCTATCTCCAATACAAGGCGGTCTTTAAACCCGGTGAAGATGCTGACGCCCTCTTGCAGGATGTCAAGGTGACCTTTCTCAATTCCGAAGATGGAGAAAAAATCCCGGCAAAAGGTTCCGTCTCTCTCGGCTCCCTGATTGCGGACAAGGCGGAAGCCGTGATCAACCGTCCGCCGGTGGTGAGCCGTGCGGAGTGGGGAGCCGACGAATCTCTGCGCTATATCAATGGGAAAGAAGACTGGCCCCGGGAGTATGCCTCCAAGGTGACTCACCTGGTCGTCCACCATACCGACACACCCAACAACGAGCCGGACCCCGCCGCCCGCATCCGGTCCATCTATTATTACCACGCCAAGACGAGAGGCTATGGTGATATCGGATATAACGCCATTGTTGGAAGTGACGGTCGCATCTATGAAGGACGGAAAGGGAAAGACGGGGATGTCCTCACTCCCGGCGTTGTCGGGGCACACGCCTTCTCCTTCAATAATGGCACTTTTGGCATTTCCCTGTTGGGAAACTACAGTGAGATGAAACTGCCGGCAAAAATGCGCAGTGCGATGGTCGACATGTTGGCCTACCAGGCAGATCTGCACGGGATCGATCCCCGGAGCAAGGCGGATTTTGTCCGTAACTATCCCTACGACAACCCCAGTGTTCCGAAAACAGACCGCGACGTGGCCACGATCCAAGGGCACGGGCAGTTGCCCCGGGCCAGCACCTCCTGCCCCGGCAGTTATGTCAAGGCGGACTTGCCCAACATTCGAACGAGTGTAAACAGCAAGATGAATGAGGACAGTAAAACGATCACCCTGGACAATGCCGATCCCGACCATGTGGCTGAAGGCGACTGGGTAACCTCCACCAATGTACCCGGATATTACGGCTCCAACTACCAAGCCAATGACAAAGCGCTCCTCGGGATCGCACCGGATACTTTCACCTGGAACTTCAATCTGCCCGAAGCGGGTACCTACCAGGTGTTTGTTCACTACACCTCCGCTTCCGATCGGGCCACGAATGCACCATACATCCTCCACACCAAGAACGGCGAAGTGACAAAAACCGTGAACCAACAGGTAAACGGCGGCCAATGGGTGGATATCGGTGCGTATGAGTTTAACTCCGGGGCCAACAAAATTGTGCAAACCGATGATGCTGACGGCTACGTGATCGCTGACGGAATCCAGCTGAAAAAACTGAATTCCAACCCGCAGCCTTCCAAACTGATTATTGATAACACGGACACCGGCTACGTCTCGACGGTCGGCACATGGAAAAAATCCACCAGTGCCCCCGGTTACTACGGTTCCAACTACCAAACCCATGCCAAAGGGACCGGCGCCAACAGCTTCACCTGGAACTTCATGCCGCCGGAAACCGGGGTTTACCGGGTCACCGTCCGTTACAGTTCATATTCGGACCGGGCAACCAATGCTCCCTATACTGTCACCTATGCCAATGGCTCCTACACCAAAAAGGTGAACCAACGCTCCGGTGGCGGCAACTGGGTGGAACTGGGGGTCTTCCCCTTCCAACAAGGGAAAGCGGCCAAGGTGAAGCTGACAGATCAGGCGGATGGCTATGTCATTGCTGATGCTGTCCAGTTTGAAAAGGTGGACGGGATGAAAATCGTTGACAACGGGGACAGCGGCATGAGCAAAACCGGCACCTGGAAGAGCTCCACCAGCCAGAAAACCTACTATGGAAGCGACTACATTTACAGCCATAAAGGAACCGGGGCCAACACCTTCACCTGGAATCTGAACGCTCCGGAAACCGGGACCTACAAGCTCTACGCCCGTTGGCAACCCCATACGGACCGGGCCACCGACGCCCCTTTCACCGTTCATCACCAAAACGGTCAGACGGTCAAAAAAATGGATCAGCGGACCACCACTCACCGCGATAAATGGGTGGCACTGGGTACCTTTAATCTTGCCCAAGGCACGGGGAAAGTCGTCCTCTCCGATCAAGCCAACGGAATCGTCGTCGCTGACGCCATCCTGATCGAACGGGTCCCTGACATGGTGATCAGTGACAACACCGATGCCGGCAACGAGGGAATCGGCACTTGGAAAACCTCCTCCAACGTGAAAGGCTACGAGGGGACCAACTACCAATACAGCCAGAAAGGAACCGGAAACCATACCTTCACCTGGAATTTCCAAGTGCCCAAAACCGGATCCTACAAAGTGTATGCCAAATATCTTTCCTACACCGACCGGGCCACCAATGCTCCTTACACCATCCATCATCAAAACGGTGAATCCGTGAAACGGGTCAACCAACGCACCGGCGGCGGAGTTTGGGTGGAGCTGGGAACCTACACCTTTAACCAAGGAGCAGGGAAAGTCGTTCTCTCAAACAACGCCGACGGCATTGTGGTCGCTGATGCAATCAAGCTGGAACAGGCCCCGGTCACCGTCACCAGTGACAACAGGGACCCGGGCAATGTGGGAGTCGGAGCATGGAAGCCCTCCACTAACCGTCCCGGATATGAAGGCACCGACTATCAGTATGACTACAAAGGAACCGGAGATAATACCTTCACCTGGAATCTGAACATCCCCGAGAGTGGTTCCTACAAGGTTTATGTCAAATACCTGGACTACAAAGACCGGGCCACCGACGCACCCTATACCGTCCACCATCAAGGGGGCAAAACGGTGAAACGGGTCGATCAGCGCTCCGGCGGCGGACAATGGGTCTACCTCGGGACTTGGAACTTCGCCCAGGGTACCGTCAGCAAGGTCGTCCTCTCCGACAATGCTGACGGCATTGTGGTCGCCGATGCAGTGCGACTGGTGAAAAACTGATCAAACACCCCAAGGCATCACCTCGATGAAGGTGATGCCTTCTTTAATGGATCCTATAGGGTCGGTATTCGTCAGGTCCAGCCACCCACCAGGTTCGTTTACTTTCGGTTTCGCCGGACCAACCAACACATCAATCCCCAATAGTTAAAAGGAGATGGGATCGAAGGGAATTCGCAGTAAATCGATCTTGATTTATACCATACTGAATGATACCCTTATTTTTGGTAGTAATCTGAAACAGAGGAGGTGGACAGGTTGACAATGTATGGAGACAGACGTTGTAACCTGTTCACCTGTTTTTTCCTCATTTGGGTTCTGCTTATCACTGCCATAACACCATTATATATCGAAGAAGATCGTCCTCTCCTGAAAGAATCCCCGATACTTTCCTCATTAAAGCTTGGTTACCAGGTTGTGGGCAACCGATTGAAGTCGCCGGTCAAAATGAAATGGATCAAAAAACCGGTGTCCTATGTGTGCATTTATCCTGTTATTTTGATCATACTCACATTTCCCACCGTTTTCGTCACAGATCTCATCGTGATCTGGATGAAACGTTTGTTTCTCATGCCTACCAAATTCACCTCCACTTTCGTGTAATTTCCCGGTCCATCTGTTCCTTCCCAATTCGCTTGATTTTCCCATATGGTATGGGTTCAACTGTCTAACCGGAATACAGACCATGTTTGGGGTATACTACGAATCCGGGATATGGCGATGATTAATATCCTGATACGATTTGGTTGTAGTACCTCTACTTGACATCTGAGAACTGCTGCAATCCAAAGACGGAGGGGATTCAATTTGAATATTGGGGAAACAGACTTGCCGGGAATTGGGCGTAAGTTTGAAGTGTCCGCCCGAAGTGGCGATCAAATGGTCATCATTATTCATGATGACGGAAGGCGTGAACTGTACCGAAAAAATCCCGATGATCCCGATGAAAGTATCTCCATCGCGACATTTGATGATGACGAAGCGAGGCACCTCGCTGGGATCATTGGCGGAATGACCTATAAACCGAAGGCACTTGAAACGATCGAGGTCGCCCTCGACGACCTGGTCATCGAATGGTTCAAACTTGAATCAGATGCGAGATGTATCGGCAACACGATCGGCAATCTGAAGGTTCGCGAGATGACGGGCGCCACCATCATCGCGGTGATCGATAAAGGACATCAAAAACATCTGCGGTTTTTCCGGGTCTAAGCCCACTTCCTTGAAATGATCTTTGTTGTAAAACAAAAGTCTCGCATCAGAATCCATCGGCAAACCGTACAATTTCCCCTTGTACCTGGCCTCATCGATCGCATAATCATAGTAGGAGTCGTCATCAATGCCGGCTTTCTCCACCCGCTCGGTGATCTCTGTCAATGACCCCTGAGCCGCCCATGAACCGATTTCAAAGCGGTCAAAGTAGGCCACATCTGGTGGATGTCCACCTGCGATCGCCGCCAACAGCTTCTCATTCTGGCCTTCCCCTTGTTGCGCAATATAGACGGCTTCCACCTTTTTTTTCGGATTTTTTTCATTATATCGCTTTACGATTTCTTCCAGCGCATCCTTCTCCACATCTGTCGTCCCATGCCAAAAGGTGATTACCTCATCCTTGCTCGTTCCACCGTCTCCGAATAAAGAACAACCAACGGCAACTGTGGACAAAGCAGTAATCACCACCAGCGACAACCAACCTCTTCCTTTTATCCCACCCATGGCGGAACACTTTAGATATTTTTTTATTCAGGTATTGGTTTTGGACCTACTCTTTGTGAAACCTCCAATTTTTTGATTCAGTTGGAACCCCTTGATTCCGGGGGTATGGAAACCCTTCCCTCAAAATCGACACGATGGATGGCCTGTTCCACCACATCGAGCAGTTTGGAAAACTCTTTCATCGCCTGTTGCTGATCCCTCTCTTTCAATGCTTTCAGTAACGTGACGTGATAGGGAAAGGAGTTGTCAAAGATGGACTCAATGCCAAAGGGATTCTTCCAAAATTCATCAAGGTTGTCGCGGATGGAATGAATGATTCCCTCCAAGATGACATTTTGGGAGGCCCGGTACAACACTTGGTGGAAGGAGGCATCCGCCTGCGACGCTTCATTCCTTTTCCCGGTCTCCAGGAAGTGTTGATAGCGATCCAAGCAAGCTTCCATCTCTTCCAATTGCTCGCTTGTTATACGTTCAACCGCCAATTCCACCGCTTTTCCTTCCAGTGCACGGCGCACTTCACTCATCTGCAACAGGAAGCTCTTTTCATTCTCAATATTGATTTTCGCTTCAATCCGGTACACATTGGCATCTTTGACGAAGATGCCCTTGCCGTTGATCACCTGGATTACTTCGATCGCTTCCAGAAATCGCAGTCCCTCCCGGAGGGAAGAACGACCGACGTTCATCTGTTTCACCAAACTTTCAACCGAAGGCAGCTTGTCCCCCTCCTGCAGGCGCTGGTTCTTTATATAATCTTTGATTTCATCGGCGATCATTTTGCTCAATGACACTTTTTTAATTGTACGCATCTCCATCTCCTAACCTATGACTTATATAAACCGATATTCCTAACTACCTGTATGATGGGTATAGTATATTTTGAATATTCGGTGCCCGTCAAGTCCGTTCGGGTAAAATATGAAAAGACGCTTCCTGATCGGAATCGCCAAATAAATGCAAGAATAAGAGGTTCCGGGAAAATGCTCTGCTCAAAAATGATCCGAACAAAGATGTTTTCATCTTGGCCAGCTTGTGATTACTCCAGGCATAGTACTTATGTTTCTTCACCGATATTATGTTTTGCTTTGCCACAGGGCTGTTGATTGACCAGAAAATGGGCGGCGGAAGGGAGTCGTGTGCTGCCAAAGCGACCTTTGTACCACAGGCACTACAATCCCAGTGGGCTGAAGCCCTGGATGAAGGTTGCCTACCCAGCGGAGAATCTGAAGAGAGGGCGTTTAGGGGCAACATTCTTCCTTGTGTTGCTTCCGTAAGGCTTTGCCCCTGCCCGAACGGAAGATTTGGTCTGTAATATAACGCAGCCGTCTTAAGGTACATCGACGTTTATTGGATCTGTTGAATCAATTTCTAAAAAATGAATCCATATTAAGCCGGTCCATTCTTTCCAGGGCACTGGGTGTCTCAACAAAAACGATCCAAAAGGATACCTTGTTCCTGCAGGATATAAATCTACAAAGTCAAGGGGCTGCGTTTACCCGAAGGCGCACCAAAGCTGTCCCACAGGGACTGTCCGACTCAACCCCTCCTGCCACAGGCAGAGGCCAAGTTTTCGGGCAGGCCCCCTCCTATCGAACCCGAGGGGTTTTCAGACTTCCAAGGGTTCATCTTCAACTTTCATGCCTTAAGATCCTGCAAAGCCCCTCCCCTGTCGGGGAAACCGCATCTGCTGTTTATGACCTGCTTTCATCACCGAACCTGCTTGATCTCACAGGGGAGAGATTCCGGCATTGTTCACAGGAATATCAATCTTGCCGGTAGATTCCTTTAATTTCAATAAATGCTCCCAACCGGTTTCGGGATGAGACATTAAAAAATAAACGGGACAAGGTTCCCGTCGAACTTATTCCCACCGTTTCATGATGTTCCCCCACAAAGATTTTGTACAAGGGGGTTGGTTTACGGAAAAAGAAAAATAAAAACGCCACATTCCAGACTTATTGCCTGAAATGTGGCGTTTAGCGGTCTTGGAACCGCTGACCTAATGCCCCGTATCTTGTTGCATAGAATGCGATTGGTGCTGATGGAGGGATTCGAACCCCCGACCCCTTCATTACGAGTGAAGTGCTCTGCCAGCTGAGCTACATCAGCAAAAATATGATATTGGTGGAGGCGAGCGGATTCGAACCGCTGTCCGAAGACATCGCCACATCGGATTCTCCGAGCGCAGTCGCTGTATTCAGGATTCGCACCCCGGATTGCCCAAGCGACAGGCGTTCCGGAATGCTAGCTGCATTGGGTTCGCTTTCCGGTCAGCAGCGGATCCGGTCAGCTAGCCCGCTGAAATTATGAGACCCGAATACTCCACACGGGCGATGGAGTAACGGATCCTGGCCGGCTTTGAATTAAGCAGCCAGAGCGTAGTTTTCTTGTTTGCCAGTTAAATTTAGGCAATCTGCGTTTTTGACGAAGGACGCAGCCCCACGGCTCGCTACCGACGCTCGAACTGTCCCCGTCGAGTCCCAAAACGCCCCCGGATGGACTGGTTTGGTTTGCAAGCGTCAACGTCAACTATTATAACCCTTGACCCGCTTCCTTGTAAAGAGTTTTCCTGAGGAATCCCGTCGGAAGTTTCAACCGGCAGGGTCACCCCAACACCCTCTGTTTCAGCTGACGGCGGATTTCCCGGTCTGCATCCCGCTTGGCGACGGCTTCCCGCTTATCGTGCAGTTTCTTTCCTTTGGCCAACGCCAACTGAATCTTGGCGTAGCCATTGCGGAGATGAAGATCCAGGGGGACCAGGGTAAATCCTTTCTGCTTTGTCAGTCCGATCAGCTTGTTGATCTCCCCTTTGTGCAACAGGAGTTTCCGGGTTCGGGTGGGATCATGGTTGAACCGGTTGCCCTGTTCAAAGGGGCTGATATGCATGTTGACCAAGTAGACCTCTCCGTCATTGATCAGGGCATAGCTGTCCTTCAGGTTGACCCGCCCCTGACGAATCGATTTGATCTCCGTCCCCGTGAGCACGATGCCCGCTTCGTAGGTGTCTTCCACATGGTACTCATGATGGGCTTTTCGGTTCCGGGCCACCACTTTCACTCCGCCCTTCGGCATCGTGTCCCACCTCCGTTGCTAAAATATTGCAACCTATAGTATACCAACAACAGAAGGTGGGTGTCAATGGAAATTTCCTGTCTCATCCTTTTCGCCTGTGTCGGCTGCCTTTAAACCCCTTCTCTTTGTTTTTCCTTCGGCGACCGGTGGATGATTTCCTGGCCGCTGACGAAACGGTATGGGCGGTTGCCGTTTTCTTCGTTTTTTTGACCTTGAATTCGGTTGGATCAGCAGTTGTGGCATCAGGCGAGATAGAATCCTCTTTCTCCGTAAATTCAAAGTCGACTTTGTGCTCATCCAGGTTGACCCCGGTCACCCTGACCTCCACCCGGTCCCCGATATTGTACTCTTTTCCGGTCCGTTCGCCAATCAAAGACATGGTGTACTCGTTGAAATGGTAGTAATCATCGGTCATATAACTGACATGGACCAATCCTTCCACGGTGTTTTCCAGTTCGACAAAGACACCGAAGGAGGTGACACTGCTGATCGTTCCCTTGAATGTCTGTCCCACCTTGTCCATCATAAACTCGGCTTTCTTCAGATCATCGGTTTCCCTCTCGGCGTCAATGGCGATCCGCTCCCGGTCCGAGGTGTGGTCCGCCGCCGTCGGCAACCATTCCTTGAAATGACCCCGCCGCTTGTCCGGCAATTTCCCCTTGTTTTCCCACACTTCCCGGATGATCCGGTGGATCGCCAGATCGGGATAGCGGCGGATGGGCGAGGTGAAATGGGAGTAATACTTGGCTGCCAAACCGAAGTGGCCGAGACATTCCGATGAGTATTTGGCCTGTTGCATCGAGCGCAACATCACCCTGCTGACCACCGGCTCTTCCGGTTCCCCCTTGATTTCTTCCAGCAACTGCTGCAAGGCGCGGGGTTTGATCCGATCTGTTTTTCCCCGAACGGAATAGCCAAACCGGGTGATAAACTCAAAGAAGGATTGCAGTTTTTCCGGGTTGGGACGTTCGTGAATCCGGTACATGAAGGGAATCTTCAGCTGAAAAAAATGCTCCGAGACCGTTTCGTTGGCTGCCAACATAAACTCCTCAATCATCTGTTCCGCCACGGTTCGGGGTTTTTTTTCGATCTCCACCGGCTTTCCCTGTGGATCCACCCGGATCTTGGCCTCGGGAAAATCAAAATCGATCGCTCCCCGGGCCATGCGCCGCTGCCGCAGAGTTTCCGCCAGACGGGCCATCAGGCGAAAATCTTTCACCAAAGGCTGATAACGCTGGATCAACTCCGGGTCTTCATCCGTCAGAATCCGCTTCACATCATGATAGGTCATCCGTTCGTCGGTTTGGATCACACTGGGGTAGATCTCGTGATGGATCAGATTCCCTTGACCGTCCAGTTCCATATCACAGGTCATCGTGAGGCGGTCCACCCTTGGATTCAGACTGCAGATCCCGTTGGACAAGCGTTTGGGAAGCATGGGAATCACCCGGTCCACCAGATAAACACTGTTTCCCCGATGATACGCCTCCCGGTCCAGCGCACTGCCTTCTTTTACGTAATAACTGACATCGGCGATATGAACACCCAGTCGGATGTTGCCATTGTCCAACTGTTCCACGGAGACGGCGTCATCCAAATCCTTGGCGTCCTCCCCGTCGATGGTCACCATGCGCCGCCCGCGAAGATCCCGGCGCCCACGGATCTCCCCCGCAGTGACGGAATCCGGAACGGCTTCGGCCTCCTTGATCACTTCTTCGGGAAATTCCTCCGGCAGATGATATTTGCGGATAATCGACAGAATATCGACCCCAGGATCGTCTTTATGCCCGAGAACCTCCTTCACTCTACCTTCGGCACTGCGGCGCCCTTCGGGATAGCCGGTCAGCTCCACCACCACTTTGTCCCCTTCTTTGGCGCTGCCTTTGGCTTCCTTGGGAATAAATATATCGGATGACAGACGTTTGTCATCGGGAATGACAAAGCCAAAATGTTTGGAGGCGGTGTAAGTGCCGACCGCTTCCGTCCGACTCCGCTTCAGAATACGGACGATTTCCCCTTCCGGTCTCATTCCCTCCTTTTTATATCTCTCCACTCGGGCCAACACAAAGTCCCCATCCATCGCTCCGTTCATATCTGTCCCGTGGATAAAGACATCCTGTTCATAGGGAAAATCCGCATCGGGGATAACAAAACCAAATCCTTTGGCATTTCCCTGCAAGCGCCCGCGAACCAGGTTGAGGCGCTCCGGCGCTCCGTAGCGGTTGGTTCGGGTGCGGACGATCTTCCCCGCCGCCTCCATCTGATCCAGGATGCCGATAAATACATCCCACTCCAAATCGGTAAAGGATTGGTGCAACTCTTCGGCAGTCAGGGGTTTGTATGCATTTTTTCTCATGAATTTCAGAATTTCCGGTTCCACCAGTTTAAATCTCCTTTCCCTCCATGAGGGCCAGTTCAGCGGTCATCTTCAGCGGTCACCCGGCCGGCGAATGCGTCAATTTCCTTGAACAGGCGTTCCCTTTCTTTGTCCAAAGTGATGATGTGGCTCGATTTTTCATACCACTGAAGTTGCTTTTCCTTGGAGGAAATATGCTTGTATAAGTATTCGGCGCTTTTGGGATCCACCGTTTCGTCCAATTTGGACTGAATAATCAACGCTGGTGTTTCCACTTCAGGCAAATGTCGCCGTACATGGCGGATCAATCCGTTCAGACTGGAAATACATTTGATCGGAGTTCGGTCATAAGGAACCAAATGTTCCTCGATATGAGGGGGTTTGCCTCCACCCCGTTTATGATACCGCTGCACCCACCGGAAAGCACCCGCCAGATGATGACGTTTATCCCGAAGCCAAACCGGAGCGCAAAGAGGGACCACCCCCGCGAGAGGCCGGGTGCGGGCCAGATTGAGCACCAAAGCACCGCCCATGGACAACCCCACGGCCAAGGCCTGCCGCACATTCCCCTCCTGCACCAACCGGTCATAGGCTATCAGTACACTCTGCCACCAATCCTGCCAGGTGGTCTTTTCCATCTCTTCGGGTGACGTTCCGTGTCCGGCCAGAAGCGGCGCATGGACGGTATATCCTTTCTCCTTCAAAAATTGTCCCAAAGGGCGCATCTCCGAAGGCGTCCCTGTAAAACCGTGCACCAACAGAATCCCCGTCTCTCCTCCCGGATAAAAAAAAGGATCCGGAGAACGGCGTTTCATCTTCATTCTCTTGTGTCGCCCCCTCCTGCTATTCAACCTGGCCGGACTCATCCCTTCCCATAATCTCAGTTTTTCCAACCCAGTCGATTTCGAACCGGTCCGGATAAAAAGGGGACTGGAATCCGGTCTGTTTTCAGGGTATCACAGATCAAAATCATTGTCTTGACCCGCTCCTCATCCATAAACACAGGGGATCCTTGGGTAATCTCAGGTCACCCGGAAAAATGGATCAAACTTAGACCACTAGTACTGCTTTGAGTGTTGATGAATTTTACTCAAGAAAATGTCGAATGTTGTCCCAAGTCAATTGAAAACAGACGGTGATTCTGCATTTGGAGCTCGCTCCACACTCACAATACAGACTATGTTCGACATCAATTGCACTCTTTAAGTAAGGCTCAAGGTAGTACTAGAAGCTTTATGAAAAACTCATCACAGGGAAGGTTGGGTTTCACATGGAGTGATTTTGGCAGTTAAAAACAACGAAAAGGTCATGTTCGGCCAACCCGGCCACCACAATTCACAACGCTTCCGGCCCTGCTGCAACCTCTCTGCAAAAATTCTTGGCTGCCTTGATGTACCGACAGTGGTGACGGTTACATTCCGGACAGTTTCATTCTCCTGAGGCTCATGTTCTTTACCTTCTCTGACGCTCGCTTTCATCCCCATAGTCGAAAGCATGGGGTGATCCCAGCTTGCAAAAAAATATAAAAAACAAAAGAGGCAACTCCGAAGAGCTGCCTCTTTGCCTGGCAACGTCCTACTCTCCCAGGGGCCTGCGCCCCAAGTACCATCGGCGCTGGAGGGCTTAACTTCCGTGTTCGGGATGGGAACGGGTGGATCCCCTCCGCCATCGCCACCAGACACTTAATATAATAGCACGAACCCAACTTCTTGGCAAGGGTTTTTCCCGCTTTTTTCTCAAGGGAAATTTTATCGGGGACTTGGATTCCTCATATGACACGGAGTAATAACCAGATGCACGATTCTTCATCACCAAACCAACCTGGAGAAGCAAATCGACCGACACACCCTGGTGATGGATCGAGAAGTCGCCCCCATTCCACAGCCCTGAAGAAAACCTCCGTGGACCATGTCATTTCTTTTTCTTCCCCGTATCCATTCCAACTCCGAAGATGACTCCAAGAGCAATACCCAAAGCAAGATCGTCTAGGGCCAGGCCCAGCACCACCCCCAAGACGATTCCCATTCCTGTCAAAAGGGTCTCTCCTCCTCAGACGAAGAAAGCGGCGGTTAAGGTGAGGATCATGAACAGGACGGCCAAAGCCACAGTGATTTTCCCCAAGAGAGCATCCAGACCTCGAGCCTTGGTTTTTCCGATCAAATGTTCGGATGCCCCGCCGATGGCACCGGAAAGTCCTGCGCTCTTGCCCGACTGCAATAAAACCACAAGAATCAGTGCGACACAAACAATGCCCAACAAAATGTCGATGGCGAGTTTCACAGTTATGGTACACCTCCGGTCGGGTGTTTCCCGTTCGATTTTTCACTGGTGTTAATGTATCACAACCCACTACAGTTTTCAACAACAATGGCTCGACATCCGGGCATAAGAATGCCGGACCGTCGGTCCGGCTGAAAAACATTATCCGCGCAGATTGTAAAAAGCTTTTTTCCCAGAGTATTGACCGCAGCGCTCTAGCTCTTCTTCGATCCGGAGCAGCTGATTGTATTTGGCCACCCGATCGGTTCGCGAAGGCGCCCCGGTCTTGATCTGACCAGCCCCCGTCGCCACGGCGATATCGGCGATGGTTGTATCTTCCGTTTCACCGGAGCGATGGGAGATTACAGCTGTGTAACCCGCCTGTGTAGCCATTTGCACTGCATCGAAGGTTTCCGTGAGGGTGCCGATCTGGTTCACTTTCACCAGGATGGAATTGCCCACTCCTTTTTCAATCCCCTGGTGAAGACGGGCCGTATTGGTGACAAACAGATCATCACCCACCAGTTGCACCTTGGCGCCGAGACGTTGAGTCAGCTTCTTCCAACCCTCCCAATCATCCTCGGCCAATCCGTCTTCGATGGAGATGATCGGGTATTTTTGAACCAACTCTTCATAGTAGGTGATCATCTCATCAGCAGATTTGGAAACACCTTCCCCTTCCAGGTGATAGGAGCCTTCTTGGTAAAGTTCTGTGGAGGCCACATCGAGGGCCAGAAGCACCTCAGTCCCCGGTTGGTATCCGGCCCGCTGGATGGCGGTGACAATCGTTTGCAGTGCCTCTTCGTTGGAAGAAAGGTTAGGGGCAAAGCCTCCTTCATCACCCACAGAAGTGGAAAGCCCTTTCTCCTTGAGGACCATCTTCAAGTGATGAAAGATCTCCGCACCCATGCGAAGTCCCTCACGAAAGCTTTCCGCCCCGACGGGCATCACCATAAACTCCTGAATATCCACATTGTTATCTGCGTGGGCCCCACCGTTCAGGATGTTCATCATGGGTACAGGAAGAACCTTGGAATTAAATCCGCCGAGGTAGGTATAGAGGGAAAGCCCCGCTGTTTCCGCTGCCGCCCGGGCAACAGCCATGGAAACCCCCAGGATGGCGTTGGCGCCCAGCTTCCCTTTGTTCGGGGTGCCGTCCAATTGGATCAATGCCCGGTCGACCCCCACCTGATCCAATGCGTTCATCCCTTCCAATTCCCGAACGATCAACTCGTTGATGTTTTGCACCGCCTGAAGGACCCCTTTTCCAAGATAGCGGTCCCGATCCCCATCACGAAGTTCCACCGCTTCATGGGCCCCGGTGGAGGCACCGGAAGGGACGATCGCCCGTCCGACAGCGCCGGTGTCCAGGATCACTTCTACCTCAACGGTGGGATTTCCCCGGGAGTCCAGCACTTCCCGGCCATGTACATCGATGATCGTGCTCATGCATGTATCCTCCTCACTGCTGTTGAAAGTTATTTAATCAGGGAACGACCTGTCATTTCAGCAGGTTGCGCCAACCCCAGCAAATGGAGAAGTGTCGGAGCCACATCTGCCAGAATCCCCTCTTCTCTCAACCTTGCGGACGGATCCGTGACGATACAAGGAACCGGAAAGGTGGTGTGGGAAGTGACCGGCTCGTTGTTTTCGTTCAACACCATATCGGCATTGCCGTGATCGGCAATCACCACCGCTGTTCCCCCGTGGGCTCGGACTGCCTCCACCACCCGACCCAGGCATTCATCCACTGCCTCCACCGCGCGGATCGTCGGTTCCAACTTGCCGGAGTGGCCCACCATATCCGGATTGGCGAAATTGAGGATGATCGCATCATGCTTTTCGGCTTCGATCTCCCGAACCAGAGCATCCGTCACTTCATAGGCACTCATCTCCGGTTTCAGATCGTAGGTGGCCACTTGGGGGGAATTGATCAGGATCCGATCTTCACCGGGAAAGGTCTCTTCCCGGCCGCCGCTGAAGAAAAAGGTAACATGAGGATATTTCTCCGTCTCGGCGATTCGGAGCTGTTTCAGTCCGTGCTGTGAGACCACCTCCCCGTAGGTGTTATCCAGATCCGTCGGTTTATAGGCGACATAGCCGTTCACCGATTCGCTAAACTTGGTCAAACATACATAATAGAGATGCTCCGGCCGCTTCTCCCCCCGGTCAAATCCCCGAAAATCCTCGTTGGTGAAAGCCAGTGAAATCTGGATGGCCCGATCGGGACGGAAGTTGTAGAAAATGACAGCGTCATGGGATTGAATCGAGCCGACGGGATGGCCCTGATCATCCACGATCACCGTCGGCATCACAAATTCATCGTAGACGCTTTTTTCGTAGGATTCCTTCACCGCCTGCACCGGATCCCGGTAGCGGGGACCTTCCCCGTAAACCATGGCCCGGTAAGCTTTCTCCGTCCGTTCCCAACGTTTATCCCGGTCCATGGCGTAGTAACGACCCTGAACCGTGGCGATCCGGCCCACGCCAGTTTCTGTGATCTTCTGCTGCAATTGCCGGATATACTTCACTCCGGAGTCCGGGGCCACATCCCGCCCATCCAGAAAGGCATGGATGAAGACTTCCCGAAGACCCTCCCTGGCCGCCAGTTCAAGGAGTGCAAACAGGTGATCCATATGGCTGTGAACACCGCCGTCAGAAAGAAGTCCATAGAGATGAAGCCTGCTGTTGTACTCCTTCACATGGCGAATCGCACCGAGAAAGGTCTCATTTTTGTAGAAGGAACCTTCCTCAATCGATTTGCTGACCCGGGTCAGGTCCTGATAAACCACCCGGCCTGCCCCGATATTGAGATGGCCCACTTCCGAGTTTCCCATCTGCCCTTCGGGAAGGCCCACTGCTTCTCCCGAAGCTCCGAGGGTGGTATGGGGATACTGGGACCAATACCGGTCAAAGTTTGGCTTCTTCGCCTGAGCGACCGCATTGCCATGGGTTTCCTCCCTGAGAGCAAATCCGTCCAGGATCACCAAAGCCACAGGTTTGCGTCGGCTCATCCCAGATCCCCCCGTCGGGCAGCAGCTTCCACCAGCCTGGCAAAAGAATCGGAATCCAGGCTGGCCCCCCCGACCAGAGCACCGTCAATCTCTCCCGATTGGAGAAAGGTTTCGATATTATCCGGTTTGACACTGCCTCCGTACAGAATTCGGACTTGATTAGCCACTTGTTGATCAAACTGATCCGCCACACTTTTTCGGATGAACCGAATTACATCCGTTGCGTCCTCTGCAGTGGCCGATCGGCCGGTACCGATCGCCCAGACCGGCTCATAGGCCAGTATGAGATGACAGACCTCCCTGGAACTTAACCCTTGGATGGCGGCCACCACCTGCTCCCGAACCAACTCCCGGGTGCGTCCCGCCTCCCGTTCCTCCAAGGTTTCCCCCACACAGACGATGGGAGTGAGCTGATGATCCAAGGCCGACCGGGTCTTGAGACGGACCGTTTCGTCTGTCTCCGCAAAGTATGCCCGCCGCTCGGAATGACCGATGATAACGTGGGTCACTGCCAACGCTGTCAGCATGGACGGGCTGATCTCACCGGTGTACGCCCCTTCCTCCTCCCAATGCATGTTTTGTGCTCCGATCCGGATTCCGCTCTCTTTCGCTTCTTTCACCAAAGCGGGCAACGTGACAAAAGGAGCGCACACCACGGTCTCCACGCGATCCCTGTTATCGGCGAGCTTTACCCTTGAGAAAAACTCCAAAGCTTCCGCCACGGTTTTGTACATTTTCCAATTTCCCGCGATGACCGATGTTCGCAATGTGAATCACCACCCTGATCACTTGTTTTGGAGTACTGCCACTCCGGGCAGCGTTTTCCCTTCCATCAATTCCAGGGAAGCGCCACCGCCGGTGGAGATGTGACCCACCTGTTCCGCCAGACCTGATTTTTTAACAGCCGCCACGGAATCTCCCCCACCGATTATAGTCATCCCCGTGCAGGCGGCGACTGCCCGGCCAACGGCAAAAGTGCCTTCGGCAAACCGATCAAATTCGAAAACACCCATGGGTCCGTTCCAGATCACCAATTTGGAGGTGTGGATCACATCGGCGAAGACCTCCCGGGTCTTCGGACCGATATCCAGTCCCATGGAATCTTGGGGGATCGCCTCCACATCCACCAGCTTCGCCGGGGCATCGGGAGCAAAAGACGTGGCCACCACCGCATCCACAGGCAAGAGAAGACGAACCCCCTTTTGTTCCGCCTTTTTCATGAAGGTTCTGGCTTGATCGAGCTTTTCCGACTCCAGCAGGGATTGGCCGACCTCCACCCCTTTGGCTTTGAGGAAAGTGAAGGAGAGTCCGCCCCCGATAAGGAGGTTGTCCACCTTATCCAACAGGTTGTCGATGACACCAATCTTGTCCTTCACCTTGGCACCGCCGATAATGGCTGTGAAGGGACGATCGGGATTCTGCAAAGCCTGCCCCAGGGTTTCCAGTTCCCGCTGCATCAGGAATCCCGCCACAGCCGGCAGATGTTCGGCAATGCCGGCCGTGGAAGCATGGGCCCGGTGGGCAGTGCCAAAGGCATCGTTCACGTAGAGATCGGCCAGCTTAGCAAAGGCCCGGGACAATTCCGGGTCATTTTTTTCCTCGCCAGGACAGAAGCGGACGTTCTCCAGCAGGAGGATATCCCCCTCTTTCAATCCGGCAACTTCTTTCTCCACTTCTTCTCCCACTGTCTGATCGGTCTTAACCACCGATTGGCCCAGCAGTTGGGAGAGGCGCTCGGCGACGGGAGTGAGTCGTAACTCCTCCACCACCTTCCCCTTGGGCCTTCCCAAATGGCTGGCCAGGATCACCTTGGCTCCATGTACCGTCAGATGGCGGATCGTCGGCAGAGCAGCCCGGATCCGGTTGTCATCGGTGATTTCTCCCTGATCCAGCGGCACATTGAAATCGACTCGGCAAAAGACGCGCTTTCCTCTGACATCCACATCCAGGATCGACAGCTTGTTCATCGGCTTCCTCCTCGAAAAGCATAGAGAAAGAGGAGAGCCTTCCTCTCTCCTCTCTTTTTCTCCTCTATTCTAGACTGACAACCCCTTCTTGGCAATGTGGTTAATCAGGTCGATCATGCGATTGGAAAATCCCCATTCATTGTCGTACCAGGCGACCACTTTCACCATATTTCCGTCCTGGACCATGGTGGACAACCCATCGACAATGGAAGAGTGAGCATCCCCATTGAAATCTTTGGAGACCAAAGGCTCGTCAGTGAAGGCCATAATCCCCTTCAACTCGGTTTCCGCCTGCTTCCGAAAAGTCTCGTTCACTTCGTCCATGCTCACATCTCGGTCCAACTCCGCTACAAAATCGACGACGGAGACATTGGGGGTGGGCACACGCATGGAAAAACCATTCAATTTGCCTTCCAGTTCCGGCAACACTTTGGCAACAGCTTTGGCAGCGCCGGTGGTAGTGGGAATGATCGACATGCCGGCAGCCCGGGCTCGGCGTAAATCCTTGTGAGGGAGATCCAGAATCTGCTGGTCATTTGTATAGGAATGAACCGTGGTCATCAGACCGCGACGTACCCCAAAGGTTTGATGCAATACCTTAACCACAGGGGCCAGACAATTGGTAGTGCAGGAAGCGTTGGAGATTACCTGATGGCGATCAGGGTCGTATTGATCGTCATTCACCCCCATCACCACAGTCAGGTCTTCGTCTTTGCCCGGGGCGGAAATGATTACTTTTTTGGCGCCGGCCTCCAGGTGTTTCTCAGCATCTTCTTTTTTGGTGAAACGGCCGGTGGATTCGACGACGATCTCCACCCCGAGCTCTCCCCAAGGAAGTTGGGCCGGATCCCGCTCCGCCAAAACCCGGATCTCTTTTCCGTCCACCCGCAATCCGCCCTGAGTGACTTCGACGGAATGGTCGAATCTGCCGTGGACAGAATCGTATTTGAGGAGGTGGGCCAATGTCCCCGCATCGGTCAGATCATTGATCGCCACCACTTCCAATGCAGGCTGTGCCATAGCGATCCGAAAAACTGCACGTCCAATGCGTCCGAATCCATTAATCCCGATCTTGGTTGCCATAGGGATCCCTCCATTCATCAACTCAAATATGGAAAAATTCAACTGGCAGTTTCAAGAATGGCGCGGGCGGCCGCTTCATCGGTGATCAGTATGCCACCGCCGAAAACCGGGCAGACAGCCGCCACCGCCTCCGCCTTTCCCGCCCCGCCTGCGACAGCGATCGTCATCTCCACGTTTTCCAGGTCTTCCAAACTGAGGCCGATATGGCGGCCGCGATGGACAATGTCACCCTTGCGATTGAAGTAGTAGCCAAAGGCCTCCCCCACCGCTCCTTTTTCCTCCAACAGATTCAGCAGTTCGGGGGAGGACTTCCGCCGGGATGCCATGCTTCTAGCATCTCCGATCCCGTGAACGACGATGCGGGCCGACCGGACCAGCTCCATCACTTCCCGGATGTGTGGCTCCCGAACCAGGGTTTCCACCGCTTCTTCGCTCAACTGTTCGGGAACGTGCAGCAACCGGTATTGTCCCCCCGATCTTCGGGCCATCAGGGAGACAATATAATTTGCTTCCAACTCCACCGCTTCCCCCAATCCGCCCCGAGCCGGGACAAAGATCGTCTCCTTCAAAGCCGGGGATGCGGTTATCATGTCTGCTACGGCAGCCACGGTCGTCCCCCCAGCCACCGCCGTCACTTGGCCGGGTCGGGCTGTCTCTTTCAACAGACGGGCACCTGCTCGCCCCATCTCCTTTTTTACCCAGTCGGACCGATCTGAATCTCCTGGAACCACCACCGCCTTTTTCAGCTGAAGTACCCGGGCGAGGGCCATCTCCAGTTCCGTCAGGCCGAAGAGATCCTTGATGAGAGGCTCCATCTCCGCGATCAGTCTTTCCCCGGAAGGGGTCAAGGTCATCCCGACTGTATCAATCCGGAGGAGACCCCGCTCTTTGAGAAACTCCACTTCCCCCCGCAGGACCCGTTCCGTCTGATTGAGAGCAGCGGCCAGACTCCGCCTTCCCACCGGTTGCATCAACTGAAGGTGGCGCAACACTTCATATCGTTTTCGCATCACTTCCAACAGATCGGGAAGCAGTTTACTCTGCAGTTTCAATATGGACTCCATGGCATCCTCCCGATCGGGACAGAAAACGTCCCTCATGACAAAATACGTCCCATTCAAGTTAAAAAAAAAGAGACAGCATCATCCATTTCAATTGTAGTCTATTTCAGCTCCCTTGACAAGAGGAACTGGTGGAATCCGGGTGCATATCAGCCGCTCTTTTTTTATGAGTCGAACCTCCGTCTCGCCTGGGAGGAACTGATCCCCATCTCTTCCCGATACTTGGCGACGGTTCTGCGGGATATGCGGATTCCCGCTTCTTGAAGCCGATCTGCAATCTTCTGGTCGGACAATGGTTTTCCCTTATTCTCCCCTTTGATCATCTGCTCAATCCGATCCTTTACACTTCGGGCGGATGTATTCCCCCCGCCTTGATTGGAGACACCGGAAGGAAAGAAAAAGCGGAAAGGGAACAACCCCCGGGGCGTCTGGATATATTTATGCCGGGTTGCCCTGCTCACCGTCGATTCATGCAGCTCAAGCTCTTCCGCCACTTCCCGCAGGGTCAAGGGTTTCAAACCGGAGATCCCATGTTCGAAAAAGTCCCGCTGCACACCGATAATGGCCCTGCTGACCCGATACAGAGTGTTTCGTCTTTGTTCGATACTTTTTAACAGCCACATGGCCGATTGAATCCGTTCCTTGATATAGGCGGCGGCTTGGTGGGCCCCTTCATTATTTTCACGGAGAATCCGTTCATACTGAGTGCTGATGCCCAGACGGGGAATAACACCCTCATTCACCCATACTTCCCACTCCCCGTGCACCTTTTCCACAGTCACATCAGGAAAAATATAGTGGGGACTCTCTCCGTGGCAGGCGTGGCCGGGTTTGGGATTCAGCTTCCGGATCCGGTCGGCGGCATCCTGAACTTCCACTGTGGTTCTATTTAAAGCCTTGGCCACTTTTTTCAGCTTTCCCTCGGCCAAATCCTGTAGGTGAAAGCTCACAATTTCGAGAGCCAACGGATCAGGATCTCCCTGCCGTTTCAGTTGGAGTGTCAGACATTCCGCCAGATTCCGGGCCCCCACACCCGCTGGATCCAATCCCTGCACCACCTCCAAGGATACAACAAAGTCTTGCTCCTGGATATTAAAGCGCTTACATAGTTGTTCACAATCCAACCTCAAGTAACCGTCCTCATCCAAATTTCCAATGATGTAACGGCAGATCTGATAAGTGTGAGAATCTATGGAAAGGTAGCGAAGCTGTTCTTCCAGAACCCCGGAGAGACTGGGAGTCGAGTCGGCGATCCGGTCTACCGGATGCCCTTCTTCCTCATCATGGGTGGATGAGGATCGCCCAAGGGTCCCGCCACCCCTCATAAACGCCCCCCAATCCGCCAGTCGTTCCGCACTTTCGGTCCCCACCGGGTCCGGTTCCGCCATCGGGGCGGAGTCTTCAATTTCCAACACCGGGTTTTCAACCGCCTGATCTTGTATATACTGTATAAGGTCCACTGCTGAAAGTTGAAGCACCTGGATCGCTTGGCGCAATTCAGGGGTCATCACCAACTTCATCCGCTGATCCTGAATCAATCCGTAACCCATGGATAAAGCCATTTCCGTCACCTCCGCGTGTTCAGTATATGTGCTTCTCTCCGCCTTGGATGCAACTTCCAGGCCGATTTTCAGATGTTCAAAGGGAGGTTGTCGGTAATCTTCAGGTTTATTTTATCATAAAGGCCCCTTTGTTTCCTCACCTCTTCCGACAGCAGAATCAACCTTCTTTCAGGCTGCCATACACGCCGGCGAACAATTCCGACTATAACTAACTCCAATCGACCTCTTGCTTTTTCTTCAGAGCTTGGTTATAATGATTTTTGTCGCTGGTTAATTTAATTTTATGCGCCTATAGCTCAGGGGATAGAGCACTGGTCTCCGGAACCAGGTGCCCAGGTTCGAATCCTGGTAGGCGCACCAAAAGAGACGGCAGCCATCCTGGTTGCCGTTTTTCTTTTACACCTTGTTCTGACCTATCTTGACCTTAGGAATTTGACTGGGTTATGATGGGTATATGTTATCCCAGAGGAGGGACCGTGATGAACCTGATTCCCTATGTGGTTGAACAGACCAATCGTGGCGAACGATCCTATGATATCTATTCCCGCCTACTGAAAGACCGGATCATCTTCCTCGGCAGCGAGATCAATGACGCTGTAGCCAATACCATCGTGGCCCAGATTCTCTTCTTGCAAACCGAAGACCCCAACAAAGACATCCAGTTGTATATCAATTCACCGGGAGGATCCATCTCTGCGGGGTTTGCCATCTATGACACGATGCAGCATGTCAAGTGCGATATTCAGACCATATGCATCGGGATGGCTGCCTCCATGGGCGCCTTCCTTCTTTCCTCCGGCACCAAGGGCAAACGGTTGGCCCTTCCCAACAGTGAAGTGATGATCCATCAACCCCTCGGCGGCGCTCAAGGGCAGGCATCGGACATCGAGATCAGTGCCAAGCGCATCCTGCGCATGCGGGATCGTCTCAATCAACTCCTTTCCGAGCAGACCGGCCAACCCTTGAAGAAAATCCAGCAGGATACCGACCGGGACCACTTCATGTCGGCGGAGGAGGCCAAGAAGTACGGGCTGATCGACAAAATCATCGAGCATCAAAAGTGACATTCTCAGTCATCACCGCGGACTTTTTCGGATCCGCGGCTTTTTTTATGGAGAAATCGCCTCCCCAGAAAAACAACGGATTGAAACCCGATCGTTCTTTCCCCCTGGAAGAGTTGTAAAAAAGCTGTTCACAGGGAGGTTCGGTTTTCACATGAAATGATTTTGGCAGTTAAAAACAACGACAAGGTCATTTGAAACCCAATCCCGACCGGCCCGGCCAACACTAATTCACAACGCTTCTGGTGAGTATTGGATTAAACGTCCTTCTCCAAAACACGGGGAGAAGAGATCATGACATGAATTTCCCCCTTCATAAAAACGCCCTCCCTCTTCCTGAAATTCATTAAAAGTTAACCTCTCCTCCCCCTGCCCCCCTCGAACAGGGTTAAGATAAAGATAGAGTTCGTGGGAGATTTCGGTTGATCCGAGGAGGTGCCTACACGATGAATTCTTTTGACAGACAGGATCGAATCTTGTTTTGGGTCTCCGTTTCGATCGGTTTGGTGATGCTCCTCTCCCTTGTGGGCCGAATTTTCCGCTGATACTTTGTTGCGGATACAAAGCTTTCCGTATCTTCGGTCAATCTGTGGATCCCTCATGGTTATCGGCTTTTTCGTTGTTTTTTTACCGAATTTTTAATTGCCTTTATACAGCTTTGTATGATACGCTAACCTCGGGTATGCGATGGGCATGCTGAGGAGGACATGCTTTGAGGACTGCCGCGCTCACATTGATGTTATTGTTGTTGGCCTTCACGGCAGCACCCTTCGCCTTCGCTGAAACTCCCCAGGAGACTGCTGCCCTCCAAGCCATCTATACCACCAAAGATGGCAAACACCAAGTGGAGATCGCCCTTCCCGAGGCGACCCAACCCCGTGGGAGCTGGTTTGTCACTCTGAACGGAAGTGATGAACAAAGCTCACCTGAAGACGCCGGATTGAAAAAGTTTACCGCCGAATACGACGACCTGGTGCCGGGTAGAAACTATCAGGTCATCGCCGTGTTCTACGGAAAAGATGGCGAACAACCCGTCGATCTGGATGGTTGTTTCCAACTCCAGGCCCGGGAGCCCGCCTCTGCAACAGATCCGATTCAACTGAAGGATTGCGGATTTGACAAAATTGCGGAACAGGCTAAAAAATCAGACGCCGCGAAAAGCGCCGGGACGGCTCCGGTGGATGATCCGGCCACACCCTCGGGCGACGGAAACACCGCCGACTCCGGGAACTCGGAGCAGGGTACCTCTTCCAGCGAAGAAGAGACCGGAACCTTGCACCACATGAACAGTGGCCAAAAGGAGTCGGGAGGCCCAATGCCGGATACCGCCATTGACATTTTCCCGGCTCTGCTCGGATTACTGCTGTTCCTGTTGGGATGCGCCCTTTTGGGCTTCCGTTCCCTGCGTCAACCCGGCAATTGAGACGATCCGGCAGTCTCCACAGCAGATGCCCGTACCCTTTGGGGTTGAGGAGGATTTCAGCCGAAGTGGGGTCACCGTACATCATTCAAACTTCAGTGATGGAATCTGGATGAAACACCCTTGTGATACTATCTACATCAAGATTTAGTATACTTAAACGCCCATCCACCCAAAGACAGACCAAAATGGTCTGTCTCTTTTATTGATTATATATAATCAAAAAGACCTAAATGATTTTCTTCCCCATCTATCCAATTTTCTTATTTCGGACCTATGGTTGGAATGTTCTGTCCAAGGGGTGTGAAGAAACTTCCGAGCCTCGATTCCTGGCAAAATCGACCTGATAGCTCCAGGCGGGGATCTCAGGCCTGACTACAACCCCGACACCTTAAGCAGGTCGCGATAACTCCTAGAGCACCGTCCCCGTGGTAGAAAACGGGAAGGTCGTCGGACATGCCTGGTATGCCTGAACTTCCATGGCCGCTCCCAAAGTGGCGGGGGCCGCCGGAGTGATCATCGCCAGACATGGGAAGAACAATCTCTCCCCAGTGTCAGGTGAAGGCGATTCTGAAGCAATCCGCAGAAGATCTCTTCAAAAAGGGATGTGATGAGAAGAGCGGTTTCGGTTTGGTGAGCATTCCCGACGCACTCAACCGCCGTTAACGATGACTCCCCCGCCGAAGAGGGGGGCTCATCCGAACCCCACCCCCCGACTTACTCAGAAAGTACTGAATCACAACGCTTTCGGACCAAAAAGGTCCGTAGTAGATGATGTCACATAAAAACAACTTTTCGTCTATTGAAACAGTTCGATACCCGTCGTATCATAAGATCAAGAAGGCCAAGACCTTTACAGATAAAGACAGAGACCAGACCAAGACAAAGCGCCGGTCCTCTCGTAGAGGACCGGCGCTTATTATATGGTTGTCGGGATCGATTCTTACAGATCCTCCTTGCTGACAATGGCGGCCAAAGCCTCGATCGCTTGCTCCGCATCGGAACCCTCGGCGGAGATGGTGATCTCCGAACCGTGGGCAACCGCCAGGCTCATAATCCCCATGATGCTTTTGGCATTCACTTTTTTATTGTTTTTGCTGACAAAGACTTCGGAGCTGTACTTGTTGGCCTCCTGGACGAACAGAGCTGCAGGTCGGGCATGGAGCCCGGTTTTCAGGTTGACGGTGACATTTTTTTCTGCCATGGGGTCATCCCTCCATAGAATGTATGGTAAATGGGCTGGGTCACAGTGATTTAGAAGCTTTGTGAAAAAGCCGTTCACAGGGAGGATTGGGCTTCAAAGTGATTTTGGAAGGTCAAAACGATGAAAAGGTCATACGAAACCCCATCCTGGGCGTTTTTAGAACGATTTAAATCACAACCCACTAGTGATCGGTGGATCCCACTTTCAACTTTTTCGCGATTTCTTCCAGCTTACGGAGGCGGTGGTTGATCGCCGATTTGCTCACCTTTCGTCCAGGAAGCATCTGGCCCAGCTCCGTAAGAGAGATTTCCGGATGACGCAACCGGGTCTCCGCCACTTCCCTGAGACGGTCTGGCAATTGATCCAAGCCGATTTCCCTGTCGATCAGACGAATATTTTCCAGCTGCCGCATTGCAGCTTGAATCGTTTTGTTCAGGTTGGCCGTTTCACAGTTGACAAGCCGGTTGACGGAGTTTCTCATATCCTTCAGGATCCGGACATCCTCAAATCGGAACAGGGTGCGATGGGCACCGATGATATTCAGGAATTCGCCGATTTTATCACCCTCTTTGAGATAAACGACAAAGCCCTTTTTTCGTTCAATCCATTTTGCATGAAGATGATACTTGTTCATCAGGGAACACAAATCTTCACTGTGGTCCTGATATGTGGAGACGATCTCGAGGTGATAGGATCCGCTGTCCGGATTGTTGACCGAACCACTGGCCAGGAAGGCCCCCCGTAAATAGGATCTCACGCAGCATTCTTTTGCCGTCAATCCGGGATCAATCCCGCTGATCCGTTTCATCCCCTCCCCCAGGATTCGCAAATCCCGGAGAACGTTTTCCGCTTCCCTGGACAGACGCACCGCATAGGTATTGTTCTTCTTTAACCTGACCTTTTTGCGCACGAACACTTCCGGCTGTACTTGGTACAGTTCCTTGATCAGAGAGTAAGTGCGACGTGCGATGGCATTGTTTTCAGTGGTAAATTCCAGACTGATCCGACCGTTTCCGATCAGAACCGTTCCATTCATCCGTACCAATGCCGACAATTCGGCCCGACGGCAACAAAGTGGGGAATCGATACGGGTCAGTTCCTGTTTGGTGGCGGATGCAAAGGACATTATCCATCACTTCCTTCATCCTCGATCACGACCTTCCGACCCCTATGCCTGAACCAAACGACGAACCCATCGATTCAATTTGGCGGCATCGTGTCGGACCACCTTTTGAAATTGCGTCAGATCATCCGCTATCACCTGACAACCAAACCTCTTCAAACGTTCCATATCCGTCCGAACCATACAGGATCCCTCCAGGGCGTAACGTTTTTGAATGGAAGCCGGGGGAATTTCTTTGTTTACAATCACCACATCAAAAAAATTTTCCCCCACATGATCCTGAATGGCGATCACATGATCTGCCGCGGTGTAGTGATCCGTTTCCCCCGCCTGGGTCATGATATTACAGATGTATATTTTTTTTGCTTTGGACTTTCGGATGGCGTCCGCCATCCCTTTGACCAACAAATTGGGCAGGATGCTGGTGTATAAACTGCCGGGGCCGATGATGATTCCATCGGCCGCCTCAATCGCCTGCAAAGCCTCCGGCAACGGATGAGCCACCTTTGGCTTCAGAAAGACACGGCGGATCCTCCCCCCCGCTTTGGGAATGCGTGACTCCCCCTCCACCACGCGCCCGTCTTCCATAACCGCACACAGGCTCACTTCCTCTCCTGTGGAGGGAAGGACCTGGCCGCGGACGGCCAGCACCCGGCTCATATACTGTATAGCATGATTGAAATCCCCAGTGATATCTTTTAAAGCTGCAAGCATCAAGTTTCCGAGGTTGTGCCCGGCCAAACCGTTTCCATTTCGAAATCGGTATTGCAACACTTGTTCCAGCAAAGGTTCTGTATCCCCCAGAGCCACCATCACGTTGCGTATATCCCCGGGTGGGGGCATCTGCAGATCATTCCGGATCCGGCCGGAGCTGCCGCCGTCATCAGCGACGGTAACAATGGCTGTGATCTCTATGGGGAGTTCTTTCAACCCACGCAACATCACTGACAGGCCGGTTCCTCCTCCCACCACCACGATACGCCGTTTTCGAAGACAGGCTTCCTTTGTTTTCATGGTGGACACCTCTTGTTCTCTGTCAACCGCTCTTCTCGATGTCTCGGTGTGTCGCTCGGGTCTGTTCATGATCCTGAAAATGACGGTTCAGGTATTCAGCGATGGAGACCGACCGATGTTTACCGCCGGTACAACCGATCCCCACCACCAAACTGGTCTTTCCTTCCCGTTGGTAATGCGGGAGAAGAAAAGAGAGCATATCCGTCATCTTCTCAAGGAACTTCCGGGTCTCCTCCCATTTCATCACATAGTCGTACACATCCGCATCCAATCCGGTCCTGGGTTTGAGGGACTCCACATAATGAGGGTTGGGAAGAAAGCGGACGTCAAACACTAAATCGGCATCAATGGGAATGCCGTATTTAAATCCAAAACTTTGAAACGTGATGGCCAAACGGTTTTGATCCGTCCGGGCAAAGCGGGAGACGATCTTCTCTTTCAGTTGCGCCGGTTTCAATTGGCTGGTATCGATGATCTGATGGGCTCGGCCTTTAATCTCCTCAAGCAGATTGCGCTCCAGACGAATCCCGTCCATGGGACTTCCCTCCGGAGACAGGGGATGGCGGCGACGGGTCTCTTTGTACCGACGGACCAGCACCTGATCCGCCGCATCCAAAAAGAGGATCTGGTAATGGATATTATGGTGTTTTTCCAAGGTATCCAGGGATTCGAAAAGCGTGGAGAAAAACTCTCTGCCCCGCAGATCCGTCACCAGCGCCGCTTTTCTCAGTTTTCCACCGGATTGCTCCAGCAGCTCAGCCAACTTGGACAGGAAAACAGGCGGCAGGTTATCGATGCAAAAATAGCCGAGATCCTCCAGGCTCTGCATCGCGACGGATTTGCCCGCACCCGACATCCCGGTGATCACCACCAGCTGAATCTCTTTGTCCGTTTCGGCAGCCATACCCCGTCACCTGCTTTCATTCCTTATTATATGATATTTTAACCCAACATTGTTCCTTTTGCTGTTAAACCTGCCGCACCGATCATGCCCGCATCATTGCCGAGCCGCGCCGGGATGATCTGAACGTCCCGGGCCGCATCGGGTAAGGCATGGCGGGTATATGCCTCGCGCAGGGGGGTGAACAGGGTTTCTCCCGCTCCCGATACACCGCCGCCGATCACAAAAGCGGCGGGATTGTTGACCACAGTCAGAATCGCCATCACCCGGGCCAAGGCATCAGCGGCGGAGTCAATCACTTCCAGGGCGACGAGATCCCCCTCCTGTGCCGCGTTCACGATATCCCGCGGGGTGATCGTCCCCGCCTCCACACTGGATTCCAAAGAAGTGACACGCCCAGCTTCAACTGCCGCCCTTGCCAGCCGGACCCAGCCTGTGGCTGAGGAAATAGTCTCCAGACATCCCTGTCGCCCGCAACCGCAGGGAACACCTCCCGGCTCCACCGGGATGTGACCGATCTCCCCGGCCATTCCCCCAACACCGCGAATCAACCGTCCTCCCGCGATCACACCTCCGCCGACTCCGGTCCCCAGGGTGATCAGAACCATATCTGTCATTCCGGCACCCGCCCCCCTCCATACCTCTCCCAGGGCTGCCACATTGGCGTCATTGTCGATAACGACAGGGATCCCGAGAAGGTTTTGCAACCATTCCCGGATCGGCACATTCTCCCAGGGAATATTGGTAAGACGGAAAATCTTGCCCTCTGCCTGATCCAAAAAGCCTGGGGCTCCCAGCCCGAGGCCTTTTACATCCTTCCAGAAAACCCCGGCTGACTCCGCCAATCGGCGGACTCCTGCCGCCATTCGCTCCACACCGGCCTCAGCCCCTTCCTCAGGCCGCGTGGGCATCTCATGCTTGTACAGGAGACGACCTGTCTCGTCCGTGATCCCCAATTTGATCGAGGTTCCGCCCATGTCAATCCCGATGAAATTTTTCCCCATGGTTTCCGTTCCCTCCTCAAACTTGCTACGAATATACTTGATTGCAACCATCGGGTCAAGGTGGCCAAATATCCTGCAGCGTCATCTGTCAAATCATTGTCAGGGGGCGGACTTGTGTGAATCTCTCCCACCTTCGAAGCGTTGTGAATTAGTGCCGTCTCTTTCACAACCCTTCTAGTGCAAATGATGACTGAGTAATTCTTCCTCTCTGCTGTATTCCAATCGGCCAATGGACAGGTTTCTTCCTTCCAACAAATAAGTGAAAATCTTCCGATCCATCTCCGATGTGGGGAGGCTGCCCACTTGGTCAAGGGGGTGCCAGGAAAGCTCCCCCTCGGGGGAGTGCGACAGAAGTTCCCCGTGAAATTCTTCCGCCCGAAAAGTGAACATCATCCACTCTTTCTCCAACTCTCCCCTTTCTACCAGACACATGGTAAAAACACCGCAGAGTAAAGGATCTCTCAAAATCAGGCCTGTTTCTTCCTCGTATTCCCGGCAAACGGCTTCCAGAACGGTTTCCTTGGGCTCCACCTTTCCACCCGGGGCTACCCACCAACCTCTCCGGGGCTTTTTCAAGAGCAACACATGGCCTTCTGAGATCAAAATGCAATTTGCAATCCGCTGCATGGACTTCACCTCTGAAATCTGAATCTTGGCGACGGTACGGACACAAAAAAAGCGGGTTTTTCAACCCGCGTGGTGTATAGTCTGTGGAAAAGTGATCGGGGCCACTTTCTAATTATATGGGTGGTGTTTTCGAAAGAACCAACACATCCCGGCCGTTGATCATACTTTTTGGGGTCCTTCCCGCCCTTCCCATACACTTTTGAAAAATTCCTGCTGAAAAAACTCCGTCACTTTCTCCATCAGCACTCTGCGCGTCAAGATCCCGATGAAACGATTGTCCAGATCAATCACGGGGATGTAGGGGCGATCCAACAACACATCGAAGGCAAATGAAAAAATCGAGTTGGACAAGATCCCGGAGTGATTCTCATTCATTGCATCCCGAACATGGAAACTGCCCAGTCGATCCAAGCGAAAATGGCTTCGATTCAACATCAAGTCGAGAATGTTGGTTTTGCTGATGACCCCTTCCACCTTCCAGTCATCATCGATCACGGGAACGGAGGCGTATCCCCTCCGGGTCAAAACCAACAGGGCTCTCTCCAGAGTCCAATCCGGATGAACCGTCACCACTTTTTCCCGGGGGACAATCAAAGGAGAGATCTCACGATCAAAGAGACTGATTTGCTCTTTTTCCATCGCAAATTCCTCCAGATTTAGAGGTTAGAGATGAGAAATGGGACGTGAGAACCGGAATCCCCGCCAATCCGTCGATACGATTTCACCCTTTTTAAAAAGGAAAATCCCCCCAGAAAGAGAACTGCCAAAAACCCAATCCCGGGAAAAGCGGAAGTAAATCAGGTGTGGGGTTCATGATCCTTGTTTAGTCGACATACCTTCTCCAGACAGCGAACATTCCGCCCCACAGTGGAAGAAGAAACCGCGTGCCGTTTGGCGACGGATTCCTGGGTGAGTGAGGTTCCGTGCAGCCGGGCCACGATGTACTCCAATGCTGCCGCCCAACCTTCCACCTTACGGATCTCAGGGAAATCAGTCTGATGTTCGCGAAGAAATTCCGACCAGATCATCTGCGCATCATTCAAATGAGCCACATCATACCGATCCTTCATCGCTTCCAGACAACAATGGAGAACCTGCTCCCACGTCTTCAACCAATCCGGGAGCTCCTGGGCCAGTTCGTAGGGGTGGATGGTCATTTCCCGGTTCTCCAGGACCGCCCGGTAGGGTTCGGCAGCTCCGATCTTTTTCAATACATAGAGAGCCAGCCGTTTCAGATCATCCTCTTCATCCCGTTTCATCAAAAAACTTCGGAGTACCTGCTCCACCTCTTTGTCACCCAGCCACTCAAAAACTTGAAGTACCTGCAATTTAGTCTCTTTGTCCCCGTGATTCAACGCCCAGAAAAAGGAGGAGCGTATCAGCGGATTTTCCCGGATTTGCTCCGGGATGGTACTCCGTTCGCGATCCAACTGCATCAACTGCTCCTCAAAGGGCAGCTGGTAATGATAACTGAGCGGGGGAACCTGTTCCGGCGACATGTTTTCCCATTGCTCCAATTGATTGAGGTAAAAAACGGGTATTTTCGAATCCTGATCCAGCTCCCTGGCGATGCGCCAATACTTGCGGGCGCGTTCAAAGGATTTTGTGTTGAAAGCGGCCACCGCCGCATAGTGGTACAAACTGGCCTCAGGACGTTCTTCTCGCTGGATGAGCCGGCGAAACATGGCAAAGGCGGCCTCATGCTCCCCCAGAATCCCCAACGTGGTAGCCAACTTATACATATGTTCCGGATAAAAGGGAATCCACTTTTTCAGAATCCCGACCAACCGGTCCCGGCCCTCCCGCTCCTTCATATGCTGGAAAAACACTGCCAGATTGCAGAGAGCATGCAGATTGCCGGGATCTGATGACAGCACCCGTTCAATGATCTCCACCGCCTGATCGACATCACCGGTGTAATAATAAGCCAGGGAGAGATTGTTCATCACTGCATGGAAATCGGGGTGTTCCTCCAGAAGTTCCTCCAGGATCTCCATCGCTTGCAGAAACCGACCCGACTCCAGACACTCCCTCGCTTCATCATGTTTTCTCATCCAATCTTGCTTGGGTCTCGCTTTGGGTTGGCGGGGGCGACGTCCCAATTCATAGGCCAACATCTCCAACATATCCTCCGCCTCTGCCGCGAACTCACCTTCCCGCTCTTCCTCCAGATAGCGGATCAGGTACTCTTCTGCCAATTCAAATTGCTCCATGTTGGCTGCATTATTGGCCATATAAAACCAGCACTCGGACAAATGAGGATCCACTTCAGTCAATACCTTTTCCAACACCTCGTTGGACTCGTCAAAACAGCCCATCTCAGAGAGAATCCCCGCCAGGTTGCACTGATTGACCGCATTGTCCGGCTCTTTTTCAACTGCCAACCGAAAGTATTTCAGTGCCTTATCATAACGGTGGCGATCCAGAGAACGGACGGCCCGTTCAAAGAAAAAACCCGCATCCAACCGTAACCGGACCACCTTGTGTCCTTTGGAGCATGCATCGGCATGTTGTTTTTTCATCGCTACTCCCCACCCATCAAACAGGGTCATGAGGTTTTGTACAGTTCATGTCGGAGAAAGTATATCACATTCGGAGTGTTTTTACATACCCACCCAACCCGTGATGGACACCTGTTTCGATCCACTGTTATACCGCCGGCCCATCCAGCTCCACCGATATCCAAATATTCTGCGGTTTGAAGTCCGGAAATGCCCCCAAAAGAATATCATCGATTTCTTCAAGTGGTTTAGCAGTCTTTTCCCAAGGGTATTTCCCCCCATTTTTATTGTAGGGACAATTCCTCCGGTCCGTCAACTGACGCCACCCTTTCTCCAAAGCGCATAAAAAAACCCTTCCGACCTTGGAAAAGGGGGCCTGTCCTGTAATCGCCGGTCTCTCCTTACAACACAACTAAAAGCGTTGTGAATGAGTGCTGGGTTGGTCGGGATTGGGTTTCACATGACCTTTTCGTCTTAACTGCAAAAATCACTCCATGTGAAACCCAACCCTCCCAGTGAACCTCTTTTTCACATCGCTTCTAACGGGAACCGTGCCGGTGTTGCAACTCCGAGAGGACCCTGTCCAGGGGAAGTGACTGTTGTCTGAACAGCACCATCAGGTGAAAGAGAAGATCGGAAGCTTCCCAAGCCAGTTCCTGATGTGAATCATTTTTAGCAGCAATGATCACCTCCGTTGCCTCTTCTCCTACTTTTTTCAAAATCTTGTCCAATCCTTCTTCCAACAGATAAGTCGTGTAAGAGTTCCCGGGCCGGCGGGTGTCCCTCTCCGCAATCACCTGCTCCAGTGTGTTCAAGATCGCGTAGCGGTCCCCGGAACTCTCTTCACCTGCCCTTTTGAAACAAGAATAATCACCGGTGTGACAGGCCGGCCCCCGGGGCCGGACCAAGATGAGGAGTGCATCCCGATCACAGTCGGGGCGGATTTCTACCACCTGCTGGGTATGGCCGGATGTGGCCCCCTTATGCCACAACTCCTGTCTCGAACGGCTCCAAAACCATGTCTCCCCGGTTTCCAGTGTCTTTGCAAGGGAGGCTTCATTCATATAGGCCAGGGTGAGCACTTCTTTACTCACAGCATCCTGGACGATGGCCGGAACCAGCCCTCCATCATCAAAGCGGAGCCGGGTGAGGTCCGAATTCTGTTTCACCTGACATGCACTCCCTTCTGCTTGAGATATACCTTCAGTTCCTGTAAAGGAACTTCCCCGTAATGGAAAATGGAAGCCGCCAGAGCGGCTGCCGCCCGGGTACAGGTGAAGACGTCGTAAAAATGTTGATGGTTCCCAGCACCTCCCGAAGCAATCACCGGTACCCGGACCGCTTCCGACACGGATTCCGTCAACCCCAAGTCAAATCCGTTCTTCTGCCCGTCCCGATCCATACTGGTCAGCAGGATCTCCCCCGCTCCCCTTTCCACCGCCTCCCGGGCCCAGTCCACCGCTCGTTTCCCTGTGGGTTTTCGGCCGCCGTGGGTGTGGACAAACCAGTCTTTCTTCTTTGAATCATAGCAGGCATCGATGGCGATGACGATACATTGATTTCCAAACCGCCGGGCTCCCTGCTCGATCAGTTCCGGTTTTTTGACGGCGGCAGTGTTGATAGAAACTTTGTCTGCCCCGGCCCGCAACAGAGTGAACATATCCTCGGCGGAACGGATCCCTCCTCCGACAGTAAAAGGGATACTCAACACCCCGGCAACTTCCCGGATCACCTCCACCATCGCCTTTCGTCCTTCGACAGAGGCGGAAATATCGAGGAAGACCAATTCATCGGCACCTGTCTGATCGTAAAGAGCGGCCAACTCCACCGGATCCCCGGCATCCCTCAGGTTGGCGAAGGAGACTCCCTTCACCACCCGTCCATCCCGAATATCCAGACAGGGGATAATCCGTTTGGTAATCATCGGGTTCCCTCCTCTATCGCCAACAACCCGGCCTTTATATCAAGAGCACCGGTATAGAGGGCTTTCCCCACGATGGCACCGGTCACACCCAACGGTGCCAACCGGACCAATGTGGTCAGGTGAGCAGTATTGCCCACACCGCCGGAGGCGATGACCCCTTTGCCTGTCGCTTCAGCCAGGGCGCGGACAGCGGCAATATTGGGACCGGTCAGGGTTCCGTCCCGGGAAATATCGGTGAAGATAAAAGTTTCCGCTCCGTGAGCGGCCATCTCCCGACCCAGATCTTCCACCCGGACTTCGGAGGTTTCCAGCCAGCCGTGGGTGGCCACCCACCCGTCCTGGGCGTCCAACCCAATAGCGATCCGGTCCCCAAAACGACGGAGGGCTTCCTTTACAAATTCGGGATCATCGATGGCAGCGGAGCCGATCACCACCCGGGCTGCTCCCAGGGATAGAAGATTTTCCAAACGCTTCAGATCCCGAACGCCGCCTCCGACCTGAATCGGGATACTCGCCGAGCGGATGATGTCCCGTACCGCCGACAGATTGACATGATCTCCAGTCTTGGCCGCATCCAAGTCCACCACATGCAACCAACCAGCGCCCTCCTCTTCCCAACGGCGGGCCACCTGAACCGGATCCTCTCCGTAGACGGTCTCCCGGTCAAAATCCCCCTGAAACAGCCGGACGCAATGTCCGCCCCTGAGGTCAATGGCGGGATACAGAGTGAAACTCATCCAACCTTCACCCTTTCCTCACAGAGAGCGACGAAACGTTCCAGTAGCAGGCGACCCGTCTCTCCGCTTTTTTCCGGATGAAACTGCATTCCGAAGAGGTTATTTCTGCCCACGATGGCCGTGATCGAACCACAATAGTCGGTCACAGCCAGAACATCTGCGGGATTAGCAGGGATAACATGGTAGGAGTGGGCAAAGTATACACTTCCTTCTCCCACTCCCCTTAACAGCGGATGGGGACCGTTAAAACGGAGTCCGTTCCAGCCTAGGTGGGGAATGTTGCAGTTCCCCTCCAAGCGAAAGACATGTCCCGCGAGCAGATTGAGTCCCTGATGGTATCCATGCTCTTCGCTTCCGGTGAACATCAACTGCATCCCCAGACAAATCCCGAGAAGAGGGGTTCTCTTTCTCAGGGTGACTTCCTTGATCACATCCACCAATCCACGCTCTTTCAACTCCTTCATCCCGATCCCGAAGGCTCCCACTCCCGGCAAAATCACCCCTTCAGCCCTGCAAACCTCCTCTGGATCCGAGGTGACCCGGACCTGGCATCCGATTCGCTCCAAGGCCCTGCTGACACTGTACAGATTGCCCATTCCGTAATCGATGACGGCGATCACGTCACAACACCCCTTTGGATGATGGAACGGAAGTGACGCGGGAATCGATCGACACCGCTTCATCCAGCGCCCGTCCCAAAGCTTTGAACAGAGCCTCGATCCGATGGTGGGTGTTCCCCCCATAGTGAAGAATCACATGGAGATTCATGCGCGCCTCCAATGCCAGTTTCCAAAAAAACTCATGCACCAGTTCTGTATCAAAACAGCCCACCCGTTGTGCGGGAAAATCGGCACGAAACTCCAAGTGGGGGCGGTTGGACAAATCCAGCACCACTTGACCCAGGGATTCATCCATGGGAATCCAAGCCTGACCATAACGGCGGATACCACTCTTATCCCCCAACGCCTCCCGGATGGCTTGGCCGAGACAGATTGCGATATCTTCCACCGTGTGATGGTCATCCACTTCAATGTCCCCGTCGGCTTCCACCAGCAGATCGAACAAACCGTGGGTACAAAACAGATCCAACATATGTTCCAGGAAGGGAACACCAGTTTTCAGTTGAGCTTTTCCCCTTCCGTCCAGGTCGAGCCGGACCCGGACCCGTGTCTCCTTCGTCTCCCTACGGATCTCCGCGGATCGGTTACCCATCCTTCTCCTCCTTCACCAACCGGGCACGAATCGATGCGGCATGGGCGGTCAACCCTTCAGCTTCCGCCAGATTGATCACATCTTCCGCATCCCTTGTCAATGCTTCCCGGCTATAAGATATCAGACTGGTCTTTTTGATAAAATCCTCCACTCCCAGCGGTGAAAAAAAACGGGCCGTGCCGTTGGTGGGAAGGACGTGGTTGGGTCCGGCAATATAATCCCCCACCGGTTCCGGACTCCAGGGTCCCAAAAAAAGGGCCCCGGCGTTTCTCACCCGGCCCACCCATCTCCAAGGATCTTCCACCATTAATTCCAGATGCTCCGGAGCCAACCGGTTGGCCACTTCCACCGCCTGGGCGAGGTCGTCAGTCAGACAGATCGCTCCCTGCTCCCGGATCGATTGGGCAGCGATCTCCTTTCGTTCCAGGTGGTCGCACTGTTGTTTCAATTCCCGTGTCACCGACTCCGCCAGCGGCTGGGAAGGAGTGATCAGGACAGCCGAAGCCATGGGGTCGTGTTCCGCCTGGGAAAGGAGATCCGCTGCCACATATGCAGGATCGGCACTTCCGTCGGCCACCACCACGATCTCGCTGGGCCCGGCCACCATGTCAATATCCACCTGTCCATAGACCCATCGCTTGGCCAGGGCGACGTAGATGTTTCCGGGTCCAACGATTTTATCCACTGCCGGAACAGACTCCGTGCCCCAGGCGAGAGCCGCCACCGCCTGCGCACCTCCCACTTTCAACACCCGGTTCACTCCCGCCTCCCGTGCCGCCACCAGAGTGGAAGCATGGACACTGCCGTCAGGCCGGGGCGGGGTGACCATCACCACTTCCCCCACACCGGCCACAGAGGCGGGAATCGCGTTCATCAGCACACTGGAGGGATAAGCGGCCCGCCCCCCCGGCACATAGATTCCCACCCGGGCCAAGGGGCGGATCAACTGACCCAAAACCGTCCCGTCCTTCTCCGTTTCCATCCAGGAACGGCGCTTCTGCCCCTCATGATAGCGCCGGATTCTTTTTACGGCCTTCCGCAAGGATTGAACAAAAGGTTGTGACACTTGTCGGTAAGCCTCTTCAAACCCGGACTCCTCCACCTCCAGACTCTTAAGATCAACTCCGTCCAATTCCTTGGTATACCGCCGGAGAGCGGCATCTCCTTCGGTTCGGACCGCAGACAAGATTTCCCGGACGGTTTTTTCCCGGCGGACACTACCTTCATCCACCCTCCGACATATAGACAATTGCTCCGGACGAACCACCTTGATCATTGCAATCCTCCCTCCTCCTTAACCACCTGGGCCAATCGTTCATACAACTCCCCGATCTGCCGGCTTTTCAGATGGTAGCTCGCTCGGTTGGCAATCAGTCGGGAGGTGACCCGGGTAATCTCCTCCATCTCCACCAATCCATTCTCCCGCAGGGTTCGCCCTGTGGAAACAATATCCACAATCCGATCAGCCAGACCGGTCAAAGGTGCCAGCTCCACGGAACCGTTCAGGCAGATCACTTCCACCTGTTGTCCCTGCTTCCGAAACCAGCGATTGGCGATCCGGGGATATTTGGTGGCCACCTTCGGATTTAAAACGGGTTGCCAGTCGGTTGTTCCCGCCAGGGAGAGCCGGCAAGGGCTGATCTGAAGATCCAGCAGTTCATATACGTCCCGTTCTTCCTCCAGCAATACATCCTTTCCCACCACGCCCAGATCTGCCGCTCCATGTTCCACACAGGTGGGTACATCTACCGGCTTCACCAACAGAAAGGAAAGGTCTTCCCCTGGCACCTCCACTATCAACTTCCGGGAGTCCTCCACCAGCTCCCGGGGTAGAGTCAGGCCAGCTTCCCCCAATAAATTCAGCGCATCTCTGAATATCCTTCCTTTGGGCATGGCCACAGTCAGTCTCCCATCAATCCCCATCCTTTTCTCTCACCTCCACCACCTGATCAAACCCGGCCAACCCTTCCGAGGAAAAACCCGATTCGACAATAAACAAGGTGACCCGATTTCCCCGTCTGCGCAAATCCTTTGCCTGCCGGCAAGCTTCCCGGTGCATCCGGCGGGGATAAACCAGGGCCACTGTCTCCCGTGGCTCGGTCCTTTCAGGACACGCCATCACCAACCGATCCGTCTTCAATGCAAATCCCCTTGCCGGAGCCGGGCGGCCAAACAGATCCATCAACCGGTCATAACGCCCTCCGGACAAAAGATAATACCCATCAGCCCCATACCCTTCAAAGTACATTCCGGTATAATAATCGAGACTTCCGATCAGACTCAGGTCGAGCATCACATAGGAAGCGACTCCCCAATTTTCCAGAGCATCCCACATCGCTTCCAGATGAGCGCACCCGGCAGCCGACGCCTCCCCCCGACTCTCATCCCGCAACCGATGCAACACCTGCCGCTCCCCTCGGAGAGACAGAAGAGAGAGCAGTCGTTGTTGACTTTGCTCCGGCAGCCCCGATGCCCGGACTTTCTCCCGAAATTGGACCAGATTGCGGCGACCGAGGCTTTTTTTCAATTCCGTCACCGCCTCCCGATCCGCCAACTCTTCCTGCAACAGAGCCTCCAACAGACCGATATGCCCAACGGCCACCCGGATGTTCCGGACACCACAAGCTTGCAGACACTCCACCGCAAGAGCCACCACTTCTGCATCCGCCTCCGGGGAGCCGTCCCCCACCAACTCCACTCCGGATTGAAAAAACTCGGCATTCCGCCCCGCTTCCCGTTCCTGGGATCGAAAGACACCGGCGTGGTAGGAGAGTCGGATCGGCAACGGTTCCTCTCTCATCACGGAGGAGATGACACGGGCGATCGGAGCCGTCTGGTCAGGCCGCAGGATCAGGGTTTGTCCCTGACCGTCCAGGAGCTTGAACAGCTTCTGCTCCTCAATGGCACTGGCAGTCCCGACAGTGTCAAAATACTCCAGGGTGGGTGTGATCACTTCCCGGTACCCCCAGGAAGAAAAACAGGCCCCCACCTGCTTTTCTACCCATTTCTTTCCATTCACAAAATCGGGCAGGAAATCACGCACTCCCATAGGCTTCTCAAACTGGCGAGGCTTGGGCATCCACTTTCCACTCCCAAGTACACTTTAGTTTGATAACGAACTAAAGTGTCACGATAATTTCTTGTTAGTTTAACATCGGGAGGGATGCCCGTCAATGTCAAATCGTTGTCTCAGCCAACCCGCCAATTCCTCCAGCGCTTTTCCTCTGTATGAGTACCGTTTTCGTTCCTGTGGACTCATTTGCGACAAGGTTCGGCAATCCCCCCGAGGAACAAAAATCGGATTAAAAGGAAAATCCGGTTCCGGAGATATATCGGCAGGGTTCACTTTCAACAGGTGTCCCGGGGTTTTTCCGGAGAAAAAAGCCGTCTCCCCTTCCCACAACACCGCGACCACCCCTTCAAACCAGGCTTCCCGGGTTTCCCCTTCCAAAAGCTTCATCACCCCCTTGTATCCGATCCGCTGAAACACCCGCTTGCTGAGGATTCCAGGAAACCCGTCATAAGCACTGAAAAATATACCTGCGTCATCCACCATCACCCGTCTGTAACCCAAAGCACAGACTTGTCGAAGTTTATCTCCCGTCACCTCCTCCACCGACCCGAAATCCGGCTCCCTCAAATCCAGCGACAGAGGCTTCACCCGAATCCCCAAGGGTTCAAGCACTTGTCTCGCTTCTATCAGTTTTCCTTTATTTTGAGTGGCAAAGGGCAATATCACCCTGGTATCCTCCTTTCTCTCTGTCGTTCATTATACTTCCCGCACCAGCGGGTATTGAAGAAGATTCCATAGCTAAACTCATTTGTTCAGGTACAATAAATAGCGAATACAGCATCACCCTCATCACACCGATGAGCCAATCCGACTGCTCATACATCCAGATTCACTTCTTTCGATGGCTTAAAGGAGGTCTGGACATGGAAGAGCTTCGCCCTGTGTTCATCATTGCGGGTGTCCTCTTGGAAGTGGTGGGAATCTTCAACGCCTTCCGTGGCAAAAGCTCCGGTTTGGAGTTGATCATCCTGGGGATATTGTGCTTGTTGGTGGGACTCCTCATATGACTGGCAGGGGTCCCCTCCACCGGAAGGGAAGGTGACAAAACTTCCGGAAGTTGTGATATGCTACGTAAAGAAGCTCATGAAAGGACTCCAACAACGTGTATTCTTTCATTCGCAATCTATTATTCCGAATGGACCCGGAACAGGCTCACGAGTGGGCCCTTCGCAGTCTCCGGACTGCACAGCACCTTCCCGGCCTGTTATGGGCCTTGGAACGGAAAATGGCTGTCCGGGATCCACGTTTGACGGTTCAGTGCAACCAACTCCAGTTTCCCAATCCAGTGGGACTGGCGGCGGGGTTTGATAAAAATGCCGATGTCTACCCAGCTCTGTCGGCTTTGGGTTTCGGGTCCGTGGAAGTGGGGACCCTCACTCCCAAGCCTCAACCAGGCAATCCCCGTCCCCGGCTATACCGGCTTCCTGAAGATGAGGCCGTGATCAACCGGATGGGCTTCAACAACGGAGGCATCATCCGGGCATCCACATCCTTGGCCACCCTCCCCCGCCCCGGCGTCCCCGTCGGGATCAACCTGGGGAAGAACCGGAAGACTCCGGGAGATGAGGCGGCGGGAGATTACCGCACTGGCTTGCGGGCTCTGTACCGGTATGGGGATTACTTTGTTATCAATATCAGTTCCCCCAATACCCAGGGACTCCGGGATTTGCAACAGGCGGACTCCCTTTCGAAACTGTTGTCTGTTCTGATCGAGGAACGGGAGGAGTTGCGGGAGGAAACAGGAGAGATCCGCCCTTTGTTTGTCAAACTGGCACCCGATTTGAGCCGGGATGAGTTGTCGGAGGCGGTCCGGATTGGATTGGAACAGGGGATTGACGGCTTTATCGCGGTCAACACCACCTTGGCCCGGGAAGGGCTGAAAAGCCCCCACCGCATGGAGTCCGGCGGTTTGAGCGGACGCCCCCTCCATCACCGGTCCATCCAATGGATCCGACAGATCCGCCAAGTGAGTGAGGGGAAAGTCCCTATCATTGGTGTCGGTGGAATCTTTAACGGAGAAGATGCATACCGTTCGATCCGGGCGGGAGCCTCACTGGTTCAGGTATATACCGGCATGATTTATCGGGGGCCTTCCATTGCCCGTTCCATCAACCTGGAGTTGCTCCAACTTCTGGAACAAGACGGCCTCACTTCCATCACAGACGCCGTCGGTCTCGATACCTGAACAACAAAGAGACCGGTCAGTTTCAGCTGACCGGTCTCTTTTTCTATACGACCCGGATGTGTCCAAACCAATTCCCCCATGGCTTAAAGAATCTCTTAAATGCATCATCCGGATGATAAAGGGAGGAATCAAAGCGTAAATATCCACTTCCTTTAGCCACTCCAACTCATTCTTCAAAGGGTGAGCAGTTTTGCACAAGCGTTATAACCGAGTCCTTTGCCGGTCTGGCCGGTTGTTTCATTCCACTGAGCTAAGCAGTGGTTAAAGACAAAACGGATGCATCCAATGGATTTATTGATGAGCATGGCCTATTCTGCTATAGGATAGACGAAACCTAAACGCTTTATCCATGATCTCTCCCCTCACTCTCCTCCCTTTTTCACAATATTATACCATGTACCGCAAATCTAAATGCCTCTAGGCGACGCCTAACCCCACACTTGGCAAGCCGCAAGTGGACGTACTCTTTCAGAACGACATGAAAGGGGAATCAGAGTGAAAAAAGGTGTGGTCATTTGGTTCACCGGGTATCCCAATGCTGGAAAGTCCACCATCAGCAGAAAAGTGAACCAAAGACTGAAAAGCGCAGGGTATCCCGTAGAACGGATCGACAGTGACGAAGCTCCCCGTTCCCTCACCAAAGACCTGAGCTCGGATTGGCGGAAACGCCAATTCCAGAAATGCGCGAATTTGACGTTCATTTCACATATACTCTATAAACACGGAATTATTGTATTGCTCTCTTCCGTCGGCCGCTTTCGGGAGTTGCGGAAAAGCGCCCGCCAACAGATTGAGGATTTTCTGGAAGTTTATCTGAAATGCCCTCTGGAAATCCGGTTGGAAAGGGATATCGACCATGGGAAATATGAACAGCACGCTGCCACCATCCATTATTATGAAGAGCCGGAAGCACCTGAGCTGATCATCGAGACAGACCGTTGTTCCGCCGATGAAGCAGCCGATGCAGTGATCCGCCTCCTCTATGAGAGAGGGTATATCCAATCGGAAGCCTGACTTGTTGCGGAGAGGAGGCTGTTTATGGAGATCCACGAGTTTCTGCCCCGACTGTACGGCGGTGGGCGTCTGGACTTGGATCCCCGATGCTGGTCCTTTATCCGTTCCCACATCGATGTCGTGGTCAACCTGAGAACCATACCCGATTCTCCTCCCTTCGATTTTACCGGACGCCGCTTGCTTTGGATGCCCATCCGGGACAAACGGGCACCTGATCTCTCCTGGACCCGGGACATGATTCTTCTGCTGGATCATTGGCTGGACGCCGGACATTCCATTTACGTCCATGATACCAGGGGCATCAACCGGCTCGGATTTATGGTGACCGCGATGTTGATGAAACGATGCGGTCTTCCTTTGAACCGGGCACTGGATCAGGCACGGCGGATCAAATCAAACCTTCTCCCCAAGCCTTGGTATATGGAGCTGCTTCGCCAACTTGAGACCCATCTGCAAAAGGAGCTGCCCCGGATCCGGATCGATGGTGTGTTCCGGGTCAAAGCGGATGTAGATCTTCCCCCCGATACAATCCGTCGGTTGGTCAGGGAACATTATGGCCTGACGGTCCGCTTTCTGGAGAAGGTTCGGGGAGTGTACCGGGTGGAGACGGATCGAGGGGATTATGGATTCAAGAAAGCAGATGAGCTGCCCGATCTTCCATTGATCGCCGGTTGTCTCCGTCATATCAAGGAAAACGGATTCCAATGGATCCCGGAACCGGTAACCGCCGTCGATGGGAAGCTGATGGTCGACCACGAGGGGGAACCCTACTTTATGGAGGAATGGCTCGATCTGAAGGAGATCCCCCCACACAGCCTCCCATATTTTAAAAAAATGGGTGTCGCCCTGGCAGAGTTTCATCATGCATCCGCTGGACTCGCCCCGCCGGAAACCGTCCCGGACCGCAATCGGTGGGGCAAACATCCGGCCCTGCTCTCCAAGGCTTCAAAGCGATTGGAAACATGGCAACGTCGGTTCCGAAACTCACCTTCTGATGTTTCCGTCCAACTGGCCTTTCTCTCCACCCGCTGTCAACTGGCACAGCAAACCCTCCAGGAGGTTTCCCATAACACTCTGTTACAAAATCACCCCGAATCAGCTGTCTGGTGTCACAATGCGCTCCAACACCGCAATATCATGTTGGATCAGCGAGAGCAAATTTGGTTTATCGACTTTGAAACCCTTGCCTACGCAGAGAGGGTCCGGGATTTGGCCCATCTGCTGGAGCATCACGCTGCACCCTACGGTTGGCCCCCATCAGCTGTACGGCAATTTCTCTCCGCCTATGAATCGGGTGCCGCCGCCCCGCTGAGCCGGGAGGAGTGGCTCCTCCTCCGCGCTCATCTCACCTTTCCCGAACGCCTCTATAAACGAGTGCGGCGCTGTTACGGCCGTCCCCACGCCCGCTCCAAGGACTGGCGCAAATTGCACAAGTTGTTGCAGCGGGAACAGATGAAGGAGAGCCTGCTGCACCACCTCACCCTCCTTACTCCCGGGGGATCACCGGAAGGATGATGGCGGAGGGGTGTTCCCGATCGTGGAAGACGGTCTGTTCCGCCACCACCATCTCCGTTCCCTGTCCCAACTCCGCCCCGGTGTTCAGATTGCGATCATACTTGGGAAAGGCGCTGGAGGCCACCTCCACCCGGATCCGGTGTCCTTTTTGAAACTGATGGGAAATATTCCAGCAGTCGATATCATACTCATACACTTTGCCGGGCTCCAGCAATTCCGGACGATCCATCCCCTTGCGAAAGCGCCCCCGAACCATCCCGTCGGTGAGCCTCTGGGCAAATCCATTGGGCCAGACGTCGAGAAACTTCACCATGAAGTCAGTATCCCGGGCGGAACTGGAAGCAAACAGTCGCACCCGGATCGGCCCTGTCACTTCAAGAGCCTCTTCCAGGGGTTCGGTGGAGTAGACCAGCACATCATCCCGCCGTTCCACGGCGGAGTAATCATCCGGACCCCCGATCTGACTGGATGTGGGGTCCGTGATAAAAGGAACCGGATTCGCCGGATCATAGGAGTATCGATCCGATGGCTCCTCCCCCGGCGCCTCCGTGGACAGCCACCCATCCCCGAACCGGCTGTTGGCCCGCCCGCCGCTGCGAAGATAAAATGGAGTCCAGCGGGTTCGCCGCAAAGGCCACTCCTGCTCCTGGCGCCATCGGTTTTCCCCCATGACGAAGATGCTGACAGGAGGCTCCTCCGCCACCCCGTTTTCCTCTCCTTTCAACCATTGATCAAACCAACGCAACGAAAGACCGTTCAGGTCGATCAGGGATTGGGGTCCGAAATCCAGCTCTCCCAGACGGGTGGACCGGTTCACCTGATGGGGCCAGGGACCCATCACCAGCTTCTGGTGCTTCCGGCCGAACTCCGTCCGGGCCCGGGTGTTCATCCCGATATAATTGAGGGGAGTTCCCACCTGTTCATCATCGTACCAGCCAGAGATGTGCAACACGGGCAGATCCAGCTCGTGGAATCGCTCTTGGTAGGCGATCCCGCGCCACCAATCGTCCAATCGGGAATGCTTCACTTCCTCCCGCCACCTTGGAAGGGATTTGCCTGTTTTTTCATCCATCGTGAGTAAGGGGAGATGCCAGTACACCTCCTCCCAATCGATTACGTCCACATCCTGCATCATCCGGCCGCTGGTCATATACAACCAACAAAGGTGTTGCGGTCCGGGTACCCCTGTCGGGGTCTCCACAAAGGGATCCGACGGGGTGACAGTGGAAATCATCGCCTTCAGATGGGGAGGCTGTGTCAGGGCGGCTAACCACTGAACCCGAGCGAGATAGGATGCCCCCATGGTCCCCACTGCCCCGTCACACCAGGGCTGAGCCGCGGCCCATTCGATGGAGTCATATCCATCGGCTCCTTCGTTGAAGTAGGGGATGAACTCCCCGTCGGAATCCCCCCTCCCCCGGACATCCATGGAGACAAATCCATATCCCCGGGCGGCAAAATACGGAGCCATATTGTAGATATACTCCCCGGCCCTCCCATAAGGTGAACGGACCACGATCGCCGGAACCTGTTGTTCTGTCTCCGGCAGATACAAGTCGGCGGACAGGCTCACCCCGTCCCGCATCGGCACCCGAACATCCCTTTGCACCCGAACATCCAGCAACGATTGTTTCTGTTGCGGCATGATTTCCTCCTCCATTCCAATGGCATTCTCTTTTCTTTTTCTGCCCGGAAACGGATTTCCCTGCCCTTTACGCTGTGGCTAAGATAAAAAAGAGCCCACCCCGTAAAAGCGTTTGGAAAAAGTCGTCACAGAAAGGGATGGGTTTCACATGGGGAGTCTTTGGCTCGTCAGAAATTCGGCGCTGAATGGGAACCCTCATCCCGGCCGATTCAGACAACAAGAAATGACAACGCTTCCAAGGGGTTCGATCTCCAACCAGTCATGTTTCTTCTCCGGCGCGAATCAGAAACCAGACAACGCCGATGATCCAGAGAAGACCTGCAAATGCCGCCATGCTTTTCAGCTCCTTATCTTTTGATGTAGCCCGCTCGTTTGGCATCTTCCTCCTGTTGGAAGAAGACACGATTCTCCAATGAAACTTCCCGGTATTTTTCAGGCGCTACATACTCCTTCGTTTCAAAGTCTCCGACAAACCTGTCAGGGTTTCGATTTCCACTCTCAATCGGAACTCAAACGGAATCTCTTTCAAGGGATCCTCCGGATTCCAAATCCCCCGCTTCTCTTCAACCGCCTCTTTCAGCGCCTCCCGATATGCTTCAAATCGATCAAAGTTGGGATAAATAAAGTAAGGAACCGCCTTTCCTTGCCGGATCATCTCTTCGTTGATATCTGTTTTTCTTTTCTCGATATGTGCCAGCAGTCGCCCGTAATCATCCTTTTCCTCTTCACCGAGCACGACCTTTACTCCTGTCCCTTCCGGCAACAGTTGTTTCAGATACGCCGTCGCTTCCTCTCCATGTTTCCCTTGGCTCTGTCCCTGATAATCGGTCTCCGGCGCATCGATGGATAACATGCGAGCCTTGGTGGACCCCAACACCGGCTCCTTCAAATGAAGTGTATCCCCATACACCACCCGGTCCACCCGGGAATCACAGGTCTTCCCCGGTCTATCCGGCTGTTCCTCAGGAGGTTTCGGCTCCGGTGCAGGAAGATTCTCAGGTGGTTGTTCACTCCAACCGATCATCAGGACGAGTGCACACAGGAAAAGCCACCATCTTTTCACACCGACTCCTCCTTATCAGTCCATGAATAGAAATAGTTGGTGATCACACTTTAACTGTTCTTTTGCTCTGTTGCAATAATTTTTTTGTAAATTATTGATAAATTCCAAATTTCATCGTGAAAATGGGATGTGATCGAGAAAACTTATTCAAGCAAAAAAAGAAAAGTCTCCCCTTAATCTTCAAGGGAGACTCTTCTTTCAGCTCACATTTCCCACCCAGGTATCCATCTTTATAGTGGGGCATTAGTACTAATACCAGAACCATTGTAAATACACTTGTCAATGAAACACTCTGATTTATCTTCCGTCTCAAACGATTATACCGGTCGGATAGATCGTCCTGAAACGTTCGTGTCTGTCTTCAAGGGAATAGATTCTTCATCTCATTTCAAAAACAAAGCACACCCGGCAACCTCCAAATAGGTTGCCGGGTGTGCTTTTTCACCGGCATTCTGCCGGATTTTTTATGGAATCAGTTTACTTCTTCATTCTTCATGCGACGGGTTTCCGGGTCGAACCAGCTGTAGACGACGGGGATGACCACCAGGGTCAGGAGGGTGCTGGAGAAGAGGCCCCCGATGACGGCAATGGCCATGGGTTGCTGGATTTCCGTCCCTTCACCCCACCCGAGGGCGAGAGGGACCAGCCCCAAGACGGTGGTGGTGGCCGTCATCAGAATGGGGCGCAGGCGGGTGATTCCCGCATCGACGATGGCCTCTCGGGAGGGGATTCCTCTCGCTTTGAGCTGATTGATGTAATCCACCAGCACAATCGCATTATTGACTACAATTCCTACCAAGACGATCAGTCCGATCATGGCCGTCACTCCCACCGGAGTCTGGGTCAACCAGAGGGCGATGGCAACACCGATCACCATCAGCGGCAAGGTCAGCATAATGACAAAGGGATACTTGAAGGATTCGAACTGGGCCGCCAAGACAAGGAAGACGAACAGGACGGCCAGACCTGCTGCCAACATCAAATCATCCACGGCGTCACTGAGCAGTTCGGCTCCCCCGGTGAATTTCACTGTCAAGTTGGAGGGTAAGATACGGTCCAGTTCCTTCTGCACAGCTTGCTCCACGGTACCCAGATCGGTTCCGTCATATTGCACCTTGTACTCGATGCTGTCCATGAGGTCGCTCCGGTTGATTGTGATCGGCCCTTGATTCACTTCCAGGTCCGCCACCTTGGACAGAGGGACAGTTCCACCCTCAGGTGTTTGAATTGGCAGCTTTTTCAGCTGGTCCGGAGAGTCACGCAATTTATCGTCATAATGAAGGAACACATCATAAGAACCCTCCTTCACATCGGCCTGGGCCACCACTTGCCCCCGGGTGGCATCGGAGACAGCGGCCACGATTTGCGCCGGAGCCACCCCCTCTTTCAGTGCCTGTTTCCGATCGACGCTCACCACCAATTCCGGTTGGGTCTCTTTTTCAGAGTCGGTCACCTGCCGCACCATATCCAGCTCTTGGAGGGTGGAGTGGATCTGATCCGACCATTTTTGCAAGTCCTCTTTGTCCCCACTCACCCTAAACTCCAGTGTATTGGGAGCTCCAGCGGCTTCAAAAGAGGATTGCTCCCGCAATTCCACTTCCACGTCGGGATCCACTTTAGCCAGTTTCGGCCGCAGGTCATTTATAATTTCGCGGGTGGAACGGTTCCGCTCACTCTGATCCACGGCATTGACATAGATCTGGGAGATGTTTCGCCCACTCTCCCCAAAAAGGGCATTCTGATTGTTCCCGGAACCCATGGATGCCTGGTAATTTTTAATATCCTGATCCTCAGCCAGGATCGATTCCACCTTGGCGGAGACTTTTTGTGTCTTTTCCAATCCGGTCCCTTGGGGCATTCTCACTTCCACGATGAAAATTCCCTCATCGGAGGCGGGGAGATATTCCGTCCCGACACTGCGTACTCCCAAAGCGCCAGCTCCCAAGAGGACGAATGAGATCAGAATCACGGCCCACCGATGGGCGAGAGACCATTGCAACAACCTGCGGAAGCCACGATAGAAACGGCTCTTCTCCCGTTGTTCTGCCCAGTCGGCCTTGGGCCTTTTCATAATACGGGCGGCCATCATCGGAACCAGGGTGAGAGAGACGAGAAGAGAGGCTAACAGGCTGAAGGTGACGGTGAATGCAAACTCCCTGAACAGCTGACCGACGATACCGCTGACAAATACCACCGGTACAAAGACGAAAACCGTTGTCAGCGTGGAAGCGGTCACGGCCCCCGCCACTTCCCCGGCTCCTTTGATCGCGGCTTGCTTGTGTTCTTCGCCCTGCTGCAAGTGCCGGTGGATATTTTCGATCACCACGATCGCATTATCCACCAGCATCCCGATTCCCAGGGCCAAACCACCCAGAGTCATAATGTTCAAAGTGAAGTTGGACAAGTACATCAAAACAAAGGTGGTGATCACAGAGATCGGGATCGCCACACCGATGATCAGGGGGCTGCGGAAAGAACGGAGGAACAGGAAGAGTACCAACATCGCCAAGATACCGCCCATCACCATGCTGTTGCTCACATTTTGGATGGACATATCCACATATTTCCCTTGGTCGAAGATGATCTGGGTGTCCACATCCAGTTCCTTGCTCAGCTTGTCAAGTTCTATCCGCACATCCTGGGAGACCTCGGCTGTATTGGCTCCCGACTGTTTAAAGACATTTATCCCGATGCTGGGCTTGTTGTTGGTTCGGGTGATGATATTCTCTTCTTCTTTGGCGATGCGGACGTCTGCCACATCATCCAGGGTGATTTTCTTTCCGGTGCGGGGATCCACGGCCAGCTCCAGTTCCCGAAACTGCTTCAGACTGGTCAGTTCGGAAGAGACTCTGGCCGTCAGATCCTGATCCCCTTTGTGGATGATCCCCCCAGGCTGGCTGATCTCGGTCGCTTGAATCCGCTCTTGGATGGCCGACTGGGACAGATGGTATTTTTTCATCTGATCGGCATCGAGGGAGATCTGGATCTGTTGCTCCCTCAAACTGGAAGCATCGGCACTGGCCACTCCCGGCAGCTGGGAGAGAGACTGGCTGATCCGGTCGATATCCTCCCGCAATTGTTTGTCAGAAGTCCCCTTGGTCATGACCGACATCTGTACAATCGGAAAGGTGGACGGATCAAATTTCAGGAAGCTGGGTGTGTCCACATCATCGGGCAATGAAGTTTGATTGATCCGGGAGATCACATCATTCTGTAACTGATTGATATCCTGGGACCATTCAAACTCCAGCAGAACCAAGGTCAACCCTTCCCGTGTCTGACTCTGGATATTTTTCAGTCCGGGCAGAGTGCCCAGCTGCTTCTCCAAAGGTTGGGTCACCTTCTCCAATACTTCCTCCGGCCCCGCCCCTGGATAGGAGGCGACAACAGCTCCCACCGGGGGCTGAATGTCCGGCAATAGATCCATCTGCAGATCATTGAGGGCGACAAAGCCCATCACCAGAACAATGATTACGGCCACGGCAGTTAAGACCGGCCGCTTAATGGCTGATCGGGCTAACCACATCGACGATTCCTCCGTTTCCATACCTGTATCTGGAACACTGATTATTCATGATAACTCATCCGCCGACCGTCATCCCGGGAAACGGAGACGGACTTCTCACCAGTCAGACCGTACAGGGACAGCTTGACCCAATCATTCAACTGAGACTTATCCAACATGCATTCATGGTGGATTGCACCAAAAAGGATACTGAAGAAAAACCGTTCAGCCAATTCCGGGGCGACCTGAATCACCCCCGTCTGAACCCCTTCTTCCATCAATGCCCGCACGGGCTGCCGTATATTCTCCTCAAAATACCTGCGGACTTCCTCTTCCCGACCGAAAAATAGCAATTGCAAATCCCGGGCGATCATTTGATGAAAGCGACTGAGATCCGGATCATCCTGACAGAGGGCACAGGATTTTTTCAGGATGAGTCCCATCCTGTCCGTCACAGAGCTGCCGGACTCCAGGATAGTATTCATCTCCTCTCTCCACAAGCGCAACGTCCGGTGGATGAGCTGGATAAATACATCCTGCTTATCTTTGAAATAGTAATAGATCAAGCTCCGCCCCAGACCTGCCCGTTTCGCGATCACTCCGATCTCGGTCCCGTGATACCCTTTTTCACTGAAGACGGTGAGAGCAGCCTCCAAGATCTGCTGTATCCGTTTTTCCCTGATCACTTGATTCTGTTCAGGTGAACGAGGCATCCGAAACACTCTCCCGTTTTCTTTTCGTTGACATCGTGTCAAATCAACGCGTCAAATTGAATTGTATACTGAGAAAACTGGGGGTTCAACGCAATTTTTTAACGGGATTGTGAATGTTTCTCCAACAGGAGGGACCGGATGGATGCTTGTCCTTTTGTATGGACAAAAAACTTGATCCTTTCCGAAAGGAATACAGATACCCCCGCCGGTCAAAACCGACGGGGGTTGGTGATTATCTATTCTCCCGAATCACGCGGACTGGATTGCCGGCGGCAAAGGCGCCGGGGGGGATATCCCGGTTGACCAGAGATCCCGCCCCCACCACTGCCCCGTCACCAATCCGCACTCCCGGCAGAATGGTGGTATTGGCCCCGATCATCACCGAATCCCCAATATCGACATCACCCACCCGGTATTCTTCGATCAGATATTCGTGGGTGAGAATTGTCGTGTTATAACCGATAATCGTATTGTTTCCGATGTGGATCCGTTCCGGATAGAGCAGATCCACCGTCACCTTGAATGCAAAAGCAGTCTTCTCCCCCACCTCCATGCCGAGTAGGCGGCGATATAAAACATTTTTCCAGGAGAATACCGGGAGAAACCGGCAAATCTCAGCCACGAGGACATTGCGAAATACCTTGGCAAAGGGGAGAATCCGGTAAAGTTGCCAAAGTGAGTTGCTGTCTTTCACCGGATGTCGCTCTGTTCTTCTCATCTTTCCGGATCACTTTCCACTGTTTTCAACCCGATGACATCATACAGATCTTCCATCGACTCCAACATGTATTCCGGCTGATAAGCCAACAGAGACTCCCGGGCGTGGGCTGTCCAGGCAACACCAGCCGCGGGAACACCCGCATCCCGGGCCGCCAGCAGATCATACCTGGAATCTCCCACCATCAAGGTGGTTGCGGGCTTTCCATCCAGCCGGTCCATCGCCAGCCGGATCGGTGCTCCATCGGGCTTCGGTTTATCCGCGTCCCCGAAGCAGATCACTTCGGAAAAGAACTCTTCCAGCCGGCAAAGTTTCAGCCCCATCTCCACCGTCTGCCGCTGTTTGTTGGAGACCACGGCCATCCTCAACCCCTGCCGCCACAAACCCGCCAGTACCTCCGGAACACCGGGAAAAGCCTCCACCCATTCATCATGATGGGCCACATTGTGCTCCCGATAGGTTTGGACCATCGCATCCGCCCGTTCCTCCCCCCCAAAGCGGACCATTTGGTCCCTCAGGGGTTCCCCCAAACAGGCGATCACCTCTTGTTCATTAATTTCCTTCTCCGGACAATGGTGATTCACGGTGTGTAGAAAGGAAGAGAGGATCAGTGGCGTCGTATTGAGGAGAGTGCCGTCCAGATCAAATAGAATGGTGTGGAACCTCATGCACAATCCCCTTCCGTAGCCACCCGCCGGTCCACCGGTTTGGAACCCGGCCAGAACCAGGCCAGCAACAGAGTGAGTAATACGGCTACACCAAATCGGATCAGAAGTAGCGGCAAAACGTTAATCCCCAGGGGAATAAAAATAATGGTGTCCTCCACGACTGCGTGACATGCGGCGAGAAAGAGAACCATCACCGTCATCTCCCGCCGGGTAAATCGCTTTTCCCGGGCTTGTTCGATGATCACCCCCGCCCCCATCGCCAGACCGAAGAGGAGCCCTCCGGCCATGATCACCGATCCCCGAGGGTCGATCCTCAAGGGGTGCAGCACCGGTCTCATCCAGTCAGCGAACCGGTCCAACCAGCGGAGATCCTTCAGGATCTGGATGCAGATCATCAACGGGAACACCACGATAGCCATTTGCAACACGCCCATCAGGGCCGTTTCCGATGCGGCCCAAATCGTCTCCCACCCACCTTGAGGAGTCGACGGAGAAGCCGGGATCAGCCCATACACCGCTGTCTCACTGCCGCCCTTCCATGTCCACTGGACCAGGACAGCGGCCAGGAGAGCCAGAGAAATCCGTGCTCCCATCACCAGAAAGACAGAGATGCCGACCCGACGGCAGACCGCCGATTCTACCAACAGATTGTGGGAAAAACTCAGCATCAGGGCCAGGATAAAGACTTGCTTCACCGTTAAATCCAGACTGAGGATGGCTCCGATCCCGGCGTAAAGATTTAAGAGATTTCCCAGAACCAGCGGGATGGCCGCCTCCCCCGGCAGCCCGATCCAGGACATGATGGGGGTCAGCCCCCGCACAAACCAATCGATGACTGCTGTATATTGCAAAATACTGACCAGAAGAGTGACGGGAAAGATCACTTTCCCCAGTTCCCAAGAAGTGATCAGACCCGAATGAACCCCCCGGCCCCACTGAATCCCTTTCAACCTGACACGCTCTCCTTTGATTTCAGATAGGGGTCCTTGGCCAATCCTTTCATCCGGCGAAGCAGGATCAGGATGATTCCCAGCAACACCAGAGACAGGCTGACCAATTGGGCGATCCGGATATTGCCGCCGGCCATCATTCCCGGCTCAAACAACACTCTCATGGGAGACCAAAGCCCATTCAACAAGGAAACGAGCCAGTTTGGACCATCGAAAGTCAGACTGTCTGTCCGCAACCCTTCAATAAAGAAACGGCCCAAAGAGTACCAGATGAGATAGGTGAAGAAAATCTCTCCCCGACGCGGATTCCACCGGCGCAACAGGAGCAAGATCACCAAGCCCGCCACATTCCAGAGCGACTCGTACAGAAAAGTCGGGTGGTAATAAGCTCCCTGGATATTCATCTGATTGATCAACCAATCGGGTAAAAACAGTCCTTCCAGGAATTGCCGACTGACTTCTCCACCATGGGCTTCCTGGTTCATAAAATTGCCCCAGCGGCCGATGGCTTGCCCCAATATGATGCTGGGAGCAACAATATCCGCGATTTGCAGAAAGGGAACTCCCTTTTTCTTCACAAAGAAGGCTCCGGCGAGCAGGGCACCGATCAAGCCTCCGTGAATCGCCAGACCACCCTTCCAGACGGCGATGATATCACCGGGATTCTGCCAATAGTACTCCCACTCAAAGGCCACATAATATAAGCGGGCGCCCACGATCGCCGCCGGGATCACCCAGATCATCATATCGAGAAACAGTTCACTGTCGAGCCCGTGGCGCTTTCCTTCCCGTATGGCGATCCACAGCCCGATCAGGACTGCTGTACCCATGATGATGCCGTACCAGTGGACTTGGATGGGGCCCAATGAGACGGCGACCGGGTCGATTGCCTGTGCAAACTGCATCCATGGCTCCTCCTTTGTATCGCGTTCATTAAAAAGTCAATACTCATTTTAACCTACTTGCGTCGGAAATGAAACGCGGGGAAGCAAAGCCGTGACACCCTCTGATCCGCTTAAAACCGGGGACCTGCTCTTACAGGGCCCCGGTTTTAAGTAAAATCCTCGGGATCATCCAGACTCTGGTTCAATTTTTCGGCGAAGTGCCGGGCGGCGTGATAGCCCATCCGCTTCAAGCGAAAGTTCATGGCAGCCACTTCGACAATCACCGCCAAGTTGCGCCCAGGACGTACCGGAACTGTCAGTAGCGGAATCTCCGTATCCATGATCCGCATCCGCTCTTCATCCAAACCGAGCCGATCGTATTGCCTGTTTTCCCGCCAAGCTTCCAGGCGGATCACCATGGAGATTTNTTCTTGTAATCCCGTACCGCCCCCGCTCCAAAGAGAGTCATCACATTGATAATCCCCAAACCTCGAATCTCCAAGAGATACCGGATCAACTCCGGTGCATGTCCCACAAGATCGTTCTCCTCCGCCTGCCGGATCTCCACCGCGTCATCCGCCACCAGACGATGTCCCCGTTTCACCAGCTCCAACGCCGTTTCGCTTTTCCCAATCCCACTTCTGCCCATGATCAGAACCCCCACCCCGTATATGTCCACCAAAACCCCGTGCATGGTGGTCGCGGGAGCCATCCGCTTCTCCAGATAGCTGGTCACTTTACTCCCAAAACGGGTGGTCGAAATGGAAGTGCGCAAAACCGGAATTTTCTTCGCCTCCGCTGCTGCTGTCAACTCCGGGGGGATCTCTTCTCCCCGGGTGATGCAAAAGCAGGGAGTCCGGTCATTGCAGAGAAACTGCAGACGTTGCCGCCGTACCGCCTCAGACAGACCCCGGAGGAAGGTTAGCTCTGTCCGTCCCAACATCTGAAGTCTTTCCGCAGGATAATAGGTGAAAAAACCGGCCAGCTCCAATCCGGGGCGATAAAGGTCACTGGTGATCAGTTCCCGGTCCAAACCGGCTTCCCCACCGAAAATCTCCAAGTCAAACTGTGCTGCCAGCTCTTTCACCGTCACTGATTTTCCCATCCCCGAGCTCCTTTCCATCCACGTACAAAAAAACGGCCGGGAATCCGGCCGCCCCTTCAGATGTCAGAATACCCCTTTTCCAGGCTTGATGTCAAAGTGTCTTACCCTATCGATGAACCCGGTGAAGCCGGTTGAGTTCGATTGACAATCTCCGCGGACCGGATCTGTTCCAGTTCCCTTTGAAGATCCCGGGTGCTCAACCACATCTTGTAGATGATCGCCAACTCAAACACAAAGAGAATCATCGAACTGATCACCACAGTCTCGATGATCAGGCCAAAAATCGGACCCAGTATAAACACGAACATCTGATACTCAATCCCGCTGAACAGATGAGGGCGGATCCGTGCCCGTTCCAGCCGGTCCCGAATCTTCAGATACCAGCCAAACCTTTCTTTGAAAGCTTGATTGAGATCCACCTTTTTCTTATTTTGCTCCCTGACTTGCGGATCAGCCCCATCCTCTTCTTCCCAGCTTTCAATCCCCTCCAACTCAAGGGTCTGCTGTGCATTCCGCTTGGCTTGACGGATTTTCTTGCGCATTTCACGGCGGAGTTTGTACAATTGCAAGGCATCCATATAGCGGAGCATATCCATAAAGATAATCAAAATAGCCAGGGCCAGATACGTCGGATCATCGGTTAACAGGAACTGGCCGGTCATCAACATCAAGGCGCAAATCACCACCCGCACCCGGTCCAACATGTAATCCAGCCACATTCCAAAAACAGATCCGGTTCCTTTCAAACGTGCGATTTTCCCATCCATACAGTCCAGTACAAAACTGAAATGAAACAATAAGGCACCCATCCACAATGAGAATGAATCTCCTTGGAAAAAGAACCATGCAGCTCCGCATCCAACCAGAAAAGCAGCCAAAGAGATCTGGTTGGGTGTGATACGGGTATGGTTCGCCAAGGGTAGCACCAACCGGGAGGCCAAGGGATCCACCAGCAACACGGTCCACCAGGCATCTCTCTTTTTGTACGTTTTCTCCTTTACTTCTTCCAATGTGAACATAAAACCGAAAACCCCCATTTTGTAGGTTAGGAAGAATCAGGTCTCTATTATAGTTATTCGGAGATGAAATCGAATTTCATGTCATTTTAATATTTTTTTCGTGTGGTTGTTATGCTTAATGATAACCCTTTGCACAGAAAAAGCGGCCCTTTGCGGAAGAGAACCGCTTTCTCCATTACCGCTCAATGCTTTCGCTGGCTTTATGGGATGAACATGAGAAAATCAGAATACCGCTGTTTCCGTCTCCTTGTCAAAAACGTGCACTTTGTTCATATCCAGGGCAAGTTTCACTTCGTTGCCGATGGTAAATCCGGTTCGGGCGTTTACACGGGCTGTTACCCATTGGTCGGTGATCCCGGACAAGTAGAGATACATCTCCGAGCCCATATTTTCCGCCACTTCCACCTTGGCTGTAAAACAGCTGTCGGGAGTCGAATCCAGAAAGAGAGGCTCATCGTGAATATCTTCGGGACGGATTCCGAAAATCACCTGTTTACCCACCATTTCCTGTTGTCGCAGGATCTTCGCTTTCCCCTCGGGAATCTTCACATCCAGGCTACTCCCCCTGAAGTGAACCGCCCCGGCTTTTTCCACCAACCGCCCCTGGATAAAGTTCATCGAGGGAGATCCGATAAAACCGGCGACAAACACATTGGCAGGATGGTGATAGATCCGGGTCGGCGTATCCGCTTGTTGGATGACTCCGTCTTTCATCACCACGATCCGATCCCCCATCGTCATCGCTTCCGTCTGGTCATGGGTGACGTAAATGATGGTGGTCTTCAGCCGTTGGTGCAGTTTGCTGATCTCCGTCCGCATCTGAACCCGGAGTTTGGCATCCAGATTGGACAGGGGCTCGTCCATCAGAAACACCTGGGGCTCCCTTACAATCGCCCGGCCGAGGGCGACCCGTTGCCGCTGTCCACCCGAGAGGGCTTTCGGTTTGCGATTTAACAGATGTTCAATATCCAGGATTTTGGCCGCTTCCCGAACCCGTCTATCAATCTCATCTTTCTTAAATTTGCGAAGTTTGAGGCCAAACGCCATGTTTTGATATACATTCATATGCGGGTAGAGAGCATAACTTTGGAACACCATGGCAATATCCCGGTCTTTCGGGGGTACATCGTTCATCAGTCGGTCGCCGATAACCAACTCCCCTTCTGAAATTTCCTCCAATCCGGCAATCATACGGAGAGTGGTCGACTTTCCGCAACCTGAAGGACCTACCAATACCAGAAATTCCTGATCTTTAATCTCCAGGTCAAAATCATTGACTGCTGTCACTCCTCCGTAGTGCTTATAAATGTGTTTCAGTTTGAGCTCTGCCATGATGAAACCCCTTTCATTCTCCATTTTTTCCATTGTACCGCGGAAGGTGAAGGGACTCCATCGACAAGGCAACCAAAAATGGACGGCTTGGTTTGAGCAATTTGCCCATCACCGGAAAAGTCGGGACAACCGGAGTGCCAATCGGATCCGAACAGCGTCCTCAAACCGGCGGGCATCCAGCCCGGACTCCTGCCTGAGCCGTTCCAGACGGTAAATCAATGTGTTCCTGTGGATGAACATCCTTCGGGCGGTTTCACTCACATTGAGATCTTGTTCCAGAAAAGCTTCCAGCGTTTGACACAGTTCTTCATCCTCCCAGAAAGGAGTTGAGGATACATCAGCCAAAAATTGATTCACTCGTTCCTCATCCACCGACTCCAACAATTTTTCCAGGGAAAACTGCCAGGTGGTGTACACCGGATCGGCGGGACGATGGGTTCGACCTATCCGCCAAACTTCCCGCAGCGTCGCTATCGCTCGGGGCAAAAGATGCGCCTCACCTACAGCAGGATGGACGACCACTCTCACATCCTCCCCCGCTTCGGTGATGATCACCTCCACCAGCCCCTGTGCCGTTTCTTCCAATCCTTTTTTTTGATCCTTTGTGTCCTCTCCATAGATAAAGGAAAGGGGCAACAGGAGGAGTGATTCCGCCCGGTTGAGCGGGACCAACCATGCCTGATCCTCAAAATAACTGCTTACCACTCTTTTCAAACCGCTCATCCTTTTCCCCGAGAGAGCGGGATGAACAGCCAAAAAGGGGACCCGTTCCTTTCGGAACAGCTCCTCCACCGACGGTGGGGGATGAGGGAGTCCCCCACGAACCTCCGTCAGTTTCAGCCACTTCTCCAGGATGGCCAAAGGTTCCCCAGAGTCTGGTTCCTGAACCCGGTTTTGTCTCCACTCTCCCAAGAAAAGACAAATCAGAGCTTTTTCCTGTTCGGTGAGCCCCCCTGCCACCGACAACCGGTGCCTTCCATCCAGCTGAAAAGAATCGATTGCAGAGGGTGGCGGCGCTTCATCCCGCAGAACCCTCACCCTTTTCCCCAATGCCGCCTCCAATCGACCAACCAGTCTGGAAAACTCCCTCTCCCGCAACACTCTCCCCTCCAATCTTCACTCCGGATCTTAGAAACGTTGTCGTTGTGAATGAGTGCTGGCCTGGTCGGGATCGGATTTCACATGACCTTTTCGTTGTTCTAAAACTGCCAAAATCACTCCATGTGAAACCCAACCCTCCCTGTGAACGGCTTTTTACAATGATTTCAGTGTGTTCTTGGAATGACTTTTTCACAATGCTTTTAGGGCCACCTCTATTGTACACAGTGGATTCACCCTGTAAAAAAAGAAGGAGCGATCCACGCTCCTCCCAAGACTGAGGAAGAAAGAAAGACCACTTGCTTGTTCAGCCGTGACCCTTCACTCCCTCAACCCTTTCCAGATCCCGTTCAACAGCCAAGAGATGACACTGACCAGGATCGAACCCAGCAAGGCACCGAAAAACCCGCCCACTTCAAATCCCGGAACCAGGAAGCCGGTCACCCAAAAAAGCAGAGCGTTCAGTATAAATATAAACAAGCCCAAGGTGATAAAGGAGATGGGGAGGGTCAAGAAAATGAGCACTGGACGGATAAAAGTGTTGATCAATCCCAGCACCAGCGCCACCAAAAGGGCAGTGCCAAACCCCTCCACTTCAATCTGCGGGATCAGCTGGGCGGCCAGCAACACTGCCAAGGCGTTTAGTAACAGACGGACAATTATTCCCATCTTTATTCCTCCTCACGCACATCTATTCCCTATAGTATCCCAACCCAACCACTCCGGTGCAAGCCATCTTTTTTCCGAATTGCCCGCCTTCGATGAACTGGACTTCTTGCTTCATTTTCCCGGTTGCCACTTGCGGATTCTTCCCCAAAGGGTCTCAAATGCCTTATTCTTTGGCAGAAGCGGTATGAAAGGGTGGTCCGGACTTTTTGGCGGGATTGCAGATTTTTTCCGAAAGTGATGAACATGTGGGGAAAGATTCGCTCCATCTGGTCCATGATGACCCCCTTCGCACCATGATGAGATCCCTTCTCACTGGATAACGGAAAAGCCGGCCCTGTCCCGCAGGACTGGACTGGCTTTCTTGTGATTCCGGTTATTTGGCTTCATCGATTGCCTGGATCATGGTTTTTTCCACTTCTGCAGCGATTTCTTTCAGATCCTCATCCTCCGTCATCGCCAGCAGCGAAGTGGGACGGAGAAGACCGATGTGGGTCTTCAAAGTTTCCTCACTGCGATAGACCACGATTTTACAAGGGAGAAAGTAGCCGCCTTTCTGGTTTCGGATCAGCACTTTCTTGGCAATATCCGGGTTGCAGACTTCGAGTACGCGGAAGTCCTGTTGCAGAGCAATTCCTTTTTCCATCAGCTTGGTGGGAATGTCCAGTTTCCACAGAACTCCAAACTGATGGTCGGAAAGTGTCCGCTCCAAAGCTGCGATCGCTTCATCCACTGTCTTTGGGGTTTCCACCGTGTAGTCAAACATCCGATTTCCCCCTTTTCGTTTTCTGCAACTTTATTTTACACGATCCCGCCTTGCATCAGAAAACCCGGTCAGCCGGTTCTGTCTTTGGCCCGGCGGGAGATTCCGTCCATCAACTCCTGGTGAAAGCGCTCCATCCGACGGCGGTCTCTTTCCAGAATCGGCCGCAGAAACTGTCCGGTATGGGAGCTTTCCACCCGGGCCACCTCTTCCGGGGTCCCTGTGGCAACGACGGTACCTCCCCCCGTCCCTCCTTCAGGTCCGAGATCAATCAGGTAATCCGCCGTCTTGATCACATCCAGATTGTGTTCGATCACCAGGACGGAATCGCCGTTCTCCACCAGGCGCTGCAATACATGCAACAGGCGGGAAATATCATCCACATGGAGACCTGTGGTCGGCTCGTCCAAAATGTACAACGTGCGCCCGTTGCTCCGCTTGTACAGTTCGGAAGCCAGCTTCACCCGCTGGGCTTCCCCGCCGGACAGGGTGGTGGCGGGTTGACCCAGTTTGATATAACCCAACCCCACATCATACAGGGTTTGCAGTTTCCGCCGGATGCGGGGGATGTTTTTAAAAAACTCCAGTGCATCTTCCACACGAAGATCCAACACATCCGAGATGTTTTTTCCTTTGTATTTCACTTCCAGGGTATCCCGGTTGTACCGCTTGCCTTTGCATTCTTCACAGGGAACATAGACATCCGGCAGAAAGTGCATTTCAATCTTGATGATCCCGTCTCCCCGGCAGGCTTCACAACGGCCCCCCTTGACGTTGAAACTGAACCGGCCCTTTTTGTATCCCCGCACCTTGGCCTCCTGAGTATTGGCATATACATCCCGAATGTCGTCAAACACGCTGGTATAGGTAGCCGGATTGGAGCGGGGGGTGCGGCCGATGGGGGATTGGTCGATGTTGATCACCTTGTCCAGGTGCTCCATCCCTTTGATCATCCGGTGTTTCCCGGGAATCCACCTGGATTTGTTCAACTCCCGGGCCAACGCCTTCAACAGGATCTCATTGACCAGGGTGCTTTTCCCGGAACCGGACACTCCGGTGACACAGGTGAAAACACCGAGGGGAATCTTGATGTTGATGTTTTTCAGATTGTTTTCCCTGGCTCCTTTGATCTCCACCCAGTTGCCACCCACCTTGCGCCGCTCTTCCGGCAGGGGAATGAACTTGCGGCCGGACAGATACTGCCCGGTCAGGGAATGGTCCATCGCCATCACCTCTTCCGGGGTTCCCTGGGCAACGATACGGCCTCCATGGGTCCCCGCTCCGGGACCTACATCAATGATATGGTCAGCAGCCAGCATGGTGTCTTCATCATGTTCCACCACGATCAGGGTGTTTCCCAGGTCACGCATCTCTTCCAAGGTCCGGATCAGCTTGGCGTTGTCCCGCTGGTGCAGCCCGATGCTGGGTTCATCCAGGATATAGAGGACTCCCATCAGCTTGGAACCGATCTGGGTGGCCAGCCGGATCCGCTGCGCCTCCCCGCCGGACAAGGTCCCGGCGGCACGGTTCAATGTGAGATAGTCCAGACCCACATTGATCAGGAAACCGAGGCGGCTGTCAATTTCCTTCAGAATCTGACGCCCGATGACCCTCTCCTTCTCCGTCAGTTCCAGATGAGAGAAAAACTCCCGGGCTTCCCGTATCGAGAGGGAGGTGAGGGTATCGATGCTTTGTCCGCCCACCCGGACACTGAGACTCTCTTTGCGCAGTCTCGCCCCTTGACAGGTGGGACAGGGTTTGTTGCTCATATAGTTTTCAATCTGCTCCCGGATCATGTCGGAGCCCGTCTCTCGGAATCGGCGTTCCAGGTTATTCAAGACGCCTTCAAATCGAATCTGAAGTTGTCTTACTCGTCCCTCTGTCTCATAACGGAAGGGAATCCGTTCACCGGTTCCTTTGAGAAGCTTTTTGAGATCCCCCTTGGGCAAGTCCTTCACCGGCACATCCATGTCGATTTCATAATGATTACAGACCGACTCCAACAGCGATGGGTAATAGGTGCTGGATTTACTGACCCAGGGTTCTATGGCTCCCTCACGCAGGGTTTTTTCCTTGTCCGGAATCACCAGAGCGGGGTCGACCTCCATCCGGCTGCCCAATCCGTCACAAGTGGAACAAGCCCCGAAGGGGCTGTTGAAGGAGAACATCCGCGGAGACAACTCATCCATGCTGAAGCCGCATTCGGGGCAGGCCAAATTTTGGCTGAACAGCATTTCCTCCCCGTCGATCACATCGATCAACACTTTGCCGCCAGCAAGGTTGAGTGCCGTTTCCATGGAGTCGGTGAGCCGCGTTTCGACCCCAGGTTTGATCACGATCCGGTCCACCACCACTTCAATGGTGTGCTTTTTGTTTTTCTCCAGTTTGATCTCCTCGGAAAGATCCCGAATCTCTCCATCCATGCGGACACGGACAAAGCCCTGCTTCCGGATCTCCTCCAGCAGTTTGGCATGCTCCCCTTTACGCCCTTCCGCCATCGGGGCCAGGATTTGGATCCGGGTCCGTTCCGGCAACTCCATGATCCGGTCAGTCATCTGTTGAACCGTCTGGGAAGAGATCTCGATACCGTGCTCCGGGCAGTAGGCGCGACCCACCCGGGCATAGAGGAGACGGATATAGTCATAGATCTCCGTGACTGTTCCCACAGTGGACCGGGGATTGCGGCTGGTCGTCTTCTGGTCGATGGAGATCGCCGGGGAAAGTCCATCGATGGAATCGACATCCGGTTTATCCATCTGTCCCAGAAACTGACGGGCATAGGCCGACAGGGACTCCACATATCGTCGCTGTCCCTCGGCATAGATGGTGTCAAAGGCGAGTGAAGATTTTCCGGATCCTGACAGACCCGTCAGTACAACCAATTGATCCCGGGGGATAGTGACATCCACCTCTTTCAGATTGTGGACGCGTGCTCCGCGTATGATGATGTTTTCCTGGGCCACAGTTTATGCTCCCTCCGCTTTGAGTTCCAAGATCATATCCCTCAACTCCGCCGCCCGTTCAAATTGGAGATCCCTGGCCGCCTGTTTCATCTCTTTCTCCAGTCCTTCGATCAGTTGTCTCCGTTCTTTTCCACTCATTTTCTCCATGTCGGGGGCCACTTGATACGTTTCACTCTCTTCCGCCGCCTTGGTAGCTTCAATCACTTCACGAACGGCCTTGCGGATGGTCTGCGGCGTGATCCCGTGTTTTTCATTATGAGCGATCTGCACTGACCGACGGCGTTCCGTCTCATCAATCGCCTTCCGCATGGACTCCGTGATCCGGTCAGCATACATGATCACTTCCCCATTGGCATTGCGGGCCGCCCGGCCGATGGTTTGGATGAGCGATCGCTCCGCTCGCAAAAAGCCTTCCTTGTCGGCATCCAAGATCGCCACCAGAGAAACCTCCGGCAGATCCAATCCCTCCCGGAGAAGGTTGATCCCGACAAGAACATCAAACTCACCGAGACGAAGACTCCGCAGTATCTGCATTCGTTCAATCGTTTTGATGTCGGAATGCAGATACTGTACCTTGATCCCAGCTTCCTTGAGGTAATCGGTCAGATCCTCCGCCATCTTTTTGGTCAGGGTGGTGACCAGCACCCGTTCATTCCGCTCCACCCGCTTGTTCACTTCTCCGATCAGGTTGTCGATCTGGCCTTCGATGGGGCGAACATGAATTTTGGGGTCGAGCAGACCTGTGGGTCGGATGATTTGCTCTGTCACTTCCGGGGTCTTCTCCAGCTCGTAGGGACCGGGGGTCGCGGAGACAAAGATCACCTGGTGCAACCGTTCTTCAAACTCTTCAAACTGCAGGGGCCGGTTATCTAAGGCGGAGGGCAAGCGGAAACCATGTTCCACCAGCATCTCTTTCCGTGAACGATCTCCTTTGTACATCCCGCCGATCTGTGGAATGGTGACATGGGACTCATCGATAATGGTCACAAAATCGTCAGGGAAGTAATCGAGAAGTGTATAGGGAGGTTCTCCCGCCTTTTTGCCCACCAGGTGCCGGGAATAGTTTTCAATCCCGGAACAGAAGCCGATCTCCTGCATCATCTCCATGTCATAGCGGGTCCGTTGCTCCAGCCGTTGAGCTTCCAACAGCTTGCCCTGGGATTTCAGAGCGGACAGGCGTTCATCCAACTCCGCCCTGATCTCTTTCAGAGCTCGGCGCATCACCTCTTGCCGCGTAACATAGTGAGAAGCAGGAAAAATGGCGACATGCTCCCGATCTCCCAGGATCTCCCCGGTCAGCACATCGATCTCCCGGATGCGATCGATCTCATCCCCAAAAAACTCCACCCGGATCGCCTGTTCACTCCGGGATGCGGGGAAAATCTCCAATACATCTCCCCGAACCCGGAAAGTTCCCCGGATGAAATTGAGGTCGTTCCGCTCATATTGGATATCCACCAGATCCCGCAGTACTCTATTGCGATCCTTCTCCATCCCGACCCGCAAGGAGACCACCTGACTGCGGTATTCCTCGGGGGAACCGAGTCCGTAGATGCAGGAGACACTGGCCACAATAATCACATCCTGTCGCTCAAACAGGGCACTGGTGGCGGAGTGGCGCAATTTATCAATCTCGTCATTAATCGAGGCATCTTTTTCAATATAGGTATCCGTCTGGGGCACATAGGCCTCCGGTTGGTAATAGTCGTAGTAACTGACAAAGTATTCGACAGCGTTTTCGGGGAAGAACTCCTTCAGTTCCCCGCACAATTGGGCCGCCAGCGTCTTGTTGTGGGCGATCACCAGCGTGGGCTTTCCTGCCTGAGCGATGGTATGGGCGATAGTGAAGGTTTTCCCCGTTCCGGTCGCCCCCAGCAGTGTCTGATGTTTTTTCCCTGTCAGGAGGCCATCCGTCAACATCGCAATCGCTTTCGGTTGGTCCCCCTGGGGTTGATATTCGGAAACCAGGCGAAACCTGTTTTTAGCCACAGCCATCACCTCGTATTTGTCATCCGTTCCATTATAGCACAACCTGATGGAAAAACAGGAACACCCGTTCCAAGAAACATGAAAAAACCCCCCCGGGGCAAGGGGGGTTACCTCATCTCTTTTTTCAACGTTTCCACGGCCACCCGAAGTTGCAAATCATTCTCCGGCTTGCGCAACATCTCGATATACGAATCCTGCAACTTCATCGCTGTCTTACTGTCGACCACCCCGGTGACTGGCAATTTTTCGGTCCGTTGGTAAGCTTTGACGGCAGTTTCCGTCTGTTCACTGAAGTATCCGTCCGTCCGATCCGGCCGATAGCCCAACCCCTCCAGGATCAACTGCAAGTTCTTCACCTGCTGAGATGTCATGTCCCGTTTGAGGGTTTTATCCGGTTGGGGTGGAGTTGCGCTGTAATAGTCCGGAAGTTTCACCTTGACATCTGGTTTGATCCCTTTTTTATGAATCCAGTTCCCTTCCGGGGTCAACCATTTGGCCATGGTCAGTTTCAGATTGCTTCCGTCCTCGAAATCCTTCGCCGTTTGAACCGTCCCTTTGCCAAAGGTGGCCTCACCAACGGTTTTGTATCCGCCGGATTCCTTCAACGCAGCGGCCAGGATCTCGGAAGCACTGGCTGATCCCTTATCCGTCAGAATCACGATCGGATACTCTTTTTTCTCTTTCATTTTGGATTTGTATTCAATGCGATGACCTGTCTTGTCTTCAGTCATCATAATTTTCTTTTGGTCAGGCACCAGTTGTTCACTGATTTCCACCACAGCCGGAAGCAACCCGCCGGGATTTCCGCGAACATCGATCACAAGCCCTTTCATGCCCTTCGATTCCAGCTCTTCCAACTCCTTCAGAAAATCTTTGGATGTATCTGTGGAGAACTGGGAAATCTCAAGCTTTCCGATTTTTCCATCCAGCATATCCGCATGAACCGTTTCAATCGGGATCTCGTCACGGACCACTACAATCTTGAGAACTTCACTCTGCCCGGGACGGGACACTTCCAAACGCGCTTTCGTCCCTTTGGGCCCTTTGATCTTGGAGACCGCCTCATTCAGGTCCATTCCCTCCAGACTGTCCCCGTTCACCTTGAGAATCTGATCCTCCGGCCGAAGCCCGGCCTTTTCCGCAGGAGAGCCTTTAAAAGGAGAGACGATCGTCACCTTTCCTTTCTTCATGGTGACTTCCGCACCGATCCCCTGGAAGGTGGAGTCGAGAGAGGAATGGAACTGTTTAGCCGTTTTTTGATCCATATAGGCGGAGTAAGGGTCGTTGAGGGAATCCACCATCCCTCGGATCGCCCCGTCGATCAGCTTTTGATCATCCACCTCACCGATATACTGAGATTTAATCGTTCCGTAGGCCTCTTTCAATTTATTCAGATGATCCTCCAGCTCGGAGTTGCTGCTGACCCCGCTGAAGAATGAAGACCCCGTCGCCCGGGATAACAAGCCCCCGTCACCCACCACCACCGCCGTTGTCAGACTGCTGAACAGGACGGCAAAGACCACGATCAGGGCAACGGTACGTCCACGCATATACATCCAAACACCACCTTTGATTACATCTCATGGGCAGCCGAGTCGGCATCCTTCTCCTCATGGAAGGGATCTGATGGGTCACCTGCAGTCAACCGCCCGGAACTGACGAGGGATTGATTCAATATATGACAAGCGAGCCGAGGTTAGTATCAGGTTCACTCTAGCAGAATTTACACTCCCGCACAAGGACGGACACTCACCAAAAAGAAAAGCCAATGCGCCGAGGCATTGGTTGTCGCGGTCATGGAAGTTGTGTTTCAAGTACGTTTTTGGCCGGTCGGGACGATTCCTTCGCTGTCGGCCTGAGATTTTCCGAGCGGAAACACACCGCACTCCCCCTGATTGTACTTTTCCAAAATACTTCCTGGAATCATCACTCCAAGTATTTCAAGGGATTTTGCAATTGACCCTGTTTGCGAACTTCAAAGTGATTGTGAGGTCCGGTGGAATAACCGTTGCTTCCGATACTGGCAATCCCCTGACCTCTTTTTACATAGTCCCCTTTTTGAACCCGAACCGTGTGGGGATACATGTGGGCGTACAGGGTGGTCAGTCCACTACCGTGATCCAAGATGATGATCCAGCCGTATCCGGAAGCAGGCTGACTCTCCAGGACAATTCCGTCTGCGGCGGCATAGATCGGATCCCCAGCATTCCCTTCGGTGTCGATACCGGTATGAAGTTTGTATACACCGGTGACTGGATGAACCCGATACCCGTAGGGCGAAGTGATCCGGCGACTTTTTCCCGGCCAGCTCAGGGGCCCCCCCGGATACTTGAACGATCCATTTTTCAGGGCGAGCAGATTCACACGCCGAACCTCTTTTTCTTGGATGTTCTCCTCTTCTTCGATCCCTGCCAAAGCCACTTTGCTTTTTTTTCGGTTCTCCTGCATTCGATTGTAGGTTTCTTCGGCCGTTTCGATTTCTTGCTCCCGTTTTTTGTTCAATTTCTCCAATTTTCTCTGTTGCCGCTTGATCTCTTTTTTCTTTGCAGCGATTTTTTCCATCAAGAGATGATCCTGTTTGACCAGAAGACTGAGCGTCTCAAAACGGGCCAGAAATTGGGACAGGGAATCGGATTCCAACAAGGTGCTCATATACCCCAGCTTCCCGCTTCGGTAAACGCTCTCGATGCGATCATGAAATTGATTCTCCGCCTGGTTGAGAGCCTTTTGAACTTTTTTCATCTTTTGCTTGGCGGAAAATATTTCTTCGTTGGATTGATGGATCTGCTCGCTGATCTGCTCCATTTTTTTCTTTTCCCGATCCATCGTTTCCTTGGCTTCCCGAATTTCACCCTTGATCTCCTTCTTCTCCTTCCGGATCTCCTCCAGATCCTTCCAGGCCTTTTCCATATCTTCTTCCGCCTGCACATTCGGAATGCTGGAAAAGGCAAGGGTGAAAGCTGTCGCACCCGTCAATAACCTTCTTTTCATCCGATCCCTCCTTCCTTCTGAGCCACCCGTTATTCCCCCACTGGAGAGGTAGTGATTTAGTGCGTTCTTGGACGATCGGGATTGGATTTCACATTCCGGCGCCAAAGCTCTGACGGGCCAAAGACGCTCCAGTCCTCCCTGTGACGACTTTTTCACAACGCTCCTATTTCAGGTACCGCATCGGATTGGTATGTTCCCCGTTCTTCAATACTTCAAAATGAAGGTGAGGCCCGGTCGACCATCCGTTGTTACCCACTGCCGCGATGGCCTGTCCCCTGGATACGGACTGGCCGACGCTCACTTTGACATCCTGGGCATAAACGTGGGCATACAGGGTGGAGAGCCCGCCACCATGGTCAATCACGACAATGTATCCATATCCCCTCATGGGACGGGAGGCGATCACCTTACCGGCGGCGGCGGCACGAATCGGGGTACCGAGGGGTGCACCGAAATCCACCCCCGTATGCATTTTGTATTGCTTTCGTACCGGATGGTAACGCATCCCGTAACCCGATGTGATGGAGGCGCCTTTCACCGGTTTCAAAAAAGCTCCCCCGTCATAAGTGCCGGAAGCTTCCGCTGTCCGCCCCGCCTCCTGCTGTTTGCGGACTAGCTCCCGGACCTGCTGACTCTCCTTTTCGTTCACTTCCTCCAGGTGTTCCTGCTCCTCGGCCAATCGGTTCAATTCTTTTTCAACCTGTTTGTACTCCTGAATCAGCTGGGCATGAAGTTCCCGCGCCTCTTTCTCCTTTTTCCGCCGATCAGCCAAAAGATGCTCAAAACTTTGCTTCTTCCGATTGAGTGCCACCCGGTCCCGTTGGTACCGTTCAACCAGATGCTGATCTCTTTGGATCACCATCTGGACAAACTTGAGCCGATTGAGGAACTCCCCCAGACTCTCCGAATTCAGCAAGGGTTCCACGTAAAACATCTCACCCTGCTCATAAAGCGTACGAACCCGGCCCTTATACCGTTGCTCCTGAATCTTCAGTTGCTCTTCTTTCTGTTGAAGATCCTTTTTCGTCTTCTTCAGCTTCTGTTCCAACTCATAAACTTCACTGCTCCGGTCTGCCAATTCCATCTTTTTTTGGTCGAGCTCGGCAAAAACCGATTTCAGATCCTTCTTTGTCGCGGCCTTTTCCTTCTCCAGCCTCTGAATCTCCTTATCCCGTTCCTTGATGTCCTGTTTCTTCTCCTGGATCTCATCGGCACGGATGCTTCCGGGAAATAGGAGGGCAGCGGCCAAAATCAGGGACAATCCACCGCCGACCCAACGTGTGGAAAGGTTGCTTTTCACTCCGTTTCCCCCTCCTGATTCTCCACTCCGGACCCACCTGCCGTCAGGTACGCAGGAACCGGCGGATGGAAATGAGACTTCCCCAGATCCCGATCATCACACCCAACAGAGCGGTCAGCCCCGCCACCCAGAGAGACAGGGGCCACATCCCGAGCAGTTTGAAAAAGCTGTATGCTTTATCGGCGTCCAAAATCCGGACGACGGCATTGTAACCGGCCAGAACCACAGCAACCGGGACGACGGAACCCAGCAACCCGATCAGGGTCCCTTCGATGAAGAAGGGCCAGCGGATAAACCAGTTGCTGGCGCCCACCAGCCGCATGATCTCGATCTCCCGGCGACGGGCGAAGATGGTCAGCTTAATCGTGTTGGAGATGAGGAAAGCCGCCAGCACCGCCAATCCCAATCCGAAAATGAAGACCACGTTGCGGATCAGACTCGACATATCGAGAATGCTGCGGGAGACCCCGCCGCCAAAGTCGGCATTATCCACTTGGTTCGGATAATCTCTTTTGAGCTCCTCGGACAAGGATTCACTCTGACGGGGATCCTTCGCCATCACTTCCAACATGTCCGGAATGGGGTTGTCCTTCTCCAGACCCTCAAGGAACTTCTCATCCTCGCCGAACCATCCCTTCATCGATTCCAGGCCCTCTTGCTTGGAGATAAATTTCACACTCTCCACTTTCGGTTTTTTTTCGATGCTGCTCTTCACCTGATCAATCTCATCACTGGAGATGGAGGCGTTCAGAAAGACCCGGATCGACACTTCCCGGTCCAATTCGGAAGCCATGTAGTTAATATTGAAGGCGAACACCAGGAAGAGTCCAAAAATCAACAGGGTAACACTAGCGGCACTGACCGCAGCAAAGGTCATCCAGTTGTTCCGGATCAAACTTTTGAAAGCTTCCCGGGTATGTCGCAACAAGGTGTCAATCCTCATAGCCGTATTCCCCCTGCTGTTCGTCGCGGACGATCACACCCTGCTCCACCGCAATCACGCGTTTACGCATGGTGTTTACAATCTCTTTGTTGTGTGTGGCCATGACAACCGTGGTACCACGGGAATTGATCTCCTCCAGCAGGTACATGATGTCCCAGGAGTTTTCCGGATCGAGGTTTCCGGTCGGCTCGTCGGCAATGATAAAACTGGGGTTGTTCACCATGGCCCGGGCGATGGAAACCCGTTGCTGTTCCCCCCCGGAAAGCTGGGAAGGAAGAGCATTCATCCGATCGTAAAGGCCGACCAATTCCAGAACCTCCTGCACCCGACGCCGGATCTTCCGCTTGGGTGTCTCCACCGCTTCCATGGCGAAGGCAACATTTTCATATGCCGTCATATTGGGCAAAAGCTTGTAATCCTGGAACACAACACCGATCTTCCGGCGAAGATACGGGATTTTCCAGTCCCGCACCCGCTTCACATTCACCCCGTTGATCAGGATGACTCCATGGGTGGGACTTACCTCCCGGTACATCAATTTGATGAAGGTACTTTTACCCGCACCGCTGGGTCCGACCACATAAACAAAATCACCCTGGTCGATTTTCACATTGATTCCGTTCAGGGCTTTGACACCATTGGGATAAACCTTGTACACATCATGCATCTCAATCATGTGATCACCCTCGTACGTATTGGGTTTTGACACGTGGTTCAAGTTCCGTCCAATCTCTATCGAATATGGTAGATTTAGATAGAAAAATTCGCAAATGAATGCCGGAAATCCTTTTTATTATATCATCTACGTATTTGTTGTATATCATCTATATGAACTTTTCCAGAAATGAAGTTGTTATTGATAGGTGGAGAACAGAAAAAACCCGCCGAAAAAATCGGGCAGGTTTTCAGTTCTTCACCTGTTAATATGAAACGGTGTCCAGCCAGCGAAGGGTTTCATCCAATTCTTCTTTTTTCTTGGCGATCATTTCCACCACCCGGTTCCGTGCAGTGCCGCTTCCAGCTTTCCGGGCGTCGACCACCTGTTCCACATCCAGCTTCGAATAGACATCTTCATCGATCAACGGGCAAGCATTTTTGAATTCCTCCAGAGTCAGATCCCTCAGGTGCCGTCCTTGCTCCAGACAGGAGAGAACCAGCCGGCCCACCACTTCATGCGCCTCGCGGAAGGGAAGACCCCGGGTCACCAGATAGTCCGCCAGATCCGTCGCATTGGTGAAGCCCTGTTCCGCGCTTTGCCGCATCCGCTCCTTGTCCACCCTCATCCCGGCCACCATCGGAGCCATCAGTGCCAGCGCTCCCTGCAAGGTGTCGACGGTATCGAAAATTCCCTCCTTGTCCTCCTGCATATCTTTGTTATAGGTCAGGGGGAGGGCTTTCAAAGTGGTGATCAAAGCCACCCAATGTCCTGTCACCCGTCCCGTCTTCCCCCGGATCAATTCCGGTACATCCGGGTTTTTCTTCTGAGGCATCATACTGCTGCCGGTGCAGAATGCATCATCCAGTTCGATGTAGCCAAACTCCTGGCTGGACCACAGGATCAACTCCTCCGACAGCCGGGATAGATGCACCATGATCAGGGAGGACGCTCCCAAAAACTCCACCAGGTAATCCCGGTCACTGACCGCGTCCATACTGTTGTCATACATCCGATCAAAACCCAGCTCCTCCGCCACTAACTCCCGGCGGATGGGAAAAGTGGTGCCGCTGATCGCACCGGCCCCCAAGGGGAGGGTGTTCACCCGCTTGTAGCTGTCAAACAACCGTTCCGTATCCCGCCCGAACATTTCAACGTAAGCCAGCAAATGGTGGGCGAGGCGGACCGGCTGGGCCCGTTGCAGGTGGCTGTAGCCAGGCAAAATAGTGTCCACATGCTCCTCCGCCTTGGCTACAAGAGCTTCGCGCAATACGTTCAATCCTTTAATCAAATCCAGTGTCCGGGCCCGGACATACAGATGCATATCCAGTGCCACTTGATCATTCCGACTGCGGCCGGTGTGGAGTTTCCCCCCCACTGGACCCACTTCATCGATCAGCAACTTCTCGATGTTCATGTGGATATCCTCGTGAGCTACGGAAAATTTCACTTCACCGGACCGAATTCTATCCCGAATCTTCCGCAATCCCTCCGAGATCGTCTCCGCTTCCTCCGCCGTCAGAACCCCACACTCCCCCAACATCCTCACATGGGCCAGACTGCCGCGGATATCTTCTTCGTACAGTTTTTGGTCAAAACCGATGGATGCGGTGTATTCTTCAACGAGTCGGTTGGTCGGCTTGGTAAATCGCCCGCCCCAGAGTTTCATTGAATGAGGGATCCTCCTTTTTCGGGTTCACCTTGGAATTGACCTCCGTCGGCAATCCCCATAGCTGAATAAAACCCACAGCCGCCTGGTGGTTGAAGGTGTCTTCGGGTGTGTAGGTGGCCAATTCTTCGCTGTACAGAGAGTGTTCCGACTTCCGACCTGTCACCACAGCCTGCCCCTTGAACAAGCGGACCCGGACTGTCCCAGATACCGTCGCCTGGCTCTCCTCCACAAAAGCATTCAGCGCCTTCATCAATGGAGAGAACCAGAGTCCTTCATAGGCCAGCTCCGCCCATTTTCCTTCCACCACCGGTTTGAACCGGATCACTTCCCGGGTCTGAGTCAGGAATTCCAGCTCCCGGTGGGCGGTGATCAACGTCATCGCCGCCGGACATTCGTAAACTTCCCGGGACTTGATTCCCACCAACCGGTTCTCCACATGGTCGATCCGTCCCACTCCGTGTTTACCGGCCAATTGATTCAGTTCCGACACCAACCGGTGGAACGGCAGCTCTTTCCCGTTCAGAGAAACCGGCTTTCCCCGCTGGAAGGCGATCTCCACATCCTCCGGTTGATCCGGGGTCTTTTCCACCGCTGCGGTCCACTCGTATGCCCCTGCCGGCGGCGCCGCCCAGGGATTCTCCAGGACACCGCATTCACAGCTTCTGCCCCACAAGTTTTGATCGATGCTGTAGGGATTATCCAGATCCACCGGGATCGGGATGCCATGATTTTGAGCATAAGCGATCTCCTCTTCCCGGGACATGGCCCATTCCCGGACCGGGGCGATCACTTCCAATTCGGGATTGAAGGCTTTGACTGCCAGTTCAAACCTTACCTGGTCATTCCCTTTCCCGGTACACCCGTGGGCCACCGCCACCGCCCCCTCCGCTGTGGCCACCCGAACCAGCACTTCTGCAATCAGTGGGCGGGACAGAGCGGAGACCAAAGGATACTTCCCCTCATACATGGCATTGGCCTTCAGCGCCGGCAGCAGATAATGTTCCGCAAACCATTTCCGGGTGTCCACCACCAGCGACTTGACCGCCCCCACTTTCAGTGCCTTTTCCTTGATAAAATCCAGGTCTTTTCCTTCCCCCACATCGAGAGCCACCGCCACCACGTCATATCCATAGTTTTCCTTTAGCCACTGAATCGCCACCGATGTATCCAGGCCGCCGGAATAAGCGAGAATCACTTTCCCTTTGCTCATGGTCCGAACACCTCTTATAATCATTCATCGTTATGTATTATTATACGGATCGATGAATAAAAAGTCCACCCTTGATTTCGGGGTGGAACCATCTTTCTACAAGACGTTGAGCAGCCGCATTTTGGTCGGGGAGATCGTGTTTCACCACAGGTTCAACCGATCGTCTTGAATTTGCGCATGTTTTCGGTGATGGCCACTTCCGTGGGCAGGCGCTCCATGCTGGAAGCTCCGAAAAAACCGACGATACCTGTGGTATTTTTCAGAACATAGTCAGCATCCTCCGGCTCGGCGATCGGGCCGCCATGACAGAGGACAAGGATCTCCGGATTCACCTCTTTGCCAGCATCATGCATCGCTTGTACCCGCTCCACCGCTTCATCCAGGGTAAGTGCGGTTTTGGCCCCGATGTTGCCGGAGGTGGTCAAACCGACATGGGGCACCAACACATCCGCCCCAGCTTCGGCCATTTTCCGCGCTTGTTCTTCATCAAAGACATAAGGAGCAGTCAACAATCCGAGTTGATGCGCTTCCCGGATCATCTCCACTTCCAGATCATAACCCATTCCCGTCTCCTCCAGGTTGGCCCGGAAGTTTCCATCCATCAGACCCACGGTGGGAAAGTTTTGCACCCCGGTAAAACCCATTTCCTTCAATTGTTTCAGGAAGACCGGCATGAGTCGGAAAGGATCAGTGCCGCAAACACCGGCCAGCACCGGAGTATCTTGAACCACCGGCAACACTTCCCCGGCCATCTCCACCACAATCGCATTGGCATCACCGTAGGGGAGCAGACCGGCCAAGGAACCGCGCCCCGCCATGCGATAACGACCCGAGTTGTAAATGATGATCAGATCCGTTCCGCCGGCTTCAGCGCACTTGGCTGACAGACCGGTTCCCGCTCCGGCTCCGATAATCGGACGTCCTTCCTTCACTTCCTTATGTAGACGTCGCAATGCATCCTCTCTGTTGATCATCAAAGTCCCTCCTTGTATGGTTCAACTCTCCATTCCGACATACAGTTCATTAAGACGCCGGGCCATTGTTTCCGCAAAGGCCGGATCATTCACATCCGTGTCCAGTTCATGCAATTCCACCACATTCCGGTCGATTTCTGCCCGCAAAGCTTGGAACATGGCCTCATCCGCCGCGGAGTCATGGAAGAACTCCCCCTCTTTGGAGAGGGCAGAAACCCCTTTCAGGGGGATAAACAGGGCGACAGGCCCCTTCGCCTGATTGAGCTTCCGGGCGAGGCGCCGGCCCAGCTCCTTACACTCTTCCGGCGTGGTCCGCATCAAAGTGACTGTGGGATTGTGCTCGTACAGACGCCGTTTCTGAAAGGAAGGCGGGACGGTTTCTTTCGGACCGAAGTTGACCATGTCCAGCGCTCCCAAGGAGACCACCTGGGGTATGCCTTTCTCTCCCGCTGCTTCCAGACGATGGGGACCTGCCGAGAGAACACCCCCGACCAGATCATCAGCCAACTCCGTTGTGGTCAGGTCAAACACCCCGGTGATATACCCATCCCGGATCAAGGCTTCCATCGATTGGCCCCCGGTCCCCGTGGCGTGGAAGACCAGCACCTCGTAACCCAGCTCCTCCAGGCACTTGCGTCCGACCTCCACCGCCGGTGTGGTCACACCAAACATGGAGGCACCGATCAGGGGCTTTTCCATCGATCGGGGAAGTGCTTGCCCGGTCACCATTCCGGCGATGGCATCGGCGGCATTGGCCAAGATCCGGGCCGACACTTGGTTGATTCCGGAAATGTCGACAACCGAGTACATCATGGTTACGTCCATCGCACCGACATAGGGGCGGGTATCCCCTGAGGCCATCGTCGACACCATCAACTTGGGCACCCCCACGGGCAGCTCGCGCATCGACTCTGTCACCAGGGCGGTTCCCCCAGAGCCGCCCAGACCCAGAATCCCGTCCAGACGTCCCTCCCGATGCAATCTCCTGATCAAGGAGGCGGCACCCTCCGCCATCACTTTGATCGCCGCACCGCGATCCCCCGCTTGAACCAGCTCATCAAGTTTTCGACCGGCGGCCCGGGCGACCTCCTCCCGGCTGATATCCGGTTCCACTTGTGGGTCACCGATAATCCCCGCATCAATCAACAAGGTATCGACTCCGAGTCCGGCGATCCGGTCCCGGACAAAACCGTATTCCACTCCCTTGGTATCCAATGTTCCCAACAAGGCCACCACCGGACTTTGACCTTTTTTCATCTCTTCACCCCTACTGAATGTGTGATCTGCTTCTCACCTGAGTTTCGATTCTCGGGCATGAACCATCTCGGATCTAGGCCCCCAGTCCCCGATAGACACATTGTGTCCGTCAGCAATTACATTCGGCAGATTTTCTTATCTTTCCTGCTTTAATAAATTCCTTCATTCCCCGACATCGATCAACCTGATTAAAACATTGCCCGTCGGGGTGGGGAGCCGGAAGAGAATGATAAGGAAGCTGTCATAGCATGGCCATAAAAGAACGGCTTTCCTTATCATCTTTCCAGCATTCTTTTGATAATATCCGGTTCCTTGGATCCGTTTAAGCAACCCTTAACCCGGCCCCCTTCATCCTTCTCAAACGGAATGGGGTTGGAAGCAAAGCCCAGACCGGCCTCCAATGCCATGCTGGCCATCCCCGACCCGTGCCGTTCTCCGAAGGGGGGGACGTATTACCCACGCCATTTACCGCCACAACATACAGATAATACGTCATGCGGGAATCTAAAGCCTTGGGATAGATATAGTGGTTAGTGGCGACCTCCGTCCCGTTGACAAGATCCGCCTGACCCGGAGCTGTTCCCATGTAGACCCGGTATTTTTTCACTTCGGAAGCAGGGGTGGAAGTCTGCCAAGTAAAGGTGAAGCGGTCATTCGCTCCTCTGCTCAATACCGGCTTTCCCGGCTTGGAGGGAGGTGTCTGATCTGGAATCTCCGGCCGGTAGGCGTCCGAAGGCGCCGTCTCTCCATAGGCGTTGTAAGCCACTACACGGATCAGATAATTTGAGCTGTTGTAACCCCCTTCGTTGGCATTCCGATATACAGGACGGGGGTCATCCGCCAACTCCCCTCCGGAACCATCCAGCCGCAATTTGTATTCCCCCGCCTCGATCTGGGATGCGGTGGGCCACAGCTTCTTGCCTTTGGTACTCCAACGGGTCACATCGCCAACATCCACGATGTCATAACTCTTGCCGTTGAAAATCAGAATTTTATATCCCTCGGCTCCGGGGACTCTGTTCCACTTCAGATTGATATATCCTGTTTTGGAGCCCGGACCGTTGCCCACCACGGTTCCCGTGGGAGGTTCCGGCTTCGGAGAGTAGGACACTTCCAGACGGGGGGTGTATTTCCCGGTGCTATAATCACCGGAGTAAAACTTCCGATAGCTGCCGTTAATCCCCTCGTTGGAAGCTTGCATGACTAGACCGTGATTGCTGGTGGGATTGTCGTACCAGTATTTCACCAGGCGGGTAACATTCCAGTCATACCAACCCTCGGCTGCTCCTTTCGGAAAGAACTTGCTGGCATAAGAACCGCCGATTTTGGGTTGCTTGTTCCAATGGATGCCGGTCGGATTCCAATCCGCGTGATGGATCCGGATCGTCGTATCCACGGCACGGTTGGGATACTCGTAGTATTTATACGCTTTGAATTTGGCACTGATCAGCAACCCCCCATCCAAGTCGGGAAGCTTCGATCCAAACTGGATATAGGAACGGGTCTTTCCCACCTCAGTGGCATAGCCCGTCCGCAACTCAGGAGAATGATGGTAGTTGTAGTCCGGATATTTTTCTTGCACATAGGTATCCATTCCAGCTTTGGACCGATATTTCTTCTCCTCCGCTTCCCCGGTCACTCGCTGATCGGCGATTTTCCGGACTGGACTTCTCTTTTCTTGGTCTAAGATCGGTTCTGGTTGAATTTCCACCCTTTTGGTCAAATCGCTGTTTCTCCTTGTCCTGCTGTGTTCACCTTCCAACTCTTCATTTTTCTCTGGGATCCCCTTGTATTCACCCACAGGATGGTTCGTCGCTTCAGACTTTTTCCGGGAGTCGACGGAGCCGATCAAGTGCCAGGGCATCATCGCCCAGAGAAGTGTGATGATCACCATCCATACCAGGGCTTTCCCCCGCTGTTTTTTTTTATTCATCTGTTTTCCTCATTCCTTGATCTCGTTTTACAACTAAATGTTCAGTTCATCATGGAATTTGGTTTTAAGGAATGTTTGACCAAACCATTGCTGGGGGTGGGCCAGGTGTCACTGTCTCTGATCCATTGCAAAAAGCGCATTACGAGACTCGGGAGCCGAAGTGACCTTGGGCGAGAGTTGCTCCCCTGAGTGCAAGACTCTCCATGGAAACCCAACCCTCCCTCCGAAGTTTTTTCACAACGCTTCTAAACCAATCCCTCTCAGATTTAAAAAAGAGAGAATCCAATTCAAACTTCTGTTATAACGCAAATATTTTGAATCGGATTTAGAAAGGGAAGCCAGGTGCATCATCATCTAAACCTCCATGATTCACTTAAAAAATAAAATCATAGAATGATATAATAATGCAAAAGGTCTATTTTATCAACATTTTTATACTCAATTAGTAATAAAGTCTTCCCTTTCGATCATATCCAGGGAATGAGGATTTGCTTTTTAAGTTATTGCTCTCCTTTAAAATATTGTTGTTAACAGGCGCCGCAGTTCGGAAAGGGAAGATAAGGAAGGTGAAGTAGTCCATGAAAGAGTCGCTTTCCTCGTGATCTCTCCTACATCCTCCCGCCTGTGCGAGGTGGATCGGACGAAAAAATCACCCCCGATTCCTTTCTCTACCGGAAACCCCAAACACGTACGGTCTAGGGGAGGAAAAAACTCATGGAAGAGATCCCGACTATATGAAAAACCCGGCATCCCTGTATGGAAGCCAGGTTTTTTCACGGGGCAACAAAGTAAAGTCTCCTTTTCTACAGCAATCCCCCGGCTATCATGAACCGGGGGTGGTTTTTATGCCGATAAAGGATAGTTTTCCGCTCTGTTTTTCAAGTGTCTAAGATAAGCGGAAAAGGCACGGCGGATTTGCCAGGCGTCCAGACGGGCTTTGAGGCGATTCCCCTTTTCACCGACACTGATTTCACAATCACAGGTGATCTGGAGCTGACCCTCCTCTTCTTGCTGGATATTGAAAAACACATCCAGGATGGTATGTGCAAAGAAAAGTCGAATTCCGAGGAGTTCCGGCTTCCGATACGCCACGACTTCTCCGTGCACTTCCTGTTCTTTCTTTCCGCCCCGGAAATGCAGGATAAATGATGCTCCCTTCCAATCACCCGTTTTCGGCATCTCTTTGTAAGTGATCCGAATCAACCGGGGAACCCACTTCTTCAGTTGTCCTTCCGTCTCCAAACAGTCAAACAGATGTGCTTGTGTGGTTTGGATACAGGTTTCCATCGACAAATGCATGCTTTTCCCCTCCTTGACCCTGCAGGCCATTCTCTCTGTTTTTTCTGTACAGACCGATTCTGGTCCATACGGTCGATAATCATAACCCCTTTCTGCCCGATCGTAAACTTACATATTCTCACAATACGGAGACTCCTTGTTTCGACAGGGGTTAGAAGTGATGCGAGTCATGTATTTCCAAAGCGGCCTTTGCCGTCCTACCCAACGGAGAATCTGGAAGGAGGGCGTTTAGGGACAACATCATCCTTGTGACACTTCCGAAAGGCTTTTGCCCCTGCCCGACAGGAAGACTCGAAGCGGCAGTCATTACCTCCTGCAGGATGGCATAGCGCGACTTGTGCCCTATGGGTGCAACCGGAGCATGGTAATACATGATCTCCTCAACCAAGAAATGGCTAATCAACACGCCTGATAAAATAGACAAAATCAGTCCGGCAATTGATCCACTTCATTCTCCACCCCGGTTTCCTTTCATGAATAACCCACCGGGAGAAAATATGAAAGATTTCCGGTGATCGGGCCATCAGCCCGGGCCAGGATCGCCGAGGCTTTTCCTCCGACCAGGAAGGAACCCCACAACAGCCGACCTTGAAAAGGTCCCTTCAAGGTTTCTGTCTCCACAGTCTCCAGCTCGACACGTTTCTGGTAGATCATCGGCTGATTTTCGTACAATCTATCAGAATCTCGATGCTCCACCCGCCCTTGTGCATCACAAAGACGGACAGCCCCTCCTTCCCGTCCGAAAATGGGTTTGATCACATGGGGCTCTTTTCCCAGAAACCGGTTTTCCAAATAAGTGGGCAACATATAGGTTTCCACTGTCTCCCGTTCCCCCGGGGTCAGAAATTGATCTTCTTCGTAAAGGTTCCAGATCAATGCTTGCAATGCCTTGGTCTGGGAGATCAAGGCTGAGGGAGGATTGATCAAAAGGAGTTTCTCCCGCGCAACCAAATCCAACACATGGGCTCCCGTGGGGTAGCCGTCTCTGTCAGTATCTTCAGCTAAAATTTCTAACGCATGAAGCCGGTACAGAACATCGATCGGAACCTCTTCACCTTCCCAGCGCGCTGTCATCCGATCTCCCTTCACCCTCAAATCCTCCAAGGGAACAAACCGCGCCGGCAGAGTGGAGTTTTCCATCAAATAACGGGTGGTTCCGGCATCTTCTTCATGCCAGCCCAGAGCGCTGAAAAAGATCCCGTCACATGAAAATCCCCGCTTCCGGTATGAATGTACTGCTGTCGAAAAGGCCTGCCGAATATGTTGATCCATACCCGCATTGGGGTCTTCCATCCCCCCTTGCTCGCAGATCTTCCCATTTACATAAAAGGCCTCCACCACTCCGGTGGGCGTGTCGCTGTTAAACTCCAGCATCTTCAATCCCTCTGGGGTAAGGGCGAAATCAAACCGTCCGATCACCGTCGGAAGTTCAGGGTCGAGGGTGATTCGGACTGCCTGCCAGGTCTCCCGGGGAAGTCCCAGCTCCGCGAACAGCTGTTCATTCCCTTGCCGGGTCACTTCGGCCACCCGGGCAAACACTTGACCGAGTGCTTCGGTGGCCGTGGCCAATTCCGCCCGGAACTGCGGACTGATGGAGTGAAGATCCGCCAGGGCGTATTCCTGACCGTAAAACCAGTCCCAGGTGAAGATTCCTTCCTGCCGGATCGGATCATACCAGTGCTTGCGACGTTCTTGATAGTCATCCACCCTTATCATCCTCCGCTGAACCAACCGCCTCCGGAGCGGCCGCCCACCCCGCCTTTGGATTTTTTCCCGGAGGAGATGCCGGAAGAACCACCGACAGCACCGCCGGAGGATCCACCGGAGGACCAACCTTTTTCCTCTTTACAAGACGGGTCCTGGTTTCCGTTCTTGTCTGTACAGTCTTTGGATTGATTCGTGTCGCATCCCGCTGTCACCAGTGCCGTCGCCATAAACAGGCTGACCAGTTTGTGAGTATTTCCCGTGCCCAAAAGATTGCCATGGTTCATGATCGGTTATGGAACCCCCTTATTTCATCGGTTCTCCATAAATGACAAACACCTTGCGATTTTCGTCAATCTCCGTTGAAGTTTTCCGCCACTCGCTCCCGTCGACACAAAAACTGTCCGACGCGAGATACAGACTCACCTCCCCATGAGAGGAAAAATGCAGATATTTCACCACTGGATAATAGACAGCCCCTTCTTTATAATGGCGAATTTCCAGACGGATTCCTTCCCAGTCGGGACAGGTGACCCTCTCCTCGTTGATCACTTCCTCGTCTTCCGCCTCCGTGACAAAAAGGATCACTTCCTTCGGTCCCACCGCTGTGGACACCTTCTCAAAGACTTGGCCATCCTTGATGAAATAATCACAAAGCAGTCGGCTGGAAACCTCCCCGGAATCCATATTTTCGTACTGATAAAGAACAGGAAAATTTGACTCCTGATCATAAAGCCGGTATTCCAAATACTCCAAATAAACCCTCCTTTCCCCCGTCCCTTCCAGCTTAGCTTCTTCCTGTCCTTTCGTAAAGGAAGGAATTTCTACAAGGCGGTGAGAAAAAAACCGTTTCCCCAGCAAGGAAGCGTGATAAAAAAATCCGCCATAAATGGCGGATTTATCCCAACTGGGAGGGTTGAGATTGGGTTTGTGTGGAGATTGGGTTTTTAGTCCGTTTCTGGTTTGAACTAGCAAGGTTATTCTACGTGGAAGCCAACCCTCCCTGTCTCTTTTTACAACGTTTCTAGCCTATTAAAGCAGCTAACAACGCTTTTTGTGCGTGCAGTCGGTTTTCCGCCTGGGGAAAGACCACGGAGCTGGAACCATCGATCACCTCGGCGGTGACTTCCAGCCCCCGATAGGCGGGAAGACAGTGCATAAACAAAGCATCCGGTTTTGCCAAGGACATCAGTGCCGTATCCACCTGGAAACCTGCAAAATCCCGGATCCGCTGCTCCTTCTCCTCCTCCTGCCCCATGCTGGCCCAAACATCGGTGTAGACTGCATCAGCTTTTGTTACTGCCTCCCTGGGATCTGAGGTGAAATGCAAGTCAGACCCTGTCCGGGCTGCCACCTGTTGTGCCCGTTGAATAACCACCGGATCGGGTTCGTATCCCGGAGGGGTGGCTGCCCTCAGATGAATGCCCGTTGCGGCGGCGGCTTCCAAAAGGGAATGAAGCATATTGTTCCCATCCCCGATATAAGTCAGAGTGAGTCCGGTAAGTCCACCCCGGCTCTCTTTCAGAGTGAGAAGGTCCGCCAGTGCCTGACAGGGGTGGTGCAGATCGGTCAGCCCGTTAATGATGGGAATGGAAGCGTGCTGAGCCAGTTCTTCCAATGCTTTATGGCTGAACGTGCGGATCAGAACGGCATCCACGTAGCCGGACAGCACCCGGGCCGTATCCGCAAGACTTTCCCCCCGTCCCAGCTGCAGGTCCCCCCGATTCAGACTAAGAGAATGCCCTCCGAGCTGAGCCATGCCGGTCTCAAAGGAGATCCGGGTGCGAGTGGAAGGTTTGTCAAAAATCATGGCCAAAGCTTTCCCAGCCAGCGGACGGTCGGCCTTTTCCGCCTTCCACTCCTGTTTCATCCTCAATGCTTCTTCCACCAACCCTTGGATCTCCTGGGGCGTGAAGTCGAGGAGAGTCAGGCAATCCCGACCTTTCAACGAAGTGATGGGAGAAGCCTCCCCTGTCCAGGCTGTCCCTGGATTGGAACTCATCCCCAAACGACCTCCTTTTCCTTGGTTCTATATAAAGGGATCACTGGGACATCCTTTGGCTTCCCGGCTCTCCCGATACGAATCCACCACTGGAGCGTATCGGGAGAGGTGAAGCAGGGTACCTCCCACTCCAGCGCCATCTGCCGCAACCGGAATCCTTCCTGCCCTTCCCCCCCAGTGGCAGGGCTGAAGAGCAGTGACGGTCCACCTTGGCGAAACCAGTCTTCCCACCGGTCGGGAGTGACCGTCTCCACGGGAACCTGCCGCCGCTTCCCGAGAACCTCCGCCGTCCGTGGAGTGGCGAAAAGACGGATTCCCTGCCGGATGAGCAGAGATGCCCACTCCCCTGTCTCTCCGCTATCATCGGAAATCGACAGAAACAAACGGGTACCGGCAGTCACCGGGGGCAGCGGTCCGTTGAATGCCAAGGGAAGCACCTTGGCCATCGCTTCTTCCAAAGTCCCCCCCAATCCGAGCACTTCCCCTGTGGAACGCATCTCCGGCCCCAAGGCCGGATCCACGCCGGGGAGCTTCGGTGTGGAAAAGACTGGCCCCTTCACTGCCCATCGGGGTGGGGCAGGTTGCAATCCCAGGGGAGCAAAAGAAGCAAGGGATTCACCCAATTGAACCCGGGTGGCCCACTCCACCAGGGGCAGACCGGTCACTTTACTAATCACAGGGATAGTGCGGGAAGCCCTGGGATTTACCTCCAGTACGTAAACTGTCTCTCCCTCCACGACGAACTGAATATTGATCAGTCCGGCATGGGACAGGGCACGGGCGATCCGCCCTGTGAATTCGACGACGGTCTCCCGTTGCTTCTCACTCAGATGGGGTGCGGCCAGGATGGACAGACTGTCTCCCGAATGGACACCGGCTCTCTCCACATGCTGAACTACTGTGGGAATCAGCAGGTCCTTTCCATCCGTGACCGCATCCACTTCCACTTCCATTCCTTCCACAAACCGGTCCAACAGGATCGGATAAGCCTGTTCAGGCAAGGACCGGAGATAGCGGGTCATGGCCGCTTCCAATTGCTCCTGTTTTCGAACCACCTGCATTCCCTGGCCGCCGATCACATAAGAAGGACGGAGCAGAAGGGGGTAACCGAGTTGATCCGCCGCCTGAAGTGCCTCCTGAAGGGTGTTGGCCGTCATTCCAGGGATGTGGGGAATTTCCAACTCCCGCAGCAAACTGTAGAACCGGCGGCGATCTTCCACCGAATCGATGATGTCGGCAGAAGTCCCCAAAATGGAGAGACCCGCCTCTTCCAACCCGCGAACCAACTGGACTGCCGTCTGTCCCCCGTATTGGACTAGGACCCCGTCCACCTGTTCTTTTTCCGCCACCCGGAGCACATCTTCCACCGTTAACGGCTCAAAGTAGAGACGATCGGCGATGGCATAATCGGTGCTGACCGTCTCCGGGTTGTTGTTGACCACCACGGAAGTGACCCCCTGCTTTTTCAGAGACTTTGCCCCATGGACGGAACAGTAGTCAAATTCGATTCCCTGTCCGATCCGGATCGGTCCCGCCCCGAGCACAAGCACCCGCCGACCTTCCTTCGGTGAAGGGACTTCGTCATCCCCTTGCCAGGAAGAATAAAAATAAGGGCTCTCAGCCTCAAATTCCCCAGCACAGGTATCCACCCATTTATAGGAAGGGTGACGGCCGATCCGATGCAAACGCTCCCGGATCTTCCCTTCGTCGACGCTCAGCCAACCCGCCAAAGCGGAATCGGCCACCCCCTTCTCCTTGGCGTGCATCAGTTGATCATCGGAGAGATCCTCCCAGGAGAGCGAGGCCATCTCATTCTCCAAGGCGACCATGTCCCGGATCCGACGGAGAAACCAGGGATGAATCGCTGTCAGGCGGTGCAGATCCTCCAGTTTCCACCCGCGTCGGAAGGCCTCCGCCAGAACAAAGAGGCGCCGATCATCGGGTTGGGTGAGCCCTTTTTCCAGCTCTCCATCTGACCACTTTCCAAACTCCGGTTGCAGCAAAGTATCCCGGTTCTGGTCAAGGGAGCGTATACCTTTGTACAGTGCAGTCTCCAGATTGCGGCCCAAGGCCATCACTTCCCCTGTCGCCTTCATCCGGGTGCCCAGGGAGCGGTCCCCATCAGGAAATTTGTTAAAAGGCCAACACGGCAACTTGACGGCCACATAATCCAATGCAGGTTCAAAGCTGGCAAACGTGTGCCCAGTGACGGGATTGAGGCACTCATCCAGTCGGTAACCGATGGAGACCTTGGCGGCGAGCCGGGCGATAGGGTATCCCGTCGCTTTGGAAGCGAGGGCGCTGGAGCGGCTGACCCGGGGATTCACTTCGATGATTCGATAATCCCCAGTGTCGGGATGAACCGCAAACTGGATGTTACACCCCCCGATTACCTGCAGCTCCCGGATCACTTTGCAGGCGACACTGTGAAGAAGACGGCATTGTCCGTCGGTCAAAGTCTGGGTGGGGGCGGTGACGAGACTGTCCCCAGTGTGGACACCGACAGGATCGATATTCTCCATGTTACAGACAGCGATACAAGTGTCCGCACTATCCCGCATCATCTCGTATTCAATTTCCTTCCAGCCGCGGATGTTCTCCTCGACCAAAATCTGACCGATGGGACTTGCGGCCAGGCCTTGCCGGGCCACCCGGGTCAACTCCGCCTCATTCCCGGCCGTTCCACCTCCAAAACCGCCAAGGGTGTAGGCGGGACGGATCATCACCGGATAGCCGATGGACTCCGCAAAGTGGAGAGCTTCCTCGGTGGTGGAGACCGTTTTCCCTTTCGTAACCGGCTCCCCGATCCGCTTCATCATCTCCCTGAATGCCTGTCGATCTTCCCCCTGTCGAATCGTCTCCACAGGGGTACCCAACAGTTTCACTCCAAACCGGTCCAAAACTCCCTGTTCTTGAAGCTGGACAGCCAGATTGAGCCCTGTCTGTCCCCCGACAGTGGCCAACAATCCCTTGGGCCGTTCTTTTTCGATAATCCGGGTCAGACTGTCTACTGTCAGGGGTTCCGAATAGACCACATCCGCTGTCTCCGGATCGGTCATAATCGTGGCCGGATTGTTGTTGACCAGGATCACCCGGATTTCTTCTTCCTTCAGGGCCAGGCAAGCTTGGGTTCCAGAATAGTCAAACTCCGCCGCCTGCCCGATCACAATCGGTCCGGAACCGATCACCAACACACATTTCGGCACCGGTTCAACCATGGATCTCCACCTCCGTTTTCGCCTTCACCTGGTGTAAAAACCGTAAAAACACCCCTTCCGCCGCCGGGTTGTCCAGGTGAAACTGAATGGAGCTCAGGGGTTGCAGACAGTGAGCCAACCCCTCCACGGAACCGTCTTGCACATGTCGATGGGTCACCACCCAATGCGCCGGATTCAGGGAGGAGGCGGTGACGGTGTACCCATGGTTTTGGGAGGTGATCCAGACCCGTCCCGTCTCCGTTTCCTTCACCGGATGATTGTTTCCCCGATGACCGCAGGCCAGCCGCTCTGTATCCGCCCCGCAGGCCAGAGCCAACACCTGATGTCCCAAGCCCACTCCCAGGGTGGGGATCCGGTGCAGCAGAAGAGCCTGCCATCCTTTCAAAAAAGGAAGTAAGGCTTTGGGGTCTCCTGGACCGCCGGAGAAGAGAAGACCCTCCGGAGCCAACTGTTTGATTTCTCCGGGCGGAGTGGAAAAGGGGACCACTGTCACCCGGCATCCCTGCCGGCGGAGATGCTCCAAGGTGGAGGTATCCGTTCCCAGATCGATTAAGACGAGATGGGGAGCCTCCGGAGACGGCGCGGGAAGTTGAATCCGGTCCTGCACCGTAGTCTCTGTCACCCACTGGAGGGAACAGTTAGCAGGCCATGTCTTCACCCGGAGGGTGGGAGTGGAGGAGATCATCCCTCGGATGGCACCGCTCTTCCTCACTTTACGTACCACCTTCCGGGTATCGACACCGGTGATCCCTGGAACACCGTGGCGATCCAGCCAATCCCCCACTCCCTCTTCCTCACACAGCCCGCTCACCACCACTCCGGCGCACCTGGGCAGATCTTGATCCACGCCTTCCAAAGCCGGACCACAGTTTCCGATCAAAGGATAAGTAAAGGTTACGATCTGACCGGCGTGGGCGGGATCCGTCATCACCCCCGGAAAACCAGTCATTCCAGTAGTAAAAACCACTTCCCCGGGCACTTCTCGGGGAGTCCCGATCCAGGTACCCGGAAACACCTCTCCGTCTTCAAACACGAGATATGCTCTCATCTCCGCCCACCTCCTCCAACAGCAGCAATGCTTCTTCCATCCGGGTGACCGCCCACTCCAGCTCTGCCATTTTCGTTACCAAGGGCGGCAACAGGCGCAAAACATAGGGACCCGCCACCAAGGCCAACACCCCTCGTTCCCGCAAGAGAGGGAGAAGAGGGGCTACCGGCCGGTTCAACTCCACTCCCCACATCCAGCCCCGCCCCCGAACTTCCCGGACAAAAGGCAACCCCGCCACCCGTTCATGGAGCAAAGCAGCCAGATGACGGGCCGTCTCTTTCACCCGGATGGGCAGATCCGTTTCCATCCATTCCCGGAGAACCGCTTTGGCAGCCGCCATCGCCACCGGATTGCCACCGAAGGTGCTGCCGTGGCTTCCCGGTCCGAAGTGGGCTTCCAGACCGGATCGTCCCAACATGGCACCGACGGGAATCCCGTTCCCCAATCCCTTGGCCAAGGTGATGACATCGGGTTGAATCCCTGCCTCCCGGAAAGCGAACAGATTCCCGGTCCGGCCCATCCCTGTCTGAACCTCATCCACCATCAGCAGAATCGCCCGTTCTTGGCAGAGTTCTTCCAATCTCCGGAGAAAAGAGGGATCAGCAGGGTGGACTCCCCCTTCCCCTTGGATCAGTTCCAACAGGACGGCCGCAGTGGTATCAGTCAGGCCTTCATCCAGGGCGGATACATCGTTGTAGGGCAGCTGACGAAATCCCTCTGGCAGGGGATCAAAGCCTTCTCTCACTTTCATCTGACCGGTGGCGGTCAAGGTGGCTAAGGTGCGGCCGTGAAAGGACGACCGGAAGGTGACCACCTCCGGCTTGGCCAACCCTCTCCGTTCCCGTCCGTAGCGACGGGCCAGCTTGATGGCCGCCTCATTGGCCTCTGCTCCACTGTTACAGAAAAAGGTGAAGGTCAGACCGCTCGCCTCGCTCAGCCGCTCCGATACCTCCTCTTGCAGAGGGATCTGAAACAGGTTGGAGACATGCCACAATCGATCCAGTTGTTCCTTGACAGCCTCTTTCACCCCAAGATGGGCGTGCCCCAGATTGCAGACACCCAATCCTGAGGTGAAATCGAGATACTTTTTTCCCGACTCATCCCACAGCCAAGCCCCTTCTCCATGGACGGGACGGAGATCATTTCGCTGATAGGTGGGGAACAATGTCATCGGTGGTCGCCTCCTTTACAATCCAAGTACCTGCTTCTCCATTCAGACACCCCGGAATGCGTCCATCTGTGATGAGCACCCCGCGGGTTGCCGTTTCCAGACCGGTGAGGGCCGCCTTCACTTTGGGGATCATTCCGCCTGTGATCTCCCCGCTTCGGATCATCTCCCGCACCTCTCCCGGGGTTATCCGGGAGAGCAACTTTCTGGAGTTTGCTTCCCTCCTCCAAATCCCCTGAACATCTGTCACCAGGATCAGCCGCTCCGCCGCCAATTCCCGGGCGATGGCCCCGGCGGCGGTATCGGCATTCACGTTGTACCGGTTGCCAGAACGATCCACACCGAGGGAGGCCACGATCGGAATCCAGCCTGATTTCCACAGACTGTGCAACAGCTGGGGGCGGACAGCAGTCACCTCCCCCACCCATCCCAGCGCCGGATCCTTTGGCCCCACTTCCAACAGAGCACCGTCCACTCCGGAGATCCCAACAGCAACCGCCCCTGCCGCATGGAAACAGGTGGTAAGGGATTTGTTGATCCTCCCCGCCAGTACCATTTCCACTACTTTCAACCCTTCATCATCCGTGACGCGCAAGCCGTCGATAAAGCGGGCGGCCAGACCCAATCGTTTCTGGACCCGGGTGATCTCCGGCCCGCCTCCGTGAATCACCACCGGATGGTATCCCTGCTTCATCAACTGCCCGCATTCCCGGAAAAATGAGGGGTCCAGGTTTTCCAGCACACTCCCCCCGATTTTGATCACCAGCGGCTGAAAATCCATCTGCTTCCCTCCCTCACTTTTTCAAGTGCGATAGTTGGCATTGATCCGGACATAATCATAGGTGAGATCACACCCCCAAGCGGTCGCCCCGGCATCCCCCTGTTTCAGATCGACCCGGATCCGGGCGGGATCTTGTGCCAGTGCTTTCCTTGCCGCCACTTCCATCATCGGTACCGGGCAGCCGTTTTGGACTGCACACACCGATCCGATGTAAAGATCCACCCGATCCGAAATAAAACGGGTGCCGCTGTATCCGAGGGCACACAGGATTCGTCCCCAGTTGGGATCGGCGCCGAAGACCGCCGTCTTCACCAGGCTGGAACCCACAATCGCTTTGGCGGCTCTCCGGGCTTCTTCCCTCGTCTCCGCCCCGGTCACAACCACTTCCACCAGACGGGTGGCTCCCTCCCCATCCCGGGCAATCCTCTGCGCCAGCCCCCGGGCCACATGGGAGAAGGCCTGGAAAAAAAGCGGCCAATCGGGGTGTTCCGGTGTCAACGGATCATTTCCGGCCAGTCCGCTGGCCATGACTGAAACCATATCGTTGGTGCTGCAATCCCCGTCCACAGTGATCATATTGAATGTCTCATCTGTCACATCCCTCAGGAGGGACTGAAGTGCCGGTCTCTCGATCGCCGCATCTGTATTAATAAAGGCCAGCATGGTGGCCATGCGGGGATGAACCATGCCCGAACCTTTGGCCACCCCGGCCACCCGCACTTCCCGACCGTCCACGGTCAAACGAACTTCCACCGCTTTGGTGCAGGTATCGGTGGTCAAGATCGCCTGGCAGAAAGAATCGTGCCCGGCCGGCCCCAGCTCTTTCACCAGGTTCGGGATCCCCAAACCGATCTGATGCATGGGCAACGGTTCACCGATCACACCGGTACTTGCCACTCCGACCAGATGCTCGGGAATATCCAACCACCGTGCCGTCTCTCGCCTCATCTCTTTGGCATCCTCCATACCGCGGGGGCCGGTGCAGGCGTTGGCGTTGCCGCTGTTGACGATCATCGCCTGCATCTTTCCTTCCACCGCCAACCCCTCCCGGGTCACCATCAGCGGTGCCGCCTGGTAGGTGTTCAGCGTATAAACCGCAGCGGCTGTGGCCGGCACTTCACAGGTGATCAACCCCAGGTCTTTCCGTTTCCGCTTGATACCCGCATGCAAACCCGCCGCTGTAAAACCCCGAGGGGAGGTGATCCGGGGCTCCCCCGCCATCTCAATTCCCGTCCCTGCCGTCGCCTTCACCTGAAGCTGCTCCATCCTTCTCCTCCCCTTTATCTACGGATATTGCGGCAGCAAATCCAGCCCTGCCGTCTCCGGCCAACCCATGCGCAAGTTCAGATTTTGCACCGCCTGCCCTGCCGCCCCCTTGACCAGGTTGTCAATGGCGGCCATTCCGACCAGCATGCCCGTTCGTTCATCCACATGAAAACCGATGTCGCAAAAATTGCTGCCCTGCACATCTTTGGTGCGGGGCCATGCACCTTCACCCCGCACCCGGACGAAGGGGGCCTTCCGGTACACCTCCTTCGCCATCTCCATCAGCCGGGCGGTGGTCCACCCGTCGGCCGCCGGGGCATAAAGAGTCACCAAAATTCCCCGGCTCATGGGAACCACCTGCGGGATGAAGATCACCGGTGTCTCCCGTCCTCCGATTCGGTAGGCATGTTCTTCGATCTCCGGAGTATGGCGATGGACACCTACTTGGTAAGGAAACAGGTTCTCATTCACTTCTGAGAACAGACTGGTCAGTTTCAGTCCACGTCCCGCCCCGGAGATGCCCGACTTGGCATCCACCGTGACCGGCCCATCGGCGATAGAGCCCGCTTGCAGCAGGGGTAATAACGCCAACAGAGTCGCCGTCGGATAACACCCGGGGTTGGCAATCAGCTCCGCTTGCCGGATCGCAGGAACCGACCATTCGCTCAGCCCGTATACCGCCCGCTCCAGCCATGGATGCGCCGGCGGCTCTGCCCCATACCACCTCCGGTACTCCTCCGCCCCCAATCGGAAATCTCCCGCCAGATCGATCACAAGCACACCCTTTTCCGCCAGGGGAGGGGCCAACCGGCTGCTGATACCCGCCGGAGCGGCAAAAAATACCGCCTCTGCTTCTTCGGCGACAGCCTCCTCGTCCCATTCCGTCAAAGAATGAGACAGATGGGACAGATGGGAAAACACCTCTTTTAACTCCCCGCCCGCTGTTGATGAAGAAATCAATTGAGTCAATTCCACATAGGGATGCCTGTGTAAAATCCGGATCAATTCGGCACTTCCATATCCGGTGGCACCCACCACCGCCACCTTCATCCTTCGTCTCCCCTTCCGTCTCCCGGTTCGGTTTCGTATCATTATACATATGTATTAATATTTATGCAATGGGTTGCAAAAAAAAGGCCAAAGGGGGAAAGCAATGATATTCACCTACAATACTTTCAAATTCCGCAGGTAACTCCGTCGCGCGATGATGAAATAAACCAACTGCAGTACCAAGAAGGAACCGATGATCAACGCCGACGGGACCAGGATCGATTTCATCATCATCATATTTTGCAAGGCACCCAAGGCCACCAAAGTGTGAATCACTGCCACCACAAAGGGGATGAAGAACAAGAGGGCGATCTGTACCGTGACACTTCTGTTCATTTCCTTTTCGGTCAACCCGATCCTGGAAATGGCATGGTAGTGTTGCCGGTCCCGGTCCGTGTACAGGCGGAAATACAGGAAACTGCAGGCGCAGATCAGGAACACCACCGCGATAAACAGTCCGACAAAAAGTGTTGCTCCCATATACTGCTTCATTTCCGTAAAGGCGGCGTCCCGGGCGGTAAAACCGGGCCAACTCACATCGGGCATCTTCAGTTTCTCTTTCAACGTTTCACCGACTTGATTTCCTTGGGGATGTGGCATGGAAGCATCCCATTTCGGGACGGAATAACCGGCAAAGGTTCTGGCCTCCACGCGGGGTTGATCGGGTCCGGTTTCTTTCGCCTCTTTTTTGAACTGTTCAAAGGCGGGATCCGAAACCACAATTTCAACGGATCCACGGAACATGATCGGTTGATCGATGGAACCCGCAACCTTGTAAGGCTTCTCCATCAGCTGGAGCACCCGGCCGATCCTGTCATCGGCTTTGAATTGATCCGGTCTCGTATCGAAGGCAAACACCTCTCCCGGCTTTAAGGTCCGGGCAGGCCGCTTCACCATTTTGGCCCACCGATTATAGTCGGACAGCTTGATGACAGTGACAAACTGTTTCATATTGTCAGGGCCAAGTTCCAAATACTCCGCTTTCCATTTCTGATACGAAACGTCCTCTCTTTTCAACTTCCCTTCAATAATATTTTGAGCGGACTCGGGAGAAATTCCCTCAAATCCTTCTTCCGTCATTTGGTAACTGATGCTGAAGGGAGTTGTCTGTTTCACCGTTTTCAAGATCTGATCGTAGAAATTGATCAGTGTACCTGTTGCAGTGAATGAGATGGTAAACACGATGGTGACCAGAAAAAACATCCTGGCGTTGTCTTTCATGCGATAGGTCAGGTCGGAGAGCCACATTAACCGGGTTCCCCGCCAGTAGAAACCGCGTTTCTTTTTCAAGCGTCGGATCAGAAAAACACTCAGTTGGGTGTATTAAGAAGTAACTGCCCACGATCACCAGACCGATGACCGAAAACATGATGTTTCCACCCGTTAAAGCATCACTAGTTAAGGCCAATCCGTAGCCACTGATCAAGAACACGGCGGCCAGCAGAGACAACAGAATGGAGGGCTTCGGTTCCTTTTTCGGCTTTTGGCTGCCCTGCAGCATCTCAATCACGCGACGGTTTCGCACCATAAACACCGTGAACACCGAAATGACGAGAAAGAGGATCAGAAAGGAAACCAAGGTCAATAAGAGTCCCTTCACCGGAAAATAAAAGGGCAACTCCTTGATCTCCAACACCCGGGCTCCAATCATCAGGAATCCTTTGGAAAATAGGAGACCTGCCAACATTCCCGTCCCGATGGAAGCCAAGCCGATGATCAGATTTTCGAGAAAGACCATGCGGTTTAATTGACCGCGGGACATCCCGAGCAGGGTGAGTACGCCGAACTCTTTTTGTCGCACTTTGAGAAAGGCACTCACCGAATACCAGACAAATAAGAAGGAGAAAATAAAAATGATATACTCAGCCGCGGTCATCCCTTTGACCACCGACGCTTTCAGCTCACCTTGATTCATCTCCGGATGGTAGATAAACACCGCATAGATGAAGAAAATCATGACCGCAAAGGCACTGCTCAAAAAATAGGCCAGGTAGGAGCGGAAGTTATGCCTTACATTATTAAAGGCGAACTGACGAAAGGTCATGTGAGTTCCCCCCCAATAACGACAGCACATCGATGATCTGCTGGAAAAACGTCTGCCGGTGTTCCCCACGGTGAATTTCGTTGAACAACTCCCCGTCCTTGATGAAGATCACCCGATGACAATAGCTGGCGGCCACAGGGTCGTGGGTCACCATCATCATGGTGGCTCCATCCTGTTCATTGATCGCTTCCATCGTTTCCATCACAATGTGGGAAGCTTTGGAGTCGAGATTCCCTGTCGGTTCATCCGCCAACAGCAAAGAGGGTTCATGGATGATTGCCCGGGCGATCGCCGCCCGCTGTTTCTGACCCCCGGAGATTTCATAAGTCCGTTTGTCGAGGATTTCGGCAATATCCAGCCGCTCGGCAACATCCTTCAACTTCTGCTCTATCTCCTTCACATCTTTGCGGTCCAGGGTCAGGGGAAGGACAATATTTTCCCCGACGGTCAAGGTGTCCAACAAGTTGAAATCCTGAAAGACAAATCCCAACTTCCTGCGCCGAAAGCGGGCTAAATTGGGTCCTTTCAGTTGATGAGGTCTTTTTCCGTGCAACTGTACTTCCCCCGATGTGGGAGTATCAATGGTGGCGATCAGGTTAAGAAGGGTGGTCTTCCCACTGCCGGAAGGGCCCATGATACCGACAAACTCCCCTTGCTGAATACTGAAACTGATATCGGACAACGCCTGGTGAGGGACTTTACCGCCGTATACTTTACTCAAGTGATTAACTTTCAACACGTCCATCTTGTTGATTCACCTTCTTCACGTGATCAATTCATGTTTCAAAGTTTAAGGGAAAGCCAAACACAGTTCTTTCGATTAACCTCTCATCTGTCTAACATTTTTGTCACATTCCACAAAAAAACGACCCGCATTCGGGTCGCTCCTCATTTTTTCTCCGCCAGCCATGATGCCAGTCTCGATCTTTGTTCATCTGAAAGTTGTCTTTGGGCCGGCATTTGTCCCTTACCGTTTTGGATGATTCGTTCGATATCTTCCTTGGCAGCACTCTGTCCGATCTTCTCGAGAGAAGGACCGGCGTTTCCCTCCAGGTTTTGCCCGTGGCAACTGGCACAGTTGTTTTTGTAGAGGGTTTCCGGTGAGGCGTTAGCTGTACTTTTTTCACCCTGTTCCCCCCCTTGGGGTCCGCAGGCCGACAGAAGAAGGAAAACAACCATGGCCGCGATCCAGGCAATCCCTTGCTTCCGCAAACGGTGTCATCTCCTTTGATTCACTTCTTCCACCTACAATTCCACCAATCGCTTCCGGATATACTCATCCACAGGCAGTCGGTCACCCTTCGTCTCCACGATGTCGGGATTTGCTACCCCGCACAGTTGGGGGATCCTTTGGAGGTTCGTCATCAGTGGCTTCATCTGACTTGGCCTCTTCCTCTTCACTCCCTTGTTTTTCCGTTGCAATCTGCTCCTGGTCGTTCACTTCATTTTGGGGAGGATGGTAGGGTTCATTGAAAGCCTTCTCCAATTCATCCACTTCCCTGCTCCGCTTGCCGGCAACCATGAAAATCACTACAAAGCATACGATCAGAACCACTGCCAATGCCAGCCAGACGAAAACAGGGATCCTCTGCAACCATTCTGCAATCATGGGGTGACCCTCCTTCAATTCAATTCTTTTATGTCAGCACCGGAAGAGAACCCCGACGGACCACAGGGGTCCGTCGGTTCATCCGGGTCCCCGAAAGTGACGTCATTTTCCACGGAAAGAGGCTTCCCGTTTTTCAAGAAAGGCGTCCATCCCTTCCAAACGATCCTCTGTATTGAATACTACACCAAAATAGGACGCCTCCAACCGAAGAGCCGTCTTCAGATCCGCATCCGTTCCCTGATTGATGGCCTGCTTGATATAACGCATCGCCACCGGTGCCTTTTGGGCCAGCTTTTCAGCCAACCGGGATGCATCAGTCAAAAGTTGATCGGGAGTTGTCACCTTTTGAGCGATCCCCAAGCGCAACGCTTCTTCCGCCGAGATCATATCTCCAGTGAGAGCGTAATATTTGGCCGTGGGCTTTCCAACCAGACGGGCCAGACGCTGGGTTCCTCCATAGCCGGGAAGGACACCCAGGTTGACTTCCGGCAGACCGAAACGTGCTTTCTCCGAAGCCAACAGAATATCCCCGCTGAGTGCCAATTCAAAACCACCACCCAGGGCAAAGCCGTTGACAGCCATGATGACCGGAATCGGAAATTCTTCGATCCGGGTGAAAAGGGCCTGTCCCCGGGCAGCCAGCCGCTCCGCTTCACCGGAAGAAGGAATCTGGCGCAACTCCTTGATATCCGCACCAGCCACAAATGCCTTTTCCCCCGCTCCGGTGACTACCAGCACCCGGATGTCATCGGAGGATTCCACATGGTTCAAGGCCTGCTCCAATTCCTCCAGGGTCTCCCGGTTGAGAGCATTCAGGACTTTGGGGCGATGAATGGTTAACAAGGCCCAGCCCTTCTCTCGTTTAAGTTGAATATTCTCCCATTCCATGATTGATTCACCTCTGCACAGTTTTCTCCCCCGCTGAATAAGCGGGGGATAGTCCGTCCCTTTAATTCGACAAAGAGGAGAAAACTCCTTTATTTTCATGCGACCTGTCGCGGGTTCAATTCGTTTCGTTCCGCCGCGTCATCTGTTGCCAGACGGAACCGCTTGCTTCCTCCCCCTGTTCGATCCGTTCGATCGCCATCTTTACCTGCATGTTGACCTCAAACTCTGGATCATTCCGAGCTTCCCGGAGGGCCGGAAGCGCCCTTTCATCACCGGTCTCATATAAGAACATGGCGGCTCTCCACCGGACCAACCTGCTCTTGTCCTTCAACGCTTCCATCATGGGGCCGATCGCGTCAGGATCTCCCAGGTCAGAGAGGCAGTCACCGGCAGTGCGACGGACGGTGACCGAAGGGTCCTTCAAAGCCTGGAACAGAAGAGGAAGAACACGCCGATCCTCCAACGAACCCAGATAAGCGGTGGCCAAACGCCGGATGGAAGATTTCGAATCCTGAAGCGCCAGATCCAACACATCCAGATCTTCCAAGGTGGGAATCATCTGATCCAGGGCCGCATATCGCTTGCGCCAATCGGGATCCTTCATCATCTCCGGCGTGACCCGCTGTCCCCGCTTGGGATCTGCCGCGGGTTCCCCCGGATTTTGCTGAAGTGCAATCTTCACCATGCGGTCCAACCGCTCCGGATCATAAGCGGCTGCCACTTCCTCCACCACTTCCGCCCCGATTTCATCCAGGTCACCATAGCGGATTCCCTTTTCTTCCCATCTGCGTTCCATCACCATATTTTCGGAGGCGACTTGCGCTTTCATGACCGCTTCCTCAAAGCGGGAAGGCAAGGGGAATCGTTTTTCTTCTTCTCCCCGTGTCAATTTAACCTGAATGGGGAGACCGCGAAAGGTTTGAAGATACACCTGTACTTCCCCATATCCTTGAGTCGGTTCATGTCCCTCTGTATTCTTGTGGACACCGGTGACCTCTTCACCAAACACTTCCCGGACCCGGGGGAGAATTTGCTTCCAGTCGGCTCTGGGGTCGCGCTCCACAGATATAAAATCGGCCACCTGGAACAGACTTTTCACCCCGTCAATCGTCAGCAGCCGTCGGATGTAATCAGGTGCTTGATCCAAGGATTCCCGAGTGTAGGTCTTGCCATCGGAGACCCGTTCATCCATGTTCAGCTTCATCGCATTCGGACTGGGTGTCGGTTCAATCGATCGGATCTTCATTGAGATTCCCCCTTCCAAGGCATTTCCCACATCTATCTGTCCAGTCCTCTTTGACTCATTCGGATTCTACCACATCTCCCCCACTCTTTCATCCAGACCGCGTTTTCATTCGGACTTCGAAAAGGTTAAAATAATAAGTACTCCGATCCTTGCCACCAAGGCCTCCCCTCTGATCCAACCGGTGGCCGGAGACGTTTCAACCGTTTGGAGGAGTATGCCGTGAGAGTAACAATGGAAGAGAAAATAAAGAAATGGTTGGCCGAACAAGGCCTCTCCGAAATGGAACAGGAAATTGTGAAGACATTGGTGCCCTGTATCATGATCGAGACCACTGGAGAGGGGGTTGCCACAGGTGCCTCCAAATTCGGTGGTCTTCCCGATCTTCCGCCGGATATGGGCTGGCCTTGTGCAGACGGAAAGCCGCTCATTTTTGCCGCCCAGTATAATCTGGCGGAAATCCACCGGGCAGACCGGATGAATCCTTTGCCTGACCGGGGGATGTTGTATTTCTTTTTGGCGGGGGATGATCTTCTCTGGGGGACACCCCGGGACTCTGTTCCCTTCGAAGTACTGTACCGGGATGTGGACCCTTCCAGTTTACAACCCGCCATCTATCCCGATGATCTTTCCAGGGAAGCCTGCCCTCCTGAACAAGGAATCCGGTTCCGTCTGGAGAAGGCACTGCCTGATGTGGAGGCTTCCGGAGAAATGGATGCTCTCTGGTATGATCTGATGGATCAACTGTATGAGCTGGAGGAGAGGTCCTCCACCCACCATCAAGCCTTCGGGCAACCATTGTCACTGGAAACAGACGTTTTTGAGGCCTGCCGGCGACAGACGGGAAAAGAAACCCCGGACTGGGTGTTGCTATTGCAAATGGATTCCGATGAAGAGTTGGAGATGGCCTGGGGACGTTTTGGAATCCTTTCTTTCTGCATCTCCCAGGAGGATCTGTTGACCGGCCGCTTCGATGAAACCTGCCTGGTGATACAGAGGGACTAGAAGCGGTGAGAATGAGTGCAGGCCGGATTGGGTTTCACATGATCTTTAACTGCCAAAATCACTCCATGCAAAAAGCCAACCCCCATAAAAAAATCTGCGAAGGAAAATGAACCCCACCTTATCCATGGTACAGGCGTCCGCTCACCTGTGCATGGACTCCTCCCCGGCGGAAGTAGACAAACACATGATAGTGGCCCGTCTCCACCCCGGACCAATCGACGGTGCGACGGAGGGGAGTTCGGGAGCGGATCAGCAACCGATCCACCAACTGATAGTGAAGATCGAACAGCTCCACAACCAATTCCGCCGGCTCTCCGCCAGGGCGGAGAGTGAGTTCCAGGCGATGGGGCTCCCCTTTTGGAAAATGAAAAGCATGTCCCCGGTTTAACGCTTCGCTCTCCCCTTCCATATGCCAGACGTTGGCACGGAACTCCCAGCAATGTTGAACGGTTGGACAGGGTTGCTCCCATTCGATATAGGATAAAGGGAGACCGGCAACCTGGGCCGGGGGGCTTAACAGGATACCGATCAGGGCTGTAACAGAGATGAAGTTGCACATGGTCCATCCTCTTTTCTCCCACCCGGGTGAACGCTCTCCATGAGGTCGTCCACATCATGGCGGAGTTTCACATGACTGGCTATATGAAACCCAGCCCTTCCAGCAGCGGATTTTTTCCTATCTTTCCTCCCCACGCCCGCTTTTACCAAATCTAATCCATCAAAAAAGACCGCCGGTTCTCCGGCAGCCCTGATGATTATTGGTCACCCCGGCCGATCTGCTGACGCAGATACGCCTCGATGAAGATATCGATCTCCCCGTCGACCACAGACTGGACGTTCCCCACTTCCACTTGGGTCCGGTGGTCTTTCACCATACTGTAAGGGTGGAAAACATAGGATCGTATCTGGTTCCCCCATCCGATCTCTGTTTGCTCCCCTTTCAGCTCGGCAATCTCTTTCTGTTTCTCTTCCATCTGCCGCTCCACCAGACGAGCTTTCAGGATTTTCATGGCCCGGTCCCGGTTTTTGATCTGAGACCGCTCGGATTGACACGTCACCACAATGTTGGTCGGCAAGTGGGTGATCCGGACCGCTGAGTCCGTCGTGTTGACATGTTGCCCGCCGGCGCCGCTGGAACGGTAGGTATCGATTTTGATATCTTCCGACCGGATCTCAACCTCATCATCATCCTCAATCTCCGGCATCACATTGGCGGAGACAAAGGAAGTGTGACGCCGTCCGGAGGAGTCGAAGGGGGAGATCCGCACCAAGCGGTGCACCCCTTTTTCCGCCCGCAAGTAACCGTATGCGTTATGGCCTTTGATCAACAGAGTGACGCTTTTCACCCCAGCTTCTTCTCCCGGAAGAAAGTCCAGGGTCTCCACCTTGTATCCCCGCTGTTCCGCCCAGCGGGTGTACATGCGGAGCAGGATTTGGGCCCAATCCTGGGATTCCGTTCCCCCAGCCCCGGGATGGAGCTCCAAAATGGCATTGTTTTTGTCATAGGGGTCGCTGAGGAGAAGAGACAACTCAAATTCGTCCAGCTTCCGCTTCAGATCCTTCAGCCCGTCTTCCGCTTCGGGAAGCATGGACTCGTCATCCTCTTCGGCGATCAGTTCGGTGATCACTTGTATCTCTTCCTGGGCTTCCTCCAGATCCTTCAATCTTTGGACGATCCCCTTCAGATGATTGTTCTCATCGATCACCTTTTGCGCCTTTCCCTGGTCATTCCAGAAATCGGGATCGGTCATCACTTGTTCCAGCTCTTGAATGCGCTTCTCCTTTTGAGGAAGGTCAAAGAGACCCCCTGATGTCCGCCAATCGCTTGGCTGTATTGTTCAATTCATGACGGATGTCACTCAATAGCATCGTTCATTTCCCCTTTTTGAAAATGTACTCACAAGAAAGGATATCACAGACCAACCGATCCTTGCATCACTGTCGCAAGGACCTGGGTCCAAATCGGTCCGTCAACCGGTACTGGCCGCCCGGGCACAGCAATGCTTGTATTTCTTACCGCTCCCACAGGGGCAGGGGTCGTTCCTACCCACCTTGTCCGCGTTTCGAATCGGTTGCCGTTTGGGTCTCTCCCCCTCCTCGTGAGGGGATCCCCCGGAAGACGCCGTCTGGTAGGTGGCCACCTCTTCCCGCTCGATCTCTTCATCCTCTGCCAGCTCTGACTTCATCACATAGCGAACCAGTTCTTCCTGGATCTCCTCAACCATCTGTTGAAACATCTCAAAGCCTTCAAACTGGTATTCGCGCAGTGGATCTGTCTGTCCGTAGGCCCGAAGATGGATGCCCTGACGAAGGTGATCCATGGCATCGATATGGTCCATCCATTTCCGGTCCACGGTCCGCAGAGTAACCACTTTAATAAATTCTTCCAGTCGCTCGGCTCCGATCTCCTTTTCCCGATTCTCATAGTGTTTGACCAGTTTGTCATAAAGGAAATCGATGATCTCCTCCCGTTCCAGGCCTTCCAGGTCCTCTTCCTCCAACTCCCCGTCCCGGAGAAGAGAGGAATTGGCAAACTCCACCACAGGCTCCAGATCCCATTCCTCGGGAATATCATCGTCAGAGGTATGTGCCTCCACCACACGGGTGATCAGCTCTTTCCCCATATTGAGAATCGCATCCCGCAGGTCCTCCCCATTCAGCACCTCCCGCCGTTGTTTGTAGATGATATCCCGCTGCTGGTTCAATACATCGTCATACTGCAACACCCAACGACGTGCATCAAAGTTGTTTCCTTCCACCCGTTTTTGGGAATTGGCCACCGCCCGGGTAAACATTTTCCCTTCGATCGGGGTATCCTCATCCATCCCCAGGCTGTCCATCATCCCCTGAATCCGCTCAGAGCCGAACCGACGCATCAGGTCGTCTTCAAAGGAAAGGTAGAACTGGGAGGAACCCGGGTCCCCCTGACGTCCGGACCGACCCCGGAGCTGGTTGTCGATCCGGCGACTCTCATGGCGTTCTGTTCCAATCACATGGAGGCCCCCCAGTTTGTCCACTCCTTCACCGAGAACGATGTCAGTCCCCCGTCCAGCCATGTTTGTGGCGATGGTGACCGCTCCCCGCTGACCCGCCTGGGCGATGATTTCCGCTTCCCTGGCGTGGTTCTTGGCGTTGAGCACCTGGTGGGGAATCCCCCTGTTTTTCAACATCTTGGACAGTTTTTCCGACTTTTCGATGGAGACGGTCCCCACCAGCATTGGCTGACCGGTGGCATGACGATTGACGATCTCCTCCACCACGGCCCTGAATTTGCCATCCTCCGTCTTGTACAACTGGTCGGAGAGATCTTTACGGATCATCGGCCGGTGTGTCGGGATCTGGATCACATTCATTCCGTAGATCTTGCGGAATTCTTCTTCCTCCGTTTTGGCCGTTCCGGTCATTCCAGCCAGCTTGTCATACATGCGGAAATAGTTTTGCAGGGTGATCGTGGCCAGGGTCATACTCTCCCGCTGCACCTGAAGGCCTTCCTTGGCTTCAATGGCCTGGTGCAATCCGTCGCTGTACCGACGGCCGTGCATCAGACGGCCGGTGAAATCATCCACGATCACCACTCCATCTTCGTTGACCACGTAGTCATGATCCCGTTTCATGATGACATGGGCCTTGAGAGCCTGTTGGATATGGTGATTGATGGTGATATTCTTGGCATCGAAGAGGTTCTCCACCCCAGCGAAGGCCTCGGCTTTGTCCACACCTTTCTCTGTGAGGGAGACGCTCTTGGTCTTGATATCCACCGTGTAATCCTCTTCCGGCTTTAACCTGCGCACCAATTTGTCCGCCATGTAATAGAGGTCGGTGGCTTTATTGGCTTGGCCGCTGATGATCAAGGGGGTTCGGGCTTCGTCAATCAGAATGCTGTCCACTTCGTCGATCAAGGCGAAGTGAAGTTTGCGCTGTGTGATCTGCTCCGGATACAGGACCATGTTATCCCGTAAATAATCGAACCCGAACTCATTGTTTGTCCCGAAAGTGACATCCGCCTGATAAGCTTCCCGTTTTTCGTCAGGATCCATGTCCGGCAGATTGAGCCCCACCTTGAGACCCAGAAATTCAAACACCTGCCCCATCCATTCCCTGTCCCGACGGGCCAGATAGTCGTTGACGGTCACCACATGGGCACCTTCACCGGGCAAAGCGTTCAGGTAGGTCGGCAAGGTGGAAACCAAGGTTTTTCCTTCCCCGGTCTTCATTTCGGCGATGTTGCCCTGATGGAGAGCGATCCCCCCCACCAGTTGAACATAGAAGTGACGCATGCCGAGAACCCGTTTCGCCGCTTCCCGGACCACGGCATAAGCCTCTGGCAACAGATCATCCAGCGTCTCCCCTTCGGTGAGCCGCTTCCGGAATTCTTCCGTCTTCCCAGTAAGCCCCTCGTCGGAGAAAGCTGAAATTTCCGGTTCCAAAGCCTCGATCCGATCCGCTATTTTGTAATACTTTTTCAGTTCCCGTTCATTGGAATCAGGCAGCACCTTTTTCAAGAGCTTCAGCATGGCTTTCATCCCTTTCTTAAGACTGCTTGGCACTCCTGGTTAATAGATCAAACCTATGGTAAACAGACTCTGTTGTCTGTGGGTTCCATGAAAAGGTATTCTCTATAATTATTTTAACAAACATCAGCTCACTTTTTCACTGTTTCATAAAAGATTGAGGCTCCATCACCTAAAAAAGGGGCAGCGCAGAGTGCTGCCCCCGGACCTGGACAGGGTCCATTCGCTTTATTCAGGTTCAATCAACCCGTAACGTCCGTCTTTTCGTTTATAGACCACATTCACCTGATCCGTGACGGCATTGGAGAAGACATAGAAACTGTGTCCCAGCAGATCCATCTGCAGGATCGCCTCCTCCGTATCCATCGGTTTCAGATTGAATCGTTTGGTGCGTACCACTTCAAACCCGCCGTCATCGTCAGACAGGTCCGTTTCCAGCTCAGGGGTGATTCCGTTTTCCAGGGTGCGGATCGTTCCGTCCTGGCGGAACTTTCGATTCACCTTCGTCTTATATTTGCGAATCTGGCGCTCCAATTTTTCCACGACCTGATCGATGGAGGCGTACATGTTCTCCGACGCCTCTTCCGCACGAACCAGCAGACCCGGGAAGGGGACCGTCACTTCCACCTTGTGCTCGTCGCGGAATACACTCAGGGACACATTGGCGTCTGTCGCCGCCGTGGAGTCAAAGTACTTCTCCAGCCGGCCCAATTTCTTCACCACGTAATCCCTGAGCGCTTCGGTCACTTCAATATTGTTCCCACGGATGTTGTAATTCATCAAGCGAATCCCCCTTTCGCTTTCTACTGTATTTATTCCCGTTTGCGACCTGAATTCCTGCTCTTTTTTGACGAATTCTTGTCGAAAAAAGCTTCATATACGTAAAAACCCTCCCGAACAGAGCACTCGGGAGGGGTCGAATCCAAAGTTGGGTCAAGCCTTGATTACGTTGGCAGCCTGCGGTCCACGCGGCCCTTCCACAATTTCAAACTCAACGGTTTGACCTTCGTCCAAGGTTTTAAATCCTTCTTCCTGGATGGCGGAATAGTGGACGAAAACATCATCTCCACCTTCACGCTCGATAAACCCGTAACCCTTTTCCGCGTTGAACCACTTGACTTTGCCTTGCATATTAACAATCCCTTCATTAGTTAATCCACATGAAATACCGAAGGGTCTTCCATGCAGATTAACTATATCACTTCATTTTATCCAAAGTCAAGGAAATTCCGAAGTGATCAGAGGAAAGAACGGTCTTAACACCTTGCTCAGAAATGCCAGTATCCGCTCTTCCTTTGGATAATTGAACCGTTTTTGCTTTCTTAACCCAAGTTTTTCCGATCTCCATCAACAAAGCCCGGTGGAAGCCACCTTCCTTTCAGACGGCAGTTTTTCTTCCTGAACCCAACAAAAAAGCCTCCGGTTTTTCCGGAGGGGAAGAGCCGTTCTCAGTTGACGGCTTCCTTCAGTTGTTTTCCGGGTTTGAAAGCGGGTACTTTGCTCGCACCGATTTCGATCGGCTCCCCGGTCTGGGGATTGCGTCCGATCCGGGCTGCCCGTTCCCGCACTTCAAAATTTCCGAAACCGATCAGGGAAACCTTCTCCCCGTTTCGCAATGCTTCAGCAATGGAATTGAGAACTGCTTCCACCAGTTGCGCGGATTCCTTTTTGGTTTTTCCGGTGGACTCGGCCACTCGCTCAATCAACTCAGTCTTGTTCATCGGTAACACACTCCTTTTCTTATGAAACCTGCTCAAACCTTCCATTCTGTTCCCCTTTTGAATGACAAATCTTTCTCCTCTCAAGTCGTGAGGAAGGTTTAATAGAGCTCTATTCCTCTTTGTTACCCAACTCTCGCCGTTCTATACCCTTTTTTCCGCATATGAATCTCACTTTTTGAGGACTGTCGATCAAACAGAAAATGAGCGTTGAAAACCAAACCGACCTCCTGCTTGCGTCACTGTCACATCAATTCCGCTCACCGGGCCCAAGTCAGGGAACAAACCTGCTTTGCCCCTGCCCTTTTCAAGGTTTTGGCGCACTCTACCAATGTGGAGCCAGTGGTATAAACATCGTCCACCACCAGCCACCTCTTATCCACCACGGCTCCGACGGAACGGGGGTTCAGCCGGAAAGCTCCGGAGAGCGCACCCATTCGCTCCCAACGGCTGCGACGGCTCTGGGGAAGGGTGGGACGGATCCTTTGCAGTGCAGATCTCAGCGGGAGATTCAGACGACGGGCCACTTGCCGGGCCAGAAGTTCTGACTGGTTGAACCCCCGTTGCCGCATCCTGTCTGGATGGAGGGGAACATAAGTGACCACCTCCGGCCGAATCCCGGCTTCAAAGAGAACTTCCGCCATCATCTCCCCCAGTGGTTCAGCCAGCACTTCCCGTCCCCGGTACTTGAACAGACGCATCAGTTCTTTCGGATATGCAGTATAACGGAGTACAGCCACGTTTCGCTCCAGGTCCCGGGACCGATGACGGAGACAATCACCACAGAGGGAAGGAGAGGTCCAGCTCCGGCCGCACAGGGAACAACAAGGCGGCCGGATCCGATGGAGTCTGGCTTTACAGGAGGGACAGAGACGATCCCAAATGTCGCCCCAGTTGGAAGTGGAGTGGACGGACCCGCACAGAGGACAAAATCCGGGATTGGCAAACCACTTTTCCCACCATTTCCTCATGACTCCGTTGCATTCCTCTTCGCGGACAGATAGCCTCTCTTTTCCGCATATCGGTTCAGGCTCCGGATCTCCCGGATCGCACCTGTCTGGGCCTCTGTCGACACCATGGACAGAAACCAGACCTCCCCCCGGGGCCAGGCGGGATCCCTTCCCACACGCCCCGCGATCTGGATCAAGGCAGCCCGATCGAATACCGGGTGATCCGCCCCCACCACCAACACATGACAACGGGGCACCGTCACTCCCCGTTCCAAAATGGTGGTAGTCACCAGAATCCGCAGCCCTCCTTCCATAAAGGCCCGGATCGTATCCCGTCGTTGTTCATGTTTGCCTGTGGCCACTCCGACGACGGGTTTCAACCCGGGCATCCGGAGACCCACCCAGTCCAAAACAAGATTGGTATCGGAAATCCGTGGAACAAATAGAAAGGCTTGTCCCTTTTCCGCTGACACTCCCTCCAGAAAAGATTCCAACCTCGGAACGGAAGCCCCCCGTTTCAGCTTTCGCCACAGCCCCCCAACACGGTACCTTTTGGGGACGGGCAGTGGATGGCCGTGAAACCGGACCGGAACCGTCACTGAATCCACTTTTCCCCGACGCACCCGACGTTTCCAGCTTGATGGCGGTGTAGCCGTCAGATAAACCTGTTGACCGCCGTCGATCAAAGTCCGACGGATTCCGCTGAACCAGCGGGAATCTTCCCGTAAAGGAAAAGCATCAGCCTCATCCACCACCGCCAATCTGAACCGGCGGTAATAGCGAAGGCTCTGCTGAACCGTCGCCACTGTCAGCGGCCGATTCTCCCGGATCTCTCCCGTTTCTCCGTGAACCTCCGCCACTTCTGTCCCTGGAAAAGCCCGGCGCATCCGCCGCGCCACTTCGGTGACCACCTCCCGGCGAGGCGAGATCCACACCACCCGCCCCTTTTGTTCCAGGACCTTCCGGATTGCCGGAAACATCATCTCCGTCTTGCCGGAGCCGGTAACAGCCCACACCAGCAGCATTTCCCTTTCTTCTTCCAACCAATTCAGACACTTTTCCACGGCATCCTGTTGAGCCAAAGACAAGGCAGGTAATCTCATCTCCACCTTTGGCTCCCCGGTTCGAGTTCCCAGAGGTTCCACCAAAACCAAAGGCATACAAGCCCGGTTCCTTCCCAAAATGACACAGCGGTCGCACCAAGCGCATCCACCTCCACAGCGGGCACAAGGACCGGTACGGATCCGATCAGCCCCTGCCCCGCAGCGGTTGCACCTTCGGCGGAGAGCTGCCCCTGTCGCCTCAACTCCGGGCAGCAGGGTGGCCCGACCTGTCAGTATCAACCATTGTATCCCCTGTCGGAGTCTCTCCTCATCGGGGGAATCATCCCATTCTCCACTCCTCAACTCATCCCAGGTAAGAGCCCTTCCTTCCAGCCGAAGATGCAAAGAGTGGGCCAACCTTTCCCACCCCCTGATCACCTCTTCTCCTTCCCCAGCCAAAGGTGGAGGAACTCCTCCGTCCACCCGGCGGAAGGCTTGTCCAAATGAAGAAAAAGTTTGGACCTTCCGGACCTCCTCGCCGTAAATCTTCCAAAAACCACGATCCACCTCGAAAGCGAGTGTAACCCGTGTGCACTCCCGTACCCGGTAGATTGCAAATTCCAACAGATCTTAACCACCTTTCCATGCAAAATCCCCTCCGGCGGGGAGGGGCAGTCCTGCGTGGATGGCACTGCTGACTACCTGCTTCCGGGATCGTTGCGTAAATCGAGAACTAAAGCTTCTCCCCCTTCCGTCAACTCCGGCTCCGTCTCCCCATCCCATCCGGTGGGGGCGGCGGTGTGCGGAAACACTTCCAAAGAAGGGTATCGTCTTTTCAATCGTTGCAAAATCAAAGGTGTATCATCGGTGGAACCTGTATCCAAACACAGGATCTCGGATGGTTTTCCCACCAATCTTGTTCGCTGAAAATAGGAACGAATCACCCACTCCACATTTCTCTGGCTGTTATGGGTCAACAGGACCAGTCGGGGGGGATTACTGTGAAGGCCGGGGAAGCTGAATATTCTTGCAAATTGGTCCGCCGTGATCCGGATGACCGCGAACAGCGCGATTCCAAAGAACAGCCACTGTTCCATCGCTCTTTTGTCCCCCTTTGACCCCAATATATGCACAAGAGATCCAGAGGGTTCAAAAGACAGGGACCAACCGCCCCCCTTATTTTATCTTCTCTTCCTTTTATTGTATAGACTGCTGAAAAGAAAAGAGCTGCCCTCAGGCAACTCTTTCTTTTCGCTCCGCCCCTTGACACTGGATACTCCTGACAGCTTGGAGCTTCCGGCTCACTGATTACAGACCGGCACCCTCACGAAGAAGCTCCGCCTTGTCAGTTTTCTCCCATGGAAGATTGAGATCCGATCGGCCGAAATGGCCGTAGGCCGCCGTCTGCTTGTAAATCGGCCGGCGCAGATCCAATTCGCGGATGATCCCCGCCGGCCTGAGGTCAAAATGCTTCCGCACCAAATCGACGAGGGTTTCTTCATCCACCCGGCCTGTCCCAAAAGTATCGATATGGATGGAGACCGGGCGGGCAACACCAATGGCATAAGCCAGCTGAACCTCGCATTTGTCCGCCAGGCCGGCTGCCACGATATTTTTGGCCACATATCGGGCAGCATATGCTCCGGAACGATCCACCTTGGTCGGGTCTTTTCCGGAGAAAGCCCCTCCTCCGTGGCGGGCGTAACCTCCATAAGTATCAACGATGATTTTCCGCCCCGTCAACCCGGCATCCCCCATCGGGCCCCCAATGACAAAACGGCCAGTGGGATTGATGTAAAAAATGGTCCGGTCGTCCAGCATCTCAGCAGGAACCACCGGGTGAATCACATGCTCCCGGATCTCCTCCTGGATGCGGTCGAGGGTAACCTCTTCCGAATGCTGCGTCGAGACGACCACCGTATCGATCCGTACCGGGCGGTCTCCCTCATACTCCACCGTCACCTGGGTCTTCCCGTCGGGCCGGAGGTAATCCAAGGTTCCGTCCATCCGCACCTCATGGAGGCGACGGGCCAGGCGGTGGGCCAGCGAGATCGGCATCGGCATCAGTTCCGGTGTCTCATTGGTGGCAAAACCGAACATCAGTCCTTGGTCTCCGGCACCGATGGCATCGATTTCCTCCTCGGTCATCTGCCCTTCCCGCTTTTCCAGAGCTTCATCCACCCCGGCGGCGATATCGGGGGACTGTTCATCGATGGAGGTCAACACCCCGCAGGTTTCCGCATCAAATCCATACTTCGCACGGGTATATCCGATCTCCCGGATCGTCTCCCGGACGATCTTGGGAATATCCACATAACAAGTGGTGGAAATCTCTCCGGAAACCAACACCAACCCCGTCGTTACAGAGGTTTCACAGGCCACACGGGCATTGGGGTCACGGGCCAGAATTTCATCCAATACGGCATCAGAGATTTGGTCACAGATCTTGTCCGGGTGTCCCCCCGTAACCGACTCCGATGTGAACAGCGTTCGCAAGCTGATTCCCCCTTCACAGCCAAAGATTGTATCCACAGAAAAAAACCCGGAGCAGGCCCCTGAAGACCTTCCCAAATCCGGCTACTCTTCTAAGTTGATAGCACTGGAAAAATTCATCTCAAGAATACATGAAAAGGGGCCTAATGACAAGCGGATGGCCTTTTGCGAAATCTCGATCAAACAGGACGTATTCGCATATGGATTATGCATGTATACTGGCAGAAGAAACATTGAAGTCCGCCTCCCATCGCTTATGGGAACCGGACTTTCACCATGTGCCTGCCTCCGATTTTTCAGGAGAACACATTCGTCCCTTCAATCAATCGCCCGACGGAACTTAACCTAGATCCCCGAAGAGAGACTTCCCTCAAGAAGGGCCGGGTTTAACCTTCAGTTGATAAGATTTGCCGGCGTCGGCGGATCCTCCGCGAACCCGGAGATAGTAGGTTCCGGGAGCCAGCTCAAGATTCAGTTCGCCCTGTTTTCCCCCCTTGGACAGATGCTTTTCATCCAGGACCTGCAGGCTTTCGTCGTAGAGCCACAAAGTGGTTTCCTCGGCTCCCCGGGGGATTCGGATTTGGATCGGGCTCTTCTCTGTTTGGGGAAGGAAAAGAATGTACCAATCCTGATCCGCCTCTCCATCCAATCTTCCCTCCGTGGTTACGCCGGGTTGAAGAGGGGCGGCACGGGAAGAAGTATGATGAGTCTCTTGTGCATCCCGGTTTTTCGATTCAAACCGGACCATGAGATTGTATGGGTTATCGATGAAGTTGGTTCCGTAATCGGACACCCGGACGTAGACACTTTCTTGCTTCACCTTCATCCGGTACTCCTCCACTTTTCCTTCTGCCCCTTGATCCACCTTTTTTCCTTTCCAGGACCCTTCCCGTTGAATGAACAGAACAGGATCCCCCCGCGGGCTCCAAAGATCCACCCGGAGAGTCAGGCTGCCTTCTTCCGGAATATCCAGCCGGTACCAGTCGTAATCCCGTCGTTTGTGCAGGGTTCCCCTGAACACACTGTATCCGGGCTTCACTTTGATATTGAAAGCATTCCACTGATGATCATTGTTTTCATATTCATCGGGTAGCGGCCGATACTGGTTCTCCAGGGTGTATTCCCAAGAGCGATCCCGGGAAGTGGAGTAACAGGCAATCACAGACCCGTGAGGGACCGTCACCCGGATCTGTTCCGCCTGTTCTCCTTCGTATTGGACACGCTTTTTGCCTGCTGCCGTGATCTGCGCCGTCACCCTCGGAATCTTCCCGTCTCCCTTGAAGGTCAAGGTCAGCATTCCGTTGTGGGAAACTTCCACCTCGAAGCAATCCCGATCCTCCGACCCCTCCAGCACACCCTGCACCACCTGATTGATCGAAAAAGGTGCCGCCTCTTCTTCACGGTCGTTGGATTCATGAATATCTTCGAGAGGCTTTTGTGTCAGTGCCGCATGTACATCGATCAGTCCATAGCCATATTGCTGGTTCCAACGGTGACCTTTTTGGGGTTGGGCCGTCTGACGGATCAGATTTCGCACTTGCCCGGGAGTCTGATTCGGGTCCTTGCGGAGGATCAAGGCTGCCAAGGCTCCCACCTGGGGTGTGGCAAAGGAAGTGCCCGAATCCCTCCCAAATTTCCCCTCCAAGATGGCGGCCCGGATTCCCTCCCCCGGGGCCACCACATCGATCCCCGGTCCCCAGTTGGAAGTGGGCACCACCTTGCCCGCTGGACCGACGGAACCTACCCCGATCACCGTTGGAAAGGCGGCGGGATAGTAAATCGGACTGTTGTAAAGGATCTCACCTTCGGGATTGACACTTGCGTTTCCTGCCGCCCCCACCACGACCGATCCAGACTCTTCAGCGTAAGCCACCGCATCAGCCATCGCTTCGGAATAAGTCCAACTCCCTTGAGCGAGAACAATCACACGTGCACCTCTGCGAACCGCCTCCCGAATCCCCTCGGAGGTGTAATAGACGTCACCGTCAGAACCATCGGACATCACTTTTACCGGCATCAGATGCAGACCAGTCAGCTCTCCCTTCCCTTCCCACCCTTTCCACACTTCGGCGACCACGCCGGCCACGTGGGTGCCATGACCCATGTTATCTTCGGGGGGCAAAGATGGATCCTTCAGATTCACTCCTTCCACGAGATAGGGCACCAGAGCCGGATGGTCCAGATCCACCCCTGTATCCACCACCGCCACTGTGACCGGCCGATTGGACTCTGTCTTTTTAAATTTTAAGGGGACTTTCCGCCATGCTTCATCTGCCCGGATCTGGCGGATATAATACATTCCCCTGTCTTGATCCCCGGCTCGGTGCTCCTCTTGCTTTTCCACTTTGTACTTCTGGTTGGGGTGGATAAACTCCACATTCACGTGGGAGGACCAATGATCCAACCACTCTTCTTCCTTGACCCCTCCTTTCAGGCGGACCAGCATATTGATCCCGCCTCCGTTTTCCCTACGGTGAAGCACATCCACGGTGCGAAGGAAAGCGGGATCCACTTGGTTTTCCTTCCATTTGATGACCCACTCCTTCTGCACCGTCTCTTTTCCTGTCTCCTGATTCCCTGGCGCAGGGTCAGGCCCGTCCCTTCCATCAGGTTCCGTACAACCGGTGACCAGGAGAAGGAACAAGATCCCGACCGCGGCCAACCAACCTGTTCTGTTCATCCCGTTCATCCCCATCCCGTCGGCTCTGTTAAATTCAGCTTACCATGAATCGGAATGGAATGGGGGATTCGAACCATAATAAGAAGATGAGGCAATGGGAGAGGTGATCTGCGTTGGGAAATACCAAACGCTCGGTTTTTCTGTTTTTGATCCTGATCATCGGGGTCTCGGCTCTTCTGTGGTTGAGCCAGTTTCGGATGAATCCGGCCCCAAAGGAGAAAAACCAGCCTTCGGACACCATCACTCCCTGGACAAAACAGAGGATACTCTCTCCACCCGAGTCCCGGCTTCCTTCCCCCGTCGGTCAACCCGTCAGCCTGCTGTTGATCGGAGTGGACCAACGCAAGCGAGATGTGGGTAGGGCTGATGCCCTGATGGTGGTCACGCTCAACCCCTCCCGGAAAACAGTGAAGGTGCTCAACATTCCACGTGACAGTAAAACCCGCCTCGTGTTAAGCGATGGGTCTCACCGGGAGGATAAGATCAATCATGCTTATTCCCTCGGTAACGGAGTTCCCTCCACTGTCCGCACAGTAGAGCAATTTTTAACACTTCCCATTCACCATTATGTGAAAGTCAACTTCTCCGGCTTTCGCAAGGTGGTCGACCTGTTCGGAGGTGTGGATGTCAAAGTGAGCCGCAGCTTCTCCTATAAGGGGCACCATTTTAAAAGGGGTCCCATGAGACTGAACGGGTCCCAGGCCTTGGCTTACGTCAGGGACCGGACAGGGGGAAACGATTATGACCGGCATGAACGACAGCAACAGGTGATGAAAAGTTTGTGGAAAAAAGGAACCGAATGGTCCACCCTTTTAAAAATGGATGATCTGTACCACGTCATTCAAAATCATGTCACAACAGATCTCAGCTTGCAGGATACGTGGCGCCTCTTTCGCACCCTGCGCAATATCCGGGAAGAAAACGTGGAGGTGCTTCACTTGTCCGGAACCGATCAATGGACACCCCATTATTATATGATCGTGCCCGAAAAAGAGCGTCGTCGGGTCGGTCAAGCCCTGCGGGAGCACCTGGAACTGAAAAGAGCTCCGGATTCTGTGTCACACAGGCCTTAAAGGCCTGTTTTTTGTACCTCTCCCTTGGGACGACCTCCACCGTAATACGGTATTTTCCCGGTTCCGATGGACTTTTTCACACTGTCTCCGGTATCATGATAATGGCGTCGATAGAACAACAGATGATTCCACCTGATCATCCCCTCTGTGGGCGGATCACGCAAAAGAACTTTTCCCCGGATGGCCGTCTCCGGCTCCACCCCGGCCAAAATCCACCTCCATCCCGGCCCCGCTGTTCCTGTAGCCGTACGCTCCTCACATCTTTTCCCATCTTTGGAATCGAGAGATATCCAGGGGAGCTGTTGGATCAGACACGCTTCATAAACAGGTGAAATGCCGATGGCATACAAAAGAATCCATCCTTTCAGCGGACAAGCATCCGTTAATGATTCAAAGAATACACAGGAAGAATCCAATTGACCACCCCTTCGACAAAGGTTGCCAAAAGATTTTTTCCTGTTCACTCCAAAACCGAAGGTTACCCCCACTTCGACAAGAGAGGAGGCATTCCGTTGCAAAAACCATCCCAATATTACACGGTGAAGGGGGCTGGACAAGCGGAGATCCACATCCAGAAATCGCGGTTTATCTGCCATGTGAACCGTATCGAAACAGAAGAGGAAGCCGTCGCCTGGATCTCCGAGATCTCCAAGCGCCACTGGGATGCCACCCATAACTGTTATGCCTACTCCGTGTTGGCGGAGAGTAAAACAGAGAAATCCTCCGACGACGGAGAACCCGCCGGCACGGCAGGCCGCCCCATCCTGGAAGTGATCAAGGCCCGGGAGCTGGTCAACACCGCTGTGGTGGTCACCCGTTACTTCGGAGGAATCAAACTGGGGGCCGGGGGGTTAATCCGCGCATACAGTCAATCAGCCTCCACCGGTTTGGATGCTGCCGGGACTCTGAACTGGGTGCTACACAGCCGGGTGGAGATTACGGTGGACTACCCTGCCATGGGAAAAGTGGAGCACGCACTCCGATCGATGGAGGTTGAGGTAGAATCCCCCCGATTCGACGATCAGGTTCACTGGAGAATCTGGGTTCCCGTCGGTCAGGAAACATCCATTAGAGAGCTGGTGGCGGAGCTGACCGGCGGCCGGGGACGGGTCGCCGTCAGAGGAGAGGAACATCGCCCCTTGGAAAAGTAAAACAACCCTCCTCGGCACTCATCCAATGTGCAGGGGAGGGTTTGGTTTGTTCAGAATGCCGGAACCACGGCACCTTTATATTTTTTCTCAATAAACTGGGCCACTTTGGGAGAGGTAAGTGCTTCAGCCAATTCTTGGATCGCTTTGTCCTTCTCTTTCCCCCCTTTGACCGCCAGGACGTTGACATAGGGGGAATCCTTTCCTTCGATGATCAGAGCATCCTTCAGAGGGTTCAATTTGGCCTGAAGTGCATAGTTGGTGTTGATCGCCGCCAAGTCCACTTGATCCAGCACCCGGGGAAGTGTGGCCGCTTCCAGAGGTTTAAACTTCAGCTTTTTGGGATTGCCGGTGATATCCTTGATCGATTTTTCCCCTTCGCCCTTCTTCAACTCGATCAAACCCTCATGTTCCAACAGAAGCAAAACCCGTGTCACCTCACTGGTTCCATTAGGCAGAGCGATGGTGGAACCCTCTTTCAGTTGGGAAATTTCCTTGATCTTTTCGGAGTAGACACCGATGGGTTCAATATGGACTCCGACCACCTTTTTCAAGTGCCAGCCCCGTTCTTTATTGGTGGTCTCCATCCATGGAATATGTTGAAAAAAATTTGCATCCAACTGCCCCTCTTCGACCCCTTTGTTGGGAGTGACATAATCCTGAAACACTTTCACCTCCAGCTGAATCCCCTTTTTCTCCAAATCCGGCTTCACCTGATCCAGAATTTCAGCGTGGGGAACCTGGGAGGCACCCACTTTGAGGATCTGTTTTCCGTCTTTTCCTCCTGCTTCTTGGTCTCCGCAAGCAGTCAGAGCAAGGGCCAGGGAAAAGGTCAAAAACAACAACGACCATCTTTTTCTCATGTTCATCCCTCCGTTTATTACCGCTTATCCAGACGCCGGGATATCCAGTCTCCGCACCATTGAACCAACTGGACCATCAGGATCAGGAGGATCCCGCAGACATACAGCATGCCGTCGTTAAAAGATTGAAAGCCATACCGAAAAGCGGCATCCCCGAGGCCACCGCCGCCGACCACACCGGCCATCGCGGAGAAACTGATCAAAGTGACGCAGGTGACGGTCAGTCCCGAGACCAAAGCCGGAGTCGCTTCCGGGATCAGGACATATCTTACGACCTGAAGGCGGGTTGTTCCCACGGATCGGGCCGCCTCCACCACCCCTTTGTCCACTTCCCGCAAGGCGGTTTCCACCATTCTGGCGTAAAAAGGAGCTGCTCCGGCAATCAAGGGGATGGTGGCCGCAGTCGGCCCCAGGCTGGTCCCCACCAAAAACTCTGCCAAGGGAAACAGAAACAGTACCAACACAATAAAAGGAACCGCCCGAAAGATATTCACAAATCCGGACACTATTTTTTGCAACCAGGGCAGATCCCAGAGATTCCCCCGCTCGGTCACCACCAACAGGACTCCCAGCGGAATCCCAAACAGGGCCGTAAAAAATGTGGAAATTCCCACCATATAAGCGGTCTCTCCCGTAGCTTGCCACACAGCCGGCCAATCCACTTCATGAAACAAGTGCCTTCCCCTCCACCAATTCAACATATTCCCTGATCCGGTTCAGGAGATGATTCACATCCCCCGGGTCCCCGCCGATTTGGAATGAGATCCGCCCGTTTTCCTCCAGTTCACCATCCAGGATCCGGACAGTCACCCGGGAGTTGCCGACAACATCGCTCAGAATTTTCCATACTTGATCCCAGCGGGAAAAATCACAACGGATCACGATGCTCCTTTCAGGGGAAAGGGAATCCTCTCCTCCCACCCCTTCAACCCGCAGTTGACGGACAAATTGGCGCGTCAGGGGATGGCTGGGTTGATGGAATACCGAACCAACATCCCCGGATTCCACGATCCGTCCCTCATCCATCACTGCCACCCGCCGGCAGATGGACTGCACCACACTCATTTCGTGAGTGATCAACAGCAGAGAGATGCCGGTGTCCCGGTTAATCTCCTTCAGCAGTTCCAAAATGGAGGAGGTTGTCTCCGGGTCGAGGGCTGATGTGGCCTCGTCACACAGAAGCACACGGGGATCATTGGCCAATGCCCTTGCAATGCCGACCCGCTGTTTTTGGCCTCCGGAAAGTTGAGCGGGGTAGGCTTCCGCCCGGTCTGCCAGACCCACCCGCTCCAAGAGATCGTCCACTTTGCGACGAATTTCCTGTTTCGGCCGGCCCGCCACTTCCAGAGGAAAGGACACATTCTCCCGGACCGTGCGCGACCAGAGTAGATTGAAATGTTGGAAGATCATACCTATTTTTGTTCTGGCAGCCCGCAGTTCCCTTTCCCCGAGACTGGAGATCACCTGTCCGTTCACCACAACCTCTCCACTTGTCGGGATCTCCAATCCGTTCACCAGACGCAACAGGGTGCTTTTACCTGCACCGCTGCGACCGACGATCCCGAAGATCTCACCTTTTTCAACCTCCAGATCCACATCGATCAATGCCTGAACCGTCTGTGAATCTCTCCGGGAAAAGGTTTTATTCACTCTCTTCAGTTGAATCAATGACATCACCACCCAATAGAAAAAGTCCTTTCCACAGATGTAGAAAGGACCGATTCGCTCATCACAGATCCTTCCTCTCATCTGTCAGAGTCCTCAAGCTCTGCAGGAATTGGCACCTTAACCGCAGGGTGCGGTCGGTTGCCGGGTTTCATCGGGCCAGTCCCTCCACCTCTCTTGATAAGAGAAAGCGATGTATTCAAATGTTCAGATGTGATCATACCACGGCCTTCGAATCACGTCAACAGAAGATATTTCCTTCCCGTTCGCTTTATTTTCGTCTACCCTTCCCACTCATCTATTTCGGATGTTTTTCGGGAGATTACAATTACTTTACATTTGCGCAGGGAATCACTAAACTCAAGGCCGATCTCTTATAATAGAATTATCAAGAGGGTATGGGAGGTGCCCCGGATGAACACACCCGCAGTTGGCAAACCTTTCTGGTTGGGCATTTTCAACGCAGCGTTTTTGAGTATCCCGCTGTGGTTGCTCTTTTATTTGTCCCTGCGTTTGATGTTCTAAAGGGAACCATCCCATACCGTGCTCCAGATGCTTCCTGTTCCCATTCCATATCAATCATCGCAAAAGGGTTGCCGTGATCGGCAACCCTCTTTTTGAGGCCTTTATCTGGCACCGCTTCCCGACAGAACCACCCAGACTGTCCGCCACAAAATTTTCATGTCCAAGGCAAAGGATTGGCTGCGGATATAGTACATATCCATCTGGAATTTTTCCTCCGGAGTCGCCTCATAGCCTCCGTTCACCTGTGCCCATCCAGTCAATCCCGGTTTCACTGACAGGCGCTGCTTAAACCCCGGAATCTCCCGGGAAAATTTTTCGGTAAAAACATGCCGCTCCGGCCGGGGACCGATCAAACTCATATCCCCCCGCAGCACATTGATCAACTGGGGAACCTCATCAATCCGGGTCTTACGGATGAACTTTCCGACGCGTGTGACCCGGGGATCATTTTTAGTCGCCCATTGCGGTCCATTTTTCTCCGCATCAATCCGCATGGAACGCAATTTGAACACATGAAAACGACTCCCGTTTAGCCCCACTCTCTCCTGTGAATAAAAAATGGGGCCCTTGGATTCCAACCGGATCGCAATCGCCGTCAAAACCAACACCGGAAGAATAAAGATGAGCAGGGCAATGGAGAAAACCACTTCAAACCCTCTCTTGAACAAGGGATAAAAACGGGTTGTCGTATAAGGCGAACTCTCGGTTCGCGCCCTCAGATCGTTTTCGTAAGCCACCGCTTTGGAACGCATCCGCAAACCACTCCTGCCGTATGATGATTCCGTTGGGTCGGTTTATGGATGAAATATATTACAGTTCTTTTACAACCGAATTCTGTACTGCTGTCAAACGCCGTTTCAATCTGTTACTCAGTATACTGCAGATGCCCCGGTTTTACAATAGATCGGAACATCTATTTTACACAAAGATTACAGAGATGTTACAGTACGCCGTAAAAATCCAGTGTTTTCGCCAAACCTGTCTCCAAGTCCGTTATTGGATTCCAATTCAGAACGGACTTCACCCGATCGATGTTAAAGTAACTGTATTTGATGTCGCCGGGCCTGTCTGGTCCGTAGTTCACCTCCAACTTCCGTCCGCTGATTTTTTCCATCGTCTTGACCAAATCATTGAGGGAGGTATTCACCCCGGTGCCGAGATTGAAAATTTCCCCATCTCCCTCTTCCAATGCTGCCACATTGGCACGGGCCACATCCTCCACATAAATATAATCCCGGGTCTGCTCCCCGTCCCCATGAACAGTCAAGGGAAGATCCCGCAACAGCCGATCGATAAAGATGGAAATAACAGCCCCTTCACCATGAGGAACCTGCCGAATCCCATACACATTGGCATACCGGAAGATGGTGAAAGAAAGTCCGTGCAAACTATGATAGGCCCGGATGTATTCTTCAGGTGTTCCTTTGGAAATACCGTATGGAGACAATGGCGACAACGGATGTTGTTCGTCGATGGGCAAATATTGGGGATTTCCATAGATCGCCGCCGATGAAGCATAGATGAATTTGGCCACCCCGTGGCGGCGACAAGCTTCCAACAGGCGGATCGTGCCCAATATATTGGTTCGGGCATCCCCAAGAGGATCCTCAATAGAGCGGGTTACCTGGGATTGGGCTGCCTGATGGATTACCGCATCCGGCTGTTCTTCGCCGACCACCCGGTCGATCCCCTCATCCTGGATGTTCATCCGGTAAAATGGGAGACCCGGTCGCAGATACTCTTCTTCTCCGGTGGACAGATTATCAACCACCACCGCCTGATGCCCCTTTTCCAGCAATTGGTCCACGATATGGGAGCCGATAAAACCGGCTCCCCCCGTCACCAGCACTTTCATGTCCATAACTCCTTCTCTGTCGCAAAGGATTCCGCCCCTTCACGAAAATCCTCCAATGCTTCAGTAGTGGTGCCTCTTTATAAAGGAACGGGATTCCCCCGGTTTAAGTTTTTCGAGGTATGCCGGGGATAAATCCCAGATCCCGATCGGTGTTGAATCTTTAGGAGGTCGAGGGTGCCGGGAAGATACCATTTTTTCACAATAAGTACATGACGAAATCCGGGAGAGAAGCAACCTTGGAGAGACTGGTACTGAAGAATACCAGGCGATCCCGCTTCTTCTCTTCACTCAAATGGGTGAGCAACAGAACTGTAAAGCCCCCTTCATCCGGAGCGGTTGACTTCCTCCATCTGCTTGATCTCGGAGTGGAGCAGGGTCGCCAATTCCCGAAACAGCTTCCGGGCCAACTCTCTTCGATTGCCGAATCTCTCGATGTACCGTTGGCCGTTTTTGGCGATTCGATCCCGTTCCTGCTGTGACAAGTTCATCAATTTCTTGATTGCTTCGGCCAATCCCTGTGGATTTTCCGCACCGGAAAACAGACCCACGCCGTTTTCTTCCAAAATCCACCGGATCTCACCGTCAACGGTGGTGATCACCGGCTTGCCGACATACAGATAGTCAAACAGTTTGTTGGGGCGGGCCCCTCTGAAAATCTCATGATCTGCGAGGGAGATGATCCCACAATCAGCGGCATCGATATAATGATAAATCTCCTCTTTGGGAACCGGGTCTAGCAGGTGAACATGATGAAGCCCCAGCTCTTTCTTCAGGTGCCGGAGACGGCCCTTTTCCGGTCCATCCCCGATCAGGACGATTGCACACTCCGCGGGCAAGTGGACGGCCGCCCGGACGACGTGTTCCAGTGCATTGGCCGGGCCGTGGGCTCCGGCATACAGAGCGACAAACCGGTAAGGATCCACCCCCATCCGACGTCGGTAGGACCTTTTCTCCGATTCCCGGGGGTGCCAGGACCCCGGTACAATTCCGTTGGGGATCAGAGAGATTTTGTGGGGATCGATTCCTTTGGAGGCGATGAACTTGCGCTGATACTCTGTCAACACGACGATTTTATCCGCACGCCGGTAAAGAAATGACTCCAGCCGGGTCAAAGCTTTTATCACAGCAGAATTTTTCAGTCCCTTCATCTGGATCAGAGTATCCGGCCAAAGATCCCGTACTTCCAGGACGAAGGGACAGCGTTTCACCTTGGACAACAGCCATCCGGCCAGGGGAGTGAGCAAATGGGGGGAGGAAGCGTACAACAGATCCGGCCGCCTGCGGAAGCATCCGGCCAGCAAAAAGAGGCAGGAAAAGCTGACCATATTCAACACCCGACGGAAATCATTCCGGGTATGGGGAAAGGACCACAACCAGCGGAGGCGGAGACCGGGGATATCTGCCGAACCCCGTTCCGCTTCCCGGATCAAGCGCCGCCGGACATGATTGAAAGAGGAGAGCCACAGGGTCACTTCCGCCTGTTCTTCCGTCGCCCATTCCCGGGCCAGCTCATAATGTCGGGTAATCCCGCCCAGATGGGGGGGAGCCGCATAGTGATTGGCGATCCAGATACGCAATTGGCTTCACTCCCTTTGATCCCTCACAGCTCTTGATAGAGCTGTATTAATTTCTTCTCCTCCGCCCGCCAGTTGTATACTTCCCGGTGAGCTCGCCGCCCGTTGGCTCCCATCCGCCTCCGCAGCCCATCATCCTGAAGGATCTGCGCCACTTCCGCCGCCATTTCCCGTGGTCGAAGCGGATTCACCGTCCGACCGGCCCCGCTTCCCTCCACGATCTCCCGCCACAGAGGAAAGCGGCTGGCAATCACAGGCAATCCGGCTGCCATGTATTCAAACATCTTGATCGGAAGTGACTCCCGGTAATTCTCCACGGGATGAAGACAGACCAGGCCCACCTTCCCCCGTCCCAGCCACTGCTGCACTTCTGTATAGGAAACCTTTCCGTGGAGGATGATCCCCTTCTGCCGCAGAAACTCCTCCTTTCGATCTTCGGGCTTTATATGTTGTAAGGGTCCGATCAGATGAAGCTCCGCCTTCAACTCCCCGGGCAGGTGATCCATCATCTCGATCATCTCCCGGTAGCCCCGCAAGTAGGAGATCCCGCCGATATACAAGATCCTGTTTTTTTCATCCTCTCCACAGAAGGGGGTCGGATGGAATGGAAGAGGATAGTTCTTCACCACCTCCACCCGGGAACAGGTGGAAAAATTGCGGGCGATCGGCTCTGTCGCCGTCACCACTGCCGACAAGTGTCGGGCCATCCTCTTTTCCAGGAGGTCAGCCATCCGGGAGAGTGGCCTTTGCAACAGCTTTGGAATCCATGGCTTGGTGTGAATCTGTTTCGGCAGATCCTCATGGGCGTCGTAAATAACGGGGGCTCCTGTCCACCAACGAAGGAGAACTCCCCAGGGCAGCAGCTCCGGATCGTGAAAGTGAAATCGGTCCGCCCCGCTGGAGCGTGCCCGTTGAAAGAGGCGCCACCCTCTCAACAATCGGGCGACTCTGTTTTTGGGACGAGGGAGACCGATGATTCGCACACCCTGTTCCTCCCGTCGGTCAAAATCAGCCAGAGCGTGCAATTCCACCTGGTATCCTGCCCGGGCCAAAGAGACCGCCTCTTTGTAAAACACCCGGGAATCATTGTAGCTGTGGACAGAGCTGAAGATCATCACCTTTTTCCTCATGTGGCATCCCTTCTTCGGGGCAAACTTGCCTCCTCTTCCCGGCTCCCCATCGCCACCACTGCCAGCGCAAAACCCAGTACGATCCACATCGGAGTGAAATGGATCGCCGTACTGGGAGACATGCCGCCAAAGAAATAGCCGATGAGAGCGACCAGACTGGAGACCGCTCCCCAGCGGATCCAGGGAGAGGGGGGATTTGGCCCTTTCACTCGGGCCAATCGCCACAGCCGGTACAGAAGCAGGAAGTACAAAAGTATATACGGAATGAAAACCACCACCCCGAAATTGACCAGCACCTCTGCCCACCAATTATGGATATTGGTCTTGCCCACTTCAGGCATTTTCTGCATGTAGTACTCGATATTTCCGGCCCCCACTCCCAAATAGCGGCTCTGATGAAGCAACCGCAGACCATTCATAATCAATGCCTTGCGCGTATGAATACTCTGATCCCCGGAAACCGCCTGATTCGGCTCCTCTCCCCCCTCCTCCCGGAAGTTCCAGCTCCCCTGAAGATCCTGTATGACACCCAAGGTGGAACCCAGCTTGTCACGGGTATGCTGAGAGAGCAGGACGGAGGTCAACTGATGAACCAACAGGAGCGCCAACAGGAGCAACCCGGCTCCTTTGAGCAGATTTGCTCGAGTCAACTTCCGTCGTTCCACAGTGAAGGGGATCAGCAATCCCCACACCAAACCCGCCAGAGGAAGGACAAATCCATTGTTGCTGCGGGAGCCGGTCATCAGGAGACAACCGAGGGCGACCACCCCCGTCGCATACACCACTGACCTATTCCAGCGACGCATCGGGATCATATACAAGGCCGTCACCAAGAAGGGAAGGCCGAGGGTGATCGCTGTGGCAAAGTCGTTCTGATTGGTGAAAAAAGAAGTGGGATAAGGTTGATCTTCCCCAAAGTACCGGGATACGGGAAGATGCCATAAGGTGATTGATTCAACCAGCCCGAAGACGACAAGGACAAAAAAGACGCCGAACAGGATCCGGGAAGTCTGCCGTATGCCTCCTGAGCTACGGATAAAATAAGGGAAGGAGAGGCACAGGAGCAACATCATCATCAAAAATGCCATATACTTCAGACCCAATTCCAAGTGGCCGACCCAGGCCAAAGAGATGCCCCCATAGATCAACCATCCGGCGAAGAAAACGACATACCACCGCACCGGAATCAACTGAGAGAATGCGAGGGAGGGATGTCGGACCTGACGGATGATCAGTCCAGCCACCAACAGGAAGAAAACCACCCGGAAACAGGTCAATCTGAATCCGGGAAGAAGTGGCACTCCCAGGGTTGGACCCAATACGGCACACACCACCATCAGGTGGAAGAGCCGGTTCAGCTGTCTTTGTCCTGTCATCCACGGGGAACTCATCAAACACACTCACCTTTTTCCAATCAGGTTGGGCAATCGTTCACGCAGGTAGGTGATGGAACTTTTGTTGAACACGCCCGTCATAAACACCGCTGCCACCATCACGGCCAGGGAGAAGAGATAAACCATCCACAACCCGCTCCATCCCTGAACCTGGGCGTAGGTGATCGTGGAGAGAACCACCACGTATATCCCGAAATAGGTCAGCATCGATCGCATCCGGAAATCCACCCGGTATACCTTCTGTCCTTTCCGGTAGATGGAGAGGAATGCATAGAGATAAGTGACCACGTTCATGGCTGCAGTTCCCCATGGACCGACGATGGGGATCAGGATCCCATTGCCCACCAGATAGATGGCGGCAGCCACCAAAAAGGTTTTGGAGATCTCTTTGGTCCTTTTTTGAATCAGCAGACCGACCCCGACGATCAAGTGCATGGTGTTGAGCACCGTGCCTGTAGCCAGCATCCAGACATACGGGTAGGCTCCAAAGTATTCTTCACTCCCGGCCACCACCTGGATCAGCGGCTGGATAAAGAATGTTAAAAACAAGATGAAGAAAGTGGCCAACACCAAAAATCCCCGTCCCAGCAAACTGTAGATCTGCTGTGCGTCCTCCCTGTCTTTGATGGAGACGGAGAAGGGACGCCAAGCCAGCTGAAAAGCCGTTGTCAGGAGGGCGATCATGCTGGCGAAGCGCAGCGCCAAGCCAAACACCCCAGCGACTTCGGAAGAGACCATGTGGTAGATCATGGGGCGGCTGACGGCGTTCATCACCCAGAACGCAAGCAACGCCGGCAACAGGGGGACCCCGTACTTCAACAGATCTTTCACATGCCGCTTATGCACTGACAGCGTGAATTTATCCCGGTAATGCCAGAGCAGCACGGCAGCCACCAGCGCCTGGGCCACGATTTGTCCGTAAAAGATCCCCATTACACCCTGTTTTTCCACCACGACAAAGTAAACACTGGCCAGAGAAGAGCCGATAACAAAGCTCATACTTCCGATATTGAAGGTCCATACCTGACGGCTGTAGCGGGCATAAGCGAGGGTTTGCTGGATAATCACATTGAAGACGATCACCAAGACCGCCATCGTCAGCAAATGCGGATATCCTTCGGGATGATCGTATAGCAGCTTGGATGAAGGCTCGCTGATGAAATAGACAATCAGGAGAAAGACGAGGCTGATCAGCGTCGGAAACATCACCGCCGCCGTAAAATACCCGTTCCGGTCTTTTTCATCCTTGGCCGCAAAGTAATAATAGGCAAAAGCAGTGTCTGTACCCAGTATGCACAAATAAGTGAGAACCATGGCAATGGTGTTCGTCTGATCCCAATCCGCAAACTCCGAACTGAGCAGTTGACGGGTATAGACCGGAACCAACAGAAAGCTGACAATCTTGTTTCCCATCAACGCAAATGCAAAGGCGGTGGAATCGGAGAAGAGTTGCTTGATCTTGGTTAGCATAACCCCTTTACCTCTCTCTAACTTCCGCGCATCTCCCCCTCGGGAACCCGGCGGAGCGGCCTCGCCGGAACTCCGGCATAGACCCAGGCCGGTTCCGTGTCCCGGTTGACCACCGCCCCCGCGGCGATGAAACTCTCCTCTGCGACCACCACACCTGGCAGGAGGATGGCCCCGCCCCCGACCCGGGCCCTCCGTTTCACCGTGGGCCCCCTGATTTGCCGGAAGCGCTCCTCGGTTCGCCCCATGTAGTTATCATTGGTGGTGATCACCCCGGGAGCGATAAAGACCTGCTCTTCCAACCGGGAGTGGGCAGTGATATACGCGTTGGTTTGGATTTTTGTGCAGGAACCGATCTCCACCCGGTTTTCCACGGCAACTCCGCAGCCGATGAGGACGCGGTTGCCGATGAGACAATGTTCACGGACAAAAGCATGATCCGCCACCAGGACTTCCGCTCCGATCCGGCTGCCCCGATACAGGACAGCGTGGGTGCCGATGGTGCATCCCTCCCCCAGGGACAAGGGAGAAAGGGTGGGATCCACCTGGACCGTGCTGGTTTGGGCCGGCCGGGGCCAGCGTCCGACCACAGCCTGATCGGCAATCGTCGTCCCAGCTCCGATGATCGTATCCGCGTGGATGGTCACATGGTTTCCGACGGTGACATTATCGCCCAAAACGGCTCCTTCTTCAATCACGGTAAAAAGACCTATTTTCACTCCATCTCCGATCTGAGCTTTCGGATGAATCCAACAGTCCATCAACCACCCCTCCCTTCGTATTAAATCTTTTCGTAATCCCCCCGGATCTTTTGTACACCTTTCAATCCGTTACGGGTATCAAAAATCAACCGGGCCTTCTCCCCGATCAAAGGATAGTCATAGGCACTGTGATCCGTAGTGATCACAGTGATATCCGCTTCTTCCAACAGTTCGGCACTCAGGGATTCACTTTCATAGATCTGACCGTCCAAATGGAAAGAGGGGATATGGGGATCATTCACCCGGACGTCGGCACCTTGTTTCACCAATTGTCGGAGGATCTCGATCGCCGGGGATTCCCGCATGTCATCAATATCCCGCTTATAGGCGACGCCTAAGAGCAGCACTTTGGAACCTTTCAGGGGTTTTCCGTGGCGGCTCAACATCTTCATGATCCGCTCCACCACAAAATCGGGCATATAATTGTTGATTTCACCCGCCAGCTCGATCAGACGGGTGTGGTACTTGTATTCTCTGGCTTTCCAGGTCAAGTAGTAGGGATCAATCGGAATACAGTGTCCCCCGAGACCTGGGCCCGGATAGAAGGCCATAAACCCGTAGGGTTTGGTTTTGGCCGCCTCCACCACTTCCCAGTAGTCGATGCCCATCTTGTTGCACAGGATTGACATCTCATTGGCAAGGGCGATGTTGAGATTGCGAAAGGTGTTTTCCAGGATTTTTTCCATTTCAGCCACTGCCGGACCGGACACCTCAAACACTTCCCCTTCAAGTACATTTCGGTAGAGGGCCGCTGCCATCCGGGTGCAGTCCCCCGTGATTCCACCCACCACTTTGGGAGTGTTTTTGGTCTTATAGACCTTATTCCCGGGATCAACCCGCTCCGGGGAGAAGGCGAGGTAAAAATCCCGTCCCACTTTCAACCCGCTCTCCTCTAGGATGGGTAGAACCACTTCCTCTGTGGTACCGGGATAGGTGGTGCTCTCCAGGACCACCAGCATCCCGGGGTGGAGTCGCTTGGCGATCTGCCGCGTCGATTCCTCCACATAGGAGGTATCCGGCTGTTGATAACGATCCAGAGGAGTGGGAACACAGATGGAGACGGCATCCACCCGGGCAATATCCGAGTAGTCCGCAGTTGCGCATAACTGCCCGGTCTCAACGAGGTTGGCCAGCTCTTCATCCACCACATCCCCGATATAATTGATTCCCCGGTTCACCATATCCACACGCTTCTGCTGGATATCAAACCCGATCACCCGGTAGCCGGCCTTCGCCTTTTCCACCGCCAGCGGCAGTCCGACATAACCGAGACCGACGACACCGATCACTGCGTCCTTCCGGTTGAACCTATCCAACACCTCTTCGGTGTTCATCCTTCCTCTTCCCTCCGTTCATCCAAGGAAAAAATCTCTGATCGCAGCTACCACTCCATCCTGGGCCACCTCATCCAGCTCCGGACCGAGGGGCAATGCCATCGCACGGCGGGAGACTTCTTCAGCCACGGGCAAGTCCCCTTCCCTGTATCCCAAATCCCGGTAGACTTCCTGGAGATGAAGCGGAACCGGATAGTAGGCGGCGGTGTCAATCCCCTGGTCTCTCAGATGTTTCATCAATTCTTGCCTCCGCCGGGTCTGGATGATATAGAGATGGTAAATATGCTTCCGATCCGCCGGGACAGTCGGTATAACAATCGGCAGATCTGCCAGGGACTGATCATAGATCTCGGCCTTCACCCTCCGCGCCTCATTCCAGGCTTCCAGATAGCGAAGTTTCACCCGGAGAGCCGCCGCCTGCAACTCATCCAAGCGACTGTTGTAGCCGAGGGCGATATGATGGTATTTGGATTGAGAACCTCGGCCGTGAACCCGGAGGCTGCGCAACTTTTTCGCCAGCTCTTCGTCATCGGTGATCACCATTCCCCCGTCCCCGTACCCACCGAGGTTTTTCGTGGGAAAAAAGGAGTAGCTGGCCGCATCACCGAAGGATCCCACCTTCCGCCCTTTATATTCCGCTCCGATGGCTTGGGCGGCATCCTCCAGCACTTTGAGTCCATAATCCTTTGCAAATGCCGTCACTTCATCCATATCCGCCGGTTGACCAAAGAGGTGGACCGGAAGGATCGCCCGGGTGCGGGGAGTGTATTTCTGTTCCAGCTGTTCCACATCGAGAAGATAAGTTTCAGGGTCGATATCGATGAAAACCGGTCGGGCCCCCAACCGGGAGATCACCTCTGCGGTAGCAAAAAAAGTAAAGGGAGAGGTGATCACCTCATCCCCCGGACCGATCCCCCAGGCATCCAGGGTCAAGAGCAGAGCATCCGTTCCGTTGGCCACCCCGATCCCATGTCGGGTACCGCTGAAGGCGGCCACTTCCTCCTCCAGGGCTTTTACCTCAGGCCCCAGAATGTAACGTCCGCTATCCAACACCCTCCTCATCGCCTCTTGAATCTCCACGCGAATCCACCGGTGCTGGCCTGCCAGATCCAACAATGGTGTCCGGTTCATTTCTCCATCCCCCTTGTTCGCGTCGGGGAATGTCGCTCCCCCGACTCTGCCAAAAGCTCCTTGATCCTGACCGGTCGACCGAACTCAGCTGCCTGTTGACAAGCGATCACCAAGCTGAGGGCTCTTTTGCCATCTTCCCCGGTCACAGAAGGCTTTTTTCCAGAACGGACAGCTGCAGTCATATTCTCGATCAGGCATTGATGCCCCGGCACACCCCAAGGGTCCTCATCCACCTGTTGAATGATTCTGTTCCCATACTCCTCACTCAGATCGGCAAATCTCCAGGTTCGGATGCGGTGGGCCGTAGTCCCTCCAATCACCGCGGTGCCTCTTTCTCCAAACAGGGACAGGGATTCCTCCAGATTGTTCGGATAAACCGTGACCGCTGCCTCAATTACGCCGAGAGCCCCGTTTCTGAATTTGAGGATGGATACCGAAGTGTCTTCTGTTTCAATCTGTCTGAGACGCGTAGCCTGATAAGAGGCAACCTCCTCCACCTCCCCCATCAACCACAGAAGGAGGTCCAGGTTGTGTATGGCTTGATTCATCAACACTCCTCCATCCATCCGGCGTGTGCCTCTCCAAAGGGCTTGGTCATAATATGCTTGATTTCGGTTCCAGCGGAGAGTGGCATTGGCATGACTGAAGGTGCCGAAAGCGCCGGACTCCACCCGCTCCTTCAACCGGCGCATCGCCGGCCGGAAGCGGTTGGGGTGGACCACACAAAGTTGAACCCCATTTTCCCTGCAAGCCTCAATCATCTGGTCAGCATCCTCCAGCGTGAGCGCCATCGGCTTTTCCACCACTACATGTTTCCCGGCATGGGCTGCCTGAACCGTGAGGTCTTTGTGCGTGCCGCTGGGCGTGCAGATGTTGACCACATCCAGATCAGGATGAGCCAACATCTCCTCCACATCGGTATATTCAACCACGTCCCCGCCCATGAATGGTTCCAGACGGATCGGATCCGTATCGCAAACTGCAGCCAATCGGGCCCCCTTCACGGCTTGGATCGCTGCCACATGCTTATTGGCGATGTGTCCGCATCCGATGATGCCGTAATGGATCATGATGGTCCCTCACTTTCTGAATGGTTGTGCCCGTCCGAAGACGGGCACAGTTAACGGTCTGTCCTTTATTACAAACATGTTACAACACCAGTATCAATGTAACACAGCTGAAATATATTTAGAATCCGAAAAGGCTAATCTTTACGAAACCTTAGTCATTTCTTTTACGATTCTTATCTAACAGGTGGGTGTACAGCTTCACCATCCGCTCAGCATTTCTCTGCCAGGTGTGGGAGCCGGATTCCGCATAGGCCCGTTCTCCCATATCATGGGCAAGACCCTCGTCATCCATCAACAGAATCCCCAGATAGTGAACCAGGTCTTCCGGATCTTTCGGTTTTGCCAAAAACCCCGTCTTCCGGTGCTGAAGGATCTCGGAGACCCCTCCGACATCCGTCGCCACCACCGGCTTTCCACACCCCATGGCTTCCAGAAGAATGGAGGGAAGCCCTTCACTGAGACTGGACAGTGCCACCACATCACTGCTGTTGATCCACCAGGGAATTTCATTGTGGGGTCTTCTCCCCATAAAATGTATTCGATCTTTGATGCCTTTCTCCCGGGATCTTTTTTTCAGTGATCCTCTCAAGGGACCGTCCCCCACCAGATACAGGTGGGAATCGGGATGCTGAGCGGCCACTGTGGCAAAAGCATCGATCAGATATTCAATCCCCTTCACTTTGTGGAGATTGCCCACATACAGAATGATTTTCTCCTTTTCCGGAAGCTGAAGATATTCTCTTGCCACACTTTGAGACCGGGGATAAAAACGCTTCGGATCAAATCCGTTATAAATGGTGGTCGCCTCCACTCCGGCCACAAGCTTCTGGGCATCCCGTTTCAACCGGTTGCTCACTGTCACGATATGATCGCAGTTTCTAAGAGCAAGCTCCGTGCGTTCCAGCACTCCCTTATTCCGGAAAGGATACAGACGGATGTCAGATCCATGAATCGTGCTGACCACCGGAACCGAAAACACCTTCTTCAACAAAGTTCCCGCATATCCATCGGGAAATATGGTGTGACAATGGATGAGATCAAAGTCGAAGGACTCTTTCAGTTGCTGAATTTCACCAACCAAGGCTTGATAATACAAATACCCGAAAGCTTGAAAAAACAGACCGCCTGGGAACATCCGGGCCGGTACATAGTGAATCGGAATCCTGTCCATTGTGGCCCTCCGGGGGAATTTGGTATACACCCTCCATTTGGGGTAGAGCGGAAACCGGGGAATGGGGGAAACGACCCGAATTTCCATCCCCATCTGTTTCAGCGCTTTCACCTGGTTGTGAACAAAGACCCCCGACATCGGATTGGCCGGGTTGGGATACATATGGGAAATCACTAGTATCTTCAGGCTCATGATGTTGTTGTTCTTCCTTTCTCCTGCGCTCCCCCGTCGCCAAAACCCGACTGCCAAACAGGCCTGGGCGGGGGGGATCCGCGACTACTATCGGCATCCTCCGTTCTTTCTCAGCAGTTCCACGATCCGCTCCGCAGTGTGACCCTTCCCAAAAACGGGATAAGCTTTGGAGAAATCCACATGAAAAGTTTCCACATATTCGATAATTTTCCTCTTATTTGCCCCGACAAGGATATTGGTTTTTTGTTCCACCGTTTCTGTCCATTCCGTTTCGTCCCGCATCGTGATACATGGAACTTGCAGGAGAAAGGCTTCTTTTTGTACTCCACCGGAATCAGTCAAGATTTTGGCAGCATTCATTTCAAGTTGGAGCATGTCCAGATAGCCCACGGGCTCAATCACTTTCAAGCGGGAATTGGTAAAGGTGAGTCCCTGTCTCTCCATCCGGTTGCGCGTCCGTGGATGCAATGGCAAGATCATCGAGGATTCCAATTCGTTCAAAGCGGATACGATTTCCTCCAACCGATCGGGATCATCTGTGTTTTCCGCGCGGTGCAGAGTCACCAGGACATACTCTCGCCGCTTGGCCCCCAGTTGCTCCAGGATTCTGCGGTCATTGGCGAGGGCGCGGTTAAATTCAACTGCATCCACCATCACATCGCCAACCTGAACCACCCCCCGAAAAATACCTTCCGAAGCCAACTGTTCAACCGCCGTCTTTGTCGGGCAACACAGAAGATCCGATATATGGTCAGTCAGGACGCGGTTGATCTCTTCGGGCATCTGTCGATTGAAGCTGCGAAGCCCGGCTTCCACATGGGCGACTGGAATTTGGAGCTTGGCGGCGGCAAGGGCTCCTGCCAGAGTCGTATTGGTGTCTCCGTACACCAGTACCCAATCCGGCTGTTCCCGAATCAGCACCTCTTCCAATCCGGACAACATTTCTCCGGTCTGGGCCCCATGGGTCTTGAATCCGACTTGCAGATGGTAATCCGGCCGGGGAATTTTCAGTTCTTCAAAGAAGATTTCGGACATCGCCGGATCATAATGTTGGCCGGTATGGACCAGGATTTCCGTTTCCCTTCTCCTGAGACATCTGGAGACGGGAGCCGCTTTGATAAATTGTGGGCGTGCCCCCACCACGGTGACCACTTTCACGAACCACACTCCTTCTCAGGCAACTATCTGGCGTTGTCAGGGCATGTCTGCTCATTCAACTTCGATACGCAACGGGATACCCCCTATGTTGGAGAAACGGAATCTTCCAGTCCCTTGTTCCGGAGTTTACACTTTTTTTATTTACCATTTACAAAGAAAACCCCTTCTTCAAGGGGTCTTCATTGCATGGTTCAGGATGGATCCTGAATCGCAAACAACATCTCTCCTTCTGCCACCACCGTATCTTTGACCCGTGCCACCGCTTTCCCTTTTCCGAAAGAGGGGCGCAGCTTCAACATCTCCACTTCCAGTGTGAGCACATCCCCTGGCCCGACCTGACCCCGAAAGCGAAACTTTTCAATGCCTGCGAAAAAAGCCAGCTTTCCCCGATTTTCCTCCATCCCGAGAACAGCGACAGCTCCCACTTGGGCCAACGCTTCCACGATCAACACTCCCGGCATCACAGGCTGACCGGGAAAATGTCCCTGAAAATACGGCTCCGTCATGGTCACATTTTTGGTGCCCACTGCCCGCTTCCCCACTTCACATTCCAAAATTCGGTCAACCAACAAGAACGGATAGCGGTGGGGAATCACTTCCTGAATCTGATTGATATCCATCTCCACTCAAAATCCTCTCTTTCCCTATGCGAAGTGATGGTCATTCACAGGCATATTGATCAACCATACTCCAGGTGGAAAGATCGTGTGTGGACAGGAGACCGTAAAACCCAGGGTCGCATCTCTCCCGGTCTTGCTGCGACAACACACGTATCCCTTCCCTCCGCCTTTTTTCTGGTTCATCGACAGCCCGGTTTCATTCTTTTTGATTCTAACACAATCGTCAGGGTCCTGATCAAAAAGCCAAACGCTCCGCCAAGATCCAGGCATCGGAACCACTTTTCCATGTATGAAAGGCCGAAAGCCTTACTACAATAAAAGTGTCCCCCTGCCGGCATACGGCGGGGGTTCAAATAAAAGGCACCGGAGGATGATCCCCCGGTGCTCTTTTTACGCATGTTTTTCCACAGCTCTCGCCACTGCCTGATGCACTTTAGGATCCAGAGGATGAGGTACCAAATCCCCCTCCTTCGTACATTCGGCAATCGCTATTGCAGCCGCCACCAACATTTGTCTGGTGATTTTTTTGGCGTGGGCGTTTAGTGCCCCCCGAAAAATTCCCGGGAAGCCGAGAAGATTGTTGACGGAACGGCCATCAGCGGCATAAGCCGCCCCCGCCCGCCGAGCCACATCCGGCTCAATCTCAGGCTTGGGATTGGAGAGGGCCAGGATCACTTGTCCCTTTTGAACCCATTCCTCCCGGATTAAACCGGAAACGCCGGTGGTGGCAACTACGATATCAGCCCGTTCCATCAGCTCCTCCAGACCATCCACGGTCTCACCACCGATATTCCACAGGCGTTCCTTCGCCTTCGTTGACTTGTCGGCGCCTATCACTTGTTTCACTCCGTAATCCATCAACATCCGGCAAATGGCAAGGCCGGCAGCTCCCAGTCCGATCTGTCCGACCACGGCATTCTTCAAATTGACGCCTGCATTCTGACCTGCTGTAATCACCGCCGCCAAGGTGACCACTGCGGTCCCATGCTGGTCATCGTGCATCACCGGGATGTCCAGCTCCCGCTTTAACCGCTCCTCCACTTCAAAACAGCGAGGGGAGGAGATATCCTCCAGCAAGATCCCGCCGAATCCCGGAGCAATATTTTTGACCGTCCGGACCATTTCCTCCGGGTCCTGCGTGGATAACAAGATGGGGATTCCGCTGATGCCCACAAACCGGTCCAAAAGAGCTGCTTTTCCTTCCATGACCGGCAACCCGGCCACCGGACCGATATCTCCCAATCCCAAAATGGCTGTTCCATCGGTCACGATGGCGACTGTGTTGGCGATAGAGGTATAGTGACGGGCTTTTTCCGGATCTTTGTGGATCTCGCGACAGACATCGGCCACCCCGGGAGTGTACACCCGGCGCAGGTCGGCCAGGGAGCGGATGTCCAACCTGCTCTTCATGCGAATCTTTCCGCCTTCATGGGCCCTCAGCACATCATCGGAGACTGCGTGTAGCCGGATTCCATCCCCGAGACGACGAATTCCATCCAAAACCTGTTCCAGTTGTTCTTCATCATCACAGTGAACGGTGATATTTCGCAGGGTGGAGGCGACTCCCACTTTTACCGTTTCAATGTCGCCGATATCTCCTCCCGACAAACCGATGGCGGTTGCCACCTTGCCCAGATTTCCGGGAAAGGACGGTGTTTCCACCACCAGCGACCGGATAATGTTTCTGTCAGCCAAAAAAGAACACCTCCCACAACCTCAAAACCGATCCGGCAAGGGGGGAACCGGCAACAACCGATTCTTTTCCTCACATGGATCGTTCATTGATCAGATTGAATTGGATCAGATAAACCAGTGAAGTGACGAAGGAAAAGATGATCACACCCCAAAGGAATTTCTCCCCGATCGGGTGATCAAACATCAACAGGAAAAGAGCAAAATAATAGAGTACGGTGGTCAACTTTCCCATGATATTGGCCGGCACTGTCAGTTTTCCCCGAAAATGAAAAAAGGCAGAGGCGACAATCATCCCCAGATCCCGGAGAAAAATCGCGACCGCCGCAGGGATGCTGATCCGCTGTGATATAAGCAGGGAGAGAAACACCGCCAACATCATCAATTTGTCCGCCAGAGGGTCCAACATGATTCCCAACTGTGTCACCTGACTGTGTCTCCTTGCCAGATACCCATCGATCACATCGGTGATCCCAGCCAGGAGAAGCACTCCAAAGGCCCACTGCATCCGATAGGGAAGATCGGAGAAAAAAACAGCCAGATAGATTGGGATCAGAGTAAACCTTATCAAGGTGACTGTATTGGGTAAATTCAATCGGAGTCCCTCCTCAAGGATTCCACCGCTTGTTGATACCCGGAAAAAACTGGAGTTACGAGAAAAGACCCGTCTCCGCCGCCCGGTGGTCCGGGCGGGGACGGGTGTTACCCGTAGATCAGATTGTATAAGTGCTCCCACAAATCCCGGGTGAACACGTCACCGGCCGGATCGTCTCCAATGACACTGTACCCGATCAACAACCCTCCGGCCAATGCCGCCACGAGCAACAAAGGGAACCAGACAAAGGTGAACAGCAACACTTTTTTGGTGAGTTTCTTTCGCTCCCCTTTCTCCGGTGCTTCTTCTTCCTCCTGATGATCCAACGGGGAGCCCGGTTCCCCAGATGAGATTTTCTCTTTTGCCGATTCCCTGACCGGTCCGGGCTCCGTCTTCACGTCCTCTCCGGAGTCACCTTTTTTCCATTTTAAGACCCCGGCCGGCTTGGGATACTCTTCCGGTCGGTTCGAAGCCTTCGTGGTAACGCCGGGATCCTCCTCGATTTTCCCATCCTCCGTCCTGGGATGGTATGGGGGAGGGGCTGCTCCACCCACTGAGTCGCAATCCGGCTGATCCTCACAGTCCGTTGTTGGCTGGCGGTCCGCCCCGGTTTTTTCCCTATCTGACCGGAAAATCTGATCCGCCGGTTCCGGTGGAGTCTCCCCGCTCCCGCAAGCCTCCTCTTTAACCGGTTTGGGGGGGGATCCCCTTTTCTCCTCCGCATCCTGTTCAGAAGGGGGAGGGGAGGCAGTCGGTTTGGTCAGCTGCTCATCTGCCACCGCTTTCTCCTTTTCTGACACTCCCGCCTGAGCTTCCTTCGTATTCGATTCCGTGTTTTTGGCCCAAACTTGGGTTGGTTTTTCTTCTTTTTGCTGCATAACTATCCTCTCCGAGCAGCCGTTATGGTGGGATGGGACGGGTCCGCCCCGGCCTGCCTGTCCAACCCAAAAAACGGACCCGCCTGTTTATGTATTTCCTTTTTTAAAACGCCAGCAACAGATCTCCATAGATAGAATATATCGCAACTCCACCGTGAAGTCCACTGCAAACCCAAAGCTTCCTTCAAACAGAAACCAGGTGGAATCTGAAACATTTTCCACCCTGGGTTTCCTGTGCGCATATGCAACAATCCGAAGCGGCCGGAGAGGCTTTTGCCTCTATGTAGCGACCAAATGTCGCAACCGGGTCCATTGGTTGATTGGTGGGCGGGGTGTGCCAAAATTTGGTCCTCCTCAGATTTTTGTCGCCTCCAATTTCTTCTCCTTTTGCGGACGTGCTCTTTTATATTTAATCTTGGTCGCTTCCCCTCCCCGCAAATGACGGATCGATTTGTGGTACTCCAAGATTTCCTTTACTTGGTTGGCCAATTCGGAGTTAATCTCGGGCAACCGCTCCGTGAGATCCTTGTGCACGGTGCTTTTGGAAACCCCAAACTCTTTTGCAATCGTGCGGACGGTGTTTCGGGTTTCGACAAAGTAACGTCCGATCTTGATTGTCCGCTCTTTGATGTAATCGTGCACTCCCCTCGCCTCCCTCTGCTAATGTCTGGTACATTATATGAGCCGTCTTGCCCGTTATTCTCATCTAACAAGCCCTGACAAGCCCGATTCCGCCATTTTTTAGCCAATTTTCTGACCCGGCGAACCAAAAAACAAATAGATCCACTCACGGGGAGCGGATCCTGGGTACACCGGTCTCAAGTTTATTTCAAATAAGCAGCAGGGTTTACAGGTTCTCCATCTTTTCGCACCTCAAAATGTAAATGAGCCCCCGCTTCTTTTTCGAATTTATTGTGACCGGCTTCAGCGATTTTCTGACCTTGCTTTACCGTGTCCCCGGTTTTTACCATCACACCGGACAAACTCTGATACACGGTGATAAGGCCGTTTTTATGTTTCACTTCCACCAGATGGCCTGTCAGTGGATTCTCTTCCACCCGGATGACTTTACCGGCAAGAGCGGCGGTAACATCAAAGGTTTTTCCGTCTTTGCGGGCAAAATCCCAACCAGAATGGGGCCAGAAGGTGTTGGCATAATGGACCAGGGCGGCCTCTTTCGACTTTTCAGAACCCGCTTCATCGTAGTACTCCATCGTGGTCCCGGCTTTGGATCCGGGGGAGATGGGCGGTTTCATTTCGACCGCCGGTTTATCCGTCGGCACCGTCTCTTCCTGCTTGAGCTCTTCCAACCCGGTGTTGGGTTTGGTCACACCCAGATCCTGGGCATTTTGGTACCACCAAACCAGGCTGAGGATAAGTGCTGCAGCTGTCAGATAAACGGTGGGGAAAAACCATTTTTTTGACATCCATCTTTTCCACTTCAATCGGGAGATTTTTTCGACCGATCCCGTCGGCCTGCGATCTTCTGGTTTCATTTGGGTTATCACCTCAGGATCCATTGTGGACACGGAATCCTGAATTTATACCTTTTCTTCTCCTTTTTTCATATATATCCCAAGATAGAAAAGGATAAATGCCACCGCCTTTTTCAAAGCAGAGTCTTGGGTCGGGCCGGTCACCTTCTCTTAAAAATCGGGGGATGATGGCCTGCAGACCGTCATCCCCCGATTCTCTTATCCAATCATATCTTCCATTCATGCAGTTCCAGTCGCCGAACCCCCTTCACTACATAGGGATCCCCCTCCGCCAATTCCCGCGCCTCTTCCGCCGTGTCCGCAATGTAGATCACCATCCCTCCGGAACCGTCGGCAAAAGGACCTTTCGCAAATATTTTCCCCTGTTGTTCCAGCCTGTTTAGATATTCCAGATGAAGGGGACGATATTCCTGATTTAACTCCGGTCTTTCCATATGGAGAATTGCCGCAAAATGGGGCACAGTCCTCTCTCCTTTACCATTTATCGGTGTCAATTCTTCTTCAGATAAGTATTCATGCTTCCAAGCTCCACCCCACGGTAGTAATGTCGGATGATCTCCTTGGCCGACTTTCCTTGTTTGGCCATAAAGTTGGCCCCCCATTGACTCATTCCCACTCCATGACCGTAACCTTTTGTCTCCACCGTGACTATACCCTCTGAGAGTTGAAAAGTAAAATCGGCGGAGGAGAGTTGGAGAGCCTCCCGAATCTGCCGTCCGGTAAATACCTGATCCCCGACCTGAACCTTGTCGGCACTGCCTCCTTCTGTCTTTTGGGTCACCTGGAGCCAATCGCCTCCGGTAGATGCTTCCACCGCCACTTGTTTTCCGGTGGATTGAGAAATCTTGTCCACTAAATCCGCCACCTGAAATTGCTTGCGGTCACGATATTTGGGGGAAGCTTTATCCCAGGGGGAAGAGACACTTCTCAGATAGGGATACTTTTCGGAAAAATAATCCTCAGAGTTCTCCGTTTTGCCGTTACTGGTGGAAAAAAAGGCAGCATAGATCGGCTTGCCCTGATACTCGATCACTTGACCCGCTGTTTCTGCCACCGCCTGGTTGATTCGGGCGGAATAGGTTTCATAATGATCTCCCCATTGTTCCTTCAACTGATTGTCTGTAAGATATGCCTGGTGATTCACGGTATCGGTCACATTCGCTTTTTCGGCCTGTTCCCCCCACTTGGCCATATCGGAAAAATCCCCACGGGACAATCGGTCCACGATATAGGTCCGGGCTGCAAGGGCTTGTGCTTTCAGGGCTTCGGGGTGAAAATGGGCCGGCATTTCCGCCGCCACCACTCCCCGAATATAGCTTTCCATCGGAAAGGTCTCCATTTTTTTCTCCTTGCTGAGATAAACCTTCACTTCAGGGCCTGAATCCAAAGATGACGCTGAAGAGCCGCCATCGACCCGTATGCTGGAAACCGGCCGGTCATTCCGATCCAAACTGACCAAAGCTGCCGGAACGGCAACCATCACTCCGATCAAAACCGCCAAGATCAGGACCATCCCTTTATGCAATCCGACCCGCCTCCTGTTGGAATCATCCGAGGGACAACCTCTCTTCCAACCTATGAGGGGTTGAATCAACCTAGAACAAAAAAACCGCAACCAGACCTCCCGGCTGCGGTTAAACCTCCATATTTAAGCGTATGAGTGCTGAACGTCCACTTTTTCCCCGGGTTCCACCATCACCCGTTCGATATCGGCACCCAGTGCGCACAACTTTTCAACCAAACCGACATATCCCCGGTCGATGTGATGCAGTTCCGTCACTTCCGTCGTACCCTTGGCCACGAGACCCGCCAACACCAAGGCAGCACCGGCCCGAAGGTCTGTCGCCTTCACCTGGGCACCGGACAGCGGGAGCCCTCCTTCGATCAAGACTGAACGGCCGTCGATTTTCATACGAGCCCCCATCCGCTTCATCTCTTCCACATGCATGAACCGATTTTCAAACACAGTCTCAGTGAGCATGCTGTTGCCCTCGGCGGTCAATAACAACGCCATCATTTGGGACTGCATATCTGTGGGAAAACCGGGGTAGGGCAAAGTTTTTACATCCACGGGCTTCAGTGGCCGATCTGCCCGGACATGAACGCCGTTTACGCCCTCCAGGATCTCCACCCCCATCTCTCTCATTTTGGCGATTAAGGGGTTGAGATGGTCGGAGATAGCTCCTTCAACAAACACTTCCCCTCCGGAAATCGCGGCGGCCACCATATATGTACCCGCTTCGATCCGGTCCGGAATCACAGTGTATTCAGTGCCATGAAGGAAATCCACGCCATCGATCCGGATCGTGTCGGTACCGGCTCCTCGAACCCGGCCCCCCATAGCATTGATGAAATTGGCCAGATCGACGATCTCCGGTTCACAAGCGGCGTTTTCAATGACGGTTCGGCCTTCTGCCAAGGCAGCAGCCATGATGATGTTCTCTGTGGCCCCGACACTAGCCACATCCAGATAAATCCTGGCGCCGGACAATCTCTGGGGAACAGTCCCCTCGATAAAGCCCTGCCCGATGGTGAATTCCGCCCCCATCGCTTCAAAGCCTTTGAGGTGCTGATCAATAGGGCGGCTCCCGATAGCACAACCGCCGGGAAGAGGAATCCGGGCGTGTTTTTTCCTGGCGAGCAACGGTCCCATCACCAGAAAAGATGCCCTCATTCTTCGAACGAGATCGTAGGGTGCTTCTGTATTTCCCACAGACTCGGCCTGAATCCGGATCGCTTCGTTTTCAGTATCCAGCTCCGTGTTGACACCCAGGTTCGCAAGCAACTGAGTTATTGTTTTTACATCCTCCAACATGGGAACATCCCGGATAACGATATCCCCCCGAGATGGCAAGATGGAAGCAGCAATAATCGGAAGGACGGCGTTTTTAGCTCCATGCACCTTCACCCGTCCTTTTAGCCGATTGCCACCTCGAACGATGATTTTTTCCAAGACTTTTCCCTCCGAGCATGTCTAGTATTCTATCGTGATGATCGGGGTCCCCAGGGTAAGAATGATCTGCCGGTCGTCATCACCGATCTTGGCTGCCACTTGAACATTCATCGTCCCACCCTTGGTCTTCAATCCCCCGTTGAAAAGAGGGGTGTGTGCTGACACACTTGTGGTCCGTTCCGTCCGCATCGATTCGACTTCCTCAGCCCCGAGCTCCCTGACCACTTGATTGACGAGTTCTTCCCGGTCATCTCTGTTTGCCCGGTGCTCAAAGGGAAGCTTCCCCTGTATGGAAAAATGAGTGTTTGTGTCTATCCGGAATTTCTGCAGTGTGCGGAACAGACGGCCGTGGGCTTCAAAAAAATGTGCCTGGTTCAGCGGCCCGCGGCCCGCTGCACTTATGGAAATATAAGGTTTCACAAACGAATCTCCCGGCCTATCGTTGATAACGGCCATTTTCACCTGAAGGTTTCGGTTCCACTTTCCATGTGCCTCATAACGCGTCCCATCGGCCATGTTTTTCGTCTGAACCTCCCCCAGCCCCAACTCACCAGATAGTCGATCTGCCAGATTTTGGAGATCCGCCGATGAATAATTTCCAGGGGCGCGGCTTCCCACATGCAACATATAGCGATCAATTTTTGCCCCCCTCCGGTCAAATACCCGGAGCAATTCTTCTTCTTGTGATGGATCTTTGGCAGAGGCGATCAGAAAGACCGATAAAAACAGCCATACCCAGACAGCAATTCTTTTCCGATGCATCCCTCATCCTCTCCCGTACCTCTTTTTCACCATTGTTCTCGGTACAGTGAGAGGATATACCCTTCTCAGGTGTTCAGAACGGAGTCAAAACAGTTGGCCGATCATTCCCGACCAACCCAAATAGTCGATGAAAAAGACAGCCAAACCATGCCCGAGGACAATCGAGAGGAGAACCTGCAACATTTTCCCCTGTATCCCCCCGGGATTACGCAAAAAAAGATCGAGACGAACATTCTGCAAGACCCACCAACTCAGGGTGATACAGATCAAGGATGTCAAGATATTGATAAGTGCTGAGACAGCGAATTGTGTCGCTCCATCCATATGCTTATGCACCCCCGGTACAGTGGGTTCACGATATTCCCATGCTAACCCAAAACCAGAAGTAACGCAACGTTTTTCCTTCCCCTGAGTTCTGAACAGACAGTGAAAAAATCTCACAGAAAAGTTGGAGTTCACATGTGAAGGTGCCTTTGTCCCATATGCATGAACCCGACCCGGTACGATCGCGTTATGAATTCGTATCTGCCGGGTCCGTCGGGGTTGGGTTGCACATTTCGGCGCCAAAGTCTAGAGATCCAAGGACGCTTCATATGAAACCCAACCCTCCCTTGACCGGATTTTTCACAACGCTTCTAATCAAAAAGGGGAGAATTTTTTCCCCTGAACTTTACATGTTGTTTTTCCGGGAAAACTACGGGAAAAGCGGATCGGAGGAACTCCCATGTCTCCTGTGTACCTGTACGCGGCAATGAAATGGGGAGTGGCCTGGATGATGATCATACTGGTCGATCGATGGACTGACGGTTTGTCTTTGGGGGCTTCCCACCAAGGGCTTTCCATCTCTTTCATCTTGGCTGTCATCGGGCTCTGGCTGGACCGGCTGATGGTTGCTGACAATCGTTCCACCACAGCGGCGATCGTGGACCTTTTGATCTACTCATCACTCTTTTACGGTTTGCAATACCTGTTTCCATCGGTTTATGTGGACACCAATACAGCCCTGACGGTGGGACTGTTGCTGGCAGGCTCAGAGTTGCTCTTCCACCCCCTTTTATCAGTAACCGCCGGCAAAGGACGGAACACCTGAAAAAATGGTCTCTCTCCAAGTGGCGTGAAAAAATCCCCTTCCGTAAAAGAAGGGGAGAAAGGTATCTTCGCAACTCGAGTCACTGTTCCACCGGCCCATGGATGGGCTGAAAACCCTGGATCCAATCCAGGTTGCCCAAATGATCGAGGAGCCATTGGGGGAAAAATCCGAGGAGAAGGGTTCCGGCAAGGGATACTAGAACCACCGCTCCAGCCGTAACCGAAATCCGCACTTTCGTCCCGTCCATCGCCGGACGAAAGTACATCATCCGGATGATCCCGAAATAGTAAAAGTAGGAGACCACCGTCGTGGCCAGCATGACAGCCGCAATCCAATAGGCTTCCGCCGTCACCGAATGGAAAAGGATGTAAAATTTGCCGAAAAACCCGCCAGTAATCGGAATCCCCGCCAGGGAGAGAAGGAAGACGGTCATCGCCGCCGCCATCCAAGGAGAACGGCGGGACAACCCGGCGAATGCCTCAATCCCTTCCCTGCCGGAGTCCCGTTCCACCTGCATCACAACGGTGAATGCACCCAAGGTCATAAACAGATAAGCCATCAGGTAATAGACAGTGCTCTCAAACATCAACGCTCCGGTCAAGGTGGCAACGGGCACCAACATATAACCGGCCTGGGCAATGGCTGAATAGGCCAGCAGCCGCTTGGTCCGAAGCTGCCGAAGAGCAGCCATGTTACCCAGGATCATGGAAGCGGCCGCCAGGGTCAACAGCGCTGGACCCACCAGTTCCGTCCAAGGTCCTGTCTGAACGAGGAACAGATAGAGGGACAACAGCATGCGCAGGATGAAGGCAAAGGCAGCTGTCTTGGACACTACCGCCAAAAATGAGGTCACCGGTGTAGGAGAACCCTGATATACATCCGGTGCCCACATATGAAAGGGGGCTGAGGCCACTTTGAAGCCGAATCCCAGCAACATCAAAAACAAGGATAACAGCACAAAGGATTCATACCCCCCGTTGTACGCTTCGACCAATCTTTGCTGGGCTGTATACAAGTGGGTGGTGCCCGCCAATCCGTACACAAAGGACATCCCGTACAGGATAAAAGCTGTGGACACACTGCCGAGTACAACATATTTCCAGGCTGCTTCATTAGAAGCAAGCCGCTTCTTCCGGATCCCGGCCAGGATATAGGAGGAGAGACTCAACAACTCCAATCCGATAAAGAGAGTGATCAGATCGGCAGAGGAAGTCAGCAACATCCCCCCCAACAGGGCCGTCAACAGAAGATACGTATACTCACCCCGTGCCTCCTTCGGCCCGTCGTCCCGGTAAGAAGCCAACAACACCAGGGCCGTTCCGGCCAGGAGAATCAATTTGAAGGTAAGAGCAAAGTCATCCACGCGATATGTGTCCAACAGTATTTCAGCGGGTGCTCCCCCCCATTGCCGAAAGACGAACACTCCCGCCGTAATCACCGCCACAATCGCAACCCAATGAAGCCAATGCCGATCGTTCTTCTCTTTCAAGAACAGATCGATAATGGACAGCAGGGCAGCAGCTGCGACAATGATCAATTCCGGAGCCAACACCGTCCAGTCGTAATCCAGAAAATATTTTTCCATCCCCTACCCTCCGATCCTCGACGCAATCGTCTGCAGAGTGATTTGCATCGGTCCCCCGAGGACGTTGGGCCAGACGCCGATCAAAATGATGAAGCCCAGCAGAACCAACATCGGAACCGTCTCCACGCTCCGGCCATCCGGGATCCGGGACCAGCGCTCCCGTTGCGGTCCAAATCCGGTCTTCAACACAGCCCTAAGGGTATACACCGCTGCCAGGACCAGCCCCAAGGTCCCAAGAGCTGCCAGGACGGGCTCTCGCTGGAACAAACCGAGGAAGGTCAGAAATTCCGAAATAAATCCCGACATTCCCGGTAATCCCAGGAGTGCCAGCCCACCGGCCAAAAAAATTCCCGTCAGTACCGGGGCCGGTTGGGCCAGACCTCCCAATTCATTCACCTCAGTGGTTCCCGTCCGCTCATGCAAGCTTCCGATGTAAAAGAAGAGGAGCGCGGAAATCAAGCCGTGGGAGACCGCCTGAAATACCGCCCCGGTCAGTCCGGCTTCATTTAGGGCGGCGATTCCGAAGAGGATCATCCCCATATGGCTGACACTGGCGTATGCGAGAATCCGCCTCAGATCCGACTGTGCAAAGGCGAGAACAGCCCCGTAGAGGATGTTGACCAAGCCGAGAGCGGCCAGAACAATGGCACTCTCCCGGATCGGATCGGGAAAAAGTTCAACGCCGAACCGGATCAGCCCATAGGCCCCCATTTTCAACAAAACACCTGAGTGGATCATCACCACTGCCGGAGGTGCCTCCGCGTGAACTTTCAACATCCAGGTATGGAAAGGGAACACGGGGAGCTTGATGCCAAATGCCAACATGAGACACAGGAAACTTCCCCAGAAGACCCTCTGAAAAGCTGGCTGGGCAAAGAGTTGGCGAGCTTCGGGGAGATGGGCCAGTTCCCGGATCCGATCGAAGTCCAGGGTTTGATAGAGAACAAACAGCCCGATGATCCCCAACAACAGAAAGGCTGATCCCAATCCGTTATACAGGAGATAACGGTTGGCCGCCTGTTCCCGGTAGACACCTCCCCAAATCCCGATCAGGAAAAACAGCGTGACCAAGGTCACCTCAAAAAAGAGGAAAAAGAGGAACAGGTCACGGGCCAGAAACACCCCAAGCATTCCGGCTTCCAGGAGCAGAAACATCAGAAAATACCCTTTGTGCCGCTCCCTGATGTACATAGAGGCGCAGGCCGCCAGTGTCGCAATCACAGCCGACAGTACCACCAATGGAAGGGAGAGTCCATCCACCCCCAGATGATAGCTGACCGACCAGGGAGGGACCGGCCCTTGAACCTGTGGCAGATGGATCAGAAACCACGTCATCGATTGCTCAAATTGAACCTTACCGGATCCCGGATCAAAACGGGAGAACAGGATCAGGACCAACACCAGTGGCGGCAGGGTTCCCAAAAGACCAACCCTCTTCAGCCAACCCGTCTGTTCCCGTGGAATCCATAGGAGGGCTGCCACCCCCAGCAAGGGCGACAACACGATCCAGGTGGGAAGCCAGTTGAGCCAACTCTCCATCATCCGAACAACCTCCCCGCTGTCAGGCAGAGAATCATCAGAACCAGTCCAACGACACTCACCAAGCCGTAGGTCTGGGCCTGGCCGTTTTGGATTCCGGCGAAAAGACCGCCCGCCGATCGGACCAGTGTGCTCACAAGTCCGACCGCCCCCTGCACGATATAGCGGTCAAATCCATTCAAGAACCTTCCCAACCACCGGTAGGGGCGCACCAGAACAAAACCGTAAATTTCGTCCACATAATATTTCCTGTACAACAGCCGCTGTACTCCGGGAAGTGCACGGGACACTCCGTCGGGGTCGATACTTTTTTTACTGTACATCGCCCAGGCGAGAGCCACCCCGCTCAGTGAGACGAGAACGGAAAGAAGCGGAATCCAGACCGGGGCGGTCCCCGCCGTCCCCGATATTCCCATCCCCTCGGTCAACCACCGGCCCAGAAAGTCTCCCGGGAAATTGAGGAATCCACTGACCACCGAGAACAGGGCCAACACTCCCAGCGGCCAGATCAAGACAGTCGGCACCCTTTGGGCTTCCCTCTCCCCCCGGGTTTCTCCCCCAAACACCAGGAAGAAAAGGCGGAACATGTAAAAAGCGGTTAAAAAGGCTGTTACGGTCCCAACCAGAAACACCCCGAGCCGACCATCGGCATATGCAGACCAAAGAATTTCATCTTTGGAGAAAAAGCCTGAGAAGGGCGGAATCCCGGCGATGGACAGGCAACCGACCAAAAAGAGCCACCCCACCCGCCGATGGTTTTTCCAGAGACCACCCATTTTTCGAATATCCTGTTCGTGATGGAGAGCCAGAATCACCGCACCCGCCGCCAGGAACAACAGCGCCTTGAAAAAGGCATGGGTCATCAGGTGAAAGACCCCGGCGACATAACCCCCGGCCCCGAGGGCCAACATCATATACCCCAACTGACTGATGGTGGAGTAAGCCAATATGCGCTTGATGTCATACTGAACCAGCCCGATGCCGGCAGCAAAGATCGCCGTGAATGCCCCTGTCCAAGCCACCGTGTCCATAGCCACCGGTGATGAGGCAAACAAGGGAAACATTCCCGCGACCAGCCAGACGCCCGCTGCCACCATCGTCGCCGCGTGAATCAAAGCACTGACCGGAGTGGGTCCCTCCATGGCATCCGGCAACCAGGTATGTAACGGAAACTGACCTGACTTTCCCACAGCCCCGGCAAAGAGCAGCAAGCTGATCAGTGTCACCGTCCCGGGGGGGATCTCCCCGGAACCCACCGCTTCAAACACACGGTCAAACTCAAAACTGCCCACATGCACAAAGGTGAGAATCACCCCGATCAACAGCCCGATATCTCCGATGCGGGTCACGATAAAGGCTTTTTTGGCCGCCCGCTTCGCTTCCGGTTTAAAATACCAGAAGCCGATCAGCAGGAATGAACAGACCCCCACCAGTTCCCAAAAAATATACAGTTGGAGCAAGTTGGGGGACAGAACCAACCCGAGCATGGAAAAGGTAAACAAGCTCAAGTAGGCATAGAAGACCGGGACACGCCCATCTCCCATCATATATCCCCTGGAATACACCTGGACGAGAAAGCCCACCAAACTCACAATCAGAAGCATCAATGCATTGAGGGCGTTCACTTCGATTCCGAACCGGATCGTCGTCTCCCCGAAGGAAAGCCACTCCAGCCCAAAAACGCGGTCTTTCCCACCCATCCGTTCCCACAACACCGCCGCGGATCCTGCAAGGGAGAAAAAAGCCGCCAAGGAACTTACCCAAGACGCCGTCCCTTCGCTGAAGGTTTTTCTCCCCAGCAGGAGCAAGACAAAGGCGGCCAATGGAAAGAGGGGGATTATCCACGCATACTCGATCATGGGATCACCCATCCTTCATCTGATGTTGATGATGCCGGATCAACCTTTCATCGAATTGTAGCGGTCGGCATTGACCGTGTTCCGATTGCGGTAGATGGCCAGCAGGATGGCCACCCCCACCGCTGCTTCCGCCGCCGCCACCGTCATGGTGAACAGGGTGAACACCTGTCCCGTCTGATTGGCATACAATCCGTACTTGGAGAAGGCGACCAGATTGATATTGACCGCGTTCAGCATCAGTTCGATACAAAAAAGGACGATCACAGCATTCCGTTTGGTCAGAACCCCGTACAATCCCACACTGAACAAAATTGCCGCCAATGCGAGATAAGATGAGACCGGCATCAGGTCTTCGACTCCTTTCTCGCCAGAATCACAGCCCCGACCAGTGCAACCAACAACAGGATGGAGAGGGCTTCAAAAGGAATGACATACTGCTTGAAGACGATCTCTCCCAGACGGGAGACCGTAAACTCCTTGACAGAGGCTGTGCTCTCTTCAAAAGGAGTGTTGTAAATGGTGTGGACCAGAATCCCGAACAAAGCCCCTACCCCGATAAAACTGAAGAAACCGTGCCAGGGACGGACCACCGTCTCCTCCTGATCTCTGTGCCGGGTCAACATGATTCCGAACAACATCAGAATCGACACAGACCCGGTATAGATCAGCACCTGGGCTACTGCCAGAAACTCCGCATTCAGCAGAACATAGATCCCGGCGATGCTCAACAGAGTGAAGGCCAAGGACAGAACCATGTGGACGACCCGGGTGAAATTGAGCATGAAGACTGCCCCGCCGATAGCGCACACAGCCAGGACAAAAAAAGCGATAAACTCACCGCTCATCTCGATCATTTTTTCACACCCCGCGCATTCACGTTGTTTTCACTCCGGATGTTGGAGTTGTTCTCCCTAAGCCAGTGGATGTCTTTAAACAGGTCATCCCGGCTGTAACTGGCCAACTCGAAGTTATGCGTCATCACGATGGCTTCTGTGGGACAGACCTCTGTGCACAGATCACACAAGATGCAGATTTCGAAATTGATATCGAAGGTCTCAAGCACTTTCCCCCGCTTTTCCGGGTTTTTCCGGCCGGTCAGGGTGATGCAGTCCGTCGGGCAAACCCGGGCGCATTGATTGCAGACGATGCATTTGTCCGGATCCAGGTACTGAATTCCCCGAAACCGGTCCGGCATCGGAATGGGTTCGTCAGGATATTTATGGGTCACTTTCTTTTGGGTCATGGTTTTGAGAGTGACCCCCATCCCTTTGATCAGACCCATCATGAGAATCCCCCCGTTCATTTAAAGTCCGGAAGCTCGGTGACAAGTGGGTTCACAATGCTTCTGGGACGCGTCTGGTCATTCAAGTTTCCATGGATTGTGAGACGTATAGAGCAACAGAGGGAGGATTGGGTTGACATGAAGTGATTTTGGCAGTTCAGAACAATGAAACCCAATCCCGACCGGTTCGGCCCAGAGAGTTATCAGACACGCCCTAGTACCAACCCTCGAGCACTTCCTTGAGAAGTGCTGAGAGGAAAATATTGAACAGAGCCAGGGGAAGAAGCACTTTCCAACCCAGTTGCATCAGCTGGTCCACCCGGATCCGGGGAAGTGTCGCCCGGATCCAAAAGATCGTGAATACAATCAGAGCAAACTTCAGAACAAACCAGATCAACGGGGGAATAAACTCCAGACCAAAGACCGGATTCCACCCGCCCAAGAACAAAACCGTGGTCAAAGCCGCCATGGCAAAGACATAGACGTATTCCGCCAACATGAAAAAAGCAAAACGGAATCCGCTGTACTCCACATGGTAACCGGCCACCAACTCCGATTCCGCTTCCGGAAGGTCGAAGGGAGTCCGGTTCAGCTCCGCCAAAGAAGCAGTGAAAAAGACAAGGAATCCAATGATTTGAGGAATGATAAACCACATCCGCTGCTGGGCTTCCACGATCCCGGTCAGGTTGAGCGTCCCTGCGGCCATCACCACCCCCACCACGGACATCACTAAGGGGATCTCATAGCTGATCATCTGAGCGACAGACCGCATCGCCCCGAGCAGGGCATATTTGTTGTTGGAAGCCCATCCCCCGACCAGGATCCCGATCGTGGTAATACTGGAAAGCGAGATGATATAGAGAACCCCCACACCGATATCGGCAAACACCAGATCCTCGCTGAAGGGAATCGCAGCCAGCACGACAAAGGCCGGGACAAATGCGATCACCGGTGCCATTTTGAAAAGGGTCCGGTCCGCCTTGGCCGGTATCGTATCCTCTTTGATCAACAACTTAAAGACATCGGCCACTGTCTGAAAAATTCCCCAGGGACCGACCCGGTTGGGTCCATGTCGCCCCTGCATCCAGCCGAGCACTTTTCGCTCCAGCAGGATGGCGTAGGTGACAAACCCGAGCACCACCCCCAAGAGGAGCACCGGGCCGAGCAACATCCACACGTTCATGTCCTCATCCACCTCCCCGCATAAACCTCCGACATTCCCTCTTCAACATCTGTTTCTTCCGGATCAGGAAGATCTGTCGATTCCATACCATTCCACTCCGGGATTTCCTCTCATTCGCTCTCAACCACGTCCGATTGTTTGGTGATCATATGCGTTCTGGGGGTCGGTTCATACCTTTACAACAATTCTGGTGACAGCGCTTTCAACCGGTCTGGACGATGCGTTTCGAACGGTCGGAATTGCGCGCTCTATAAAACGCCATCCTCCCTCCGCTGTTTACATCCCTTGTCTCAAACTCCACGATCATAAGGTTCATAATCCTTCCGCAATGGATGCCCCACCCATTCCTTCGGCATCAGGATTCGCTCCAGATTAGGGTGACCGGGGAAACGGACCCCCAGCAGATCGTAAATCTCCCGTTCGTGCCAATTGGCGGCCCGCCATACTCCGGTCACCGATGGCACCTCCGGCTCCTCCCGTCCGGTCTTCACCTTGACACAGATATCATGGCCATGGGTCAGCGATGTCAAATGATAGAGAATTTCCATATGATCTTCATAATCGACACCTGACAAATTTTCCAGGTAGTCAAAAGCTAAAGACTCCTCCTTCAACAGCAGACGGGCCACCTCAAACCACTTTGCCGGAGTGATCACCAATGTGGGACGGTCTCCTCCGGGCCGGTTGATATAAGCTTCCTCCACTGCATCAAGACCCACTCCTTCAGTTAACACCTTGACAAATCGATCCAACAAAGGTTGAAGGGGTGAAGGTTCCGGGGGCTTTTTCTCTTTTGAGGGACGTTTTTTCACATCCGCCGCCCGGGCTTTAGCCTGTGTTAATCTCTGGACGGCCTGTGCAGCCCGATCTTCCTGTTCTTTCCCAACCTGTGGATCAAGGGATTCCTCCCTGTTTTCCCCGGAAAGACCCTCTTTCTCACCGGAGGTGGAAGAATGCTGCCGGTCGGGTCTCACCGATGTCCTTTCCGGTTTCTTTTGGTCATCACGGGTCAAGGGTGGTCACCTTCTTTCCGGTTCCGGCTTCATAGCGGATTTTCTCCTTCAGTTTGTGAATTCCGTAAATCAAAGCCGCCGGATTGGGCGGACAACCGGGGATATAAACATCCACCGGCACGATTTGATCCACACCCTTGATCACCGAATAGGACTTCACATAGGGGCCTCCCGCCGTGGCACAGGAACCCATGGCGATCACCCATTTGGGTTCGGGCATCTGATCGTATAAACGGCGCAACAGAGGCCCCATCTTCTTGGTCACCGTCCCCGCCACAATCATGACATCAGACTGACGGGGTGAAGCCCGAAAGAAAGAACCGAACCGATCCAGATCATAGTGGGCACCCCCGGTTCCCATCATCTCAATGGCGCAGCAGGCCAAGCCAAAAGTCATCGGCCATAGGGAGTTGCTACGGGCCCATGCCTTCACGTTTTCCAACGTGGTGGTGAACACATTTCGCTTCAGTTCCTCAGCCTCTTCGGGGAGAAGGTCTTTCAGATTTATGTCCATTCCAGCACCCTCTTCTTCCAGGCGTAGATTAAACCGATCACCAAAAAGAAGACAAAGATCAGCATTTCAACCAACACAAAAAGACCGACATCCGCCCGCAGGACATCATAAGCTACCGCCCAAGGGTAGAGAAAGACGGTCTCCACATCAAATATGACAAACAGAAGGGCGAAGAGATAATACCGAACGTTGAACCGGACCCAGCTGTCACCCGTTGGATCGACACCGCTTTCATAGGTGATTGCCTTGGCCGACGTCGGTTTGTGCGGTCTGAGCCAGGCACCCAGGGTTAGGGCCGCCGCCGGCAATGCCAACCCGACCAGGATAAACACGAGGATGGTCATGTAGCTCTGTGCATACTCCATTAACGTCTCCCCCACCTTCCTGTTGCAGACCGGCATCCGAAGGGTCTGCTTTACCTTATTGCCCGACTTACACTTGACTGAAATATTCAATCGTAGTCCCCAATTGGAAAGATTCGAAAAAGGAACTCCAGTTACTGATTATATCAGAAGTCCTTCTTTTCCTCCAACCGAAAACCGAACGGAACCTCAGAAGGGCTGATATCAGAATGGTCTGATGGCCTATCTTCCACATTCTTGGGCACTATTGGATATTTTAACACAGTTTTTAACTGGATCCCAATCTTCTCCTGCCCAAATCGAGTAAGAGAAGGCGACTAACCCCCGTCTTCTCACACCACCGAACGTACCGTTCGGTATACGGCGGTTCCACTACGTCTGACGAAGGAATTGGGTTCGACGAGCGACATTCAGAAGCCCTTGGTCTTGCCAATAGGCAAGGTCAAGGGTTTGGTGTAGAATAGGGCTCTTTGCGATGCGCCAGTATTTCCTCCGGGTGTTGCTCCACTCATCGGCCTTCCCTTTCGGAATGCCCATAGAAATAAGCTAGCGTACCCGAGTCTTCGGCTGTTTCCACTCTTTCCAGCGGATCACCCGAAGGCGCCTTCGCAGCCATTCATCCAAGCGCCGAAACACCGTTGGGGTTTCCGCCAACTTGAAATAACTACACCAACCCATGAGGTAGTGGTTCAGTTCCTGAATCCGCCGGTCCATGGGAATGGGGCGACTGCGGGATGTCAGTTGACGGATTTTATTTCCTTGGCGATCCGGATGCGAGGTTGTTGATGCGATGTGAAGGTGATTCCAAGGAAGCTCCGCTTCCATGTGCGGTCCACCGCACTTTTCCGCCGATTGACCTTTAAACGAAGTTTCTTCTCGAGAAAGCAGGTCCTCGAGTCTTGGATGCATCGTCCCGCCTTCTTCGTTTTCACGAAGATTTGGCAGTCATCCGCATACCGGGTGAACCGGTGACACTGCTGCCTTCACCGCTCGGGACTTTCCCCCTGTAGAACGTGCCCATGCCGGGCGCGCATCAAAAAAAGCAACCCACAAATGTGGGTTGCTTTTCAGCCGTTCCACACTTATCCGCTCTTTCCGACTCGAAGTCGGGTAAGAGCTTTTTGCAATGCGATTTCGGCCCGTTTGAAATCGATGTCATCCCGCTTGCGGTCAGCCAAGCGCTCTTCTGCTCTTCGCTTGGCCGATTCGGCACGTTCTATGTCGATCTCGCCCGGCATCTCGGCGGTTTCTGCCAAAATGGTGACAGTGTTCTCCCTCACTTCGATAAAACCACCGCTGACGGCGATGAAAAATTCATCCCCATCTTTCTTCACTTTCACCGCGGTGACTTTCAGCGGACTGACATAAGGTGCATGATTCGGCAGAATTCCGATGTCACCTTCCTCCGCACGGGCAATCACCATCTCCACTTGTTCCGAGTAGACCTTACGCTCGGGCGTCACAATGTCCAGCTGCATGGTGCTCATGGACACTCTCTCCTTCCAGCCCGTCAGACGAGAGTTTTTGCCCTCTCAACTGCTTCTTCAATCGTTCCCACCATATAGAAAGCATCTTCCGGCAGATCGTCGTGCTTGCCTTCGAGAATCTCTTTGAAACTGCGGACGGTTTCTTTGATCGGAACGTATTTACCAGGCACGTTGGTAAACTGCTCAGCCACGTGCATCGGCTGAGACAGGAACTTCTCGATCCGGCGGGCACGAGCCACAATCTGTTTGTCTTCTTCGCTCAATTCATCCATCCCCAGGATGGCGATGATATCCTGCAGTTCTTTGTAGCGCTGCAACACTTCCTGAACCCCACGGGCCACATTGTAGTGTTCCTCTCCCACAACGGCCGGACTCAGGATCCGGGAAGTGGATGCCAGGGGATCCACCGCCGGGAAAATGGCTTTTGCCGCCAAGGAACGCTCCAGGTTGGTGGTGGCATCCAAGTGGGCGAAGGTGGTGGCCGGCGCCGGGTCGGTGTAGTCGTCGGCAGGTACGTAGATCGCTTGGATCGAGGTGACGGACCCTTTCTTGGTGGAAGTGATCCGTTCCTGAAGTTGACCCATCTCTGTGGCCAAAGTCGGTTGGTAACCAACGGCGGACGGCATCCGCCCCAAGAGAGCGGACACTTCAGATCCAGCCTGGGTGAAACGGAAGATGTTGTCGACGAAGAACAATACGTCCTGTCCTTCTTCATCCCGGAAGAACTCCGCCATGGTCAGCCCGGTCAAGGCCACCCGCATCCGGGCCCCCGGAGGCTCATTCATCTGGCCGAAGACCATGGTTGTTTTGTCCAGAACGCCAGCATCCTTCATTTCATAGTAGAGGTCGTTCCCTTCCCGGGTCCTCTCACCCACTCCGGCAAAAACGGACAGCCCCCCGTGCTGAAGGGCGACGTTGTTGATCAGTTCCTGGATCAACACAGTTTTCCCCACACCGGCCCCTCCGAAGAGCCCGATTTTTCCACCTTTGGCATAGGGTGCCAACAGGTCCACCACTTTAATTCCGGTTTCCAGCACCTCTTCCTGGGTGGAGAGATTTTCATAGCTGGGTGCGGGACGATGGATGGAGTAATGGGTTTCCGATTTGACTTGATCCTTTTCGTCAATGGGATCTCCCAATACGTTGAACACCCGTCCCAAGGTGGGGCGCCCCACCGGGATGGTGATCGGTTTGCCCGTGTCCACCGCTTCCATACCGCGAACCACACCGTCGGTGGAACCCATCGCAATGCAACGAACAATGTTATCTCCCAGTTGCAACGCAACTTCAACAGTCAGGTTGAGATCCCGCTCACTTGAAGATTTCGCTTTATAATCAATCTTGATCGCGTTGTTGATTTCAGGCAGGTGACCCTGGTCGAATTGAATGTCGACGACGGGACCCAACACCTGCATGACGCGTCCGGTGCTCATCCGTTTCCCTCCTTAAACTGCAAGTGCCATCCCGTGGAACCTGACGGGATATATGATTCAAATACACGGTTCGGCTTTATTCCAAAGCGCTGGCCCCACCCACAATCTCGGCCAACTCCTGGGTGATGGCGGCTTGGCGGGCCCGGTTGTACTGCAATGTATAAGCCCCGATCATCTCGGAAGCATTGTCAGTCGCATTGCCCATCGCTGCCATCCGGGCTCCGAATTCGCTCGCCTTGGACTCCAGAAGTGCGCTGTAGATCAAGGTTTCCGCATAACGGGGAAGCAGTACGCTCAGTACCTCCTCGGCGGAGGGTTCGTATTCGTACAGAGCCTTCAGATCGCTTTTGCTCTCCTCTTCTCCCAGATCAGCCAGGGGGAGGAGCCGCTTTTCGACAGGGCGTTGAGTGACCGGATTGATGAATTCGTTATATACGAGAAACAATTCATCGTATTCTTCCTCGGCAAACATACCGACCGCCTGGGATACGATCGATTTGATGTCGCTGAATTCCGGACTGTCGGGAAGACCCGTCACCTCCCCGATCACCGGAATGTCCCGGCGTTTCAAGAAGTCGCTCCCCTTCCGCCCCATCACGAAGACCACATATTCGTCCTTGCTCCCGTGACGTTTTTCCACAGTTTGGACCAAAGTGCGCAACACGTTTCCGTCAAATCCCCCCGCCAGTCCCCGGTCCGATGTGATCACCAGGTATCCCGTTTTCTTCACGGGACGGGAGACTAGCATCGGGTGTTGAACTTCATCCGTCGCGACGGCGACAGAGGCGATCACTTCCCTCATCTTTTCTGTGTATGGGCGGGCGGACTCGGCCTTCTCCTGAGCCCGGCGCAACTTGGCCGCAGCCACCATCTCCATGGCTTTGGTGATCTGTTTGATATTTTGAACGGAGGTGATCCTCCGCTTGATATCCCGCATATTTTCAGCCAACCATCTTCACCGCCTTTCCACCGTCGGGCGGAGTCGTCGGCTTCCATCACGAGGAAGCCGACGACGGTCCAGCCGCGACTTCAACATCGGTTACTGATTAGAAGGAGCGAAACCCTTTTTGAAATCTTGGATTGCCTTCTTGATGCCTTCTTCAATCTCTTCACTGAGTGTCTTTTGCTCACGGATCTTCTGTAACAGATCGGCCCGTTCAGCATCCACAAAAGAGAGAAGTTCGCTTTCAAACCGGAGCACATCTTCCACCGGAATATCATCCAGATAACCCCGGGTGGCGGTGTAGATGGAGATGATCTGTTTTTCGACGGGCATCGGATCGTTTTCATCCTGCTTCAGGATTTCCACGAGACGCTCCCCGCGGGAGAGCTTGGCCTGGGTAGCTTTATCCAGATCGGAACCGAACTGGGCAAAAGCCTGTAAATCCCGATATTGAGCCAGATCCAGCTTCAAGGTACCCGCCACTTTTTTCATCGCCTTGATCTGGGCATCCCCACCGACTCGGGATACGGACGTACCCACGTTGACCGCGGGACGCACACCGGAGTGAAAAAGGTCGGTCTCCAGAAAGATCTGACCGTCGGTGATGGAGATCACGTTGGTCGGAATATAGGCTGAAATATCGCCGGCCTGGGTCTCAATAAAGGGAAGAGCTGTCAAGGAACCGCCACCTTTTTCATCGGATAGCTTGGCAGCACGCTCCAACAGGCGGGAGTGCAGGTAAAAGACATCCCCCGGAAACGCCTCACGTCCAGGCGGACGGCGCAGGAGCAGGGAAAGTTCACGATAGGCGGCAGCCTGTTTGGACAGGTCGTCATATACCACCAACACGTGCTTCCCTTGATACATGAAATGTTCACCCATGGCACACCCGGCATAGGGAGCCAGGAACAAAAGCGGTGACGGTTCCGAGGCGCTGGCACTCACCACGATGGTGTAATCCATGGCACCTGCTTTACGCAGTTTTTCCACCACACCGACCACAGTGGATTGCTTTTGACCGATCGCCACATAGATACAGATCATATCCTGATCCTTTTGATTGATAATCGTATCCACCGCAATCGTGGTTTTACCGGTCTGCCGATCCCCGATAATCAATTCCCGCTGGCCGCGGCCGATCGGGATCATGGAATCGATCGCCTTGATCCCCGTCTGGAGCGGTTCATGAACCGACTTCCGGTCCATGACACCAGGTGCGGGAGATTCCACCGGACGGTACTCTGAAGTTTCGACAGCCCCTTTTCCGTCCAGAGGCTGCCCCAAAGGGTTGACCACCCGGCCCAGCAGGGCTTCTCCCACCGGAACCTCCATGATCCGGCCGGTCCGTTTCACTTGGTCTCCTTCGCCAATTTCAGTGTAGGGACCGAGGATCACCACACCCACATGATCTTCTTCCAGGTTTTGCGCCATGCCCATCACGCCGTTTTCAAACTCGACGAGCTCACCGGCCATGACATTTTTCAGACCGTGGACCCGGGCAATCCCGTCCCCGACCTGGATCACGCTGCCGACATCGACCACCTCGATGTCTCCTTCAAACTGTTCGATCTGCTTCTTGATCAGAGAGCTGATCTCTTCAGGCTTGATGCTCATGATTTCACCTCTATCCTTCCCATCCGATTATCCGATGCGGGACGCGGTCAATTCTTTCCGGAATCGTTTCAGTTTGTTCGCCAGACTGCCGTCATACAGACGATCCCCGATCCGGACAACGGCTCCGCCGAGGATGTCGGGATCGACACGGTTGGTGATCACCAGGGTTTTTCCGATGATTTTCTGGAAGACAGCGATCAGTTCTTTCTCCCCTGCCTTGGTGAGAGGATGGGAGGTGATCACTTCCGCTTCCGCAACCCCTTTCGCTTCATGGACAAGGGCCTTATACTCGGAGCCGATGGCCTCGATGGCATCTTCCCGGTTACGTTCGGCGATCAGATGAAGGAGGTTGCGGGTCAGCTCAGACAAGTCTTTGAACAGTTTGTCGTAAACCTCCTTCTTCTCCCCCGGGGTCACACGGGGATGAAGGGCCCACTCCCGAAGCTCCGGATGCCCGGTCCAAACGTCGGTCACCAGCTGCCAATCTTGGGCCGTTTGATCCAGAGCGTTCTGTTCCCTGGCGGCTTCAAAGAGGGCTTTTCCGTATCGTCTGCCAATGATGGAGCGGCTCATTGCAGTTCGCCCACCTGGTTCAAGTATTTTTTCACCAAGGCAGACTGATCTTTCGCTTTGATTTCTTTTTCAATCATTTTGGAAGCCAGCATCACCGAAAGAGTTCCCACTTCATCCCGGAGTTCCTGGATCGCCTGCTCCTTCTCCGAGATGATTTCGGACTTGGCTTCACTGATCAAACGTTCAGCGCGTTCACGGGCATCCCGGATGATTTCCTCCGCTTCCCGCTCCTTCTGGGCTCTGGCTCGTTCCAGAAGATCCTTGGCCTCCTGGCGGGCTTGACTGAGAGCTTCTTTTTGTTCAGCCACCAATTTTTCCGCTTCCGCCCGATTCTGCTCCGCAGTGGTGATCTGTTGCTCAATGTGCTCTGATCGCTCGTTCATCACCTTCATGACCGGGCCCAGGGCATAACGCTTCAACAGGAACATCAAAATCAAAATCGCGACGACCTGGAATAACATGGTCCCCCATGTGAAAGACAATCCGGATCACTCCCTTCAATACCCTAGGATCGAACAGATGGCGGGGAAAAGAGAACTCCCCCGCCACTCACTTTGAACCGGCTTATTAACCGATAATACCGAAAGCCAGCAGGATCCCGATCCCGACACCGATGATCGGAAGGGCCTCGATCAGACCGAAGAGGATCATCGTTTGCCCGAAGAGGGTGCCGCGGGTTTCCGGTTGACGTGTAATCCCTTCGATATACTTGCTGAACAAAAAGCTGTTCCCCAGAGCTGCACCCAGAGCAGCAAAACCAATCATGATACCGGCGGCAAGCATGTTGAAATCCATTCTCATTTTCCTCCCTTATACCTGTTCAAAAATCTGTTGTATCACCAAACTCAGTGTGCCATTTTTTGAGAGATGTACACATTGGCCAAGACCGTGAAGATATAAGCTTGAATTGCACCCACAAACAGCGAGAAGCCCATCCAAACAATGACGGGAGCACCTGTGATCAAGGGGGATCCCTCGGTGATCATGATCGTGATCAGGATTTCACCAGCAAAGATATTGGCCCACAGACGCATCCCATGGGTCAAGGGCTTTGAAAACTCTTCAATTAAATGAATCGGTCCCAACGGAGTCAGGTAGTGACCGAGATAGTTCTTCATCCCCGACCGGATCCCGACAATATGAGTGTACAGAGCGACGGCGACCGCCATTGCCAAGGTGACACTCAGATCCGCCGTGGGTGACTTGAACCAGGCGACATGGTCATCTTCCGCAATCCCCAAGGCAGGGAAGGGTTGATCGGCATGCATGGTGACCATGAGGAAAATGCCGAGTTGGTTTGCGACCAGGATAAACATAAACAGCGTATAGCTGAAAACCACATACTTATCCGCTGTTTTGTTGTCATAGGTCATCCGGGTGATGCCCCTGACAAAGTCGATCGCCATCTCTACCAAATTCTGAAGACCTCTCGGAACCCTGCTGAGACCCCGGGTGGCCAGCACCGAGATCAGGAAAACGATGAGACAGGTCACCGTTGTCCCGATGATGATGGTCAGATCAAAGGTCATGTTGAGGAACTCAACCTTCGGCGTTGACTCCATCCTTTTCGTTCACCCCCTTTTTTCTTGATTGCCAAAACCAGATTTTATCAAACTTAACTCTACCACAACTGCAGCCACATAGCCGAGGGGAAGCCCAAGGAAAATACTGAGGACATTTACTTGCTCCGGATAGCGGATTCCCAGGATCAAGGGGAGAATCAAGGCGAGGAAGCGATTGGTCAATCCGAGGCCCGGACGAGACCCTTCACCGGCTAAGGCCATTTCTCCGGCCAACCGGAGTTTTCTGGCGATATGGAGAACATTGTATAGGCTGACCAGCCCCCCCAAAAACATTCCGGCAAAAAAAGATTTCGTGGGCAAGGTAAACCACAGAAGAAAGATCAGTGCCAGAGAACAAGCTGTCAGGATCATGACACGGCGCCGCCGAATCTCCAGGGATTCCCTGTAGGGTTGAAAGTCCAATGGCAACCTCCCTCAGTGACCAAAGCTGACTGCTGTCACGGCTTGAGAAGTTTTCAACACTATTTCTTCCGTAAAAAACGGATGGCCATGAAGGTGCTGACTCCTCCCAGCAACATTCCTCCCAGCAACCCTGTGGCTGTCCAGGTCGGAAAGCTCCCCCATTTGTCGTCCAAGAACCGACCGAGCCAAGCTCCGCCCACGATGAACAAGAGGATTTCCACGCCCAAAGAACCGAACAAACCAATGATCTTCCAGGGATTCTCCGGTTGTTTCTTCAAGGATCTCCCCCATTCACAAAAGGGTTGCAGGTAAGATGCCGTTGTAAGGAGCAAGCCAAAAATCGCTCCATCCCACTTTACATCGTATCGAAGGCTCGGGGAATGTGTCAACGCTTCCACCGGCCCCAAAGATGAACAATTTGTCACATTTTGTTCCCCCTTTGGGAACAGAGAAATACTATTCCCAACAGGGTTCCTAAAAACGTATCCGCTCCAGAAGGGGCGGTCATTTACGGTTTTTTTGCTACTGCCACTTCTTCACCGGGTACCGTAGAGGCGATCGCCGGCATCCCCCAGACCGGGGACAATATAGCTGTTTTCATCCAGCTTTTCGTCCACAGCGGCAACATAGATGTCCACATCTTCATGAGCTTGTTGCACCCGTTCAATCCCTTCGGGGGCTGCAATCAAACACATCAGTTTAATGTTTTTCGCCCCCATATCTTTGATGCGACGGATCGCTTCGGCGGCAGATCCCCCCGTAGCCAGCATGGGATCGATCACGATCAACTCCCGCTCTCCGATATCCGATGGCATCTTAGCATAATACTGAACGGGCTCCAGAGTCTTTGGATCCCGGTACAATCCGACATGACCCACTTTTGCAGTGGGAATTAGACGCAATATGCCGTCTACCATCCCCAAGCCTGCACGCAGAATGGGAACAAGACCCAATTTCTTTCCTGACAGCACTTTGCATTTGGCTTCGGATACCGGAGTCTGTACGGTTACTTCCTGCAAGGGCATGTCCCGGGTGATCTCATAGGCCATCAGTGCCGCAACCTCATCCACCAGTTCCCGGAATTCCTTGGTTCCCGTGTTCTTGTCCCGGATGTAGGTCAGTTTGTGCTGAATCAGCGGGTGATCAAAAACATAAACATTGCTCAAATTTTACACTCCCTTCCATCGGATCTCAACAGTTCTCAAACATTTTACTGGTCTTTTCGGCGATTGTCCATCGACTTGACGGACAATAGACTGGTGATTTTTGCACAATACTTTCGATCCTCTTTTATATATTGCCCCGGAAGAAGGAAACCCGCCCTCAATTGGCGGGTTTGATGTGCAAATCGGAAAGTGATGTACGAGTTATTACCATGGAGGGCAAAGAGAATTTTTACAACAGACGGACTCCCTGATCATCACCCATTTCCCAACCAAGGTGCGCCCAGGTCCAAATCTAGCTCAAACTCCCTTGATCACGGCCACCGGCTTGCAGCGGGCCACCACCGTGGCCAGACCCGCCCCTTCCACGGAGTCGATGATCTGATCCACATCTTTGTATGCTTGAGGAGACTCATCCAGAATTGACTCCAAAGTGTTTTGATTGACCACGATTTCTTCATCGGTTCCCACTTTCATCGAACGGGAGAAAGCATCCACTGTGACCAATTCTTTGGTGGCACGCCGGGAGCGAAGTCGTCCGGCCCCGTGACAGATGGAGTGGAAGTTTTTCTCCCCGGCCTTTTCTCCGACCATGATGTAAGAAGCCGTCCCCATGGACCCGGGGATCAAGGCGGGATGCCCCGTTTTTCTGTAAGGAGGCGCGTTCATGAAATGGCCAGGCGGGAGAGCTCGGGTGGTTCCCTTTCGGTGAACCAGCATCGGTTGGTTGCGATGAACTTCCTTCAGGGCATAGTTGTGCATCAGGTCATACAAGACTGGCATTTCCATGTTATTCCCGGCGAACTCTTTCAATCCCTGAAGTACCCCGTAAGCGATCATATGCCGATTGGCGACGGCAAAATTGAGTGCGGAATACATCAAGTTGATGTACCGCTTTCCCTCTTCCGAATCGATGGGGGCATAGACAAGGTTGGGGTCCGGAGTCCCCACACCCCACTTTTGCATCGCCCGCTTGAAGTCCTTTACATAGCGAGCTCCCATCATTCCGCCCCATGCCCGGGACCCGGAGTGAATCATCACCACGATCTGTCCATCGAACAATCCCCAGGCTTCAGCCACATCCCGCTTCTGCTCTGAAATTTCCACCCGCTGAAATTCGATGAAATGATTTCCTCCCCCCAGAGTTCCCAGTTGTCCCCAAGCTCGCCCCCACACCTTATCGGGAATCTCTCCCAGGAAATTTGTGTCAAATTTGAACCGGGCGGTTTCCACATGGGTTAAGGAACGGGTGGAGCGCGGAGTGTAAGCATCAGGGACATATTTTTTCGGTAGGCCCTTAATCCCTTCCTTGACCACGTTCTCCAGTCGGATGTCACTGTATCTCGAAGTGGAACGCTCGTTGACGGGCACAAACTTCTCCACCGCCTGTACCAACTCCCGTCTCACCTGGCGTCCCCGCAAATCTTCTTCCCTGAGACCGGTCAGATGAAGACGCATCCCGCAACCGATATCGGAACCGACGATGGAAGGGGAGACAAAACCGTCTTTCATCCCCCACACCGCCGTCGTCCCGATGCAGGTGCCGATTCCCACATGGGTGTCTGGAGTGTAGCTCATGTGAATGCTGCGGGGAATTCTCAAATTGTTATCGGCCATCTGAAACACTTTTTGATCCAGCTGCGCAAACACTTCATCGTTGGCGAATACATGGAGATTCCCATGGGTCAGCCTTAGTTCGCGATGGTTGTTTCCATGATTTTCAATCATCGTATCCTCCCCCGAATCACCCAAGTCCCACTATTTTAGCAGAAGGGGGCAGAAAATACGATCATTTCCGTTTTTTCCTTCAAAAAATGAGCCCCTCGAAGGAGGGGCTTCCGGTCAGTTCTCCATATCGGCATATAGTGGATAGCGGGATGTGAGGGAGGCGACACGCCGGCGGGCTTTCTCCCTCGACTGCCCGTCTTCCGGATTTTTTAACACCAGCTCCATGATATTGGCAATCTCATCCATCGCTTCCCCGTCCATCCCCCGGGTAGTGACCGCCGCGGTTCCGATGCGAAGACCGCTGGTGACAAAGGGGCTTTCCGGATCAAAGGGGATGGCGTTCTTATTGGTGGTGATCCCGGCCTCATCCAACAGATGCTCCGCCGTTTTCCCTGTCAGGCCGAGGTTGCGGACATCGATCAGAATCAGATGGTTGTCCGTCCCACCGGAAATCAGTTGAAAACCGCGCCCAATCAATGCTTGCGCGAGGCGGGCTGCGTTATCCACCACCTGTCCGGAATATTTTTTAAAGGAATCGTCCAAAGCCTCCCGGAAAGCGACAGCCTTGGCTGCGATCACATGCATCAGGGGACCGCCTTGAATTCCCGGGAAAATCGATTTGTCGATCTGTTTGGCGTATTTTTCCTTGCAAAGAATCATTCCGCCCCGGGGGCCGCGCAAAGTTTTGTGGGTGGTGGTGGTGACAAAATCGGCATGGGATACAGGGCTGGGATGGTGTCCCGTCGCCACCAGTCCCGCGATGTGAGCCATATCCACCATCAGATAGGCTCCTGCTTCCCTGGCGATTTCCCCCATTTTGGCAAAGTCGATGGTTCGGGGATAGGCGCTGGCCCCGGCCACCAATAACTTTGGTTTGTGTTCCAGAGCCAGCCTCCGCACTTCTTCATAATCGATCCGATGGGAGTCCGAATCCACCCCATAGGCGATGAAGTTGTACATTTTTCCGGAAAAATTGACCGGACTCCCATGGGTCAGATGACCACCATGGGCCAGGTTCATGCCCAGAACGGTATCCCCCGGTTCCAGTACAGAAAAATAAACCCCCATGTTGGCCTGAGCTCCGGAATGAGGCTGAACATTGACATGCTCTGCTCCAAACAATCGCTTGGCCCGGTCCCTTGCCAGCTCCTCCGCTTCGTCAACAAATTCGCAGCCACCATAGTAGCGTTTGCCCGGATAACCTTCAGCATATTTATTGGTCATCACACTGCCCATGGCTTCCATGACAGCCCGGCTTACGAAGTTTTCAGATGCGATCAGTTCAATTTTTTCTTGTTGCCGGCCCAGTTCTTTACTGATGGCCGCCGCGATTTCCGGATCCTTTTGCCTGACAGAATTCACTGGCTTCTCCTCCTTTATTCCAGCCGTTCCCGTCCATTCTAACATCAAAAACGGAGAAAACCATCCATCAAACTCTTCAACCCTTCTTCTCCGTCTCTGTCAAAATATAAACCGCCCGTGCTCCGCCGATCAATTTGGGTCGGGTGACAGCCATGGTGACATGGGCTTCGCCGATGTAATGCGAGGGGCGAACCGGAACTGCCACCGGCTTCAGATGCATCCCGATCAGGGTATCCCCTATATCGATCCCCGCATCGGCGAGGACTTCCTCCACCAAGACCGCCCCTTTCAGATGACGGTATGCCCGGGAAGCCATCGCACCTCCTGCCTTGGGTACCGGAACGGCCGCCACCTCTGTCAGTTGAAACTGTTCCTGTGTCTGGCGGGTGACCACCAGTGCCCGATTCAGATGCTCACAACACTGAAACGCAAGGTGATAACCATATGAATTCTGAACCTGAAGGGCCCCCTCCAAAATGGCGGTGGCCACTTCGTCACTGCCCCCGCTCCCGATTTGCTTGCCTGCCACTTCACTGGTGCTGACACCCATCACCAGGAGGTTACGGTGATCCAAAGGCTTGGTCTTGAGCAGCTCTTCCGTCACCCGGACCACTTGATTCCGGATCTGCTCCCGCACAAGTTCACTTCCCTTCCAAAGCACCGATTTTGTCCACACGACGGTGGTGCCTGCCACCGGCAAACTCCGTCGTCAACCATGTTCTGACAATGTCTTCAGCCAGCCCGGGACCCACCACCCGTTCACCCAGGGCCAGGATGTTGGCATTGTTGTGTTCCCGACTCATCCGGGCCGAATATTCATCCGTCACCACGGCGCAACGAATCCCCTTCACCTTGTTGGCGGCAATGGACATGCCGATCCCAGTACCGCAGATCAGAATGCCACGGTCAAATTCACCTTGTGCCACCTTTTCCGCCACAGGCAGAGCATAATCGGGATAATCCACGGAGTCTGGGCAGTCGCAACCGACATCTGTAACTTCCATCCCCAGTTCATTCAACACTTGCTTCACCGTTTCTTTCAGATTTAATCCTCCGTGGTCGGATCCGATCACGATTCTCATCTCTTGAGTCCCCCTGTCCACTAAAAGCTTTGTGAATGAGTGCTGGCCGGATCGGTCGGGATTGGGTTTCACATGACCTTTTCGTTGTTCTGAACTGCCAAAATCACTCCATGTGAAACCCAACCCTCCCTGCATAGCGTGATCAGGGAGCGAAGCGACCCTAGGCACGACTTGTGCCCTGTGGGTATGACAGCTTTTTCACAACGCTTCTAAAAACGTTGCCATTTTTTGATCCCACGGGGTTGGATTCACCCGACCTGTCGCACTTTGGATCCAAAGGCACTCCCCGTGAACATGTTCACCACGCTTTTTGATCCTCCAAACCCTGTTTCATGATTTTCTTTCATTCTTCCATCGATCCAACAATTTCTCCACCTGCACCTCGATCTCAGCGGCGCAGCGCCGGTATTCCTCCACATCTCCGCCAAAGGGGTCCGCCACATCCATCCGGGACAACATCTCGTTGACTTCTTTCCGGAGAGATGCAGAGGAGACCTCCCGCTCCTTCAATTCCACCTGCAAATCCTTTTCCCTCAAATGGTCCCCCTCTTTCCGGGCCTTCTCCAGCAATGCCCTGCGGGTTTCCAATTCCGCCTCAAGGCGTTGGAGAGTTTTCACCTTTTCCTTTTGGGCGTCTCCAAGCGTATACTCCTTCAGTGTGTGCGACTTGTCCACCGCCTCGGGATAATAGCGGATCAACATCTGTTTATGAGCCGGGGTCATCGTCAAAATGAGGTCTGCCCAGTCCACCCATTCCTCACAGAGGGCACGGGACCGGTGGGAGCTGTGGTCGATGCCCTTTTCTTTCATCACTTGGAGGGCTGCATCGGATGGGGATGCTCCGTTCATGGCGGAAATTCCGGCAGACCGAACTTCCAGCCGGAATCCCCCCTTGACTGCTTTCTCACGCAATATCGCCTCAGCCATGGGGGAGCGACAAGTGTTCCCGGTGCAAACAAACAACACCCTTTTCACCCATTCATCCCCCTTTCCGGGAAGTACTGGCGGTTGATACTTTACATTGTCTCAAGCCCCGACAAGGTTATGCAACCGTTGTTTTTCCCATCATACATCAATCAAAACAAGTCTGTCCCGTCACAGTAAAAACCGGAGACCGAAAGAGATCAGGATCAAGCCCCCAACAGCCTCTCCGTAATCTCCGATCCAGGACCTCGCGCGGCGTCCCAGCAACATGCCCGTGCAGGCCATGACACCCCCTGTCGTTCCAAACAACAGCACTGCCAGCAGGAGATCTGCCGCAAAAAAGCCAAGGGACAAACCCGCTGACAAAGAATCGAGACTGACACTGAAAGAAAGCAGAAGAAGACCCCACAGGCTGTCATGGAGAGGGGATTCCTCTTCCCCTGTGACGTGAAATGCATTCATCAACATATTGGTCCCCAATAAACAGAGGAGTCCTCCACCCACCATCACGGCAATCTCTTCCACCAATGAACCCAAAAACCGTCCGACGGTGAAGCCCACGAGAGGCATCAATATGTGAAAAACACCGATCATCCCGCTGATCAACAAGATACGACGAAACCTGAGCCCCTGCATCCCCACTCCGATCCCCAGAGAAAAGGCGTCCATCCCAAGGGCCACGGATATCATCCACAAAGTGAAAAACTGCCCCCACAGTGGCAAGGAAAAGTCCATTCTCACTCCTCCCCGCACCTCTCATGTCTTTGAAAGATATGCGGTGGAGTGGACAAAAAGAACCGCCCGTCCCAAGGGACGGGCAAAGCGGCAGGGCCTCCGCCGCTTCAATCTCGATCAGGGTCGATCACCCGGCCTTCCGCCGCTTTGCTCAACCGGTTCATCACAGAGTATAATACTCCCCTCGGTGGAAAGCCTTCCGCTGCAATCCATTGGGCACCCACTTCGTCAAACCGGCGCAGTGCTGCGTACAATTCCCGGGCGATGGTATCCGGACGGGAGCGGGTTCCGCATACAACGACCCAGTCGGCCCGGTAACGGGAAGCATGTTCTTCTGTACACAGGATTCCTGTCTTCTTTCCGGACCGAACCGCCTCATCTACCATCTGTTGAATCCGGTTCACTTGTTCCTCCCCTTCCCCGGTAATGACCCACATCTCCCCTCTGGGCGCATAATGGCGATATTTCATTCCGGGTGAACGGGGGGATTTACGTTCTTCCTGCAATCCGGGATCAACCCGGACTTCCCCGACGACCTCCCGCAGCATCTCCAAGGTGATACCCCCCGGCCGCAACAACACCGGAGGTGTCACCGTCACATCCACCACAGTGGATTCCACCCCCACCCCCGTGGCCCCTCCATCCAAAATTCCGTCGATCCGACCCGCCAAATCGGTCCGTACATGTCCGGCTTCTGTGGGACTCGGCTTACCTGACCGGTTGGCGCTGGGGGCCGCCACTGGCAACCCACTGTTTTTTAATAGGGCGAGCGCCACGGGATGAGAAGGAATCCGCACCCCCACAGTGGGCAATCCCGCAGTCACTTGAGGGGCCAGATTTCCCCGGTGGGGTAAAATCAGGGTCAAGGGACCGGGCCAAAAACGGCGAGCCAGCAAACAGCCTGACTCCGGAATTTCCCGAACCCAATCCTTCAATCCTTGTTCATCGGCAAGATGTACGATCAAAGGGTTGTCCGATGGCCTTCCCTTCGCTTTGTATATAGAGGCGACCGCTTCCGGGTCGGTCGCACTGGCTCCCAATCCGTAAACCGTTTCCGTGGGAAATGCCACCAGACGTCCTTCCCGCAACAGTGTCGCCGCTTCCCGGATCGCGGGATGATGGTTCAGGTCAGCTTCCACGTCGATCTGCCAGTGTTTTGTTTCCATTCCCGAATTCGACCCTTTCCATGGAAAAAATCAGCCTGCAAAAACGGTCTTACACCAGTGTCACAGGCCGGGTCCGGCTGAACTTTCCCTATGATACCATATCCTCTGGTTCTCATCCCACCCAGGCAAAGAACAGGCGGTTGGGTCAGGCCGTGTCTGATCCAACCATTGCTGCGGATCGGGCCGTGTATATCGGCGGAGAGATTTTGTACTCTCACCAGCACAAGTCTCCCCAGGATTCACTTTGCCAAAATGCAGTCCCTTTTCTGAATAATGTTTTCCCGGTTGATCAACAGCCTCCGGTATTCCGGTACACCATCGGCACTGCCCTTATTTCGTCGACCCGGACATCAGCGGAATGGCGGATCTCCCCGGGAAGCTCTTCCCACTTCACCGGTTGAAATCCGAAATATTCAAATAAATTTGGAGAGATCCCTGTCAGAAGATAAATCTCTTTCAACTCCAACCGCTGTACAAAGGAGAGAACCACTGTGATCAATTCCAAGCCGGTCTTTGCATTCCAGGAACTCCTTTCCATCACAAAGGAACGCAACAGCCCCCGGTCACCGTAGATTTCCAACCCCACCGTCCCCACTTTTCTTCCCTTTGGAGGCTCTTCCACCAGTAAAAAATTTTCCAAGTGACGATCCACGCCTTTTTTGCTGACCCCTGCCTGCTGAAGCAACTGAAGGATCACTTCCCGATCTCCTTGATTTGCGTGCCTGACAGTGAACACAGTCCCATCCTCCTCTCACTTCTCTCTATGAATCTATGAAGTGAACAGAGGATGCAGAACCAAAAACAGATGAAAAGGTTCCCTGTCCACAAGTGACAGGGAACCTTCGATCAATCAAAGAGTCCGGAAAAGAAATCCTCCAGAGAATCGAGGAGAAAAAAACGAATTTCCGTTTTTTCGGGCCCCTGGGGGAAATTGATCTTCTCCACCCGGGCAGGTGCTGCCATCGCCTGGCCGGCAGCAACAGCCCGGTCCGTCTCCTCCAAGGCATCCCCGTTGCTCATATCGACAAAACAGAGCGGTGGAAACAGTACACACCACCAATTGTCTCCTTTCCCTTCCCCGATGGTGATCAACAGAGCCTCATATTTCCCGGCGGGATACACCTTGTCTCCGTAAAGTTTGGTCGGAAAGGGAACTTCCCCGAACCGAATCTTGACCGGATAGGAAAATCCGTTATCCCGAAGGGTCTGCTTGGCGACCCCTTCCAGTCGGGGAAGATGGGAGCGCAACAGTTGCCGGGCATCTTCCAGAGTGGCCGGTTTTTGTGCCCAACCTCCGATCTCCCGGATCATCGCATCCCGCACTTGCTGTTTCAAGCGTTGATCCCGGTCTGAATCGCTGTTGGCGAGAATCCGGAGACGAATCGCCTCGTCGGGAATCTCCCCCTCTTCACCGGAATGCGCCCTCACCGCCCCCACCCCGTGCTCCCTATCTTCTCCACTGTCGGTCCATTGTATGAATGCAAAAATAATGACTGTCAACAAAAACAATACCGTATAAGTGCGAACCCGCATCGGATAAACCCTCCTAGACTGATCTATCCTTCATTATGGACAGGCAGCCACAGGTTTAATCACAGATTACACGGGTTTGAACTTCATTTCCCGGGGAATTCCTCCCTCCTTCCCATCCATAGAAGCTCTGTGATATAGCACTTTTGAATCAGTCGGGATGGGTTTCACATACGGCGCCCCAAGATTCCGACGAACCAAAGGCTTCATGTAAAACCCAACCCTCCCTGTGACGATTCTTCACAACGCTTATAAGTTGCCGGGGGAATCCGTCTCCGACCACTCAGCCCACAAAACAACCATCCCGACGAACTCGCCCCCGGTCTCGCTGTGACCATAGACGACTCCTTTTACCCTGGTCACCTCTTGTCTGTTCGGGCGACTACCACCCGCGGTCGCCCGGCCAGATCGGACACAAAGGAAACCTGTGCGCCGGCAAGACTCTCTTCCAGCATGTTCCCGACGATTTCCGATTGGTTCTCTCCTACTTCAAAAACAACCAGACCCGGATTTTTCAAAACTGCCGGAATCCCCCTCACCAGGATACGATAAGGGTCCAATCCGTCTCGTCCCCCGTCCAGCGCGATCCGGGGTTCATGCTCTCTCACCTCTGCATCGAGGTGGGGAATCTCCCCCACCGGGATATAAGGCGGGTTGGAAACCAGCACATCTACCCGGATATCCCGCTTCCGAAGCGGATCCAACCAATCCCCCTGCAGCCAGCGGATACGATCCCCACTCCCATTTTTCACTCCGTTTTGACGGGCCACATTTAGCGCTTCCGGGGAGCGATCCACAGCAACTATTCCCCAGTCGGGTCTTTCCAAGGCCAGTGTGACCGCAATGGCACCGCTTCCTGTTCCCATATCGGCTGCGGTTACAGATCTCCCCTTCCATATGTTGTCCGCTTCCCGAAGAACCGTCTCCACCAGGATTTCTGTTTCCGGGCGGGGGATCAGCACGGAAGGTTCCACTCGGAAGGAGCGGCCGAAAAATTCCTGCTCCCCGGTCAAATACTGAACAGGAATTCCCTCAGCCCTCTTCTTTAACCAAGTGATAAAACGATGGGCTGCCTCTGAAGGCAACGGCTCATGAAACCGGGTGAACAGCTCCGTCCGATCCCAGCCCAAGGCAACCCGCAGCAACAGCTCCGAAATAAACCGGGGGCTTTCCACCCGATACCCCTCCAGGAAACGGGTTCCCAGTCGGTAGGCTTGTGCAACGGTCACCATCTGATTCCATTCCGAATTCAAGGGGACCACCTCTCAAGATCCCTGTGATATAGCGCGCTTTTGAAACGATCGGGATGGAGCTTCACAAACGGATGCCAAAGTTTCAGACGAGCCAAAGAACCCCATGTGAAACCCAACCCTTCCTGTGATCAGTTTTTCACAATGCTTCCAAAAAGACAAAAAAACAGGCGGCATCGCCACCCTTTTTTACTCTGCCTGTTTTAAAAGCTTCGCCTGTTCCTCCAGCACCAGGGCATCGATAATTTCATCCAGCTCCCCTTCCATCACCAGATCCAGTTTGTGAAGAGTGAGCCCGATCCGATGATCCGTCACCCGGCTCTGTGGAAAATTATATGTCCGGATACGCTCACTGCGGTCCCCTGTACCCACCTGCACCTTGCGGGCATCGGCCAGTTTAGCCTCTTCTTCCCGCTGTTTTTGATCCAACAGCCGGGCCCGGAGCACCCGCATCGCCTTCTCCTTGTTTTTGAGCTGGGATTTTTCATCCTGACAGGAGACCACGATCCCGGTGGGCAGATGGGTGATGCGAACGGCGGATTTGGTCGTATTGACACTTTGTCCCCCCGGGCCGCTGGAACAGAAGGTGTCGATCCGAAGATCTTTGTCCTGGATCTCCACATCCACCTCTTCTGCTTCGGGGAGAACAGCTACTGTCGCGGTGGAGGTGTGGATCCGCCCTCCGGATTCCGTCGTCGGCACCCGCTGAACCCGATGAGCCCCACTCTCATATTTCAACCGGCTGTATGCACCTTGCCCCTGAACGGAAAACACCACTTCTTTAAAACCGCCCAACCCCGTGGTGTTCGTATCCAGGATCTCCGATTTCCAACCCATCTGCTCTCCGTATCGGGTATACATCCGATACAAATCCGCCGCAAACAGAGCTGCCTCCTCCCCGCCGGCAGCTCCCCGGATCTCGACAATGACATTTTTGTCATCATTGGGATCTTTGGGGAGAAGTAACAACCTAATCTCTTCTTCCAATTCCTTTTTCCGATCGGAGAGCTGTTCTAGTTCCGTTTTGACCAATTCCAACATCTCAGGATCCGACTCTTCTTCCAGCATCATTCTGGCCTCTTCATACTGAGTGGCAACCTCTGTGTAATCACAGTAGGCATGATATTTCGGTTCCAGATCAGACTGTTCTTTCGAATATTTGCGAAGCAAATCGGTGTTATGGATCACCTCAGGGTCGCTGAGAAGTTGATTCAATTCTTCATACCGTTGACGGATCGATTCCAATCGCTCCAACACACCGCTTCACTCCCGCAGGTTCATTGAGGGGGAGAATCTCCCGCCTGTGTGTGATGAGCCGAATAGTTGGATAACGTAATTATTATAGGATAATCAGCCCTTTCCGTCAAAAAGGGATACAGATCCCGGACACCTTTTGTACCAGTTAATCTGAAAATCTGTGATATAATGGAGATCGGAAGTTGAACTGGGAAACCAAATTCAGGCTGTATCCCGTTACAGGTTTTTGCGGTGGATGAAAGGCGGTATTCCGATCCTTCTGTGCAGGACTGTGATCTTCCCACATGAGGTGTCTGGTAATCAGTAAACCAACCCTCCCTGTTCCAGGTTTTTCATAACGCTTCTAATCAACAAGCTTGTGTTGAGAAGTATTACATCATACCCGCAGTCTGGAGAAAACACTAGATCCTGCCAAGTAAGGCGCGAGCCATAAAGGAGTGTATCCATGACAGAAGTAATCGCAGTAATTATACAATTCATTCCTCTTCTCATTCTTTTGTTGCTGGCAAATGGGGCGGAGAGTCCCCGCTTGATAAAGGATGGAAAACGGGGAGGAGCCTCTGTCACACTGCTGGTGTTCTCTTATGTACTCCTCATCATGTCCTATCTCTTTATGTTCATCGTCGGAGCAATGGTTCACCTGACCGGTTTCATAGCCTCCCGGGAGGGAATCGATGTTCCGGTTGAAATGCCCGGAATCGACCCCAAACTGGTGAACACCCTGTTTCAATCCCTTCCCTATGTGGGAGCCAGCTTCTGGATTCCATCTCTGATAGGGCTCCTGCTGTTGATCCCGGCCGTGCGGCGAATGATTGCCCGTGTCCTTCCCATCCGGTCGGATCATATGGTCCACACGGCTTCCCTGTCCTTTTCCATGTGTATCTGGATTTATTTCTTCTTCTTTATCGCCCTGGGACTGGACACCATCAGCCGGCTGACCGCCACTCCTGGTGAGGTTGCCAATCCGATGCCGGAATTATGGACGCAACAGATCACTTTTTTCTTCATTGCCCTGATCGGAGTGGGTTGGTTCACCCGACGAAACCTGAAAGAGAGCCTTCGCCGCCTGGGATTGGTCCTGCCGACCGGGCGTCAGGTGCTAATCGGAATCGGTTCAGGCCTGTTATTGGTGGCAGGAGCCTTGTTGTTGGAAAATTTGGCTCAGTGGATCGGATTTACCCAGGATCCCCATGTGGAAAAATTGACGGAAGAATTGTTGGGGCCCCTTTACGGTTCGTTATGGGGAATCCTGACATTGGGACTGTCCGCCGCCTTGGGGGAAGAAGCCATTTTCCGGGGAGCCTTGCTGCCCCGATTCGGGTTATTGCTGACCACCCTGCTGTTCACATTGCTTCATAGCAATTACGGACTCAGTCTGTCCACTTTGGTCGTTTTCCTGGTCGGTCTCGTCCTCGGCTTGCTTCGCAATCGTTACAACACCAGCACCACCATGGTGGTCCATGCCACTTACAACATTTCCCTCGGGGTCTTGGCCGCTCTCTACTCCTAGAAGCGTTGTGAATGAGTGCTGGCCCGGGTCAGGATTGGATTTCACATGACCTTTTCGTTGTTCTGAACTGCCAAAATCACTCCATGTGACACCCAACTCTCCCTGTCAACGCTTTTTCACAATACTTCTGGGTGCACAAAGGCTTGAGCCAATCCCTCCATGGCTCAAGCCTTTGTTACTCATTTCCCTCCACTGGGAAGATAGCGCAGAGGATTCCATTTGCTCATTCCAACACGGACCCGGATTTCATAACGAGGAAAAACGAAGGTCAATTTCCTGAGAACCTTCTCCTCCAACAACCTGTAATCCCTCCGGGAAATTTTGCTCTCGGGTGTGACCTTGACTGCAGTATGTCCACCCACTATCCGAACTTCGGCATCCTTGACACCTTCCACGCTTCGGGCGACGGCCCCCATCTGTTTTTCGGCGTCCGTCCGCACAGGTTTGATCTCGGACCATTGCCCCACATCTGACAGGTTGGGATTGGCATTTCGGATCCCGAACCGACCGTCATCTTGAAGATATCTGTATTGATCCTTTTGAAACCGGTAACCGGTCCGGGCCGGACTTTGATCCCGGTCGGTGGCCGCCCCCTGATTCCCCGCACCGGCGCAGCCGGCAAACAGGAGGCATAGGATGATGAAGACACCGGTACACCGATTCATAAAAAACACCTCCCTGAGACTAGTGTATCTCTCAGGAAGGTGAAAAACTCTTGGATAAAGATTTCCGCTCCGCCAATTCATGACAGTGTCGACATCGGGCTTCATATTTTTCCTTGGCTCCCACCTGTACAACAGGCTCGTCCACACCCGCCGGCCCCTCGTCGGCCAGCCGCTGTGTCCGGCCTGCCGGGTTGCCGCAGCGAACACAGATTGCCTGCAACTTGGTCACATACTCAGCCACCGCCATCAGGTCTGGCGTCGGGCGGAAAGGAACTCCCCGAAAATCCTGGTCCAGCCCTGCACAGATCACCCGAATTCCCCGGTCGGCCAATGCCTGAGCGACATGGACGATCTCCTCATCAAAAAACTGGACTTCATCGACTGCCACCACATCGATCTCATCAGATACATAATCCAGAATATGTACTGCCCTGTGCAAAACCGTCGCATCCGTACAAACTCCGTTATGGGAAGTGACAGCTTCAGAGCGATAACGGGTATCGACGGCAGGTTTGAAAACAGCCACCCTCTGCCTCGCAATCCGTGCCCTGCGGATCCGGCGGATCAGCTCCTCGCTCTTTCCCGAGAACATCCCCCCGCAGATGACCTCAATCCATCCATCCCTGGTCACCGGGTTCATCATTCTCCCCCCTATGTATCAACGGAGAAACAGGCAAGCGATGGCCGCCTGCCTGTTTATTCCCCTGAACCATCTATATCAAGATTTAGAGGTTGTATTTCTTCTTAAATCGATCCACACGACCCCCGGCACTCACATGCTTCTGTTTGCCGGTGAAAAAGGGATGGCATGCGGAGCAGATATCCACGCGCAGGTTTTCCTTTGTCGAGCCGGTTTCAAAGGTATTCCCGCAAGCGCAGGTCACCATAGTCCGTTTGTACTCAGGATGAATAGCCGCTTTCATGAAACTTCACCTCTTTTCACATCGGGTTCCATCCATCGCTTATCCGACGTAAAACCACTAAGAAATTATATCACGGATAATCCTCACCTGCAAGAGGAAGGAGGCGGACATCCCATCTTTTCCCAAAACCAGCTTGATTATCGGAGTCTCAGTGATAAACAATAAAAGTGCTTCCCGCAGACCGGTCAAGGGAGCTTTGTGAGTGGGTTGATCGGTTGATCATTCCGTCGTATCTCAAAATGAAGATGGACACCTGTCGAATTTCCGGTGGTCCCCATATGGCCGATCTCACTTTTACGGGTGACCCTCTGTCCAATGCTGACCGAAATCCGACTCAAATGAGCATAATAGGTGGTCCAGCCCCCGCCGTGATCCACCACCACCAAATTACCGTAATTGCCTCCCCACCCGGCCCGGACCACGGTGCCATCCCGAGCCGGCTGAATCGGTGTCTGTGCACCGCGCTCATTCCAGATATCGATCCCTGTGTGCATCTTTCCGTGTCTCAAGCCGAACCGGCTGGTGATCTGGCCGGTGACAGGCCAACGAAAAAATGAATGGCCCACGCCGGTGTCCGACGTTGCCAGCCGGACACCGCCCTTTGCTGGCTGGGTTGCAGATCGGGATATAGCAGGAGTGAATTCCAGGGGGATAGTCAGCACTTGTCCCACATAGGGGGCAGAAGAGAGATTCAGATCCGGATTGGCCTCTTTAAGCGCAGTGACCGTCACTTCGTTTTCCTCGGCAATGGAGATCAAGGTTTGTCCTTCCTTGACTCGAATCCGCTTCAATTCCACCGGAATCTTCAATCGTTGCCCCGCCTGTAATAACTGCGGATCTTTAATGCGGTTCAAATCCGCCAGGACCTTGTGGTCCACCCCATAGCGAAGACCGATCCCGTAGAGAGTATCCCCTTTTTCCACCTTATAGGAAAGCAGCTTTTTATCCCATTTGACTGCCAGATGCCCTTCCGCAACAGAGGAAACTGGATTCAGGTATTGATAGAGAGCTTCCTGGGCGAGTCTCTCTTTTTTCCATTCCGGAGAGTGGGGTTGGATCCCCTCTTCTGTTGCGGCACTGACGGATTCTCCATCACTGCCTGTGAAAAAGGAAGCCGTGCACAATGAAAGGGAGGAAGCCACCAGTGTGGTCTTATTGGTCATGACACCACCCACCCCAAAGGATGTTTTGGAAAGATGAAAACCCGTCTCTCCAATGCATCCTATGACGGAAAAGCAGGGATTATGAAATTATGCGGTGGAAGACCGAGGACGGGATTCAAGTTTGGAGAGGAACTCCTCGTTGGTCTCCGTTTCAGCCAGCTTGCGCAAAAATGAATCGGTGTATTCCAGCCCCTCGGACATGGTTTTGCGCAGAGTCCACAATTTTTCCTGTTCCGACTTGGACAGAAGAAGTTCCTCTCTTCGGGTGCCGGAGCGGCGGAGGTCGATGGCCGGAAAAATCCGTCGCTCGGAAAGACGGCGATCCAGGTGAAGTTCCAGATTGCCGGTTCCTTTAAATTCCTCATAAATCACATCATCCATCCGGGAGCCCGTATCGACAAGCGCTGTGGCTAAAATGGTTAAACTGCCGCCCTCTTCCACATTTCGGGCGGAACCGAAAAATCGTTTGGGCCGGTGGAAGGCAGCCGGGTCAATCCCTCCAGACAAGGTACGACCACTGGGCGGAATCACCAGGTTATACGCCCGGGCCAGTCGGGTGATGCTATCGAGCAGGATCACCACGTCCCGTTTGTGTTCAACCAACCGCTTGGCCCGCTCCAGGACTAACTCCGCCACTTTGATATGGTTCTCAGGCATCTCATCAAAAGTGGAGCTGACCACTTCTCCATTGACCGAGCGTTGCATATCTGTCACTTCCTCCGGCCGCTCGTCGATCAGGAGAACAAACAGGGATATTCCGGGGTGATTGGTTGTGATGCTGTTGGCAATCTCTTTGAGCAACATTGTCTTCCCGGCCTTTGGCTGGGCTACGATCAGCCCGCGCTGTCCCAACCCGACCGGCGCGACCAGGTCCATGATTCGAGTGGATAACTTATCCGGTTGCGACTCCAGACTGAGCCTCTCTTGGGGATACAGGGGGGTCAAGGCGGGGAAATGAAGACGTTCTGCGGCCTGCTCTGGATCTTCGCCATTGACGGCTTCCACTTGCAACAGACCAAAATACCGCTCATTCTCTTTCGGGGCTCTCACTTTTCCGGACACCAGATCCCCGGTGCGAAGGTCAAAGCGACGGATTTGCGAAGCGGAAATGTAGATGTCTTCTGTGGACGGAAGATAGTTGATGGGGCGGAGAAACCCATATCCCTCCGGCATAATCTCCAACACTCCTTCCATGAACATCAAACCCGCTTTTTCCGCCTTAGCCTTCAGAATTGCAAAAATCAGTTCCTTCTTTTTCATTTGACTGTAATTGGAAATCTGATACTCCCTGGCCAGTTTATACAGTTCCGGCAACCGCCGGTTCTCCAGATTGTTTAAGGAAAGATCCATCAATAGCCATCACCGCACTTTTTTCAGAATGTCCTATCAGCTTGGCCCATTCCTCCGGCGGATATTCCGGAGTCTCCGAACCTGCCGGATGATTTCCCCTTATTCCAAGACCAGATTCGGCTTTTTCTCCAAACGATGCTTACCGTCAATAAATCGGACTGTTCCGGTCCTGGCCCTCATCACCACTGAATGGGTGGTGGCGATGGTGCCGTTGTAACGAACTCCCTTCAGCAATTCACCGTCGGTTACCCCCGTGGCTGCAAAGATAGCGTCATCTCCACCGACCAAATCCTTCATAAACAAGGTTTGACCCGGATCCTGGATCCCCATGTTGAGGCAACGTTGAAACTGCTCTTCATTCTCGGGGATCAGACGCCCTTGGATTTCTCCACCCAGACATTTTAAGGCCACCGCTGCCAACACCCCTTCGGGAGCTCCTCCCCGACCCAAAAGCAGGTCCACACCGGTATCAGGAAAAGCGGTATGGATGGCCGCGGCTACATCCCCGTCTGGAATCAGTTTAATCCGGGCACCGGTCCGGCGGACATCTTCAATGATTTTTGCATGCCGCGGACGGTCGAGCAACGCGACCACCAGGTCATTGACATCCTTACCGAGAGCCCGGGCAACGGAACAGAGATTGTCCTCCACCGGGGCGTTGAGATCCACATGTCCGACAGCACCCGGTCCCACTGCAATTTTGTCCATGTACATGTCCGGGGCGTGCAACAGGTTGCCGCGGTCAGCTACAGCCACGACGGACAGAGCGTTCCAAAGTCCCTTCGCCACGATATTGGTCCCCTCCAGAGGGTCGACCGCCACATCCACCTCCGGAAGGTAACCGAGACCCAGCCGCTCTCCAATGTACAACATCGGTGCTTCATCCATCTCCCCTTCACCGATGACAACGGTACCCCGCATCGGAATCGTGTCAAAGACGGTTCGCATAGCAGACGTGGCAGCCTCATCCGCTTCATCTTTTTTCCCCAAACCCATCCAGCGACCGGATGCCACGGCAGCCGCTTCCGTAACCCGGACCAATTCCATTGTCAAACTACGTTCCAACTTCAATCCCTCCCCAGCTTTTTCCGTTCCGGGAACCTCCGGAATTCAAATTTATCAAGCGTGTTGATCAGCTGTATTTTGGGAGTGGAGATCGTGTCCCACCACGCGACCGTTGCACCCATAGGGCATACGCTTCACTCCGATCTCGCTTTGGTAACACATGACTCCTTCCCTCTTCCTATTTATTGGTTAATCAATAACCCTGCCAATTTATAAAAACACCCAACGGAGTGGCATAATCACCTTTATATGTTACACTATTTGACCCCGCAGAGTGAACCCGGTCGATCAGCCAGGAAGGAATCGATTAGACCCGCCAGATTTCCGCTCCCAGGGAGCAAAGTTTTTTTTCTAGGTTTTCGTATCCCCTGTCAATATGATCTACTCCGATGATCTCTGTCACTCCGGTTGCTGCCAAGCCCGCCACCACAAGAGCGGCTCCTCCCCTAAGATCAGTCGCCCGGACAGTTGCTCCATGCAGGGATGAGCCTCCCCGGATCCGTGCCGTCCGCCCCTCCACCCGAATATCGGCACCCATTCGATACAGCTCATCCACATGTTTAAACCGGGAAACATAAATGTTATCTGTCACTAGACTCGTCCCCTCCGCTTGGATGAGCAAGGAAGTGAAAGGCTGTTGCAAATCCGTGGGGAAGCCGGGGTAAGGGAGGGTTTTGATATCTACAGCCTGATAATTTTCCTTCCCGATCACCCGGAGCGACTCATCGGATTCCTTAACAGTGATGCCCATTTCCCTCAATTTAGCCGACAGAGGCTCCAGATGAAGGGGGATGACATTTTCCACTGTCACATCTCCCACGGTGGCCGCTGCAGCAATCATATAGGTTCCGGCCTCGATCCGGTCGGGGATGATGGAGTGGCGGCATCCCTGAAGAGAACGTTTCCCCCGAATCCGGATCACATCGGTACCGGCTCCCTTGATCCTGGCCCCCATGGATGAAAGAAGGGTGGCCACATCGATGATCTCCGGTTCTTTGGCTGCATTTTCGATCACAGTGACACCCTCCGCCCGGGAGGCCGCCAACATGATATTGATCGTTGCCCCCACGCTTATCACATCGAGATAGATTCTTGCCCCTTTCAGATGGGACGCGGTCAGATGGATCGAACCATCCTTGTAAACCACCTGGGCTCCCAATGCTTCAAACCCCTTGATATGCTGATCGATGGGGCGGGGGCCCAGATTACAGCCTCCGGGCATTCCCACGACCGCCTCCCCGAACCGACCCAGCATCGCCCCCATCAGATAATAGGAGGCCCGCAATTTTTTCACGCTTGAATCGTCCATCGGCAGGTTTCTCAATTGTCGCCCGTCGATGCGCAGAGTATCTCCATCCCGGATCACTTCCGCTCCCAAGCGGCGTAGAATTTCTTCAAAGACTTGCACATCCCGGATACCGGGTAGATTCTCTATCACCGTGACCGACTCGGCAAGAATGGTGGCGGGGATCAAAGCCAGTGCACTGTTCTTTGCCCCGCTGATCGGCACATGGCCGTAAAGCGGGCGTCCTCCTTTGATCATCAGCTTTTCCATCTTGACCCTCCTTCCCAATTCACGTCTGACCCGGGCGGACCCCTCATGAAAAGGGAAATCCGGCGGCGACAGGCCACACACCCGCACCGCCGGAACACTGATGATGGTGATCGTCAGTTCCTGCTATATCCTTTGTTCGCTTGTTCCCAGTCTTGTTTAAACCGCTTGATCCCTTGATCGGTCAGGGGATGTTGAAACAGTTTTTTCATGACGCCAAAGGGCAAGGTGGCGACATGGGCACCGCTTTCCGCTGCTTGGGTGACATGAAGGGGATGGCGTACACTCGCTGCAATGATCTTTGTCCCGATTTCATGTATATCGAAAATATGGGCGATCTGTCTGATCAATTCCATTCCGTCATGGCTGATATCATCCAATCTCCCGATAAAAGGACTCACATAGGTGGCCCCAGCCCGTGCGGCCATCAAAGCCTGATTAGCAGAAAAAACCAGGGTGACGTTGGTCTGGATCCCCTCCCGGGAAAAGCGGTGGACCGCTTTCAATCCTTCAGCAGTCATCGGAACCTTGATGGTGACCTTTTCGGAAATAGCCGTGAGCGGCTCCGCCTCTTTCCACATTCCCTCGGCATCATCACTCATCACTTCCGCACTGACTGAACCGTCGACGATGTCCACGATTTCCCGGAGGACCTCAGTAAATTCCCGCCCGGACTTGGCCACCAGACTTGGATTGGTGGTCACTCCGGCAAGGATGCCCCATTGATTTGCCTCACGAATCTCATCCACTTGGGCAGTATCGATAAAAAATTTCAAAGCGGATCATCTCCTGTGAAAAATGAGCAAGGGGTCACGCTTCCCCTGAAATCAAGCCTTTCCGGAACTGCCGAACAGACGCATCTTCGCTTGAACGGTCGCCTGGATCGCCTCCCGGCCGGGACCCAAATATTTACGGGGATCGATCATGTCAGGTTTACTGTCGAGCAGTTCACGAACCACCCGGGTGCAGGCAACCTGGCTCTCCGTGTTGACATTGATTTTGCCCACACCCAGCCGGATCGAATCCTGGATCGCTTGGTCAGGAACTCCGGAACCTCCGTGAAGCACGATGGGGGCATCGATGTTGTCAGCGACTTTTTCGATAATATCAAAGCGGATCTTCGGTTCCCCTTTATACATGCCATGAGCGGTTCCGACGGCGATCGCCATCGCGTCGACCCCGGTCTCCTCCCAGAAGCGGATCGCTTCCTCAGGTTTGGCCAGGGCAGCCTCCGCCTCATCCACTTGAACATCATCCTCCACTCCGCCGATAGTTCCCAATTCCCCTTCGACCGATACACCCACTGCATGGGCCGCTTTGACGATTTCCTTGGTGAGACGGATGTTTTCCTCAAACGGATGATGGGAACCGTCAAACATGACAGAGGAGAAACCGGCTTGGATACATTTCATCGCCACCTCAAAACTGCTGCCGTGATCCAGATGCAGTGCCACCGGCACTCCTGCCTCTTCGGCAGCGATATTAGCCATGGCCACCACATATTCAAGTCCCATATAACGCATGGCCCCTTCACTGACACCGAAAATAAAGGGGGACTTTTCTTCTTTCGCCGCAGCAGCGATTCCCTGGACAAACTCCAGGTTGTTCATATTGAATTGTCCCACCGCAAATCCCTCTTTTTTGGCACGGGGGAGAAACTCGGTCATCGGTACCAATGGCATTTGAAATCCTCCTCATCTGGATGGGTTTGAAAAATGAACCGTCGAAATCCCGTTATGTACCATCTACTAATATACCAGGAGCGCCGGCTTCGCCCAAACAAAGCGGGTCCACCCCGCATCGGGAAAGTGTCCACCCGTATTTTAACATAAAACACCCTGCGGTACCTGAACCGACATCCGGTTATGATGACTGTCAACGCACCGGAGCGTGTCTGATACTGAGAGTCGGGCCGATGTGACCCACTCTCTTACCAACACACAGCAGCGAGACCTGGAAAGCGAAAGCGACCTTGACGAGACATGTACTCCCCGTGTGGAAAGACTCACCGGCGGCTGCACACGGAATCAGAGCCCCGTAATGCCCACAAGATCTCCAATGTTTGGCAACCATAAGAGGAGAAGATCCCTCCCCACAAGGACGTGATACTAAACCCGTGACCCGGGTGACCGCTAAAACCGTCTTTCCTCATACCTTCTTGAAGGCATCCAGCAGAGGTTCATACTCCTTTGGCCGTCCCTGTGGAAGCTCTGTCCACCTGCTTGTTCCTTCTCTTTTACCCGATTTTACACCAAAATATGAATTCGACCGCCCACTCGATGATGGCCGAACAATACTCTACTTCTCTCCCAGACCCAACAACTGCCGGGCTTCCTCCGGCGTGGCCACATCCCGCTCCAGTTCACCGGCGATTCGTTTCACCCGTGCCACCAGTTGGGCATTGGTGGCCAACTCCCCTTTGCGGTAGTAAATGTTGTCCTCCAGCCCGACCCGGACGTGTCCCCCCAGAGTGATTCCCAGAGCAGCCATGGGCAACTGATGTCTGCCGATCCCCGCCACCGTCCAGGTGGCACCCTTGGGCAATTGGTCGATCAGGAGCAGGAGATGACGGGCCGTCGCGGGCATCCCCCCAGGAACACCCATCACAAAGTCGAAATGGAGATGTCCGGTTACCCACCCATCACGAACCAGCCCCAGAGCGGTTCCAATCATCCCTGTATCAAAAATTTCAAATTCCGGCCGCACTCCATACCGCATCATCTCCTCCGCAAAGAATTGGATCTCCGCGAGAGGATTCATAAACACTTCCGACCCGAAATTGACCGTGCCCGTAGTCAGGGTCGCCATCTCCGGGCCTAGGGAAACCGGTTGCAACCTCTCCTCCGGTGACATCCCGACAGCTCCCCCGGTGGATACCTGAACGATGATCGGACAACGCTTCCGAATCTCCCGGATGGCCGCCTCATACAGATCCCGGCTCTGGCTGGGCTTGCCTGTTTCATCCCGGACATGGATATGAGCGATGGCTGCTCCCGCCTCCCATGCTTGGGCGGCCGCCTCCCCGATCTCTTCCGGAGTGACGGGGAGGTGGGGGGTGTCTTCCCGGGTCACCTCAGCCCCGACCAAGGCAGCGGTGATGATCAATTTCTCCATGGTCTTCATAGAAATGATAGCGCCGAAAACCCACGGGTTAGCCGTGGGCGGAGGCGCGCCCTCCTTTTTTAGTGATATCCATTCTCTGAACAGTTGCAGATGTTTGCGAGCCAAGCCCCGCACTGTCTCAGAGATCACTTTTCACATAAAAACTCCCTTTGCTACCGACCCGCATAAAAACCCCGGCCTTTATGCTCTTTGGTAACACCATATTCCTCTTTGAAAGCCTCTCACTTGTCGTAGTTTGGGGAAAGCCGTATGAGTCACCAACCCGTGCCTGTCACCTAAAAACGTTGTGAATTGGTGCTGGCCGGGTCCGTCGGGATTGGAATTCGCATTTTGGAGCCAAAGCTCATGCGATCCAAAGACGCTACATGTGAAACCAAACCTTCCTGTGAACGGTTTTTCACAATGCTTCCAGTACTACTTTGAGTGTTGATGAATTATGGAATGTCGAAGATTGTCCCAAAACAAATGAACCTGGACAGTGATTACTGCATTTGGAGCTCGCTTCCCACAATAGAGACAATGATCGACATCGATTGACACTCTTGGAGTAAGGATCAAGGTTGTAGGGATCACAACGCTTCCAAATGGACTCAGGCACTCGAATCTTTTTGCCTTATCTGTTCAAACGCTGCTTTTCCAAGGGAACCACACAAGTCCCAGTCGCCCGGGCCACCAGCTGCGGCTCTTCCAGCACACGTGCGGCGGAGGGATTGACAGGGTCGATATTGGCCTCGATCACTTTATGAGCGGTAAAACTCATCCCCCGGGAGGTCTTCCCCTTCCTTGTGATCTTGCCTGTCGCCTCGATATAATCCCCTGCATGCACCGGTGCTGTGAACTCAACCGAGTCATAAGCCACAAACAAGCCCTCATCCCCGTCCAGACGAATCAGGAGTTCAGTGGCCACATCACCGAACAGGGACATCATTCTGGCACCATCCACCAGATTTCCTCCATAATGGGCATCAGCTTGACTCATGCGCAAACGGATTTTCACTTCTTCCAGCATCTCTTTCCCTCCTGTCTTTTGGTTCCGTCACTCTGTTTGTGTCAGTTGACGGATCACTTCTGTCCGCAGTTCCATAATGTCAAAAGGTTTCGTAAAGTGGGCACGGGCTCCCAATTTGGTTGCCTCCTCCACCATATCCAATTCCCCGTAGGCTGTCATCATGATCACGATCACGTCCATTTGCTCTTTTTTCAGTTGTCGAAGCAGCTCGAGACCGTCCATTCCCGGCATTTTCATGTCCAGTAAAATCAAATCCGGGTTTTCTTTCCGGATGAGCTCCAACGCCAATTTACCGTTGGCTGCCTGAAAGATGTTCATCCCCTCCCGGGAAAATACCTCTGTCAAAAGAATACGGATCCCGTACTGATCATCGACAACCAGGACTTTTTTGTCTGATAGCGACATACTTGTCCCCCCTTGTGAGAACCCGTTTCGGCATATAAAAGGAAATCATGATCCATGCTGACTCCTGACTTTTCGATCTATGTATAACCGGTATCAACTTCTCGGAACTGGCTGTGCCGGTTGAGGAAAAAGTGGATTCTTTTTTTATATTCACAATCCGATGTCTGTTTTCCTTCTATTCTCGACTGAAAAAGCTGTCAAGGACCCCTTTTCGAAAAGAAGCAATTACGGACAGAACCCCTGTTTCGTGTTCTTTCGCCCCTTTCATAAATGAATCAAAATCACTTTCTTTCCATTTAATAAAAACAAAAAAACGCGCCGGGTGGCGCGATGAAAAATGACGGATGATGAAGGATGATTACACCCGATCAGACATGGGCCCTTTGTTTCGCTTTCAATGATGCCGCCACAAATTCCCGGAACAGGGGTTGGGGACGGTCCGGCCGGGAAGTGAATTCGGGATGGAACTGACAGCCGACAAACCAAGGGTGATCCTTCAGTTCCACGATCTCCACCAGACGTCCGTCCGGTGAGGTGCCGGAGAATACATAGCCTGCTTCCATCATCTGCTCCCGGTATTCATTGTTGAATTCATAGCGGTGTCGATGCCGTTCATACGCCAATCCATTCCCGTAAGCCTCTTGGGCCCGGGTACCGGGTTTCAGTTTGCAGGGATAAAGGCCGAGTCGCATCGTTCCGCCCAAATCCTCGATTTCCTTCTGTTCCGGGAGCAAATCGATCAGCGGATGAGGGGTTTCCGGATCGATCTCGGAGCTGTTGGCCCCCTTCAAACCCAGTATATGACGAGCCCCTTCGATACAGGCCATCTGCATACCCAGGCAGATTCCGAACATGGGAATCTTACGTTCCCGGGCATAACGGATCGCCGCAATCTTCCCTTCGATGCCCCGGTCGCCAAAACCGCCCGGCACCAGAATGCCGTCAGCCTCCATCAGAAGCTCATGGACATTTTCAGATGTCACCTCTTCAGAATTGATCCAGAGGATCTCCACTTCGGTATCATTGGCAAACCCGGCGTGATTCAAGGCTTCAACCACACTCATATAAGCATCCCGCAAGGCCACATACTTGCCCACCACGGCGATTTTCAAGCGATGGCTCAGATTTTTCACCTTTTCGACGAGGGCGATCCAATCCGTCATATCGGCTTCCTTGCAATCCAGCCCCAGGTGACGAACCACAATCCGATCCAATCCTTCGGCTTGTACCATCAGGGGCACTTCGTACAATGTATCTGCATCCAGCGTCTCAATCACCGCTTCACGGTCAATATCACAAAAAAGGGCGATCTTCTGCTTCATCTCCTCGGAAAGGGGACGTCCGGCCCGGCAAACGATCACATGGGGTTGAATTCCGATACTTCTCAGCTCTTTTACACTGTGCTGCGTCGGTTTAGTCTTCAGCTCACCGGTGGCTGAGAGTTCGGGAATCAATGTACAATGGATATACATGACATGTTCCCGACCGACTTCGCTTTTGATCTGGCGAATGGCCTCCAAGAAAGGGAGACTCTCGATATCCCCCACGGTCCCACCGATCTCGGTGATCACGACATCGGGATGGGTCTCACGGGCCGCCCGGAACACCCGGTCTTTGATCTCATTGGTGATGTGGGGAATCACTTGCACCGTCCCACCGAGATAGTCCCCCCGCCGTTCTTTGTTGATCACGGCAGAATAGATTTTTCCGGTGGTCACATTGCTGTTTTTGGACAGATTGATGTCAATGAACCGTTCATAGTGACCCAGATCAAGATCAGTCTCCGCTCCGTCGTCAGTGACGAAGACCTCTCCGTGTTGATAAGGGCTCATGGTTCCGGGGTCCACGTTGATATAAGGATCAAATTTTTGAATGGTAACACTCAAACCACGGTTTTTCAGCAACCGCCCCAGTGAAGCCGCAGTAATCCCTTTTCCCAGGGATGATACCACGCCGCCGGTTACAAAAATAAACTTCGTCATCGATCCGCCCTCCTCCGGTTATCGTTCCCAGAATGCTTCCAGAAATTAAAAAAAAGCGCCTCCCTGTGCTTGGGGGGCACTTTACGCGCAAAAGGCTTATTCAGCGGCAACAGCCGCTCAGCTGTTAAAGGTAAAACAAAATTTAGCCCATATGCTACTTTACTGCTGAGGTCCCGCTTTGTCAAGATCCCTCTTCTTCCTTGTCCAGGGTGGCATCATCAAACTCCCTGTCGTCAAAATCCCCGCCAAAATCCTCATCCCCGTCGGTGTCCGCCTCTTCCAGATCCGGATCCTCCTCATCGAACGGATCTTCTTCCAACTCGTCTGAGTCATCCTCTTTGACATTCTGGGCGACGGCGGCGTCAGTGGCCTGTTCCGTGGGATACCATCGTTTCAATCCCCACAGACTTTTACCGACACAGATAAAGCGGCCATCGATATTGATTTCCGTATACAGTTGGGCGATCAAGCTTCGGGTTTCCTCCTCTGAAAACCCTTTCAACCCGGCAACCTCCCCCATGATCTCCCGATATAACATCGGTTCACCTTTTTCCCGCAATATATGATAAGCAATGTCGACCATGGCGGTCTCCCGGATGTCTTCTTCATTCAACTCTGCCAGGTTCATCCGTCACGCACTTCCTTCCTTTAAAAAGTCCAGAAATGTTGTGATTTAATACTTTCTTTGAACGGTTGGGATAAGGTTTCACATTTCGCTCAGACGTTCTGACAATCCGACGCTCCATGTAACCCCCACCCTGTGACATCTTTTTCACAACACTTCTGGGGAACTCCGCAATCTCTTGTTTACCGTATGTCTATTTTAACCAAAACCTTTGCGAAGTCAACTGATGCGGGAGAACCCGATCAGATTCCCTGTGCCGATATAAAAAAAGCCGGCCCGCCGGCCGGCAGAGAACGGATACTGTCCCAGATCACATATTGCGACGGTATTCACCGCCGATTTCAAAAAGGGCGTCTGTGATCTGCCCCAGGCTGGCATGGCGAACGGTATGCATCAATTCCGCAAACAGATTGCCATTCTCCCGGGCTGTCTGTTTCAGTCGGTCGAGGGCCGCTTTAGCCTCTTCCCGATGAGCTTCCTGGAATTCGCGCAGGTTTTGGATCTGAGTCTGTTTTTCTTCGGGGGTGGCCCGTGTCAGCTTCACTTCCGGTTCCGCTTCGTCCCCTTCTTTGAGGAAAGTGTTCACTCCGATGATCGGCAGTTCCCCGGAGTGCTTCTTGGTCTCGTAGTCAAGGGACTCCTCTTGGATCTTTCCCCGCTGATACTGGGTTTCCATCGCCCCGAGGACGCCTCCCCGATCGCTGATCCGATCAAATTCCGACAATACCGCTTCCTCCACCAGGTCCGTCAGCTCTTCGATAATGAAGGAACCCTGAAGCGGATTTTCATTCTTGGCGAGGCCCAGTTCCTTGGTGATAATCATCTGGATGGCCATAGCCCGTCGTACCGATTCTTCGGTCGGTGTGGTAATCGCTTCATCATAAGCGTTGGTGTGCAGGGAATTGCACTGGTCATAGATGGCCATCAAAGCTTGGAGAGTGGTCCGGATATCGTTAAAGTCGATTTCCTGAGCGTGCAGGCTGCGGCCAGAGGTTTGAATGTGGTATTTCAACTTTTGGCTTCGCTCACCGGCCCCGTAAAGCCTTTTCATCGCCACTGCCCAGATGCGGCGGGCCACCCGACCGATCACAGAGTACTCCGCATCCAACCCATTGCTGAAAAAGAAGGAGAGGTTGGGAGCAAACTGATCGATGTCCATTCCCCGGGAAAGATAATACTCCACATAGGTGAAAGCATTGGCCAGAGTGAAAGCCAACTGCGAAATCGGATTGGCCCCCGCCTCGGCGATGTGGTAACCGCTGATGCTGACAGAGTAATAGTTTCGCACCCGGTTGGCAATGAAGTATTCCTGGATATCTCCCATCATCTTCAGAGCAAACTCGGTGGAGAAGATACAGGTGTTTTGTCCCTGGTCCTCTTTCAGGATATCCGCCTGTACCGTGCCCCGGACCGTGGACAGGGCCCGGGCCCGGATCTCCTCCTGTTCCTCCGGCTTGGGTTCCCGCCCCTTCTGTTCCCGGAATTTGTCAATCTGCTGATCGATGGCCGTATTGAGGAACATGGCAAGAATGATCGGGGCAGGTCCGTTAATCGTCATGGAGACACTGGTGTTGGGAGCACACAGGTCAAAACCGGCGTACAGCTTTTTCATGTCCTCCAGGGTACAGACACTGACCCCGCTCTCCCCGATTTTCCCATAGATGTCCGGCCGTTCATCGGGATCCCTTCCATACAGTGTCACCGAATCAAAAGCAGTGGACAACCGTTTGGCCGTCTCCCCTTCGGAAAGGTAGTGGAAGCGGCGATTGGTCCGCTCCGGGGTCCCTTCGCCGGCAAACATTCGTTTGGGATCTTCATCCGTCCGTTTGAAGGGAAACACTCCCGCCGTGAAGGGGAATCGTCCCGGTACGTTCTCCAGCATCCCCCATCGCACCAGCTCGCCCCGATCCTCAAACTTGGGCAACGACACTTTGGGAATACGGGTTCCGGACAAAGTTTCCGTGAACAGGGGAGTGCGGATCTCCCGGTCCCGGATGGTCACCTTATATTCATCCTGTCGATAGGCTTCCTTCAGCTTGGGCCACTCTTCGAGAAACCGCTTCGCTTCGGGGTCCATCCCCACTTCCACTTTCTCTTTGACCCGATGCAACCTCTCCGAGAGTCCTTCTGCTTCCTCCTCGTACTCCGCAAGGGTTTCCAGGCTTCCTTCCAACTGATGGGCTTTCCGTGCCAGCCGGCTTTGTTCTTCCACGTGCTTCCGATATTTTCGGACCGTGTTGGATATATCCCTCAGGTAATGACTCCGTTCCGGCGGGATGATATGGATGTCTCCTTGCCGGTCTGTGCCCGGCTCCCAACCGAATTTCCAATCCAAAGACATCTTCTCCGTCAACCGATCCATCAGTGCCCGGTAAAACCGGTTGGTACCGGGATCGTTGTATCGGCTGGCCATCGTACCGAAGACGGGAACCTCTTCGTCAGGGGCATCAAAAAGTTCGTGGTTGCGACGATACTGTTTTTTCACATCCCGCAGAGCATCTTTGGAGCCTTTGCGGTCAAATTTGTTGATCACGACCAAATCGGCATAATCCAGCATTTCAATCTTCTCCAGTTGGGAGGGAGCCCCAAATTCCGATGTCATCACATAGACGGACAAGTCGCTCACATCGACTACATCGGCATTCCCCTGACCGATTCCGCTGGTTTCCAGAAAAACGATGTCAAAACCGGATCGTTTCAATACAGACAATGCTTCTTGAGTGGCTCCGGAGAGCTCCGACCGGTTTTTCCGGGTGGCCAGACTCCGCATGTAAACCCGAGGATGGTGCACAGCATTCATTCGGATTCGATCTCCGAGCAGCCCCCCGCCAGTTTTCTGCTTGGAGGGATCGATGGACAGAACGGCCACTTTTTTATCAGGAAAGTCCGCCAGAAACCGCCGCACCAGTTCGTCGGTCAAGGAGCTCTTTCCGGCGCCGCCGGTACCGGTGAGACCGACCACAGGCACTTTGTATCCGGAATCCTCTCCTTTTCCTGCAGTGGGTGGCTGCTGCCCGGAAGGGTTTCCATCTGACTTCTCCAAAACATCCTTCTCAGCCAGGGTGATCAGACGAGCGATCGCTCGGTGATCCCCTTTCTCCGCGGCTTCCCTCTCCCAGGACTCCTGTTCCACTGTGGGAAAATCACAGGCTTTCATCATATGGTTGATGATTCCCTGCAGGCCCAAGTTTCGCCCGTCTTCCGGAGAGAACACTTTAACCACACCATAAGCTTCCAATTCGCGGATTTCCCGGGGAACAATCACCCCGCCTCCTCCTGCGAACACTCGGATGTGACCGGCTCCTCTTTCTTTCAGCCGATCGATCATATATTTGAAGAATTCCATATGTCCCCCCTGATAAGAGGAGACGGCGATCCCCTGAACATCTTCCTGGATGGCGGCATCGACGATCAGGTCCACGGACCTGTCGTGCCCCAGATGAATCACTTCCGCACCGCTCGCCTGCAAAAGCCTTCGGAACAGATTGATCGCGGCATCATGACCATCAAAGAGACTGGCCGCAGTCACAAACCGAACGGGATTTCGCGGTTGATACACCTCTGTTGACATGTCACTTCCCTCCCGTTTTCGGATGGATGCATTGATTAAGCAACAGGGCTGTCTGGTGACGGGTGTACTCTTCCAGAGTGTAAAGCCCCTTCAAGGCCCATCTGCGAAAGGTCCACATCTGACCCAGAACCATGATGTTATGAGCCATCAGCTTCACTACCGAGGGATCCAGTGTCAGGGTCCCGTCCCGGATGCCCCTTTGCAAAATTTCTTCAAACAAAGATGTGATCTCTTCTTCTTTTTTCAAGACATAGGACATGGCCTCTCCGGGCAGTGATTTGGTCTCCTGGTAAATGAGGAGAACATCATCGCTCATTTCCGCCATCACGCGAAAATGCTGGGCAATGGCCTTCGTGAGTCCTTCCCTGCCGCTTCCCGTTTCCGCAAGGGCTGATTTCAGTCGGGATTCCAATTCGGAATGGATATGGTCGCACACCAGGTAAAGAACGTCCTCTTTGCTTTGAATATATTCGTACATGGTGCCGATGGAAAGACCGCACTCCCGGGCGATCTCGCGGGTGGTGGTCCTGTGAAACCCCTTTCGGACAAACAGGTCGCAAGCTCCCCGGATAATCTGTTGCCGACGTTTTTCAACCAGTTGCCGGTTTTTGACCACGGAAGGAATCCTTTTCGAATCCCGGCTCATGTTCCCCCTCCTTCCGGGTTTCCCCCGACCAGGCGGTCCAGCCATTTTCGCGCCACCCGGCGGGGACTTTCCTGTCGAATCTGCATCCGATCCAAATCTCTTTGAAAGGCGGATGTGTTCATTTCCCTCAACAGGTGAGTGCGCATCGCTTCTTCGATGATGGTTTCCAATTCCCGGCGGAGATGGGTGCGGCGCTGATCCTCCCACTGCCCGCTCTCCTGAAGGAATTGTCGGTGTTTTTGAAGGCCGGACCACAGCTCGTCAATCCCCCGCCCGGTTTTCCCTTCCGTTCGGAGAATGGGAGGGATCCAGTCTCCCTCTTCTTTGACCAGACTCAACATCTCTTCGATATCCCGGACCAATCGGGCCGCTCCCTCCCGATCCGCCTTGTTGACAACGAAAAGATCCGCTGTCTCCATGATCCCGGCCTTAAACACCTGAACCGCATCTCCGCTGCCGGGAGTCAGCACAAGAGCAACGGTGTCGGCCAGATGCATGATCTCCACTTCGGATTGGCCCACGCCCACGGTTTCGATGACAATCACCTCAAACCCGGCGGCATCCAAAACGCGGGCCGCTTCCCGGGTGGCGCGGGCGAGGCCGCCAAGGTTCCCCCGGCTGCCCATACTCCGGATAAAGACTCCGGAATCCAGGGCGTGACGCCCCATCCGGACGCGATCTCCCAGGATGGCACCACCGGTGAAGGGACTGGTGGGGTCGACGGCAAGGACACCAACCCTGTATCCTTCCCCCCTCAAATGGGTGATCAGCCGGTCCGTCAGGGTGCTCTTACCTGCTCCGGGAGCTCCCGTCAACCCCACCAGAAAGGCGCGACCGGTCCGGGGATACAACTCTTCCAACAAGGCTTCCCCACGGGAGTCCCCGGATTCGAGACAGGAGATCGCCCGGGCGATCATCCGGTTATCGCCATTTTGAATCTGATCAGCCCATTGTCGGATCCCATCCTCCTCATACTCCCGGAAAAAGGTCATTCTTTCATCAAGTGGTTGGCGATGACCACCCGCTGAATCTCATTGGTCCCTTCATAGATCTGGGTGATTTTTGCATCCCTCATGAAACGCTCCACCGGATATTCACGGGTGTAACCGTACCCACCGAACACCTGAACCGCTTCGGTGGTTACTTGCATGGCGATATCACCGGCATACAATTTGGCCATGGCCGAAGCCTTTCCATAGGGGAGACCCTCGCTTTCCAACCAGGCCGCCTGATAAGTGAGAAGCCGGGCTGCTTCAATCTGGGTCGCCATATCCGCAAGCTTGAACTGGATCGCCTGCAGCTTTCCGATCGGCTTACCAAACTGTTTTCGCTCCTTGGCATAAGCGGTGGCAGCATCCAGTGCTCCCTGGGCGATTCCGACGGCTTGGGCGGCGATCCCATTACGGCCTCCGTCCAAAGTCATCATGGCGATCTTAAAGCCCTGACCTTCCTCCCCGAGACGGTTCTCCACGGGAATCCGGCAGTCCTCAAAGATGATTTCCGTGGTTGGAGAGGAACGAATCCCCAGTTTTTGTTCCTTCTTTCCGATGGAAAAGCCCGGGGTGTCCTTTTCCACGATAAAGGCAGTGACTCCATGGTGTTTCTTCTCCGGATCGGTCACAGCGAAGACCACATAAATCTCCGCTTCCCCACCGTTGGTGATAAAGATCTTGTTTCCGTTAAGAATATAAGCATCCCCGTCCCGGACCGCCGTCGTCCGCATGCCCGCCGCATCTGATCCGGAACCCGGTTCGGTCAGGCCATATGCCCCCAATTGGCTCCCTTCCGCCAACGGGCGGAGAAAACGCTCTTTTTGTTCTGGAGTTCCAAATTTATAAATCGGCCAGCTTGCCAGGGACAGGTGGGCTGACAAGGTCACTCCGGTGGAGGCGCACACCCGGGACAGTTCCTCCACGGCGATCACATAACTGAGGAAGTCGGAACCTACACCCCCTAAGTCTTCCGGCCACGGAATTCCCGTCATACCCAACTGGCCCATCTGATCGAAGATCGAACGATCAAAGCGCTCTTGCTCATCCCGCTCCGCTGCGGTGGGGGCCACTTCTTTCTCTGCGAACTCCCGGACCATCTTCCGCATCATCTCATGTTCCTCATTTAATCGGAACTGCATGGTGGTGATCCTCCCTTTTACTCTCTTTATCATACGATGTCAACATGGGATTCACTCAAAATTCAACCCTTCAGCAACTCCCCGGCAATCACGATCCGCTGGATTTCATTGGTTCCTTCATAGATTTGAGTGATCTTGGCATCCCTAAACAATCGTTCCACCGGATATTCCCGGGTGTAGCCATAACCGCCGAACACCTGGACCGCTTCGATGGTCGCCTTCATCGCCGTATCTGAGGCAAACATTTTGGCCATCGAGGACTCTTTCCGACAGGGACGACCCTCCTGATAAAGATTTGCCGCCCGATAAATCAGCAGGCGGGCCGCCTCCACCTCGGTGGCGATGTCCGCCAATTTGAACTGGATCGCCTGAAGCTTTCCGATCGGCTTCCCGAACTGATGACGCTCCTTGGCATAAGCGGCTGCCGCTTCCAGAGCCGATGTCGCAATACCCAAAGCTTGTGCACCGATGCCGATCCGGCCACCAGCCAGATTGGACAAAGCGATCTCATATCCCTGACCCTCACGCCCCAGTCGGTTTTCCACCGGAATCTCCGCCGACTCAAAGATAAGCTCGCAGGTGTTGGATCCCCCCAGTCCCATCTTTTTCTCTTTTTTACCGATGATGAATCCAGGGGTGTCCTTCTCCACGATAAATGCGGAGATCCCTTTGGGACCTTGATCGGGATCGGTGACGGCGAAGGTGATATAGGTATCCGCAGCCTCGGCATTGGTGATAAAGATCTTGCTCCCATCCAGGATGTACCGATCCTTTTTTCTCACCGCCCGGGTCCGGATCGCGGAGGCATCGGAGCCCGCATGGGGTTCCGTCAGGGCAAAGGCACCCAGGTACTCCCCCCGGGACAAGCGGGATACATACTTCTTCTTTTGCGCCTCCGTCCCGTAGCGGAGGATGGGAAAGGTACCCACTGAAGTGTGTACGGCCAGGATCACACCTGCAGCCGCACTCACTTTGGAGATCTCTTCAAGGGCCAGGATATAGCTGATAAAATCAGCCCCCGCTCCTCCCCATTTTTCGGGAATCGGGATCCCCATCAATCCCAGCTCCCCTATTTTTCGGACCAACTCTCTTGGAAACCGGTCCTCCCTGTCCATCGAAGGAATCCAGGGGGGAATTTCGGTGCGGGCAAAATCCCGCACCATCTTCCGCATCATTTCCTGTTCTTCCGTGAACCGGAGATCCATAATTCAAACCTCCCCGTAACCACTCTGGGTGTCAGGATTCATAGGTATAAAAGCCTCGTCCCGTTTTCCGGCCGAGCCAGCCTGCTTTCACATACTTCCGTAACAAGGGGCAGGGACGGTATTTGGAGTCCCCGAAACCTTCATAAAGGGTTTCCATGATATACAGGCAGGTGTCCAACCCGATAAAGTCCGCCAAAGTGAGAGGACCCATGGGATGATTCATGCCCAACTTCATCACCTGATCCACCGCTTCCGGCTCGGCCACACCTTCATAGACGGTGTAAATCGCCTCATTGATCATCGGCATCAGGATCCGGTTGGCAACAAATCCGGGAAAATCATTCACTTCCACCGGAGTTTTCCCCATCTGGCGAGCCAGTTGTTCCACTGCATCAAACACTTCATCGGCAGTGGCCAAGCCCCGGATCACTTCCACCAGTTTCATCACCGGCACCGGGTTCATAAAGTGCATTCCAATCACACGCTCCGGACGACGGGTGACAGCGGCGATCTCGGTAATGGGCAGGGAGGAAGTGTTGGTGGCGAGAATTCCGTGAGCGGGGGCATAGCGATCCAAATGTCGGAACAGGTCGGTCTTCACTTCCATATTCTCAACAGCGGCCTCCACCACGATATCCGCCTCGGATGCGGCTTCTTCCAAACTAGTGGTGACCCGGATCCGCCCCAAAGCCTCCGCCTTCTCCGCATCACTCATCCTCCCTTTCTCCACGCTCCGGGACAGGTTTTTCTCAATTCCCTTCAATCCCTTTTGGACAATCTCTTCCTTCAAATCGTGCAGACAGACCACCAGTCCGGACTGAGCCGCCGTCTGGGCGATCCCGCTGCCCATCTGACCCGCACCGATCACGGTGAATTTTCGGATGTTCAAAGCATATCCCCCTCCTGTGGGTTGTAGTGATTCCGCGGGAGGCGAAAGTCCCCCGCGGAGAGAACCATCTCAATGTAATGCTTGTGGGTGACTGGTAAATAATTGCTAAAAATTGCGACGACCCTACATTTTCCTGTTTTCGCACTTCCGGTAAACATGCTGACAAAGGACTGGGGCCAGGCCGGTCGGGATTGGGTTTCACATGACCTTTTCGTTGTTCTTACGATCCAAAATCACTCCATGTGAAACCCAACCAACCCTCCCTCCGATGTTTTCACAACTCTAGATGTAACCGACTTTCCTTTAGGCGCTTGAATTACAAGACACGCCCTTATCCCTAACCACCCCGTCTGCCTCCGGAACCAATCGGTTCAATCGACCCGGATCAGAACCGCGTCACCCTGGGCGGCGCCGCTGCAGATGCCGGCAACTCCCAATCCACCCCCGCGCCGTTGCAGTTCGTGAATCAGGGTGAGGATGATCCGGGCACCGCTGGCTCCGATCGGATGACCGAGAGCGATCGCACCTCCGTTCACATTCACCTTCTTTTCGTCCCAACCGAGGATCTTACCATTCGCCAGAGCGACGGCGGCAAACGCCTCGTTCACTTCAAACAGATCGATGCTCTCCAGGGTGAGATCGTGTTTCTTCAAGAGTTTCTGAATGGCATAGGCCGGAGTGACAGGAAAATAACGGGCCTCCATCCCCACTGCCGCATGCCCGAGGATGCGGGCGATGGGCCGAATCCCCAGCTCTTCCGCCTTGTCGGTGGAGGAGAGCACCAGAGCACAGGCCCCATCGTTCACTCCGGGAGCGTTCCCCGCGGTCACTGTGCCATCTTTGAGAAAGACCGGCTTCAGGCCTTCCAGTTTTTCCAGGGAGGTGTCCCGGCGGGGTGCTTCATCGGTGTCCACCCATGTCTCCCCTTTCCTCCCTTTCACCTTCACGGGCACAATCTCTTCCGCCATCTTGCCGGAGTCAATGGCTGCAGTGGCCAGTTGATGACTGCGAAGAGCCCATCTGTCCTGTTGTTCCCGGGAGACCTCGTATTCGGCAGCCACATTGCTTCCGTGCACCACCATGTGTACCCCATCAAAGGCACACCAGAGACCATCGTGGATCATGAGATCAACCACTTTCCCATCTCCCATCCGCTGACCCCAGCGGCTGCCGGGAAGCAAGTACGGGGCATTGGACATACTCTCCATTCCACCCGCCACGATCACTTCCGCATCTCCCGAGCGGATGATCTGGTCCGCCAAAGTGGCGCTCCGCATTCCTGAGGCACAAACCTTGTTGATCGTTTCCGTTCCCACTTCCCAGGGAAGTTCTGCTTTTCGGGCCGCCTGGCGGGAGGGGATCTGACCTTGCCCCCCCTGTAAAACCATGCCCATGATCACTTCCTCCACCGCTTCATCGGGAACTCCCGAGCGATCCAGGGCACCCCGGATTGCGATCCCCCCCAAATCCACTGCAGCAACATCCTTCAATGTACCGCCAAACCGGCCAAAAGGGGTACGGGCCCCCCCGAGCACAACTGTTTCCCTCATGTCAGCACCTCCATGAAATCCGTTCATCCAACTGAGCGCTCGTTCGGAATCGGGTCAGAAAAACGCTTCCAATATCAAGATTACTCTGTTTCTTCCACCTTGGCAACGCTCTTTTCCCGACTGGAAAAAAATGCAACCCCCCCGTTCCGAGTAAAAAAGGCATCCTGGCCATCGACGGACCCTTGAAACCACAAGATGTTCTGTTTTCCATATCCGGGACGTTGCCCAGATGATGCTTTACAGTCCTGACGACGAGCCTGAAAATCCCTCTCCCTTCCACCGGAGGCGGAAGGAACCTCTCCCGGATCGCTCCAAGGCCTTTCGTGATCAGTTGCCGATAGGCCTGCTTGATCTCCCCAGGGGTCGCCTTTGGATTTACCCCATAAAATGGAATAACAATCTTTCATACAATGTTCCTTTGATGGAGATGCGAAAATCCTCCTTCCCATGACCGGGAAGACACAGCTTCCACAGCGTATGAAATTGCCCCTTTACAAAAAGATTTTCCCTCCAATAAAACAGACCCGGGGGAAATCCCCCCCCCGGGTGATTCATGATCAGTGATTTAACTTGCTGAGCGGCTCAGGGTTCCCATAACTGTCAAACTTCCTGAAATGCCAAAGGCAGTCGGTATGGAACCCTCGGAATCCGTCTCCAGCGATTCAGTGGACTTCTTCGGCAACTGGGGCCAGCTGTTTCCCGAAATCGACGGACATCGCCAACACCTCGGCCACATCCATGGTTCTTACGTTGTCTTCCACCTCTTTGGCTTTGGTTCCATCGCTCATCATGGTCAGACAATAAGGACATGCACTTCCGATCAGTGTGGGGTTGACAGCAAGGGCTTGTTCCGTTCGGGCGGTATTGACCCGAACCCCGGACTGTTCCTCCAGCCACATCATTCCCCCGCCGGCACCGCAACACATCCCGTTCTCCCGGTTCCGCTCCATTTCGACAAGCTCCACTCCCGGGATGGACTGGAAGATAAATCGGGGAGCATCGTACTCGTCGTTGTACCGGCCCAGGTAACAAGAATCATGATACGTGACCCGTTCCTTCACTTCCTTCACCGGTTTCAGCCGTCCTTCTTTGAGCAACTCCGCCAACAGCTGCGTATGGTGGTAAACTTCCACCCCTTCCAGACCGAAATCCGGATATTCGTTTTTAAACACATTATAAGCGTGGGGGTCAGCGGTCACAATCTTCTTCACATTGTATTTTTGGAATTGAGCGATGTTATCCATGGCCAGTTGCTGGAACAGAAACTCATTTCCCATACGACGGGCGGTATCTCCGGAGTTTTTCTCTTTTTTACCCAGTATGGCAAATTTGACTCCGGCATGGTTGAGCAGTTTCACGAGAGATTGCATCACCTTTTGGCTCCGGTTGTCATAGGAACCCATGGAGCCGACAAAGAGCAGATATTCAAAGTCTTTCTGCTCCTTCACTGTGGGGGCTTGGATTCCTTCTTCAAGATCTTCCCGCCATTTCTCCCGGTCCTTTTTGCTGAGTCCCCAGGGATTTCCCTGGCGCTCAATGTTTTGGAAGGTGCGGGTGGCTTCCGCCGGCATCTTCCCTTGCGTCATCACCAGATGACGACGCATGTCGATGATCTTGCTCACGTGCTCATTGGAAACCGGACAGGCATCTTCACAGTTGCGGCAGGTGGTGCAGGCCCACAATTCTTCTTCCGTGATCACATCCCCGATCAGATCGACGGGATAATCGTAGCTCCCGCCCTCTTCCTTGGTTACTGCCACCTCCGTGGCAGCATTGGCTCCACTGAAAGCATAAGCTGGCATCCAAGGACTCTTGGAGGTGATGGCAGCCCCTTTCTCCGTCAGATGATCCCGCATCTTGACCAAAAGGTCCATCGGGGAAAGCATCTTTCCCGTCCCGGAGGCGGGACAGACGTTGGTACAACGGCCGCACTCCACACAAGCGTAAAGGTCGATCAGATCCTTTTGGTCAAACTGCTCGATTTTGTTGACCCCGTACTCTGTCAAGGATTCATCTTCAAAATCGATCGGTTTCAGCTTCCCTGGCGGCTTCTGACGCTTGAGGAACCAGTTGATCGGTGCCACGAGCAAGTGAAAATGCTTCGATTGGGGCACGTAGACAAGAAAGGCAAGCACATCAAGGGTGTGAATCCACCAAAAGATATAGAACATCACGATGGCCGCCGTCGGCGTCATCCAGGAGAAAGCTGCGGCAATCACGGAAGAAACCGGTGTCGACCAAGCTGGCAACGGCTCCGTCAACCCCCACAGATGTTCGAAAGCGGCAGAAAAGAGAATCGAGGTCATCAAAACAGTCAGAAAGATAACCACCAAGCCAGATTTAAAACCGCGTTTGAGACGGGGCAACTTCTCGATGAAGCGCCGGTAGAAGGAATACAGGGTGGCCAGGAGCACGGTGAACACCGTGATCTCCTGGATCAGTGTGAACACCGGATAGGCGGGCAAGGGTAAATGCTTCCCTGGAAACAGTCCTTTGATAAAAAGGTCAATCGCCCCGAACTGAATAATGATAAAACCATAAAAGAGGATGATGTGCATCAATCCGCTTTTGGGATCTTTCATCAGTTTTTTCTGCCCAAAGACATTGACCAGGAGCTGATTCATCCGATACTTCAGATCCGCGGAGAAATCCGCCGATTTTCCCAGTCGGACATACATATAACGGGAATAGACAACCTTGGCAAACAGGTAAAACGCATACCCGAAAACCGCGAGAAACGCGATCAGGTTGATGATTTCCAACAAGGACACGTCAATCCACTCCTTTGCTCGAGAATCAGCCACGGGGGAATATTCGTACAGTTGACACCGGTTACACTCCGGTCTGACCACATCACTTGGATCGGATATCCAACTTTTTTCTTAATCTCATTGTAGCATAAAATGAGTGGTCATTCATTCATTTTTTCTTCCGGTTCAAATCTCCGCATTTCATCTTACCCGCAGGAAGAAAATATGTCGAGACACCCCGCCGATGTGGGGGATCTCTTGGATATTCCAAAAAAAGAGCCCGTCGATCAACAGACCCTTTTGATCCATGACTGATGAGCAGAGAAGTCCCCTTCCCCGGACCTTCCGCGAAACAGGATGCTTCCATCCCTTTCCCGCTGTCTCTGATCCATCGGATACCGTCATGGTTACACCTCTTCAATCAGAAAAATGATCGGGAGGAAGGGGAGTAACCGGCCGGTGAAGGCAAATGTCACAATCCGGACTACCACAACTTCCCTCCAACCATTCATTGCAAACGAGACAGCAACAAGCCACATACTCCTCGGAAAAAACAGAGGGCGTCCCGCAATTGGAACAGTAATCTTCAGTGATCACCCCGCGGATGGAGTAACCCTCATACAAGACTCGGTTCCCCTGTTCACGGAGCAAACCTCTCTTGTTCCACCCCTGCACAACACTCCCTCCTTTTCACCTCCGATTCCCGTGGAAAAGTCCTTCTGAAAAAACAGTCAAAGGGTTATAAGTTTTATCCTGTACCCATTGTACAGAATCTTGAGCGAAACCGAAAAGAACAAACTTCACTTTAATGAACCCCAAACCATTCCGGACACGTCAGGGGACCTTGCCAATGAAACTCCTCCCCCCGCTTCTTTTCACCCCGGTAATCACAGAGGAACCCGGGTCCCACCGTGATCTCCAGATTCCAGTGATTCCACAATTCCGCTGTATATTCATGGAAACCTGAGTCAACCTTTGCTGAACCCCCGAAATCATCCGCCAAAACCTGTGCATAGGTCTCACCCACTTGCACCGCTTCGAAATGTGGAACCTTTCGGGTCGTGCTGATCTTAACTTTGACATTCTTCTTATCGTGATCCACTTCCACATGATAACTTTCCAAAAGATGATAAGATTTCAGGGCCAGTTCCGCCTGCTCCAAAGCCCTGTCGGATATCATCGGTTTCTCCGATTCCGGAGATTTACCCGCCTCCATGTATCCCAGAAAACCTGAATAAGTCAGAAGGGACAAAAGGGCAAGCCCTCCCAGACTCAGTACAGCCTTTTTATATCTCCCTCTGGCTTTGACCATCTCATAAACCACAAAGAAAGTGGGGAAGAAAAGGAGAAGAACCGCAGTGTTGTTGAAAAACCAAAGCAGGACCCAGCAGGTGAAAAAACCTGGCACCCAATGAATGAGAAAAGAACCCGCCATTGCCGCAGCTTTTTTCCAACCCTTTTTTCCGCCTTGAATCCGGTTTGTTACGGGCACATATTCCAAGAACTCATCGTACCGGTTAAAAACATGTCTCTACCGCCATCCCGACTGCAAACACAGCCATCGTCCACATCATCGCTCGGATGCGCAATCGACTCCCTCACTCTCCAATTTATAGATCCGCGCTTCCACCTCAAATTTCGGAAGTGGGTCTCATTTTACTCTAAAATCGTCGATACCGGAACTACTGCAGGGACCTAAAGACATTGTGAAAAAACCCGTCAGAGGGAGGATTGGACTTCACATGGAACGGTATCGGATCACCGGTACAAATGAAGTGGAATGTGAAACCTATTCCCAACTCGGAAACACTATATTAACAGAACTTCTGGTACTGCTTTGAGTGTTGATGAATTTTACTCAAGAAAACGTCGAATATTGTCCCAAATCAATTGAAAACAGACCGTGACTCTGCATTTGGAGCTCGCTCCACACCCACAATACAGACTATGTTCGACATCGATTGACACTCTTTAAGTAAGGCTCAAGGTAGTACTAGGGTGAGTCCGATAATTCAAGATTCTGTGATGCAGGCAGAGACTGGTGTGACCGGGGAGAGCCTTACCACTCAGGGGGCACCGGTCTCGCCTGGGGGGCGCTTCCGCTCCCCGATATCTCATGATGCACTTTCTGCAAGAGATCGGATACAGTCAGACAGCTGGATCCCCAACAATGGATAGATCAGCACTCCCAAGTGATGGGATGTCCCATTTCTTCATTGGAATAAAAAAGACCGCTTCTGCGGTCTAAAAGTCAACGGGCATTCCCCCGAAGGGCGGTTTATTGGAGGTGGATAGAACGGGAGATGAGGGTGAAGTGGAGGTTGGCATATGTTCAGCTTCCATCCCCCTTTGTCGCTCTCCCCTGCCAGCGGTAGGTGTTGAAAATACCGACTGTGCAAGGGCTCCTCCCGGGCTTCCACCACTTGTCAGATGAGCAAACAGCAGATGTTTGACCAACCCGCTGAAGTTCACATCCCGTCGATCGATGTATTCCAACAGCATCCGTTGTGTACGATCCCGGGGATTAAAGCTGACCAAGCGATGAACCCGACTTTTTCCCTCATATGGATCAGGCATCGATCAGGCTCCTTCCCACCGCATAAAAACCTTCCACATTGGCAAACATCGGATTTTCCGCAGCAAAGGCAAATCCGAACCCGATTCTTTTCAAGGGCTCCTCAAGAGGCGCCGCATTCCCCCCGATGATCTTCACTCGGTCAGAGGGATTCCAAGATTTTCCCACTTCGGAGACAATTTGGCCCGCCATCACATCCGCATCGGCGCCACGCACACTGTCCCATCCCAATGGAATCGTACCGGACTCTCTCCCAATATACGTACCATCCTGAAAAGTGGCATAGTTGGTGGTACGGGCACCGGGATCGAGGATCCGGATCGTACCTTGTTCCGGTTGGGCAAAAAAACTGGAGGCACATTCAAGGGCCAGGCCCACTTTTTCGATGGTTATCTCCCGATGGATACCGTTCACGGTGAGATCATGTTTCCCTTCCAGTAATCGTTTCACGCCCGCACGTTCCTTCTCATCCGTATACAGGTTGATCGGCAGACCGGTCATCACTTGACAGCTCCCCGCAACCCCTGATTTGAACACAGCCACGAGGACTTCCAACAAAGTCTGTTCATGAACCTTCGATTCCGTCATCAAACGTTGGGGATATCCTTCCCGCTGAGCCAGTTCCCCGATGAAGTAGGCTTTGCCCTTGTATCGGACCTCCAAATCCCCTTCCAGAAACTCGCGATGACCTTCAATCGCCTTACTGACAGCACTGGGGAACCAAAAAGTTCCTCCTTCTTCCTTGTATTTCACTTTTGTGCCATGACGACCGGCATCCACCGCTACCAACTGAGAAGACATCGATTCACCACTCCTATTATGTAATCATGGGAGTTTTACATTTGTATATACAATTGCAAATCCAAACTAAGTTTGTATATACATTTGATTATACAACAGCCTTTGGATTTCAGTCGACTGATTTTTCCGGCATGGCCATCCCTCTTCCATGGACCGAAAATCCAGGGTAAAAAAAGACCGCCATACCGGCGGTCCGGGCATCTAATGATTGGAGAGAAATCCCTGCTGATCAGGATATGATCAGCCGTCCGTTCCCTGCTGTCTCCGTACCAACTCCTGAACGATAAAGGAGGCAACGTCGGGGGCGAGGGAGCCGGGTCCAAACCCGGCATCATACCCCAACTCCAGGGCCATCTCATGATTGATGCGAGGGCCACCGCAGATGAGGATCAACTTCTCCCTCAAACCTTCCGCCTCGGCCAATTCCACCAACTGAGTCAGATTGGCGATGTGAATCCCTTTCTGAGTCACCACCTGGGATACGAGAATCGCATCTGCCTTCAGTTCAATCGCCTTGGCCAACATCTCCTCATTGGGCACCTGACTGCCCAGGTTGTAGGCGTCGATTTCGGGGTAGCGCTCCAATCCATATTCTCCGTCATATCCTTTCATGTTCATGATGGCATCGATCCCGACCGTATGGGCATCGGTGCCGGTGCAAGCGCCGATCACCACCACTTTTCGCCCGATCCGCTTCCGGATCCATTCATTGATCTGGTAAAAATCCATCCGGTCGGATTTCACTTTGGGAACGCGGATCCGGGTGAAGTCCACCCGATGCATGCATTTTCCGTAAACGATAAACCAGGTGTACCCTTCCCCCAAGTCGGCCATGTGATACACTTGGGGATCCTCCATCCCCATTTGAGCCACCAGCTGCCGGGCCGCTTCCCGGGCTTCTTCGCCGCAGGGCACCGGGAGGGAGAAACTGAGTTGCACGGCTCCATCATCCATTGTATCCCCATAAGGTTTAATTCGCCTCAAGTCCACAGCCATGTGCCTGTTCCTCCTCCCGTCGGGGAAGTCCGATCCGTTTTCTCAGCTCGGTCTCCAAGGGGTTATAGTAATCTTCCCCTTTCTCCAGCACACCGGAGAGTCCTTTGCCTCCGGTCCGGCTCCGTTTCACATCTGCCAGCATCCCCCGTTCCAAAGCGGTGAACAGGCCGATCTTTTCCACATCCTCCAACATGGCGACCGCCCGATTCAGCACCTCCTGAGCTCTCTGTTCTATCCGTCCCCCGGGTCGGAACAAGATTTCCTCCCCTAAATGACGGGCATTGTTAAAAATGTATTGTGCATTTTCAATCGCCAGTTTCCGGTCATGGATATGAGGAGTATGCATCGCTTCCGTCATCATTCCGAGGAGCTGCACCCCTTGGCCCGTCATGATGCTGACCAGGTTAAACATCGCATCCTGAAGGTGTCCTTTAAATATATTTCCGGTCATGTGTTTGGTCGGAGGCATATATTTCAACGGAGCCTCAGGAAAGATCTGACGTGCCATCTGGGCTTGAGCCAGTTCCAATAAAAACCCGTCCTCCAGCTCTGGGTTGATCTCAAAGGCATGACCCAGTCCCATCTGTTCCGGCGGAAGACCGGACTGAAGGGCGAACTGCTCATTGATGAATTGAGAGGCGAGCACGGTATGTGCCGCTTCCACGGCATCGGCGGTGGTAAGATAGTTATCTTCCCCGGTATTGATCATGATTCCGGCATATGCGTTAATCATGCGGGAGAAAGCTTGGTCGATCAAAGTCCGTTGCATATTGATATCCCGAAACAGGATCCCGTAGAGGGCATCGTTGAGCATCACGTCCAGCCGTTCCATGGCCCCCATAGCGGCAATTTCCGGCATGCAGAGGCCGGAGCAATAGTTACAGAGACGAATATACCGTCCCTCCTCTTCCCCCACTTCATCCAGCCCTTTCCGCATCAATCGAAAATTTTCCTGGGTGGCGTAGGTTCCGCCGAATCCTTCCCGGGTGGCACCAAAGGGAACATAATCGATCAAGCTCTGTCCTGTGCTCCGGATGACAGCCACAATATCCGCTCCCTGACGGGCGGCAGATTTCCCCTGAATCACATCCTCATAAATATCTCCCGTGGCCACAATCACATAGAGGTAGGGCTTCCTCCCTTCCCCCAATCGCCGGATCCGCTCTTCCCGATCCTTCCGGTTGGCAGCAATCCGATTCAATCCCGCCGCAGCCAACCGGCTCCCTTCCCGGCGGAGGGCTTCCCCGTCACAGCGGGAAATCGATGTCAGGTCCAGGGAACCTGATGCCACTCGTTCCGCCACCTGCTGTGGGGTCAGCCCGTATTGGACTCCGGCGTTCACTACCCAGAATGCCGCTCCCTTTTCCAGCTCCCCTTTTTGCAGCAAATGATCTATCACCACATTGGGAAGGGGGACCCCCTCGGAATCCACTCCATCTACCCCCATCAACCGCAGGACGGTCCGTTCCACCGCTACCGTCGTCCGCTTTGCGATAAATTCGTCCATATCTGCGGCAATCCGGGTCGCCGCAGTTCGGGCCCGGGCAATTTGCGACGGATCCAACCGCAATTTATCTCTCATTCCGTAACCCCCTTGCTCTTCGTTGCTTTCCCACCTTCTGTCGCGGTTTGCCCGAGACGGCGCTGCGCATCCTGCAAAATCCCACGGGGAAGTCCCAACAGGCCGGCGATGGTGAGTGCATCCCGGGGTACGGGTTCCCCCTCCCAGGGGATGAGCCGGTAATCCATCCCCTCTGCCAGGATTCTTTCCCCCTCTCCATTCGAAGGAGGAAAGGATGAGGAACCTAAATCTCGGGACAGGCCCATCACCCTGTATACCCTCGCCTCCCCAACTTCAAGCACCTCCCGAAAGTGGGTCACCTGCAGCGAACGGTTGCCGCATCTTGCCAAGTGACCGGTGAGAGCCGCTGACAAAGCCGCCCCCTCCACCGGATTGGTGCCCCGGCCCACCTCATCAGCCAACAGTAACCCTCCTTCCGGGAGAGAAAAGGTGTCGGCGATCCGCCGCACCTCCGCTCCGAAGGTGCTGAGCCCGGATCGGGAATCCTGGCCATCCCCGATCACCGCGACAATCCAGGGCACCAAAGGCATGGAGGAACGGCAGGCTGGTACCAAAAATCCGTATTGCCCAAGGGCTGCGATCAGGCCCACCGTGGTGAGCGCCACGGTTTTTCCGCCCATATTGGGACCGATGATCACCGTAGCCCCCTGTCCCACCTCTACATTCACCGGGGTGAAACTTCTCCCCTGCTGCTCCAGGGTTTCGGCGACCAGGGGATGAACCCCTCCTTCGATTCGGTAGGATTCTCCCGGAAGGGGACGGGTGCCATCCCATCCTTCCGCCGCCTGCATCCGTGCCCATTGCAGATCCAGATGAGCCATCTCCTCCACGGCCTCCGCAAGGAAGGGAAGTTTGGGTTGGAAAGAGGCGACGAGGCGGGTCAGAATCTCCCGCTCCACCGCCTCCAGTTCTTCCTTTGCCAAGTTCAACCGACGTATCGCTTCTGTCTCCTCCCGGGTGGGAGAGGGTCGACAGATCACTTCAAAGGGGGTCTCCCGCACCCGGAGCACCCGTGGATCTTCCAGTATCTTTTTTAGGAGGGGGGAGTGACGGTCCACCACCCATTCCCCCTCCCGGTTTCGCCGCAGCGGATAGTCTTCCTCCACAACCGTTGCCGCTCGTTCCCTGGCTTCTTCCGCCCGTCGCTCTTCCTCGTCGCGGCGGGATTGAAGCGGGCCCAACCTGGGATCCAAAGCCGGGGTCAGCGCAAAAGCGGCGGAAGGGACTGAACCGGGATCCATCAAGGCGATCCCCTCCCGCCACTCCTCCTCCTGGGTCCGAAACCGAAAATCAGGTGCCGCCTCCGGGATCCACTCCCGCAACAACCTGCCCTGCCACAAAAATTGCTTCAGCCTGAACCAATCGGACACCTTTGGAGTCTCCCTCCGCTCCAACATCCGGAGAACGGCAGAGGGATCCGGCAACCGCTTCAGAAGCTCCTCCACCCGCCTCCCCCAATCCGCCCGGGAATTCCGGGCTGCCCGTAACCCTTCCTGTTCCGCCAGCGACCGCTGCCACTCCTTCTCCTCCCCCGGCATAAAAGGAGAAAGTGACTCTTTGGCACGCTGCCCCATCGGGGTTCGGGGCTGAAAACGGGACCAAATGTCATACCAGCGGAGGGACCGCCCGGTGTCCTCGTCCATCCACACTTTCATCCCCCGCTATCCCTTAAATTTCATGATCCGGGAATCCGCAGATCCCGAACCGCATCAAAGACAGGAACCGGTTCACAGATTTGAGCCACTTGCGCTCTCATCCCCGCCGGGTCGAAGGCATATCCGTCGGGGGAAACCGGGTTGATGGCAACAGCGGCCAACCGGATTCCTTTTAAGTAGGAAAGATGGCCTCCCTTCCTGTAAAACTTACGCAGTGTGGACAGGGAGACAAAACAACGGGTGGGGTCCCTTACCGTCAAGGAGAGAGGGAACCCCAAACTCATCAAAAATTCCAACCCCCGGTCCGTAAGAGAGCCGGGCAAGGCCAATCCCGCCCAACTCTTCCCGGCCAGAGCTTCCCGAACCGACTCCTCCAACAACAGGGAAGATGCGGGCAACACCTCGATGCGTCCTTCCCGCATCCCCACCAGACTGTTGTTCGACCTGGCGATCTCAGCAGCGGATCGGACCAACGGGTTTCTCGCCTCGGGAAGGGTGAGGAGGCGAATCATCTCTTCCGTTCGTTGCAGAATCAGATCTAATGACCGTCCCATGGCAGCGCCGACCACACAGACAGTCGCATCCGTCACCCAGGGGCTGGCCGCCGCCTTCCGGTCATAGGCTCCATCCACCCATACCATCCCGGCTCCCAGGTCACTCAGACGGCTCACTACCTTCCGCACCCCGTCGCTCCGGGTCACCCCTGCCAGTTTGACCGTTGTCCGGTGACGAGCGCGGGCCAGGATGACGGGGCCCAAGGGGGATTGAAGAGGGGTCGATTCCACCAGCTCCCAATCCCCGCCCCGGACCTCCAGCAGGGAAGCCGCTGTCGCAACCAATCCCCCCGCCGGAACCCGAACGGGAGGCTTCTCCCGCAGACTCCAGACATCCCGCTCTTCCCCATCCACCCCGATGCTGACAAAACCGGGGAGTAAGCCCTTCTCCTCGCCCTCTTTCGCCAAGGTGTTCAGCACTGTCGTCTTGCCTGCGTTTTTGGACAGACCGACGACAGAAAGAGAGCGGACCCCTTCCTCTGCCAACCGCTTCAGCATCGGGGTCAGGCCTTGGTTGCTGGAGACTTTTTCGGCACTTTTTTCTTCTTCCGTTCAAAATCTCCGCGACGTTCTTCCCGGCTCAACACCTTGGGCTCCAGGTTGATCCTCTCATCCGCCATCAGGGAGGTGATCCCGATATTTTTCCCGGCACTGGCCCGGCAGTACTCGCAATTTTCCGCATCGTGCTCTTTATAATTCTGTGGTTCGGGGTAGGAGGTGATCACCCCTTCAAAGTTCCGCAGGATGGTCTTTTGTGAGCTTTGAGAGATCACATAGTTGGGGGCCACCGGGATTTTGCCACCGCCGCCGGGGGCATCCACCACAAAGGTGGGCACCGCATAGCCAGAGGTATGACCCCGCAAATATTCCATAATCTCCAAACCTTTGGAAACCGGGGCGCGGAAATGACCGATCCCTTCGGACAGGTCGCACTGGTAGATATAATAGGGGCGGACCCGGATTTTCACCAGCTCATGGTTCAGCTTCTTCATAATGTGGGGACAGTCATTGATCCCCGCCAGAATGACCGCCTGGTTGCCCAGGGGAACACCGGCGTCAGCCAACATTTCACAGGCCCGCTTCGCTTCCGGTGTGATCTCCTTCGGATGGTTGAAGTGGGTGTTGAGCCAGACCGGGTGATATTTTTTCAGAATATTGCACAGATCCTCGGTGATCCGTTGGGGAAACACCACCGGTGCCCGGGTTCCGATCCGGATGATCTCCACGTGGGGAATCTCCCGCAGGTTTTTCAACAGATACTCGAGAATCCGGTCATTGACTAACAGACCGTCCCCGCCGGAGAGAAGCACGTCCCGCACTTGCGGATTACTCCGGATATAGTCGATACAGGCATCCATCTGCTTTTTGGGGACGCCCATCCCGATCTGGCCGGAGAAACGACGACGGGTGCAGTATCGACAATACATGGAGCACTGGTTGGTGATCAGAAAGAGAACGCGATCCGGGTAACGGTGGGTCAGGCCCGGCACCGGGGAATCGGTGTCTTCCAACAAGGGGTCTTCCATATCGTATTTCGTCTGTTCCAGTTCCGTGGACAACGGGACCGACTGCATCCGGATCGGACAGGTCGGATCCTCTGTATCCATCTGCAATGCATAGTATGGGGTGATGTTGAGCGGGATCGTCTGATGGGAAATTCCGACGCCTCCCACCTCGTTTTCCTTCAAGTGGACCACTTTTTTCAGATCATCCAGCTTGCGGATGGTGTGGGTCAGCTGCCACAACCAATCATTCCACTGTTCTTCGGTCACATCTTTCCACAGCTCCACTTCACGCCAGTCCCGCGCCATATAAATCCCTTCCTTCCTTGATAAGTTTAGGTGATCCTTTCAGCAGGTCGACACATACCGGGATTCAAAAAGTGCCCTCAGCTCCGGCGATTCCCGCAGAAGGTTGAGCGCCAGATCCGCATGTCCTGGAGCAAAGCCGTTCCCAATCATCATCTGGACATCTTTGCCCAACCCTTCCGCTCCAAGGGCCGCCTGAGTGAACCGGACCGCAGTGCTGAAATAGTAGACGATTCCCCTCTCCCGGGTGGCCAAGACAGCTGATAACTCTGTATCCGGAACATTCACACAGTTAAAGGTCACATCAGACAAACAGCCCCCGGTGGCAGTCTCCACCGCTTCCAGAACCGACACCGGGTCCTTGGCATCCACCTGGATCACCTGATCGGCCAGTCCCAGGGAACGGAGCTCCTCACAGGCGGCCCCCCTGGATTCCAAAGCGAGGACGATCCCTTCCGTCCCCACTTGTTTCCGGGCCTGATACAAGGTGAGAAGCCCCGATTTCCCACCGGCCCCCAGCACTGTCACCCTCTGTCCCGGTTGCACCAACCGGGCGGCCTGGGCCGGTGCTCCGCACACATCCAAGACTGCCAGAGAAAGACTTTCCGACAGATCCTCCGGCAAAACGGCAAAGGAACCGCTGGCGAACAGGACTGCCTTTCCCCGGACTTCCACTTGTCCTGTCGCCAGATCGACCGACTCAATGGAATCCAGCACCAGCGGGGTCAAACTGAGAGAGACCAACGTGGCGATCCGATCTCCTGGACGGATCTTTCGATCGGGAAAGGCGGAGCCCACCTCTGCCACCTGTCCGATCATCATCCCTCCGGAGCCGGTGACCGGGTTGTGCATCTTTCCCCGCTCCCGCACGATTTCCAGAATCCGCTTCTTTACTCCGGCCGGATCCCCGCACGCCTCTTCCCTCAGTTGATTGAAGGAGGCGGAGTCGATATTGAGGCAAATGGCATCGATCAGAAGTTCATTGTCATAACAGACCGGTTCCGGATCCAGCTTCCAGGCGGGCTGCGGTAGCAACCCCTTGGGTTGGACCACCCGGTGCAATCCGAACCGGTTCCCTTTCCTGTGACTGCTTTTGTCTTCCAAACCATCACCCCCATCCGTCCCTGTTTTTAGAAAGCAAAAAGTATGCCATCTTCAGAAAGCGGGTAATGGCGGGAATTTCTCTCACACCTCAAAAAAAGAGATGCCGAAAAATCGGCATCCACAAGGGAAATAAAAAATTTTTTTCTGAAACAGAAGTGTTTGTTCTCCTGTACATCCACTCACCGGTTCGGGTTCAGGCCCAGTCTTCGCAACTTGTACTGCAATGTTTGGCGGGGAATGCCCAGGTGTGCCGCCGCTCGACGCACATTGTTGCCGGTGGTTTTCAAAGCCCGGCGGATGGATTCTTCTTCCACCCGTGACAGCAGGAGAGGAAGGGGAAGATTCAGGTCCATATCCCGGAAGAGCTCAAACTTTCCCTCTCTTCTCCCAGAATCGGTCAGGTGACGGGGTAGATGCTCCAACTCGATCCGATCCCCCTCCACCTGATTCATCGCCCCTTCAATGGCGTGTTCCAGTTCCCGTACATTTCCCGGCCAACTGTAATCGGCAAACAAATTTTCCACTTCTGTCGACACTGCTGTGACCAAGGTCTCAAAGCGATAATTGTACTTTTGGATGAAGTGGCGGGTGAGTAGGGGGATATCTTCCCGCCGCTCCCGGAGAGGAGGAATTTCCAACCGGACCACATGGATCCGGTAGTATAGATCTTTCCGCAGCCTCCCCTCTTTCACACTGGTTTCCGGATCCTCGTTGGTGGCCGCCAAAATCCGCACATCCACCGGTCGTGTCTTCACATCCCCCACCCGCCGCACGGCACCATCCTCCAGCACCCGGAGCAGTTTGGCCTGCAGATCGACGGGCATGGCATGGATCTCGTCCAAAAAGAGGGAGCCCCCCTCCGCCAGTTCAAACAGACCCGGCCGGTCCTCGGCGCCGGTGAAGGCCCCCCGCACGGTTCCGAAGAGGATCCCTTCCAGCAGGGAAGAGGGGATGGCAGCGCAGTTTTGGGCGATAAAAGGCCCTTTGCCACGGGGGGAAGCGGAATGGAGGGACTGAACCAACAGCTCCTTCCCCGTCCCCGTCTCCCCCACCACCAGCACCGGTGACCGGGTGGCAGCCGCCCGTCTGGCCCGATGGATCTCCCCTTTCATCACAGGGCTTTGGGTAAGGATCTGCTCAAAGCGATATAATCCCCTGCTGACAGATCGCTTCCCTTCCACCGGGGAACGCATCCTCCGTTCCAGATCGATCACCTTCTCTGACAGCTCTTGGATCCGGGTGATATCCTTGGACACCTCCATCGCCCCCACCCGCCGGCCCTCCACCAACACCGGCATGGTGGAGTTGACGGTCACGATCCGTTTCCCGTGACGGTTGGTGTAGCTCTGTTGCTGATTGTAAATCGGCTCCCCGGTGCGGATCACCTTCAACAGGGTACTCGTTTTGGGTGTGAGGGAAGGGAACACCTCCAACAGGTGGCTCCCCAGAACCTCCCCTTCCTCCATCCCGTCCAAACGGGCGGCAAACTGATTGTAAAAGACGGTTCTTCCCTCAGCGTCCACCACATGTATCCCTTCATCAATCCCTTTCAGCACCTCCCGCAACACCTTTTCCGTAAAAGAGATCTCCTCCATGCGTCTCCCCCCTGACCTGTGCCGAATATTGATCACCGGTGTGCCGAAAATTCATCACTTTGATTATATGCAAAACATTGGTTATAGTCTATTTTGATCACATCCTCTGTCACAAGATATCGTTGTGAAAATGTCATCACAGGAAGGGTTGGGTTTCACATGGAGTGATTTTGGATCGCAAGAAATGTGAAGCCCAATCCCGACCGGCCCGGCCGGCACTCATTCAACGCTTCAAGGGATCACTCAGTACACGGAGGGATTGGGATGGCTTGGACACGTGAAGAACGGGAAGGAGTCCTGGAAGAACTGTGGCCGATGGTGAAGGATGGTCAGCGGGAGATGAGGGAACGCCTGGAAGCCGCCCTCGGAATCATCGAGGCCCACTGGAACGAAAGCTTTGAACACTACTATGACCGGGATTGGGAAGAGCGTCATCCCACCTTTAAGGAGTATGGAGCGGGTTTTCTGGCTCATCACCTGGATCTCTTTCCCCGGGAAGTGGCACCGGCTCTCCTCCACCACTTGGGAACCGATCCGGATTTGCTCGTCCCTGGCCACACCCTGTGGGCGCCCCCGGGAAGTCCGGAACGGAAAGAGATGGAGGGTGAATGAATGCGGAGGCCGGCCATGCCTTTCTCCAAAGTGACATCGGTCGGTTCCCTGCCTAAATCAAGTATTGCGTCACCAAGGTCTCCCCGACTCTCTTTGAAAAAGAAAAGGGCTCCCGTGGCGGAAGCCGGAAAAATCACCGGGGAAACATGGGTGGATTCAAACTTGTACAGCAGCAGATCCGGAGGCCAAATCGCGTACAAACAGTCAGATATCACCGATACCGGGAGCTAATCGCATAAAAAGCGGGTTTGCATGATCACCTCCTGAAGAATGGATGATGAAAATCCGACACACTCTGAAGTGAGCTGGTTGATCAACGAAAAACATGCATTGGAAAGGGTGTCGTGTGTACTGTCTTGGCGAGACCGGGTGGGAAACGGCTCAGGCCGGACTTATGCCCTGCGGGGGCGAGTCACCTGAAACAACACGATCACCTCATCCCATGTGGTCAATCATCCTGCCTGACCCGGAGTGAAGGAGATGTGGAGTGGAATTTGATCATCTGTCGGACGAATCACCCGGGTTTTTTCGGGCTTAAGGGGGGGGTGATCCGGACATCCTCTTGATGATTGCCCGAATTTCAGCGGCAGATTACGTCGGACCGGCCCGGCACCGGACATCCACTTTTTCCACTCCTTTGTTCCCCGGCTTGATTTGACCCGGCCTGACTTCTTCCTCTTGCATATCCAGACTGTCCACCGGAAATCGGATCCCCACCCTTTCTCGATTTTCCACCTCAGGGGCTTTCGATTGAGCATACAGATTGAAAGGCAACAAGGTGGCCGTCATCAAAATAAACATGGCCATCACCGCCCATCGCAACAGTTTCACGATCTGAACCCCCTTCTCCTCAATCAGTTCAACTTTTCCATATCATACCTTTTGTCGTTTCAATCTTTCAACAGATCAGGAAAAAGGAATCCCCCTCATCAGCGGAATTCCGGAGGCCCGACCGGGAGGGGTCAGATGGTCCATAAGGACAGGAATATGAAAAACAACAGCCAAAGTGCTTTGGTCAAGGCGATGGCCATTCCAAGCAAAAATATCATAGGCTCACCTCGCAACCCGGTTTCCCGGAGTAGACATCCGGCTCGACCGGGCGGTTGCCGGTATTCCTCAATTCCGGCTTCACATTATGAATATGCCGGATCGATCCGTAATGGAAAGGGCTGAACAACGACAAACGGGGGAGGAAAACACCATATGAAACCATCACAAACCAAGTATCGACTGGGTTGGGGAACCGCACAAAATCATCACTCCAAGGTCTGGTTCACTTTGACTGAGGAAGCTTTGGGGGAAGTCTTTTATCCGGACCTCGCCTCTCCCCGGTTCCGCCGATTGCAGTGGACAGTCGCCGATGGGTCCATCCCTCTTCAGAGTGCTGCCCAACAGGTGGAACCGGTGGAAGAACACTCTCTTGCCTTTCGACAACTCCTCATGGACACCGACCGACGCTTGAGGGTGAATCAAACCGTGATCACCGACCCGCTTCGTCAATCTTTGGCACTCCGGGTTCAACCGAATCTCCCGTCGGCCTCCCCCGGAGATCTCCACCTTTCTCTTCAGCTGACAGGGAACAACCACCGACTCCGAATCGATTCTATCGGGGGACGGCAAGCTCTCATTCTGCAGGAAAAAGAAGGAGCAGTCACCGTTGTCGCCTCCACCGTCCCATTGGGAAGTCCGGTGCAGGTGACAGAGGCAGGAATCCTGTCCATCCCCATCCATCCTGGGAAGGAAGACGGGTTCACCCTTGTCCTCAGTTTTGGTGAAACAGAAGCCAAAGCAGTGGAAGAGGCGGAAGGAACCCTGCGCTGCCCCTGGCCTGAACTGTTGGAATCCTACAATCGGGACTGGCAGCTCTACTGCCGCAAATTGAACAGCCTGGAGGGATGGGCGCCTCCGCTTTATTACCAAAGCCTGATGCTGTTCCGGGCACTGGAGGATAAAAAGGAACCCGGATCTTTCCGCGCCGGGTTTCCGGAAGACGCAGCCGATTCTTCTGTCCAGACACTGATTCCGCTCCTGACTGCCTTCTGGGCAGCAGGGGAACTGCAAACTCCCAAACGGGCACTCAAGTATCTACTCTCCCGGAGACAGCAGGCGGATGGAGGTTTTCTCCCCCCATCGACGGCGGGGAACCCATCCTCTCCGGAGGAGACCGCCTGCATTATTCAGTTGGCCTGGCAGTTGGAAGCGGTCCGTCTCTTTGAAAAAGGGATTCGGTCCGCTGCCGATTCCCTGGTGAAAAGTGGTGGAACCACGCCCCCGGAAACAGGGATCGCCGCCCTGATCTGTGCCGCCGATCTGGCGGAATCCCGCGGCGATAAATCATCCGCGCGCCGCTATCGGGAAACAGCCGACCGTTGGCTGAAGCAGCAGATCCTCCAAGCGCCGGAGTCATTCAAGGTGGAGGAATTGATCCGACACGTCCGGATGGGAGTGCGACCGGCGAGAGATCCCCTGGTGCGGACTGCATTGGAAAAGAACCCCTCTTTTGGACAGCCCGGGACGGAAAATGGGCAGCGGCTGATCTCCATCGGAGAGAGAGCCCATTATGAACTGTTGCTGGACCGGGATGTGACTTCTTATCTCTCTGCCATCGAGACTCTGGCGGAAAAATGGGGGTTGCTGCCGGAAACCGAACAAGGGGGGACCCTTCCCGACCTGGCCGCCCACGCTGAATATGTCCGCCTGTTGGTCTCCCAGAGCTGGGGAACCCCCTGTGACCTCGCCCCCGTCGTGGCGGAACGTTACGCCAACCACCCACCGGCCACATCCTGAGTGTAGGATCGAGTAAGAGAGGGCGACTAACCCCCGTCTTCTCACACCACCGAACGTACCATTCGGTATACGGCGGTTCCACTGCGTCTGACGAAGGAATTGGGTTCGACGAGCGACACTCAGAAGCCCTTGGTCTTGCCAATAGGCAAGGTCAAGGGTTTGGTGTAGAATAGGGCTCTTTGCGATGCGCCAGTATTTCCTCCGGGTGTTGCCCCACTTATCGGCCTTCCCTTTCGGAATGCCCATAGAAATAAGCTGGCGTACCCGAGTCTTCAGCCGTTTCCACTCTTTCCAGCGGATCATCCGAAGGCGCCTTCGCAGCCATTCATCCAAGCGCCGAAACACCGTTGGGGTTTCCGCCAACTTGAAATAGCTACACCAACCCATGAGGTAGTGGTTCAGTTCCTGAATCCGCCGGTCCATGGGAATGGGGCGACTGCGGGATGTCAGTTGACGGATTTTATTTCCTTGGCGATCCGGATGCGAGGTTGTTGATGCGATGTGAAGGAGAATCCAAGGAAGCTCCGCTTCCATGTGCGGTCCACCGCACTTTTCCGCCGATTGACCTTTAAACGAAGTTTCTTCTCGAGAAAGCAGGTCCTCGAGTCTTGGATGCGTCGTCCCGCCTTCTTCGTTTTCACGAAGATTTGGCAGTCATCCGCATACTGGGTGAACCGGTGACACTGCTGCCTTCACCGCTCGGGACTTTCCCCCTGTAGAATGTGCCCATGCCGGGCGCGCATCAAAACCAACCCTCCATCTTTTGGAGGATTGGTGCTTTCTAACGCCCTTTCAGAAACTCCAACAATTCGGTGACCCGTCGCCGCCGGGATTCCAACGGCAGATCCCCGTATCGCTCTTCCATATAGTAGGCGGTCAGCTCCCTTGAGATCTCCCCCAAGCCGGGCTGCTCTTCACCCACCCGGTGCGCAAATTCCAACGGTGTCTCTCCCACTTGGCGGATTCTGCCTTGTTCCCACATCCTTTCGAGAAACAGGCGGTACTGTCTTCGCATCCAGGTGGGAGCCTCTTCCGGAACGGGAGGACCGGGGGACTTTCGTCTGTCGGTCCGGATAAACTGACGCACCTCTCCGGTGGTCTCTGATTCGGCGGCGATTCGGGAACGACGGATCCACCTGCGGCGGAACCAGAGGATCATCACAGTCAGTGCCGCCAGCGTGAACAAGAGGTACAGGATGTCCTGTTCGATCAGGCTCCCCCCGGAAACCGTCTGCCATTCATCAGAAAAGGATTCGGGTTCCTCCGGCTCCATTTTGGAAAAATAACGCTCCCATCCCTCCCTCCAGCCGGACCAATTGGCGAGGGGCTCAAGCAACACGCCGACCCCGTAGAAGATCCATATCAATCCCCATTTCGCCCAACCGGCAACCGTCTTCCACAAGGGACCGGTGAAAGGCAAACTCCAGAGCAGAAGCAACAGGACGCCGGTCACAAACAGATACGGCATCCCTTCTTTTACGATCAGGCCCCGGGAAACTTCCCCGGCAGCCATGGAGCAGGTCGCTTGAATCAGGGCAAACAGGCGCGTCCAGAAGAACAGCAGCAGAAGGGGAACCACTTCCCCTCCCACGTCCACTTGTTGGTTATAGATTGCTGCCAGGCCAAGAGCCAGCGGGATCAAAACCAGATCCAGTTTCCCTTCATTCAACAGCTGATTTCGAAGCTGGCGGGGATGACCGCCGGAAAGGGACTGCATCCGGCTCCATAACCAGTACCCGAGCCCCACGGCCACCAAGAAAGTCCAGAGAGAGGGGAACCCTTCGGCCATCGCCCAGATCCCCAGACCCGCCGCCATGAAGAGGCTCGGATTGACCAGTCTCACCCGGGCGACCCCCTCGCGACGGCCAAGCGTGATCGACAAATTGACCAGCAACAAACCCGCCACCAACAGAAACAGCGGTCCCGGCTCCCCCAGAGCGGAGAAGAGGGTGGCCAGGGCCGCTCCCTGACTGAGAGCCGCCCAAAGCAATAAACGTCGACCCGGTCTCATGCCGGCACCTCCTTCTGTTCTCCTACCGGCAAGGGGACCGGAATCCGGATCACATCCTGCGGGAGCCCAAAAAGATCCCACTCCCGTCCCGGTTCATCCAGGAGAAACAGGGTGAGAGGGTGTCCTTCCCCCCGCAGACGCTCCAGTCCGGCGGCGATTCGCCGATCCCAGTACCCGGTGATGACCAACAGCTGAGCCCCTGGATCCAATCTGCCGCTTAACCGATCCAACAGATGGGAAAAGGACTCCGCCGCTGTGGGGCGGAGACGCCCCAACGCCTCCTCCGTCCAGTCCAGGTGAACCGGGGAATTGCCGGGAGGGACGGACATCCCTCCGACTCCCTGCCAGGAAGCATTGCTCTCCAACCCATAGCTCAATCCCATCCCCTCCGCCTGTCGAAAAAGGTTGGCAGCCAGGCGGCAGGAAAAATCGATCATCCGGGAATCCGCTCCGATCCGATGCAACTCAAAGAACTGAAAGTTGAGAAGCAGGTGAATAGTGGTGTGGGATGTGGTCTCAAACTGCTTCACCAACCACTCATCACTGCGTGCACTTGCCGCCCAGTGGATCCATCGGAAGGGATCCCCTTCCTGCCAGGGGCGAACCCCGGACAACCGGGAGGGATCTTCCTGGTACCATCTGTGGATGACTTTTTCCCCCAGGATCTCCCGCAGTTCGGAAATGAGCTCCGCTTCCTCCAGCGGACGGGGCCGGACGAGCACTGAACACCCGGGATCCAGCTGGTACAGTCTTTCCTCCAGCCCGATCCCGTCACTGGTCTCCAACCGGGCCGGCTCCCAATGATAAAACCCTCTGCGAACGCAGGTCACTCGAAAACCGGCCTTCACCCGCTGTCGCGGTAACAGATAGGTGGCCCACCGCAAGCGCTCAGAGTCCCTCCCTTTACTCCGGAGTACGGGTGGCAAGGGTTGTTCCACCGCCACCCAGGGCAACGGCAACCAAGAGTGATTCTCCAGTTCCATCTCCACCGTCAAAGAATCCCCTTCCCAACTTGTTTCCGAAGGGATCTGGATTCGATAGGAGAGTTTTCCGTCGGTCCAGCGCCTCCACAATCGACTGTACACCCAGATGCTTCCCACCGGAAGCAACATCCACCACAGAAGACTCATCGGCTTTCCACCGACTCCCCATCCCCTTCCACAGGTACGGGGACCCGGTTTACCAGATCCCGGATCAGATCGGCGGGGCCTTGCCGGTTCATGCGGACAGAAGGGGTTAATAACAGGCGATGGGACAGGACATGGGGGGCCAGTTCCTTGATATCGTCGGGGATGACATAGTTCCGTCCCCGGATCCCGGCCAAAGCCTGAGCGGCCAACCCCAGAGCGATCAATCCCCGGGGAGAGACTCCCAGTTCCACCCCGTCCATCTCCCGGGTCTGCCACACCACTTCCAAAAGATAACCTTCCACCGCTTCGTTCATGTAAACTTTCCGGACCGCTTCCCGTACGGCCATGATTTCCGCCGGTTCCGTCACCGGGGTGACTTCCTTCGACACCTCCTCGTTTTTGGCCAACCGGAAGATTTCCCGCTCTTCTTCTGCATTGGGATAACCCATGGAGACTTTCATCAGAAACCGGTCCAACTGGGCTTCCGGGAGGGGAAAGGTCCCCTGAGATTCCACCGGATTCTGGGTGGCGATCACAAAGAAGGGGGAATCGAGCAGACGGGTCTCCCCGTCCACACTCACCTGTCCCTCAGCCATCGCCTCCAGCAGGGCGGATTGGGTCCGGGGAATGGCCCGGTTGATCTCATCCACCAAAAGCAATCGATGGAACAGAGGGCCTTTTCTGAAATAAAAGTTTCCTTCTTTCCGGTTGTAGACCGTCGTTCCTGTCACATCCGATGGCAGTAGATCCGGTGTGCACTGAATTCTGCCGAATGAGCTGTCAATACTGGCCGCCAAGGCTTTGGCCAACAGGGTTTTCCCCACCCCGGGCACATCCTCCAATAACACATGCCCCCCGGAAAACAACCCGACCAAGAGCAAATCCAACGTCTCGCGCTGTCCCACCACGGCCTTGGCCACAGCCTTGCGAATCTTTTTCGCGGTCTCCTCTATGATCATTTCCAACTCATCGCCCCCTGAAAAAATCAATATTCCCAAGCTTTACATACCGATACTACTCTTTTTGATACACTCTTACAATCTGAGAAGCACTGAAAGTGTGCAATCAGCCATGTCTTGGATCGATACCTCCCCATCACTGTACATATTCCGCTTGAGCAGTGGCCCCAAATGGCTTCAAACCCGACCGGAAAGCAACGGGCAACCACTTGTCAACTGTTGGACACAAAAACTGTCCCAAATCGGGGTATAAGGTGCTATCCTCTGTAATGAGAGCTTCGCAAAAACTTTCCATCCAACAGATCCCGTCTTTGATCCTGCAACCGATGACTCTGGAGATGACAAGGACTTGGAAAAGGTGGGTATCGGGATGTCGAGGAATAACCAGGTGATCGCATTGATCTACTCTTTTGCGGTCGCCGGTGCATTCATGGGTGCCGGACTGCTGTTCGTGGGGCCGTAAAGACGCCGTCACGCAATAAGAAGACCGGACCCGGGGGTTTCCCCGGGTCCGGTCTTCTTATTAAAGGAGGTCTAGAAGCGTTTGAGAAAAAGTCGTTCACAGGGAGGGTTGGGTTTCGTAAGAACAATAAAAAGGTCATGTGAAACCCATTCCCGACCATCCGTCCAGTACGAATTCACAACTCTTCTAGCTGGAGGTTACATCTGTTCCGGCGCGGAGACACCGATCATCCGGAGACCGTTTTTCAGTACCTGGGCCACCCCGATCAAGAGAGAGAGACGGGCGCGGGTCAGCCTCTCATCTTCCTGAATCACCCGATAAGCATTGTAATAGCTTTGCAGCTGGGTGGCCAGATCATACAGGTAGCGGACCATCCGATGGGGAGCCATCTGCTTTGCCGCCGTGACGATTTCCTCAGGGAATTCCGCCAGTATCTGCAACAGATCAAACTCTGCTTCCTCTTCCAAAGCGGACAGGCTGTCCGGATCCAGCTTCACCTCAATCCCCTGTTCCCGTGCGCGACGAAAGACACTGTTGATGCGTGCGTAGGCATACTGTACGTAGAAAACGGGATTCTCATTGGATTGGGAGACCGCCAGATCCATATCGAAATCCAAGTGGCTGTCCGGTCCTCTGGAGGCAAAAAAGTACCTGGTGGCATCCACTCCGACTTCCTCCATCAGTTCCGCCAAGGTGATCGCCTTTCCTGTCCGTTTGGACATTTTGACTAATTCTCCGCCCCGGTACAGTTTCACCATCTGGGTGATGAGAAAAGTCATCTTCTCCACATCGAAGCCCAAGGCGGCCATAGCCGCTTTCATCCGAGGCACATAGCCGTGATGATCCGCTCCGAAGATATCGACTATCCGGTCAAAGCCCCGATTGTATTTATTGCGATGATAAGCGATGTCCGGAGTGATATAGGTATAGGAACCATCCTGTTTCACCAACACCCGGTCCTTGTCATCTCCAAATTGGGAGGACTTCAGCCAGAGGGCTCCGTCCCGTTCATAAGTTTGGCCCCGTCGGGTCAACTCCTCCACACTCTCTTGGACCAAACCGGAGTCGTGCAGGGATTGTTCACTGAACCAGCTGTCAAATTGAACCCGGTATTCCTTCAGGTCTTTTTTGATCCCTTCCAACAGCCGGTCAAGCCCGTATCTGCGAATCCAAGCAAGCCGCTCCTCTTCACCTAAATTAAGCAGTCGGTCTCCTTCCTCCTCGGCCAACCGTTTCCCCAGATCGACGATATCCTGACCGCGGTATCCATCTTCCGGAAAGTCCACCTTCTGGCCGAGGGCCTCCCGGTAGCGGGCTTCCAGGGACAGGGTCATGTTGCGGATCTGGTTGCCGGCATCATTGATGTAATACTCCCTGGTAACATCATAACCCGCCGCTTCCAACACATTGCACAGAACATCCCCGATGGCCGCCCCCCGGGCATGTCCCAGGTGAAGGCTGCCGGTGGGATTGACGCTAACAAATTCCACCAACACTTTCCCCCCGTGACCGACAGAACTGCGGCCGTAGGCATCCCCTGCCTGCCCGATTTCCATCAGCACCTCACGCAGGTGGGAACGATCGATGAAAAAGTTGATAAAACCGGGTCCTGCGATGTGGATCTCCTTGACCGCCACCCGATCCCCGTTCATCCCGGCCACAATCGCTTCCGCGATCTGGCGGGGGTTTTTCTTGGCGATCCGGGCCAGTTGCATCGCCATATTGGTGGCCAGATCCCCGTGGGATTTTTCCCGGGGCACTTCCAGAACCACTTCGGGAAGCTCCTCCTCCGCAGCCAAGCCTGCCCGAAGCACTGCCTCCCGAATCTCCTGTCTCAAGTTTTCCTTCAATTGCTCCAATGCATTCATGCTTGTGCAGGCACCTCCGTCCATTGAATCAGCAACCGGTACCGGCCCATCGGCTCACAGGCCATGGCCAGCCGGAAGGAAAATTGAATCCGTCCATGTGTCCCTTTCCGTTCCCGCCGGTAAGATAAGGTATGAACTTCCATTTCCGATGTGCCCCCCGGCGTCTCCACCACACAGATGGTGGTCTCCCCCGGATGGTACCTCTGTCTGTAGGCGATCATCCCCTGCCGGATGATCGTCACCTCATCTTCGCCTGCTTTTACTGTGGTCTTCACTTCATCCGGCGTCCCCGGTTTTTCCGTATACTTTAGCACCGATTCCAAATCCCGTTCAATCAACCGGCCTTCCATCTCTTGTACAATCTCCTCGGGATCCCCGCCGTCTTCAGGGTCGATCGTGGAGATGATCGAAAGTCGAATCTGTTTCAGGGCTGATCGCTCTCCTTTCGATTGCTTTGTATCTTACCATGGGCAGCCCGCCATTACCAGTAACCTAGTGCCTCCCTCAGCAAACATGGTGTCGAAAATCACAGAAGGGCAAGGATGGGGATTTGATTCGCCTTTGCACCCATAGGGCCAGTCTCGCCCAGGTCGCCCCACTCTCTGGTCTCCCTATGCACTCTTCGTTTCCGGAAGATGATCCTCAGTAGAAACCGAGAAGCATCTCTCGGATCACTTTGGCCGCAGTCACAGGTGTCTGTTCTGTGGGATCGTAGACCGGGGCTACTTCCACCAAATCGGCTCCCACCACCTCCACTCCGGAACGGGCGATGGTGTGGATCGCCTCCAAAAGTTCCCCGGAGGTGATTCCGCCGGGTTCCGGGGTTCCCGTACCCGGTGCAAAGGCCGGATCCAGCACATCGATATCTACAGTGATATAAACCGGCCGTCCCCGGAGTCCGGAGAGCTCCTCCTTCAACGGACTGAGCACTTCAAAGGGGTGAAAATGAATCTTCTCCCGCTCCGCATATGCAAACTCCTCCCGGGTTCCCGAACGGATGCCGAATTGGTACACATTTTCCGGCCCCAGAAGCTCGGCGATCTTGCGCAGAGGAGTGGCGTGGGACAATTTTTCCCCTTCATAGTCGGTCCGAAGATCGGCGTGAGCATCCAGATGGATCACCGCCAATTCCCGGTGATATTTATAAATGGTCCGAACCACCGGCCAGGTGACCAGGTGCTCTCCGCCGATTCCCAGCGGCATCTTCTTCCGCTGCATGATCCGGTCCACAAACTCCCCGATGGCAGCCGTGCTTTTCTCCGGATTGCCGAAGGGCAGGGGGATATCTCCAGCGTCGTAATAGTTTACTTCCGATAGCTCCCTTCTCAGATAGGGGCTGTACTCTTCCAACACCAGGGACGCTTCCCGAATCCGCTTGGGACCGAAGCGGGACCCCGGCCGAAAACTGGCTGTCCAATCCATCGGCATGCCGAAGATGACAATTTTGGATGATTCCAGATCCGGACAGGCTCCGATAAACACGTTTCCCAAATAAGCTTCGTCAAACCGCATCCCTCATCGCTCCTTCTGAACCATCAATTCCTTCACAAAGCGGGGCAACTGAAAAAGAGCTTGATGCAATTCGGGAGAATAATACCGGGTATCCGGCACACGGAGTCGCTCCGGTGGCACCTCTAGAGGATCCGGTCCCTTGGATCCCAGCGTAAAGCTCCACAATCCACTGGGATAGGTGGGAATGCTGGCAGTGTACAAACGGGTGACGGGAAAAATATCCGAGATATCCCGATACACCTGTGCAATCAGATCCCGGTTAAACCAAGGGGATTCCGTCTGAGCTACCATCACGCCCCCGGTTCGCAACGCATCGAAAATCCCCTGATAGAACGGTTTCTGGAACAATCCCACCGCCGGTCCCACCGGTTCGGTGGAATCGACCAGGATCAGGTCATATTCCCCCGGATGGGCTTCAATGTGCTTGATGCCATCTTCCACCCGAATCTCCACCCGGGAATCCCCCAAAGCACCGGCAATCTCCGGGAAGTATTCCCTGGAAACCTCAATCACCCGACCATCGATTTCACACAAAACCGCTTTTTCCACAGAAGGGTGTTTCAACACCTCCCGGATCGCACCGCCGTCTCCCCCGCCGACCACCAGAACCCGCTTCGGTGACCGATGGGTGTTCATTCCCACATGGGTCAACATCTCGTGATAAACAAATTCATCCCTGTCAGTGATCATCACCATGCCGTCCAGCACGAGCATGCGCCCAAACTGTTCCGTTTCGATCACATCGATCTTCTGAAACGTTGTCTTCTCATGATGAAGTGTGCGGCTGATCTTTGCCGTGATTCCGAAGTGGGGAGTCTGTTTTTCTGTATACCAAAGTTCCATATCCATAAATTTCAACTGCTCCTTCCGATGGTCCATATCCGTTGGAATGAAAAACCTTTCCTTAGGATAATCCAACTCCCCGCCGGAGACAATCATGGATCGGTCTCCATTTCACTTCCTTTCCAACTTCCATTTCCAATTTATCAACAGCTCTGATATCCCAACTAAGATGCATAGAGGAATCACTTATCTCTCATACTACTCCATGGACTTTTCCAATCTTCCCCTTACCAGCCGCCTATGGATGAGCCTGTCAAGGAGTGGGGTCCGATGGGAGACGAACTGAATCGGTCATTGCCGGCGAAGACATCAGCCTGGGAGAGCCTCCCCCCTGAGAAGTGGTGGAGCCGGATGTTTCTGCGCTGGTTTGGATTTTGCCTGGTTGCGGGAATCAGCCTGGCGCTGATTACCGTTCTTTATCTGAAATCCAAGCCCCTGCCGCCCCCCCAACTGGGACTGACCACGCGTATTCTGGATTCCCGCGGTAATCTGATCGATACCCTGGATCACGGGGAGAGACGGGATCCCGTTCAGTTGAAAGAGTTGCCCCGATCGATTCAGGAGGCGACATTAGCAGCGGAAGATCAACGCTTTTACGAACACCGGGGGTTCTCCCCCAAGGGGATCCTCCGGGCGGTATGGATCAATCTGAAAAAGGGTCGGGTCTCCCAGGGGGCCAGCACGATCACACAACAGTTGGCCCGCAATCTTTATCTGACCCATGACCGGACTTGGTCCCGTAAATGGCGGGAAGCGGTTCTAACCACTCAACTGGAGCTCCATTTTTCCAAGAAAGAGATTTTGGAGATGTATCTGAACAAGATCTATTACGGTCATGGAGCTTATGGCATTGAGCGGGCTGCCCGGATCTACTTCGGCAAAGCGGCCCATGATCTCACCTTGGCGGAAAGTGCCATGTTGGCAGGGATCCCCCGGGGCCCTCGTTGGTATTCTCCCTTGAACGACCCGGACAGGGCCAAAACGCGTCAGGAATCGATTCTGGACCGGATGGCCCGGTCGGGTCGGATCACCACACAGGAGGCGGAAGCCGCCAAAAAAGAAGTCCTCGTCTATGCCGACCCTCCCCATCCCCAGCCGGCACAAGCCCCTTATTTTCGGGATTATGTGATTCAAGAGGCGGGCCGGTTGGGATTGGATGAGAGTCTGCTCCAAAACGGCGGATTGAAGATCTATACCACCCTCGATCTGAAGATGCAGGAAGAAGCGGAGAAGGCGGTCCATAAGTATTTGAAAAACAGCGGCGAATTGCAGGCTGCCCTGATCAGCATCGACCCGCGAAACGGACAGATCCGGGCGATGGTTGGAGGGAAAGACTACGGTCGTTCCCAGTATAACCGGGTCTTCGGCAAACGACAGCCGGGATCCACCTTTAAACCCATCCTCTATTTGGCTGCTCTGGAACAGGGTTTCACCCCCGTCTCCCGCTTTGACAGCAAACCGACCACCTTCGTTTACCAAGGTGGCAATTACCGCCCCACCAACTATCGCAATCGGTATGCCAACCGGCCGATCACAATGGCGGAAGCCCTGGCCACCTCGGACAACATTTATGCTGTCCACACCCACTTGGCCATCGGAGAGGAAAAAGCGGTCCGCATGGGCCGGCGACTGGGAATCGGAAGCCCGTTGAAACCGGTTCCCTCCCTGGCATTGGGAACGAGTGCCGTCAGCCCTTTTGACATGGTTCAAGTCTATGCCAGTCTGGCGGCCGGAGGTCTTCATCACCCTCCAGTCTCCATCCTCCGGATTGAGGACGCCGAGGGAAACATTTTGTCCGAAAGCCGACCGTCGCCGGAGCAGGTGATCACTCCTGCAGAGGCCTTCGTCATGACCCGAATGCTGGAGGGTGTCTTCACTCCGGGAGGAACCGCCAACCGGGTAAAGCAGATGCTTTCCCGGCCGGTGGCAGGAAAAACCGGAAGCACCGATTGGGATTCCTGGCTGTCCGGGTACACCCCCCGTCTGGCAACCACAGTCTGGGTGGGATTCGACCGCGGGAAAGCCCTGCCCGACGGGGCCTCCCGTCTCACTCACGGAATCTGGGGAAGTTACATGCGTGCCGCTTTGGAGGGGATCCCTCCTCAATCCTTTCAACCGCCTGCAGGGGTTGTCAAAGCAAAGGTGGATCCTGAAACGGGGGGACTAGCTAGCCCATCTTGTCCCCGATCCATCGACTACTGGTTTCTGACCGGAACGGAACCGAAGCACACCTGCAGAGCTCATCCACCACCTGCGGATTCAACCACATCCCCACCCTCCTTGTGGCAACGGATCAAAAAATGGTGGACCGGTTAAACCCGGCCCACCATTTTTGCATCTTCAACAATCATCACTGCCGCCGATCTTTCCTTCTCCATCTGCCAACAGACCGTCATTATGCAAGGCGATCAGATCCGCTCGGCTCAGTTCCTTCATGATTTCATAAAAGGTTTCCCGACGCTCCGGCGGAAGGTTTTGCACAAACCGGTTGATCTTCTCCGGAGATGCTTTGGGGGTAAAATGTGTCCCTCCGTGAAGAGCAAAGTGTCCTCCCTTGGCTTCTTCCCGTCCTTCCTGTGTCATGACAATTCCTCCTTTCTGCTTTGTAGCATGCACCGAAGAAGGAATCCACAAAGGTTGAAACCACTTGAAAAAGACACCAAAACAGCGGGCTGATCAGCCCGCTGTTTTGGTGTCCTAGCAAGTTGGTTCCGCAACCTGGATCTAAGTGTAACCCACGAAATCCCCCCACACAAGGAGACCCATCGATTGTTCACACAGCGTTCATTATTCGGCAGCCAAGGCTTCTTTCAATTCATTGGATGACCGCTTCCACATATCCGGATCATTCTCTATCAACAACCGGCGCAGGGCACCCCTTTCCACTTCATTTAATTCCTCCACTCGGATCCGCCGCTTCAGAGCGTCATCCATCCGATTGACATGATCCGCCAGGTTTTTCCACCCCCGCCTGATTTCCCGGTTCACTCGCATTGAACAGGCCGCCACACCGGCATAGTAAGGTCCTTCCTCCTTGCGATCCACAGCCACCCAAACCACCCGGTACTCTGTTCCACCCGAAACCTCATCCGGGTTGCTCAGAAATTTGATTCCTCTCTCCACTCTGCTTTTGGCATGTATCAAGCCAAGGTCGATCCGGGCCTCATCCCCTTCGATCAGGACAGCGGAAAGGTTGCTCAGGTTGAGTGTCCCCGTGTAGTAACCGCCATGGGTGGTGGAGTCACTCCGGATGATGTTGAATTCCGATTTTTTCTTTCTGCTCACCGAACTCCCCCCTTTTGTTGTATTGTATCTCAGGGCTCATCACCTTTCAAAAAGAGGGTACCGGAAACCTTGTGAAAACACGTCACAGAGAGTTGGGTTTTACATGGAGCGAGACGGATTCAAAGGCACCGAAACAACATTTTCTAGAAATTCCTCAACATATTGACCCGTTCCACCACTTCACTCCGGTTGAGATTATGAACCAGGGGCACCTGTTCCGGCTCCGGCGAGCGTTTTTTCTCCCGAGCCGGCTGCCTTAATGGCATATGGATGTTAAAGGTCGTGCCGCGTCCCGGTTGACTGGTCACATGAATCTGCCCCCCGTGCTCCGATATAATGCGGTGGCAGATGGAAAGTCCCATTCCCGTCCCGTCCCCTTTGGTGCTGAAAAAGGGATCAAAGATGCGGGACATATGTTCCGGTGGGATTCCGCTGCCACTGTCCCGAACGCGGACCACAACCCGGTCTCCCGCCTCTTTCCAACCAACGCTGACCATCCCCTTGGTGTTGAGGGATTCCAGACCGTTTTGCACCAGATTGATCAAGACTTGCTTCAATTGCTCGGTGTCCGCCTCGACGATCACAGGAGAAGCCGGAGGGCGGGGAACCAGTTCATGTCCCATCAAAATGGCCCGGGGGTTAAGGAGTTGCAGGACATCATCGATCAATCGATCCAGATTGAACAAGGTGTGCCTGACCGGCCGGGATTCGCTCAAGTGCAAAAACTGTTTCAACAGATCATTGATGCGATCGATCTCAGGCAGGATCACAGACTCCCACTTTTTCACTTCCGGTGACTCCGCCGCTGAGATTTGGATAAAACCACGAATGGAGGTAAGGGGATTGCGAATCTCATGGGCCAGCCCCGCCGCCAGCAGACCGACAGCGGACAGCTTCTCCAGATGGCGCCGCTGTTCTTCCTCCCGGTGCCGAATCCGGGTTTGTTCAATGGACAACCGATGTTCCGCCAGCCGGATCAGTTCGGCTCCATTTTGAGCATCCATCGGATAGGATGCTGCACCGATACAGTAATGGACACTGCACCGTTCCAACCGAAAGCCGTTGATCACCAGTTCCACCGTATCCAGAATGAGGCGCATGGTGGAATCATCCCCCATCAGCCCGATGGCGAACTGATCCCCGTCATAGCGTGCCACTTGTGCATAGGAAGGGAGATTCTTTTTTAATTCCCGTGCGATCCCGATCAACAGTTGATCTCCGGCATCGATCCCTTCCTTCGTGTTTACCTGCCGGAAGTCGACCAAATCGACACAGACCACATGATAGGACTGTTGAGCCGCCAAACACCGGGACAAACTTTTGGTCACTTGCTCCTGAAAACCGCCGAAATTGTACATTCCGGTCAGATAGTCTCTTCGGGAGATCTCCTTCAATTCATCGATATGGGAATGAAGACGGGTGTGGGCATCTTCTACCTTCCGAAGCAGCTTTCTGTTTTCCTCCTTCAAGTCATCCGATCGGCGATTTACACGGCGAAGGTGGGTGCCCAGCCACGCAGAACAGGCAAAGAGGATGATCTCACCCATGAGACGAAAGGAATCTTCTCCCGCCGATGCACCGGGACTCACCCATTCGTACACCAAGAAAAAACAGATTGCAGAAACAATCGTGGTATCTGTGGATAAACGATCATGTAAGAGAGCCAGAACTACAAGGTAAGCCCACAGAAAGGTCACGTTCCCGGTCAGAAGGTCCAAGATCGCCAACAGACCGAGCACGGTCAAGGGATACAGGAGAAAAGGAAACGACGGAGCCCATTTGCGCCTCATCCAAAGCATCAGCAGCAGGATTCCTAGGATGACCCCGGTTGCAGACCACCTCAGCTCTGGTTCGAAAAGCGACAGAGCCATTGCTCCAAGGGCTTCATACCTGTTTGCCAAGTTTGAACCCCCCATTTTTTCCAATCGGCGATTCAAGATCTATTCTAACGGTTTTTCTTCCCCGCTTGTTTATTCCATATGGCAGATTGCCGGTAAAAATCAAGTTAAGATTCCATTTTCGTTCCCATATTTCCTTCCTGAAAATCAGCCTTCGACAAAACCTATCAAAAAATGATATAAAATTCACTTCTCCCTTTGTGTTAAAATTCAAATTGTAAATATTCTGACCAGTCCCGAAAGTGAGGAATGCTTTCCTCAGAATCATCGTACGCTTTAATGGTGGACAAATCCACCAGATTCTCTGTGTGCTCAGGGGGGACCGTTCATGGAAAAGGAGAAAATCCTGGCCGACTCCATTGTGGAACTGCTGGGTGGAGAAGAGAACATCGGGAGTTTGAATCATTGTATGACCCGTCTCCGCATCACGCCCAAAGACCGGGAACAAGTCCGTTTGGAAGAATTGAAAGCGCTTCCCGGTGTGATGGGAGTGGTTCAGTCTCAAAATCAGATCCAGGTGGTTCTGGGACCGGGTACCGCTGCCAAGGTGACCCGCCTCATCGCCGAACAAACGGGAATCCAAGCGGGAGAAGTGCAGGATTACAAAGCAGCTGTACAAGATAAAAACCGTACGCCTTTCAAGTTGTTCCTGCGTCGGTTGGCCAACATCTTCATCCCCTTGATTCCCGCCATCGTCGCCGGCGGGATGATCATGGGGTTGACCAATGTGGCCATCCATTCTTTTGATGTCAATGAGAAGAGTTCGTGGATCCAGCTTTTGAATGCCATCAGTGGAGTGGTTTTTTTCTACCTCTCGGTGATGGTCGGAATCAATACGGCCCGGGAATTTGGTGGCACGCCCGCCTTGGGGGCGCTGGCCGGAGGAATGATTTCCTTCCCCGGTATTGAAGGGATCGAACTGTTCGGCGAAGAATTGGTGGTCAATCGCGGCGGACTGATCGGTGTTCTCCTGGCCGCCTGGTTTATCAGCTGGTTGGAAGGAAAGATCAGGAGAATTGTGCCCAACGCCGTCGATATCATTTTCACACCCACCCTCTCTGTTCTGGTGACCGGGTTTGTCACCTATATCGTCTTGCAGCCGGTCGGCGGATGGATCTCCGACGGAATCACCGGTGTCTTGACCGGTTTGCTGGATGCGGGCCAAAGCGGGTTGATGGCGATCGTTTCCGGAGCGGTTTTAGCCGGAACCTTCCTGCCCTTGGTGATGACCGGCCTTCATCAGGGACTGACTCCCATTCATCTGGAAATGTTGACCCAGACAGGTCTCGATCCCCTGTACCCGATTTTGGGCATGGCCGGCGCCGGTCAAGTGGGAGCTGCCATCGCGATCTACATCAAGTCAAAGAACGACACCCTGCGTAACGTGATCAAGGGAGGACTCCCTGTGGGAATTCTGGGTATCGGTGAACCCCTGATCTATGGCGTCACCTTGCCCCTGGGGCGTCCCTTTGTAACCGCCTGCCTCGGTGCAGCTGTTGGCGGCGCTTTTCAAGCGGTCCTGGGAATCGCCACCGTCGCCATCGGAGTCTCAGGCCTGCCGATGGCTCTCTTGGTCCAACCTGGACAGATCCTGATGTACCTGCTCGGTGTGGTGATCTCCTACGGGGCTGGATTCGTGTTCACTTACTTCTTCGGGTTTAACAAAGAACTGGATGGCAACTACGGTAAAAGCACCAGCCAGTCGGGGATGAATTTGCCAACCTGACACCCGTCACCGAACCGGTAACCAACCACTCCTTGTTCGCAAAACAGCCCCCTCTTCCCACGGGGGCTGTTTTTTTATCCTTCTCCTTCCCGACCCTCAGTGACCTTCTCTCTGGAATTTCTTTTTCTTCTGTCCCCCCGGCACCCGTCAGGATGAAAACCATTGAAGCCGGGGATGACGATAAACCGAAAATGGGTGTTGGAAACACAGAACCCGCCCTAGACCATCCGGCCGACCCAACGGGGGGATGGCTCCTTCTTCCGGTCTCCCGAATCTCCTTTGCTCTCTTCCTGCCAACGATACAAAACCCGCTGACCCCCTTCCTCCGGTCTGTTTTTCCCGGGCCTGGGGACCGGATACGCATCCACCCCTTCCCCGACCGCTGTCGATGTCCATCGTTCTTGGCCTTCGGCTGGGGAATCTGCCCTGTCTTGCCAACGGACCATCATTCCGTTACCGGCAGGTTCGTACACCGGAGGCTTTGAATCCTTCCACAGTTTGTTGTAGCGCTGCCGGGCCAGGGGCGTCCGCTCGTGTTCCTCCAGGAGTGTATGTACGATGGTATCCTTCAGAATCGTTTTGATTTCCTCACTCCGGTACCCATTGTCCACTTCTTCCACCCACTTAAACACCGGACCATCCTCTTTCGTAAAGGTCACGTTTCGCTGAGTGGGGGACAACTCCTTCATTGAGGTGAGCCGTTCCCGGAAGGCATCGGAATCACAGATCGTGTCCAAGGGAAAGTAGATCCCTCTCAAATAGGACTGTATGCAATATTTAACCAGCAACGGAAACTGTCCTCTGGGCAGGATATCATACCAGTTACGAAGAAAACGGTCTTTCTTCCCGAGGTAAACCCCCACAGTAATTGCCATTCTGTCGACCCGCCTTTCATTGATTTAGGATGGGGATTCCGTTTTGGCCGACTGCCAAAACGGAATCGGAACCCGAAAACAGACAAAGAAGGTGACGCTGCATTTTTTTCTCTCCATACCGCCGCGAACCCTTCTTTTGGCAAATATACTATCAGTGGCTTGGTTGAATCGTCAACAGAATATTTTGTCGAATATGGACAAGTTCTCCCGGAACCTGCATCACTTGATGATCCGATAATGATTGTTCATAATTCTCCGATACATGGATGGATTTCTGATCTTGCTGAACATGCGGAAATATGGGCGGGTGTTCACTTCAAAAATCCACGGCTTGCCCATCCAGTCCAAGCCCACATCGATCCCCAACTCCTTCAACCCCGGAAAACGCCGCTCCAACACCTCAGCAGTCAAATACGAAATTTTCGCCAAATCCCGCATGACCCTCTCGGGAAAAATCCCTTCCCCATCCATGAATTGCAGAGCCTTTTTCATATCCATGGGTTGACCGCCTTTACAATGATTGGTGACAAACCGTCCCCGAGCGGCCACCTTTGCCACCATTCCGCTAAGGATCCATCGGTTCCCGGGCTTTTGCAACAAAACCCGGATATCGAAGGGCCTCCCTTCGATGGTGGCCAGCTCCACCCCTTCCTGCAAAATATACCTGCGAGAGGGAGACAGAAGCCTCCCTACCATCCGGCCCAAGTCCCTTTCCTCCACCATCCGGCAGTTCTTTCGAAAACAGACCTCAAACCGGGGGATGAGCTTCCGGACCCGGATAATTCCGGAACCGCCTCCACCCTTATCCGGCTTTACAAATACGGAGGGGGATTGCTTCAACATTTTTTTTATGTTTTCTTCAGAATACCAGATGGTTTCAGGCAGACAGGACCGCAGATGGGGGTGTTGCCACATCACAACGTGTTTCAACCCTTTGCTGGCGATCTGACGGTATTTTCGCTTATACTGCATCACAGCCATCCCTTCCGTCTCATTGGCAAGTCGCGACACTGTCAGTCTATTCCCGGTCCGCTTCTTCAGGAAGGGTTTTTCCGCCCAAAATTGCTGAATGTGTTAAAATGTAAAGGCAACAGGCGTTAAATTCCGCATGGAAGGGATGGTGAAAAAATGTACAAAAAACATCCCTCCCGTATAAAAAATCTTTCAGCTTGGCTTCAGTTTTCCATTCTATCAACGACTCTTCTCAGTCCTCAGGGCAAGATGTTTGCCCAATCTGTTCTTCATAAAGGAAGTCAGCGCCTCCGGGATTATTGACCCACAATGGCCCGGCAAAAATGTGATCGATACTGTCATCCCGAATTCCGGAACCAGGCAGAGTTGTCGGCCCGGGAGTAGGATCGGGTCCTCGCCGGTTTCGAAAAGAATATGGATTTGATCCGGGATGGCCTGTTTACGTCTTTCTCTTTCCCGATCGCAACTCTCTTCAGACCACTTTTCCTGGGGGTGCCACGGAAGTCTACCTTTCCGGAAGAGATCTTCTGAATCGCAGGTGTGGAACGAGGGAGTTCCTTCTGCTGAGATGGTTCCCAAACGCTGGGCCCTCCTTTTCCATAGGCGGGATCCCTGCACTGTGAAACGGCCCGTCTCTGTCTCGACCGGTACCAGGTGGCAATGATCTTCTCTGTTATACTGAGTCCTGCTCAACGGGTGGAATACCGGGAGCTCGGTTCTGAATGTGCGGTCCCGGCGAACGGCCTATCCCAGCTTCCACTCATAAATACCGGGAACTAGCGGGGACTGAGCTTTCCAGCCCGGCTCTCGCCTACCGACAAACCTTTCTGTGGCTTGTTGGATGGTGGAGGCCCATGAGGACTCCTCCCTCGACCGCCTCCACCACCGACTGTTCCGGGGAATTCCTTTTGATTTTGCCTATAATCGGGTCTTTGGAAGCTCTCCCAGGGAATCCTTTGAAGAATAGTACCGACAGACAACCTAATTTTTAAGATGACAGGGGTGTAAAGATCGATGGCTGCTAAAATCCTCGTCGTTGAAGACGAGAAACCGATTGCTGATATCTTGCAGTTCAACCTGAGCAAAGAAGGTTTTGAAGTGGAGTGCATCCATGATGGGGACGAAGCCTTGAAACGAATCTATGAGGAACCCCCGGACCTGATCCTGCTCGATCTGATGCTCCCGGGGACGGACGGCATTGAAATTTGCCGTAAAGTCCGGGAGAAATACCGGATGCCGATCATCATGGTCACCGCCAAGGACTCGGAAGTGGACAAAGTGCTGGGATTGGAACTGGGGGCGGATGACTATGTCACCAAGCCCTTCAGCAATCGGGAACTGTTGGCCCGAATCAAGGCCAATCTACGCCGAGTCCGGGATCAGGGCCAATCCTCCACCGATCCCGGCGGTCGAATTCAAGTGGGATCACTCACGATTGATCAGGGGAGTTATCTCGTCACCAAGAATCAAAAAACGCTGGATCTGACCCACAGGGAATTTGAACTTCTCCTTTATATGGCCAAACATGTCAACCAGGTTCTGACCCGGGAACATCTGTTGCAATCGGTGTGGGGATATGATTACTTCGGTGATGTCCGCACCGTGGATGTGACGATTCGACGCCTGCGGGAGAAAATCGAACAAGATCCCAGTCAACCCCAGTACATCATCACCCGGCGCGGAATCGGCTACACCATGCGGGATCCCGGGTCCGACCGGTGAACCTCATGAAATGGCTGCGCATTTTCAACAGCGTCCACTGGAAACTGGTGACCATATACGGCTTGCTGCTTCTGATCTCCATGCAACTGATCGGGGTCTATTTTTTCAAGGAGCTGAAGTCCACCTTTGAAAACAATCTCGAAAACAGTCTGGAAAAGCAGGCCGGATCCATCCGTTCCGTCATCGGCACCTCCGCCATGGCTGATTCTGACCGAAAAAAACTGGATAAACTCCTGGATCAACTCACGCTGGATAAAAAAAATACCGTCCAGATCGTGAACCAGGACGGCTTTATCATCGCTACCACTGGAGACGACAGCTCCCAGGCACAGAAAAACACCTGGGTGAACCCCATCTTGCAAGGTAAAGAAAAACTGACCAAGATCATTCCCAAAGCCGGCAACCGATACATGTTGTTCAGTCTCCCCATCAAGAAGGACGGCAAGGTTCTCGGCGCCGTCTATATCGAAGCACCGATGCGGGAGATGTATGAAAACATCCGCAACATCACAGAGATTCTGATCAAAATCACAGTGGTCTCCATGGTAGGTTCCTCCGTCCTGGGGATTGTCCTCGCCCGGACCATCACCAATCCGATCAAGGAGATCACAGAACAGGCCACGGTCATGGCCGAAGGTGACTTTGACCGCCAAGTGACGGTCAAAAGCGATGATGAGATCGGAAAGCTGGCCTCAGCCTTCAACCATCTCGCCCAACATCTGAGAGACGCCCTCTCCCAAAACGAGGAGGAGAAAGGTCGACTGCAGTCCGTCTTGGCCAACATGAGTGACGGGGTGATCGCCACCAATCGCAAGGGAAGAGTGATTGTCTCCAACCGCAGGGCGGAAGAGATGCTGGACAAAAAAATCAGCGACGGGGAAGCGATCAACCAGGTTCTACCTTTGGCCAATCCCCTGGTTTTCCCGGTGACGGAAGAGAGGCAAACCTTCCTGGAACTAGATGCACAGGACGAGGAAGAGCAGACCATCATCAAACTCACCTTCACCCCGGTTCTCCGGGCCAAGGAAGCTGTAGGCCTGATCGTAGTTTTGCAGGATGTGACGGAAGAAGATAAGCTGGACAGACAGCGGAAGGAATTTGTGGCCAACGTCTCCCACGAGTTGCGAACACCGCTGACGACCATCAAAAGCTATCTGGAAGCCTTGGATGAAGGTGGGGTGATGGAAGAACCGGAACTGGCCTCCCGTTTTATGCGGGTAACCCGGCAGGAAGCGGAGCGCATGACCCGGCTGATCCACGATTTGTTGCAGTTGTCCCGATTGGATGCCGAGAAAGTCCGCTTCCGCAAAGTCCCGCTCCCACTGGAAACCGTCCTGTCGGATGCCGCTGACCGGTTTTCCTTCCAATGCCGGCAGAAAGAGATCGATTTCCAACTTTCCCTGGAGGAGGACCTGCCACGGGTCTACGCTGATCGGGACCAAATCGATCAGGTCCTGGACAATCTTCTGTCCAACGCAGTCAAGTACACCCCTGAGGGGAAAAAGATCTCTCTGTCTGCCCGCAAATGTTCTGATGGGTACGTGCAGGTGTCTATCGCCGACAAAGGAATCGGGATTCCCAAAAAGGACCTGGAACGAATTTTCGAACGTTTCTACCGGGTGGACAAAGCCCGCTCCCGCAGGTTGGGCGGGACCGGGCTGGGCCTTTCCATCGCCCGGGAAATCGTGCGGGCCCACGGAGGTTCGATCCAACTGGAAAGCACGTATGGAAAGGGAACCACCGTACGATTCACACTCCCGCCCTGTGAGCCGGAGGTGACGCAGTTGTGAAGGAGCATCTGAAATCCCTGGCCTTGATCTTCCTGGTGGGCGCAAGTTTGCTCCAAACCGGGATCCTCTGGTACAGTTCGCCGTCCTACCAGGAAAAAAGAAACGTCGAAGATATCCCCAAAATCGGACATGAAACCTTTCAAAAGAAAGGGGGATATCAATTGATCTCTCCTCCGGAGATCCTGTTGCATCGGGAAGGAAGACAGCAGCGGATCCTCCCCGGCAAGGAGTATTGGTCCCTGACAGATCAACTCCATCGTGCCCGGTTGGAAGATATTCGAACCGTGGAACCCTCTCCCGCCCAGTGGATCGGATTGATGAAGAATGAGCCGGGACTGGAGTTGAGGTTTCACCAGGATTTCCCTGCTGATGTGGTGAATACCTTTTTCTCCGGAAACGAGGAGATCCACGGACTCCAATTTATCAACCGAATTTGGCTTTTTGGAGAGGGAGACAACAACCGAGTCACCATCTGGTTGATTTCAGACCGGGAACAATCGGTGCTGGAGGGAACCGCTCTGATCCGGGATTACACAGATTGGTTGGACCAGGCAGAACGGTTCAAGGGAGAACTTCTCCACCCGGTCTTCCCCGACGGGAAATCCAACCTGGATAAGAAAAAGCTGAGGGACGGGGAAATTCCCTATGCCTTTTACCTTCCGGAGAAATCCCCCGTGGTGAACCGACTCACCTTTCGTCCCAAAAAAATCGATGTGAACGACATGATCCTGATCCTGTTCAGAAATCCATACAACCCGAAAAGAAGCCAGGTGTTTGATTCCACCTACATCTATATGGATTCAGACTCCGGGCGAACTCTTCAGCATAACGAGCAAAATCAGACCATGGTGTACAACAATCCCTTGAACGAGACCGGGGAGGAATCCTCTCCCAGCAATGATCTGGCCACGATCACCACATTTATGAATCGGCATAATGGCTGGACAGGAAACTTCCTCTTGGATCGCGTGGAGATGGATTTGGACAACGGAAGCAATAACTACATTTTTCAACTCTATCTGAAGGGCTACCCCGTGTACGCCTCCGAACGCTCCGGATTGAACACCATTCGATTGACCGCTCGGCAAGGGGTTTCCACCTATGAACGGTCTCTCCATTATTTCTCTCCCCAGCCCAGCCGGGAGGAAAAGAGCCGGCTGCCAACACGCAATGAAGTGCTCACGGCTTTGAAGAGTGTGGGCTCCGATTGGGCAAATCTTCGTTCCATCCATCCCGGCTACCAGGCTGCGTTGAAGGAAAAAAAGATGGAACTGGAACCGGTATGGGTGATTCAATTTCAAAATGGCAAACAGGGGTTCCTGGCGGCTTCGGAAGAGGGGAGGGGGGCAAAATGGATTGGAGCAAAGCCAAATCCATCCTGATCCTGGCTTTTTTCTCTCTAAATGTTTTTCTCGCCTACCAATTGCTCGAGGCGAAGGGGGAACAATCCCAGACCCAGCAGGTATCCCAGGATACCCGGAGGGAGCTGACGGAGCTCACTTCCGATAAAAACATCCACATTCGGGACCAACTTCCGGAAAACACTCCCAACGTCTCCTATTTGCAGGCCGAACCTCTCCAAATAGAGAACCTGCGCAAACAGGATCCACGTTGGCGGAAAAACTCATCAGGAGGTTACACACTAACTTTCGGGACTCCTTTGCAGAAAAACGGGGACTTGAAGAAAATCCTGAACCAGTACGTCCCCGACCTGAAGCAATACAAGTTGTTGGACGAAGCGGAAGGGGATTCCTCAACCTTTTTCCAAATGTGGAACGATCGGCCGATCTTTGATGATCGTCTGACCGTGGTCATGGAAGGAGAGAGCATCACCCGACTGGAACTCACCCCTTATCAGATCCGCTCAGACAACCATACCGCCACCCGACCCGGTTGGTCGGCTCAAAGTGCACTGGTCACTCTGATCAAATCAGGCCAGATCCGGGAGGGCTCCGCGGTCACCGATGTCACCTTGGGCTACCACGGCCAGTCCTATGACGGCGATAAACGGTTATTGTCCCCCGTCTGGAGAATCCGCACCGAGGACACCACATTCTATGTCAATGCAATCACCGGTGCCAGCGAAATTGATACCAACAGTCAGATCCATGAGCAACAAACAGAAAGAGGAAGATTGAATTGAAATTCAGTGTCCTGGCGAGCGGCAGCAGTGGAAATGCTCTGTATGTGGAAACCGGGAGGACCCGAATTCTGGTGGATGCCGGATTGAGCGGGAAACAGCTGGAGAATCTTCTCCGTTCCATCGATGTCAATCCTTCCACTCTTCAAGCTATTCTAGTAACCCACGAACACAGCGACCATATCAAAGGGTTGGGTGTCTTCGCCCGCAGATACGGACTGCCCGTTTATATGAATGAAGCCACCTGGGAGAGTCTTCCCTCCAGTGTGGGCCGGATCCCTCCGGAACAACAACATGTCTTCTCCACTCTGTCCACACTGGAATTGGAAGACCTGACAGTGGAGTCCTTTCCGATCTCCCATGATGCAGCGGAACCGATGGGATTTTGCTTTCATCATGAAGGGGCCCAGTTGGGCCTGGTAACCGACACCGGATACATCCATCAGCGGATTCTTGACAAGGTGGCCGGCTGTGACGCCCTCATCTTTGAGTCCAATCACGATGTCAATATGTTGCGGATGGGAAGATACCCTTGGAATGTGAAAAGGAGGATCCTGAGCGATGTGGGTCACCTTTCCAATGAAGATGCGGGATGGGCTCTTGTGGAGATTTTGAGGGGAAACGGGGAGGATATCTTTCTCGCCCATCTCAGCCAGGATAACAATCTGACTGAGCTCGCACATCTGACCGTCAAAGAGGTGCTTCAAGAACAGGGGCTTCACGTGGGACGGGACGTCCGACTTTGGGAGACCCACCCGGACCGTCCCACCCCACTCACCACACTTGAAAAAAAGCACCGCTTTTTGTGAAGGGCCTTCTATACTGCTTTGAGGTTTAAAATCATCAGCGGATATCGAGCATTGTCAGTAATTCTGGCTCTGGAAGCGTTGTGAAACAACATCACAGGGAGGATTGGGTTTCACATCCCGCTTCATTTGTTCTGGCAATAAGAGGCTTCCTGTGAAACTCGATCCCGTCTCCCCAAGAACGATTTAAATCACAATGCTTCTGGATGTAGTCTCACTGTTGACTTCATACACTATTCGTCAACATTGGCGAAATTCATCCACAATCAAAGTAGCACTAAAAAAGTTCATGAGAAACCACTCTCCTCCCTTTTGTCCGACCTATCACCTTGTTATGATATGGTAGTGGGAACAACTCATGTTCCCCGAGGAGTCCCAAGATCCCCGTCCCAGGAAACCATTGAACAGCCAGGTGAAACCGGATTCCGAAATACAAGCGATTTGGGCTTTAATTCGGGATGAATGGGAAATAGTAAAAACAGGCTCTCACGCAAAAATGAAATGAGGAGGCTTGATGCCGTGGGCTATTATGACCAATCTGACCGTGTACGCCGCGGCATGTTGGTGTTTCTGACTGCAATCATATCCGCCGTGATTGGAGGGCTCCTGGTCCTCACCCTGTCCCCGGCCTTGGTGAGGATGGGCCTGTTGCCACAAGAATACTTTTCCCGCGGAAATGCCCCCCTCTCGGAAGGAGCCGGCCCCACCCAATCTGTCAGCGTCGATGTGAACAATGATATCACCAAGGCAGTGCAGCAAGTGCGTCCGGCGGTGGTGGGTGTGGTCAACATACAGGAGAGCGGTGGCCCCTTCAACCAGGAACCTGTGCAAAGTGGAACTGGCTCCGGAGTTATCTTTGAGAAAAAAGGGGAGAAAGCTTTGGTGGTGACCAACCACCATGTGATTGAGGGTGCCAGCCAAATCGGTGTGGTGATTCCCGGGGAAGACGGCGGGAAGAACGTTGGAGCCAAACTGTTGGGCAGTGACAAGGCCACCGATCTGGCTGTTCTGGAGATTTCATCAAAATACGTGACAAAGGTGGCCAAATTCGGCAACTCGGATCAAGTGAAGGCGGGTGAACCGGCGATTGCCATCGGAAATCCCCTCGGACTGGAATTTTCCCAATCAGTCACCGCCGGAGTAATCAGTTCTCCCCAACGGCAAATCAAGGTTTCCGAAACGATGGATATGGACGTGATCCAGACAGATGCCGCCATCAACCCCGGAAACAGTGGTGGAGCTCTGGTTAACGCCGCCGGTCAGCTGATCGGCATCAACAGCCTCAAGATTGCGGAACAGGGGGTGGAGGGACTCGGCTTTGCCATCCCTGTCAATGACGCCAAACCGATCCTCAATGATCTGATCCAATTCGGCGAGGTGCACCGGCCTTATCTGGGTGTCGCACTAAGGGATCTGGAAACGGTTGATTTGCAAGCCCGTTCCACCAAACTTCATCTGCCCGATTCTGTCACACGGGGCGTCGTCATCCTGGACATCACCCCGGGCAGCAGTTCTGCCAAAGCGGGATTGCAACGGTTGGACGTCATTGTTCAACTGGACGAACAAAAGATCCGGGACGGCTCCGACCTTCGATCCTATCTGTGGAAGAAAAAAGAGATCGGTGATCAGATGAAAGTCGTCTTTTATCGTGACGGTGAGAAGAAAAGTGTCACCCTTACCTTGACCAAAGCTCCCAAACACCTGTCATAACCCTTCCTCTCCGCCCCGCGAGTGCGGGGCGGATCCTTTGCCGCAAAAAGGAGTGAAATCCATGCGGGAATGCCTGATCCGGTATGCTTGTGCTGAACATCTCGATCCTGTCCTGGACGAAATGGTGGATGAACAGGGTCGGGCCCCGGATCTCCTCCCCCTGACAACGAAAGAGTGCGCCGGAGAAGTCCGTTGCCAATGGTGTGGAAAAAAGCCGGATTATCTACTGACCCTGAATGAAAGAATGGGAGGAGAAAATGAAAATTCAAATCCTTGCGGTGGGAAAGTTGAAGGAATCTTATCTTCGCATGGGGGTGGAAGACTATCTTCAGCGAATCTCAACCTACGCCAAAGTGGAAGTGAAAGAGATTGCCGAGGAAAAGACCGCAGAACCTCTGAATGAAGCTGAAATCCGGCGGGTGACCAACCGGGAAGGGGAACGGATCCTCCGTCAGTTGTCTCCGGATACCTACACCATCGCCCTTGTCATCCAAGGGGTTGCACTGTCCTCCGAAACTTTGGCCAACCACTTGGAACAACTGGCTACCTACGGTAAAAGCCGCATCGCTTTTATCATCGGCGGCTCCTATGGATTGTCAGAACAGGTGAGGCAACGGGCTGATTACTCCTTGTCCTTTTCCAAGATGACGTTTCCCCACCAATTGATGCGTTTAATTTTATTGGAACAACTCTACCGCTCCTTCAAGATCAACCGCGGAGAAACTTATCATAAGTAAAGGAACCTCTCGTACCCACCTTCCCCTGCTGGGCGGGAAGGTGGGTAAACTTCCATAAAAAAAAGCGCCATGGAAGAGCGCTTTTGATAAATCCATTGCTGTATTTCTGAACAGCTGCAGTGATTCAAGCGTACACCGGACGTACTTGAATGGTCTGCTCCCGATCGGGACCGACAGAAAAGAGAGTGAGGGGGATTCCCGTCAGGTGAGTGATCCGCTCTACATAATGCTGGGCCGCCAAGGGAAGGTCTGACAGATTCCGCACTCCGGTGATGTCCTCCTCCCACCCTGGCAACTCTTCAACCACCGGTTCACATTCCGCCAGTATATCCAAGTTGGCCGGATAGTTTTCCAATACCTGTCCCCGGTAACGGTAAGCTGTGCAAATCTTGACTGTGGGGAGGCCGGTCAACACGTCCAGGGAATTCAGGGAGAGACCGGTGATCCCACTCACCCGGCGAGCATGGCGCACCACCACACTGTCAAACCACCCCACCCGGCGGGGGCGCCCTGTAGTCGTTCCATACTCCCGTCCCACTTCCCTGATCCGTTCCCCCGTGTCATCGTGAAGTTCCGTCGGGAACGGGCCGTCCCCGACCCGGGTGGTGTAGGCTTTGGCCACTCCGATCACTTGATGGATCTTGGTAGGCCCCACACCGGATCCGATACAGACACCTCCGGCAACTGGATTGGAAGAAGTGACAAAGGGATACGTTCCCTGATCAATATCCAGCATCACACCCTGAGCCCCTTCAAACAATATCCGCTTCCCTTGGTCGATCGCCTCGTTCAAGACGACGGAGGTGTCTGTCACATAAGGGCGGATCCGCTCCGCACAGCTCAGATAGGGCTGGTATATCTCCTCAAAAGTGAACCCGGTGGTGTCATAATACTTCTCCAGCAACCGGTTCTTGTCTTCCAGGGTCTTTTTCAGTTTGGCAGCAAAACGATTCCGGTCCAGAAGATCGGAGACCCGGATTCCGATTCGGGCCGCCTTGTCCATATAGGCGGGACCGATCCCTTTTCCAGTGGTTCCGATTTTTCCTGAACCCTTGCGGTTTTCCTCCGCCATGTCCAGCTTGATATGATATGGCATGATCACATGGGCCCGGTCTGAGATCCGCAAATTGCCGGTGGAAACTCCATGTTCCTCAAGATAATCCAACTCTTCCACCATCGCCTGCGGGTGAAGCACCATTCCGTTTCCCAGAACGCAAACCTTTTCGGAATAAAAGATTCCTGACGGAATCAAATGAAGTTTATATCGCTTTCCACCAAAGACAATGGTATGACCGGCATTGTTTCCTCCCTGGTAGCGAGCGACCACTTCCGCCTTTTCCGCAAGGAAATCAGTAATCTTTCCTTTCCCTTCGTCCCCCCACTGAGTCCCGACAACGACCACCGTCGACATGATCAAGGCTCTCCTTTCCTGACGGGTTCTGCTCACGACCTCCTGCATTCAGCCTTTATCAGTGTACAGTGAAAAAAGTTCAGTGTCAACGAAAAACCGAACATTAAGATATATAAATATAAAATCATTCGCTTTTTATCCATTCTCTTGCTGGCCATGATGCAGATCCAGACTGAGAAACTTATTATAGTTCTTCAAGAAGAGAAGTTCCACCTTCCCCACCGGACCGTTCCGATGTTTGGCCAGGATCACTTCGATTATATTCTTTTTCTCCGAATCCTCGTTATAATAATCATCCCGGTACAGAAAGGATACAATATCGGCATCCTGCTCAATGGAGCCGGATTCCCGAAGATCGGACAGCATCGGCCGTTTGTCCTGCCGCTGTTCCACCGCACGTGACAGCTGAGAAAGAGCGATCACCGGAACATTCAGCTCCCGTGCCAGTAACTTCAACGACCGCGAGATCTCAGAGATCTCCTGCTGGCGACTGTCCCGCCCCTTGCCTTCAATCAGCTGCAGGTAGTCGATCAGAACCATTCCCAAACCGTGTTCCGCCTGCAGACGCCGCAACTTGGAACGAATCTCAAAGACAGTGACTCCCGGAGTGTCATCGATAAAGATGGGAGCTTCCGACAAAGAGCTGATCGCCATAGTAAGTTTTTCCCAATCTTCCTCCGCCAGCTCCCCTGTCCGAAACACTTGGGCATCGATGTTTCCCTCTGCCGCCAACATCCGTTGCACCAACTGGGGAGCGGACATCTCCAGATTGAAGATAGCCACGGGTACACCTGCCCGGACAGCCACGTTTTGGGCCACATTCAGACTGAAAGCAGTCTTTCCCATGCTGGGTCGGGCCGCCAGGATAATCAGATCCGACTTCTGAAAACCGGAAGTCATCCGATCCAGATCCGTATATCCCGAAGGGATTCCGGTCAACTTCCCTTTATTGTAGTGAAGGCTTTCGATCCGTTCATAGGTTTCCATCAAAATCTCCCGGATGGGGGTAAACCCTTTGCCTATTCGACGTTGGGAGATCTCCAGGATTTTCTTTTCGGCAGAATCGATCACATGGGCCACCTCGTCCCCACCGGTATAACCAGAGGTGGCAATTTCAGTGGCAGTTCGGATCAAGCGGCGGAGAACAGACTTCTCCTCCACAATCCGGCTGTAATAATCCACATTGGCCGCTGTAGGCACCGATTCCGCCAATTCCGTCAGGTAGGAAACTCCCCCGACCTCGTCCAGCAGTTTCCGGTCTGAGAGCGCCGATGTCAGGGTTACCAAGTCGATCGGTTCCCCTTGCTCATTCAAATCTATGATCACCTGAAGCAGACGCTGATGAGCCTGTCGGTAAAAGTCCTCCGGTCGGATCCGCTCCAAAACCGTGACCAACACGGAAGGTTCGATCAGGATCGCCCCCAGAACCGCTTGCTCAGCTTCCTGGTTGTGGGGTGGCATCCGATCCGCAAATAATTCACTCATCCTCCATCATCCTCCACCCTCTACAAAAAAAAGGCGCTTCCCCCTCTGAAGCGCCGGAGCTGTTAAATCCAAAATCGGGAGGCCGCTCCACGCCCTGCAACCGAACGTTCAGTCTCTATCACCCGTTGACTCTCTTTCCAATTAGGGAAGTCGCTTCTCTTTATATTCAACTTTTCTCCTCCAAGACCTGTACGGAAAGAGTCGCCGTCACCTTCGGATGCAGTTTCACCGGCACTTTGGTTACACCGAGTGTGCGGATGGGCTCACTCAATTGTATCTTCTTTTTATCCACTTGAAGGCCGTATTCTCTTTCCAGATAACGGCTGATTTGTTTGGAAGTAACCGAACCGAACAGACGGCCGCCCTCTCCGGCTTTGGTATGGAGGGTAATCTCCGTCTTTTCCAATTTCTCCGCCAGCTGCCTGGACCGGGATAACTCTTCTTTCTTCCGTTCTTCTTCCCGTCGTCGCTGTTCTTTTAGAGTATTCAGATTGCCAGCGGAGGCTGCTACAGCCAATTTCCGGGGAAACAAAAAATTACGGGCATACCCTTCGGAGACTTCCTTCACTTCCCCCTTTTTCCCCTGGCCTTTGACATCCTGTTGGAAGATCACTTTCACTTGACGCCGCCCCCTTCCTCTTCACAATACTCCCTCAATACTTCCTGCAAGCGCTGTCGCGCTTCCAGCGGGGTCAGTCCCTCGAACTGTACCGCTGCATTGGTCAAGTGTCCTCCGCCACCGAGGGATTCCATGATCAACTGAACGTTGGGCTCTCCCAAAGAGCGGGCACTGATTGCCACTTTGCCATCATCCCTCCACCCGATGACAAAGGAGGCACTGATCCCTTTCATATTGAGCAACGTATCTGCCGCCTGGGCAATGATGAGTTGGTCATACCGCTCATCCTTTTCCCCGATGGCGATCGCAATTTTATCGTATACCACTTCCGTATTTTTGACAATCTCAGCCCGTTTGACGAAGCGGAAAAGATCCTCCTTCAACAGCGTTTGAACCATGGACAGATCAGCTCCGTGCCGGCGGAGAAAAGATGCCGCTTCAAAGGTTCGGGAACCCGACCGGAAAGCGAAGCTTTTGGTATCCACCACAATCCCCGCCAACAGGGCGGTAGTCTCCAAGGGTTCAATGGTCAACCGTTCATCCTGGTACTGTAATAACTCTGTCACCAATTCGCTGGTGGAAGAGGCATAAGGTTCCAGGTAAACCAATACCGGATCTTTCACAAATTCCTCTCCGCGACGATGATGATCGATCACCACCACCCGTTCCGACCGTTCCACCAGCCGGGGTTCAATGGTCAAAGATGGCTTATGGGTATCCACCAAAATGAGCAGGGTGTTCTTTCCGGTGAGAGAAAGAGCTTTTTCCGGCGGGATGAAAGCCCCCTCCAGGGAATGATGTTCCGAGATGGCCGTCATCAAGGCATCGATGGAAGGGTTGGAGTCCTTTAAAATGATATATCCTTCCCGATCCGCCATACGAACCGACCGCAAGACGCCGATTGCCGCTCCCACTGCATCCATATCTGGCTGATCGTGACCCATGATCAATACCCGTTCACTGTCTCGGATCAGATTGGTAAGTGCATAGGAGATCACCCGAGCCCGAACACGGGTCCTTTTCTCCACGGCATTGGTTTTTCCCCCAAAAAAGACCACTCGGTCCTTTTGCTGGACTGCCGCCTGGTCTCCACCCCTCGCCAGAGCAATATCCAGGGCCGCTTCCGCTGCATGAGTCTGCTCCACAACCGAAGAACGGAAGGTGGCCACACCGATGCTCAGCGTAATCGGAATTTTGTTGTGGTGGGTCATCTCCCGCACCACATCCAGGATGTCAAAACGATTCCGGATCAGGCGCTCCAAGGTTTCCCGGCGAAAAACCATGAAATATTTCTCCGCATCAAACTTCTTGAGGGTGATATCCTGTTTCTGTGCCCAACGGGTGATCACCGACTGCACATCGGTTACTAGCAGAGTCCGCTCCTGATCATCCAAGCCCGCTCCCGCTTCCTCAAAATTATCCATATGAAGAAAGCCAACGATATTTTGTTCCCGTTCATATCGTTTTCTCAATTCTTCCAAGCGGGTGATCTCCCGGAAAAAATACAACCGCTCTTCATGATCATGAATCACTTCAAAGGTCCTGTTGTTCAAGAGGAGCTTCTCCGTGTCGCTCCCGTTACCGGCCAAGTCGGGAAATACATCGGTCACAGCTGACCCGACGAGGGAATCCTTGTCTGCCATCCCTTTGATAAAGGGATTGTGCCAGACCACCTGACCTTTCCGATCATAAAGGAGGATCCCCACAGGCATCTCATCAAAGGCTGCTTGATTGGCCCCCTTCACCCGTTGGGTAAGGGTTTGGACGTATTCATTAAATTCGTGTCTGAATTGCTTTTCCGCCCGGTAGAGCACATACCCCAACAACAGATAAAAGAAGAGTCCAATCAAGGCGAAGGCCCAGTTGTAGGTGGACAGAAGGGCGATCAACACCAAACTGAAACACATGGCCAAAACCATGTGATAACCGTGCCACCGTTTCGTGATAAGATTCGGCATGATGACCTCCCTTACTCCCGGAACCCGTATTTTACAAAAAGATATCTTTTCTCAGGGCAGTTGATTAGCCATAAAATGGGCGGGGAGATGGCAACCCTACGTTGCCATAGCGAGAACGGGGGCGAAGCGATTCTGGCGAGACTTGTGCCCTATGGGTGCAAAGCGACCTTTGCACCACAGGTACTGCAATCCAAATGAGCTGAAGCCCTGGTGAAGGTCGCCCTCCTACTCAGCGGGAAATCTTACGGGAGGGCGTTTAGGGGCAACATTTTCCTTGTGACGCTTCCGCAAGGCTTTTGCCCCTGCCCAACAATCAGTGTCCGGAGCGGCCGGTCATTACTTCCCTGCAGGATGGCAAGCCGACTAGGGAGGAACGCCCCCAGGTGCGACTTGTTCCTTATGATTGTAACCGTCGCGTGGTAGAACACGATCTCCCCAACCAAAATATGACTAATCAACACGCCTGATTTTTTCTATTTTACCCCAGTTGGGGATGATTTCACAGGGATGAGGCGATGATTTCAGCAAGGTCCGAGAATTCTTGATCAGTCACTCCCTTTTACTGTCCATCCACTTCCGGATCTTACTCCCAGTATCCATGATCCCCAGCAGATGAACGACCACGGTAAACAGGGAAATCAGAAGGGAACCAAGAGAAACAAGAATCACCCAACCCTTCCCTTTTCCCGATCGATGGAGGAGCCAAGCAATGAAGGAAAGTCCCTGTATGTAGAAGAGAAAGAACAGCACGGTCATCACATTGGCCGGAATCCACATGGACGACTCTTCCCCGACTCCTAAAATAAGAAACAGAAGAAAAAACACGAGATAGAAGTAGAAGAATGAACGAGGCAGGCGCCATTCTCTGAATGGGGGCAAATATTTCCCGGGCAATCCCCGACGGGTAAGCCATTTGCGAGCCACCACAAGATTGAACAGCGGAACGGGGACGGCCAGCATGAAAATCACAGACGGAATCACTGTGGCCACGTAGGGGATCAAATCCGTGGCGGATTCCACCCCGTAAATCCGGAACCACTCCGCATTCCGCTGCCACTCTTCCGCCAGGTAGCTGTTCAACCGATTCTGGAGATCAAAATAATGAGTGGCTGCCATCATCAGGATCAAAAGACTGATCCCTACAATCGTCAACCCCCCCAGTACCACATCCGTTCCGGAAGTGTCAGGGCGCCGGTACAACACCCCCATGACCACTCCGGCCGTCGCCACCAATAAAACAGCCCCCGGATAGAACAGATGATCGGTGACAGCCAGAAAGGAGAATATAATGAGGAGAATTGGGAAGACAGCGGAAACCCATCCGTTTTTTGCTGTCTGAAGTAAAAAAGGGAGGGGAAGAAGCCAGATGGTCAAGATGTTCAGTGGAGTCATCAATGAGAAGACAATGAGCAGGAACAGCATCGTGGTGATCAGTCCATCACGAACCTCTGGAATACGGGGCAAACCCGGTTCACCTCTTGTTAATGTATTCTTCCAACTGGGAGAGATCGCCGTACCAATCTTCCAACTGGTGACGTTCTCTTGCATGTTCTCGAAGTTTTCTCGTCACCGCCTGATCCACTTCCCGGAAAGAAAACCCCACCCGTCGGGCAAGAACATAGGTGGCAACCACCAGGCTGGCCAGACTGTCGGAAATGAGGGATTGGTTCGCCGTATGCAATCCCTTATACAGATTTGCAATTTGATCCAGTATCTCAGTTTTCAACCATTCGATCGCTTTCATGCTTTTTGCGATGTGCATGCTTCTCTCCGGCCTGCTCATGGATTCCACACCCCTCGAAAAAGCTTGACTCAGGTGCTAATTTCAACAATTACCTGTCATTTTCCTTCTTTTCCCGAGGGAAACGGAAATCCCCAAAAAAAAGAAGGAGCACACACGCCCCTTCTTCGGCCTCATCAGTCCGTGGTGTACGGCAACAAAGCCATTTGCCGGGCACGTTTGATTGCCCGGGTCAACTGCCGCTGATATTTGGAAGATGTCCCCGTCACCCGGCGAGGCAAGATTTTGCCCCGTTCGCTGACAAACTTCCGGAGCAGGTCCACATCTTTGTAATCGATATATTCGATCTTATTGACTGTGAAATAACAGACTTTCCGGCGCTTATTACCGCGACGGCGGGCCATGGAAAGACCCCCTTTCCTGAGAGATTCATTTGGTCCCACAATCGGATCAAAAGGGCAGATCATCATCGGAAATATCGATCGGTTTACCGTCGTCCGCAAAGGGGTCGGTGGAGGGGCCCCGGTTGCCTTGGTTCTTATCAAAACCGCCATTGTCTCCATAATCCTGGTTGTATCCGGAACCTGAGCCGGCTTGAGACCGCGACTCCAAAAACTGGACATTATCGGCGACCACTTCCGCCACCTTGATCCGACGGCCTTCTTGATTTTCATAACTGCGGATCTGGAGACGCCCTTCCACAGCAACCAGGCGTCCCTTCTTCATGTAATTGGCTACAGTTTCCGCCAGTTGGCGCCAAGCCACGATATCGATGAAGTCCGCTTCCCGTTCTCCCTGTTGGTTGGTAAAACGGCGATTGACCGCCAAATTAAAACTGGTGACGGCCACACCTCCAGGTGTGTAGCGAAGCTCAGGATCCCTGGTCAAACGGCCGATCAGAACCACTCTGTTTAACATCGGCAACCCCTCCCCAAAGCCGATTTTGGTCCCGTGTCATGCTCCTTACTTTTTGTCATCAATGTTGATCACCATGTGGCGAATCACATCATCATCCAGCTTCAGTTGACGATCCAGTTCGTTTACGGTGTCAACGGTGCCGTTGAAGGTCGCCACAGTGTAAATGCCTTCGCGATGGTCATCGATCATATAAGCCAAACGGCGTTTGCCGAAATGCTCCATCTCGATGGATTCCCCACCGTTGTCAGCGATGATCCCCCGGAATTTTTCACGGTTGGCATTGCTTTTTTCCTCATCCAGTTCCGGACGCAGGATATACATCAGCTCATACTTGTGCACGTTGTTCCACCTCCTTTTGGACTGAGACGGCCCCACCGGATCAGCGGAGCAAGGAGTGAATAATCCATATTCACGATACTGTATTCTATCAAAGATGGTTGGAGAAGGCAAGGTTAAAGGTTCTTACACATTGAACCGAAAATGCATTACATCTCCGTCTTCGACCACATAATCCTTACCCTCGGAGCGCAGGAGTCCCTGCTCCCGGGCGCTGGCCAGAGAGCCGGATTGGACCAGATCAGTGAACGAAACCACTTCCGCCCGGATAAATCCCCGCTCAAAGTCGGAGTGGATTACACCGGCGGCCTGCGGCGCCCGAGTTCCTTGCCGGATCGTCCAGGCCCGAACCTCTTTTTCCCCGGCGGTGAAATAAGTGATCAATCCCAACAGGCGATAGGCCGCCGACACCAAACGATCCAACCCGGATGCGGCCAGTCCCAACTCAGACAGGAATTGATCCCGCTCATCCCCTTCCAACTCTGCGATCTCCGCCTCCAACTGGGCACTGATGGTCACCACCTCCGCTCCTTCCGCGTCCGCTTGCTTGCGAAGGGCCCGGACATGGGGATTGGCACCGGGTTCGGACACATCTTCTTCCGACACATTGGCGGCATAAAGCATTTTCTTAAGGGTGAGCAGATGGAGAGAACGGATCCGTTCCACCTCTTCCTCCTTCAGATTCAATCCTCGGGCCGGTTTTCCCTCCGCCAAAGTTTGTTGCAGTTTCTCCAAGACTTCGTGCTCCTTTTTCGCTTCGGCATCACCGCTCCGCTTCTGACGGGCGACCCGATCCAACCGCCGTTCCACGGTTTCAAGATCTGCCAGGACCAACTCCAGATTGATGGTCTCCATATCTCCGACCGGATCCACCCCGCCGGAAACGTGGGTGATATTCTCATCTTCAAAACAGCGGACCACGTGAATGATCGCATCCACCTCACGGATATGGGACAAAAACTGGTTGCCGAGACCTTCACCTTTGCTGGCGCCTTTCACCAAACCCGCAATATCAGTAAATTGAAAAGATGTAGGGACGATCCGCTGGGGTTTTACGATCTCCGCCAGGCGATTCATCCGTTGATCGGGAACATCCACCACTCCCACATTGGGATCAATCGTGCAAAAGGGATAATTGGCCGATTCCGCACCGGCCCGGGTGATCGCATTAAACAAGGTCGATTTGCCTACATTCGGCAGACCGACAATACCGGTTGTAAGCGACATGGAATGTCAGCTCCTCTTGATTTCAGGGAATAAACCCCCACTCAGGCAACCACTTGACCCGTTAAAAGGACAAGGGAGAAATCCACATTCTGAAGGGAGGGATGAAAACGGGCCTCCTTCGGCAATTTCCCCGGCGGGGGTTGAAATCATAAATTGAACAAAAGCGTTTCAAAAACTCTATGGTTGAACTGACCATAGCTCTTGAAAGGTGGACAGCCTGCAGAATAAAGGAAATAGCACAACATCCGCAGGAAATCATTATCGAAGATTTCCTCACCGAAAAAAACACCGGATTGGTTGCTCCCAAACCGGTACAGGTTCGGGGTCATGGGACCCCGGTTGGAATAAAGGTATGGGTGTTTCAGGCGTGTTGATTAACCATATTTTAGGTGGGGAGATCGTGTTCTGCCCCGCTCCGGTTGCCATCCAGCAAGGATGTGTAGACTGTCCGCTCCGAATCTTCCGGTCAGGGCGGGGGCAAAGCCCGATCACGAAGTATCACAAGGGAGAATGTTGCCCCTAAACGCCCCTCCCGTAAGACTTCCCACTGGGTAGGATGGCAAAGGTCACTTTGGCAGTACACAACTCCCTCCGCCGTCCACTTTTTGGTTAATCAACAGCCCTGTGGGTGTTTTTATTCTGCCTCCGCCTCCCCATGAACCAAGATCCGCTTCATCCGTTTTTCAAAACGAGAACGCGGAAGCAATACACTGTGACCGCACCCTGTGCATTTCATCCGGATATCCATTCCCATCCGGATCACTTTCCAAGCGTTGGTTCCACAGGGGTGCATTTTTTTCATCTCCACCACATCCCCGAGCTGAAAGCTTTTACGCTCCATCGGCCACCGTCCTCCCTGTCTGTTGCCCTTTATTATAAAAAGTCTGTCGGTGGATTTCAACGGGGGGCCCCTTGGGATTCAGACTGGAGAGACCGGAAGGAGTTCAGAATTCTGCCGGTCAGATATTCCTGTTTTCCCCTCGGTTTCCCTTGGTATAAACCAGAGAGGGGCTTGCCAAACCGAATGCGGACTTTTGCCGGCCGAAGCCAACGACTGCCGCGGGAAAGAGCCTGATCCGTCCCCTCGATCACTACAGGGAGGATTGGAACATTGGACCGGATTGCCAGCCAGGCGGCTCCATCTTTCAACTCTTTCAGCGGGTCTGACTCTCTCCGGCCTCCTTCGGGAAAGATCCCCACTCTTTTCCCTTCCTTCAACAGAGCCAGGGCGGTCCGGAGGGAGCGCGTATCCACCCCCTCTCTGTTTACGGGAAAGGCACCCACCCGATATAGAAACCATCTGCTCACAGGATGGGAGAAGGATTCCTCCTTGGCCATGAATGAAATCCGTCCCGGCAGGACGGCTGCAATATAAAAAGGATCCAGAACACTGATATGATTTCCCACTACCAAAAACGGCCCCTTTGTTGGTACATGTTCCAGCCCGTCCATCTCCAATCGATGGTAAATCTTCAGAAACAGACAGATTCCCTTTTGAATCAAGCGATACATTCGGTTCTCCCTCCCCTTGTCTTCTCTGCTATTGTACCCAAGCAAGGAGGGGATTCCCAGCCGGTCATTGTTCTTTGGTAAAAGGATAAAGAAGGATCATCGTCAGGATCAACAGATTGAGCACACCATAGAGAGGGTACAAAAGGGTGACCAGATTGGAAAAACCCAATCGACTGACCGGCACCAACAACAGGATCACCCCTCCACCGATCACCCAGGGGGGAAATGAAAGGTACTCCGACAGGCGAAAAGATAAACCATGAACATTGCTGACCGCCGTCGTATAGATGGCCAGCCACAGGATCAATGAGATCGTGGCCACCCAAAGATCGGAATAATCACGCATCAGGGCAAACAACGGAATTTCATATTGGGAAATGAGACTTTTCACTCGCAACAACGAATAATTATACAGACTAGCCAACAGTCCCAGACACAGGCAACTGATTCCTCCGGACACCCAGATCTCTGCCGGGTGTTGAATCTGTCTGCCCATGGTGGACAGTACAGCCAGCAAAGACAAAATATTAAAAGCGGTATAAGTGATAGCCGACGGCCAAACAGGAAGAGTGGGCAGGTCTCCCTCCTCCGGAACAAACATCCATCCAGTCCCTTGTAGAAATTGGAGGCAAACCACCACTAATACTGTAACCATGACAGGAATTAAAACGGCATTCATCGACATCAACCCTTTGAGATCAAAGAAGAGGATCAGAATCACCGCTGCCGCCATCACCCAAATTCCCATGGTGAAGGAGCCGTTCCACTCTTGAAATGTGGCCCCACTTCCGGCCACCATAACCAGCGTGCTGGTCACGAGAGATGCCATCACCAGATAGTCAAACAGACGGGCCAGGCGAACTCCGATCACATGAACCAGCACCTCTGAATAGTGCTGAGTTCTCTCTTTCCAACTGATCTGAAGGATCACTACACTTGCCGCAAAGAGCAGTAGAGTGGCGAGAACAATGCCGGAACTGCTCTCTTCCCCGTAAGAACCGAAAAACTCCCATATCTCCCGACCCGAAGCAAATCCGGCTCCTATGGTGGTGCCGATAATTGTCATACTGATTTTGAGGGAGTTCCACAGGTTGAACCGCATATTGATCCCCCTTGTCCGGGTTGTCCCTACATGTATATTTCCTATTCTCCATCCGTATACTGGTAAGGATTTGAATTCCTTTTCGGAGGTTGACTGCCATGACCGAACCGGCTCCAACCCCGGACCTTGGGTCCGACTGTCCGAACCGTATCAAATTCACCCATCCCAGTGCCTCTCACCGATGTGCTGACTGGCTGATCAATACACTTCAGTTGTATCCCGGTACCCGGGAATTGGCCTGTATTTGTATCGGAACCGACCGGTCGACAGGGGACTCCCTCGGCCCATTGGTCGGAACTCAATTGGAGAAGATGGCGTCTCCCTTCCTCCGTGTATACGGAACATTGGACGAGCCTGTACATGCGGTCAACTTGGAGAACACCTTGATTCAGTTGAACAAAGAAATGCGGAATCCCAGAGTGATCGCCGTTGATGCCTGTCTCGGACAGCTTTCCAGCGTGGGATGGATCCAGGTAGGCAACGGACCGGTAAGGCCCGGAGCCGGGGTCAATAAACAGCTTCCCGAGGTGGGACAGGTACATGTGACAGGGATCGTCAATGTGGCGGGCTTTATGGAGTACTTTGTTCTTCAGAACACACGCCTGAGCATGGTGATGAAGATGGCCCATGTGATTGCTTCCGCCATCTATTCTGCGGCCCAGACCGAAAGTTCTCGCCAAAGATTTCTTTAAATCATGATGAACATGAAAACCCGGCCAACCAGAGGAAGGCCGGGTTTGTCGTGACGGAATAAAATCAAGCATATTTTTGTCGAAATTCGGGGACATATCAGCTTTCAGCATCAGATGGAAAATCGAATCATGACCAGAGCAGCCGCAACTGCAACAGGGATGGCTGGAAGTAAGTCTCCCACCCGGATCTTTCCCAACCCGAGCAAATTGATCCCGATCCCGATAATCAGGATTCCTCCTGTTGCCGTCACCTGCTGAATTACCTGATCCAAGGCTTCCTTGTCGAGAAAGTGGGTGATCCACCCTGCAGACAAGGTGATCGCCCCTTCATATAACACCACAGGAATCATCGAAAAGAGCACTCCGCTCCCCAAGCTGGAAGAAAACAGGATCGCGGTGAACCCGTCCAGTAAGGATTTCGTGTACAACACTTCATGATCTCCCCGCAATCCACTGTCCAACCCTCCCAAAACAGCCATGGGACCGATACAGTAAACCAAAGTCCCGGTTACAAATCCGGTGGCAAAGGGACTTTCGCCTTTCCATCGGTTCTCCACCCACTTTCCAAATTGATTCAACCGATCCTCCACTTTCAACCAACCACCCAGGATTCCCCCTATCGCTAAAGAGAGCAATACACTGATAAAGTTTTGGGATTCCAAAGCCATGGACAGGCCGATCACCAACACCACCAGCCCAATCCCTTGCATCACCGTCTCATGAATCTCTTTTCGCATGCCGGTAAAAAAAATCCCCAACAGGGATCCCGATGCAATCGCAATCCCGTTCACCAGAGTGCCAAGTAAAATCACTCCCCGCTCCACTCCCTATCCCAGCACATAAGATTCCCGGATTTCACCCACCGCCTGCAGCAATGCCGCCGCATCCTGATCCGTGTTGAAAAAGCCCGGACTGACCCGGATGGTTCCCGCATCTGCTGTCCCCAGTGTCCGATGGGCCAAAGCGGCACAATGAAATCCGGACCGGACCGCAATTTCATAATGCTGATCCAGGATGGCGGCCACCTCGTTTCCGTCCACTCCCTCCACATTGAATGAAACCACGGGAACAGAAGAGGATTCTGGTTTGTATACACGAATCCCCTCCATCCGACTCAATCCCTCAGAGATTTGTTGAGCGAGAAGGGTTTCATGTTGCCGGATCGATTCAATCCCCTGTTCAGACAAAAATTGAAGTCCTGCATTCAGGCCCGCAATTCCGGGAGTATTGAGCGTCCCGCTTTCAAAGCCCGCCGGACGTTCATCAGGTTGCCACAACTGTTCGGAGTGACTCCCTGTTCCCCCTTCCATCAAGGGGCGAAGTGACAATTTCGGCGAGATATATAATCCTCCGGTGCCTTGCGGACCCATCAGTCCTTTATGACCGGAAAAAGCCAACATGGAAATTCCCATCGATTCCACATCGATGGGGACCACTCCCGCCGTCTGGGCGGCGTCCACCAACAGAGGGATTCCCCTCCGGCGGGCGATATCGCCGATTTCTCCCACCGGGAGCAACACCCCGGTCACATTGGAAGCATGGGTGGAAACAATCAAACGGGTACGAGACCCCAAAGCCTCTTCCAACCGGCGGAGATCCACAGGCCCTTCTGATCCCGGGGGGATGTAATCCACTTGAATCCCCCGGGTCTTTTTCAACATCTCCAGTGGACGGACAACTGCATTGTGTTCCCAGCCGGTGGCCACCACATGATCGCCTGAGTTCAACCATCCTTTGAGAGAGAGATTGATCCCATGGGTTCCGTTTTGACAAAAGATTAGATTTCTCGGATCCCGGATTCGAAACAATTGTGCCAGCTTGCGACGTGTTTCTTCCACCTTCTCCCCCGCCATTCCGGACCATCGATGTCCGCCCCTGCCGGGATTTGCCCCGTAGTTTGCCAAACAATCCTCCATACTCTTCAAAACGGTCTTTGGCTTTGGCCAGGTGGTGGCAGCGTTATCCAGATAAATCACAGTCACCCCTCCATCGCCGGTCTGGGTATCAATCCAGAATCCGATCCTTCTGCAACATTTCCACCAGCCGTTCCAGTTCTCTTTCCGAATAATACTCGATTTCAATCCGTCCTTTTTTTCTTCCGTGTCGAATTCGAACTGGGGTGCTGTAAGCTTCTTGCAACACATCTTCATAACGTTTAAATTCCGGACGGAGAGGAGTTTGGGAACGGACCTTTTTCTTCTGAGTCCGCTTCACGCCCTCATTTACTTGTTGAACCCAATCTTCTAACTGGCGGACACTGACCCCTTCCTTTACCGCCCGCTTGGCCAATTTTAATAAGGTTTCACGATCTTTCACTCCACGTAACGCGCGGGCATGTCCCATGGATAATGTTCCACGTGAAACATCTTCCTGAATCTCCCGGGGGAGTTGAAGCAGACGAAGATAGTTTGTCACATGGGGACGACTTTTCCCCACCCGTTTAGCCAATTCTTCTTGGGTCAGGGAGAAACGATCCATCAATTTTTGATAAGCCTCTGCGATTTCTATGGAGTTGAGATCCTCACGCTGCAAATTTTCAATCAAAGCGATCTCCATCATCTGCTCATCAGTAAATTCCCGAACCACAACGGGGACCCGATCCAATCCGGCTTCCTTTGCAGCCCGAAACCGTCTCTCACCAGCTACAATCTCATATCCCCGAATGCTTTTTCGCACGACCAAAGGCTGAACCACTCCATGTTCCCTGACAGAAGAGATCAGTTCCTCCAATGCGTCGGGATCAAAATGCTTGCGCGGTTGATAAGGGTTGGCACGAAGTTCATCCACCGCAATCTCATTCACCACATCCTCATCGTTCACCTGGGCACCGGGGAAAAGAGCACCCAGTCCTTTGCCCAAAGCTTTACTGCCGGCCATTCCGGATCACTTCCTTCGCCAATTCAATATAGCATTCCGCTCCACGGGAACGGGCATCGTAATCCAGGATGGTCATCCCGTGGCTAGGTGCTTCACTGAGGCGGACATTTCGGGGGATGACTGTATGATAAACTTTTTCCTGAAAATATTTCTTCACTTCTTCCATCACTTGTACAGAAAGGTTGGTACGTCTATCGAACATCGTCAACAGAACACCCTCAATTTCCAAACGCTTATTCAGGTGTTTTTGCACAATTCGGATCGTATTGAGCAATTGTCCCAACCCTTCCAAAGCATAAAACTCGCACTGGATCGGGATCAACACAGAATTGGCCGCTGTCAACGAGTTAACCGTCAGCACACCGAGAGACGGTGGGCAGTCGATCAATACATAGTCGTAAGTATCCCTGACCGATTGAAGTGACCGCTTCAGTCGATGTTCACGGGAAAGGGTTTGGACCAATTCAATTTCCGCCCCTGCCAATTCGATTCTCGCGGGGACCAGATCCAATCCCTCAATGGAAGTGGAGAGCAGAACATCTTTGACGGGTACTTCATCGATCAACACATCATAGATACACTGTTTCACATCCGCTTTATTGATCCCCAGTCCGGAAGTGGTATTGCCCTGCGGATCCGTGTCCACGACTAAAGTTCGTTTACCTTGGTGAACCAAACTAGCTCCCAAATTGATAGATGTTGTGGTTTTGTAGGGTGGGAACCCAGCGCCTTATCATGTTACATGACAGGTTTCTGTGAACCCCCCTCCGAACCGAACGTACACCTTTCAGTGTATTCGGCTCTCCGGCCGTTCCTGAGCCAGGTGAGAAACTGATGAGAGTCTTCCTTCAAAATTTATCCCGGCACCCTGTTCAAGTTGATTGCGCCGCAACTGTCATGTTTGAGATGTCCTGTCAAGGTTTGCATCAAAACATTGTGAAAAACGCTGGTTCCAGGGAGGGTTCGATTTCACATGGAGCATCTTTGCCTTGTAAGAACCTGAAGCGAAATGTGAAACCCAATCCCGACGGACTCAAAAAGCAATCCATCGTCATGTTCTTAGGAACTGAAAAAGTGGCCCCGGAACACTCTGAATCACAACACGATCCGTGCCTCTTCAGGCAACTTGGAGTTGGCTTTTCAGCAAGGTGGGGGGAAGACCGGATTCGGATGGACTCTCTTCTTCAATGGTGCGTGAAAATATGTGATCACCTTTTCCTTTCCGTCTCCGGCTTGAATCTTTACACCGATCCGCTTTTTTGTCCCGGTACCCTGGATTCCTTTGATGTCTGTGCCGTATTTGTCCAACACCTTTTTCACTGAGGATTTTTCCTTGCGGGCAATGGTCCTCACCAGACTCCAATAGTGATAATATCTAAACTTCCCCAGTTTGGCGCTGACATCCTCAGCCAAACAATAGAAGTTGTACAACTCCCGCATTTCCTCATGATATCGATGAATCAAATCCGGCAATGACAAATGAATTCTGGAGTTGATATGAACCGGCCTGCCCTTCTTAATGAAAGGCCGGATCTTCTGACGAATCACTTCACCCGGTACCAACAATTGAATATTTCCAAAGGCGGATCTCTTTCCGCAGTCCGAAGGACTTTGCCTCGGTATGGGCTTTTCCGATCGGATCTCGTAACCCAGAAACCGCACTCCCTTCTTCGCCAGGTGGGTGATTCGGATATCGTCTCCCGTGAGATCCAGGTGAAGGGTGGATTGAAGGAAAGTTTGAATATCATTTCGAATGGATTGAGCCAAGACTTTTCCACCGCTAATGCATATCAGGAATCTCCCAGCATACCTGAGATAGTTCATCGGGGTCCTCGCATCCATGGTGGACAAGGATCGGTTCTTCATAAATCGGTCCAGTTCATGAAGATAAATATTCACAAGCAGAAAGCGAATATCCTCTCTGCGAAATGAAGCCGGAACATCGGTGGAAATCCCCCCGGATTTCAGATATCCGGCCCGGATAAACCGGTTGAGCAGATCCAAAAACCTTCCGTCGTCGATCCGCCTGGCGAGCAGGGAAATCAGGAGCTGAGAGTCCATTCGATGAAGGATGTCTTTAATTTCACCTTTGATAACCCAATTGGTACCCTGGCAGGATGTCCGGATCGTGTGCAAAGCTGTCAGATGGTTCCGTTGGGGTCTGAAACCGTGTGATGTTTCCAAAAAGTGCGGCTCGTAGATCGCCTCCAGGATCTGTCTCAGTATCTCCAGGATTAATCGATCCCGGAAGGCGAAATCCTCATCACATCTCTCCTGTTTTTTGAATAATGGTTTGGGATGATATGTTCCGGCTTTCATCTGCCGGATGACTTGTTCCCAATCGGGCTTCATTCTGTCCATAGAACAGTTGGGCAACCCGGAAGGCTTTTGTTCCAGCCGCTCTTGGATTCGGGCCCAAGCGTTCAGATAGAAATCCGGATTAAACAAGTTGCGGTACAGTCTTCGGAAGATAAAATTCTCATCGCTTTCGGCTTTCCGGCCCAGTAACGATAAGATTACTTCGGCTCTCTGCATTTCGCATACCTCCATAATCCATCGTTTGAACGACCTGCCCCCCTTCGCCAAGTAACGGGCTTTCCCCGTCTCAAACTACTATGGGGGCTCCGTGGCCATAGCGAGATCCTCTCATCCCAGCTGGAGTCCCGCCTTAGGCCATCTCCGTTTAGGACACATAAACACAATGGAAGTGACGTAGGTTCCTGTTCGTCTCTTTGACGCATCTCCGATGCGCTGGGAAAGAGGCGGGGAGTATGAAGAGCGCTGGAAATACTCTTCATAGCCTCTTTCCGTGTGCGTCTCAATCAGCTTTCGCACACCCCGGCGCTCAGGGCCAAGAAACTGGGATTCAGGCAGTATAGCCTTGACCATATCACTTCCTTGGTCTCGCCGATCCGGCTGCACGCTGATTGGATCAACCGATCGGCTTTTCCCGGCATGCTATGGTCCCTTGCGGCGTTTCCACCTCAGGTAAGCCGGTTGACCATGGGATTCCTCCCCAATCCCAACCTCCATGGAGGCATTGTTCACAGTCCCTTACGGACGCACTCCAACCCCGCCTTTTTGATTGGCAATGGCTACAATTCGACTCAATGAACTTGCACCTCATTTCATGGCTGATAGGAGTCAGGGCTTCACGAGTCCCTTCCCCGAAATTGTACACTTTTTATTTTGGGATGCGAATAACCACTTCATAAAAGTCATCCAGATCCTTTTCATCGGCAGTCACCGGGAGACCGGTCTCTTTCACCATGTCCACGGATTGGCGGATGGTATTAACCGCAATTCGCACATCCCTGGAAAAGGATTTTCGTTTGGGTTTGGGAGTATTCCCCATCTGCGTCAAGCGTTGCACCCGTTCCTCGGTCTGTTTTACGTTCAAGCCCTTCTGCAATATTTCATTCAACAGTTTCAATTGCAGTTCCTTCTCCTTCAATCCCAACAATGCCCGGGCATGCCTTTCCGTGATCGACCGATCCAGAACTGCATCCTGAACCTCCTTGGGAAGGTGCAACAGACGCAGTTTATTCGCCACAGTGGATTGTCCCTTCCCCAACCGTTTGGCCAACCCTTCCTGTGTCAAGCCGTGGATCTCGATCAACTGATGGTAAGCCTCTGCTTCTTCGAGAGCAGTCAAACCCTCCCGTTGCAGATTTTCGATCAAGGAGACCGAAGCTGCATCCATATCGGACATTTCCCGAACAATGGCCGGGATTCTTTCCATCCCCAATTTCTTGACGGCACGAAGCCTTCTCTCACCGGCGATCAATTCATATTGATCCTGAATCCGCCGCACCACCACCGGTTGAATGACCCCATGGGTACGAATGGTTTTACATAATTCATTCAGTCGATCATCGTCAAAAATCGACCGGGGTTGATAGGGACTCGGCCGGATCAATCTGACTTCCAACTGTCTTACTTCTTCATGTTCTTCTTTTTCCGCCATCCCAAACAACCGGCTGAATGGCTCTCTCATCTTCATGGACACCACCTGTAATAACTGTAAGATCCCTCGTTTATAATCCCTTGTTATTTCTCCGGCTGCGGATTGCAGGGATCCGTCGGCTCCACACTGGACCGGAGAATAATCAGGCCTCACAATTCATTGCCTTGACATGACATCCAGAGACATCTGTGGAATCGCCCAATCAATGACTTTTCCAAACCGCTTCTAAACTCACACAGGTCTGCCCCATGCACAGTACTTGGAATGATCCTCCCAAAAGCATGCTCTCCCTTCCGGATCTGATTAAACTGTGACCATATATAGACTTTATATCTAATTCGATGTTTTCGGAAGACCCTCCTGTCTCTCACAGGTAGTCAAACTTTTGTTTCAAAGTTGATCACACGAAGCGTTACAGTAAAACTCATCACAAGAAGAGTTGCATATGCAGCCTCTTTAGCTCTCAGGACTTTTGTGCAGAATCCGAACCCCCATCCCGACAGACCTGGAAATCGCTAAATCACATCGCTTCTCGACCTCCGGTTTTTTGCAAAACCGATCCATGTTTCACGTGAAACATATCCCTCCCCCTTGCACACCTCACCAAACAAAGGTTCCCTATAAAAACATAAAAGCATCATCCCATCACCAAAAATTTGTCGAAAAAGAGGAGGTATGGTCGGTGAATGCAGAAACCCGCCTTTCTTCTTATTGACCCCCTGTAACCCGGATTGATAGAATCAATAGAAGACCAGTAGAAAGAACAGTTTGAGACCTTTGACAAAAAACAGGAGGAACAAGTTATGAGCGTACCCATCTACATAGGGAATGACCAAGGATATTACGGGACCAAAGTTGTCAGCAGGAACGGGGACCAATTCTTGAAGATGTTTATCCGTAACATGGTGGTCCCCAACCGAGTGGGTGAAATCACCTATAACAACGACCCTCACAACATCATGTACCGGGAACGGGAAGGAGACCGGGAATGGTTTGTAGGGAAACTGGCCATTGAACAATCCGCCGACGATGAACTCTTCGACTCCCACGAGCGCCGTCTGTTCAGCCCCACCTGGTTTCGGGAAGAAGAATACATGATTATGTTCCGTGTAAGCACCGGTCTGATGCTGCAGGGAACCGACAAGCCCGAACCCGTCGTTTCTGTCGCCTTACCCACAGACAGCTATATCGACTACAAAGAAGAACTGAAACGGCGTCTCGTCGGAAAGCATAGCTTTGAAGTAAAACAGGGCAACCTTCCCTACCGGAAGATTGAATTTGAAATCAAACGGGAAAATTTATATGTGATCAGCCAGCCCATGGCCACCCTCTTCCATATCGCACTGGACCGGGAAGGTCAACTTCTGAATGAGGACTTGTTCATTCAAAAAGTGAGCATCAACGATCTGGGTTTTGGAACTTCCGATGTGGAAACCCTTCATGGGGAGACCATCATTAAGCGGCAAAGCTTCACCTCCCGCCATGCAATGATCAATGTCTACCAACTTCTCTCCAAGCGGTTGACAGAATTCTCCCGGGAAGTGGATCCGGACAAACAAGGAAAAGAGTATCCGATTTGGAGTCTGAACCGAATTATCCGTTCCGGGGAGATCAGCTTTAAAGGAAAAGTCTACGATGTAAATGAAATTGTCAAAGGATGCATAGAGGAAGTGGGGACCTCCCTTGTGGAGGAAGTGTGGAATCGACTCGATTACGCTGATGACATCACATATATCATCCTGACCGGCGGCTCATCCATTCCTTTCAAACCATATTACCGGGATCGATTTGGAGACAAACTGATCTTTGCCGAAGATTACGGCATTGATGCCCAGTTCGCCAATGCTTTCGGCTTGTGCAAGTTCACCCAGTCCAAATCGAAAACCGTTCCGCTGAAAACACAACAGGAAGTGGCCGCCACCATTCAAGAGGAGTTTACAGTTCCCAGTTCCGCGGAGAAACGGGTCGGACGGAAAGGACAAACTAAAAAATAACTGAAGCTTCCTTCCGATCCGGGTAATCCCCCAAGGCATGGAGACCTTGGGGGATTCCGTAACCCTTTACCCAAAGGGCCGATGATCTGCAACCATTCCGCGGCAGCCGTAAAAACCCGAAAACACCGGGGGAAATGAAAAGGAGGGAAAGCCCATGACTTATTCGGGAGAAGATTATGATGTCATTGTGATCGGTAAAGGGCATGCCGGAAAGGAAGCAGCAAAAAAAGCGGCCCGTATGGGAAAGACAGCTTTACTGCTCAAATTGAATCCGGGTTCCATCGCCTCCGTCATGTGCAGCTCTTCCCAACAGGAATCCCCAGAGGGGATTCCTTCCGGAATCGATGCCCAACTCGTCAGTCTAGAAGATAAGAGCAATTGGTCACCCAAATTGAAGTTTGAAAAGCTGGATTCCATCTCTCATCACTCTGTTTATATCTTGCAAGTCCCGGAAGTGAGTCAAGAAGAAATCTCCCTGTATGGAAAAAGTCTTCCCAATGAGGACGAACCGGTTCAACCTGCGATTGAGGTAGTGGATATTGCTGCCGAATCGGATTCACCCGATCAGAGCATGGAACCTTTCGAGGAGACTCGTGACAATGTCTCAGCCTCCGATTACTCTCTTTATCGCCAGGATGACAACTCCTCTCCTTCCGAGCCCGAACCGGAGGAGGATAGTGTCCTCCATCAGCGGGAAATTTACAACCGAAAACGCTTGTTGCACCGTCAATCCCCTCTGGTTTACCAAGATCAATCGACCACCGGCATCCCGTCCGGTCCAGAGGAAAAATCAAGGGAACCGGTCTTCCGGGAAAGGGAAAAGGATTTGAGAAAAAAGCTGGTACAAGATCGTCGTTCCCCTATGGATCAGACACACCCGGGATTAAGGGATCTCCCTTCTTCTCCGTCTTTTCACGGAAAACGAACCGGGGAATCGCTAGCAACCGAAGAGCTTCCCCTTCCGGATGCAAAGGAATCTCATCCAAAGCCCTTCACCCAAACCAGTCGAGGCCCTGGGAAACGGACTTCTTCTTCCGTAATACCCATGGAACAAGGTCGGATGAAGTATCGGAAGTCCAGCCGTCAAAAAGAGCCTTTCCGTTTCGTCAGTAAGGAGAAACGGGCACCATCTTCCTCATCGAATCTGGAGCCAACCTCCTCCGATTCTTCACTGGTATGGGAGGAGAGTATTTCTCATCGGGAGCAGACCTTGACGTATGAACCTTTTCAGGAAATGAAGGAGAAAGGGCCCCTGTCCCGCCACAGTGCTTCAACCCGGAGGAAATCCGGCAATCATAGAGGGGGCCACCCCTTCTCTCCTCCCACCCCCGGGCCATTACAGAGCCAATCCCGGAAGTCTCCCCCAACTGCAAAGCGGGAGGATCACGGGATGATATCCCAACAACAGCAGATGGCACCCGCTTCTCCCCCTCGGCGAGAGGAGCCCAAAACCGGAAGCCACTTCCATCTCAATCAGGAGGTGGCCCGTAACGTATTGAAAAACTCCAATGACGGATTGAAAAAAGATGAACTCGATATATCTGATCCCTTTGGACAATCCTACGACGAGTTTTTCACCCCATTTTCAGGAGGAAATCTTCAGGATGAGCAATTGGAAAAACGAAAGCTGGCCCTTCGTGGACTCCACAATTTGATCAACAATCTGGGCTAGAAAAAGCAGCCGTTGTCAGCGGCTGCTTTTTCCTTTGTTGAATCTCCTCTGAAAAAAGCAAAAACCCCCTTCGGAAAAAAGCATCCAACGGGGGAGAAACCGAAAGTCTCATGAGCTGTGCAACGGGTTCCGGACGGGAGTTCCCACTTTACGGGGATACGATTTAGGTGTGGGTCGCTCCTTTGTTACAAAAATCAAATGCCGCTTTCCCATTCCTTCCGGCAAGGAAAGAGAAATGGAATCAGGTGCTTTCCCTCCCAAGGTTCTCACTCCTGGACGCGCTTGTCCCACCTCCTCTTCTATATCGGCTCCCTTCAGCGCCACAAACCATCCTCCGACCCGAACAAAGGGAAGACAGTATTCAGCCAGTACGTTCAACTTCGCCACTGCACGGGCTGTCACTACATCAAAGGATTCCCGAAACAAGGGTCTTCGTGCCACTTCTTCCGCCCGTCCGTGCACACACTCCACCCCATGCAACCCCAGCTGCGCCACGGTTTCCCTCAAAAATGTGACACGTTTGTTCAACGAATCCAACAAAACCAGCCGCAAGTGAGGGTAAGCAATCTTCAAGGGGATCCCTGGAAAACCGGCTCCCGTTCCCACATCGATCAGGGAATCCACTTCAGAAAAGGAGAGATGTGGTGCCGGGGTGAGGGAATCAAAAAAATGCTTCACGAAGACTGCCTTCTCATCAGTAATCGCTGTCAGATTCATCTTTTTATTACCTTCCACCAACAGGCGGTAATAACGGTATAAAAGGTCCAGCTGCTCTGTGTTCAAGGGAACCCGCAAAAGTTCCCGGGCCGTTTCCCCCAACCATTCCCGATAATCCATGATGCTCTCCTTTCATCTTCTGAAAACAGATCAACTGCTGGCACGTGACTGCCTTCCCTTCTCCAGATGGATCAGCAAGATGGAAATATCCGATGGATTGACTCCGGAGATCCGGGAAGCCTGACCCAAGGACAAGGGGCGAACCTGGTTCAATTTCTCCTTCGCTTCCGCCGAAATTCCCTTCACTTGATCATAGTCCACCCATTCCGGGATCCGCTTGTTTTCCATCTTTCTCATTTTTTCCACCTGTTGCAGGGACTTTTTAATATATCCCTCATATTTCAGCTGAATCTCCACCTGTTCCGCCACCTCGGGAGCCACCGGTTCCGCCGGCGGAGACCATTGGTAAATATGCTCTATTTTTACCTCCGGCCGTTTGATCAACTTAGCCAACTCCACAGCCTGGTCCAATTCACTGGATCCCAGTTTTCGGAGTAAGGCCTGCACATCGGGAGTCGGCTTTAGAATTGTTTCCCGAAGGCGATGGATCTCCCGTTCAATTGCCTCCCGCTTCTTCCGGAACCGACGATATCGCTCTTCAGAGATCAAACCCACTTCATAACCGAGATCCGTCAACCGGAGGTCCGCATTGTCATGGCGAAGCAACAGACGATACTCCGCCCGTGAAGTGAGCAGACGGTAGGGTTCATTGGTACCCTTTGTCACCAAGTCGTCAATAAGGACTCCGATATATGCCTGGGAGCGATCGAGGATAACCGGTTCTTCCCCCCGGACCTTCCGAACCGCATTGATCCCGGCCATAATTCCCTGGGCTGCTGCTTCTTCATAGCCGGAAGTTCCATTAATCTGCCCTGCAGTAAAAAGATTTGCCACCTGCTTGGTCTCCAGACTGGGCCACAGTTGGGTGGGAACGATGGCATCATATTCAATGGCATATCCTGTTCGCATCATTTCCGCGTTTTCCAAACCGTCGATGGTCCGAAGCAACGGTTGCTGAATTTCCTCCGGCAAACTGGTCGAAAGACCCTGAACATACATCTCCAACGTCTCCCGACCTTCGGGTTCCAGAAAAATCTGATGCCGGTTTTTATCGGCGAACCGAACGATCTTGTCCTCGATCGAAGGACAATAACGGGGTCCCTGTCCTTCAATCATCCCGGAATACATTGGTGCCCGGTGGAGATTGTCACGGATATACTCATGGGTTTTTTCATTGGTGTAAGTGAGCCAGCAGGGCAGTTGATCGGTGATATATTCCTTGGTTTCGTATGAAAATGCCCTCGGCTCTTCATCTCCGGGCTGAATCTCCATTTTATCCGTATCCACAGTCAATTTGTTGACCCGGGGAGGTGTCCCTGTCTTGAAGCGCACGGTTTCAAAGCCCAACTCATGCAGATGATGGGCCAGATTGACGGAGGGTTGCTGATTATTGGGTCCGCTCTCGTATGTCAGATCTCCGATGATAACCTTTCCCCGCAGGTATGTACCTGTGGTTAATACTACACTTTTCGCATAATACTTTGCCCCAGTCCGGGTCAACACACCCCGGCAGACCCCGTCTTCCACCAACAGCCGTTCCACCATATTTTGATGAAGTAGCAAATGCGGTTCGCTCTCCAGTGTCTTTTTCATTTCCTGTTGGTACAACACTTTATCCGCCTGGGCCCGAAGTGCGTAGACAGCGGGTCCTTTCCCCGTGTTCAGCATCCGCATCTGAATATGGGTCTTGTCAATGTTTCGCCCCATCTCCCCGCCCAGTGCGTCCACTTCACGCACCACATGTCCTTTGGCAGGGCCGCCGATGGATGGATTGCAGGGCATGTAGGCGATCGTATCCAGACTCAAGGTGATTAGGAGCGTGGAGCACCCCATCCGGGCAGCGGCCAAAGCCGCTTCACATCCGGCATGACCCGCTCCAATCACCACTACGTCAAATTCATCTCCAGAAGTTGGCATGGCTATCCCCCTTTTATTTACCCAAACAGAACTGGGAAAAGATCTGATCGATCAAATCCTCGGCCACAGCATCCCCGATAATCTCACCAAGGGATTGCCAAGCGTTCTTCAGATCGATTTCCACCATATCCAACGGAACCCCCGCCTCAATTCCCTCAATAGCATCCCGGATCTGCTTTCGGGCTTGTTTTAGCAAACTGATATGGCGGGCATTGCTGACATAGGTGGCATCAGCAGCAGCAGCCTTTCCACCCATGAAGAGATCCACGATCGCCTCTTCCAATTGATCAATCCCCTGTTCACGGATCATCGAAGTGGTGATTAAAGGCGATTCCCCGATCAGATTGCGCACCTCCTGCAGGTCAAGGCGCTGTGGCAGGTCCATCTTGTTCACGACCACAATCGCGGTCTGATTCCGGACCATTTTCAACAGTTTCTTGTCATCCTCCGAAAGTGGATCCCCATAATTCAAAAGCAGAAGGATCAGATCTGCCCCTTCCAGTGCTTGATGGGAGCGTTCCACACCGATCCGTTCCACCACATCCTCCGTTTCCCGAATCCCCGCCGTATCCACCAGACGAAGGGGAATCCCCCTCACATTGACATATTCTTCGATCACATCCCGGGTCGTTCCGGGGATATCCGTGACAATCGCCTTATTTTCCCGGGCCAGGGCATTTAAGAGGGATGATTTCCCCACATTGGGTCGGCCGACAATCACCGTCCCAATCCCTTCCCGGTAGATTTTTCCCTGGCGGGCGGTCTGAAGAAGATGGGTGATTCTCTCTTCGACTCTCCGGGATTTTTTCAGCATGATCTCACCTGTCAACTGTTCCGCATCATACTCCGGATAATCCACATTGACAGCCAGATGAGCCAAGGTCTCAAGAATCTCTCCCCGCAACTCCTGAATCAGGCGGGACAATCTCCCCTCCGCCTGTTGCATCGCCACCCGGGCTGCACGATCCGTCTTGGATCGGATCAGGTCGATGACAGCCTCCGCTTGGGAGAGATCAATCCGTCCGTTCACAAAAGCCCGTTTAGTGAACTCTCCAGGTTCCGCCAGCCGTGCTCCGGCCGACAAGACTTCCTCCAACACAGCCTGAACCGGCACCATTCCTCCGTGACAACTGATCTCCACCACATCTTCCCTGGTAAAAGTGCGAGGAGATCGCATCACCGTCACCAGCACTTCGTCGATGGGATTTCCTTGCTCCGAGTCCACGATGGTCCCGTAATGGACGGTATGACTTTCCACTTCGTTCAATGATTTTTTCCCCTTGTATATGCGATCGGCCACTCGGATGGCTTCCGGACCGCTCACCCGGATGACCGCGATTCCCGCTTCACCCACGGGAGTCGAGATGGCCGCAATCGTATCGGTTTCCATCCCGCTTCACCCCTCGAATATTCCTTCACATATGATCCGATCTTTAATCATAGCATACGGTAAATGGAAAACAAACAACCCCCGGGCAAAGCAAAAAAACTCCCCGGAATGGAGAGTCCATAACAATCAGCCGAATCAGCCGTAACGGAAATAAATATCAACGGTCGGTTTTGGGAGCCACCACCACATGACGACGGGGAGCCTCCCCCTCACTGTAAGTTACCACGCCGGTGTGCTTCTCTTGAATTCGGGTATGGATCACTTTTCGTTCCATCGGATTCATGGGCTCCAGGGAAACGGATCGCCGGGTTGCCATCACCTTTTCGGCGACTCGGTCCGCCAAGCCCATCAAGGTTTGTCGCCGCCGTTCCCGATACCCTTGTGCATCCAGCACGATCCGGGTGTAGGGCCCGGCATTCCGGTTGGCGGCCACATTGACCAAATATTGCAGGGCATCCAAGGTTTGGCCCCGTCGACCGATCAGCATCCCCAAATCTTCTCCGTCAAAGAGAATCCAAGTTTGGTCCGTCTCCTCTTTGACTTCCATACTCACCGATTTCAGTCCCATCCGATCCAGGACATCGCGCAGAAACGAGAGCCCTTTGTCCAAGGGAGTGGGGATCAGTTCCACCTCCACCTTAGCCTCCCGGTTGCCGATCAAACCCAAAAATCCCCGACTCGCCTCTTCCAACACAGAGATCTTCACTTGATCCCGGGTGGCACCCAATTGTTTGAGGGCCTCCCTCACTGCGGCTTCCACCGTTTTTCCCGTTACGGTCAGTCTTTTCAACGGGCTGCACCCTCCCGCTCAGCTTTTGTTAACTTTGTATTTATCCCCCAGAAAGTAATACTGAACCATCGTGAACAAGTTGCTGTAGATCCAGTACAGGGGCAGAGCTGCCGGAAATTGGAAAGCCAATACAAAGATCATGACCGGCATGATAAACAGAAAGGCTCTCTGCTGAGGATTGTCACTCATCCCCATGACCACAGACTGCAAATAAGTGGTCAGAGCAGCCAATAAGGGCAAGATATAGTATGGATCGTGTTCTCCCAACTGCATCCACAGAAAGCTTGACTTGGCAATGGTCGGATCCCGCATGATCGCTTGATAAAAAGCGATCAGGATCGGTAGCTGAATCAACATCGGAAGACATCCGGCCATGGGATTCACATTATGCTTCTGGAAGAGCTTCATCGTCTCTTCCTGCAATTTCTGTTGATTATTTTTGTACTTTTCCTGAATCTTCTTCATCTCCGGTTGCAACACCTGCATCGCTCGGGAACTTTTCATCTGTTTCAGAGTGAGCGGAAGCACCACTAACCGGATCAGAATCGTCGCCGCCAAAATGGCCAAGCCCCAGCTCCCCAGGATATCATTGAAGAAATCCAACAATTGTTGCAAGGGATAGACAAAATAGGTTTCCCAAAAACCCGCGTTTTTCGGGTCGATGGGCTTCATCTGGTCTGGGTCGGGACTGCAACCGCCCATGAGAAAAACCGCTGCGACCAGGGTTAGAATGAACATCAGGCGTCCTCTGCGCAAGAAAGACTCCTCCTTCAAAATCGGCCGGTGAAAAATTGATCCAACAGATTTAAACTGGATCGTTCAGGGCACCGGGTCAAATCCCCCCGGATGAAAAGGGTGGCATTTGGCAATTCGTTTGACGGTGAGCCACCCACCCCGAAGAACGCCGTATCGCGAGACGGCAATATAGCCGTAATGGGAGCAAGTGGGAGCGAAACGGCAGGTGGGAGGGGTCAGGGGGGAAATAAAACGCTGATAAAATCGGATCAGAAAAAGAGCTGCAGGTTTCATACAGACCCTCCTGGATTACGGGGTTGGGATGATCCTGATTCTTTCACAAAGAGCCCGGCCTTGTTCATCAGGTGGCCCAGACTGGTCTTCATCCGGTGAAAATCCATATCCGCGGCGGGCTTGCGAGCGATCAAAACCAGGTCGGTCTCAGGAGGGAGGGAGTCCACCCATTGCCTTGTGATCTCTTTCACCAATCGTTTAATCCGATTGCGAGTCACTGCATTTCCCACCTTCCGGCTCACAGAGATCCCGATGCGAACCGGTCCCTCCTCTTTACGAACAGACCAATACACCACAAATTGACGGTTGGCCACCGATGTGCCCTTTCGAAAAGTTCGCCGGAAATCAACACGGTGTCTCAGGCGATATTTTTTCTGCAAGAAAAACGCATCCTTCCATTTCCGAAACGATGGATCCATACCAGTCAGGGCTGTTGATTCATTGGTGTTGAAACAAAACCGACCTTTTTCCCTTCACCCGCCCAATCGTAAATATTACTTGTTGGAGGAGATGGATGTGCCGGCTACGATCTCTTGCAAAAAAGTATCTGAAGATCGAAGATCGGGAACAAAAGCGACCCGGGCGAGACTTGTCTCCTCTGAGTGCATAGGTGAATCAAAGCCCCATGATCCCGATCCTGTTTTCTACATAAAATATGGCTGATCAACATGCCTGCATACTAGTATGTATCGGATCCGGACGGAAATAAACCCATATCTGATAGGAAAAAAGGCCACTTTTAGGGAGTGGCCTTATGCGGACAAAATCTTTCTGCCTTTTCGACGGCGATTTTTCAACACCCTGCGTCCGTTTTTGGTGCTCATACGTTGCCGAAAGCCGTGTACATTTTTACGGCGCCGGTTGCTTGGTTGAAATGTGCGCTTCATATGTTCACTCCGGTCTCTTCACAGGCAAAAACACCGAATCAATGCTCGTTTTCAGCCGAAGGGTCAACCAAACCCGTCCAATCATTGCCTTGAAACCGGATCCTCCTCCTTTCCACCGAAAGGTTCCCCGAAAGAGAGACATCATCGGGATGACAGTCTTAATCATTATAGCTGTGGAACCGAAAATATGTCAAGAAAGGGAGGGGAATCCCCTCTGCTGTGGATAACTGATTTTATCAGCAGGGTTGTCCACTGGTTATCCACCGGTTATCCACCGGTTATCCACAGAATACACACCTGTGGATAAAAAATTGTCCACAGCCTGTGAATTGTGTGGAAAGAAACTGGATTTCGTTGTGGAGTCTGGATAGATTTGATATGATGTTCATGTTTCCGTCTGTGGATAAGTATGTCGGACCCAAAAGTTTTCCACAGCCTGTGGATAACTTTGTGGAAATTTACAGAGCCTTGTGGATACCTTTTTTCCACAGCCTGTGGAAACTGTGGAAAGATGGGGACTCTCCCCTCAAACAAGGAATCCTCTTGTGGATAATCTTGTGGAAAAGAAAAAAGAGAATCCGGATGAAAGGGGGAAGCCTGTGGATACACATATTCAGGAACTGTGGGCACAAGCGCTGGAACATATTCAAGGAAAACTTTCCAAACCGAGCTTTGAAACCTGGCTTCAGGCTACGGAAGCAGTCGATTTCCGCGATGACACCTTGGTGGTGTCGGCACCCAACGAGTTTGCCCGGGATTGGCTGGAATCCCGTTATGCCAATCTGGTCCGCGACACTCTGCAGGAAGTGACCGGTTCAGTGATCGGGATCCAATTTATCACCCATTCCTCCATACGATCGGAAGGGGAGGAAGAAGCCGCAACAAGTGCTGAAAAAATCCTCTTTCAGGACGAGCCTCCCAAGACGATGCTCAATTCCCGCTATACTTTTGACACTTTTGTCATCGGATCGGGAAACCGGTTTGCCCATGCAGCTTCTCTGGCAGTGGCGGAAGCACCGGCCAAGTCCTACAACCCGTTGTTCATCTATGGAGGCGTCGGTCTCGGGAAAACCCACTTGATGCACGCCATCGGCAATTACGTCCAATCCCATTCGACCCACACCCGGGTCGTTTATCTTTCCTCCGAAACATTCACCAATGAATTCATCAACTCGATCCGGGACAACCAAGTCGATGATTTTCGCAACCGATACAGGAATGTGGATATTCTCTTGATCGACGATATTCAGTTTCTGGCAGGAAAAGAACAGACCCAGGAAGAATTTTTCCACACCTTTAACGCCCTTCACGGGGAAAGTAAACAGATTGTCATATCCAGCGACCGTCCGCCCAAAGCGATCCCCACCTTGGAGGATCGGCTCCGATCCCGCTTTGAATGGGGATTGATCACAGACATCCAGCCCCCGGATCTGGAGACACGAATCGCCATTCTGCGAAAAAAAGCGATCGCCGATAATCTGGAAATTAACAACAGCGAAGTGATGGCTTTTATCGCGGATCGGGTCGAAACCAACATCCGTGAATTGGAAGGAGCATTGATCCGGGTGGTCGCCTATTCTGCCTTGACCAATCAACCGATCACCGTCAAACTGGCTGCGGAGGCCTTGAAAGACATCATCTCCGATTCCAAACCCCGCATCATCGGGATTCAAGATATCCAACAAGAAGTTTGTTCCTATTATCGACTCAGCATAGAAGATCTGAAAGGCAAAAAACGAACCAAAAATGTGGCCCTTCCCCGTCAGATCGCTATGTATCTCTGCCGTGAACTGACAGATTCCTCCCTACCCAAAATCGGGGAAGAGTTTGGCGGACGGGACCACACCACGGTGATCCACGCCCATGAAAAAATCACCCGAACCCTGTCGATGGATCTCAGCCTTCAACAGGCAGTGGAAGATTTGCAAAAGCGCCTCATGAAGGAGTCCTGAACATCTTCCCTGAAAAGTTGAAACGCCTCCCCTGTGGAAACTGTGGATAAAATGAACCTACTTATACACAACATATCCACAGCTTAAATCCCTTGTCCCACAAGGGTTGAAGGCACTTTTCCACACTATCCACAGCCCCTATTACTATGACTATGATCTTTAAATTAATATATATATGTTATTCACAAGCGATTATGACACCCCACCACTTTTCCTATTTTTCCTCCAAAGGCTTTCAAGGATGGGAAAAGCATGATTGAATGATACAGTGGGGTTCTTTCTCTTGGATAAACAAAAAACAGATCCACCCTCTGTGGAAAAGATGAGGAGGAAAAAAACCCGATGAAATTCAGGATCTGCCGTACCGCTTTGACGGAAGCCGTATCCCAGGTGTCCAAGGCTGTATCCACCAAAACCACCGTTCCGATTTTGACCGGGATCCATGCCACTGTCGACGAAGAAGGGTTGTGGCTGACCGGGAGCAATTCGGATTTGACCATCCAGGTTTGTATTCCCCTTCGCCGGGATGATAAAGAACTGGTCAATGTGGAAACAATGGGTAGTGTTGTTCTGCCTGGGCGGATCTTTTCAGATATCGTCCGTAAATTACCCGGGGACCAAGTGGAATGGGATGTGGATGAACGTTGGAAAACCACCCTTCATTCCGACCAGGCTCACTTTGAGCTGAAGGGATTGGATCCTGAGGAATACCCTCGGGTTCCCCGATTTAATGAAGATCAGATGTTCAGTTTGCCGGCAGAGCTTTTGAAATCGATGATTCGCCAGACTGGCTTTGCGGTTTCCACCTCAGAAGCCCGGGGAGTTCTAACCGGTGTCTTGTGGCGATTGGAGTCAGGTCGGCTCACTTTTGTCGCCACGGACAGCATTCGTCTGTCCCGACGGGAAGCGGAGGTGGAGGTTCCGGAGGAATTCACCTTGGAAAATGTGGTGATTCCCGGAAAAAGCTTGTCTGAATTGGGGAAGATCCTCGCGGATCAAACGGGATGGGTGGATGTGATTCTTGCGGATAACCAAATTATGATTCGGTCAGACCACCTTCTCTTTTTCTCCCGCCTTCTGGATGGAACTTATCCCGATACCAACCGGGTGATTCCCAAAGGAGGAAAGACGGAAATTCGGGTCTCCACCAAGGAAATCCTGCAGTCCGTGGATCGTGCCGCATTGATCAGCCGGGACGGTCGCGATAATGTGATAAAATGGACAGTGAAGAAAGAAGGAGTGGTTCAGGTCCAGTCCGCAGCCCAGGATGTGGGCAGTGTGTTGGAGGAAGTGGGTGCCCGGGTGGACGGGGAAGAGATCAGTCTCTCCTTTAACGCTCAATACATGATGGATGCCCTGCGCGCCGTGGATTCCGATGAAATCCGGATTCTCTTGACCGGGACAATGACGCCGTTTTTGATCCAGCCGGCCGACCGGGAAGATGCCTTGCACCTGATTGTGCCGATCCGGACGCGCTGAGGTTTAAGAGGTGAGTCCGATGAAACAGGTGACCATTCAAACCGATAGCATTACACTGGGTCAACTCCTTAAAAAGTTGGATATTTTGGCCACAGGCGGACAGGCGAAACACTTTCTCTCCGAAAACCGGGTGCTGGTGAATGGGGAGCTGGAGGTACGGCGGGGGAGAAAGCTGTATCCACAGGATCAGGTCGTGATCGAAGGCTACGGCAACATCAGTCTGGTTGCCAGGGATTGAGAGGGGAGCGGCTATGTTCGTGGAGCGGCTGGAACTGAAACACTTCCGCAATATCGAACACCTCAAACTGGATTGCTCCGGAGAGCTCCACATGTTTGTCGGGCCCAATGCCCAGGGTAAAACCAATATCCTGGAATCTCTCTATGTCCTGGCCATCGGGAAGTCTCATCGAACCCGCAGTCACCGGGAGCTGATCCACTGGGAACAGACAGGAGCTCTCCTGAAGGCTGAGGTTTCCGGAAAAGAGTCGGCTCGACGGTTGGAGATCCGACTGACGCCCCGGGGAAAGCGGGTGCTGCGAAACGGAGTGGAGCAGCGCCGGTTGAGCGAATATATCGGTTCCCTCACAGCTGTCCTGTTCGCTCCGGAGGACTTGTCCATCGTCAAGGGCAGTCCCCAAGTGAGGAGACGTTTCCTCGATATGGAGATCGGACAGGTCAGTCCCGCTTATATCTATCATCTGACCCGTTACAATCAGCTGCTTCAGCAACGAAACAGCTTGCTCAAAGAACTGGGAAAGGGATGGGGAAAACAGGCCGCACTCCTCGATGTTCTCAACGAACAGTTGGTCGAGTTATCCACACACTTGTGGATCAAACGCTTCTCCTTTGTGAACATCCTTTCCCGATGGGCACAGGAGATTCACCACTCCATCACTCAGGGGAGTGAAAGTCTCACCCTCCATTACCGCCCCTTGGCCACCGTGAATCCCGGGATGGATCGGTCAACCATGGAGGAGGTGTTGACCCAGGAGCTGATGTTGATTCGGGAACAGGAGATTCAGCGGGGGACCACCCTGATCGGTCCCCATCGGGATGATCTGCGGATCGCCGCCAACGGTACGGACCTGCACACTTTCGGTTCTCAGGGACAACAGCGCACCGCCGCACTCTCTCTCAAACTGGCGGAAATCGAATTGATTCATCAAGAGACCGGCACTTATCCCATTCTTTTGTTGGATGATGTTTTATCGGAACTGGACGATGGTCGAAAAACGCATCTGCTGGAGACCATCCGAGGTCGTGTTCAGACCTTTGTCACAACCACCGGTTTGGAGGGAATTGACCGGGAGACACTGGACCGAGCCCGGATTCGCCGGGTTCATCAGGGCAGTATTACAGAACAGGGGTGAAACGGTGTTTATCCATCTCGGCGGCAATAAGATGATTCGGATCAGTGAAGTGATCACCATCCTGGATGCCGGGAATCGGCGCTCTCCCGTCACCATGATTCCTTTTTTGGATGATGTTGAAAGACAGGGAAGAATGGAGAAAATCTCCACCCAGGAAGAGGTGAAGTCCTACGTGGTTACCCAAACCGGAGTATATGCTTCGCCGATTTCATCCCTGACTTTGTTGAAACGGGCGCGACAGAGCGGCTCCCGTCGGATGATTGATGAATGGTGCGGACCAAATCCGGAGAAAAAGGAACTCAAGGAGTAGGTGAACGAAAAGGTGACCGTTGAGAAGAAAAACTATGATGAATCGCAGATTCAGGTGCTGGAGGGGCTGGAGGCGGTCCGGAAACGGCCGGGAATGTATATCGGGGCCACGAGCAGCCGGGGACTGCACCACTTGGTATGGGAAGTGGTCGACAACAGCATCGATGAGGCCTTGGCCGGACGTTGTGATACGATTCAAGTGACCGTTCATGAAGATAACAGTGTCACCGTGGAGGACAACGGGCGTGGGATTCCGGTGGGGATTCAGCCCAAAGTGGGCCGGCCTGCTGTGGAGGTGGTGATGACCGTCCTTCACGCCGGCGGTAAATTTGATAACGAAGGATACAAATTTTCCGGCGGCCTGCACGGAGTGGGCGTTTCCGTCGTAAACGCCCTGTCCGAATGGTTGGAAGTGCAGGTGAAAAGGGAAGGAAAAATTCATGTCCAACGGTATCGAAAAGGGGTGCCGGAATCCGATCTGAAAGTGACAGGGGAGACAAAGGAGACAGGAACACGAATCACCTTCAAACCCGATCCGGAAATTTTCACGGAGACCATTGTGTATGATTATGAAATCTTGCAAAACCGCCTGCGGGAGTTGGCATTTCTCAACCAAGGACTCCGGATCCGGATTTCGGATGAACGGGGTGAAGGAAAGTCTAACGAGTTCAAGTATGACGGAGGTATCCGATCCTTTGTTGAACACTTGAACAAGAACCGGGAAAGTCTCCATCAACCGCCGGTTTTTATCGAAGGGGAGAAAGATGACCTGGTGGTCCAGATCGCCCTGCAGTACAATGACGGATTTTCAAGTAACCTTTATTCCTATGCCAACAATATTCACACCCATGAGGGAGGCACCCACGAGGCAGGTTTCAAGTCGGCTCTCACCCGTGTGATCAACGATTATGCCCGGCGTTACAATCTGCTCAAGGAGAATGACAACAATCTGAGCGGAGACGACACCCGGGAAGGCCTGACAGCCATCATCAGCATCAAAATCCCGGATCCCCAGTTTGAAGGGCAGACCAAGACCAAACTGGGCAACTCCGAAGCCCGGACAGTGACAGAAGCCATTTTTTCCGAACAATTCCTCACCTTCCTAGAAGAAAACCCCTCCGTATCCAAAAAAGTGATTAACAAAGCGGTGATGGCAGCCCGGGCAAGGGAAGCCGCCCGCAAAGCACGGGAGCTGACCCGGCGCAAAAACGCCCTGGAAGTGAGTTCTCTCCCGGGAAAGCTGGCTGACTGCACCTCCCGCAAAGCGGAAATCAGTGAACTGTATCTGGTGGAGGGGGATTCCGCAGGAGGTACGGCCAAGCAAGGAAGGGACCGAATGTTCCAGGCGATCCTCCCCTTGCGCGGAAAGATTCTCAATGTGGAGAAGGCCCGGTTGGATAAAGCCTTGTCCAATGACGAAATCCGAACGATCACCACCGCTCTGGGAACCGGGATCGGAGAAGATTTTCAGCTGGAGAAGGCCCGTTATCACAAAATCGTGATCATGACCGATGCCGATGTGGACGGAGCCCATATCCGCACCTTGCTCCTCACTTTCTTTTACCGGTACATGCGTCCTTTGATCGAAGCGGGGTATGTCTACATCGCCCAGCCCCCCCTCTACAAGATCACCCAGGGCAAAAAAATCTTGTATGCTTTTGACGACCGGGAGAAAGACAGAACCGTCTCGGAGTTGGAATCCAAAGGGAAAGTGGAGCTTCAACGGTACAAAGGTCTGGGGGAGATGACTGCCGACCAGCTGTGGGAAACGACGATGGATCCGGAAAGCCGGACATTGTTGCAGGTATCCCTGGAGGATGCCCTGGATGCGGACCAGGTCTTTGAAACCCTGATGGGAGAGAAGGTGGAGCCCCGTCGGAAATTCATCCAAGAGTATGCCAAGCAGGTGCGCAATCTGGATATCTGAGCGGATGTGAACAAAAAACGGAGGGAAGCGAATGCCTGAAGAACAGCGCATCAATGAGATCAATATCAGCCAGGAAATGCGCAGCTCCTTCCTGGATTATGCGATGAGTGTCATCGTCAGCCGGGCCCTTCCCGATGTCCGGGACGGCCTTAAACCGGTGCACCGGCGGATCCTGTATACGATGCATGAGCTGGGGATGACCGCGGACAAGCCCTACCGGAAATCGGCCAACGTCGTCGGTAACGTTCTCGCCTCCTATCATCCCCATGGGGATGCGGCCGTGTATGACACCATGGTCCGCATGGCTCAGGATTTCACTTATCGATACATGCTTGTGGACGGACACGGAAACTTCGGGTCCGTCGATGGGGATTCCCCGGCGGCGATGCGGTACACCGAGGCCCGGATGGCGCCGATCACCCGGGAATTGCTGCGGGATATTGAGAAAGAGACGATTGACTTCACCCCGAACTATGACGGACGCTTGGAAGAGCCGGTGGTGCTTCCCGCCCGCTTTCCCAACCTGTTGGTGAACGGGTCGGCGGGAATTGCCGTCGGAATGGCCACCAACATCCCGCCACACAACCTGACAGAAGTGATCAACGGATTGCTGGCCATGATTAAAAATCCGGAGATCACCATCGATGAATTGATGGAGCACATTAAAGGGCCGGACTTTCCGACTGCCGGCCTCATCCTGGGCAGAGACGGGATCCGGAAGGCATACCGGACCGGGCGTGGTAGCATCAAGATGCAGGCCAAGACCCGGATCGAAGAAGCCAACAACGGCAAGATGCGGATTGTGGTCGAGGAACTCCCTTTCCAAGTCAACAAGGCTAAACTGGTGGAGAAAATTGCCGAGTTGGTCCGGGATAAAAAGATTGACGGGATCACCGATCTGAGGGATGAATCCGACCGCAACGGAATGCGCATCATCATCGAATTGCGTCGGGACGTCAATCCGAAGGTGTTGCTTAACAATCTCTACAAGCAGACCAACCTCCAGACGAGTTTCGGGGTCAATATGCTGGCACTGGTGGATGGAAAACCCCTTGTGCTCAATCTGAAACAGGTGTTGCATCATTACCTGGAACACCAGGTGGAAGTGATCCGCCGCCGGACCCAGTTTGATCTTCGCAAAGCGGAAGAGAGGGCCCATATCCTGGAAGGACTCCGGGTCGCACTGGATCACATCGACGAAGTGATCGAACTGATCCGGGGCTCCCGCACGACTCAGGAAGCCCGGGACGGTTTGGTGGAAAGATTCGGATTGAGTGAAAAGCAGACCCAGGCGATCCTGGATATGCGCCTGCAACGTTTGACCGGTCTGGAACGTGAAAAGATTGAGACCGAGTACAGTGAGCTCCTGAAGACTATCGCCAAATTGAAGGCGATTTTGGCCAGCGAAGAGAAGATCCGCGGGGTGGTCCGGGACGAGCTGACAGAGATCCGCGACAAGTACGGTGATGAACGCCGGTCCCGAATCATGTTGAATACAGGGGAGATCGCTGATGAGGATTTGATCCCGGAAGATGAGGTCACCATCTTGATGACTCATCGGGGGTATATCAAGCGGATGCTCCTCTCCGGTTATCGGGCCCAGCGCCGGGGCGGCCGGGGTGTATCAGGTATGGGAACGCGGGAAGATGATTTCGTTCAGCATCTCTTCGTCACTAATTCCCACAACTACCTTCTCTTCTTTTCAAATAAGGGTAAGGTTTACCGGATGAAAGCCTATGAGGTTCCGGAACTGTCCCGGACCGCCCGGGGCACGCCGATCATCAACCTGATCCAGATCGAACAGGGGGAATATATCGAAGCGGTCATCCCGGTTCGGGAGTTCTCCCCGGACAGTTATCTTTTCTTCGGTACCAAATTCGGGGTGGTCAAAAAGACTCCCCTGGAAGAGTTCGGTCATATTCGACGGAACGGCTTGTTCGCCATCAATCTGCGGGAAGGGGATGAACTGGTGGGTGTCCGTCTGACGGACGGAGAACAGGAGATCATGCTGGGCACCCGCCGGGGGATGTCCATCCGTTTCCCGGAACAGGATGTTCGTCAGATGGGTCGGACAGCCACCGGGGTGAAGGGAATCGCCCTGGGCAAAGATGACGAAGTGGTCGGGATGGAAGTGGTGGATCCCGAGCGGGAAGTGGTCGTGGTGACCAGCAAAGGATACGGAAAACGAACGGCCCTGTCCGAATACCGGACCCAGTCCCGCGGCGGAAAGGGGATCAAAGCGCAGAACGTGACCAAAACCAAAGGGCAAGTGGTGGGTCTGAAGGTGGTCTCTCCGGAGGAAGATCTGATGATCGTCACCGATTCCGGTGTGGTGATCCGGATGAATGTGGAGGGAATCTCCCGCATGGGCCGCTATGCCCAAGGGGTCAAACTGATCTCGGTCAAGCCAGATGAAGAGGTGGCCACCTTGGCCCGGGTTCCCACAGAAGAAGAGGAAGAAGAGGAAGAAAATCGAGTAAGAGAGGGCGACTAACCCCCGTCTTCTCACACCACCGAACGTACCGTTCGGTATACGGCGGTTCCACTACGTCTGACGAAGGAATTGGGTTCGACGAGCGACACTCAGAAGCCCTTGGTCTTGCCAATAGGCAAGGTCAAGGGTTTGGTGTAGAATAGGGCTCTTTGCGATGCGCCAGTATTTCCTCCGGGTGTTGCCCCACTTATCGGCCTTCCCTTTCGGAATGCCCATAGAAATAAGCTGGCGTACCCGAGTCTTCGGCCGTTTCCACTCTTTCCAGCGGATCATCCGAAGGCGCCTTCGCAGCCATTCATCCAAGCGCCGAAACACCGTTGGGGTTTCCGCCCGGCGGAGGCGTTATATCACATCTGCTGAAACAGAATCTTCTCTTCAAACAACTCGTTCAGAATCAGGTTGGGAAATTTCCGTTGCGTCACTTGAAGAAATTCCTGGATCAATACCATCTCTTCAGAAGCCATCCCGTAAATCATCTCCCCCCACAGAGGGGGCTCATACCGACATAGCATGCTGAGGGCGAACAGAAGGGCATAATGAACAAACATCTCCGGGAGGCAGGACTCCACCCGTTGGAAAGGGGACAGCCAGTGGTTTCCATGCATGTCTTCCCGAAACAGGGGGTGGTCAAACCCCCGCTCCCACTGGTTGACATGGGAAATGAAGGGATGATGCCAAAAAAGAAGAAACCGGGGAACAGAGACGGGATCCTCTTCAAAGGTGAAACGGACTTCCCCGCCGGGTGAAAAACGGTTGAGCCGGTTGACCAATCCCCGGGGAGTCAGATGGAGCGCATCCAGAATCCGATCCTCCAAAACCAGGGGCATCCCCCGATTTGGAACTGAAGTGACCTCCGGAACGGCAACAGGAAACAGGGTCTCTTCCGGAAAAAGCTGACGGTATCCGTCTTGCAGTTCCGGGATCAGGGAGAACAATTCCTTTAAGGTCCAGTTTTCTCCGATCAGAGACTCTCGCCCCTGGTAACGGGCCAGTTCCGGAAACAATCCTTCCCGCTGCACCCGGACTTCATCAGCGAAAAATTGATAATCCCCACGTTTTCGTTTTCGCGTGGAAATCCCGTGGCGAAGAACAGAAGTGTTTTCCGGGTAATCGGGAACCCTGGTGAGCATCAGAGCTTTGCACAGGGTCATCATTCCATAGTAGGAGAGCAACGGGCGGACAAACAGGTCACTTCTTCGGGCCGCCTCATAATATGTTCGGGCTTGTTTGACATGATACATGAGGGGTTGGGCTGCCCGGAAGGCGGCCCTTGAGGGATGTTCCACCCCATGTTTGCGGTATTTGCTTTCCAGAAAGGTGCGGACGGTGGCTTCATTCTCCAGAAGCAAAAACAGGTTCCACATCTTTTGCTCCGGTGAATCACAGAGAATGCGCCGAATCTGTGAGACCATGTCCATCCCTGCTTTCCCTTCTACAACAGAGTAGTCTGTACCCTTTTTTCGGTTTTTATAAATCATGAAGAGAGCAAGACGTTTTTAAGAGGTTCTCTTTCTATAGCTGTGGACAACTTGTGGATAAATGGGGAGAACTTTTTAACAAATAAAAAATCGTCCTAGCAGGGCGGTTTTTTATTTCTTTTTCCCGGGATTAGATAGATATGACTGAACTTCGGCTCCAAAGGTGTTTTGAAAACGGAACGTTTTCCGAAGAGATCGACAAGGCGAAAACCTTGTCATGGCGCGGCTTGACAGGGCCCAAGGCTGTCTGGTACGATTGCACAAACCAAAATGCGGATTGATAAATAAAGGGGACTGAACTCCGATGTGGGAAGATAAATTTGCCAAAGAAGGACTCACTTTTGATGATGTGTTGCTCATACCCGCCAAATCCGAAGTTCTTCCGCGGGATGTGGAAGTGGCCACCCGCTTGGGGGATCAGGTTCAGCTGAATGCCCCCCTCTTGAGCGCGGGGATGGATACGGTGACTGAAGCTCCCATGGCGATTGCGATTGCCCGCCAAGGGGGGATCGGGATTATCCATAAAAGTATGGAGATCAAAGAGCAGGCAGAGGAAGTGGATCGGGTGAAGCGCTCGGAGAGCGGTGTGATCACCAATCCCTTTTACCTGCACCCGGATCACAAGGTGTATGATGCCGAGTCCCTGATGTCCAAATTCCGTATCTCCGGGGTGCCCATTGTGGATCGGGGGCGGAAGTTGGTGGGTATCATCACTAACCGGGACCTGCGGTTTGTCCGGGATTACTCCATTCCGATCTCCGAAGTGATGACCCGTGACAACCTGGTGACGGCACCCGTGGGCACCACCCTCACCGATGCGGAGGAGGTCCTGCAGAAACACAAGATTGAAAAATTGCCGTTGGTGGATGGGGAGGGAGTCCTCAAAGGACTGATCACCATCAAAGATATAGAGAAGGCGACAATGTTCCCCAACGCAGCCAAGGATGCCCAGGGCCGACTGCTCGCCGGTGCTGCCGTCGGGGTGACTGGAGACACGATGAAGCGCGCCGCTGCATTGGTGGAGGCCGAAGTGGATGTATTGGTGGTGGATACCGCCCACGGCCACTCCAAGGGTGTGTTGGAGACAGTGGCCGGGTTACGGCGGGAGCATCCCGATCTGGTGATTGTTGCCGGAAATGTGGCCACAGGGGAAGGGACGAAGGATTTGATCGAGGCCGGAGCCAGTGTGGTCAAAGTGGGAATCGGCCCCGGTTCGATCTGCACCACACGGGTGGTGGCCGGGATCGGGGTTCCCCAGATCACAGCCATTTATGACTGCGCCACCGTCGCCCGCCGGTACGGGATTCCCATTATCGCCGACGGGGGGATCCGTTTTTCCGGGGATATCGTAAAAGCCCTGGCTGCCGGAGCGGATGCGGTGATGTTGGGTAGCATCTTTGCGGGTACGGAGGAATCCCCCGGTGAAACGGAGATCTATCAGGGGCGGCAATTCAAAGTTTATCGCGGTATGGGATCGATCGGAGCGATGAAGGCGGGAAGCAAGGACCGCTATTTCCAGGAGAACGAGCGGAAATTGGTCCCCGAAGGAATCGAAGGTCGTGTCCCCTATAAAGGGCCGCTGGCGGAAACCGTTTATCAACTGTTGGGAGGGATCCGGGCGGGAATGGGGTACTGTGGCACCCGGAATCTGCGGGAGTTGAAGGAGAATTCCCGGTTTGTCCGGATCACCAACGCATCTTTGCAGGAAAGTCATCCCCACGATATCCAAATCACGAAAGAGGCGCCCAACTATAATCTCTGAGGGATGGGCGATACAGGGATTTCCCTGTGAGTGAACAAATACCGAGGAATGGTTTCCAATTTTTCTCCCCATCCGTTACACTTGGAATGACAAGTTCGCATCTTGAGTGGAACGGGGTGGGGTACAAGGATGGTCGGATGGAAGAGTAGAGTGCCGGTCATCATCATTTTATGTGTTCTGTTGATGTCGGTTTTGTCGCTTCTGCCTGCTGGGGAAGTTTTTGCCGACGGCCCACAGAAGGCTCCTTTAGATATTCAGGCCCGCTCTTACGTTTTGATGGAGATGGAGACGGGGCAGGTATTGGCCGGAAAAGGGGAGAAACGTCCCTATCCTCCGGCAAGTCTGACTAAAATCATGACAGAATATCTGGTGTTGGAGGAAGTGAAGTCGGGTCGGATCCGGTGGAATGACCCGGTGAAAATCAGTGAAAATGCAGCTTCCATTGGAGAGGCCCAAGTGAATCTCGTCGCCGGGGAGAAACGGACCGTGGAGGAATTGTTCCATGCCATGGCCATCCATTCGGCCAATGATGCCGCTGTCGCTCTGGCCGAGTACATCTCCGGCAGCGAGCGGGCCTTTGTGGGGAAGATGAATAAGGAAGCCAAGCGCCTTGGACTGAAAGAGACCCATTTTATCAACTGTACAGGTCTGCCGCGGCACAGTTATCCAGATCCTCCCCAGGTAAAGGGAGAGCATCGGATGTCCGCTAAGGACATCGCCCGGTTGACACGTCACCTTCTTCGGGATCATCCCCAGGTGATCCAGACCATTTCGCTTCCGGAATACATATTCCGTCAAGGGGAAAAACGGGAATTGATCCTGCCCAACTCCAACCGAATGTTACCGGGTTTATCTCACTTTTATGATGGTGTGGATGGAGTGAAAACAGGATATACTCGGGAAGCGGGTTATACTTTTACAGGTACGGCCAAACGGGATGATATGCGTCTGATCACGGTGGTGATGGGAACCGATTCCAAGAGTCGCCGGTTTATAGAAACGAAGAAACTGCTGGACTTCGGTTTTCAAAATTATAGGATGAAACCCCTGCTGAAGAAAGGAAAGTCCGTTCCAAGCCATAGCAAAGTCGCCCTCCATGGGGGAGTGGAGACAGAGGTGCCGGTTGTGGCGGCAGCCTCCCGTGCCCTCCCGGTTCGCAACGGGGAGAAAGCCCCATATACCCTTCGGGTGGACTTCAAGTCCGGACTGGAAGCCCCGATTCGCTCCGGAGATGTGGTTGGAACGGCTCGGATTCAGTTGAAAGGAAAGGATGTACCAGGGGTGCCGCCGGTTCCATTGAAAGCGGGCAAGGATGTAGAGAGAGCCGGTTGGTGGACTCTATTTTTCCGTTCCGTCACCGAGTGGTTCCGATAAGTGATTTTGTTGTCAATGACAGATCCTTTGGTTACAATGTTTCTAAATAGTGTCGGGGAAATGAAGGAGGAAACAACTCATGAAGGATCAACAGAGGGGCGGAGCGAGCCGGGGCACCCTCCAATTCCGGAAAGGCGGCGTCATCATGGATGTCGTCAACGCGGAACAGGCGAAAGTTGCTGAAGATGCGGGTGCCGTGGCGGTGATGGCTCTGGAACGGGTACCGGCGGATATCCGTGCGGCGGGTGGAGTGGCGCGAATGGCGGATCCGCGTATTATTGAAGAGGTGATAAAAGCGGTCTCCATTCCTGTCATGGCCAAGGCGCGGATCGGACACTTTGTGGAAGCACGCCTGTTGGAAGCGATGGGTGTTGATTACATCGATGAGAGCGAAGTGCTGACTCCGGCGGATGATAAATATCACATTGACAAGAACGAATTCACCACTCCTTTTGTATGCGGAGCCCGTGACCTCGGGGAAGCTTTGCGGAGGATCGGGGAAGGGGCTTCCATGATCCGGACCAAGGGGGAGCCGGGGACCGGAAACATTGTCGAAGCGGTCAAGCACATGCGTCAGATGATGTCCCAGATCCGCAAAGTTCAAAACATGTCCCGGGACGAACTGATGGCGGAAGCGAAAGCCATCGGTGCCCCCTATGAACTGTTGCGGCAAGTCCACGAAAAAGGACGTCTGCCTGTGGTCAACTTTGCCGCAGGGGGTGTGGCCACTCCGGCGGATGCGGCTTTGATGATGCAGTTGGGGTCTGATGGTGTCTTTGTCGGATCAGGGATCTTCAAATCGGACAGCCCGGCCAAGTTCGCCCGGGCCATCGTGGAAGCGGCCGCCCATTATGAAGATTTCGGCCGGATTGTTGAGTTGTCCAAGGGACTGGGAGCGGCGATGCCAGGGATTGAAATCTCCACCCTGGAAGCTTCCCAGCGAATGCAGGAGCGGGGCTGGTAACCGACGGAAAATTCCTTTTCGGAGAAGATCACCCAAAAGCAACGATGAGAATCAGTACCTGGCACAGGCGGCTCAGAGAGATGGTGGTTGGTGTGAACCGTCCCGTCGAGCCGGGGAATCCATCTCGGAGCTGCACGCGAAAAACGGACGATATGATCCGTGAAGCGCTGCCGGTCGGGCGGACCGTAATCCCCGCCGTGGAGAGGGCCGAAACCCGGTTTCGGCCAATGAGGGTGGCAACGCGGAACTTCCGTCCCTTGGGATGGGAGTTCTATTTTTTATGAGGAGGGTTCAGTTGATGTTGGATTTGAAGATGTTGCGACGGGATTTGGAGCAGGTGCGCAAGAGGTTGGAACATCGGGGAGAGGATATCAGCGGTCTGGACTCGGTGATCCGACTGGATGAACGTCGACGGGAGTTGTTGAGGGAAACGGAACAATTGAAAAACCGGCGCAATGTGGTATCCAAGGAGGTTGCACAGAAGAAGAAAGCGGGGGAAGAGGCAGAGGAGACCATCGCCGAGATGAGACGTGTGGGTGACCGGATCAAGGAACTGGATGAAGAAGTGCGTCAGGTGGAGCGGGAACTAGATCATGTGTTACTCACCTTGCCTAACCTGCCTCATGAGAGTGTCCCTATCGGCGAGAGCGAAGAGGATAATCAACCTGTCCGTCATTGGGGAGAAGTTCCCCAGTGGAACTTTGAACCGAAGCCCCATTGGGAGTTGGCGACGGAATTGGATATTCTCGATTTTGAGCGTGCTGGCAAGGTGACAGGATCCCGCTTTGTTTTTTACAAAGGAGTGGGTGCCCGACTGGAGCGGGCATTGTTCAACTACATGCTGGATTTTCACACGGAAAAGAACGGCTACACGGAGATGATCCCACCGTATATGGTGAATCGTGACAGCATGACCGGGACGGGGCAACTCCCCAAGTTCGCCGAAGATTCCTTTGCAGTGGCGGACACGGATTACTATTTGATTCCCACGGCGGAGGTGCCCGTGACCAACTTCCACAGGGGAGAGGTCTTGTCCGCCACGGAACTACCTGTCAAATACGCCGGATTCAGCGCCAATTTCCGTTCCGAGGCAGGTTCGGCGGGACGGGACACCCGGGGTCTGATCCGCACCCACCAGTTTAACAAGGTGGAACTGGTGAAATTGGTCAAACCGGAGGACTCCTATGATGAGTTGGAAAGCTTGGTTCAAAATGCGGAGATGGTGTTGCAGCAATTGGGCCTTCCTTATCGGGTCCTGCTGATGTGCACGGCAGATCTCGGATTCACCGCCGCCAAGAAATACGACCTGGAGGTTTGGCTTCCCAGCTCAAATACTTACCGGGAGATCTCTTCCTGCAGCAATTTTGAAGACTTCCAGGCCCGTCGGGCCAATATCCGCTTCCGCCGGGATGCCGGATCCAAACCGGAGTATGTCCATACCCTCAACGGATCGGGACTGGCGATTGGCCGAACTGTGGCCGCTCTGTTGGAAAATTATCAGGAGGAAGACGGCAGCATCCGTATCCCGGAGGTGTTGCGTCCCTATATGGGGGGACTGGAGAAAATCGAAAAAGCTTAAAGCTGGCAAGGAGGGCTGTCGTACGCAGCCCTCTTGACACAGACAGCGATCCACCTCTATAATGGTGATCTGATGGAGAATGTGGAGAGGTGGCCGAGTGGTTGAAGGCAGCGGTCTTGAAAACCGCCGTACCTTCGCGGGTACCGTGGGTTCGAATCCCACCCTCTCTGCCAAAAATAAGGGCTTTGGGCTTGATCGTCTGATGAGAAACAGACCATTTGCAACCCAATTGCAACCCTTTATTTAGATAAAGCATATGGTAGTCTGCAAACAAGAAGTTGTCCAATTTTTGGGCAGCTTCTTGTTGCATATTAGGCATCACGTAAGAATATGTGTCCATGGTGATCGTGATGGTGGAATGCCCTAAGCGCTCCGAAACGACCTTGGGATGGATCCCATTTGGAGTAATAATGTAGCATGAGTGTGTCGTAGATCATGAAAACGAACATGTGGCAGACTTATATCGATTGGCTTTCCGTTTTTTCTGGGGAAAATCAGATCGTGGTCATCATACGCTTTTCCAAGTTTCAAACGTTCTTTACCTTGATGTATTTTAATATGTTTCAGGTGATTGATAACAGAATGAGAAAGTGCTACGGTATGGAGACTTTTGTTTGTTTTGGTTGTTTCTCGGATTACTAATCCTTGACTTTCCATCTTAATCCGAAAATTTCTCCTCGTCTCATTCCGGTATTGAGTGTAAAATAAATTGTGTGTATATTATGAAAATAGGGGCACCGGGCCATTTCGGGAAAATTGTACGCTTAGACTCTTGGACACAATATTCATACAAAAGACTGTGTAAGGTTGAGAAGTTTTCGGGGCAATATTCTCAGTACCGACGGGACCAATATCATGGGAGCAAGCATTCAGATTCGATGGACCGATTTTTTCACTCAGGAAGCGGCGGAGAAGGTAGCCAAGTCTTTTGAATGGGTTCGACGGGACGAGGCAACAGACGAGATTCTATGCGGCGGAAACCTTCATATCTTCACTGAAAACGAATGGACCCCTGAGATCCGGTCCGAGATTAAGAAGCGGATAAAGAAACCCGGTAATGGGGATCCGGATCTGCAGGATCAATTGAACCTCGATACTAACAACCTTGGGACGGGTCAGGTGTAGGATGGATGCCGGCCCATATCAGTGTCGGCGTAATCAAAAACAACAACCTGAGTCAGGGAGCGACGATCACCTTGGGGGTGAATGTGGTTCAGAATCGCAATTCCACCAAGCAGAATATTGGAAATTTCGTAATCGGCGATGGGCACCAATCTTTGCCTACTGGTCAAGTGAACAACCTGGACAGTGATTTTCAGGATAGTCAAAGTATTGACTCCAATAACTATGCCGGAATCCAGGTGTAATCATCCTCTCCGCACCACTGTTCTCCCCCCTGCATAGAATGAGGTGGGCATTCGGCCATCCGGTCATCGTTGCAGGGCCGAATCAACATCTCCGTCTGGGGGGAATTCATCATGTGCGGGATCACCGGTTGGATCGATTGGAATCGGGACCTGAGCCGGGAACGACAAACGTTGGAAAGGATGAATCAGCAACTGACATGCGATGGACCGGACGGGGAGGGGATCTGGCAATCCCAACATGCAGGTCTGTGCCACCGGCAGTTGCTCGGTACCGACCCCGAAGTCTTCTCCCAACCGATGGTACGTCGATTCGGGAACAGGAATCTAATCATCACTTTTTACGGGAAACTGTTTGACACAGGGGATTTGTCCCGGGAATTGAAATCCCGAGGATACCCCGTGCATAGCCCTTCCGACCCGGAACTGGTCTTGGCAGCTTATGCAGAATGGGGGGATGCGGCTCCCGAACACCTGGACGGAATATTTGCTTTTGCAATTTGGGATGAAGGAGATCAAAGCCTGTTCATGGCCCGGGACCGGTTCGGGATCAAGCCTCTTTTTTATACTGAGAGAGCAGGGGGAATCTTGTTTGCTTCGAAGTTGAAGGCATTGTTGGTCCATCCTGAGGTGGCGCCGGAAGTGGATGGGGAGGGATTGGCAGAGGTGCTGGTGATGGGACCCTCCAGAACTCCCGGACATGGGGTTTTTAAAGGGATCAGGGAACTTTTGCCCGGTTATGTGCTCAGAGCGAACCAAAATGGCATCCGCCACCATTCCTACTGGAGGCTGGAGAGCCAACCCCATGCCGATGATTTGGAGACTACAGTGCGACGTGTTCGGGAATTGTTTATGGATGCGGTTCAGCGCCAGTTGGATTCTGATGTGCCTGTGGGAGCGATGTTGTCCGGAGGGCTCGACTCCAGTGCCATCTCCGCCTGTGTCGCTGAAATCCTCCATAAGGAGGAGAGGGGACAGCTGCAAACTTTTTCCTTGGATTACGTGGGAAACGACCGGTTTTTCCGGCCGAATGAATTCCAGCCCCATGCCGATGCTCCCTGGGTGAATCGAATGGTGGAAAGGATCGGCTCCCAACACAACGAAATCCTGATAGATACCCCGGACTTGGTGACGGCGCTGAAGGATGCCGTCATAGCCCGTGATTTGCCTGGAATGGCTGATGTGGATTCATCCATGATTCTGTTTTGCAGAGAGATCCAAAAGCAGGCGATGGTGGTCTTCTCTGGAGAATGTGCCGACGAGGTGTTCGGAGGATACCCTTGGTTCCACCGACGGGAACTGACCCACGCCGCCACCTTTCCCTGGGCCCGCCTGATTGGGGAGAGGATCGGATTTCTCTCACCGGAGGTGATTCAAAAGATACGACCTTCGGAGTATGTGGCGGATCGCTACCGAGAGGCTTTGTCCGAGGTCTCCCGGTTGCCGGGGGAGGATCCGGAGGAAGCGCGAATCCGGGAGATTTTCCATCTCAACTTGACCCGGTGGATGCCTACATTGGTCGATCGGTTGGACCGGATGAGTATGGCAGCCGGACTGGAAGTGCGGGTTCCCTTCTGTGACCATCGCTTGGTGGAATATATCTGGAATGTTCCCTGGTCCATGAAAAAGAGCGAAGGAAGGGAGAAAGGGCTGTTGCGAAAGGCGATGGCGGGCCTTCTGCCAGAGGATGTATTGTGGCGGAAGAAGAGTCCTTTTCCCAAGACTCACAACCCCGTCTACCTGGAACAGGTGGTGGATCAGGCGCTGGGGATCCTGAATGACGGAACATCACAGGTACTGGATCTTCTCAATATCGACGCCTGGCGCCGGTTTGCCGGTCAGGATTTGAAGGGGAGCCACTTTCCCTGGTTCGGCCAATTGATGAATGTTCCCCAGTGGTTCGCCTATCTGATTCAGTTGGATCAATGGATGAGAGAATATCGCGTGATCATCAAGTAATATTCCGGTTATCGCCGCCGCTAATAAATCGGCGGCATTTTTTTATGGGAAAAAATAAACGGAGTTTTTGTCGAACGGGTGTTAAATTACGAACATATGTTCTATAATTGAGACAAGGACTGAACCCGACCCACCTTCAAAAGGGGGCGATCTGATGGAAAAGTGGGTTCAATTGTTGGTGGCAGTTGTATCGTTGGTCCGAGTTCTTCTGGAGTTGCCGGAAACTCTGTTCAAATGGAAAAAGCAGCACCGGAAAAAGGGGCGCATCAAAGGCAGGCGCTGAGGCTTTAAAAGGGGCAGCCATCCGGGAGAGGGAGGGCTGCTCTTTCGGTGGGGGTTGCGTCCTATGACATCCATCTGATATGATATAGATTGAAATCATACGCCCGTAGCTCAGTGGATAGAGCAGTGGTTTCCTAAACCACGTGTCGGAGGTTCGATTCCTCTCGGGCGTGCCAGAACGGCAGAGCCTCCCTGTTCAAGGGGAGGCGTTTCTTTTGCTTGGAAAAAGCGGGGGAGGTTGGCTCATGCGCCCGGAAACCATTGAACAAATCTTTCAGTCGGCCGTCGAAGTTTTTGCTCACAGCGGTTTTGAGAGAGCCAAGATGGATGAGATCGCACGTCGTGCCGGGGTGGCCAAAGGAACGATCTATTATCATTTCAAGGGTAAGGAAGAGCTGTTTGTCGCCCTGATGAATGACGGTATGGAACGGATCATGGATCAACTGCGGCGACGGATGGAGGTGACGGAGGATCCAGTTCATCAATTGGAGGGTCTGTTGGAAGGATTGGTTGAATATCTTTACCATAACGGGACCTTTGCCAAATTGTTGATCAGTGAATCCTGGGGCTCCATTGAAAGGCAACATGAGTTTCGCGCCCGCCTTCGTGAATTGGTGGAACTGATCGAAGATGTGCTGGGCCGGGGGGGCGCCCGTGGATGTTTTCTTCCGGTAAAAGGGCACGATACGGCCGTGGCTATTTTTGGAGCGGCCAGTGTGGCCGTGTTGCAGGATCTTTTTCGCGATCCGGATGAAAAACCGGCCCCTGAAGAACGGATAGGCGAAATGGCGGATCACCTCAAACAATTGATCTACAAAGGCGTAGTGGCCTCCCGATCAGGAAAATAACCCTTTTCAAAAAGGAGTGTTCATTATATAATCCCTTTTGTACTGACCAGTCAGTTCATGTTCGTGGAAGAAGGAGGGGGTTTTTCTCCATGGGGTTGTGGCGAAAAAGGAGAAAGACAACACTTGCGCTAAATGAAATGATTTGGAAAGAGCGTAAGTTGATTGTGGTGATATTGGGTATCCTTTGTATCCCTCTTTTATATAGCGGAATTTACCTGACGGCCTTTTTTGATCCTTATGATCAGATGAAAAACCTGTCTGTGGCTGTTGTCAATGAAGATCAGGGAGCCAAGAACGACGGTGATAAGATTAATGTGGGAAAAGAATTGGTTGACCGTCTGAAGGATGACGATCAGTTCGGGTGGAAATTTGTGAACCGGTCGGAGATGGAGAATGGTTTGGAGAAAGGCAGATACCATCTGGCGGTGGTGATCCCGGAAGATTTCTCCCGTCACGCTACCAGTTTGAAAGATCCCAAGCCCCTGAAAGGTAAGCTTGAATATCGCGTGAACGAAGGAGCCAACTATCTCTCTTCCCAAATCGGTCAGCGGATGATCCAGGGATTGCAGGATCATGTAAGAGAAAAGTTGATTCACACCTATGCGGAAGCTCTTTTTGAGGAGATGGAGGAATCCGCTGATCAGTTGGATGAAGCGTCGGAGGGTGCCTCGGAACTGGCGGGGGCAACAGGAAGAGCGAAGAATGCAACTGGCCAGCTGGAGGAAGGGGCGATTCAACTGGTCTTTGGAGTGGACCGGTTGGACCAGGCCATCGGTAGCTTGACTGCTGGTGTCAGCGAACTGGTGAAAGGTCTGCACACTGCCGCAACCGGCGCGGATCAACTGAAGTCCGGGGCGGGCAAGTTGGACAGCGGCCTCGGTCAATTGGAATCGGGCATTGAAAAGGGAATGAAAGATTTGCCCCGTCTCAAAGAAGGAGCAGAACAGATCCGGGATGGAATCGGCCAATTCAAAGATATTATTCACAATCCGAAACTGGAACGGGGAGTGGGCGCGATCTCGGAGATTGCTCGCAAATTGCAGGGGCACAACAGTGAAGCGGATCGTCGCTTTGAACGGATGATTCAAAAATATCCCGAACTGGCCGATGACCCCGATGTGATTCAACTGAAGAGAACGCTGGACAACAGTCGAAGGGATCATTCTACCCTGTTGGATCGGGCGGCCCGTTTGGAACAGGATTTGAAACAGGCACAAAACGCCATCGATCGGATGTATGAGGGTCAGACCCAAGTGGTGGATGGAATCGGGGCGATTCAGAAGGGGATGGACCAGCAGCTGAAAGGTGTGAAGGAACTTCACTTTGGTGCCTCTCTCCTGTCCACAAAACTGGGAGAGCTGAAGGATGGCCTTGATAAGTTGGTTGCCGGCGGGGAAAAGCTGGATCAAGGCGTGGGACAGTTGTCGGAAGCCCCACGAAAACTGTCTGACGGTTTTTCCAAACTTTCCGCAGGATTAAAGGAACTGTCCCAAGGATTGGGTAAAATTTCCGATGAGCAAAACACCTTGGCTGACAAGTTGGCTGAAGGGGTGGATGCGGCGAGGGAGGCGCTGGCAGGAAAGGGTCTAAAGGCGGACCAGATGGCTGATCCCGTCCAGGTAGATAAAGATCGGGTGCATCCGATTCCCAACTATGCCACGGGTTTTGCCCCCTACTTCATCTCCCTGTCTCTCTGGGTGGGCGCGATGATTTTCTTTACCGTCATGGATCTGAAACGGCCGTTGCTCGGGAATGACAACCGGCCACTCTCAGGCCTGTCCGCCCTGTTGATGGGCAGCCTGCAGGCGTTGCTGCTCATTTGGGTCCTGATTCACTTGGTGGGGATTGAACCGGTGCATGAAGGCTGGCTGTACCTGTTTGCAGTGATTACAGGCATTGTGTTTACATCGATCAATCACCTCCTGGTCTCAGCCTTTAAGGATGTGGGACGCTTTATCGCGATTTTGCTTCTGATGTTTCAACTCACCTCCAGCTCAGGCACCTATACAGCGGATCTGCTTCCCTCCTTCTTCCAGGGGATCAGTCCTTTCTTGCCCATGACTTATTCGATTGAGGGGTTGCGGGCAGTTATCTCCACAGGGGATACGGCGGTGATCATGGATCAGGCTAAAATCCTGATCGGAATCGGCATCGCGGCTTGGCTGTTGCGCAAGCTGGCGGAATGGCTGTGGCGGACCCTGCCTGGCAAGCTGAAATCGAAGACTGCAGTTGACAACGGATAAGCACCGAAACGGGATGGTGATAATGGTCCTCTGAACGGAGAAAAACCCGCCCGTCTCCTGCAGGGAAGGAGACGGGCGGGTTTTGATTATTTCCCATTAAAAAGTGGCACGCAGTCTTTGTTGGCCGAGCATTGAGTAGGTCCTGGAGCAAAAGGACACAATTTTAGTAAACCATGTGGGAAGGAAGAAGAAATGTTGAGATATGTAACAGGATTGTTGATTAAGTTTGTAATGACTGTCGTCATTTCATGGTTGGTTTTGGGAGCCTTCTTTGGAATTTCCTTTCCAGCCATACTGACTGCAAGTGTGGTATTGACCGGTGTTTCGTTTTTAATCGGAGATTTGCTGATCCTGCCCAAATTCGGAAATGCGGTGGCGACGATCGCTGATCTGGGTCTTGTGTGGCTGGGAATCTGGGTTTTGGGTTCTTTTCTGTTTGAACAAGCGGTATCGTTGGGAGCTGCCTCTTTCATGTCAGCTTTCTTTATCGCGATTGGAGAAATATTGTTCCACAAGTATATGAAGAATCAAGTTTTAATGGATCCTGCGGGGGCTGTCGATTAGCCGGAAAATCGGTGTTGGAAAGGTGTCACAGCGAGACTGGGAGCGAAATGACGTTGGGAGAAACTTGTGTTCCATGGGGGTAAACAGCTCTGGTAAAAACATGATTCTAAAAACCCGAGGCTCATCGACATACTTGATAAATCGTTGATGACTGGAATTGACGAGGGAATGCCCCCGTCTATTTTTTTGGGAGACAAAACGTAACTGTTACGATTTACAAAGAGGCGGAGTTCAGATATAATAACTTGGTAACCTGCAACAATAAGGAGGGGGTCCGCTGTTGATCGTGGATCGACGCGGGCGAGGATATGACGGAATCTGTACTGAAAATGGAACGGATCCATTTTTCATATAGTCGCCACCCAGTACTGAAGGGAGTAAACCTGACGCTGAGGTCCGGAGAATTCCTGGCAGTGGCTGGTCCCAACGGTTCGGGGAAATCGACATTGGTCAAGTTGGCCTTCGGTTCCATCCAACCGGATTCAGGAAGTATCTTTCTGTTTGGAAAACCGGTGAGCCGGTTTAAGGAGTGGTCCCGGATCGGCTATGTTTCCCAAAAGGCCAACAGCTTCAATCTTGATTTTCCAGCCACAGTCAGGGAAGTGGTGGCTTCGGGACTTTACGGGAAGCTGGGGCTCTTGCGGCGGATGAAGAGACAACACTGGTTGCGTGTGGAAGAAGCGATTCATCAGGTCGGCCTCAGTGCTCTGGCCGGTCAGCGGATCGGCCACCTCTCCGGCGGTCAGCAACAACGAACTTTTATCGCCAGAGCGCTGGTGAGTGATCCGGATCTCATGATCCTCGATGAGCCCACCGTCGGGGTGGACTCCCGCTCTGCCCAAGATTTTCACCGCTTGCTGGGTCGCCTTCACCGGGAAAAGGGTCTCTCTCTTTTATTGATCACCCATGATCTCCAAGCGGTGACCGATGTGGTGGATCGGGTGGTCTGGTTGGACCGGGGGCACTTTGTTGCTGAGGAGGATGCCGGTCCACCGGTCTGGGAGGAGGAAGACCGGATCCTGATGGCGTCCGGTGACGTTGCAGGGAAAGAGATCCGGGAGGGAGGGGTGGATGCGAAATCGGCGCATCCTCTGTTATGATGGACATGATTCTTCATTATGAATTTATGCAACGGGCGCTCATCGCCGGACTGATCATCGGGGGGATTGCTCCGATGGTCGGACTTTTCCTGGTGGTGAGAAGACTCTCCCTGATCGCCGATGCCCTGGCCCATGTCACTTTGTCCGGAGTGGCGGCGGGTCTCCTGTTGCAAAAGCATGTTCCCTTATTCCAGTCGTGGAATCCGTTATATATGGGGATGGGATTTTCGGCGGGGGCAGCCCTTTTTGTTGAGCGTTTTCGCCATTTGCATCGCTCTTACCAGGAACTGGCGATACCGGTGATTCTCTCCGGCGGGGTGGGTCTCGGAGTGGTGTTGATCAGCGCCGCCGACGGGTTCAATGTGGATGTGGCGGGTTATCTTTTTGGCAGTATTTTGGCTGTGGACAAGTCCGATCTGATGGCGATCATCTCGGCGGGCATGTTGGCGACGGTGATGGTGATTCTTTTTTACAAAGAGTTGTTTGTACTCTCCTTCGATGAAGAGGCTGCGGTGTTTTCAGGGGTGCCCCGCCGCCGGATCCTTCTCCTCTTCAGCCTGGTGACGGCACTGGTGATTACTGCTTCCATCCGTGTCGTCGGCATTCTGTTGGTTTCGGGGTTGGTCACTTTGCCGGTGGCCGCCGGTATGCAATTGGCATCCAGCTTTCGGCAGGCTTTGTTCTTGTCGGTGCTTCTCGCCGAGATTTCCGTTTTAAGTGGATTGGTGGCCGCTTTTTATCTGGATTGGGCGTCGGGAGGGACCATCATTCTCGTCTCCATCCTGATCCTGCTGCTGGTGACGGGAGGAAAACGACTGTTTCGGAGCTTGGCCAAGGGAAGAAAGATTTAGGAGGGATAAGCGGTGGATCTGGAACGGGCTTTGGACACATTAAAATCCCAAGGATACAAATTCACTGGAAAACGGGAACGAATGGTTCAGATCTTCAACAGGGAAAACCGGTATCTGACTGCAAAACAGATCCTGGAGGAAATGCAGGGGGAGTATCCGGGGTTGAGTGTGGATACGGTTTACCGGAATTTGTCCCTGTTTGAGAGATTGGGGATTGTGGAAGGGACCGAATGGGAAGGGGAGCGCCGCTATCGCTTCCACTGCGGTGGGGATCAACATCACCACCATTTGATCTGCAAGGAATGTGGCAAGACCCGTCAACTTAACGTCTGTCCCATGAATGCCATCCTCGGGGAGCCTGATGGTTTCACCATCACCGATCATAAATTTGAGATCTTCGGATTTTGTCAGGATTGCGGTTCCGGTCAGAAAGAATTGCAGAGCAAAGCGTGAGGCGGTGTCGGTATGAGTTATGATCGGTGGATGAAGGAAGCGATCCGCGAAGCCGGGGAAGCGGAAGCAAAGGGAGAAGTGCCGATTGGAGCTGTCTTGGTTCGGGAGGGGGAGATCATCGGTCGGGGGCATAATCTGCGGGAAAGCCATCAGGACCCCACCGCCCACGCGGAGATGATCGCCATCCGGGAAGCCGCCCGCCTCCTGGGCGGATGGAGACTGGCGGGATGTGAGTTGTATGTCACCCTGGAACCTTGCCCCATGTGCGCAGGTGCCATCCTCTTGTCCCGATTGGACACCCTGGTCTACGGTGCGTATGACCCCAAGGGCGGCTGTGCCGGTACCCTGATGAATCTTCCCCGGGATGATCGCTTCAACCATCAGGTGGAAGTGGTGGGGGGAATTTTGGAACAGGAATGCGGGGAATTACTGAGAGGATTTTTCCGTAAACTCAGGGAGCAAAGGAAGTGAAGTCGGAAAGGGGTCCACAGGAAGCCTCTTGACTTCGGCGTTCTTTTCGACTATGATAATAAATTGTCAGGCATTATGGAGAGGTGTCCGAGTGGTTGAAGGAGGCGGTCTCGAAAACCGTTGTGCGGGTTCTCCCCGTACCGTGGGTTCGAATCCCACCCTCTCCGCCATATCAAGGGTTTTTGGGGCTATCCAACGGATAAGAAATTGACCGTTTGCAACCCATTTGCAACCCTTCACCTGACTAAAGCGTATTCTTGCTACCAAAGAGGAAGTTGTCCAGTTTTTGGGCAGCTTCTTTTTGCATATTGGGCATTACATGGGAATAAGTGTCCATGGTGATCGTGATAGTTGAATGTCCCAAACGTTCGGATACAACCTTCGGATGCTCTCCTTGCTGAAGTAATAAAGTGGCATGAGTATGACGCAAATCATGAAACCTTATATGAGGTAATTTCATCCTCTTGATTAGACGGCCAAACTCTCGGGAAAGATAATCGATATTAATGGGAGTACCGTCAGAATTAGCGAAAATAAGATCATGATCTTGATACAGTGGCCCACAACTTATTTTCTCTTGAGCTTGTCGCTTTTTAATCCTATTAAGCATATGTATGACTGAATCGGAAACGGCGATGGACCGACGACTGCCATCTGTTTTAGTTGTATCCCGGAAAACAAGCCCTTTATTTTTTATTCTTTGAATGGTTTGTCGAACGCTGATGGTACGATTCGCAAAATCAATATCTTTCCACCTTAACCCAAATATCTCACCTCGACGCATTCCGGTATTGATTGCAAAAAAGATTTGTTCATAATACGGAGTGTTTTTTGTTGCGGATAAAAGTTGATGAACCTGTTCTCTACTAAGTGTGTTAATCTGTTTCCTTTGAGGTTTTGGGGGAGTAACAGACTTCGCTGGATTCATAGGGATCACTTGCCACTTTACGGCTTGATCTAAGGCTTGATGGAGAATCCGATGATGATGAAGTACAGATCGGGGAGACAGCCCCCCAGAACCATCCTTTCTCCCTTTAGCCAATTTTTCTGAGTAGTATCCCTGAATATGCATTGGTTTGAGTTTGTCCATCGGAATGTCCCCGATTTGAGGAATTATGTGCTGTGTGATCATATACTCATAACCTTGATATGTTCGTGGAGCCGTATTTAGCTCAGCATAATCTTTAAGCCAGCGATTAAGATACTCCCCAAGTGTAATTTTAGAAGGCTCTACATAGGTGCCAGACTCAATTTGATGCAGTTTTTGGTTTAGGAAGCTTTGAGCTTCTTTCTTTGTTTTAAACCCACTGAACCATTTCCTATTTCGTGAACCGTCCGCTTTTTTTCCAATGTCCAAAACGATCGCCCACTTGCTACCTCTTTTTCTTATGTGTCCCCTCAACGATATCCCTCCCGTTAAAACTCTCGCTTAAACGAAAGTTTTAAATTACCTTTTTCTTCAACAAAGCATCTTCCCTTTGTCTGTAATCTCTTAAGCAACTCCATGAACAAAAATGTTTTTCTTCAAGGCTGTAAGCAGTTTTGTCGATCATAGTTACCCAAGATTCCGGGAAATCAAGGTTCTCAACTTCTTTCTCGCACTCATCACAAATATACTTGATCAATCTTTTTAATTCCCCTTTTAATTGTGCGAATTTCAAACGGAAATGAATGGTTTCTTCCAAAACATCAAAGTAGTCAGCGAGATCCCAAGGATTCGTGATCCCTTTTGAGTATGCTTTTTGTAGCTCATCAAGGGGAATCAATGTTTCTACAGCCCACCGAAGGGCCTTTTCTTCACAGCGACTGACATTCAATCGATTTCTATAACGGTAGTGGTGCTGAGTTGTGAATCTACCTGCCGATGTATAATGGTGTCCTAATTCTTCAGCGAGAATTGATCGAGTTGCTTTTTTATCGTTTTGGATTTCTTCACACAATCCGATCACCGCTTGTCCGCTATTGGTACACCAGTAGTATCCCAAAAGAGGGGGACGGAAAGGAAACCAGTCAACAATGATTCCTTCCTCTTGCGCAAGGTCGAAAAGATTTAGATTTGCTAGCATGTATCCTCCTTAGATGTCTTTGGGGATCATATGTTCCTATTGTATAACAATCTGGATATCCGTGCAATTTTATGACAAAAAGAAATACGGCATTATTCAATACCGTATTTCTGCCGAATAAACTCCTTGAATTTTTCGATGTCTTCACGAGCTTGTTGTGGAAGATCGTCCATTGGATCGTCTGTACGGTGAGCAGCTTCCGTTTCAAATTGGCTAGGTACATTAGTACGTCCTAATAGGTAATCGGCTGAGACGTTAAAAAAGTCAGCTATCTCTTTAATTGCGGTCATTTCAGGTTCATAAGTATTTGATTCCCATTTTGAAATGGTTGTGTTATCAACCCCCAATACTTTAGCTAGTTCCGCCTGCGTGATCTTTCTTTTTTTCCGAAGTTCTTTAAGGCGTTGGCCAAAAGACATTTAATTCGTCCTCCGTTATTTTGCTGTTTCATCAAATTCATCTTACCACGTTATATATTGTACCAATAAACAGTTGATCAAATAGCAAATTGGTTGTTGACATTTGAGCTATGATCAAATAAACTGAGATCAAGAAGTTGAGGAAAGCTCAAGAAAGGAGGATTCGTTCGTGAGACAACTATTTCTCAACCTGAAGGCATTATCCAACTACAGGTCAAAAAAAAGGATTTCGATGCGAGAAATGGCTGAAGCGCTTGGGCTAAAAACTCCAGGGGGGTATGCAAGAATCGAATCTGGAAATGTCAAATTGAAAGCAGAACATCTGCCGATAATAGCGAAAATGTTGGGTTTGACGATCGTTCAATTGGTTACCCTTCTTTTTTATGAGGATGATGTTGAGGAAACATCAAGTAAAACGCCGAAAAAGATAACTGCCTAAAAAAGGGGGAGGAACATGTCTGCGCCATTTGCGTTGATCCAAGCTCAAGAAGAAGCAGACTTTCGTATCTCAGCCAAGGATATCGTTCGATTACTCACTGCACTACAACAAAACCAATTGCCTGAAGTTTTACACGTAGATGATGTTGAACGAATCTTGCGGGTTAGTCACTATACAGCCCTGGAGTTGATGAAAAAGAAAGAGTTTCCGTCCTTGAAACTGGGCCGGTCCCACAAGATTCCACGCGATGAGTTTTTACGCTGGTTGTCAGAGTCGGCGCAAAGCAAAGCCATGATCTCGATTACCTAGTTTCAATTTCTCATAGGTACATTAAAGCTCTTTTGACAGGGGGGGATGGTATGACAAAGTTCTTTACTCATGTGGAGCAAGCTTGGCCACTTCTTGAGGAAGAGCGGCAAGAGGAGCTGAAAGGAGATGAAGAGGACCAACGGCGGCCACCGTTTGGACCTCTGTTCAAAAAGTTGATCGGTAGTGATTGAGGAAATCCGATTTAAGTTTACCGATTCGGCAAGCTGAAAGCAACAGGGCATCCCGCCCTGGATTCAGATTCCGGTATTGTCCGGAACCTGAATCGAAGGCGGGAAACCGCCTCAATCTTGCACCTTGAAAATTGGATAGCGCGGAACCGATCAAGGAAGCACGGGAGCAGAAGCTCCGTGAGCGCGACGACCCGGGTCACCGGCGAGCGGGACGCATTACGCGGACAGCGGGCGGACCGGATCGGGGACGGCACCGGCATTCATCTGCCGGGACGGTTCACCCAAAAGTGGGTGAACGGTCCGGGCGGATGGGAGCCCACACCGGGTAACCCCCGGACCACTATCGAAAAGGAGTCGACATGGGATGGGAAAATGCACGGGCAGAAGAAATCGGACGACTCCGTGTTGAGATCCAGTCATTAAAAGGATTGCAAAATAAGGCGGCAGAGCTGGCGGACGCAATCGATGACCACGGATTCAAGGATGAAGTGAGTTCACTGCATGAAATGCTGGTGATGTTTGGAGCACTCATGAGGGTGAACACCGCCGACCGACGGCAAAAATTGAAGAGCTTGAAGGAGGAGGAAGAGTGAAACAAAAACGCCGGTACGGCTTCCATCAGCGGATTCTGGATCTGATCAAACAGGGTGAAGAGGTTCACTCAAGGGCAATGGGCCGGTGGGGGCGAGTTACGGGTGGTGTGGCGGGTATCAATGACCCCAACTATCCGGCGGTGCTCCGCATCAAGTCCGTCCGTGGTGGCATTGAGTGTGTAACCTGCTTTGAAGTTGGTGATCGGGTTGAACTGGTCTATGAGGACGGAAAATGGTGGATCGTGAACTCGTGGGAGGTGGAGAGCAATGGGAACGATCACACGGGAGACCCGGCGGCAAGCGTATGATTCGGTTCTGAAAACGCTGGAGACCCGTCAGGCGGTAGTCTTGCGAGAGCTTCGGAAATGCCCTCGGTTGACGGCCAACGAGCTAGCTGTCCGGCTGTGGAACAGCGGAGTCATTCCAATGCCGGAGAGGAACCGGGTGCACCCCCGGCTGAATGAGTTGGTTGAAGCTGGGGAAGTGGCAGTGACCGGGAAGCGAACCTGTAGTATCTCCGGAAAGAAATGTGCGGTGTATGAACCAGTAGATACAAGATCCATACAAGGATCACTTTTCTAGATGGGGCGGTCACAATTGCTTACGTAGAAGGGAAGAGGAGGGGAGACTAAGTAATGGCTGGTGTTCCTTGGATACGAATCTCGACCAACATGTTTGAAGATGAAAAGGTCAAATTGATTCAAGCACTTCCTGAAGGAGACTCATTGGTAGTTATCTGGCTTCGGCTATTGACTCTAGCTGGAAAAACGAACGATCGAGGTTATATCTACTTAGACGAAGGGACTCCGTACACCCCGCAAATGCTATCTATCATCATGAACAAACCTCAAACAGTAGTGGATTTGGCACTCCAAACCTTCTCAGACTTTCAAATGATCGAGGTCAATGAACAAGGGATTTGCATTCTCAACTGGGAGAAGCACCAGAACATTGACGGACTGGAGAAGATCCGAAAACAGAACCGGGAGCGTAAACGGAGACAGAGAGCACGGCAAAAAGAGCTTCCAGAACCTGAACCTCATCCGGACTCTGGTTCCGATGATTCACGTGACATGTCACGTGACGTCCCGGAAGAAGTCACGCCAAGTCACGCAACAGATAAAGAAGAAGATAAAGATAAAGATATAGATAAAGATAGAGAAAGAGAAAAGAGAGGGAGGACTGGGGGGAGAGAAAATCTTTGTTCCACGGAGGATATAAAGACCTTTGTTGAAAGCCTATCGGCTTCCAACCCCTTACCTATTCCTCAAGATCTCTTGATCAAATATATCAACTGCCTGAGGCTGACACGGAAGACGGGACGGATCTCCCAAAGCATCATCCTCAGCCACTGGGAGAAATGGCAGCAGTTTCCCCCAGTTGTCGTTCAATACGCAATGTATATCCACCTAACAAAGCATGACGACAAAAAAGAAGAATACACACTGGGGATCATGCGAAACACCGATGAACATGAGGCCAACAGGAAGATGATCCTGTTGAAAAACAAAAAACAAAGTAACAAGGAGGTACCCCAACATGAACCACCTTGGACCAGCCCTTCTGGAAGCTCTTCCCCCGCTGAACCCGCAGATCGATACGAAGAATTTGTCATCGAATGACCCCATGGCCTATGCCTACTGCTGCACGCGCTGTCGAAAAGAAATCCGTCGGTTGGAAATCAAGCTGTTGGGAAAAACCATCCGCCCCCTCCCAGTTTGTAAATGTGTCTCGGAGGACGCCGAACGTAGAAGGCAAGAGCGAGAGCTGGCGAACAAGCGGGACTATATCCGGCGGGTTTATGGTGAGGGGCTGATCGACGATGACCTGAAACGCTCGTCTTTCGATAACTTTATCCCCCGGGAAGGTTCCGAAAAAGCTTATCAGATGGCAAAGGACTTTGCTCTGAATTTCAAGCAACAATCAGCGGGAATGTATCTGTTCGGACCAGTTGGAGTGGGGAAAAGTCACTTGACAGCGGCGATTCACAATCATCTGAGCAGACAAGGAATTGCCTCTGTCTACATCGACGCACCGCAACTGTTCGGCCTGGCGAAAAGCACCTTTAACAACAGTAGCAAGAAGACGGATCAGGATTACGTTCAGGCGGCGATCCGGTGCGAACTTCTGACCTTGGATGAAATCGGGCTGACGCCGTTAAGCCAGTATGAGTTTGATCTACTGTTCCAGATCATCAACGGACGAAAAGGGAGGTTGACTAATTTCACGAGCAATCTCGGATTGGAAGAGCTGGAACAATGGTTCAAATACGACCGAAACGGTAAACCCCTGGATCCCCATGGACGATTGTTCGACCGTCTGCTCGGGCAAGCCCAGCCGATCCGGCTTAAAGGGGAGTCTTACCGGCGATACCTTGCCAAGAAGAGATTGGCTGGGGGCGAGTGAGAACGTGCGGCGCTCAAGGGGGAAATCGATCCGCGGCCCGAGAGACAGAAGGGGCGGAAAAGTTATGAGCCATCCAAATGATGATCTTTACCGCCGAATGACCAACCGGGAACTGATCAACGAAATGCAAGGCTGGGAGCGGCAGGTTCTGGGAGATGCAGACAAGACCCTGATTCGTGTCTTCCGGAAGGCGGCCCTGGAGTGTGCGGCGTCGGGCGATCAGGAAGGACTCAGGAAGTGGCAGGAACTACTACGGAAAGCAGAGGAGCGGTGAGAGATGGATCTGGAGTGCACGGATTTCCCAATTTGCCCTCATTGTGGGACGGTGGAAAAAGACTATCTTGAGATCATGGATGAAACCACGGGCGATGGAGACGAGATCGAATATGAGTGCTGGGCCTGCGGTGGCTCCGTCACGGTAGAGATTCACATGTCATTGAATTTCAGCACGAGGGCCTAAGGGGGATACGAATGAGCAACATCTATGTGCGGGAAGGAGCAGGACCCGATAACCTGGATCTTCTGATGTATGGCCGGTACCAATGCCCCGAGTGTGGCCGGAGGGTTACGGTTCCGGAATACATGGTGGGGCTGATGATCCCCAACTGTATCGAATGTGAGGTTCAGCGGGGGAAGACAGTGCAACATGACTTCTTGGAAACCTTCTGGGATGTGGATCAGAAAGACCATGAATGGGAGGGCGACTGGTGAAGAGATCTTGGCGGTGAAATCGCTCAGGAATTTGTGAGATTGGCAAAGGAGGCCAACATGAAAATTCGTATCGGGAAGTACACGCTGACATCTGACGGACATCACAATCTGATCGCTAATGAAACGGCCAAGAGGAAGGACGGAGGAGAACCTTCACTCCGGCCTGTCGCCTTCTTCAGCAAGCTGGAGCACTTTTGCAAGTGGGCACTGGACCAACGGGTTCTCAAGAGCAAAGCAGAATCCATCGAGGAACTTAAGATCGAGATCATGGCAGCCAAGGCGGAGATCATTGAAGCGGTTCAAGAGTTGGAGCACGGAAAAGTTGGTCAAGGCAAAAAAAAAAAAAATCGGCGTGATAGAGACGTGTAAAAAGGCGCTTGGGTACAAAGACCCTCGGACGGGATTTAAACCACTCCTCACGCCGCTCACAAGGTCTGAGGGGTATGTCAAGGAGGTGGAAGGGGTGGCGCATGACGACAAGGTGAAGCGAACTATTGATCAGATGGAGATCGACGAACGACTGGATGAGATCAACGATTTGGCGATCCTGGCCCGCTTATTCCCGGAGGATATGACAGAGTACCATGATCGACGGGAGAGGGTGAAAGAAAAACTATCATCCGTCACGAAACGGGGCGATAGAGACGAAAAAAAGACCGGTCAGGTACCAAAACCCCTCGGAACGAATTTAAAACCCGTCAGCGAGCTCTTACAAGCGGAGAGAGGTATGCTGACCATGGAGGTATAGGGATGAGAAAAAAGGTGACAGCGACGGTTGTGGTTGACGGTGGAGGAAGCAGAGCCTGGCACGGAGATACCGGCCACTACGTGTACGGGATACTTGTTCAGCTGGTTGAAGATCTGTTGAAAACTCATACTCCAGGGGAAGGGGAGACCGCCTATTTCTCCATCGTTGTGGAAAATACAGGCAGAGCCGTGAGAGTGACAAGTCCTCAAAATCTTGTATCTGGCGCAAAGGAAGAAATGAAACGGCTGGGTTTACAGGGTGAAGTTCTATGCTGATCACCAATCTGATTACCGATTTGCTGGACGGGAAGCAGACGGTGGTGGATGAAGCAAAAACACTGATCCAACAGACGTATCTGGCCGACACTCGTCCCTGGGTCGTGGGGTTTAGCGGCGGGAAAGATTCCACCGTGGTGGTTCAACTACTGTTTGAAGCACTGAGCGAACTGCCTGAGGAAAGCCGGACAAAACCGGTTTATGTGATCTCAAGCGATACCCTGGTGGAGAACCCGCTGGTGATGGCTACGGTGGATCTGGCACTGAATCAGATCCAAACGGCGGCCCGGGAACAGGGTCTTCCCGTCGAGGCACATAAAGTCCGACCGGATATCGAGAAATCCTTCTGGGTCAATCTCATTGGACGGGGCTATCCCTCACCCACTCCGACCTTCCGCTGGTGCACCGATCGGCTGAAAATTGACCCGGCCAACCGCTTCATCATGGATAAAGTTTCTGAGCACGGCGAAGTCATCGTAGTCCTAGGTGTCCGGGAGGATGAATCGAAAGCCCGGGGGGACTCCATCCGATTGCATAGTATCGAAGGAACCGACCTGATGCGGCATACCACCCTCCACAACGCATTCACTTTTGCACCGATTCGAAACTTCTCTACTGAAGATGTTTGGGACTATCTCTTGGGCACCCCATCTCCCTGGGGCGGGGACAATCACGAATTGAACCGGATGTATCGGGATTCGAGCGGCGGCGACTGTCCCCTAGTCATCGATCCCGGCATGAAGAAGTCCGGATCCTGCGGGAGCAGTCGTTTCGGATGCTGGACCTGCACGGTAGTCAGCAAGGATAAATCCCTCAACGGGTTCATCCAAAGCGGCTCCGACTGGCTTCGACCACTGCTGGAATTTCGGAATTGGCTAGTGGAGATCCGGTCTGATCGGAAGATGAGGCAAAAATGCCGGACGGGTGGGAGGATCTATCTGATTAAGAACCCCGGAGTGAACCCCAACACGCCCCGGGTGGTCTATGAAAGGCTTGATGACTATTTGGATGCTGTTGACCTTCGAACGATCGAGGAAGACATCATCATTGAGAAGGATGAGGGACTGCTGTTTCCTGAGGAGTATGTGTTGGGTCTTGGACCGTTCACGCTAAGGGCTAGAAGAAAGATACTCCGGCGGCTCTTGAATGTTCAAAGAGTGGTACGAAAAAGCGGACATGATATCCGGCTTATACAACCGGATGAGATCGCCATGATCCAAAGCATTTGGAAAGCCGAAGCAAAAAATATTGCATAGACGACGGGAGGGGATCCCCATGGTCAAGATCCGGGTGATGGGAGACCGGAAGAAGGTTGAAGAGACAGTGGAGCGTTTGGGAAAGGTGTTTCAGGTGATGAATGTATCGGAGCCGTACCAGAACCGGAACAATGAGATGGTTCGCACGTATGTGGAGGTGGTGGTATGCACTACAAGGTAATCAAAAAGACGGGAGAATGCTTGGGGTTCATTGACTACCTATATGCGGTTGTGGAAGTGGACGACGACGGTGGGGAAACGGTATTTGCCGACTTTGTCACGATGGAACAGGCAGAAGCTCTGGCGGAAAAATTGAACCGGGAGGGATGACGGGTGAAAATTGTTCAGTTCGAGTGTCAGGAATGCAAGAGAAAGATCAGCGTGCAACAGGATGTTTTCGACAAGGCATACAGGGACGAAAAATATTGCCTTTCCTGCCGCCCGAAGGCGAAGACGAAGGAGAAAGGGCGGATCGGTTCCGGCCAGCTGAACATCACTTGGTTTACGGGAAAACTGCAAGAGGGGGAGCGACTTGCCTACGATGATTATTATCAGCTGACACGGGATGAAAGTAGGTTCTTATTTACGGCTCTTCAGGAATACCGAAGGGAGAACGGGTAAATGTCAGCACTGAAAGAGGCATTACACCACCTCTGGGCAGCCGGAAAGCAGGACCCGCGAAACAAAAAGATCCAGCTTGCGATAGACATTGTTACAGATGCCATGAAAGAAAAACATCTAGAGGAGGGCGAAGTGAGTGGCAAAGCCGGTTGAAAAAGTGATGGGTCGGGATTTACGTGAGGAGTTGGTGGAACAGCATCAACGGTTAGTGTACTTTGTTGCGAACCAGTTCAGACAGTCCAAAATGGAATGGGATGATTTGGTCCAGATCGGATTCATTGGACTCATCAAGGCTGTTGACCGGTATAATCCAGGCATCAAAAAAGTGAAGTTTTCAACTTTCGCATTCCACTATATTCGAGGCGAAATCCTACACGAGTTGCGGGCTCTGAAACGGCATAATCCGGCGATGGAAGTCTCCGTTGAGAATGTGGTGGAAGGCGGTGGGGAAGATGACGAGATCCGGCTGATGGATACCTTGGGAACGGATCCGGACGAGGTTGAAACCACAGTAAGTAACCGGGTTGCTCTGGAGGAGAGCATGGCTGATCTAACTGATCAGGAGCGGGAGGTGATCTCGTTTCGCTTCGGCAAACAATGGACCCAGGGTGAAATCGCGGAGCTGTTCGATGTTCCGGAAAAGAGGATCCGTGTGATCGAACAGAAAGCGATCCGCAAGCTGCGGCGGCAGATGGTAAGATAAAGCCCCTCCATCCTTAAGGGGAGAAAACGAGAGGCAGGCAACCCCTCTTCCCCGAGTCTAACGCAAGACCGGGGAGGGGGAAACCTCTTTCAAAGGGAGGGTTTGGATGAGTCGCATGGTGGATAAAGCACAGTTGACCATTTTCGGAACTGATGCCCGGAGGCGGGTACGGGATCGGCTACTCTCTTGGCCAGACCTTGACAAGAAGGCCCAACGCCTTCAGCGGTTGATTGAACAGGACCGGGAAGCTCTCCGGCACTTGGATGATCAAATTCATTCATACATGATTCCCAAATACGAAACGATGGATATGCCCGGGGGGCAAGGTGTTTCAGATAAAGTCGGTGATCTTGTGGCCCGGCTGGTGGATAAGAGAGATGAACTTCATTTGTCGATCATGGAAAATGAACTAAGATTGCACGACTTAAAACGGGATTTGAATGTGATCGAGATGGCCGTAAACGAGCTAAACCCCTTTCATGCGGAGATCGTGAGGCGGTATTATTTTCAGAAAGAGCGGTGGGAGAGCACTTGTATACAGATGCGGATCCAGAAAAGCAGGTTTTATGAGGTTCTTGCGGAAGTGTTGGATGTGTTGGGGGATCAGCTATAGGGTATCCCGAAGAATGTATGGTGAAAAGTGACCGGAAAACAACCGGAAAAGTACCGGAAAACCTCCGGAAAAAATCCGAAGAAATCGGGTAGAACAGGAATAAGCGAGGTTTTGTAAACAAAATAAACAATAGGTTAGGCATTCGGGAATCTGAATGCCCTTTCCTATTGGACATTATCAGGTTTTTTGTCACTAAGACAGTAAAATGTGGCCTCTCCCTAGTTGCAAAAAGAGTTTGGATTTAGTAATATAGTTGCAAAAAGTTGCGGGAGGGGTTAGTAGTTGGTAATTTGGAACAATGGTATCGTCACAGTCCCGGAGGCTCCGAGTCAGGTTATTAACGAGACTGTCCCGTTTGAAATACGGAGTAATTTTGTTCCGATTGTAAGAAAAGGGTATCAATATACTGATGAGTTGATTAGAACAAACAAAATGTTAAATTGGTCGATTGGGCGTCAACAGCGAGGTGATCTCTTAAATGTTGGTGTTGCTTTTGCGTTTAAGGAAATTATTGAGCAAGGGAAGCTTCCCTTAGATTTTAAACTTGACCATAACAAACCTAGAACCTTTCAATATTTCTTGTTGTGTACGAATACAGTTACAATAACAGTAAGTCAGGTTCAATCCTCTACTAAGGTGCCAAGAAAAGCAGATTTCAGAGATGACTTATATGAGTATGGTCAAGGTAGATTGGATTTGTTTGATGAAGATCTTGGCGTGAATATCAATCAGGATCGGGTTTTATTGTTGACACACGGTTATCAAAGAAGTGAACCACATTTTGTTAATCTGGGGATACCGGGTAAAAAGAACTGGATTTATCGTATAGAGTTAATAGATGAGCTAGAGAGAAGTGCAGTTGAACAAGTGCCAGAGGAAGAAATTACTGAGGAAGAAATGATTCGCTTTAAGGAATTTAGTAAGGAAATTGGTAGTTAGGCTTCTGTAAAGAGGTGGAGAGTCGTGGTGTTGAATGATCTTCGTCGCAATTTTATACCAGAGAGGTTACGTGAAGGGAGGGAGGCTCGAGGATTAACCATCCAAGAATTGTCCGAGAGAGTAGGAGTTTCTCACCAGTCTATATCCAAATATGAAAATGGAAAGGCTGTACCTAGTGGGATGGTTTTTCAAAAATTGCTTTTCACACTGAATCTCCCTATTCATTTTTTTTATAAACCAATTCATAGAGGAATTGAGGATTCAGTTGTTTTCTTTCGTAGCAAAGCTGCAACAACATCTAGATCTAAAAAATTACATGAGATAAAGATTAACTGGCTACAGGATATTAGTGTGGAATTAGAGAAAATTCTAGATTTCCCTAAAGTTCTTATTCCGAAAATAAATACCTCCCCCATATATTTTCCTACCGATATGGATGATATAGATGAACTGGCTGTGGAAGTAAGGAGATCTTGGGGGTTGGGTAACGGTCCAATTAGTAATGTATTGCTTCTAGTTGAAAAGAAAGGCGTTATTGCTGCTAGAGCTGATTTTAATGATCAAAAAGTTGATGCTTGTTCTGTTTGGCGTGATGATCAAAGACCTTTTATCTTATTAGGAACAGAAAAATCTTCTGTGCGTTCACGATTTGATGTAGCCCATGAGTTGGGTCATCTGGTGTTACATTCTAATCTAAAGCGTAATGAATTTGAAAAGAACATGAAATTGATCGAATCCGAAGCGGACCGTTTTGCATCAGCTTTCTTAATGCCTGTTGAAAGTTTCAGCAGTGAATTTGTTTCTACTTCTCTAGAATACCTTATTAATTTGAAAAAGAGGTGGAAGGTGTCTATACAAGCAATGGCTTATCGTGCACGTGATCTTGATATTATTAGTGAATTTCAGTACAGGAATATTATGAGGAAAATTGGTCAAAACAATTGGAGAAAACATGAACCTTTGGATGAACAGTTTGAACTTGAACAACCTACTGTACTCAAGCAAGCAATCAAAGCGCTTATAAAACATAATGTTATAAATAAGTCAGATATCGAGCGGTATCTAGGTCTCACAAAAGGTGAATTGGAAATCTATGCGAATTTAGAAACGGGAACTCTTTCTGATAAGATTGTTTCCGATCAAAACATAATTCGATTCAGACATCGAAAAAAAATGGGGATGTAAGTTTTTTTTATCACCAAGGAACCGAACGTACATTCCTGTTTTAGGTAAGTTGCCCTTAACATGGAGATAGGAAATCTATATGTTAAAAATGGCATGCTATAAAAGTGAAAAAGAAACCGGAAAAGTACCGGAAAAACACCGGAAAACCTCCGGAAAAAAACAGCGGAAATCGGGTATAACAGGAATAAGCGAGGTTTTGAAAACAAAATAAACAATAGGTTGAGAGGCATTCGGTATATCCGAGTGCCTTTTATTTTTTGCAGAGGAGGGGTATAAACGTTTTCTCAATCAAGTAATTGAAGGTGACTGTTTGGAGCAAATGAAAAACCTGCCGTCGGAAATTCTGGATGCGGTCATTACGGACCCACCATACTGCAGCGGATCCCGACAGGAGTCGGGGAAAGGACAGCGAAACCGGATGACGACAACCAAATCCAGCCGGTGGTTCGGGGGTGACGGTCTCTCCACCCAGGGCTTTCTTTGGTTTATGCGACAGTGCGCTTTGGAGTGGAACCGATTGTTGAAGCCAGGCGGTCATGTTCTGGTCTTCATCGACTGGCGGATGATGCCTTACTTGGCGGCGGCCATAGAGAGTGCCGACTTTCGGTACAACTCCCTGCTGGTCTGGGACAAAACCTACTTCACCATGGGGGCCTGCTTCCGGAACCAACATGAGTTGATTCTCCACTTTTCAAAAGGAAAGGGCGTGCCGCAACGGAGAGACGTGGGCAATGTCCTTTCCCAGAAGCCGGTCCGAAACGGTCAGCATCCCACAGAAAAGCCAGTGGATCTGATCCAACGTCTCATTTCTGTGGTGTGTCCTGAACATGGCTTGGTTCTGGACAGCTTTGCGGGTAGTGGAACGACTGGGGTGGCTTGTTTGCGCTCCGGCCGCCATTATGTTCTGATCGAGCGGGATCCGTACTATGCGGAAGTTTCCAAGGAGCGGCTTCGGGCGGAGACGGAGTTGGAAAAGGTTGATTCGATCAAGAGATAGGGCACCCAGTAGGGTGCTTACTCTTGTAAACGGAATGGAAAGGACGATTAAGATGGGTGGATACGATGTTTATACGGCGGAAGTATACTGCGGATCATGTGAAAAAGTGAGTTACGAACGGATTTCGGATCCGGATGAAGCTGTTTCAACTTGCGCTTGTGGAGCATATCGGGATGTGACTGTCGTTTTCGATGAGGAAGGCGATCCGGTCGACTGATGACCATAGAAGCTGAACCAAAGGGGGATGAAAAATGAGTATGGGACACCTCCAAGCTATGCAAAGCATGTTACGATTGGCTGAGTTGGAACAAAGGGGGGCGAGGATCGTTTTCGTAGATCCAAAGTCAGACTGGCCGGAGGGGTTAACCTTTGGAAAGTTGGGTGAGGGAATCCGAAAGGAGGTGACAAAGGTTGCTGTGGCTTCCAGACGAAACGAACCTTCTTATTGATGAGGAAATGTTTCGGAAAGTGTTGAACTTGGGGCGAAGTAAAGCGGACACGGAAACATCGAAAGAATAGGCACCCAACAGGGTGTTTTTCTTTTGCTCACAATTCAACACAAGAAAGGGAGAGTTGAGTGAAAAAGAACATGAAAAAAGTGATTCCCGTAGCAACGGTGACTCTGGGCATGGTGGCGGCTGGAGGGACGGCGGCGGTCTTTGCCAACCCGGACGGAACCCCGGCCAGCGATCTACCAGCCCAAGTGGAAACACCGGAAGTGAAGTCCGTTCCAGTGGAGGAGGCGCCGCAATCGGAAGTGGAACCAACGCCGGAGGAGAAGCCCCAACCGGAACCTCGGGTCCAGGCTGAGGTCGGTGGGCAGGTAGAAGAGAAGCCCAAAGCAGTGGAAAAGCCCGCACAGGAGCCGCCAAAACAGGAGCTGCGGAGCCCAGCAAGGAGCGAAGAAAAGGCTTCTTCACAGCAAACACCTCCCTCCTCAGCTTCCAAAAGTGAAAGTGGAGCGAACGGAGCGACAGGCGACGTTTCAAAATCTGCCATGAAACCCGCTGGGGAAAAACCGGTGAATGTATCTGAAGAAAAGCAAGTTGCCGCGTCGGATTCGGAGAGAAAAGAAGAGAAGGGGGCTCCCAATGGCGAAAAGAGCAAGGGTGAAAAAGCGGATGCCGGGACGACTGAAGAAGAAGCCAAGCGGACACCCGAGACCCAAGATGGTGGGAAGATGCCGAAGACCGCTGCACCCGGTCCCCTGGCAACCCTTATGGGGGCTGGACTGATGGTGGGGGGTGCGGTGGTAAAACGGTTCCGCTTCCGACGTGGGTAGGTGTGATTGCTGATGTTTCGTAAAAAGCCATACTATCTGAACTATCCATGGTGGTATCCAAGGCAGTTGATCGGGCGGATCCTTCTTCTTGGAGGATTCGCCCTTCTCCTTTACGGTGGAGTCGATTGGTATCAGCAAGCAACACTGGGCCAGTCAGCAAAGCCACTCCCGCAGGTGAATGCCACTCCTGAAAAGGTGGGAGAGGAAGCGATTAGAATCGCTTTATCCCAAGTACGGGTATCAGAGGAGGACTCTGGAGTCGTCTGGCAACACCTTCCCAAGAAAGGGGAGCGGTTTGCGGATCTGGAGATCCCCGCTTTGAAAGTTCGGCTTCCGGTGGTGGAGGGGACTGGTGTGAAAGAATTGCGGAAGGGTGTCGGCCACTATGCCACCTCCGTTTTCCCGGGGGAACCGGACAATTCAGTCTTAGCCGGACATCGAGAATCGGCACTCGGGAAGATCGGGAAGCTGAAGAAGGGTGATGAAATTGTTGTTAAGACGAAACATGAAGGGACGTTTACCTATGAAGTGACCAAGCATTGGATTACAGACGAGAATGATCGGTCCGTGATTGTTTCACACGAATCATCAAAGCTTACCGTGATAACTTGCTATCCTTTCAATGCAATCGGGAGTCCTGAGAGATACATCGTTCAGGCGGATCTGGTGGATGTTCAAAAATAACAAAATGAAGGAGAGATGAATCATGAATAAAACGGAATTGACCAAACGGGTGGCGCAGGAAACGGGGAAGAGCAAAACAGAAGCCGGACAAATGGTTGATGTAGTCTTGGATCAGATCTCCGAAGCTTTGCAACGCGGGGAAAAGGTCTCTCTTTTCGGGTTTGGCAACTTCGAGGTACGGGAACGAGCGGCACGAATGGCTCGGAACCCGAAGACAGGAGAAACAATTCACGTTGAGGCGAAACGCATCCCAGCGTTCAAGCCCGGAAAGCAGTTGAAAGAAGTCGTCAATGGATAAATTAATCAGGGCGTCCTGCCACAAGCGGGACGCCTTTATTATTCCTTTCAAAGGAGGATCTCTATGACTGGGAAGACACACGCATCGCTCGGGTTGGCTACGGGTACGGCGGTAGCATGGTATACCGAGGCCCAGAGAGGCGAGTTGGTTTTCACCTTAGCTGCGGCCACTGTAGCGGCACTTCTGCCAGATCTAGATGAGCAGTCCAGCAAAATCAATCAAGCACTGTTTGGAAGGTTACCACGATCTTACCGATCAGCGGCTCTTGCTGTTATAGGCTTGGCGGGTGTCGGCGGTTTTATGTTGTATTCGTTACCGTTGTGGGTGTTGGTATTGAGTCTGTTTGCCGTATTAACTGCTGTGGCTCCCCATCGAGGACTCACGCACTCATTACTTGCCTTGGTTGCTGTGGTATGGGTAACATTTCAGGCTTTCTCCACCTACACCCTGGCGGTGGGAACCGGTTATTTGTCACATTTACTGGCGGATGCAGTAACCAGCCAAGGTGTTCCGCTGTTTTGGCCGTGGCAGAAGCGAGTAAGCCTGAGCAATGTGGGGGTGCGAATCCGGACAGGAAGAACAACTGATCAGGTGACTGGCACTTTGGCCGGATGGGGGTCCGGGCTCATGTTGATTTGGCTAATTTTCGCATAAGACAAAGCGGTCCGGCGGTCTCGGGCTGCTTTCTGTTATGCGAAAAAACGAAAGGGTTGGAGGAGAGATGGCGAGGAAGTGGAGCAAACATGAGGATCAATTGCTGGCGGAAACCATATTCAAACACATCGAAGACGGAAGCACTCAATTAGCAGCGTTTGCGGAAACAGGAGAACGGTTAGGCCGATCACCGGAAGCCTGTGGATTCCGGTGGAACAACGTGTTGCGAAAAAAATATGAAGCGTCATTGCAAATCGCACAGGAGCAGGCCCGTTCCGTTCGGACACGATCCAAGCTCCGCCTGGAAGACGGATGGGATGAAAAAGAAATTCCTAGGTTGGTCAACTGGATGATTCGCTATTTGCGGTGGTGGAGGGATCGTTGGGCAGCGAGAGAGTGTGAAAGAAAGGAGTTGAAGGAGAAGATCCGGAGAAAAGAGGAGGTGATACGCCAATTGAAGCGAGAAAATGAGCGGCTTCAAAGGGAGAGGTTAACAGGGACAGCCTTTCATATGGAGACCAATGGGAATTTGGTACGAGTAGAAGGAGGATAAAAAAGTGGAACAGCGGGTGATTTTCCGGGATCATTACCAGCCAGGTAAAACAAAAGTTACTCCTCGTGAGAGTCGCTATAAGGTGATATCCGAGAAGACTGGAGAAGAGTATTGGGTGAGCTGGGACTGGATTGCGGAGGACGTAACGAAGAAAATCGAGAAAAGAATTTGCAAGGTGACGTTGTGGAAAAAGCGCTCCGGTAAAATAGCACAAACCTTCCCTTGGAAAAGGATATACTATCACCGTTTCTATGTTACAGAGTCTGTGCTAGGGAATGTCAGGGTCGACCAAATGTTTCAACACACGATACGGAGCTATGAAAGGTACTATCCAGACCAGGTGATTACTCCATTGCGGGAAGGCGACCTAATTTCACTCGAAATGAAGTTGGGTTTTATCGCCCTATCAACGATAGGTATAAGCTTTTGGATGAAATATTTTTTAACAAACTCGTTTGGAATGAGAGTTTTGGATGCGATTTTATTGTTGTTGATAGGAAGTTTGATTTGTAGCTCATTGCTTTTCTGGGCTCTTGGAAGAAAACCAGTTCATCCGAGTCGATTGGAAACATCAGTCGAGCTGGAGGATGACTGATATGAGCATTGGAAAGATCCGAACCCTGTTATACGGCGCGGCCCGGTTTTTGGGGGACATCAATGCGGTACGACAGGGGAGAGTGAAGGAGAGGTTAAAGCGGCGGCTGGCTGGAAAAGTGACGGGCCGACTGATGGGAAGGTGGTTCCGGTAATAAACAGGGGAGGGAAATAGGTTGGAAACGGTCTTGTTTTTCGGCCTTCTCATCTTTGGGATAGTTTTTTCTTATTTGGCTGACCCGATTGATTTTCTTTTGATGTTGTCGATTGTCATCGGTACGGCTGTTTCAGTTGCTGTTGTTTACTTCGTGTGGGGATTCAATTGAGAGATAAGAAACCAAAGGAGTGAGATGAGTGAGGAAAATTGGAATCACTGCTTTGCTGTTACTTGTACTTTCCGGTGGGTTGATTGTAATTGGGCAAGAAAATATGGACCGGGCTTATTCCGGGTTGGTGGGAGCACCATTTGAAATAATCCAAGGTAAACCTACAGACCTACGATAAAGGTCAGGATAAGTTCTTGAATGGGATAGACATAATGGGAATTATGTCCGAAAAAGAGGGAAAAGCGGTGGGGATTCGATGGGTTTTTGAGACATAACAGAAAGGCAGAGGTTAGAAATGCGATGAGACATAATAAATCAGGACGAGAGGCCTTGGATGATTTCCGTCGCTGGATGGAAATGAACGGCTATTCTGCGAACACGATCGAGAGTTACATCCGGGGAGTCAGAAGCTACTTCGATTGGTTCAACGGAAAGTATGGACGGGATCCCCGGGAGTTGTTCAGAGAAAACATTGTGGATTACCTTCAGGATCTGAAGGTCCGGGAGGTGGGGCACGTCACATACAACTCTCATCTGGCGGCACTTCAACGGTTGAATGCTTTCTGGATTGAAAGCGGCGTTCAGTCGGATACTGTGATCCTCAAACGGGACCGGTGGAAGGCACAGGCCGGAAACGAATCGCCCACCCAGCATACGACAGAAGAGGTAGAGCGGTTTCTGCAGGTGATATTGGAATCCGGAAACCGGCGGGATTACACCCTGGCCTTCTTCTTGGCGTACACGGGGTTAAGGGTATCTGAGGCGATCCACCTTCAGATAAAGGATGTGAACCTCCCGGCCAGACAATTGGTGGTTCAGTTTGGGAAGGGGCAGAAGCGGCGGGAGATTCCGCTGAGTACCCGCCTGGTTCAGGTCATCCGAAGCTACCTGAGGGACACCCGGCCTCAATACCGAACGGCGGAACGAAGCCCTTATTTGTTTGTCAGTTCACGCGGACGGCAGATTTCACGGAAAACAGTATACAGTCTACTGGTAAAGTACAGCCGACAGGCAGGGGTGAATCCGGAGATTACACCGCACAGCCTTCGGCACTTTTTTTGCACTCGGGCTTTGGAGGCGGGATACACAATTGAGGAGGTGAGGCAGATTGCCGGTCATGCCAACGTCAACACCACCCTGATTTATGCCCACCCCAGCCGGAAGTCAATGCTGGAGAAGATTGACCGACTTTGATCAAGATAGGTACCGGGCCGAAAGGCTTTTTTTCATGCAAAGAAAGGAGGACGTCATGAACTGGAGAAAGATCCGCATCACCACGACCACTACCCTCATGCTGGGGATCGTGGGAGTCGGGGCGTATAACGCCCTGTTTCCTTCTCAGGTCGCTCCGGCGGCGGAGGAGTCCAAACAACCCACCGGGGTGTCGGTGGACTCCACCCAGGGAGCCGCCACCTATGCCCTGTATTTCACCAACTACTGGCTGACCGGGAATCTGGAGGAAGCCCAAAAATATGCGGCCAAAGGATTTGAAGTGCCTAACAGCCTTCCCAAACCGCAAAAGGTGGAAAACATCATCACCTGGGGGGCTCGGAGTCTGGACGATCACCGGGTGATGGTCACCATCCGGGCCCGGGGAGAAAAAGATCGGGTCCTCTGGTTGGAGGTGCCGGTGGTGGCGGATCGGGGGAGCTATGGGGTGTATGGGATCCCGACCTTCGTTCCGGAGCCGGGAACCGCGAAAAAACCGGATTCCCCAGAGATCGATTCCATCGATGACCGGAAGGCGGAGGCAGGAGTCCGGCAGATCGTCCAATCCTTCTTCCGGAACTATGCAGGGGGGTCCCCAGAAGATCTCTCCAACTTGTTTTTGGACAGCCGCCCTCGGATGGTGTTGGATCTGGAGGGGGAGTTTTTGAAGGGAGTGCAAATGGAGATCAGTCATCCGAAAAATGGTCAAGTCTATGTCCAGGCGGATGCATCCCTTCGAATCGACGGACAGGTGGTTTCTCAGACCTATGAATTTTGGCTCAAGAAAAGCGGATCGAAATGGCTCATTGACAAAACCAATCCAGTGATTCCACTGGAGGAATAGGGAGGTTCTTTTGATGACAGACATGTTGACGTACCTGGCCACCGCGGGAATTTATCTGGCTGACCCGGAAAATTCGTCTTTGTGGGGAGTCGTTAACAACTTTAGTGACTGGCTTCGTCCGAACCTGAAAGAAGCCTATTTTTTAGTCGCATCGGTTTTGATATTGATCCACATCTGTGTTCGGCAATTGCGTCCGAGGATACTGAATATTATTGGTTGGATTGCATTGGCAGGTCTCTTTGTTTTAGGGACGGATTTTCTCGAGACCGTGGTCGAGTTTTTGGAAGGCTTGGCTACTCGGAAAGGTTGATGAAAAATGTCTGCAGAAGATGAATATCGCCGATCCTTTAACGTGCAGACCGTCTATTCCTATCATGAGGGATGGAACGTTCCCATTCGGGTGTGGGTGAAGCTGCCATACCTTCCGGGATTTTTTATTGAGTTCCAGGAAGGTCTTTTCTTCATTCTTTTGGAAGTGCTGGCTTATGCGTTTGACTCCATGGGGCTCGGTTTTGAACCGTTGACTCAATATGGAGTGATTCCGATCGGCTTGACGATTTTGCTGAAAAAGATCAAGCCTGAAGGAAAGTATTTGTATCAGTGGTGCCATTCCTTTTTTCGCTACATGTTTACGGAAAAAGAGACGGATGGGGCGTTGAATCCAGTGGATGCCTCTCCGGGCCGGTTGGTCATTCTCAATCGGTATTACCCAGGGGAAAAGCAAGAAAAGAAAAAACAACGGCGGAAGAGATGGTTCCGCCGATCCAACAAGACGATGGCGGCTTCCTGAACAGGAAAGCCGCCATTTCATTTTTTGAGGGAGGCAAGAAGATGAAACAGATGAGGTTTCCCGTTCTGCTCCGTTCCGCAAATCTTGTCGTTTCGCAAAACGGGCAGGCGCATGGTTTTTATCACATTCCGCAACTGAATTACGAGTTTCTCTCGGACGGGGAACGGTTTCAACTGCGGAACCACCTGGAAAAATTCTTGAATGAGTGCCCCTATCATGTGGGCTTCAAGTCGATTCCGATCCCCTATTCGCCCTGGGAAAGCGTGAACGATGATCCCGATCAGGTGCCGGAGTGCTTGCGGGAGGCTTGGAAAACCTCTCTGGCCAATGTGGAGCGGGTCTTGCAGGCGTTGGTTCCCAGCCGGGAGATGCTGGTATTGCGGGTGAGCATGGAGAGCGTCAGTGGAGACTGGTTGGAGGAAATCCAGCGGGGATTTTTTGAACTGGTGCGGGATCCGCTGGCGATGACCGATCAGTTCGTGGGAGGGGAGCGGTATCGGCTTCCCGTTACAGAATGGGAACGGTTTGAACAGGCGGAGCGGGATGTTTTTAAGTACCTGACGACCTATTTTCACGGCGGGATTACCCCGTTGTCCGAGGAAGAGGTACTCTATCTCACGGAGCGTTGCGGTTGTCGGGGAGTCAGTCCGGGGATGCAGGAAGAGCCGATGGACCTCTTGGTCCGGGACGGTTACATCCACGTTTCCAAAGCGGATGTGGAGCGGGGGCTAACCGATGTGGACCTGAATTTCAAAAAACCGATGGGGATGGTCCGCTGGCGGAAAGACTTCCCGGAGGAGACCCGGACGGGTTACTTTCAGTTTTTGTCCACTTCCTGGCTGCCCCCGGCCATTCTTTTTCCGAATCGGTCGGAGGCATTCCAAAAGGCAAAGGAACTCCCATTTCCCGTCGAGATCGACATGGATTTGGAGCAGATGTCCAACCAGGTAGCTCGAAAAGAGCTGAAGAAAAAGTATGACCTGATTGTAGGGCAAATCAAGCATACCGTTAGGTCCAAAGGGGAGGAGACGGAACAAAGGGACATTGGAAGGGATGCGGAACGAAAGGCCACAAACGAAGAGCTGGATGAGCGGCTGGAGCAGGAGAAAACCCCACTTTTCAAGATGCGCCTGGTCTTTTGTGTATGGGGGGATACCACGGAAGAAGTGAAAAACCGGCGACGGCAATTGATCTCCAAGATGAAAGAGATCGGATTGCGCTTGGAGATCCCCCGAACTGAACAGAAAACGTTATACCAGTCTACTTTGCCCGGGGCGGAACAGATCAACAGTCACTATATTGTCCGGCCGACGGCGGAGTTCATCTCCAGCTTGATGCCCCTGGCAACCACGGAAGTGGGGGACCCAGCGGGGATTTTTCTGGGCACTACGATTATGACGGGCACCCGGGCGGATCAGGATCAAATCGATCAGTGGGCGCGAGGGAACACCCCGGTGTTTATGGATGAGCGGAGGGCGCGGGAGCATTTGTCAAAAACGTCGTCTTCCCTCATTTTGGGCTCTTTGGGTCGGGGGAAAACGATGCTGAAATGTTACCTGATGTACCGGCGGCTACAAAGAGGGGTGCATCAGCTCCTGTTCGAACCCAAGGATGAGCTTTGGGCGATTGCGCATGAACTGCCGGAGCTGGCCGAGTTGACGAATATTGTATCCATTAGCAATTCCGTCAGGGACAAAGGAAAGTTTGATCCTTTGATTGGAGTCGGGGAGGATCCGGAGGAACGGTTGTACAAGGAGCAGTTGGCGGAAAGCATGCTGCTGTTTCTTTCAGGGGAATCGGACTCTTCTTGGGCAGGGACGGCTCTGGGTTACGCCGTCCATGAAACGATTCAGGAGGATCATCCCTCGATGATGCGGGTGTTGGATCACTTACGGGCCATTGCCACCGGGGAACGGAAGTATCCGGATCTGGTGCTGAACGAACATGCTCGGGATGATGTGGCCCGGGTGCTGGCCAACTTGAACCGGAAGGCACGACAGTCTCAGGCCCAGCTCCTTTTTGGGGACGGAAGCGAAAAGCCGATTGATCTTTCCTATCCTCTGACCCTGCTTCAAATGCAAGGTTTGCAGATGCCCCAGGAGGGAAGACCGGATTATCGCTTGAATATGACATTGTTGATCGCCATGACGGAATTTGCCCGACGCTTCGTCAACCGGCCAACGCCGTTTCCAAAGGGCGTGATCTTCGAGGAAAACCACCGGCTGATCGAAGTGAAGGAAGGGGAAATGGCGTACCGGGAGTTTATGCGGACGTGCCGAAGTAAAGATGCGGATGTCATGACCATCGTTCACAATGCCCGGGATTTGAGAACCAAGCAGGACAAAAAACTTCGGAAAGGGGAGGACGGCGGAGAGGAGATCCGTTCCAACCTGGGGTACCGGTTCTGCTTCTCAGTGGGGGATGAAGCGGAGGCGGAGTCCGCCTGTGACATTTTGGGCATTCCACCAACCGGGAAAAACCTCAACGAAATCATGGGGTTAGGTCCTGGGGAATGGCTGATGCGGGATCTGGATGATCGCGTCGCAAAAGTGAAACTGGATCTGGAACGATTGGATCCGCGCTTGTTTCGGGCTTTTGATACCCGACCGGAGGCAAACCGAAGGAGGGAGAAGGAATTTGGGCATCTTCGCGAGAATAGGATTACGGTTGGAGAATCGAAAGCAAAGGGGGTGAGTTAATGCGATCCCATAGGCTGAAATGGTTGGGGGGAGTCTTGGCCGTCCTCCTGGTGGCTGCGGGGTGCAGCGGGCAGGCGTCTACACAGGAGCAGCCGGAGGAACCCAAGGGACCGGGGTTGACGCCGGGGGAGCGAGCCGCGATCGAGTTTTATAAGGCGAAATATGTGGACGGGGACGAAAAAAGGGCTCAAAAGCTTGCTGGAAAAGATAGGACAGGGATAGTGAGGAAGTCAACTAATGGCCCAATTGAAATCCAACCTATGAAAGGAGAAACATTAACCGAGTCTAGGGGAACCTACTACATCCGGATGCCAGATCAGACTTATATTAGGGTAGAGGTTTACAAAGAGGATGGCGAATGGAGTGTTTTTGATCACGAGTCGATTAATCAAATCGAAATCAATCAGTTTGCAGACGAGGATAGTTGGAAGAGGGTGGAGCGCCCATGAGAAAGGGATGGCTCCTCCTTCTTTTTTTGTTGGTGTTAACCCCTGAACCCGTGTTTGCAGATAGTGCGCTGGACAACATGTTGCCCAGCCACTCTCCTGCCAACGATCCGGAAAATGAACTGTACGAGCAATTTGACATTGAAGCCTATCACTTTGACGGTTATTACCCCGGCGGGGTGGGGCTGATTCAAGAAACACTCAATTTTATGTTTGGTTGGGGTATGGTGATGGTGGCCCTGACGGTGAAGATGGGGATCTATCTGTATCAATTGGGGTACAAGATCCCCGGTTTTAAAACGCTGGCGAGAGCCGTTTCTGATTTGGTGGAGCAGTTGGGAGGCACCTTTTTCGATGCGCTCCTCCATGCCGGATTCACCATCATGGGGGTTTATATCCTCTTCGAATTGATACGGCACCGGTATGCCGACTCGATGAAGGAAGTGGGGAAGAGCCTGCTCCTGCTATCGTTGGCCTCACTGTTGTTCAACAATATGTACACTGTCTTCACCCAGGTGGATGATTTCAGCTCCAAGGCCGGGGATGAAATTGTTTTGGGGATGAACTCTGTAAATAAAAAAGAAGGTGAAGAAGGAGAGGAAGTCTCTACTGAACCGGGGAAAGAAGCCATGGTGGAGACGAGCAATCAGATCTGGAGGAACTTTGTAATCATCCCCTGGCAACTGGGGGAGTTTGGGGAGACCATGAAAGATCCCAACGCGAAGATCAGTCCGAAGTCAAAGGACCCGATTGCTCAACAAACGTACAAGATGCTAAATGAAAAAGATCCTAAAAAACGTAACGACTATACCGAAGCACTTGTAAAAGTGGATGAGAACGCGATTGTCAGCTTTTTGAAAGATGTCCCCCTTGTTGGTGGGAAAGTGGAGGAGCTGGAGAAACACTTTAAGAATGTGTTCGGAACGAAAAAGAAGAAAGACGCTCCCGTCTACTCTTCCATGACCGGCTGGGGCGGACTGATGTCCCGGGGAACCATCACCTTCTTTGCGTTTATTGGTGCGGTGATCTTCATCCCTCTGTTGCTGGTGCTCTCACTCTTTGTAGCGGGATACAGCATCGGTTTTCTCCTGTTGGGAGGGCTGGCGGCGTTTGTATTCCTGTATGCTCTCTGGCCCAAAGGGGGCATTTGGTCCATCGTGAACTGGTTCCAGCAATGGCTGGGAGCCGGGTTATACAAAATCGTGGCCGTCTTTTTGCTGTCCTTGTACCTGTTGATATCGACCCAGCTGTACACGATTTTTCGGGGATGGGGCTGGTTTGGAAGTATTGTGATCCAGATCGCCTTGCTCGTCATCATCATCTGGAAACACAAAAAGGTCTTCCAGATCTTGAAACGCCCGATGACCCAGGCCCGAAACTTTACACAGAATCTAAACAGGCAGACACCCAAGGAGATCCAAAACCGGGCAGAGATGTGGGCAAGAAATAAAGCGAAGGCGGCGGAGGAGCTGGCGACTAAAGGCGCCGGGGTCGGGATTCGATCCGGAAAGGCAATGTACCAGGGCGGAAAAGCCTACCTTCAGAGCTACCTGATGGGCTCCTCCGGGTCAAAGCGGCCCCCTCGGTATGTGGAGCCGATAAGAAACACTACCAGCCAGCAAGAAACACCAGATGGTCTGTACCGAAGGGGCGGCGCTCCGCAAGGTTCCGCACCAGGCGGGATGATCGGAGGAACAACGAATCGGGCGATTCCGGCAACCACGGCAGCTACCCGGCGACAGACGGCCCTGCCCGTCAGTAGCCCGATAAGCGGAAACGGGGTCACTTATGTGCCAACCAAACGGTCGATCCAAAACGGCCGGATTGTGAACGGCCAGAAATATGAACGGGTAAAAGCGGTTATGAAGGATGAACGAACCAAGGCCGCGGCGAAGGCAGCCGGGAAAATCGCCCTCAGGACCGGAATCAAGGTGGTGACCAAAATATGAGTCGGCAAAGATCCGCTTTTCGGAAATGGGTGTTGTTTCTGGGGGCGGTTTTCATTTGGATGTGTATCTCAGTCGTGATGTTTTGGGGCAGCGGGGGGGAAGAAGCGGAGACGAAGCCTCCTACCGCCAAAGAGAAAGCGTTGCCGGAAGAGCCCAATCAGGAGCCTTTTGAGGCGGAAGGAACGGATGAAGTGGTGAAAGAGGATGAAGCCGAAAAAGCTCGCGAGGAAACGAAACAGGTGGTGGCCCGGTTTATCCGGGCTTATTTATCTTTTGATGCCAAGGATCCGGAGAAGAAGCTAAAAGAAATGAGGCCGTACCTCTCCTCCACAATGGCTGAAGGGTGGGAAGGGCTGGATTATCCAGACGGGATCAAAAAGGCCAAAGTGTTGAAGGTGGAAACGGCAGCGGGAGCGGAAGACGTCGGGGGTTGGGTTTGGACGGTGAAAGCACAGACGGAAACCACTTTTGACCGTGGCGGAGCGGAGAAAGCCTGGTCCCTGTATGAGGTGGTTGTAGGGAAAGAGAGAGATAAATGGGTGGTGGAGGAGGTGAATCCAGGTGGCGATGCCGGAGCCGAACCCCTCCAAATCGGAGGAATCGAAGAAGAGTAAATGGAAAGCGATCATCCCTGTCATCGGCTGTGGAGCCGTGGCGGGGATGTTTTTTATCGGCTTTATGGGGCTGATTCTATTTCTGTCTATCCTTGGGGCGATTTCGATAGAGAATGAAAACAGTAAAAAAGGCAAAGAGGTTTATTGCTGGTCGGATTCAAAGCGGCTTAGTCCTGAAAGGTTAGATAAAAAATTGAAAAACAAGGGGGTCTTCAAGGGGAAAGGGAAAGTCTTTATCGATGCCGGGGAACGGCATGGCGTTGATCCCATTTTGGTCGCGGCCATCGCCATGCATGAGACTGGAAACGGAACCTCAGATGAGGTCCGGGATTTGAACAATCCTGGTGGATTGAGGGAAAAAAACGGGCCGATGTCCTTTTCTTCACTGGATGAGGGGATTGACCGGATGACAAGCAACTTATACCGGCTGTATATCAAGCTTGGACTCACTACCCCCGAGAAAATCGGTCCCAAATATGCACCCGTTGGTGCAGAAAACGACCCACTTGGATTAAACAAACATTGGGTCACCGGGATTAAGGCACAAATGAAGCAGCTGGGCGGAGCTACGTACAAGTGTGGAGAAGCGGGGAAGTCCGGAAAAGCGAAGGGTTCGTCTCCTACGGCGTACCCATATCGGAATGCAAGCGTCACCGGTGTAGACGCATGGAAGTTCTACAACCGGCAGTGTACCTCCTTTGTGGCGTGGCGCTTGAACGATGCCGGGATCCCCTTTCACAACCATATGAAGGGCGGACGGTTTGGAAACGCCACCAACTGGGATGTGAATGCCCGACAGATCGGAGGTATCAAGGTGAACAAGACACCGGCTCCGGGGGCAGTAGCACAGTGGAAGGCCGGGAACCATGCCAGCCAATTCGGTCATGTGGCTTATGTGACGGAGGTGAAGGGAGACCAGATCACCATCGAAGAGTACAACTACAAGCCGTATAGCTTCTCCCGTCGGACACTTCCGGCCAGTCAGCCCAGCTACTATTTGCATTTCAAATGAGGAGTGATCTGGATGTTTGGATGGATGCTTATTGTTTTTGGTTTGTTGGTGATCCACTTTCCGATATCTCCAGTGATGAAGAGTTGGCAGCACGCCTCCAAGATTTCGCCTTGGTTGGCTGTTGGAATGTCAGGGGTGGGATATATTCTCAGTTGGATGGGGATGACGGAGGTGATGGGGCTTGAGGTTCCGCTTTCCTTTTTCAAGTCCATTGCACCACACCTCTTCAGTCTCCTCCTGTTGACTGTGGGCATTGGATGGATCCTTAAAGGAGCCAGGGAGGGGGCCATCTGGGTGATCACCTCTGGGTGCATTGCCCTGTTTGGAGGTTTGCTTTTGGGGTTGTGGACGGCGGAGATGATCCCGGCAACAGTTCTCCCAAACACAAAAGGACTGGAAAAATCGCTGTTTTTAAGTGTAGCGATCTTCGTATTTAGCATGGGATTACGGCTGACTGTGAAAGCGACTGTCGGGTTGATGAGAAAAGATCCCAGTTTTTCGCTTTGGATCATAGCAGGGTTTTACACAGCGGGCGGTTTCTTTTTCATGGTGGATATATGGCCACCTGTGGAAAAAGCCATCTGGACGATCCTATCGGTGATGGTGTTGGCTGGTGCGTGGAAGGCTGGCCGGTGGGGATATCAGATGTATCAAAAGGAGTACAAAGCCTGAATGGGCTTTTTTTATTTTGAGGAGGCGATCAGGTGGGAAAATGGCTGGCCAAACAGGATGAGATGACGATCCTAGGTTGGATTGCGCTGTTGGGGCTGATCGGGTATTTTGCATGGAATAAGCACCTGAAGCCCTGGGTGGACCAGACTTTTTTTGATCGGGGTTCCTTTCGGTGGCCCTCTCTATCGAAGTTGGGGATTCCGTTTGATTGGATACCCGATTGGCTTCCAGATGCTACAACCGTCGGAATCCTGTTGCTTCTGTTGTTGATCGGTTATGTCAGTCTAAAGGGATACCAGATTCATCAAACTCAGTTCGGAAAGGCGATCCGGATCACACCACGGGAAGGAATGAAGGTGGATGAGAAGCAGGTGGCCGAATTGGCTACCAAGATGAATACTGTCCGGCGGCGGTTGGGTGGTCGTGTCCAAAAGGGAAGGGTCTGGCTCCGGTGGGTGATTCATCGGGACGCCAAACAGGGGAAGATTCATGTTTGGCTGGTCACCCCGATGGATCAAATCGCCCGGGTGAGGGGATTGCTAGAAAACTCTTACCCGGATGCGGAATTGCATATCGAGCACACCGTTCCCCTTCCCAAAGGAAAAAAGGGAGAAGGGGGTCATCTCAAATTAGTTCGCAATAAAGGGGAAGAAAGCGCCTTTGGGATTCAAGAATCCACCAACCAAATGGGAGGCATCCTCTGGGCGATGAATCAGGGTTCTTGGATCGATATTCGGTTCAGCCCGGAGAATCGGAAGCGATTGACCAAGCCGGGACAACGGTTGGTCCAAAAGCTGACCCGGGGGAAAAAGGAACAGTGGACGATGCGAACTCGGGAGGACCGAAAAAAGATCGAGGCAGCAACAGATCGTTACTTAGGACACACAGCCTTTAGCGTCTCCATCTCCCTTTGGGATAGCAAAAACAAGACGAGCAGTCTGGCCGGACAGATCTACAGCAGTTTCCGCTTGCACAATGCACTGAAATTAAACCGGTATCTTTGGCTTGCGGCTTGGCGGAATGCAGTGTCCTGGAAATGGACGGTGCCATTGCCTTGGCGTCGATTGGTCCTAAGTGACAGTGAGTTGGCGAACTTCTTCATGTTTCCGGATCCGGAGCATCAGGTTCATGAGCGACTCGTCCGTCTGGCTCAGGGGCAGCGGCAACTTCGCAAAGATGAGTTTCACGAAGGGTACACCGTTGGAACCCAAATGCATCCTTTCCTTCCGGAGCGACCGATTAAATTTCCCGTCCGGCAATTTGTTTGGCATCCGGTGGTGGCCGGGGCCACGGGATCCGGGAAAGGGGCTTTTATCACCACTTTTGCCGAAGAGTTTTTACAAGGGTGGGCAAAGGACCCGACTCACCACGCCGGATGGACCTTTGTGGACCCTCACCGGTCCACCATTTTGAAGGTGATCACCTTGCTGATGAAGATGGAGAAGGAAGGATGCCCCATCGATTGGAACCGGGTTCATTATTTTTATTTGGGGCCGAATGATCATCCGGCAGGGCTGAATCTGCTGTATAAGCGGGAAGGCGATGATATAGATCAGTTGACGGAACAGGCGGCAGAACTGATCAAAACTGCATACCCGGGAGAACTTTCCCGAACCAGTGTGTTGATCGAAAACGGAATTGCCACCCTTCTTTCTGACAACCGGACCCGGACCATTGCCGAGTTGCCCCGGTTGTTTCAGGATAAAGCATTCCGGAACGGTATTTTGGATCGGGTGAAGAATCCAGCGGTACGGGATTTCTGGGCCAACGAAGACCGGAAACAAAGCCAGCAAAAGCAGAAGAAAGACACCAATATTGATGCCTTGCTAACTCGATTAAACCCTTTCTTCCGAAATATGGCGATGCAGCGGATGTTTGGGCAGTCCAAAAACATCTTGGATGCTCGTTGCTTTTTTGAAGAGGGACACATTGTTTTGGTCGATATGAACGGCGTGTCCCCAGCCACCTTTCAATTGGCGGGGGGCATGATTACCAACCGGTATCACAATGAGGCCGTCCGTCGGGTATCCGGGCGGCCTCACTATTTGTGGATTGACGAGGCTCCCCTGTTGAAGAAGGTGCCTACCTTTACCGAGATCGTGCAGGAGGATCGAAAACGGGGGTTGGGTTTGGCCATGTTCACCCAGGATGTCGATAAGTTGGATAAGGATTTGACGGAATCGCTAAAGGTGAACTCCGGGATTGTCGTTTCCCTCAACCCGGGATCAGCCGGTGCAAGGAAGGCGGCGGAGTTACTGGGGGGGAGTTTTACCCCGGAATATTTGAGCGATCTGAAGACCCTGGAAGCGGCGGCATGGGTGCGATCAGTGGGAACCGTGACCGTGAAGCTGAAGCCACCGGTCTACTACCTGAACGGAAAGGCCACGGCGGAGGATTCGCCGGAGGAGAACGAAGCGAAGGAGATCGCACTGGAAAAGGCGATGGAACTGCAGAAACGATCGGGGGAAGGGACACCGGTGAAGAAGGTGGATGAGGAGATTTTGACAAGGTACCAGCAGATCGGCGGATGACCTCCGGGGAGGGGGTTTATCTCCTATAGGAGATAAAAGTCCGGAGCGGAAGCGCGATGAATCGGGAGATTTGAGCGATAGAGAGAGGACATTGAGCGGACGAGGAGCGAGCATAGAGCGGACGAGGAGCGGACATTGAGCCGGGGAGAACAGAGGGGTTTTCCCCGGCGAAAAAGGAGGCGGAAGCCGGTGATTTTCGACTGGCTGGATGAACAGAAAATACCAGAATTGACCAAATCGGAGCGGCTGATGGGTGTCCTGTTCGATCTGGGGATGGCGACGGCGGATCAATTGGAAGTGATCACCGGCTGGAGTAAACGACAACTGAAGGATGCACGGGAGGGGATTCGGTCTCGGGGAAAGAGTGGGGAGCCAAAGGCAGAGGAACAGTTGTTGCATCAGGTGGTTAAACAGGTTCGATCCATGGCAGATGGCGAGGTTCCAGCAACGGAGAACCAACTGCAGTGGATCCGGAACGGGTTGCGTGCCTTGGCCAAAAGCGAAGTGAAGAAAGACGAGTGGCTCAGGTTCTACACTACATTTCAACGGGAGGTGATCATTTACACCCTGGGATCACAGGGTAACCGTTATGTGGCCGATTTGATGGGGCGGACGCTGGGAAGCTATCGGGAGTTGAGTCCAGGGCAACGGCTTCATACGGTGGGGACCACGGAAATCTTGGTTCGCTTGTTGCGGGCTGGGATTCGTCCCCGGCAGTGGTTGAATACCCGGGAGACAACGGACCGGCTGAAAAGGATGCGGGAACAGTGGAACATGGAGCCGGACGGTCAGGGGAGTTGGGAAGTCAAACGGGAATACATCGGCCCCCACATTCTGCCGGATGCCAGTGTTCAAATAGAGGATCAGTGGTATTGGATCGAGTATGACCGGGGCTCGAAAACCGGTGAAAAGATCCGGGATCAGTTGGATCAATATATCCAGTTACGGGCCAAGCTGGGGAAACCGATAGACCCGGTGGTGTGGGTCACGCCGAACGTGGAGCGGACGGAGGAACTGCGGGACCGGATTTATCCGAAGGTGCTGGCGAAGTATCCGGAAAGTTTTCCGGTTCCGACGATGTATTTTTTTACTGAGGGAGAAGAGACGGAACTATTTGTCAATGGGGAGGGAAAGGAGACGGCTGAGGGGGTGGCCGGGGTAAGTGGGGAAGCACAGTCATCTGAAGAGATCCAGCGGATCCAAGAGGAACGGGATCAAATGGAGGAACAGGTGCAGGAGTTGCAAACGGAACTGGAACGGAAAGAAAGCCGGATCGAATATTTGACCCGGATGGTGGAGGAAAATCAGCGGGGGAAAACGGAGTGGGAGGACTGGACCCGGGGGTTGGTGGAGCATCTTCAGAATCAACAAGGAGGGTTCTTGTCCAAGGTGACACCCGGTTGGGCCTTGGAGGAGTATATGCAAAATAACAAGCTGCCGGGGGAATAAGAGAATCGGACCAAAATTGTTGGGATGAAAAGGTGTTGATAATTTTATTATTTGTACTGACCAGACCAAAAAGGGAAAATTGTAAGCTAAGGGGCGTAGGCGTCGGAAAAACTTCGCCTATGCCCCTTGATTGCGTTTTCAAGGGCTTTATCCGTGTTTGAATACCACGGGTTACCCCCGTTGCACCTACTTTGGCTTCAGGAAACCGGCGGAAGGCGTGCGGGTCATAATTCCGTCCGAGGCGGGCCAACTGTCGGAGACGTTGGGGTTGGATCCCCCGGGTGTCGATCTCCAACCCCAGGGAAAGGATCTGGTTCCGTTGATCGATCGCCTTTTTACATGCCCGGGGAGATGATTGACCGGGATCCTCCTTGATCCAACCCAGGGTCGTTTTCCCGCTTTCCATCCGGCTTCCGACCAGCTGGTCCAACTGCTGTTTTTGGTCGGGCGTCAAAGCGGCGTTCAGTAGGCGGTAGATCTTTTCTTCCGCCCGCCGCCGCGTTTCCCAGACCAAACGCTCCACTGTGGTGAGAGCCGGAAGAATGATCTTCCGTTCCCGAAGCCAATCGATAGCCCAGTGAATCAAAGGGATCACCTGGTCCTTTTCCATAGCTCGCGGAAGCAAGGCTTTGGCTAATTGCCGGTACTCCCGGGCCGTGAAGGAACGGTAACCGTATTCCTCACGAATCCTCTGCATATGTTCCCGGCGAGTGGCATCCCTTCGGGCATAGTTGTGAAAGCTTTCGGAATCCACGTCGATCTGGTTGGCAATGTAGTAAAGAACCCGGTTCGGGACCTCCTTAATATCCACGAAGGACCACCCCGTGTGACGAAGCACACACAATTGAACGGCGAATCCCATCCGGTTCGCATCCCGACGGTTTTGCCGGATCATCTTCCGATCTTGCTCCGACAGGGTGTAATGAGCGCCCAATTCCCATTCATCCAATGTGGGGGAAATACACATCCATTGTTTTCTCTGCTCTTCCGTCAACAGTTGCCTGGTATTGCGATACACCCTTCACCCCCCTATTCCCAGGAAAGTTGATCAACGGCACGGCGCAGGTCTTGGTCCCCCGGCGTGGTATAGATTGCCGTTGTGGCGATGTTTGGGCGTCCGTCAGCGGTCATGTGTCCCGCCAAGGCGGCGATCACGTCGAGAGGCACTCCTTTGACCGCTAATTCATGGCAAAATGTATGCCGAAGGGTGTGGGGAGAGCATTGGTCCATCCCCGCCCGTTGCCCGTATTTTCGCACAACGTACTGAACGGCGCGAGTGGTCATCTGATCTTTTCGAGTAGAAACGAACAGCCAGGGACTGAAGGAGGACCGCACTGCCAGCCATTCCTCCAGCGCCTTCCTAACGTCCCGGTTCAGCGGGACCTCCCGCCATTTGCCACCCTTGCCATGCCGGACGACCGCTTTGCCTTTCCGCTCCGACAGCTTCACGTCCTCCAATTGCAGGTGACACAGCTCCTCGACCCGAAGACCCCCGTGCAGGAGTAAAAAAACGATCGCGATGTCCCGGGGATTCCGCTCTTTTTGCACTTGGCGGATTAGGGCCCGCTGTTCTTTGCGGTCCAGCCACCGGGGTGCTTGTCGCCCCTGTTTGACCGGCTGGATGGATTTCCAGGGGGACTCCTTGCACACGCCTTGTTTGACCAGCCAATCAAAGTAACGTTTTAGCGCGATTCGGGCCTTGTTGACGGTCGCCGGTTTGGAACGATCCAACAGATGGCGCTTATAATCGGCGGCATCGATTGGGGTCACGCTCTCGGGATCGAATCGTTCCCCCGTCGTGTCTTCAAACCACCGGATGAATTGATGGACCACTCCCTCATACGTCTTCATCGTTTTTGGGCTTCGTCCGTCCGACTGTAGGTCGAATAGAAAATTGGGGATCGTGGGATGCACAGACCAACCTCCTTTGAAAATCATTCTACGATGAAAATTCCGGGAGATAATTGATCCGTTGATGGGCCTCCTCCGACGGAATGCCCCTTGATTATATCGCAGAATGGACTTTCTGCGAAAAAATAGCTCCTGTTTGGGGCTTCGTCTCCTGATGAAGTTTTCGGAATACCTCGTCACAAAATGAATCAACTTTTTTTGATTTATGGATTGACGGATCAATCGTTTTTGATGTATCATCGAATCAACAAAAATTGATTTGAGGTGAAGCAGTAGCACTCCGATCCATTGTGATGAACGAGTTCCTCAGGCATGTAAACGACAGTTGTCTTGTTGCTCAGCGCCGCTTTGCTGTGAATAACCCACCCAGAGGAGAGGATGGAAAATGATATTGAAACCCCATGTTGCCATCAATGTAAAGGAGCTGGACGTCTCGATCGAGTTTTACCGCCATCTGTTTGGGGAGGAGCCGGCGAAGGTGCGTCCCGGCTACGCGAAGTTTGACCTGGATGAACCGGCTCTGAACTTCACCTTGAATGAGGGAGGAGAAATCACCGGTGGGCTCAATCACTTGGGAATCCAAGTGGGGTCGACAGAGGCGGTAATCGCTGCCAAGGAGCGCTTGAAAAACGCGGGGTTGGCCTCCTTCGACGAAATGGATACCACCTGTTGCTACGCCCGACAGGACAAAATTTGGGTAACCAGTCCCGATGGTCACCGATGGGAAGTCTTCTTCGTGAAAGAAGATGCCGATTCATTTGGACAGTCACCCGTCATTCCAGAAACCGGCAGCGCTTGTTGCACCTCCAAATAATCATAAACCGATAGAATTTGCGAAAACCTGGGCAATGCCTGGATTTTGCGCGTGTCCAATAAGGAGGGAGGGAAAACGATGACTTGTTGTACCAGTGAACAACTGTCTCTGATCGCCCGGGCGTTGTCGGACCCGATCCGGTATCAGATACTTGACCTGATCGCCCGGGGTGGTACGGAGGATACTGTAGCTTGCTGTTCGACCGAGATGTGCGTTTGTGATATCCAGGAAACCTTGGATTTGAAACAATCCAAGGTTTCCTACCACCTCAAGGAGCTAAAAAACGCCGGTCTGCTGCATGAGCGTAAACAAGGAAAATGGAACTACTACTCCGTCAACCAAGCCATGCTGAAGGCCTTCTGTGATGAACTGTCCCTCCGTTTTCACTTAAGCGTTGATTAAAGACTCCATGAAGATTGGATTAAATGCTTGGTAACAAACCATTTGGTTGCCAGGTAGCACAATTTATTCGAATTCACGGAGGTTCAGATAACTTGTATGAAGTCATTGTTTTGGGAGCCGGTCAAGCCGGTTTAGCAGCCGGATATCATTTACACAACCAAAAACTCGATTATGTCATTTTGGAAGCCAGCGAACAAACAGCAGGATCATGGCCAAAATACTATGATAGCTTAACGTTATTTTCTCCAGTCCAATATTCATCTCTGCCTGGTATGGATATTCCTGGAGGTCCCGATCATTATCCCACCAAAGATGAAGTCGTCCGCTATTTGAACCAATATCGGGAGCATTTCAATCTCAATGTGCAAACCACAAAAAAAGCCGTGGAAGTTGGTATTATCCCCATACGGTAGACAGTGAAAAAAGTCCATCTGGTAAGATGGACAAAAGCACTGAACTGCCGGAGGGGATTTTCTTATGGCGAAAAAAGGGCAA
>NZ_BMEX01000006.1 GCF_014637345.1 Kroppenstedtia guangzhouensis
ATAATGGGGGTGGAGGAGGTGCAACTCCTCCACCTTCGGGGCAATCGGTCGTCCGCCGCGGCGGCCGATCCGCCCAGGTTTCTCTGTGAACCCGGAAACAGTATTGGGTACTAGCTGCCGGGCCACAGGATTCGGGTGGCCGTCCTCAGGAGTTCGATCAACTCGCTGAGGACGGCTGTTTTAGGCAGGTCAACGATCAACAGGACGAGCAAAGCGTGCAAAAGCCGCTTCCATCGTTCCCTTCGCTGCCGCTTCCTCCTCGGGGGAAGCGGTTTGCCTTGCCGCTGCCTTCTCGGAGGCAGCGGCCCAACCGAACCTGGGATGGCTTCACCCCCTCTCTTCCCTGGGGGATCCGCCGACCCGGCAACCACACCTATCCGATTGTCCCTGGCGGGATGACTCCCACCAGGAAGAGTATACCATATCTTCTGTCTAAAGTTTGATTCATTTTCACATACGATAAATTTGGATTCGCGGTGAAATCTCCTTACTTAAGCCCCATGTATAAGTAAAAAACGCCAACCCTCTTCTCGGGTCGACGCCGTCATTTGATTCACTCCTGTGATCTCTTTGCCTCACGGAGGGCGGTTACGAGTTCCTCCACGGTTAAAAAGGTGTCGGATACGCCCAACTCTGCACCGAGTCGGGCCACTGCCGGAGGCTCCAAATGAGCTTGGCAAAGGAGATCGGGACGGGAGAAGATTTCCCGGGTGTCCCCGTCGAGCATGACTTTCCCCCGGTTGAAGACGATGGTTCGTTCAAAGCACTCCGCCACAAAGTCCATATCGTGAATAATCGTCAACACCCCTTTACCCTGATCGGTCAGAGTCCGGATGATTTGTCGGATCCGCTCTTTTCCCTCGTGATCCTGGGCGATGGTCGGCTCATCCAAGATGACGATATCTGTATCCATGGCCACCACGGCGGCGATGCAGACCAATTTTTTCTCCGACAGGCTCAAATCCTGGGGGTTGATCTCCAACCGCTGCTCCAAGCCCACCATTTCCAACGCATCCATCGCATTTTGCCGGGCCGTTTCCCGATCCTGTCCGATATTGAGCGGGCCGAAGAGTACTTCTTCCAGCACGTTTCCCTTAAAGATCTGATCATCAGGGTTTTGAAACACCAGACCGACTTGTCGCGCCAAAGTGGCGGCGGTGGCTGTCCGGGCATCGGTTTCCCCGACAGTGATCCCCCCTTGATCCGGCTTCAACAAACCTTTCAGCAGCTTGACAAAAGTAGTCTTGCCCGCTCCGTTCTGACCGATGATCGCGGTGGGTCGATGGTCGAAGTCGAGGGTGATATCCTGTAACACTGGAACATCCCGTTGATAGGAAAAGGATAGATTCTCCACACGGATCATCGCCATTTTTCCAACACCTCACGCGCTTCCTCCAACGTGATCGGAAACAGGCCGGAATCCACCCGCCGGAGATTCAATTGCCGGCAAACCTTCGTGTAAATCGGCGCCTCCACCCCGTACTCCGCCAGATCTTCCCTCGAAAACACCTGTGCCGGGGTGTCAAAATCCACCACCCGGCCGTCATCCAACAACAACACCTTGTCAGCGAAGCGGGCGATCTTCTCCGGTTTATGCTCTGTCAGGATTACAGTCATCCCTTCGCGACTCAAGCTTTGCACCGCCTGAAACACCTCTTCCGAACCCTGGGGGTCCAGCTGGGAGGTGGGTTCATCCAGGACGATCATCTGTGGCTTCATAGCGATGATGCCGGCAATGGCCATCCGCTGCATCTGCCCCCCGGACAGATCGAAAGGGTTGCGATCTTTGGATTCCTCCAGCCCCATCAGCTGAAGTGCATCATCGATCCGCTCCAGCATTTCCCGGCGCGGCACGCCCATGTTCTCCAGCCCGAAAGCCACTTCCTCCAGTACACTCAATTTGGAGCCGGTCACCTGAGTGAAGGGATTTTGAAAGACAATCCCCACTTTTCGCGATATCTCACTGATCGTATGGTTTTTCACTTCCAACCCGTCGACGATCACCTTGCCGCCATAAGCACCGTGATAAAAGTGGGGAACCAGTCCGACCAGTGCCTGGCACAAAGTGGATTTTCCCGACAGATTGCGGCCGATGATCCCGATGAATTCTCCGGTTTCCACTTCAAAAGAGATATCCTTCAAGGCCAGTTCCTGAGCTCCCGGATAGCGATATTTCAACCCTTCCACCACAAGTTTCTTCATAGAAATACCCTCCAGACCGCCGCCGCGATCATCACCGTCCATAACCCCCACAGAATGGAGCGTGTAGCCACATATGCCTTTTCCTCATGGAGAAAAGTTTTCTCCCCCTTTGCGTTAAATCCGCGGACTTCCAGTGCCATCGCCCGCTCTTTCACTTGGATCAGGGAGCTGAGCACCACCGGGCCGATCAGGGGCAGAAAGGCCTTGATCCTCACAGACAGTTTCCCTTCCGTCTCCATCCCCCGGGAACGTTGGGCATCAGTAATCCTTTTCATCGTCGACATCATCTGGGGAACGATCTGAAAGACGGAGCCGAGGACATATCCAAAACGGGGGGAGAGCCCCCGGCGCACCAGGGATTCAACCAGATCCGACGGCTTCGTCGTCAAAACCAGGATTAAAAAGGAACCGACGATGTTGATCACCCGAAAGGTGATCCACAGTGCAAACAGAAATCCCTCCCGATAATACGTCACCAGCCCCAAGGAAAAAAGCGGCGTTTCATTGGATGGGTGGAACAACCCCTGAATGAGAATCACCGTGATTAAAATAAGAAAGACAAATCCGTAGACCGGCAGCGATTTTTGGAACACCTTTCCGATCCAAAGTAAAAAGAGGCTGCATAACATGCAGATCAGGGCCATATACCAGTTGGGAACCAGGATCGGAAGAGCAATCGCCGCCAAAATATAAACCATTTTATTGACCGGGTCGATCCGGTGAAGGATGGAATCCCGGTCGACGTAGAGACTGATCGATTTCACAATGGCTTCACCGCCTTTCCGATGGAGTCTCTCCACTGGATCAATCCAAATCTTCCACTTGGCTGTGGCGGTGGAACATTTGCTTCACATTGTCGGGAAGTCCCCGGTAGATGGCATAGGCCGCCAAGACAACCAACACCTTGTCCGGAAGATCGACAACGATCTCATCGAGAAAGGAAGCCAACCAGATGGAGGAGGTTTGGGCCATGACTGCGGCAAAGACGGCATCGCCCCAAAGGTTTCCCGTCTGTCCGCCCCAAAAGGCAACATTGAGCGGAGTGGAGATCACCACTGCGGTGAGACCGACAGCCACTCCGACGACCACGGCCTTCCCCCAGCTCTGAATCCACCCTTTGTGGGCCATGATCCCGGCGATCAACCCGATAAAGAGACTGGTGATCCCGTATACAAAGGAAATCGGATCCATAGTCAACCCATAGATGATATTGTTCACCGCTCCGGAAATCGCCCCGATGACCGGTCCTGCCAGCATACTGGCCAGGATCGTCCCGATGGCATCCAGCCACAACGGCAATTTCAATACCCCGGCAAACAGCTTTCCGATATAGTTGATCCCGACAGCTGCCGGAATCAAGACGAGTGAAGCAGTTGAAAAATGAAATGACCATAGGCTTCTCTTTTCCATGTGCAATCCCCCTTACATCTTTTTTCTCCGGTTGTTCGGCTCCGGGCATATCCCCCGTCCATTCCCCATCTCTGATCATAACCCTTTCAGCCTGTGATGAATAGATCCTATATCCTGACAACCATGTATTCTCTCCTGTTTTCCCCGAAAAAACTTCCTGGGACCACCTGGCATTTCTGTTCGGTCCCCTGCCCGGAGTCATCTGAAAATCCAATGCTGGATGTCCCAGCAATCAAACCGCGAGTTTCTCCGTCTTCATTTTCGCAATCCGCCGACAGATGAATCCGCAACTTCCCGCATACAATGGGGAAAAGAAAAAGGAGGTCGGATGTATGGAAAGCTCACAACGGGAATCGGAAGAACAAAACCTTTGCCCACCGGAACAGCCGAAGCAAAAGATCCCGAGGGGGGGGCCGCGCCCGGAACGGATGGATGCAGTGAAGAAAGCACTGGAACAAAGCCTGTTCGCCGAATCAATCCTGCTCACCCTCTCCGGCCAGTTCGCTTCCATCCCCGAGCTGAAAGGCCAACCCGGACTTGCTTCCGTCTCAGGTGAAGAAGCCTGGACCGGCTCCCTGAGACTGACGGCTAAGGGTTGTCTCGAGCGGATGACAGGGCAGGATTGGCATGAAACCGTGCTGTCCCAGCTGGTCCACAGTATGTATGAAGCCCGCCGCCGGGACCGCCTGAAACGCGGGTATCTGATGGAACTGAAGCGAAATGCACCGGAAGATGCCCGTCCGGCTGTGGAAAACTGGATCCACTGGGTGGACTACGCAGAGTTGAGCCTTCAGGAAGCGATGGTCCATGCCCGGGAACTGATCGGCAGCCACTCCTGGGATCACTTCGCTCCTCAAAAATAATGGGCCACACAAGTGGCCCTTGACTGTTTACTGAATCCCTGTTCGCATATACCGGTCTGCCGCCCGTTTCTCCCCTCATTTCGTAAAAATCTTCACCTCTTTCGGCCCCAAGGTGGAGGTAATCTTCCCACCGGAAACAGTCTCCCGATCGGATCCCATCCGGTTGTACATCGTTGTTCCATCGGGGAGATTGGACAGATTGGGAATGGTGCGGGTCTGACTGTTCCAGGAATTGTTGATCATGACAACCACCTCATCCCCGCCCTTGGAACGCTGGAAGGAATAGAAAACATCATCTACCCACTTTTCCTGCTGACTTCCATTCTGCAAGGCGGGATGGGAATTGCGGACAGCATTGAGTTTGGCAACATATCTGTACAGTTCATGATCCGCATCAAACACCATATCTTCCCGGTTATACGGATCCTGACCGCCATGGAACCCTTGCTCGGTCCCCTGATACATAACAGGAATCCCCCGGATGGTGAACATAAAACCGAGGGCCGTTTTTAATTGCGGCCATTTATCCCAATTGGCGCCGGGCCGGCCCGAAGCTTCGTTCAAGAAACGGGGCACATCATGATTATCCAGAAAGACCCCATTCAGATGTATATTGCGGTAGCGCCAATCTTCATTAAATCGCTCCCGGATTTGGTACATGGATTGATCCTGACCGAATACGTCTTTGATCGTATAATACATCGGAAAGTCCAACACACCGTCCAGGTAGTTGGAATAATCCGCCACATAGGCCGGATCCCCATGGTAGACCTCTCCCAAGGTGAAGGTATTGGCTGCTGCATCAAAATCTCGCCAAAACCATTTGGGCACATGTTTGACCGTATCCACCCGCAGACCGTCGACTCCCGTACTTTGAACCAGCCAGCTGATCCACTTTTTCAGCTCTTCTGCCACTGCCGGATTCTCATGGTTCAGATCATCCAGACCAGCAACATCTCCATTTTCCAACCACCATTGATTGTTCCAATCCTGTACATCCCCATGATGATGATACCAGTCATATTGATCGAAGGGAGCCTTTGCATACCCGTTATTCGGTTGAAAATCTCCCGTATGATTTGCCACTACGTCCAACATGACGGCAATTCCTTTGGAATGAGCCTCGGAAACGAGCTCCTTGAGCTTGTTCATATCTCCCAGATGCCCGTCAATGCTGTAAAAGTCGTAAGTCCAGTATCCGTGATATGCTTGGGCGCTTTTTTGCATCGTGACCGGTGTGATCCAGATCGCGGTAAAGCCCATGTTTTTAATGTAATCCAACCGGTTAATGATCCCTTGAAAGTCACCTCCGTGATACTTGCGTGGATCATTCTTGTCAGAAACAAAACCGCCGTAGTTGTCATTGGCTGGATCCCCGTTGGAAAACCGATCCGTCATGATAAAGTAAATACTCCGCTTCTCCCACTCCGTTTCGGACATTCCATGTACGGGCGGTTTCACCACAACCCAAAGCAGAACCAGCGTCAAGAGAATGACCGCACTTTTGGCTCTTTTCCTGCGGATTGGCCCCATCAACCTTCCCCCTTAATGCAATCGTTTGCACTATATAATAAATCAAATGGATTGAATTTTCAATATTATGTCCCTTTTCTCCTTTAGAGATGATGAAGATCGGGCATGTTGAAAATCTCCGCACCAACCTCCTTTTTTCACATATGCTGGAGAAGCTCAACATTTTGTGGGGAGGAAACAGAGATGCTCATGGATTCAGATCCTTATAAAAGGGGAATCCGACAAAAAATCCTGACCATTGTCCAACACAGCCGTCGTTTATTGACCCGTGAGGATCATCTTTCATTCTCGACGGAAGAGCGAAACCGCCTGCTGTCCGATCTGCTTCATTTAGAACAGACTGCCACCTTCCCCGGTACAACTTCCGCCCAGCTATCCTGGCTGTATCAAAGGGCAATCGATCTCTATAACAACTATCTGCAACAACGGGGCAAAAGGGCATCCACATCGAATGAAAGAACTGACACCTCAGCGGAAGAAGAAGAACACACCATTCCTTACAAACCCGTTCCCATCGGACAGCACGTTCTTCCCCCACTCCCCTACCCCTATGATGCATTGGAACCCCACATCGATGAAAAGACCATGCGGCTGCACCACGACAAACACCACAAAAGTTACGTGGATGGTCTCAACAAAGCGGAAAGGATGATGGCCAAGGCCCGGAAGACCGGGGATTTTGAGCTGATCAAACACTGGGAGCGGGAAGCGGCCTTCAACGGGGCCGGCCACTATCTCCATACGATCTTCTGGGATATCATGGGTCCCAGGGAAGGCGGAAAGCCCACAGGAGAGATTAAAAAACAGATCCAACATGATTTTGGAAGTTTCGAATCCTTTAAAAAGCATTTTTCCTATGCTGCAGAAAAAGTGGAAGGGGGCGGCTGGGCGATCCTGGTGTGGTCCCCCCGTTCACATCGCCTGGAGATCTTGCAGGCGGAAAAACACCAAAATCTAAGCCAGTGGGATGTGATTCCTCTCTTGGTGCTGGATGTCTGGGAACATGCCTATTATCTCAAGTACCACAACGACCGCAAGAGATACATCCACGCCTGGTGGAACGTGGTCCGCTGGAGCGCCGTCAATCACCGATATCTGAAAGCAAGGAAATTGCGCTGGAAACCTTATTAAAGAAGACGCTCATTAATATGTAAAAGGGCGGGCAATACCCGCCCCCGGCCTGATGTTCACGGCCAAAATCAAAGGCTTCGGCTCTTTGTCTTCAATATTGCTGGTATCCGGCGGGCTTGCTGATCGATTGAGCTTGCTGAATTTTTTGCTGGGCTTGGCTCAGCCCCTGCACTGCTTGTTGCAATTGTTGCTGCTGCTGGGCGTTCATCTGAGCTCCCTGACTCTGCTGCAATTGCTGAACCTGTTGCTGAGCTTGCTGCAATTGCTGTTGGGCTTGTTGCAAAGCCTGGGGATTGGCCTGGGATTGAGCCTGCTGGACCTGTTGCATCGCTTGGCGTGCCGCCTGAACGGCTTGCTGGAATTGCTGTTGTTGCTGTTGCTGTTGCATAACTCATCGCCCCCTGATCCGATTTTGGCGGGCGGCCGAAAAAGACCCGCCGACAGTTAGAGTGCGACGAAAAAAAGAAAGTTATGCCCCCCTACCGGGAAAGAAAAAACCTGTCGTTTCGACAGGTTATTGTTTGACACGACGCCGGGCCTGCAAAGCGAAATATGCGAAAAAGAGGCTAACCAACCCATAGATCGCGTTCTGTTCCGCAAGAAAAAACTGGATCATCGCATTTCCCAACAAAAGCAGGCTTAAAAGCATATAGGTTCCCCGGGAAAAGGGATTTCCCCGAAATTCAAACATGATAATGAAAAAATACAACGCGATCACCATAAAGTGGACCGCGTTGGGCGGATCATCCTGCAGGTAGAAAATCCCCGTACCCAGAAAAAACAGGACGATCATCCCGTAGAGTATTTGCATGCAAAACACCTCATTTAGTCCCGCTCCCGAAAAGCCCGGCACTTCCACAAAGGAGCGGAAGACTGTCAATCGCCAATGTTCTCGAGGATCAGCTGGTTCACCATCTTCGGGTTGGCTTTGCCTTTGGTTGCCTTCATCACTTGGCCGACCAAAAAGCCCAACGCCCGGTCTTTCCCGTTTCTATAATCGGTCACTGATTGCGGATTGGCTTGCAATACATCGCTGACGATCTCTTTCAGTTTGCCTTCGTCGCTGATCTGTACCCAGCCTTTTTCCTCCACGATTTTGGCCGGGTCTCCTCCTTGTTCCACCAGCTCTTTAAAAACCTTTTTGGCCAATTTGGAGCTGATGGTTCCCTGATCGATCAATTGTATCATCCGTGCAAGGGAACTGGCGGTGATTCGGGTCTCCTCCAGTTCCTTGCCCTGGTTGTTCAGATAACCAAGCAACTCCGAGGTGATCCAATTGGCCGCTGATTTGGGATCTGCCCCTTCCGCCGTCACTTGATCAAAGAAGTCGGCGATTTTTTGGGAGGAAGTTAAGAGGCCTGCATCGTAGGCGGACAGACTGAAGCTGCTCATATAACGTTCCCGGCGTGCATCCGGCAATTCCGGCAGGGAGTCTTTCACTTTTTCTTTCCACGCTTCATCGATGTGAAGCTGAACCAGATCCGGTTCGGGGAAATACCGGTAGTCATGAGCTTCTTCCTTGCTTCTCATCACCTGGGTCCGCCCTTGATCCTCCAGCCAGCGCATCGTTTGCTGAACGATGGTGCCTCCTTCGGAAAGAACCTGTGCCTGCCGCTCTTCCTCGTATTTGAGGGCCCGTTCCACATTACGGAAGGAGTTGAGATTTTTCATCTCCGTCTTGGTGCCAAAGGTGGTGCTTCCGACAGGTCGCAGGCTGATATTGGCGTCACAGCGAAGGGAACCCTCTTCCATTTTTACGTCGGAGACACCTGTGTATTGAATAATCTGCTTCAATTTTTCCAGGTAAGCCCGGCCTTCTTCCGGTGAACGCATATCCGGCTCCGACACGATCTCGATCAGAGGCACCCCGACGCGGTTGTAATCCACCAGTGTGCCGTCCCCTTGGTCGGAGTGGATCAATTTGCCGGCGTCTTCTTCCAGATGGACACGGGTGATTCCGATTTTCTTTTTCTTTCCGTTCACTTCAATCTCCAGCCAGCCGTCGGTTCCGATCGGTTGGTCATATTGAGAGATCTGGTATGCCTTGGGCAGGTCCGGGTAAAAATAGTTTTTCCGGTCAAATTTGCTCACATCGGCGATGTTGCAGTTGAGGGCCAGCGCGGCCTTCATCGCAAATTCCACCGCCTGCCGGTTCAGCACCGGGAGCACTCCGGGATGGCCGAGACAGACGGGACAGGTTTGTGTGTTGGGCGGAGCCCCGAACTCGGTGGAGCAACCGCAAAAGATCTTGGTCTGGGTGGACAGTTCCGCGTGAACTTCCAGGCCGATTACGGTCTCAAATGGACTCATTGGGTGTCACCTCCCAGCTTCGGTTCCGGCAAGCGTTCCCCATGTTGTTCGTAAGCGTGGGCCACCTGAAGTACCTGGGCTTCAGCAAAGGGGCGACCCACAATCTGGAGACCGACTGGCAATCCGTCAGAGAGGCCGCAGGGAACACTTACTGCAGGCAGTCCGGCCAGGCTGACCGGAATGGTACAGATATCATTCAGATACATGGTGAGAGGATCCTTCGTCTTCTCTCCCAGTTTAAAAGCCGTCGTCGGAGTCGTGGGGCCCACCACCACATCGTAACGATCGAAAATGCTTTCAAAATCCCGACGGATCAGAGTCCTCACCTGTTGTGCCTTTTTGTAGTAGGCATCATAATATCCTGAACTGAGGGCATAGGTGCCCAGCATGATCCGCCGTTTCACTTCTTCCCCAAAACCGGCGCTCCGGGTGCGGCTGAACATGTCGATCAGATTTTCCCCGGCGGCACGTTGACCGAAACGCACCCCGTCGTAGCGGGCCAGGTTGGACGAGGCTTCCGCAGGAGCCAACAGATAGTAGGTGGCCACTGCATACTCCACATGGGGCAGTGAAACCTCCTCCACCACCGCCCCCAGATCCTCCAACACCTCCAGTGCCTGGTTCACCCGATCCTTCACACCGGAATCGATCCCGTCCCCCATCAGTTCCTTGGGGACCGCCGCTTTGATTCCCTTCACATTCCCGGTGAGGGCGGAGACATAATCAGGCACTTCCACATCCGCCGATGTGGAATCCAGGGGATCGTGCCCTGCCATCGCCTGCAGGACATAGGCGGCGTCCTCCACGTTTCTGGTGAGAGGGCCGATCTGGTCGAGAGAAGAAGCGAAGGCGATCAATCCGAAGCGGGAGACCCGTCCGTAAGTGGGCTTCAGACCCACCACACCGCAGAAGGCCGCCGGTTGCCGAATGGAGCCGCCGGTATCAGAACCCAGGGCGAAGGAGACTTGCCCCGCCGCCACCGCCGCCGCTGAACCGCCGCTGGAACCGCCGGGGACCCGCTCCGGATCCCAGGGATTGTGGGTCTCGTGAAAACCGGAGTTTTCGTTGGAAGAGCCCATGCCGAATTCATCCATGTTCATCTTTCCGACCAGGTTAGCCCCCGCTTGTTCCAGCCTGTCCATCACGGTCGCATGGTAGAGAGGAGTGTATCCCTCCAAAATTTTGCTGCCGGCGGTGGTGGCCACCCCCTCGGTGCTGATATTATCCTTGATCCCCATGGGAATTCCCACGAGGGGACCCTTTTCCCCGGAACGCTGATCCAGAGCCTGTGCCCGTCGGCGGGCGCCTGCTTCATCCACTTGCAGAAAAGCGCGAAGGTTGCCGTCGGTCTCCCGGATCCGCTTCAAAGAGGCATCCAGGAGGTCCGAGGCAGTGAAATCTCCGTTTTTCCATCCGTTATGTATCTCCTTGAGAGATTTCTTCAACAACGACATGGTCTTCCTCCTTTACTCCTCAAATACATCGGGAACCCGGAACATCCCGTCTTTTTGGTCCGGTGCGTTCAGCAGTGCTTGTTCCCTGTTCAGGGAAGGCCGTTTCTCATCCGCGCGCAACACATTGGCCATGGGCAATACATGGCTGGTGGGCTCCACACCCTCCGTGTCCAGTTCGTTCAGTTTTTCAGCAAATTGGAGAATATCATTTAACTGCCCGGTGTACAGCCGGACCTCCTCATCAGTCAAGGAGAGACGAGCCAGTCGGGCCACATGTTCCACCTGTTCCTTGGAAATCGCCATTTTTCAAACCACCTCCCCATTTATGGAAGCAATCCAAACAGCATCGTCGGCCGCCCGGTTCCACCTATCGAACAGGCCTTTCCTTCCTAAACAGTATAGCACAAACCCCCTTCTCTCTACCCCCTGCCCCTGCAATATCTATTGAGCTCATGGATTGGAAAAAACTCTCCCAACGGGAGCCGAATAAAGAAGGAACAAAGGCTGAAAAGAATTAATTCACCCCGCAAATGAAGTCACTTTCTCTTTGGCAGATCTACCTGCCCATACAAAATTCCGCCTCCCACTGTTCACGTAACCCATAACCTGTCTTACATCAAACATGGATGATATGCGGCGTGTCGTAAAACTCATCATCCTCAAAGCGCCAGTATCCGATGAAGTGATCCCCTTCGCCTACCCCTTCGATATAGGGCTTAATCCACTCGATGAAGAGATTCACTTGATCAAATCCCAAGGAAATATAAGTTCGAATCACTACGTCGATATACTTTTCCCCATCCACTTCATGTATTTGAAGCTCACTATGAGGGAAACCGGCGAAGGATCCATCATCCCCCCATAACATACATTTCCAATCGGAAGTTTGAAACAGCGGGTGGTTGGGAGGATCAAACTCCGATTCCTCTGCATCTGAAATCCAATGTTCGAATCACAGATTCCGGGGCATCGCTTCTAAGTTTAAAAGCTGCAACAAATTCGCATGAATTCATTTGAATTCCTCCCCTTCTCAATTGCAATACATAATGCTGGAAAATTGATTTGTTTTTACAAAAAACCGAACCCATCAAACGGTTCGGTCCATCCATCTTTGGCTCAATAAGTTTCTACAGTTTCCACTGGTGGATCCGGGCGGAATCGATCCAAGTTGACTGTTTCCGCCATCGCCCGGTAACCAGCATCGTTGGGGTGGAGATGATCACCGGAATCGTAGGCAGGGAGGAGGCGGTCCGGGTCTGCAGGGTCGCGGAGAACTCTTTCAAAATCAAACACCCCGTCAAAAGCACCGGAAGTGCGGATCCACTCGTTCACTTTTTTCCGTGTGGCGTTTCCCTCTTCAGTATAATAATCGGATCCTTTATACGGCAGCAAAGTCCCCCCGTATATGTTCACCCCCCGCTCATGGGCCTGATCGATGATGCGCTTCAACCCTGCAATGATGTGCTCGGCATCATAGTCGTGGGGAGTATGGCCAATATCGTTGATCCCCTCGAGCAGGATCACATCGGTTACACCGGGTTGACTCAACACATCCCGCTCCAGCCGGTTCAGGGCGCTCGGTCCATACACCGGGTCATCCCGCCAGATCTTGTTTCCCGAAATGCCGGCGTTCATCACAGACATGCGAATCCCTTCCTGCCGAAGGCGAACCGACAATAGATCGGGATAGCGCTGGTTGGTGCTGTGAGTGGAGCCCGCTCCATCAGTGATGGAATCCCCCAGGGTGACGATGCCGCCGGTGGTTCGAGGGTGGGGAATCACATCCACGCCGGTCAGCCAATACCACGCCTGGATCGGTTGGGTAAAAGCGGTAGGCTCCGTCTCCAACGCATGATTACCCGGTTCGGAAATATAGGAGCGCTGTTTGGCGAGCCGGTGCCAGCTGACAGGCCCGCTCTCCCCAGGGACGTACAGACTGACCGCCAGATCCTCCCCCGCCTTCACCTCGAATCGAAGAGGATCGCTGTGGGCTGTCATCCCCGGTTCAATGGTGACCGTCCCCTTTCCTCCGAATGTGACCCGGGTGTTGGTGTGGGGAAGCAATGCCGCTCCTTCCTCCACCTTCCCGATGTAAACGTTCCTGAAGGTGACCGGTTGCTGACCAAACTGGTTGGAGAGGCGGAGACGCACTCTTTTTCCATCCAGATGGGGATGGATGATCAGTCGCAACGTCCGGTTCTCCACTCCCTCCAGTGCCTCTCCGGAGGGTTTCTGGTGACTGGCCGTCCAGACACCCATCCACGGCTTCTCGGGCTTGACCGCCTCCGCCTCTCCCCGGACATCCAAATGGAACACCGCCCATATCACCCCGATCAGCGCTGCCGCCCCGATCACTATTTTCTTCATTCTTTTCCGTCCCCTTGTATTTTCGTGATTACGATTCCTATGTATATCTCGACTTTCACCTATTTTACCCGGTAATTTCCTGTTTGTTCAACCATCTTCTCTATTCAACAGCGATTTCCGCAATTCTTTCAATTTATGTCCCGTTTTCTGTTGATCTTTTCACCTTTTTCACGGATAAATGATCATCTTATCCCACAGTGCCGGACACATAGATTCCTTCATCTGTACACGCTTGCACATGAGAAATCAAAAACTTAATAGCCAACCACTGAATTTTCCTCCCTTCTCCTCGCAACTCCCTGTGTTATTATGGACACACAAATCCAAGCGGCCGGGGTGATTTGGTGAAACGGTTCGGCATCTCGGGCCCTCTCTGGTGGGCCGTACTGCTGGCGGTTGTTCTTGCCATACACTTTTTCATCACCTTTTGGTACCTGACACCCAACAACCCTGTAAAAAGTAAGTGGTGGGATCGACTGTACGCTTATATGGATCCTCTATTCACCCAAAATTGGCAACTCTTTGCCCCCAATCCCGTTTCCCAACATCAGGATGTCTGGGCCAAGGCCCGGGTGAAGGACCCCGCGACCGGTCAGCTCCGGGAGACGGATTGGAAAAACATCACCCGGCCGATGATCCGGGACAAGCAATCACAACGGATCTCCTCGGAAGGCCGGGTTCTGCGGCAGATCAGTGTGGGGGCCCGCCATTTCCGCGGCGACGACCCGAAGGAGAAACAAAAGGGGGAGTGGATCCTGCAACGGTCTGTCTCCACGGCTCTGGGACTAACCTTCTCCGACAGCGACATCCAACAGGTAAAATTCCGGGTGGTGACCAATCTCTTTCCCCGATTCCAGGATCGCCGCAAGGGGGATGATGAAACGCCACTTTATTTTCATGAATCGGGCTGGCTGGAATTCCTTCCGGTGGGTCCCGCCGCAGCAAAGGAGTGGCCGGAATGATCAAGCGCCTGGAACACTTCCTGACCACGCGCCATCTGCTGATCGGAACAGGCCTGATGCGATTTTTCCTCGGGAGCGGAATCTTGTATCATCTGTTATTCCACTACCGAGAACGACATTTGTTGTGGGGGTCCGGTGGGCTGTGGCCGACGGACAAATTTTTGGAAGCGTCGGCCGAACGGGGGATCATCACCTTGTTCCAACTGTCGGATTCCCCCTGTTTTTTCGAATGCATCTACCATCTCGGCATCCTGATTGTCCTGATGTTCACTCTGGGATTTCGAACCCGGTTGGCGACCGTGCTCACTTTTTTGCTGTTCTGGTCCCTGTATTACCGTAACCCTTTCATTACCAACGGCGGTGACAATTTGGTGCGTATCCAGCTCTTTTATATGATGTTTACTCAGGCGGGAGCCGCTTTTTCCCTGGACCGATGGCTGAAAAAACGGAAACAGGGGAAAATACGGGGCCGGCTCGCCCCCTATGGGGCCGTTCTGCACAATGTCGCGGCGGCGGCCATCATCATTCAACTTGTGTTTGTATATTTTACTTCGGGTATATATAAAGTGATGGGGTCAATGTGGCAAGAAGGAACCGCCGTCTATTATGCGATGCGGGTGCAGGACTATGTATGGCCAAAGGTGAGCCCCTGGTTCTGGCAATCGGAAACGATAATCGTCTTCCTCAGCTATGCTTCCGTACTGTTTCAGGTATCCTTTCCTTTTCTGCTCCTCAACCGGTTCACCAAATACTTGGCGTTGTTGGGAGCCTTCACCTTTCATACCGGGGTGGGACTGATGATGAACCTGGCCCTTTTCTCCTGGTACATGATCGCCTGCGAATGGATTCTGCTCGGCGACCGGGAGTACCGTCGCTTGGCCCGCTTCGGAAAAGGGATTCGATCCAAAGGAGGTGCCTGGATGCTGAAGCACCGACCCGCTTTTTTCACCCGTCGAGAAGTGACCATCTTTTACGACGGCTGGTGTCCCTTCTGCACCCAAAGTGTCAACACTGCCCGTCGGTTGGACTGGTTTCGTCTGTTGAAGTTTGTCTCTTTCCGGGAGCCCGGAGTGCCGGAACGCTTCAACCTCGACCCCGCCCGCCTGGAACAGCGGCTCCACAGTACCGGGGACGGAAAAACTTTTCACGAGGGAATCGACGGGATTCTGCAGATGGTGACCCGTCTCCCACTTCTGTGGCCGGCCCTCCCCTTTTTGTTTCTCTCCCACTGGCTGGGCTTCGGCCAACGGGTCTATGACTGGATCGCCACCCGTCGTACCATCCTCCCCACCGGAGGTTGTGATAAACACTGCTCCATCGAAAACCCGAAAAAATCCTCCTGACACGGAACAAAAGCACCGGACATGGAAAACTCCGGTGCTTTATCAAATGTAACGCCTATTTGATTGTCCCTTGCGGGATCACACACCTTCTATTCAGGATTCTACTCCGATTCCATCATGCCGGACTCTTCAACCATCGCGATCCAGATTATTTATGGACAAATTATCAACTCCTGTATCTTCCCGATCTTACTCCCCGATCTCTTCTTCAAAAATCGCCACCACCCGACTCCAAGCGGCGCTGGCTTTGGCAATTTTTATTGGGAAAGCGCTCACTTTAAAGCCGAAGGGCTTTGGAAGCTTATCCAGGTTGCATAATTTTTCGATCTGACAATACTCTTTCTCTCTCCCCACCAGATGGGCTTCCCAGAATTCCGTTTTTCCTTCCTTCGCCTCCCGTGCCATTTGATCAAGGGGGCGATCCAATCCCCAAGCATCAATACCGATCAATCGCACCCCGTGATCCACCAACCATTCCACTGCGGATTTCGTCAGTCCAGGTTGTTTGAAAGCGTACTGGGGTGTTCCAAAATGCTTGGATGCGCCGGTGTGGATCAGTACAATATCATAAGGTTGAATTGAATACCCGATTCGCTTCAGTTCTCGCTGGATGTCGGAGTCCGTGATACCTTCACCGACTTTCTTATGGCTCAGATCCAAAAGAACACCATCCCCATAACACCAGTGCAATGGCACTTGATCGATGGTACGGGCAGGTTTCCCTCCACTCGTGGGGCCATAATGGTAGGGAGCATCCACGTGGGTGCCGGAATGGGTGGAAAGGTTGACCTCTTCCACCGCCCATCCCACACCGTCCCGCCACTCTTCTCTGCCGATTCCCAGCATATCTTCGGTTACTCGGACGGATTCCTCATGATCGAAATAATGAATTTCATGACGGTTCAATTCATAGGAAGCGGTGGAATTGTCCAAGGGGTCGCTCAGATCAATCAAAATTTTCCGCTTTCCGTTTTTATCAAAGGTCTCCATGCTTTTCTCCTCCAATGACACATCCACCATTTCTGCTGGATGGGGATCGGGTTTGGGTAACTCATTGTCTGCGGATCCACACTCCATCTTTTTTATGTTCAAAAAGAGAGTACCTGGCATACAAATGGAAGCTTTACAAACGCAGGACCGTACTCTTCACCTTATATTCCTGAGCGACATAAGCTCCGATTTTTCCCTGACCTTTGGCAGCCAACAGACTTCCCAGTTGTCGTCCTTCCTCGGTAGCCATCAGTTGACGAATGGTTTCAGCTGATTCATAATAAGTCTCCACCACGAGTTGAATATCTTGCAATCCCGGATCTTGGTTGGGCAATTGAGTGGGAACCAGCTTACTGATTTTCATTTCCAGCACGCCGGGCAATTTCAACATCCGGGGCATGAATTCAGATATGTAAAACCGCTCAAACTCCTGCACATCCTCCATCTTCCGGTATATACCCACCGTCTTGTACATAATCTCCCCCACTTTTCAATCCTTTCAATCTTCTCATCCTGCTGTTTCCTGCCAAAGACTGTAAGCCTGCCCTGTGGGTACATTTTCCTTTCCAAATTAAATCATTATCCTATAAAAGATGCAACACTTTTAGGAGAATTCATTGAATGAAAAAGAAAGTACTCCTCCAAAGCAGAGAAGTACTTTCTCCATCCGCCCGTTCAAAACACTTCCGACACCAGTTTGGCCTGGGTGAATTGAAGCAGGTAGTCAGGGCCCCCGGCTTTGGAGTCGGTACCGGACATGTTGAAGCCGCCGAAGGGATGAACACCGACAAGAGCTCCGGTACTTTTGCGATTGAAGTAAAGATTACCCACATGAAATTCATCACGGGCCTTTTCCAGATGCGCCCGGTTGCGGCTGTAGACAGAACCCGTGAGGCCGTATTCGGTGTTGTTGGCGATGGCCAGGGCGTGGTCGAAGTCCTTCGCCTTGATGAAAGCCAGCACCGGCCCGAAGATCTCTTCCTTGCTGATCCGGGCCTCGGGATCCACGTCAGCGAACAGGGTGGGCTGAATGAAATAGCCATTTCCTTTCCCTTTGCCACCCCCGGTCACCAACCGGCCTTCTTTTTTTCCGATCTCAATGTAATCCATGATCTTCTCCACCGCCCTCTCATCCACCACCGGCCCCATATCGATCTCCAGGTTTCGGGCCGGTGCCACCTTCAACTGTTGGATCAGCCGGGTCACCTTTTCCAACATAATGTCGTAGACATCCTTGTGAACTACCGCTTTGGAACAGGCGGAACATTTCTGACCGCAAAACCCGTAGGCTGAACGGACGATATCCCCCGCCGCTTTGTCCAGATCTGCGTCCCGATCCACAATGATGGAGTTTTTGCCACCCATCTCGGCGATCACCCGTTTGATCCACTTTTGCCCAGGTGCTGTTTTCGCAGCCAGTTCGTTGATACGCAGCCCCACCTCCCGGGAACCGGTGAAGGAGATGTACCGGGCCAGCGGATGTTGCACCAGATACTCCCCCACCTCTCCTCCCGGGCCAGGGAGGAAGTTGACCACCCCGTCAGGCAAACCGGCTTCGATCAAGATCTTCATAAATTGGGCGGCGATCACCGAGGTGTTGCTGGCCGGCTTCAGAACGACCGTGTTCCCGGCCACGACGGAGGAAACCGTGAGACCCACCATGATCGCCAGGGGAAAGTTCCACGGCGGGATCACAATCCCCACTCCCAGGGGGATATAGTGTTGCCGATTGTCTTCCCCCGGATTGCGGGTCAGGGGCACCGGTTGTGACAACCGGATCATCTCCCGACCGTAGTATTCCAGGAAATCGATGGCCTCCGCAGTGTCTGCGTCGGCCTCCACCCAACTTTTCCCCGCCTCCAACACCATCCAGGCGGAAAATTCATGCTTACGGCGGCGCAGAATCCCCGCCGCCCGAAACAGGATGTCGGCCCGGGCTTCCGGGGTCACCCGTTTCCAACTCTCAAAAGTGTGGACCGCCGATTGAATGGCTTTCTCCGCCAACTCCTTGTCCCCCCGGGCCACATAGCCGATCACCTGATCCAGGTTGGAGGGATTGATCGAGCGAATCTTCTTCTCCGTGAAGACCTCTTCTCCCCCGATGATCAGAGGGTAATCCCCTCCCAGCTGATTCTCCACCCGGGACAAGGCCGCTTCAAATGCCGCCCGGTTCAATTCCTGGGAAAAATCGGTAAAAGGTTCGTTTCGAAAGGGAGTGACTCCCATCTCATCCTTCTCCTTTCCTGTGGTTTCTCCCGGATCCGATGATGGGGCAACGGGACCCGGGTTCCACCATCCGCATATATTATTCTGAACCCAAAACCGAATTCCATCCGGGGTGAACCCGTCGGAAAGAGGGAATGATACCGGATACTTTATGTATGCTTCAAATCTCCTGGACAGATTGTGAGGGATGAATGGTGTCCTTTACACGTAAAGTCGTATTAACCTTATCCGCGCATCCGCGGGTGACGAGGCTGATTTCCAGATACGGCATGAAATGGGGGGCCTCCCGCTTCGTGGCCGGTGAAACGATGGCTGAGACCGTCCGCACTGTGAAGGAACTGAACGCCGATGGACTGATGGTTACACTGGATCTGCTGGGTGAAGGTATCACCACCGGAGAAGAAGCAGCAGCAGCCGCTCAGGCCGCCATTGAGTCCTTGGATGTGATCAGTGCAGAAGAGCTCAACTCCACCATTTCCGTCAAGCTGACCCAGCTGGGGCTGGACATCGACCCTGGTCTCTGCCTGGATCATATGGACCGAATCGCCGCCAAAGCAAAGGAAACGAAAAACTTCGTCCGGATCGACATGGAAGATTCCCCCCGAATCGAGGCTACCCTCGACATCTTTAAAACCCTCCTCTCTCGATACGGAAAGGAACGGATCGGTACAGTCATCCAATCCTATCTCTACCGCTCGGAACAGGATGTCCGGGAGCTGGGGGAACTGGGGGCCAACCTGCGCATTGTGAAGGGGGCTTACAAAGAGCCCAAGGAAGTGGCTTATCCGAATAAAAAAGATGTGGACGCCAACTATCTGCGGCTGGTGAAGATGCACCTGTTGCGAGGCGGTTACACCGCTGTAGCCACCCATGATCCACAGATCATCGACTGGACAAAGCGGTTTGTCCGGGAACACCACATCTCCAACGACCGATTTGAGTTTCAGATGCTCTACGGGATCGCCAACACCCTCCAACGGGACTTGGTCAAGGAAGGATACAATGTGCGGGTCTACACCCCTTACGGAAAAGATTGGTATCCCTATTTCACCCGCCGCATCGCCGAACGCCCCGCCAACGCCCTGTTTGTGTTGAAGGGCTTGTTACGGAGGTGAAATCCGGCAACCCATGGAATCGGCCCACAGCGGCCGACTTTTTCTATCTCCCCGACGGATCGAGAGCAATATGATCACCATGTACATTGGAGTTCCGTACGGAAAGATCCGGTTGTCCAGGAGTCTCCGCTCCCTGTTCCAGCCCCGGACCGTGGAGAAGAAAGCCGTCCACACATCCCACCGCCGGGTGATGGAAGTGCTCAGAATGATCCCCTGAAAAGAGCAGGGACATCTCGCTTACCGGACGGGAGCTGTATTCATGTAGAAGTCGTGTCTGTGATAATCGGGAGGCGGGTGTGAAGCAGCGGGGGGCGGTTGCCTCACTTCCTTGATGCAAGTACACTATTGTAAAGGAATTTTATGTTGCCGGGGAATTCAGAAACGAGCGGAGAATTCATGAAAGAACTGCGGGAAGCGGGGCAGCACGAGGAAGCGAGGAAACGGATGTTGAGGTTGGCGGAAAGAGAGTCGGACAACGCCCAAATCCAATTCCAGTGCGCCTGGGTTCACGACTCTCTCGGTTTGGAGCGGGAGGGTGTCCCTTTTTACGAGCGGGCTCTAAGATTGGGCCTCTCCGGCGAAGACCGGCGGGGGGCCCTGTTGGGGTGGGGCTCCACTTCCCGCTGTCTCGGGGATTTTTGGCCATGGCGCTGTACAACCGGGTCCGACATCGGGAGGCGATGGAGATCCTGCTCCGCCTGGACACCACCCGTGATGATTCCATCCGTTCCTATGAAAAAGCGATCCGTTTCTATCTGGACAAACTGAATCAAACTTGGGAGTAGAAAGGAGCATTCAACTTGAAAACATGCCCGCGGAACAGGTGGCCCGTCTCGGCTTTTCCGCCTGGCAGAAAGGGCGGCCGGTGGTGATCACCGGGAGGCTCAACCGATTCCTCGTCTCCCTCCCCCGCCTCCTCCCCCGTCCCTGGATGACCGGTTTGGTCGCACGTGCCTTTCGCAACCGGAGGTGATGACACACGATTCCACTGATCCGCCGTGTATCAGGCGGTTTTTTTCATCCGCAGGAAGTGCCCTTGGGTTCACTCCCTCCACTCATCCAGCGACAGAGCCACTCTTTGGTTCCTGGGGTCCACATCAACGGTGTAGCCTTGTCCATCCCGGATCCAGGCCCCCTTCACCTTGCGGGAGAGTTCATCGAACCAAGCCCGGTCCGTATACCGATCATCGGTAATCACAAAATCAGTCTCGTCCAACATCGTAATTTGAATCACCGGATCCCACAGAAGCGCTGCCACACAATCATAGGGAACCCTTACCTCCTCCCCGTTATCCATCACCAACCCTCTTTCCTCCAACCGGATCTCCCGGAATTGGGTCGACCGCAACCAACGACGCCCGTTCCGGATTGGGGTGAGACCGGCTTCTTTGGCTGCCGCCATCAGATCTCCGGCAGTTTTTGAATCGTAGGGAAAAGTATGAATCACCTCATCGGTTTCCACCTGAATTTCCTCCCCCCAAGAGTCCAATCGAAGCTGAATCAACTGTGCCACAGGGATCGTTTTTACTCTTCCCCAGTGAAAAATCCAGATCTGTCCATCCTTCACCTCCAGATCCCGCCACCAGACGGTCATCACCACATAGAAGAAAACGGCGAAAATTGCGACGACGAGCACTCTGAGGGCGAGATCCAACACCTGATCCCGCAAGGGATAGGAACGATAGATCTCATCAGTAAAAGAGAGAATCAGTTCTTTGCCCTCCACCCGGATCACATCCACTGCTCCGCCCTTTTGAATCACTTTCATCAGTTGGGATCGATCCAAGGGAAAGTAAGGAACGACAAAATTCCCCTCCCGGGTGACTATTTCCCGGTCCATCAGCCCGAGAGGATAAATTTTCTCCTGCACAGGATCCCCCAGGTTCTCCCGGACATCCTCGGTTCCCAGATAGAGTACGCATGCAATCAGGCTCAAAGTAAACATGAAATAGGCGAAGGGATTTCTCTTCCCCCAATGCACCTTCCAAGTCAGCAAAGCGATGGCAGGCAGGCCGGGATAGAAATAAGATTCAGCAAGCCAATACGGGAAATAATCCGGAGTATCCAATAACCGCTGGTGCAGCAAAACATAACCCGTGGCGACGAGGACCGGTATTCCGAAACAGAACATCAACCAGTAACCCACCCATCGTTTCACAGTCACCACCTCCGGAAGGGTTATACTTCCAAGCTCACAGTACTTGACTGTATTTTATTATACTTATTTAATTTTTTCAATAAATTTTAATGATAAACTTATATTTACGGAATAAAATCTTAGATTAACGCCTCTTGTATTTTGTCGAAAATAAAATTTTTATATCGAATGGTTGCAAAAATAGGGATTCACGGCAAAAAACAGAACATGAGGCATAAAAAAAGGTGCCATACCGGCACCGGTTCACAGTTGCGACAGCCATTTGGGGATCGCAATCCCATCGAGCACCCACCAGAAAAGAAAAGGTGCCATCGCCAGAAGTGGGGAGACTCCCAATCCCGGCAGCTGATAAACAAACAGACCAAAGGAGAGAAACAGAAGCCCGATCACACCCATCGCAAAACCGGAATTCTTTCTTCCGAGATAAAATCGGTGTCCTCCCAGCACGCCTAGGAACAACCAGAGGCCGTAAGCGGTGATCAGCCTCTCTCGCGGGTTCTTCTCAGGGGTTTCGAATGGGGCCCTCTTTTGACTGAAGCGATTCTTGTCCGTCATTATCAACACCCTATACTTCTGCTGTTGATTTCAGAGTACTTGACATCTTCCGCCCGGACAACACTGGTTGCCATCTATCCCGGAACCGTTTTACTTCGTTTCCACCGGTTTGCCGTCTGTGGTTTCCACGATGAATTTCATGCCATCCAGATCGCCCCGGTTCAATGAGATATACTCATGGGCGGGCTTGTCATCGTTGTCTTCTTCCAGCTTGACCACAATTTTCACCACGTCGGATTTGATCACCTGCAGTTTTCTAACCTTCAGAGAGTACTTGTCATATTTGGGAGAGGAGGCCTGAACCAGCAGCATATCTTTCGTGTCCCAATTGTTGTTGTCCAGCACACCCGGATGCTTTTCTTTGTTGTAAAGCCAGATCCCGCCGTGTTCCTCCGGGTCAGGTGCACCCATGAACCAGTTGATGTGCTTAAACTCCACTTCCTTAAAGGTTTCACTGGGTTCCACAGCATCGATCTCTTCTTCTTTTGTTTTCTTCTCTTTCTCTCCTTCTTTGTCAGCCACTAGCAGTCCACAACCTGAAGAGAAGACCAACAAAACAGAAAGAGTAAGTAAAAGTGCAAAACGCTTCATTCCCGACATAACCTCCAATGGTTCGTTGGATGACGTACACACCTCTAACAGGGGGCTTTTCGGAGCGGGAGCCGACTCCCTTTCACCGCAGGCTTCGTCCCAGCCTGATCTGACGTCGGCTAAATTATAACACAAAAACCCACGGGAATTCCCGTGGGTGGATAAATTTTGGCGGTTACACCACGAAGCGCTCCGCTTCCAGAACCCGCTTGGCGATGGTCCGCTTCAACTTCACTTCGTTAATCGGTTCAAAACGAGTCAACTTTTTCAGAATGGACACCTGCGTCCGCAGGACATCCCCTTCTTCCATGGAGGTGAGGATATGCTTCGCCTTCTGCTCCACACGCGGGAAAGCTTCATACACATAGGCGGCGGTCAGATCGATCTTGGCCTGTGCCTGGTTGAGACCTTCCTTCTCCAGCGCCTTTTTGGCCCGCAGATAACCGCTTTCCATGGCAAAGATTTCAATGGCGATATCCGCCACATCCCGCAGAATCTCCTGCTCCTTCTCCAGGTCCATCTGATACTTCTCCACAGCCAGACCGGCGGTCATCAGGAAGATCTTCTTGGCATTTTCGATCATTTTCGCTTCCTCTTCCAGCGGAGCCGGCTCCTCCTCGGAGAGGGTGGGCATCATCATCAGCAGCTCTTCCTGGAGACCCGCAGCTTTTTCCATGAAGGGGAGTTCCCCTTTCATGGTTTTCCGCATCAGGGTGGAGGGGATCAAGAGGCGGTTGATCTCGTTGGTACCTTCAAAAATCCGGTTGATCCGGGAGTCACGGTACATGTTCTCAATTTCATACTCCTGCATAAACCCGTAACCACCATGGATCTGGACCCCTTCGTCCACCACATAATCCAGCACTTCGGAGCCGAAGACTTTGGCGATGGAACATTCCAGGGCGTATTCGGCAATCGCTTTGGCCGCCTCGGCGCCTTCCGCCTGTTCCAGATGGGCCAGACCCTTTTCAAAGAACCCGGCAAGACGATAGATCACGCTTTCCAGCGCATAAGTCTTGGCGGACATGGTGGCCAGCTTCTCCTGGATCAACGGGAACTGGGCGATCGGGGTTTTAAACTGTTTCCGCTCGTTGGCATACTTGGCCGAAATTTCGATCGCACGCTTGGAGGAACCGACACAGCCGACCCCCAGCTTGTAACGTCCGATATTCAAAATGTTGAAGGCGATCAGGTGCCCTTTGCCCACTTCACCCAATACGTTTTCCACCGGCACCTTGGCTTCATCCAGGATCAGGGTCCGGGTGGAGGAACCTTTGATCCCCATTTTCTTCTCTTCCGGACCGGTGGAGACACCCGGGAAATCCTTCTCGACGATGAACGCGGTGAATTTCTCTCCATCCACTTTGGCATAAACAACAAAGATGTCGGCAAAAGCGGAGTTGGTGATCCACTGCTTCTCACCGGTCAAGAGATAATGCTTGCCGTCTTCGGAAAGTTTGGCCACGGTTTTGGCACCGAGGGCATCGGAACCGGACCCCGGCTCAGTCAAAGCGTAGGCGGCAAACTTCTCACCTGAGGCCAACGATGGAAGATATTTTTCCTTCTGTTCCTTATTTCCGAAGAAGACGATCGGCAGACTTCCGATCCCGACATGAGCCCCGTGGCTGAGAGCAAAGGAACGGGCAGGTGCGATTTTTTCGGTGATCAGTGTGGAACTGATTTTGTCCAGGCCCAGACCGCCGTAGCTCTCCGGTACATCAGCGCCCAGAAGCCCCAGCTCCCCGGCCTGTTTCAACAGGCGAACGGTGTGGTCAAAGTTGTGGTTCTCAATCTCCTCCAGGACCGGCAACACATTCTCCTTGGCAAAGTCCTCGGTGGTTTTGCCAATCATCTTGTGCTCTTCGCTGAACTCTTCCGGGGTATAGACATCCTCGAGGCTGTGCTCCTCCAGGAGGTAGCTGCCTCCTTTGGTGATGGTTTTTTCCGCCATCTCCGATTCCTCCTTTGCCAATCGGTAATTTGACAATCCGGCCGGGATTCACATGATCACAGTTTTTGAGCCGGAACCCCGGCCTTTCTGGATTTTTCCGGTTCAGTTCACCATTTCAAACACGCCGGCCGCGCCCATGCCGCCTCCGATACACATGGTAACCAAACCGTACTTGCCGCCGCGCCGTTTCAGCTCGTTCAGGATACTGACCGTCAGCTTGGCCCCCGAGCATCCCAGGGGATGACCCAGTGCGATCGCCCCGCCGTTGACATTGACGATGTCGGGGTTCATCTCCAGATGGCGCATCACTTGGATGGACTGGGAAGCAAAGGCCTCATTCAGCTCGATCAGATCGATTTGATCCAAGGTGAGACCCGCTTTTTCCAAAGCCTTCGGGACGGCGACGATCGGACCGATTCCCATCACATCCGGATCGACACCGCCGACACAGAAGGAGCGGAAGACGGCGATCGGCTGGACTCCCAAGGATTCGGCTTTCTCCCGGGACATGACGATCACTCCCGCAGCACCGTCACTGGTCTGGGAGGAGTTCCCGGCGGTGACGGATCCTCCGACACGAAAAGCGGGCTTCAGCTTGCCCAACACTTCCAGAGAGGTGTCCCGACGCGGTCCTTCATCGGTGTCGAAGACAAACTCTTCTTCGTGAAGTTTATGATCGGGTCCGACCACACGTTTTTTCACCGTCACAGGAACGATCTCATCCTTAAACCGACCTTCATCGATGGCTTTGATCGCCCGTTGATGGCTCCGCAGGGCAAAAGCATCCTGATCCTCCCGGGAGACCCCGTAACGGTTGGCCACTTCTTCCGCTGTGTGGCCCATGGACATGTAGATTTCCGGTGCATGGTCCATCAGGTAGGGGTTGGGAGCCGGCTTATAACCTCCCATGGGCACCATGCTCATGCTCTCCACCCCACCGGCGATGATCGTGTCGGCAAAGCCGGCCATGATATGTTGGGCGGCGATGGCGATCGACTGCAATCCTGAGGAGCAAAATCGGTTGATGGTGAGACCCGCTGCGGTGTTGGGAAGTCCCGCCCGAGTGGCGATCACCCGGGCCACGTTCATACCCTGTTCCCCTTCGGGGAAGGAGCAACCCATGATGACATCTTCCACTTCCTGCGGGTCCAGCTGTGGCACCCGCTTCATCAGATCCTGAACCACCCACGCACCCAGGTCATCGGGGCGTGTATCCTTCAACGAGCCACGGTTCGCCTTCCCCACAGCGGTCCGCGCCGCGGCAACGATGACTGCTTCGCGCATACTCCTCTCCTCCTTCACAAGGTTGGGTGCCCCTGAAAGCATTGTGAATCGTACGATCTTGGGCCGGGCATGGATTCACATGATTTACCGAGGTTCTCGGGAAGCCAAGATTATCCATGTAAAAACCCGACCCTTCCTCTGATGACTGTTTTCACAAGGCTTCGACGGCCCATCAGTTTCTGAGGGGTTTGTTCTTGGTCAGCATATGCATCATCCGCTGCTGGGACTTGGGTTCACCCGCCAGGCTGAGGAACGCTTCCCGCTCAATATCCAGGAGGTATTGTTCATCCACCAACGTTCCTTCCGGCACTGTGCCACCGGCCAAGACATAGGCCAGCTTGGTCGCAATCTTATAGTCATGTTCACTGATATAGCCGGACTGAAGCATTCCGTAGGCACCCAGACGCAAGGTGTTGTAGCCGGTCTCCCCCACCACCGGAATCTTCTTCGGTTGCGGCGGGCGGTAACCCGCGGCGTCCAAGGCGAGCACCTGTTGCTTGGCATCATAAAGAAGGTGATCCCCGTTCATGGTGATCCCGTCTTCCCTGCGCAGGAACTTGTAGTCCCGGGCCTCCATGGCGCTGGTGGACACCTTGGCCATGGCGATGGTTTCAAACACATGGTTGACCAGCGGTTGCAGCGCAATGCGGTCTTTGGGGTCGACACCATCCATCCAGCGGAGGAGCAATTCCTTGTTACCGCCGCCCCCGGGGATCAAGCCGACGCCGGTTTCCACCAACCCCATGTACAACTCGGAAGAAGCCTGGATCCGATCACAGGGAAGAGAAACTTCCACCCCACCGCCGAGAGTCATGTTGAAGGGTGCGGCCACCACCGGTTTATCCATGTAGCGCAAGGAACCCATCGTTTTCTGGAACTGACGCACCATCAAGTCCAGCTCCGGCCAGTTCTGATCCTGGGCTTCCATCAGGATCAGCATCAGATTGGCTCCGACACAGAAAGTGCTCCCCTGATTTCCGATAACCAATCCGCGGTAGTTGTCGGAAACTTCCTTCACCGAAGTGTTGATCATCTGGATGATATCCGTCGCAATAGCATTCTTTGGAGAGTGGAACTCCAGCAGGGCCACATCATCGCCGATATCAATCAGACTGGCACCTTTATTGCCTTTGATCACCTTGCCCTGTTCCTTCAGTTTGGCCAGGTTGATTACCTTGGGGTGTTCCTCCACTTTGGTGAATTTGCCGCCGAGATGGAATACCCGATCCTCTTCCGAACTTTTCTCATAGAAGGACTTGGAACCGGAAGCCAAGAGCTCCTCCACCAGCGGCGGAATGGTCTCTCCTTCTTCCTTCATGCGGGCCACCGATTTCTCCACGCCGATCGCATCCCAGAACTCAAAAGGTCCGAGATCCCAGTTGAAACCCCAGCGCATCGCCCGGTCGACACTGATAATATCGTCGGCGATTTCAGGAATGCGTGCCGCAGAATAGAGCAGTACCTTTTTGGAGATATACCAAGCCAGACGTCCCGCGGGGTCATCGGCATAGACCAGCGCCCGCAGTTGTTCTTTCATGGTTTTGGCCCGCTTGGACATTTCCAGGGACGGGGCCTTCAATTTCTTGCGCGGACGGTATTCCTTGGTTTTTGGATCCAAAACAAGGATCTCTTTTCCTTTCTCCGTCTTCACCCGCTTGAAGAATCCCTGGCCACTCTTGGCGCCAAGCCAACCCTTGTTCACCATCTCTTTGAGCAGTTCAGGAACTTCAAAAGCCTTCTTCTCTTCCGCGTCGGTCACATTTTCACGCACATTGTCGGAAACGTGAACAAAGGTGTCCAAACCGACGAGATCCAGCGTGCGGAAGGTGGCACTCTTCGGCCTTCCCATCGCTCGTCCCGTCACTGTATCCACTTCGTCAGGACCCAGCCCTTCCTCCAGCATCTTCTGGAAAGTGACCTGCAATCCGTAGACACCAATCCGGTTGGCAATGAAGTTGGGAGTGTCCTTGGCCATCACCACACCTTTGCCCAAAACAGATTCGGCAAACGCTTTCATCCCACTGACAATAGCCGGATCCGTCGCTTCAGTCGGGATGATCTCCAATAACTTCATATAGCGCGGCGGATTGAAAAAGTGGGTGCCGAGGAAATGGGATCGGAATTCCTCTGAACGGTTGGCCACCATCTCCCGGATGGAGATCCCGGAGGTGTTCGAACTGACGATGATTCCCGGTTTCCAAACCTTTTCCACATCCGCGAACAAATTTTGTTTGATTTTCAAATTCTCCACAATGGCTTCAATCACCCAGTCGACTTCTCCCAACTTTTCGAAGTCGTCCTCCAGGTTGCCCGTTTCGATGAGATCAGCCACTTTTTTGTGGAAGAGCGGGCTCGGCTTCTCTTTGAACAACCGATCCTTTCCCGTCTGAGCGATCCGGTTTCGCACCGCCCGATCTTCCAGGGTGAATCCCTTCGCCTTCTCTTCCTCCGTCAACTCTTTGGGTACGATGTCCAGAAGGACCGTGCGAATCCCGGCATTGGCCAGGTGCCCCGCGATGGCGGCACCCATGACACCGGCGCCGATCACAGCCGCTTTCTTGATTCTCGTCAAGAGTCCTCCTCCTCTCAGTTGGACACATGATCCGTCCAGGGGTTGAATGAACAATCATTCATTCCTTGGGTAGAAAAAAACCTCTCCATTCGGGTTGGACAGGCGGCGTCCGACGGACCCTGATTTCAGCTTTTTCACCGCCGGCGGGCTCGGTAAGCCCAAAGTTGGAAGGGGATAGCCTTCAGTTCTTATTATCGATCCGATCCGCTTCAGAGTCAAGAGTTTATCGTCAATTTTTTCATTTGCAAGAAAGCGGGCATACAAAGAAGAGCGGGCATTCGTGCCCGCTTTTCTCTTTATTTGAAGAAATTGGCGTTGATCTGGATGTACTCTTTTTCCTCTTCCGGAACCATTTCCTCTTCATAAATCGCTTCCACCGGGCAGACCGGTTCACATGCGCCACATTCAATGCAGGTATCCGGATCGATGTAATACATCACTTCATCTCCGTGGATGCAGTCCACCGGGCAGACTTCCACACATTCAGCCGCTTTTTCGTCCTTACAGGCAGAAGTGATTACAAAGGCCAAAATGAATTGCCTCCTTTTGATGATCCAACTTAGTTAATTACTGTTTGGGATGTTCCGGATTCTTCCTGGGGCGAGGGTATCACCCTGGATGATCGATCCGGGCCAAAGGGCAAAATTCCTGACTTTGTTATTTCCTGTAATCCCCTGATCTTAAACAGCGCTTTGCCCCGATTTCCCCTCACCCCCACCTGTATCTGACTTCATTTGCATCAAGGCCAGGGAAGAAAGGAGGAGTCCGGCTCCGACCCACCCTGCAGGAGGCAACCGCTCCCCGAGGAAGATCAAGGCTAGCAAGGCCGCGGTCAAGGGCTCCAACAGGGCCGCCACCGATGCCCGGGTCGCCGTCGACCGGCGCAATCCGTGCATATAAAAGAGATAAGCAGCAGCAGTGGGTACAGCACCCAGATAACAGAGGAGCAACCACGCCTCCAGTGAGGGATCCGGCAACCGGATCACCGGTGATAACAGCAACGCCCCCAGACTGAAGGCAACCGCCAACACCCGGAAAGGGGGGGCATCTGCCAACAGATGCTTTCCAATTAAAGTATAACCCCCGTAGCAAAAAGCCGCAAACAAAGCCAGAGCATTGCCGGTGGTCAGACGGGGATCTGTCAACCCCGCCAGTCCATCCCCTCCGATCAAAAGTACCGTTCCCGCCAATCCCGCCGTCAAGGCGACGAGGGTGGGGGCGCCCAGCTGCTCTTTCAACAGAGTCCGGGCGAGAATCGCCACCACCAGGGGCGCCGTACAGACCGTCAGCATGGTGGCAGTGGACACCAACGTTCGATCCACTGCGGAAAAATAGCCCACCTGGTATCCGGCCACAGCCAGGCCGAACATCGTCAGCCATCCCCACTTTCGCCGCCCCAAAGCTCGGCGCTTCCACCACCTGCTTTCCCATACCGCCGCCACCATGAGAACAGGGGCGCTGATAGTGAGACGCCAGGCGCCGATCACCAGCGGATCCATCCCGTGGCGTGAGATCAACACCTTTCCCGCCAGTCCCGCCGTCCCCCACAAAAACGCTCCCAGACAGATCCAACCCAATCCATGTCGCATCCCGATCCCTCCCTGTTGATCCGGACAGGATGCGCAAATCCTCCGTCAAGCATCGAGGTCCCGCCCCGTCCGTTTTCAGTCTCCGTACAAGTATGTCGGGATTCGGCCGGGTGGGGGGAGCACATTCTTCAGAAGAATCACCACTCACCTCCTTTTAAAAGGAGTATAAGTCTTTCCAATCCAGTTCCAATTGTACCAAAGTTCTGACCCCTGTGCGAGAGGTGACATGTCCTCTTCTTTAACCACCGTCCCTTTCACTTCTACAAAGACGACGATGGAATCCTCTTCCTTGATGTACAAATAGATCAGCCGCAAATCAGGCTTTGCGCCTTCCTGCGGCTGAAGAAGGGAGTGGAATTTCTTCTTTCCATAACCGATCAGCGCCTCTTTCTTTAAAAGTTCGGCATGGTCGGGGGCAGACGTGTTTGTGAAGGAGGGTGACATCATTAAACCGACCTTCCCCCGTGAAAGGTCGGCTTTGGCTCTCACGCCGATTGATCCCGGCGGCAAAAATGAATCCAACCACCGATCCCGGCGACGAGAAATCCGGTCAGAATGACCGAGACCAGGGTTTCCGTGTGAACATCCAGATATCCATTCCCCGCCGGCATCATCGCCAGCATCGGTTGCGCCCAGGGATAAAAAGGGCCAAATTCCTTCGACTGGGCGGCCAAGATCGTCGGCAGAGCCAGCACGATATTGATGGCCAGGGGAACCCCAAAGCTCCTCCATAAAAAGGAAACCCACAACTGAAGAGCCGCCAGAGGTAACACCGCCACCCAACCGGCAATAGCACTTTTGAACAGAATCCCCCAGGAAACGGTGTCTTGGAGCTCGTTCAACCAGGCTGCAATCATATAGAAAATCAGGAGGATCACCTGACTGGCAGCGGCGAAACCCGCCAACAAAAAAGCCTTGGCCAGATACACTTGGGTACGGGAGACTGGTTGGGCCAACAGATGTTTCCATCCGCCGCCCACATGTTCATAACGGCAGATCAAGGCAGCGAACACCCCGGTCAAGACAGGAAAAAAGAGCCAACCATATTGCTGAACCGTCATCATGTACATCCAGAGCCAATCTTCCGTTTCATAGGCATTGATCTCCAAGGATTGACTCCCCACCCAAACGGCCAGGAATGGACCTGGCAACAGCAGAATCCACAGCAGCCACTTTTGCAACTTTAACCACTCACCTGTGATCAAGCGAGCAAATCCCATCATTCGGTCGCCACCTCCCGACGGGAAAAATGCAACGCACCCAGGATCAGAAGGAGAATACCCACTCCGACCCCTGCCGGCACCCAAACTGCAGGATTGTTATCCTCCCAGGCAATCTGCACCGGAATGGAATTCCCCGGATAAGCCCAGGGCATCCAAGCAGGAAGCAATTTATTGAACAAGGACCCAACCACGCCGATAAACACCGGGAGTGCCTGATTGCGAATCACCACCGACAGCCACAGCTGCAGCATCGCCACTGGCAACACCGCCAACACCGGATAAAGCCCCCCTTTCAAAAAGGAGCCCCAGGGAACTTCCTTCCCCATTTCAAACCAGATCCACAAAAAGGCAAAGACCGGCACCATCAAGATCCCTGCCATCAGCAACCACCCGGTCATTTGAATCCCCTTGCCCAGATAGATCCGAAAACGGGACAGGGGCAAGGTCAAGAGGTGTTTCCAGGAGGAAGCTTGATGTTCCGCCCCCACCATCAAGGAAGCCAGCAACGTCGATCCCAAAAGCAATGTCAGCGGAAGTAAAGCTGAAACCTCCTTCACCAAGATCGACCAACTGTCAAGTGGTTGCTGCAGGAGAAAGTCCCGGCGCAATCCAAAATCCACCATCATGGACAGGAGAATCCCCGTTGGACCGAATAAAACCAGCACCGGCAACCAGGTGCGCTTCATCTTCAACCTTTCCGCAGCCAGAATCCGAAGCATCAGAGGCTCTCCCCCTTCCCGGTCAATCCGAGGAAAATCTCCTCCAGGGTAGGCTTCACTTCCTCCACCCGGTAGACGGAGAACCGGTCCATCACCAGACTTTCCACCACCCGGGACGTCGCCTCCCGGTTCAGCCCTTCGATCCAGAGATCCCCCTCTTCTCTGGAAACCTGCCAGCCTTGTTCCCGCAAGGCACGCTGAGCCTCCACCGGGTCCCCCACACCGAAGCGGACCCGGGGCAGGCTTTGTTTCCGAAGCTCCGTGATCGGCCCCTGAAAGATCAGTTTGCCCTGCCGAATGATCCCCACCTGTGAGGCCATCTGTTCCACTTCGCTCAACAAGTGGCTGGAGACCAGCACCGAGACATCCTGCCGACGGGGCAACTCGACGATAAACTCCCGGATTTCCTGGATGCCGGCGGGATCCAGCCCATTGGTGGGCTCGTCGAGGATCAACAGATCCGGCTCCCCGAGGAGAGCCAAGGCGATTCCCAACCGTTGTTTCATCCCGAGGGAATACTGCTTCACCTTTTTATCCGCCGCCTGACGCAGGCGCACCCGCTCCAGCACCTCATCAATCCGTTGTTTGGGGACTCCCAGGAGCCGCCGGGTCACCTCCAGATTCTCCCGCCCCGTGAGATGGCCGTAGTAAGAGGGAGATTCCACCAAGGCTCCCACCCGGCGCAGGATCTGTTTGCGGTTCTTCTCCAGGGGTTGACCAAACATTTCAATCTCCCCGGATGTGGGGCGGATCAGCCCCAGGAGCATACGGATCGTGGTCGTTTTTCCCGCACCATTGGGGCCGAGGAAACCATACACCTCTCCCCGCTTCACCTTCAGATTGAGCCCGTCCACCACTGCCTGTGAACCGTAGCGGCGGGTCAGGTGGACCGTTTGCACCAATGTTTCCGACATTCTCTCCACCTCCTCCCCCATCGTAACGGGGAGAGGTGAAAGCTTCCGAAACACCACCTGAACAGCACCTTAACTTTTCGGGGGCAGGAGGACCTCCACTCGGGTTCCGGATCCCGGTTGACTTTCCACCCGGATCTCCCCTCCATGGGCTTCCACCAGTTGTCTGGCGATGGCCATCCCCAGACCCGTCCCCTGTTCCGAACCGGTACGAGTCCCCCGGTAATACCGGTCAAACAGCCGGGTGACGCTTTCCGCATCCATCCCCCGTCCATTATCCTCCACACGGAACAACAGTCCAGGATAGGAAAGCCCCTCTTTCTCTCCCCGGATTTCCAACGTAAGTCGGATCCGGGTCTCCGGTGGATTGTGGATGGCGGCATTGGCGATCAGGTTGTCCAGCGCCCGCTTAAACCAGGCAGCATCCAGGGGATATGTCACCCTTTCCTCGGGAACGTCCAACACCATTTCACGGTTCTCAAACCGGGGATTGTTTGCCAAATCGATCGCTGACCGCCGGAGCAACTCCGCTGCATCCACCGGTTGGGGCTTAAGAGGAAGGGCCTCGTTTTTCAACCGGAAGGTGAGGCCCAAATCCTCCAAGAGCCGTTCCATGTATTCTGATTTTTCCCGGATGTTTCCGGCGAATTGCCGCACTTCCGCTTCCGACCACTGAAACCGGTCCGTTGCCAGCAGATCGGCATACCCTTTGATACTGGACAGAGGTGTCTTCAGATCGTGGGAAACTCCGGTGATCCACTCCTCCCGTGACTTCTCCAGACGGGATCTTGCTTCCTCAGCCTGTTTTAAGGATCCGGTCAAAGAATCCAGAGACTGGATCACCTCCCGGTATACCCGGTAGGGTCTGCGCAACCTCCCCTCCCCGGACCGGCTGGCAGGACGGCCCCGTTTATCCTTGGGTTCCTGCAACTTTCCATTGGACAGATTTTTCAACCAGTTCATCATATGAAGAATCGGTGAGCCCAACCGGTGGCCGAAGAGGAAGGCGATAATCACCGTCACCAGCGCCCAGAGAGGAAAATAAGTGAGTTCTATCCGGTCATAGGCCTCCATCAGTGGCTCCTCCTCCACAGCCGGTTCCGCGAGCAACCACGTCCAGTCCCGCCCGTTCCGCCGGTCATGCCAGTAATGGAATCTGTACCCCGATCTTCCTTTCCGCGACAGCGCCTCCCTCACTTCTCCCGCCGTCAGTCGGTCCGGATGGGAGGCGGGACGACGGTAAGATTCCACTTCCCTCCCCGTCTCATCCAACACCTGGATCCAGCCGCCGCTTCGGCGGATCTCCTCCCGGATCGGATCCGGAAGCTGAACCCGGTTTCCCCGGATCGCCGCAGATTCCGCTGCCCGTCTGACCAGGGAATTTTCCTCTATCCCCAAGATCCAGGTCAACTTTTTCCCCTTCACACTGCCGTGCCAAGTGTGGAGATCCGAAAGAGCCACAGAATCCTGCAAGCTGCCAGGGGAATATCGCCGGGGGAGTTCCCGCGGTCCCCCCCGGCGGTACACCTCCTCCCCTTGGTCATCCAGAATCTGCAACCAAGCGGACAGGCGCTCCAACTCCCGGATTCCTTCCTCCGACAACCGGACCTGTTCTCCCTCCACCACTGTCGCTTTCTTCATGTTTCGCATGACATCCCCTATATAGGGATTTTCCCCGCCGGGGATATTGATTCCGAAAAGAGAGATCATCACCAGGAAATAGAGGAGAAACATCCCTCCCAAAAAGAGAATGAGCCACAACAGAAAACGCCAGGTGAGCCGGGCTTTAAGTGTCACGGTGATTCCTCCTGTCCGGCGGGAGCAGTTTGTACCCCAGCCCTCTCACGGTGACCAAGTAGCGGGGGGTGGCCGGATTCGGTTCGATTTTCTCCCGAAGTCTGCGGACATGGACCATCACGGTATTGTCGTCCCCCAAACTCTCTTCTCCCCAAACCTGCTCATACAGCTGGGATTTACTGAAGATCCGGTTGGGATGTCGGCACAGAAAGACCAGCAGTTGAAACTCTCTCGCCGGGCAGGGAATCACGGTTCCTTCCACAGTCAGTTGTCCCGCTTCTTCATCGACACAAAATCTCCCCCAGTCATGGACCCGTTTTTCCTCGTGGATCTGTTGACCTACCAACTGTTGGCGCCGGAGCTGAGCCTTGACCCGGGCGGCCACCTCCAGGGGATTGAAAGGTTTGGTGATATAATCGTCTCCACCGATTCCCAGTCCCATCAGCTTGTCCAGATCGTTGGAACGGGCAGTCAAAAACAGGATCGGCACCGTGGTAAAAGAGCGCAGCTGACGACACACTTCAAAACCCTCCAAATCCGGAAGCATCACATCGAGCAAAACCAGATCGGGACGCCCTTTCCGGGCCAGCCGGACCGCTTCCTCCCCGGTGCGGGCGGTCAGGATCTCCTGAAACCCTTCCTTGCGCAAGGTCACCTCCAGCATATCAAGTATGGACGGTTCATCGTCCACCAGCAAAAGGACAGCCATTTTCACACTCCCCCGTTCCTGATCCTCGGAATTGCTTCAGGTTCATCTTAATCCTCTGACAGGGCAGTCGCAAATCAAATCACCGCGGGCGAATGCCCGCGGTTGGATTATGAAGAAGGTTCCGTGCGCAATCGTTCTCTTATTTCCATCAAAATCTTGCCGAGACGGTTTTCTCCGGATCCGTCCCCACCGTCGCCCCAGTAGCGATCATTAGCAGTATGCTCCACCAGCACCGCCTTCTCTGTGCCCAGCAAAACCCGTCTCAGATCGGGATGCTGGGTGAACTTGGCATATACCGCTTCCTCCATGATCCGATCTTTCACATCCTCCCAATCCGGCCGTAAGGGCAAAGCCCGGCTTCTCCCTTGACGTGCTGCTTTCATTGGTGATTTTTCCAATCGGATCACCTCTTCCCACCGAGTACCCGCAAACTTTTGTGCTTGAAAATAATGCTCCGAAGTGGGCCACGTCTTCCCCTTCAACTCAATTGGAAAGGGAGCAAAGTTGGAAAAGCAGCCGTAGGCATCCCTCACTCGGTAAAAACGGATGATTTTACGCAATCATTATTCCCCCCACTCCACTGTTACGGTTTTTCCATCCTTGGCCACCTCAGCTTCCGGAAACAGAACCCGGGCCTCCTCAGCCAGAGATTCCCCTTCCGCTAAAGTGTAACGGGGGCTGATATGGGTGAGAATCAATCGTCTCACTCCGGCGGCACGGGCGATTTCCGCTGCCTGGATCGTGGTGGAATGAAAATGTTCCCGGGCCAAGTCCTCCCGCTCCCTCCCATAGGTGGCTTCATGGACGAGAAGATCGACATCCCGGGCCAACTCCACAGCTGCCGGAGTGGGGCGAGTATCTCCCAGGATCGCCACCCGTCGTCCCCGCTTCGGGGTGGAGAGATAATCCTTCCCGTCCAGAATCCGCCCATCGGGCAGCCGGACCTGTTTTCCTTCTTTGAGCTGTCGATAGTGGGGTCCCGGCGGCACCCGATCCCTATTCAGCAGATCGACGCGCAAGGCCCCCGGACGGTCCGGCTCTTCGATCCGGTAACCGAAACAAGTGATTCCGTGCTCCAGCCGGGCAGCCCGAACCCGAATTCCGTTGCAAGTGAATTCCGACCCATCATCCACTTCCTGAAAAATTAAAGGATACCGAAGGTGGGTTCCGCTCACCTCCAACGTTTCCCGGAGGAAGGTCTCCAACCCCTGCGGGCCGTAAATGGTGAGGGGGCGGTCTCCTTCCTGAAAGGAACGGCTTGCCAGCAGACCAGGCAGCCCGAAAATATGATCTCCGTGCAGGTGGGTGATGAACAACCGGCTCATCCGGGTCAGCTTGACCATTGACGTGAGAACCCGGTGCTGCGTCCCCTCCCCGCAATCAAAGAGCCAGGTATCCCCACCGTAGTTCGGCCACCGGAGAGCGATCGAAGACATATTGCGTTCCTTGGAAGGGATTCCTGCCCCCGTTCCGAGAAAAATCAACTCCAATGTATTCCACCTCCTCCCACCCAACCCCCAAAAAACACCCGGCCGCTTACGACCGGGCGGGAACCTCTTTTTATTTTTTCGCTGTCGGATGTTTGATCCCTTTCCATCCGTAGACTTGAATCAGCTGAAAAGTAGCATAGACACCGTCTTTGTCTCTCCACATTCGGTCGTATCGTTTCAAGACCTCCTCGATCATCAACTTTTCCCGCACCGGTGAGACCGAATGCTCCCGCATCCGGGTCCCCCCCGCACCCATGCTCCGCACCGCCGTCAGAAGGTCTTTGGCAGACGGGTAGGGAAGTCGATGCCAACATTGCAAGAACCGGGGGGAGGAAACCCCCGCCTGCTCCATCAGCCGAATCCATTCACATTCGGAACGAAAGCCACCCACCCGCCTGGAGGGTGGAAGTCCCATCTCCTCTTCGACAGCATCATAGATCCAGGCCAACTCCTGAAGTGTATCCGGACCAAAAGTGGAGAGAATCAGAAACCCGCCGGGCTCCAGAGCATCCACCAGTCGCTGCAAAGTGCTCCCCGGATTTTGCAACCAATGGACAACGGCATTGGCGGCGATCAAATCATAACATCTCTTGCCCAGGGGTTCCTCTTCCACATCTCCCACCCAATAACGGACTTGATTGCCTGTCCGTCCCATGGCAGTGGCCACCATTCTTTTGGAAAGGTCCATTCCAACCAGACCGGCATCAGGAAAATGTTCCAACAACAGTTGGGTTAAATAGCCCGTCCCACACCCCACCTCCAGTATGTTCCCTGCTTCCACCCTGTTTTCATCCAACGTCTGCATGATCCGGTGGGCCATCCGCTGTTGAATCACAGCATGCCCATCATACACTTCGGCCTGTCGGTTAAAAATATGAGCGATTCTTTTTTTCTCCAACTTCATTTTTCCAAACGGCTCCTTCACTCGATCGTACTGAGAGAAGATCCGGCCCCGATTCCGGTCATCACCTTCCCGGTCGGGTTCCCCCCGCTTCATCAATCGGTTCCTTCCCATCCTATCACAGAGTTCAATCAAAGCACCCCGTTTTTAATATAAAAAATATGCCCCTTTTCAGGAGCACTTCACCCTCTCAATCAGAGTCACTGATGATGATATGAACCGACTTGGCCGCCTGGATTGGTTGTCCGTTCAATGTAATTTCAATATGTTGCGGTGCACCGACGGTGATCCAGAGATCTGTCTTGGCACCCTGTTCCAATTTGAAGGGGTATTCTTCCCCGGAATTCAGGGTAAAATCTTTCAGGTAACTGTTCGCTTCTTTTTGATCCCGGATCTGTATCCAGCTGGAATTCTGGGCTTTAAACCGTAGTTCCACCGCATCCGGTTCACTCAATTTGTACTCGGTAAAACCGGCTCCCTGATTAACCGGAACCACCTGCGCCGATGAGGAAATGTTAGATGAGGAACTGTTATCTGTTGAGGCGACGTTGGTTCTCCCCCCTCCGGATGGCCGCTGTTTCTGTTGCGCCTGTTCCTCATTGGGCTTGTTTATACTGTTATAAGCCAGTACCGCCGCCAGTGGAATCAGTATAATCGCTGCAAATACCCCAATACGGGCCCCCCAAGTCTTCGGAAGCATGGCCGCCCATCTGCCCGCTCCTTTCCCCCGTGGCGAAATATCGATCGCTTTCCGCGCGGCGGTTCGAGATAACCGACCTTCCCCGTCTTCCGCCGGAGGCTGATAAGGAACGAGGGCACCGGCGGATCGTGAAGGCAAGCTGCCGGCAGGTTCAGGATACAGAACGGATTCAGATTCCTCGGGGTGGACTGATTCGGTCACTTCCCCGATGGAATTCACCGAAGTGTGACGCCCACTCCGTCTCATCGACTGGCGACTCTGATCCGTTGGAGAGGAGATCATCGGCTCCGAACGGGTCCGCCACTCTCCATAAGGGGATGAATCCTCATGATGAGATGGGATTCTGTTATCATGAGATCCCCCCGTAGCACCGGCAGGATGTCCGGTATACGTCCCAGTTAAGCCCCCCCGGTGCAGTCCGGAATGACGGAGTGCTGGCAGGCGGGTGGTTTCCGTTATTCGCCCATTCTGGTTTCTGCCGGAATGGGACCCAGGTGAGGTTCCACCACTCTGTGGTTCGACGGCTCCCCCCGTCATTCCTGAATCCGGAACTTTGGAAAGCGGCTCTGAGTGTCGGGTCCGGTAAGGGTCATATGTTGTTCTCTCCCGAGGGTCACTGCTTGGAGAAGGCGCCGGAAGGACTGCGCCGGGAGTATCCATCGGTTCGGTTTTCCGCCGATGGATCACCGTATGTTGGAGGTCCGGAGAATCTCCCCCCACAGGTGTCCAAGAGCCTGTCATCTGGTTGATGACACCAGTGGAATCCAATCCATTTCCCTGCTCAGTGTTGTCACTGTCCTGAATGGGACGATACTTCTTCAACAAATAAGTCGGTTCCAGGCCCACGATTTTGGCGTAAGCCCGGATATGAGACCGGACATAAAAAGGGCTCGAAATTTTGTCAAAGTCACCGCGTTCCAATGCCCTCAGACTCACGATGTCTATCTTGGTTTGGTCCCTGATCTCCTCCAGAGACAGACCGGCCTGCTCCCGGGCTTGTCTCAGCTGGTTTCCGATCTCCTCCCACACAGAGACCACCTCCCGCATTTTTTTAAATCCGCTTGATTAAGACTTCCACGGCGTACTGTTTACATCCTGTATAGATTGCGAGGTTATTACATGTAGGACTTTTGTGTTATCATTTAAGTCTGCTAGAGTATAAAGCAAATCACTTGGACATTCAAGTCAATCCCTGATGAGGAGGAACCGCCTTGAACTGGTTAAAACGCCTCGGTGCCAACATCTATTTCATCGTACTGATTGGACTCGCCCTGTTGTTGCTTATATTGGGGGGAGTAAAAATGTTTGGTTAGTGGGCGGATCCGGTTTCGGACCATGAAATGACCTGGGGGAAACGGACGTCACCGGACAATGACTCCCCGCCAGCCGAAAAGGTTGACTTCTATACTATAACACTTTGGATCGGACAAGGCACGAACACAAAAGAAGAACTGTTCATTGAGAGTAAAACAAAGCTTTCACATAAAACCTTCAGCCGATTAAGAATAGACAAAAACCCGGTTGACAATCAACCAGGTTCCTTAATACAGATGGGGGAAATCGATCCCCTCACCCTTTCACCCCCCGATGCCCGTGGATATCCTATTCGCCACGTGGCAACTTCTCCGGACCCAACTTTTTTCTGATCACCTGTACCATCCGGTTGGAATCATCCACCAACACGACTTTGGGTATCAACCGCTCCGCTTCTGTCTCCTCCATGAGTACAGTATTCAGAATAATCACCTTGTCACCGGGTCTGAACAGACGGGCCGGGGGACCGTTCAGACCAATAGTTCCTTCCTTCTCGGAAGGAATGGCGTAGGTTCTCCACGATGCGGCATTTTGAAGGCTGGTCACCTGTACCACCTCAAAAGGGTAAATTCCAGCCTTCTCCATCAAACGGGCGTCGATGGTGATGCTTCCCTCGTAATCAAGATCCGATTCCGTCACCGTCGCACGATGTATCTTTCCCGTGCACATCCAACGCAGCAACCCGCACCCTCCTTTAACCATTTTGATCTTTCCATCCTATGTGCTTCGCCCCCCATCGGTATGGGTCCAACCCAGGCTCACACAAAAAAACTCCCGGAAATCCGGGAGAAAAGAAAAGAATTAACGTACGCGGGTAGCTTTGACGAAGCCTTGATCCAACCAAGGAGTGCTCAATTTGTCGTAGCGGACACCGCCCGGCCCCCAAGTGTGAAGCACTTTTCCATTTCCGGCGTAGATGGCCACGTGACCGATTTGAGACTGGCCTCTAAGTTTGAAGAAGAGCAAATCCCCTTTTTGGATTTGGTTACGAGGAACCTCCACGCCGACCTTGGATTGGGATCTGGACGAACGGGGGAGGTTGACACCATTCTGTTTAAAAACATGTTGGGTGAAGGCGGAACAGTCAAACTTGCCGTCCCTTGCATAATTGGCCCCATATTTATACGGGGTTCCCATGTACTTTTCACCGGTGGCAATGATCTTGTCTCCAAAACTGTTGTTCTGTTCCGATTGGGAAGGCTTCTGCTCATCGGAAGAGTTTGACGGTTCGCTGGGTTGTGAAGGTTGCGGCTTCGATTCCGTCGGTTCTTCAGTTGTCTGTTTCGGCTCTTCTTTAACTGTTTTTCCGAAGTTATATTGGAGGCCCACTTGCTCGAAGATACTTTGAATCATGCTGTTATTTGCAGCCGCGGCGTGGGCTTGTCCGGCTGCAGGGGCTGTTGTCCCCACCAGAAGCAAGGCTGTCGACGTGAGCAACACTTTCTGAAAGATTTTAGGAGTTCGCATCATATCCTCCCTTTTATGATGGTTTTTTTCATGCTCACGGACATACTAACACAGGATCGGTACAATCCCAGTTGTAAGATTTTTGTAATTCACCATATCAAAAGACATCCATCCACTCGAACTTCCTCTGTATAAACCCCCAAAGTTCGAAACCGTCGGGATTTTCGAGGCCCTTACCGCTATGAATCCCGGCCACGAATTACCACCGAATACCTCTTGCACTATAAATATTCAAACAGAATCGAACCCTTATCAATGTGAGGAGCATACACGAACTAGTGAAAGAGTTTTTCGTTTGGTTGAGTTGAAATGGCCTGTTTTTTGCATTATAGTTTCGGGAAAAGGAGCTTACATATGCACCTTCAAAGAAGGTGTTTCTGTTCGGTGACGGTTCTGAGGAAATGTAAAGATGGACTCTATTCCCTTTTCATGAATCTTCTGTTTCCGGTCCGGACAAACACTGTTTTTACAAATTGATGCAAAGGAAAGAGGGGATACCGTGACACAACGTATCGATGGAGTGGGAGCCGCTCCGGGACTCGTTATTGGACAAGCAGTCCTGTGGCGCAAGGAACAACCGCGAGTGAAGTCCCGAAAGGTGGAAAATCCGAACCGGGAAGTCTCCCGTTTGGAGGAGGAGGTACTTCGGGCCAAAGAACAGCTCACTCGCCTGCGGGAATCGGCCCGGGAGCGGATGGGGGACGAGGAAGCAGCCATCTTCGACGCCCATCTGGCCTTTCTCGATGACCCGGCCTATGTCGGCGAAATGAAGAGCCGAATCCTCGACCGTCGGCAAAATGCGGAAGTCATCTGCCGTGATGTGACGGAAGAGATGTCGCAAATGTTGGCTTCCCTACCTGATGAATATATGCAGGCCCGAGCCGATGATATCCGGGATGTGGGGCACCGGCTCCTTCTTCTGTTATCCGGTCAGAAACCCTTTGACCCTTCTCTGATTCAACCGGGGAGCGTGGTCATCGCCGATGAGCTGGCTCCATCGGATACGGCTCAATTCCCACCGGGGATTGCCGCCATGGTGACCGCCCGGGGAAGCAAAACCGCCCACGCGGCCATCATGGCCCGAACTCTCGGGATTCCCGCTGTTCTCGGTCTGGGGGAAGATTTGAAACGGATTCGGGAGGGGGAAACAATAATCGTCGACGGCGAAAATGGAAGCATCACCCTGCACCCCGACCCTGACACCTTGGACCAATCCCGGGAGCGAATCCGCCGGAAGCGGGAACTTTGGGAATCCGCCCTGAAAAAAGCGGACCAAAAGGCCGTCACCAGCGATGGAAGGAGAATCCAGGTCTTTGCCAATATCGGGAGCCCGCAAGATGTGGATGCCGCTCTGAAAAACGGTGCCGAAGGCATCGGACTTTTCCGGACTGAATTTCTGTATCTTGAAAATGACCATTGGCCGACAGAAGAGGAACAATTCCAAGCCTATCGACAGGTGCTGGAATCCTTCGGGGATCGTCCGGTGGTGATCCGCACTCTGGATATCGGCGGGGACAAAGATCTGCCCTATGCCGATCTGCCCAAGGAAGAGAATCCCTTTTTAGGGCACCGGGCCATTCGCTACTGTCTCTCCCACCCGGAGATTTTCAAGACCCAGCTCCGCGCCCTCCTGCGTGCAGGGGTTCACGGCAACCTTTGGATTATGTTCCCCATGGTGGGGAATCTTTCCGAGATCCAACAGGCAAAGAGTCTGCTGGAGGAAGCACGGAAAGAATTGGAAAATCAGGGTTTACACATCGCCCGCAACCCGAAGACGGGAATCATGGTCGAAGTGCCTGGGGCCGCTGTCATCGCCGATGTTCTGGCCAAAGAGGTCGATTTCATGAGTATTGGCACCAATGACTTGACTCAATACACCCTTGCCGCCGATCGCGGAAATGAACGGGTAGCCTCTCTGTATGACGCCGCCCACCCCTCCGTCCTCCGCCTTGTTCGCCAAACCTGCGACGCAGCCCGTCGGGAAGGAATCCTAGTCGGCATGTGCGGAGAGTTGGCCGGCGACCCTCGGATGACAGAAGTCTTGGTCGGACTCGGTTTGGATGAACTTTCCATGAGTGCCGGCACCATCCCTGAAGTGAAGGAAAGAATCCGTCGGGTCCAAACGGATGAAGCCCGCAAACTGGCGGACGAGGTCCTGGTTCAGTCCACGCCGGAGAAGGTTCGCTACCTGGCGGAAAAATCCCGATAATCCCCCGTCCACAGCAGGTTTTTCTCTTCACGATGGCGCAAAACAACAAAGGGGAGAAAACCGGGGGGGATTTGCGACAAACCGCTTCGGTCCAAAGATATCTTTCGGCTACCCAGACACCTCAGGATAAACGAAACGCCTCCTTCCGGAGGCGTTTGAGTTTCAAATCAGATCACCTTTTGAACAGCCTGGACCGGCAGATCGGGTTGGGTCACCTCAATCGGCCCGTCACCGCGTCGCATCACCTTTTCGAAGGCATGCGTCGGTTTCAGCACATCCATCATGTAGCGAATCGCAACCATCGGATCCACTTCATGACCACAGGTGTAACAATCCAGTGCGGCAAACCCTTTTTCCGGGTATGTGTGAATGGAAAGATGACTCTCTGACAGAAGCACGAGAACTGTGGCTCCCTGCGGCTCGAAGGCCTGAGTCTGTGATGACAGCACCGTGGCGCCGCATTTCTCCGCAGCCACTTTCATATACTTCTCCAGCAGACGGGCATCGTTGAGCAGATCAAAATCGACACCCCAAGCATCCATCGCTACATGACGTCCGAAAGTGGAATATTCCATTTTTTCGGCCCCCTTCCTAGGAAATATGGTGTTCAGCCAATATTCCGCTAGGATCTGCTCATTCACCACGGGGGAAGGTTAGTCCATAGAGGTCCCAACCCTTTCAGTGAATCTTGGATCCTTCTAGCGCAATTTCACAAGACTCAACTTATCACACTTTCCGATGGGGTGCAATCATTTTTTACCGGTAAGTTTCACAGGAAAACAAAAAAACCGCCACCTCAGTGGCGGGCGGTTCACATCCCCATAATATTGTATCCGGAGTCCACATGGATCACTTCCCCGGTGATTCCCCGGGCCATATGGCTGGCCAAAAACAAGGCGGTATCTCCCACTTCGGAGGCATCGATCCCCCGGCGCAACGGAGAGCGTTCTTCCACTACGTGAAGCATCGAGTTGAAGTTCTTGACCCCTTTGGCGGCCAAAGTGCGAAGCGGGCCCGCTGAAATGGCATTGACCCGGATGTTGTACTGTCCCAGATCGTAAGCCAAGTATTTCATGCTGGTTTCCAGAGCCGCTTTGGCAACACCCATCACATTGTAGTTGGGGATGACACGCTCGGCGCCCATGTAGGTCATAGTGATGATGCTCCCGCCTTCTTTCATCAGCGGTCGTGCCGCATTGGCCGTGGTCACCAGAGAATAAGCACTGATATCTTGGGCCAGGGCATATCCGTCCCGGGAGGTCTCCACATAGGATACCTCCAGATCCTCTTTCTTGGCAAATGCAATGGCGTGAACCATGGCATCCAGCCGGTCCCAGCTCTGACCGATGGTATCAAAAGCGTGACGGATATCTTCGTCAGAGGTGACATCACAAGGGACACACAAAGCACCCGGCATCTCCTTGTCCACCAGACTCTTTACCTTCTTCTCCAACCGCTCACCCTGATAGGTGAATGCCAGCTCCGCTCCCTGTTCATGGAGCGCCTTGGCAATCGCCCAGGCGATGCTCCGCTGGTTGGCCACCCCCATGATGAGTGCCCGTTTTCCTTCCATCAGTTTCATCAGGTGTTCCCCTTTCATATGTATGCTTTCGGCTTGGCCCAACAGAGATTAGTACCAGCTACTAAATTCAGTTTCAGCGTATCGGAAAAAATAAGGAATGTCAATGTCCCCCCCTCTCCCCTCACACACTTCACCCAAGGCTGTTACTCCCCGCCGGTCGGGATCGGATTTTCCGCTACGTGCGTTGCTCTGACGAGCCAAAGGTACTCCGCGGACACCCCAACCTCCCTCCGATTGACTTTTTCACAACGCTTCTAGTACTGCTTTGAGTGTTGATGAATTTTACTCAAGAAAATGTCGAATATTGCCCCAAGTCAATTGAAAACAGACGGTGATTCTGCATTTGAAGCTCGCTCCACACCCACAATACAGACTATGTTCGACATCGATTGACACTCTTTACGTAAGGCTCAAGGTAGTACTAGGCTGCACATCGGAAGTTAGTTTCCTTTCATTCCATTCCTTAAAGGTTAAAATCTGAACGTATGCATTGATCATCGAAGCTCAAACGGCTTGAGCCGTGCTTCGCCCCGATTTTCCCTCCCTCTTACAACCGACATTTGATATCATGCCGTCCATTGCAAGCGGGAGTAATTTTATATAGTGAGTTTCCAAAATAGATTGCACCATGTAACAATATTTTATTATAATACTTTCAACATCTAGGCCCCGACCTAGGATTTGTAATTAATAAAAAATTTGGATAATTATTCATCATGGTCTCCCCAAGGGTCCATCTTCAAAGTATCAACGGGAAAATGAGAGGGAATTTTCAGCCAACGGAGAGGGCCCATGCTGCGGGAGAAGCCGTGAGGCTCCATTTTCGGCTGATAAATCGCAAAAATATGAAAGCAGGTGGAAAGAGTTGGACGGCGGACTGATCAGATTGAAAGAGGTTCTCACCGGGTTAAAACCATCAGAACGAAAAGTGGCCGAATATATCCTGGCCCAACCGGAACAGGTGGTACAGCTGTCCGTGCACAAACTGGCGGAGTTAAGCGGAGTTTCGGAAGCTACCGTGATCCGTTTGACCCGTTCCCTCAGCATGGGCGGGTACCAGGAGCTGAAGCTTCGCATCGCCGGGGATTTGACGAAAAAAAGCCTTTCCGACAGTTATCAGGAGATCCGAATGGGCGACACGGTGGAATCGATCATCACCGCCGTCAGCAATAACAATCAGAAATCGATTCACGATACGATTTCTCTCCTTTCCGCCGAGGAAGTAAAGCGGGCCGCCGAGGTGATGTCAACAGCGAGGAAGATCGATATCTATGGTGTGGGAGCATCGGCGGTAAGCGCCTATGATCTAAAGCAAAAGCTTTCACGGATCAATTGGTGGTGTGAAGTTTATTGCGACTTTCATGCACAGCTCACTTCAGCTGTCAATCTGGCAGAAGGGGATGTAGCTTTCGGAATTTCATACTCGGGGGAAACCGAAGATATTATTCAATCGCTGACCGAGGCAAAACGGCAGGGTGCAACCCTCATCAGCCTGACCAAATTCGGAAAATCCCCCGTTTCCGATTGTGCCGATATCCGTCTGTTCACCAGCTCCGTGGAACAAAACATCCGCAGCGGTGCGATGGCCTCCCGCATTGCTCAGCTGAATGTGATCGACGTCCTGTTCGTCACGATTGTCAGCCAATTGCACGAGGAGATCATTCCCCGTCTGGAAAAAACCCGTCTGGCTGTCAGCAGGACGAAAAGGGTATAACTTGAATCACCGGGAAAATCTTTTGATGAGGAAAGGATGGATTACATGGTCAACCCTCTGAGTGAACTGACGACAGAGATGAAACTGAGCGGTACACAGAATCTGGATCAGTTGCCCACAGTGGAAATCCTTCGGCTGATGAATGCAGAAGATCAAAAGGTAGCCACCGCCGTCAAAAAAACACTGGGTCCGATCGCAGAGGCCGTTGACCTCATCCACTCCGCCATGGAAAAGGGCGGCAGGCTCTTTTACTTCGGTGCGGGCACCAGCGGCCGTCTGGGAATTTTGGATGCAGCGGAATGCCCCCCACCTTTGGAACCGATCCCCATTTGGTTCAGGGCGTGATTGCCGGAGGACCCTCCGCAATGGTGAAAGCGGTGGAAGGAGCGGAAGACAGCGCCGAACTGGGGTGGAAAGACATCAAGAAATACGGTGTTTCGGCGGCGGACGCAGTTGTCGGGCTGGCGGCGAGGCCGTACTCCCTATGTCCTGGGAGCATTGGAAGCGGCGAAAAAGCTCGGTGCGGCCACCGTCTCCCTCTCCTGCAATCCAAAACCAAAAATTGACCAATACGCAGATGTGTCCATACGGATCCTCACCGGCCCGGAGGTAATCAGCGGATCCACCCGCCTGAAAGCGGCCACCGCACAAAAAATGGTTTTGAACATGCTGACCACCGTCACTATGATCAAACTGGGCAAGGTTTACGGAAATCTGATGGTCAACGTGCAAGCAACCAACCATAAATTGCGGGAACGGGTGAAACGGATTGTGATGGAAGTGACCGGGATCAGCTATGAAGAGGCAGAGGTTTTGACCAAGCGGGCCGGCGGTGATGCCCGCATCGCGATCCTGATGCAGATAACCGGTGTCAGTGCGGAAGAAGCCCATCGCTTGATGGAACAGGCCGGGGGGGAAAATCCGCAATGTGATCGAGGAGATTAAAGACCGTTAATCCCCGTCATGCATGCAAAAAACCTCTCCAGCACAAACAGGAGAGGTTTTCCTCTTTCAATCCAAGGATGACCCGACCTGGGAAAGAGCCTCCTGATCTGCGATCAGTGTCACATCCCTATGGGAGCGGAGGATGGAGGCAGGAAGAGCCGGGGTAATCTCAGCTTCCGTCAGCAGACGCCGGATCACCGGGGCTTTCTTCGCCCCGGAGGCGAGGAGCAAAATGCTCCGGCTCCTGAAGATTGTCGCCAGTCCCATCGTGATCGCGTGGGTGGGTACTTGTTTCGGATCTTCAAAATGGATTTGATTGGCTTGCCGGGTGGACTCGGTGAGTCGCACCACCTGGGTCTCACTGGAGAATGGCGTTCCCGGTTCATTGAACCCGATATGACCGTTCACCCCGATTCCCAACACTTGCAGGTCAATTCCCCCGGTCTTCCGGATCATCTCCTCGTAACCGCGGCACTCCGCCTCCGGTTCCCCTGCCATCCCATCGGGAAGATGAGTCCGTTCCCGGGAAATATCGAGATGTCGAAACAGGTGCTGTTCCATGTAAGCGTGATAGCTGTGAGGATTATCCGCAGCCAGACCCACATACTCATCCAGGTTGAACGTGGTCACCCGGCGATAGGAGGTTCCCTTTTCCTGATGGTCACGGACTAATTCCCGATAAGTCCCCTCAGGAGTGCTCCCCGTCGCCAACCCCAGCACTGAAGCAGGATGTTGACGGACAGCCGCGATGATCCTCCGGGCCGCCTCCCGGCTCAACTCCTCATAATCGGAAACAGCCACCACCCGGATCCCGGATTTGGATATCATATCGATTTCCCCTTCCTCTAACCGTCTGGAATCTTGCCCATCCATTCATTCCATTTTAATCAACCCTTCGACGATCGTAAATCCCCCCGTGGATGCACCACCTCCATAAAGTGCGCATATCGCCGGACTGGTCGAAAAACGCATACTGAGGATATAAATGGTGACGACGGAGAGGTTCCCCCCCACCTTTAAATATTCTGTCGCCTTAACATAAAAAAGCCAGGAAATCCCGGCTTATAATTGAAACTCATTAATTAAATTCGCTCTTTTCTACATCTTTCCCCTTAAAATAACCTAAATCACTCCCAAGGTGATACAATTTTCTTGTGGACGACACCAACCATTTCTTTTTTTTCTCATCATACGTTAATGTTAGTACCATTTCTTCAAAACGTTCCCTCAATGGATTATCCTTATCGATACCCAAATCGCTTTGGTTGGTTTTGTCATGGAACTCAACCGGTATTTTCACCGTGTACAGTCCCTCTTCTTTTGTGAATTCAAGATGTCCGAAATCGATTCGGGTTCCCAGAGCCTTTCCTTTCAGCGGATCCTTAAAACTCCACTCTTTCGTCTCCTCAATCTCTTCCGTGTACTCTTTAACAACATTGTCACCTGCCACTGTAAAGACGGAAGGATTCAGTTTGACTTGGGCTAAGATGCGTTCTTTGGCAAAGGCATTGATCGTATCGATCAGATTTTGTTTTCCTTTTTTATCAGCAAAGGGCATCGGTGTGACATCTATGGATTCGGTATTCTCAGTTACCTCTTTTACCGGACTTTTCGATCGACCCCAAGGGAACTCTTTTTCTCCGTAAATTTTGATGGATCCATCCCCAGATACCGGTCCAAACTTTTGCAGATCCTCAACTTTCCCCACCTTTTTCTTTCCTACGAATACCTGAGTATCCGAAAAGCTGGATTCAATCTCGATTTTTTTCCCCGACAAGTTCAGTGATACTTCCGTTTCTCTATGTTCGCCTCCATCCATAAATAAATCTGCAACTTTTTTGTTCGTCACCTTTGCATAAGGAAATTTCTTCGATCCGGTAAAGTGATATTTTCCTGGCATCAAGGGTCCGATTCTCTTTTTCAATCTCTTTTTAGTGCTTTTGAAAACTTCCTCTCCGTCCATCATGATGATGGCATCAGGCTCATTGCTCGATATGGTAATGTAATAGGGGCGAACTCCAATCTTGTACGAATCGGAGAAAAATCCCTCCTCCTTCTTCAAATAGAAAGAACCCATATTTTTAATGTCAGATAGGGAAATCCCATCAGTTCCATAAAGAGGGTTTTCGGTTGACATCTCTGATTTTGGATCATGAATGCTCTTTTGCGCATCCAACTGCCACATTTGCTGTTTGAAATAACCGGGACTATTTTGGCATAAATCGATAAACTGCTGTAGTTTTTGTTCATCGAGCTCCATCTCTTCATCGTCGAGAGAAATTAGATCTTCCAATTCGTCAATATCGTCTTGTCTTACAGCATTGGAAAAATCCTGAATGACCTGATCAGGATCATCTTTGGAGATCGCACTGATGCTGACCATGATCACAATCAGAACAATGACCAATCCCGAAAGAACAATGGGTTTATTGCGTCCAACGAAAGCTTGTATCTTTTTGTATGCCATTTTTTTGCTGTCATTCACTTTACTCATTACAAACCTCCTGAGCTGTCAATACCCGATTCCAAACCTTCTGCCCCTTCCCTCAACCGACATGGAGGACAGAGTTAAAGGATTCAAGAATCCCATTCGCTCCCTAAATCAGAGTGGCTATAAGAGTTAAAAAAGTTCTATCTGCCATCGTCTTATTTATAGTCAATTGACAACAGAAACGAGAATCTAAACTCCTCCTGTTCAATGATGGCTATACCTTCAATCAGACTTTTGATACGGATTCCCCTGTTTTTGCACCTTCTGATTATAATATGTTTTCTACTATATGAAAATAGGAATATTGTTATATCAATTCCAATCCAAAGAGGAAGTATCTCACCTTTATGTTGGTCATGCAACTGCGTCAAAGTAATAAGTGAATTATATTTCTCGCTCCTTACTTGCAGTTCTCCTCCCCGAAATTTCAGACTAAAATAGATTTATGATTTGTAATGAAGGAACCGGAATTAAAAAACCGTAGTTTCGTCTGGAATCTCTTGATCAAGAAGAGATAAAATCAAAATCACAAATAAATGGGAGAGAATATTATGTTTCAACGCTTCCTGACTGTCTTCTTCGCTGCTCTTCTTATCTTTACCGGATGTTCAGAGACAGCAGATCAAAAACCGATTGATCCATCAAAGCCAGCCGTTGAACTAAATCAAAAGGATTACGATATCGTGCTGGAGTTTCCCGCCGAACGATACCCTGAAACCGCTGCTCATATCCAGGATGCCATCAAGAAAGGACATTCCGATATCTGCACGATTGACAGAGATCGGGCGGAAGAAAATCGGGAGAAATCGCTGAAAGGAATCCCGACCAAAGAGGGCTTTGATCGGGATGAATGGCCGATGGCCTTCTGTCGCGAGGGAGGAAAGGGAGCCCACGTCTCATACATAGATCCTTCGGACAACCGGGGCGCCGGCGCTTGGGTGAGTCGCGAAGTGAATGGGTACAAAGACGGAACCCGGGTCAAGTTCGTAGTCAAGGCCGAAGGGAAGGTCCCGGAAGAAGCAGTACCGTTAAAAGGTGAACAATCTGAGGAGGCGGATGAGGAAACCTTTGAAGATAAGAACTGCTCCGACTTCAAGACACAGAAAGAAGCGAAGGAATATCTATTACCCGGAGATCCTCACCGTCTCGACCCGGACCAGGATGGGATCCCATGTGAACATCTACCGGCCCGTTAGGAATGCCGCTTATTGGAAACTTTCAGGGACCTCTCCTTTATCTGATCAAAAATCATTTCGATCTCAATATTGCTTTGCAGGAATCCGGTCGGGGGATGAAGAATCTATCAAAGAACGTATGTTCCATCTCTTTAGGTGAAAGGGTGACCTTGATGTCGAGTGTGTCCGTCATGCGTGATTTGTTGTTGGAAGAGCTTAAGACCGGACTTCGAACCACCGGGAATCTGCTGGACAAGGTGGAACCGGATCAGTGGTCCCACCAACCCCAGGAGAACATGATGTCCTTGTTGGAACTGGCCCGTCATTTGGCCCAGATTCCGCTGATCGATTTGGCTATCCTGCAGGAAAAAGAAGAAGCGGAAGTGAAAAATCTGGAGGAGGAAACCGCTTATGAAACGGCAAAGGAACTGACTGCCTTGATGGAACGGGGGTTTATGGAACTCAAGGGGTATATGGAAGCACTGTCGGATGAAGATTTTCTCCATAAAGAGACCCGCCCCTTTTATGCTGACCGTGCTTTGACCCAGGCCAAGTGGCTGACGGAAATTGTCACTCACGTATTCCACCACCGAGCCCAGCTGTTCAACTATCTGAAGCAGTTAGGACATCCGGTCAATATGTTTGATTTGTATTAGGGCTCGGTAATTCAGAGACGATGTAAAGGAGTGGGAGAGCCTGTGTGACCGGCGGAGATCCTTTGTACCGCTTCTGCTCCCCGGTCTTGCTGTGCGCTTTTTGCAAGAGATCGGAGACGGTCACACAGGCCCGCCTCCCCTGGCAACGGATTTAACAGACACACCCTGATCTAGAATGGAAATCCCAATCATGAAACAGAAGTTTGATCAAGCCTGGTACATCATGCAGTGCTGTTGAACAGAAAAATCCCCCCTGCCAACTCATGGCGTCTCTTTTCTCCCCAAAATGTCCAGATGCATCCGGTATTCCACCCCGCCCAACACAGCACTGGCCAAAAGGGCTACCGGGAAACGGACATGGGATCCGGGAAACAGGAACTGACTGCTCCAGATGACAGCGACCATAAATGAACCGCCGGCGAGGGTGGACAGCAAGTTTCCCAGCAGGGGTAACACCCATCGGTCAGCAAAGTGGCCCACTGCGGCCAAAAAGAAGGCAACCCCCACCGGGGCCAGGGCGGTGGAGTAGTCCATCCCATCCAGCAACAGGTGGAAGCCGTGGAGGACGGTCATATAGATCACCATTTTGAGAAGAAAGTTCATGCTCCATCCCTCCTCCTTTTAATATGCCTTTCGCTCCCACGGAAAACCGGAGAGAATCGAAAACCCTCCCTTCCCCGCTCGGAAACGGGGAGGGAGGGTTTCGTTTTCCTATATACATGATGATGCCCCCAAACAACGAGGCCATCACCAGCCTGCCTTTGGATGCCTCTTCAGAAAGACTTCCGGAAACAGCAACATAGGGGTCTCCTTTTGCAATGAATTCAATTCTTCCGTGACAATCAGAATGGAAAAGAAGCCATAAGCCCGTTCATCCATGAGCAATCGTCCCCCGTGATCCTTGGCGAAGGCGAGGGCCCGTTCCGTTCCATCCTTCAATCGGAAACAGAAGATATAGGCGTCTTCCCGCCGATCGTACAACCAGACCCACTGCGCCCCGCGAAAAGGAAGACGGACCTCTTCCTCCCACTCCGGCACATGGAGCATCAGCACCTCCTTCCCGGTCAACTCAGCCCAGCTGCCATCTTCGGGAATCGCCGCTTCCGTAACCCGGGGCACATACCGTTCAGCCATGTCTTTCCCCTCTTTCCTCCTGCTTTCTGTCTGTTTGCTTCAACAGATGAAGCAGCAATGGTGTAATCCCGGTCAAGTCCCATACCGGGCGCTTGGCGGCAAACCGGGATGCTGCATCCACCCCTGCACCCACCACCAGTGTGGGAACTGGATGAGAGGTGTGTGACTTGATGCGCAAATCCTCGCTGTTTCCATGGTCACTGACTAACACCACTGTATCCTCTTCCCGTAAGCCGAGCAGTACTTCACCGAGAAACCGGTCGTACTCCCGGATCAAGCGACCGGCCCATCCGGGATCCTGACGGTGCCCCGCCAGGTCGGTCAGGAAGAACTCATGAACCACCACGTCATAGTCCGTGCCAAGCCCCAGCAAGTGGCAGGCGGCCAATTTGGGCTCGATCACGGGCACCTCCGGATTTCTGTCAACCAGGGAGCGTCGGGTCAGGTCATGGTGAACTGCACGGCCCTTCAACAACTGATCCAACATCCGCAAAGGCTGACCCGAACTCAGGATCGTGGCGGTGGAAACGGAGACCCATCCCCTGCGGGTGGTGGGAAGTTCAAAGTACTCCCGGGTATAGCTGTTGGCAAATGTGGCCTTCCATCCGCCGGCCTCCACCTGATGGTACAGGTTATCCTGTTCCACCCATTCCCGCAATCTTCGAAAAGGTAATCCGCGCTGATGCTCCCCCATCGCTTTCGGTGCATTGCGGCCGGTAAAAATCGTCGCCTGTCCTGTCGCGCTTTGAGGCAAACCTTCCACTCCAAGTTTGGCATCCGTTGACAGGAGGAGACAGTTCTTCGAGTGGCGCCCCACAGCTTCCCGGGTCAGGGAAGTCCCACCCAACCTTTTCTCCAGATGGGGAGTGGGCTCCCTGTACCAAGGATTCCAGTCCTCACATTCCCCGAGTCCCACCCCGTCGATAAACAACAAAAAGACTGACATCCCGCCCCTCCTCCCCGAACAGGTCACATCCCTTCCATTGTAACACAGGAAACAGACCCCGGCCTTTGATATAATACCTGTGTATCCTCAGGATCACGCCGAGGAGGGACAGTCTATGATTCCATACAGTAAAATGAGCCGGGAGGAATTAGAGGAAGAGATCCGGCAACTGGTAGAGGAGGAAAGCCGGGCCCGTCGTTCCGCAATGCCAGGTGAGGAGGCTGTGATCCGGCAAAAGATCAACTTTGCCAAGTCCTACCTTACCAATCCGAATACCATCCAGCCCGGAAAACGATTTGCAGTCGAAGGGGAATCCCGCCTGTTTGAGGTGGAGTATCTGAGAGGTGTGATGGCATGGGGTCGATGGCAAGATGAACAAGTCCTCTCCGCCCTTCCCATCGGCATTTTAATACCAGCTCCCCCATCATGATTGATATTGTGCAGGAGGTAGAACGATGTCAGACTGGAGCTTGACCGACGCTTACGGTGAGCAGAAAAGCGAGATCATTTCGCTGGAACTGGAATCCCGGTTGTACGAACACCTGTTGCAAGATTCGGAGTTCACCTCACAGATTCAGGGACTTCGCAAGGAAACTTTTCACCGATTGGGAGTCTATCTCCCTTCGATCCGGATCCGGAACCTTTCCTCCATGGATCCCGGCTCTTATATGATCCGAGTCCGCGGCAGGCGCATCGCCGAAGGGGTTCTGAAACCTCCCCTCCGGTTTTCCGATCAACGCCGGGGGGAAGGGGACACTCCGGCACTCCATCCTCTGCAGCGGACCGAAGGCTGGTGGACGGAGGAGGATGGAGAGACTTGTGCCGAAATCATCATCCACCATGTCCGATCCGCTCTGAACCGGCGTCCGGAAGATCTGGTCACCTTCGATTGGGTGACACGCTGGCTGAAGCAAGCCCAATCCCACAACCCGGACCTCGTGAAGGAATTGGAGTCCCGCCGTCTGACCCCCGGCCTGCTATGGTCGGTGATGAAACTGTTGGCAAAAGAGCGGATTCCTTTCTCCCCCTTTGAAGAGCTGTTGGAAATTATCTTGGAATATTACCTCACCCATCCCCACGAAGGATACACTCCCCCGGAGTGGCACCAACCCCATCCAGCAGAGATCGCCAAATATGTGGCTTCCAAAAACAAGGACCGCCGCCGTCGCACCGCCAAACAGGAAGGCAAAGTCATCGGCTTTTCAAAATAACAGCTTCCCATCCCAGAGGGAAGCTTTTGTTTTATCGTGTAATGAAACATCTGCGTCCCATCATGAAAAAAAACGCATCCAGCCAAAGGGTTGCGGTTTTTGTGCGGTTAAAATCTTCGCTTTTGGATCAGAACAGGGTATAGACACCGGGGCCGGTCAGGGCGAGCCCGACAGCGACGGCGATGATGGCTAGGTTATACTCGATTCCACCTGAGGAGGCCCAGTATCCGTTTTTAACATGAACCTTAATCATGGCCACCAACATAGTCACCGCAATCAAAGCACAAGCGACCGGCATCCAAATCCCTGCGACCCACAGAAGACCGCCGACAAACTCCCCCAGTCCGGCCAGCAGAGCCATCACCACGCCGGGACGGATTCCAATGGATTCAAAAAATTGACCGGTTCCTTTCAACCCGTGTCCTCCGAACCACCCGAACAGTTTTTGCGCACCATGGGCGGCCATCGACAAGCCAAATACCAGACGAATAACAAGAAGTCCTTCATCCATGAAGCCATGCTCCTCTCAATTATAAATAGTTAGTTACTATATAAATGTAAATCACTTACCTTTTGTATGTAATATAAAACAATCACTTACCCATGTCAAGTGAGTATGGTAAAATAGGGTTGGGAGTGGTCCAAATGTCAAGTCAAGAACATCCCTGCACACCGAAACTGTGTCCCAAGTTTGAGTTTGCTTTTGCACTCCTGGGCAAACGTTGGACCGGACTCATTATCCGGGTTTTGCTGGACGGCCCCAAACGTTTCAAAGAGATCTCCGCGATGATCCCCGGTATGAGCGACAAGATGCTGACAGAGCGGTTCAAAGAATTGGAAGCCGCCGGGGTGCTGACGCGAAACATCTTTCCGGAGACCCCAGTCCGCATCGAATATGCTCTGACCGAAAAAGGAAAAGCATTAAAACCCGTGATGGACGAGGTTCAAACCTGGGCGGAGGAATGGTTTGACCAGGAGGACCTTGCCACAAATAAATAGAAGCCCGCTTAGCTCAAAGAAGCGGGCTCTTTCCTTTGATGGGGGATGTTGCCGTGGGTAAATTCTTTTCGTTCTGGATTCTGTGGATTCTGACCGGAAATCCCTTCATGGCCTTGTTGATCCTGCTCGTCATCGTCTATTTTCTGGACAGGCGCTTTGTTGGGTTGTTTCCCAGTGTCACCCGTCCTTTCCGACGAAACAACCAACTTCGGAAATTGAGGCATTCTCTGCAACTCAATCCTCATAACACATCGGACAAACGGGAGCTGGCCCGCCTGCTTATGGAAAAAAAGCGATTCCGGCAGGCACTTCCTTATCTGGAGGAGGTGTTGAAGGTGATCCCGGAATCGGCGGAGATCCGTGCAGAGATCGGGCTGTGCCACCTGAAGCTGGGGGATTTGGAGCAGGGAGAGCGGATGATGCTCGACGCTCTGGAACTGGATCCCCGGGTTCATTACGGAGAGCCCCATCTTCGCTTGGGAGAAGCCTTCAGATCTTCAGATCAAAAAAAATCCCTTCATCATCTGGAAAAGTTTCAAGAGATCCAATCCTCTTCCAGTGAAGCACACTACCGACTCGGCCGCTTGTATGCACAGATGGACCGTCGACAAGAAAGCAAAGAGGCTTTTCGCGAGGCGATCGCAATCTATCACTCGCTCCCTAAATACAAAAAACGGACGGAGCGACCCTGGGCTCTTCGCTCCCGCTTCCGCCTGATGATGTAGAAGCGTTGTGACTTACTTCTTTCGGGGTTTGGTTTTTACTTCCGCGCAAAAGTTCTGACGAATCAAAGACGCTCCATGACCTCCTATGACTCCCCTCCCGACTTTTTCACAACATTTTCAGTCTCCCTCCCTTCAAAGGAGGGGTTTTTTTGAAAAAACAGTGGAATCATGCTTATCCAGTGAAGATTTCGACCATACTGGAGGACAGGAGGTGTGATGTCGGATGTATTACGTCGTCATGGATTCGGAGAAATATCCCCTGTCCATCCTGCATGAAGACCAATACTTTGAGTGGTACAATCCGATGAAAAAAGATCATCGGGTGGAGTTTCGGGGATCGATGAACCAATGCTATTCCTATATCCAAAGAAAACAGATGGAAAAATCGCCCCTCATTTGACAGAATATTTTCTCGGCCCATTGGAATAAAAAAGGCCACGGTCATTGAGCCGTGGCCTTTTTTCACTTGGCTTCCCTTGCCCTCCGCTTTTTGCGAATCGGGGGGAGCAATTTATCTTTACGGACGGTCCGTTCCGGTTTCCAGGTGGAGGGATCATTTTCGTCAAATTGTTCCAGAAACTTGATCACTTCCCGGGTGATCGGTGTCGGGGTGGAAGCCCCGGCAGTCACTCCGACATAGCTTTTTCCTTTCAACCATTCGATGTCGATCTCTGTCACTTCGTTCACCCGATGAGCCTCCACACCGGCCACTTCCCTCGCCACCTGAGCCAGACGGCGGGAGTTGTTGCTCCTAGGATCGCCGACCACGATCACCATATCTGTCTTTTTGGCCTGTTCAGCCACCGCTTCCTGCCGCTCTTGAGTGGCCAGACAGATTTCATTGACAATCTCGGCTCGAGGATACTTTTCCTTGATTTTTTTCATCAAATGACGGGTATCCCACTGACTCATGGTCGTCTGATTGGTGACCAGCACTTTTTCGGAAGAAAGCTGAAGATGTTCCACATCTTCCTCCGATTCCACCAAGTGGACATGATCCGGGGCCACTCCCATCGCCCCTTCTGGTTCGGGGTGCCCTTTTTTTCCGATATAGGCGATTTCGTAGCCTTCCGCCACCTTTTCCCGGATCAGATCATGGGTACGGGTGACATCCGGACAGGTGGCATCCACCACAGTGAGCCCTTTTTCCCGGGCCCGTTGACGGACTTCGGGAGATACACCGTGGGCAGTGAAGATCACCGTCCCCCGATCCACTTTTTCCAACAACTCCAGCCGGTTTTCCCCGTCCAAAGTGATAACCCCATCCTCCTCAAACGCTTCCACCACATGACGGTTATGGACAATCATACCCAAAATGTATATGGGACGGGGAAGGTCCAGGTTTTTGGCTGCTTCGCGGGCCAGAACCATGGCATCCACCACCCCATAACAATAACCACGGGGGGTAATTCGCAACACGTCCACTCCAACATCCCTCCCAAGCCCGGTCGGGCCGGACAAAACATTCCCTGCTATTATATCGCACTTCCCTGGATCTGACCAAGATGACCGGGAACAGAGAGGAAATATAGGCACTTTTCCTCGGTACAGGTGCCCGACATCCCACATAGGATACAGTGTATCCGCCATCAAAGTGAAGGAGTGAGATCAACCGATGGGTGAAAAGAAACACGAACTCCCCAAGAAACCGGTGGCACCTCTACCCAAAATACCGAAATATATTCCAAAACCGCCGAAATTGCCCAAGATACCAGAATATATTCCAAAAATGCCGGAATACATCCACCACATCCCAAGGCACGTCCCGCAGATGCCAGTCCATCATATGCCTGTGATGGTTGACCCCTGCAGTATGGATCCGTATATGATGTACCATCACATGAAGATGTGTCACCGGATGGAACGAAAAATGATGAAGCATTACATGAAACACTGCGGCTACCACCGGATCCATGAGTCCTCCAGCAGTTCTTCCAGCAGCAGCTCTTCTTCCAGCTCCCATATGCACTTCGACAGCAGTCATGGATTTCACCATTGGTATGGATGAGCTGAAACCGAACCGTTTACCTCCCCGAGGGGAGGTCATTTTTTTTTGTTTTTGCCCCGTTCACGTATGTAAAGAACCATCAACACCATGCAAATCACAATCATAAACAGCAGAAGTACATTAAACAATTCCGTGTTTGACAATCGGAGGACCTCCCCTCCAGGTGGTCTGATCATCAAAACATATACTACAATCCGGGAGGATTGTACAGGAAAAAGCCCCTTTCCATGGCAGATGAAGGAAACGGGGCTTGGAGGGATCAAGATCTTTCCACCGTCGCAATTGGGCGTGCCTTCCCTTTTTTTCGGATACTGCGCGTCAGTTCCGCTGTCATCTCCCAATAATGAAAAGGAGTGATCAGATAGATCCCGTTGAACAATGAAACGGCTTCATCCAACAACTCTCCGGCCAGCTTCACACCGGTTTTCCTGCCTTCAGGTCCTTTCAAACCCCGCATTTGCTCCATCACTGTTTCCGGAATTTTGACACCGGGAAGTTCATTATGAAGGAAAAGAGCATTGCGATGACCGGTGAGAGGCATCACACCGATAAAGATCGGGATCGGGATGTGCCGGGTAGTTTCATGGACAAGCTGCAAAGTCTCTACATCATAAACCGGTTGGGTCATAACGAAATCGGCTCCGGCCTCCACTTTTTTCTCCAAGCGGCGGATGGCTGCCTCAATCCGGGAAACATGGGGGTTAAAAGCGGCTCCGACCACAAACCGTCCCTGTTGCCGCAAAGGTTTTCCCGAGAAAGAGATTCCCTCGTTCAATCGCTTCACCATCCGGATCAGATCAAAGGAGTTGATATCATAGATGGAGCTGGCCCCGGGGAGATCGCCGATCCGGGTGGGATCCCCCGTCACCACCAAAATTTGATCAATGTCCAGTGCATGAAGTCCCATCAGATGGGACTGCTGGCCCAGCAGGTTTCGGTCCCGGCAGGTAATGTGCACCAACGGTTCCACCCTCAATCGGCTTTTCAGGATGGAGGCGAGAGCCATGTTGCTCATGCGGGGGGTGGCCATTGAATTGTCAGCGAGAGTGATCGCATCGGCACCCGCCCTATGCAACGCCTCCGCCCCCTGGAGAAAGCCTTGAATGTCCAAGTCCTTCGGTGGATCAAACTCCACGATCACCGTGGTTCCCCGACGGACCTGTTCCACCACTGTGGGTCGGGAGCGCACTTCCAAGGGAAGAGCAACCACTTCCTCCTCCGGGAGCTTCGGATTCACCCGTGGGGCCGGAGGCAGTCCATGCAAGGCTTCCGCCACCTTACGGATGTGTTCCGGAGTGGTTCCACAACATCCCCCGATCAAATGGACCCCCTGTTCCCGCAAGACTTTTGCCCGGTTTCCGAAATACTCCGGCGTGGACTCGTATTGATATTCCCCGTCGCTCCCCCCCAAACGGCCGGCGTTGGGAAAGGCGGTCAGGATGAGCCCGTCGGGAACCACCGTTTTCTCCAGGGCTCGTTCCATTTGCAGAGGGCCGACGCGGCAATTGAGCCCCACTCCGTCCACCCCCTGCTTTTGCAGTTCGGCAAAAGCTTTCGTCAATGTATGTCCGTCCCTGGTTCTTCCCACCTCCAACATAGTGAGCTGAGCCAGGATGGGAAGGTCAGTGAGGGGGCGGATCACTTCCAAAGCCAGCAGCAACTCCTCCAGATCAAAAAACGTCTCCAGGATGATGCCGTCCACACCTCCGTAGAGAAGAGCAGTGGCTTGCTCCTCATAAAGATCCCGATATTCCGCCGGCGACCAGCGGGACACACGGCCGGCATTGATGGAGCCGACGGCACCCGCCACATAAGCTTTCCCTTCTGCCGCACGCCGGGCGATGGCGACGGATTCCCGGTTGATCCGGCTCACCTTTCCTTCCAGGCTGTAACGGGAGAGACGCTCCCGATTGGCCCCGTAAGTGTTGGTCTCGATCAATCGGGCCCCCGCCTCCACATACTGCCGGTGCACCTCTTCAATCCAGTCGGGGCGGGACAGGGAGAGCTCCTCCGCCGTCATTCCAACGGGAATCCCTTGTTGGTACAGATAAGTGGACATCGCCCCATCCCCTACCAACAGGGAATCCCTTAGGAGAGCCCTCAGATCCGGATGGTGAGTCATTGCCTCTCCTCCTCTCACACTGCATTGAAATATCTCGCTTCGGGATGGGAAAAAACCATGGCGGAGACCGATGCCTCCGGTTCCATCATAAAACCCTCGGTCAACTTCACCCCGATCCGCTCCGGCCGGATCAAGCGAAACAGTTTGGCCTGATCTTCCAAATCGGGACAGGCCGGATAGCCAAAAGAGACCCGGATCCCTTGATAACGGGCGGAAAACCGCTCCCTCATCGTCATCTCCGGCGGATCAGGAAAGCCCCAAGCATCCCGCATCATATGGTGCAGTCGCTCAGCGAATGCCTCCGCCAGTTCCAAGGCCAAAGCCTGCAACATATGGGAGTGCAAATAGTCCCCGCTCTGCTTCCACGCTTCCGCCCGCTCCCGAATCCCAAAGCCGGCGGTCACTGTCAGAAAGCCCACCGTGTCCACCACCCCCGAATCCTTCGGCCGCAAAAAGTCGGCCAAACACAGGTAAGGGGCCTTGCTCTGCCGGGGAAAGGTGAAGGTCTCCAACACTTTTTCCCCCGGAAATTCCGGGTCGTAGATCTGGATGGTTTCCCCCTGGGATTGAGCCGGAAAAAACCGATAAATCCCGTCGGCACGGAGTTCCCCCGCCTCTCTCAATTGGGCGATCATTTCGTCCAGTTCCCGTTTCAATTGTATCGCTCTGGGATCTTCCTCCATCAGGAGCTTCTCCACATTTCCTTTCAGCCCCAGATGTTTGCCGAACAACATCTGCTTGTTGATGTAAGGTTCCAAGTGGCTGATGGGATAGTTCCGCAGGATGTGAAGACGATAATCCGGCGGGGGATATACCGGCGCCTCCCGGTTTACCGTGGAGACGCGGACCCGGGTGACCACCTTGCCCCCAACCTCCTCCCGGGTCGATATCTCGGACCTTTGGCTCCGTGCTTTCTCCCGGTTCCGTTTCACCTCTTCCACCAGCTGCCTCCGTTTTTCATCATCCCTGAGTCGATTGGCCAATTCCAATCCATTCATGGCATCCTTGGCGTAAAGAACCAGTCCGTCGTATTGGGGGGCGATCCGCTGATCAGTGAATTTCCTCGTTAAAGCCGCCCCGCCCACCAGGACGGGCAGATCCAAGTCGGCAGCTTTCATGTCTTGGGCGGTCAGTACCATCTGTTGGGCGGATTTGACCAACAGTCCCGACAACCCCACCATATCCGGTTTTTCCCGGCGGCAAGCTTCAATCAGTTGCTCCGGGGGCACTTTGATTCCCAGATTGATCACTTCAAAACCGTTGTTGGATAAAATGATCTCCACCAAGTTCTTCCCGATATCGTGAACATCCCCTTTCACCGTGGCCAACAAGATCTTTCCCTTGCTCTCCTGACTCGTTTTTTCCATGTGGGGCTCCAAAAAAGAGACTGATGCTTTCATCACTTCAGCGCTTTGGAGCACTTCCGCCACGATCAACTGGTTGTCATTGAACAGGCGGCCTACCTCGTCCATTCCCTTCATCAGGGGACCGTTGATAATTTCCAAGGGTTTGTGCTTTTGCAACGCCTCTTCCAAATCGGGGATCAGGCCGTCCTTGCTCCCCTCAACCACATAGCGGGCCAACCGTTCTTCCAAGGGAAGACTCTGCACCGCTTTTTTCTCTGTCGGTTTTTTGTCCCGGTAAAAAGCGGCAAATTCCGCCAGGACGTCATCATAATTTTCTTCGCCCGTTCGGAAAAGGAACTTCTCCGCCTGTGTTCTCTCCGCTTCGGAAATCGAAGCGTAGCGCTCCAGCCTCTCCGTATTGACGATGGCGTAGTCCAATCCTGCCCGGGTGCAATGATACAGACAGACTGCGTTCAGCACTTCCCGACCCGCGGGCGGCAAACCGAAGGAAACATTGGATATCCCGAGAATGGTGCTGCATTCCGGCATCGCTTCCTTGATCCTCCGGATTCCTTCCACGGTTTCCCCGGCAGATCCGATATAGGTTCTGTCCCCGGTCCCCACGGGGAAGATCAAGGGATCGAAAATGATATCCTCCGGCGGGATCCGGTAATGGTTTACCAACAGGTCATAGGAACGCTTGGCCACAGCCAGCTTTTGCTCAGCCTGGACAGCCATTCCCTTTTCATCGATGGTGCCCACGACCACGGCGGCTCCGTAACGGTGAATCAGGGGAGTCACTTCCCGGAAACGGTCTTCTCCGTTTTCCAGATTGATGGAGTTGATGATCGCTTTTCCCTGGGAATATCTCAATGCTCTCTCGATCACCTCAGGATCCGTGGAATCGATCATCAGGGGTACCTTCACTTTGTTGACGACAAACTGGAGGAACCGTTCCATATCCTCCAGCTCATCCCGATCCGGATCCGCCAGACAGATATCGATCACCTGGGCACCCCCCTTCACCTGGCGCCGGGCGATTCCAGAGGCTTCCTCATACTGCCCTTCCCGGATCATGTTGCGAAACTTGCGGGAGCCGATCACATTGGTCCGCTCACCAACCAGAATCGGTCGGTTATCCGCCTCCGGGTAGAGAGGTTCAATCCCGGATACAGCCGGAAAACGGGAAGAATTGGATCGACGGGGCTCCTTGTCTGCCAGCGCTTCGGCGATGGCCCTGATATGTTCCGGCGTCGTCCCGCAACACCCTCCGGCAACATTGAGCCACCCCTGATCGGCAAATCCGGCCAATTTTTGAGCCAAACCTCGGGGTGTTTCATGATAGCGCCCTTCCTCGTCGGGAAGTCCCGCATTGGGGTAACAACTCACCCCGCAATGGGCCAACCCGGAGAGTGTCCGCAGGTGATCCCGCATGAATTCCGGCCCGGTGGCGCAGTTCAGCCCCACAGTCAGAGGATTCAAGTGTTGAATGGACAGATAGAAAGCTTCCACGTTTTGCCCTGCCAGCATCGTTCCCATAGGCTCAATGGTGCCGGAGATCATCAGGGGCACTTTCCTTCCCAATTCATCAAAGGCGTGCTGAATCCCGATCCCCGCCGCCTTCACATTGAGCGTGTCCTGGGAAGTCTCCAGCAGGAGAAGATCGACTCCTCCCCGGATCAGGCCCCGAGCCTGTTCCCGGTAGGATTCCATCAATTGATCGAAGGTGACCCCCCCGGTGACGGAGAGAGTCTTGGTTGTAGGACCGAGGGCTCCCGCAACATAACGGGGATACTCCGGCGTGCTGTACCGTGTGACCGCTTCCACCGCCAGCTCAGCCGCCTTTCGGTTGATCTCCTCCGCCCGCTCTTCCAGACCATACTCCACCAACACCACTCGGGTCGCCCCAAAGGTATTGGTCTCAATCACATCCGCTTTGGCCTCCAGATACTCTTCATGAATAGCCCGGATCAGATCGGGTCGGGTAATGTTGAGGTATTCGTTGCATCCGTCAAACTCTTCTCCCCCAAAATCCTCCGCTGTCAAACCCGCCGCTTGCAATTGAGTACCCATCGCCCCATCAAGAACCAGTATTTTCTCCTCCAACCTCTGTCGGATCGGCTTCTTTCCCCTCGTGCAAGTCATCGCATCCCCACCCCTCTCCCTAAAAATAAAAGACCTCTCATCTCCAGGATGAAAGGTCCGTTGTTTCCGATTCGGTCTCTCTCATCTGCCAGAGATGGCACTCTGCAGGAATTGGCACCACACCGCACAAATTGTACAGTAGGTTGCCGGGCTTCATCGGGCCAGTCCCTCCGCCTCTCTTGATAAGAGAATCAAGTATTCAGTTTTCACGGTTGATCAAATCATCAACCGCCAAGTTTGTGTATACTATAATGAATCAACCCAGAATTGTCAATATAAAGTTTGTCTCTTCACTCATAAAACTTGATAGCCAGTTTAAAATGTCGCGGCAGATATCCAAGACATCTCCGAACCTCCCGTCCCTGACTGCGAAGGTCATAACCAAACACCGTCACCTCGCCTTCCTGAAAAAATCACTTCATGTGAAATCCAACCCTCCCTGTGACAGCTGTTTCACAATGATTCCAAGTGGCTTCGTTTATATATTATCCCGTTGATCGACAGACCTGTTAAATCATTACCTGTACGAGAAAGCAAGATCTCTCAAACTAACTCTCTTCCAAATATTCATCGATACGACCCATAACGGCGTGGATCAGTTGTTGCAACTGTTCGGACGCCTGTTTGTCGGAATTGCCGGTGGTAGCAAAGTAGATCTTGACTTTCGGTTCCGTGCCTGATGGGCGGAGACAAAACCAGCCTCCATCGGGGAGATGAAACTTGAGCATGTTTTCCTTCGGCAGTCCGTATAATCCCTGTGAAAAATCCTCCATGCGAAGGAAGCGCGAACCGTTGATCTCCCGTGGGGGATTCTGTCGCCAGTCATCCATGATCTCTTGGATCTTTTTTGCACCTTCCATGCCCTTCAATGTCCTGGTTTGAATGTCCTCCGCGAAATAACCATGGATTTGATGCAACTCCTCCAGCACCGCATACAAGCTTTTTCCTTGACTTTTATAATAAGCGGCCGCTTCGGAGATGAGCATCGATGCCGCCACGGCATCTTTGTCCCGGGCGTGGGTTCCGGCAAGATAACCACAGCTCTCCTCATATCCGAAAACAAATTGACAAGCACCCGTTTGCTCAAACTTCTCTATCTTTTGGCCAATGTATTTAAAGCCGGTCAGGGTGTTGATCACCTTGACACCGTAACTTTGCGCAATCCGCGCCCCCAATTCACCGGTGACGACGGTTTTGACCATAGCCCCGTCAGTTGGGAGGGTTCCGTTTGCTTTCATCGTGGAGAGCAGATAATGCAGAAGCAAAGCCCCTGTCTGATTCCCCGTCAGAGTGGTATACTCTCCCCTTATATCCGGTATGGCAACACCCATCCGATCCGCGTCGGGATCCGTCCCGATCACCAAGTCTGCCCGGGTTTGCTCCGCCAGCCGGATCGCCTTTGCAAGTACCTTTGGATCCTCCGGATTGGGGATCTTCACTGTAGAGAAGAATGGATCCGGCTCCTCCTGCTCTTTCACAACATGAACCTGTTCAAAACCGATCCGGTGCAAAGCTTGCCGGATAAGAAGATTACCGCTTCCGTGAAGAGGGGTATATACGATTCCCAATCGATGACCGATTTGTCCAATTCCCTCCGGTTGCCGGCTCAAGGAGATGACAGCGTTCAAATAAGCTTCATCCACCTCATCGCCGATCCAATGAAGCCATCCTTCCTCTTCCGCTTCTCCTCGGGTCATTTTTTTTATGTCAGCGAAGGAGTGAACCTGACGAATCTGGGAAAGGAGCTGTATGGCAGCTTCCGGGGGAAGCTGTCCTCCATCCCTGCCGTACACTTTGTAACCGTTATAAGAGGCCGGATTGTGGCTCGCAGTGATGACAATCCCCGCCGTCGCCCGTAAATGTCGAACGGCAAAAGACAATTCCGGGGTGGGCCTCACCCCTTTGAATACTCTTGCACGAATCCCATTTCCGGCAAGGATCAGCGCCGCCTCCAGGGCAAAATTTGCGGAGTGACATCTGGGATCGTAGGCGATGACCACCGAGGGAGACCGTTCCTGTTGCAAGAGATATTGGGCCAGCCCTTGTGTTACCTTTCCCACCGTGTACCGATTGACCCGGTTACTGCCTGCCCCCATCAGTCCCCGCAAACCCCCGGTACCAAACTCCAGATCTTTGTAGAAGCGGTCGGTCACTTCTTTTGGATCATGTGCAATCCTGCGCAGTTCTTCCTTGGTTTCCCGATCGATCGCTGGATCCTTCAACCAAAGCTCCAACAAGCCTTCTGCCTGCCCCTCCCGTGTCATGTCGATCCTCCTCATAAGATGTGTGCCGACCCCATTCCGGCCTCTCTCTTCAAAGTTTCCGGTTCATTTGCACCTTCTTCAGCAGAGGAATTAGAAACGTCCGGAATTCCCTTACACCATACGCCGGGAAAATCGGATGGTCTTCCTCATGATCTGCGCCAAATATTTCAAAGCTTTTCTGACTTGAGGTAAGCCGGATCCGACTTTGGTATTCCCATCCTGTTTTCAAATTCATCATATAAGGAAAAGCCCCTGTCCGTTCAGGCAGGGAGCCGGTACATGCAACCGGATACGATCTAAGATGATTTCAGGGTCACTGCCAGGATCGGGTCCCCCGGATCCGCCTCTTTCATCGACTTGAGCTCCAGACGGTCTACGCGATCCATGTTGGTGATCACTATCGGGGTTACGATGCTTTTCGCCTGTTCCCGAACGGTTTCCAGTGAAAACTGGATCAGAGGCTGACCAGTTTTCACTTGGTCGCCTTCCTTCACTTCAGCGCTAAAACCTTCTCCTTCCATGGCCACGGTCTCCAATCCGATGTGAAGCAACACTTCCAGTCCTTCCACGCTGCGGATGCCAACAGCGTGTTTGGTGTGAAAGAGTTGGATCACTTCACCGTCCACCGGAGCACGGAGAACCCCCTCCGCCGGTTCCATCGCCGCCCCGTCCCCCATCATCTTTTCAGAAAAGACGGGGTCCGGCACTTGATCCAACGGAACCAACTTTCCCTTCAGGGGAGCTGAAAGAACCAGTGATTTCTGTTTTTTCCCGAACCAGTTGCGAAACATCGACTTACACTCCTTTATCGTTTAGTGAAAAGATCTGTGGTTTCATGTTTTCCGAGTCGGTCGGGATTAGTTTTCACAATCCGCTTCATTTGTTCTGACGAACAAAGACGCTTCATGAAAGCCCCAAACCTCCCTGTGCACGGCTTTTTCACAACACTTCTATGGACGCCATGGATTTTCCCCGACCCCGCCCACAATAACTTCCCCGTCGGCAGGCGGATTCCTTCACCAATGGTTCGTAGTGACAATCGAGAGTTTGAAAAACTTTTGAAACAAGGAATCAAACAGGATTTAACTGTCCCTTAAAAAACCATACTGATTTATATGTTATCTTTTTAGTACAAAAGTCCGAAAGGGTGTAGGTCTGGATGACTTCTCTCGATATTGGAGTTCTGGGCTTTGTTGTTGGGACTCTGTTGTTCACCGGAATCTGGTACCTGAAGGAACAAGCCGAACTGCCCAACCCCCCCGCTCCCGAACCACCCCAACGCCCCACCGGAGAACAAGCCGGTATCACTTGTCGGTAATCAGCACCCAAAGCCAACCCACGCCAAAAAGCTTTTCTCGATTCAGACAAAACCTCCCATCGCCTCTGTCCAATTCGCTCTACAACCGCTATACTGAAAGCAAACCCTAGGGATGAGGTGATCCCCTTGCCCACTCCTGTCACGGAAGAATCGAGAGAAGGGCTTTCGGTGGAACTCCGGATGATCGAACGTTGGGAAGAAGAACAGAAAGACCTGTGGTTTTGGGAAAAGATCGGTCGTCTCCCCTTCACTTTGCTGGACCGGATCACGCCCCGGATCCTTCGCGACTGGATCGGTCAGCTTCTGGATGAAATTGGATCCTATATCCAGACCGGGGGCCGCTACCTGATCAACCAGAATGACGTGCTTGACCGGCTCGCCCAAGAGGCGGGACAGCCTTCCGGATCCATCGGTCTCTCTCAAGTTCACCACCTGCCACTGGCCGTCATGGACCGTACAGCGGAGGAATTGCAAAAATCTCGGGTGGAAGTGGCCAAATATCAGGGTGCCACCACCGGGGTCGGAGGCTTTTTGACCCTCGCCATCGATATTCCGGTTCTCCTCGGCCTCTCGCTGAAGATCGCCCAGGAGATGGCCCTCGTTCACGGTTACGATCCCCGGGAAAAGAAAGAGCGCATCTTCATCGTTCAGTGCCTCCAGTTTACCTCTGCTGATTATGTCGGAAAACAAGCCATCCTGAAAAACTTGTCCACCTTTCAACAGGACAACCCCGAACGGGATTCCATTTCTCAATTGCAGGGATGGCATGAAGTGATCGCCACCTACCGGGATCACTTCGGCTGGAAAAAGCTGTTCCAACTCGTCCCCATCGCTGGCATCCTCTTCGGTGCCTGGATCAACAAATCCGCCGTGGAAGACGTGGCGGAAACGACCCGCATGCTTTACCGAAAGCGACGGATTCTAGAAAAGTTGGAGTCCATGGAGCCATGATAAGGGTCACTGCGGAGATTTCCCGCAGTGATCTTGTTTACGGAAGGGATAATGGACTCCTTATCCCCGAACCAGCTGATTCAGCTTGCCGCAAGTTTCATCAAACACAGCGACGGACATCGGGCCTGTTTTTGTCCGCTTCGTCAACTAGACCTCACTGGATTGTGGGCAGCAGGATCCGGAAGGCGCAGGTACGCGTGATGCATTCAGAACAGACGGAATATTGCACGAATGATGGGCCAAACGCCGGTCGAAAGGAGCTGTTTCCGCAACTTTTTTCTGATCGGAACCCTCATCCTACGGTGAAATCTGCCGACAGACCGAGTTGTAACGGGAATCCTGGAACAGATAGGGATCAAGTACATTACTTTATTGATCAAAGACCTGTGCCAGTACGATTCCGCAAGGATCGAGCCAAAGGTACGCGACCAGCCTCCGTCCACTTTCAGCTCCGTACGCAGCGTTCGTAAACGACAGTTCCACTCTCTCTGACATAGGCGACAGACCAGCCCTTGATCTTGCCAATAGGTGAGATCAAGGGATTTATGTGGTTTGTCTTGCCGGCCGCCCATAATTAACTTTAAATTAAAAAAAATTTGGTATAATGGAGGCGACCATTTTTAAGGAGGTTGTGAAATGACACGGAGGCGTTTCCTTATCGTGTTGTCGGCGGTGCTTTTGATCGCGGGGGGTTTGATCGGTAGTTTTTCATTCGCCGATGCCAAAGGGACAAGCCCTGTAAAAAAAGCCAACAGTGTAAAAAATGTGATCCTGTTGATCGGTGATGGCATGGGTCCAGTCTATACAACAGCTTACCGTTACTACCAGGACGATCCGCGATCGAAACAAGTGGGGAAAACGATCTTTGACAAACATTTCGTCGGGATGCAAACCACCTATGCATGGGATCCGGATGAAAATATCACCGATTCGGCATCCGCAGCGACAGCCATGGCTTCCGGAGTGAAAACGTACAATGCTGCCATCTCGGTGGATCTGGATGGACAACCTGTGGAAACCGTGCTGGAGCGGGCTAAATCCCTGGGCAAGTCCACCGGACTCGTCGCCACCTCACAGATCAACCATGCCACTCCAGCCGCCTTTGCCGCCCACAATGAATCGCGGCAAAACTACAATGAGATCGCGGACGAATATTATGATGAACGCATCGACGGAAAGCATAAAGTGGATGTGATGCTCGGCGGCGGCACCGATTATTTTATCCGGGATGACCGTAACCTGGTGAAACAGTTTCAAAAGGACGGATACGATTATGTGACAACGCGGGCGGAACTTTTGAACAGCAAAAGGGATGAAATCTTGGGATTATTCGCTGAAGTGGGACTGCCGAAAAGAATTGATCGCACCGATGAGACTCCTGCGTTGAAGGAAATGACACAGGCTGCACTCCAGCGGCTCAGCAAAAACAAGAAAGGCTTCTTCCTCATGGTTGAAGGGAGCCAGATCGATTGGGCCGGGCATGACAATGATGTGGTCGGAGCCATGAGTGAAATGGAAGACTTCGCCCAGGCTTTGCAAACAGCGATCAACTTTGCCAAAAAAGACAAGCAGACACTGGTCATTGCCACCGCGGACCATTCCACCGGCGGCCTCTCCATTGGCAGTGACGGTCAGTACGTGTGGAATACCGAACCGATCAAACAAGCCAAGCGCACGCCGGAGTTCATGGCAAACGAGATCATCGACGGAGCTGACGTGGAAAAGACCCTGAACCGCTACATCGGCTTTGATTTGACAAACAAGGAACTACAAGCGGTCAAAGAGGCAAGCGCTTCCGGTAAAGCAGCCACTGTGCAAAAGGCCATCTCCCACATTTTCGATGTCCGTTCCAACACAGGGTGGACCACCTCCGGGCATACAGGTGACGATGTGGAAGTCTTCGCCTATGGCAGAGGAAAAGAGATGTTTGCCGGCCGCATCGACAACACTGACATCGCCAATCGGATTTTTGACATCTGGAAACGTTGATTCAAATCATGCAACCCGCCCTTCACCGAATATCAACGGTTGGTAACAAGTTGACGACAAGCGACTGTCCGCTATGGTCCATCTTGATAAGGTGGACCTTTTTTATTGTTCACAGTACCGTCAAGAGCTGTAAGTTAACCATGAAATAGTTTTGGATCTGACACTTTCGGTCTTCCCCGTGCTCCAAACATAAATAATGTTCGGGAACGGAAGTCACGGGACGACTCTGATCTCTTGCAAACAGCGGATAGCGAAACGGGAACAGTGGACCTTGGCGAGACTTTGGCTCCGCTGAATGCAAAGGCGAATCAAATACCCACCATCCTTGCCCTGCAATGGCTTCCCACGAACTGTTCGTTGAGGGGGCCTTGGCTAAAAAGTGAAAATCCCTTTTTCCCAACACAAATAAATCCTTTCTCCAAAGTTTGAAGAAAGGATTTATCATGGTGGAGCATAGCGGGCTCGAACCGCTGACCTCTACACTGCCAGTGTAGCGCTCTCCCAGCTGAGCTAATGCCCCGTAATTTAATTTGGCGGCAAAACTAATCATATAACTTGCTCATCCATTTGTCAAGGGAACTCACAAAAAAATGGGGCGGTTTGCCCCTTCTCAGCATGGAATCAATTCAACCCCAAGGTTCCGCGCATTTTTTGTCCGATTCGGTCCCGCTCCGCTTCGGATACTTGATAATAATAGACTCCATCGATTTTGGTTCCCTTCCCCATTACCTGCAGAGTCTCCATCTGTTGGGTGGCACTCCGGTAATCGACAGCCATTTGCTGCAATTCCTCCGGAGAGATGTTTGTTTTCACATTGGTACCCAGACTTTTCAAAAGGGAGGAGAGATCCATCAAGATAGACGGCCTGGCCGCCTTGGTGATCACTGCTTTCAAAACCTGACGCTGACGGTCGTTTCTGCCCAAGTCCCCTCGCGGGTCTTCATAGCGCATCCGGGTGTACATCAGTGCTTCTTTCCCATTCAGGTGAATCGGTCCCTCCGGGAAGGGAATGCCTTTGTAGTCAAAGGCGAAGGGGTTATTCACCTCCACTCCGTCCAAGGTGTTGATCACATCGGCAAAGCCCTCCATATTCATCTTGATATAGTAGTCGATGGGGACCTTCAAGAAATTCTCCACCGTCTCCACGGCCATGGGAGCACCGCCAAAGGCATAGGCATGATTGATCTTATCCTGTATTCCCTTGCCTGGGATCTCCGTCCGCGTATCCCGAGGAATGCTGAACATCAGTGAGCTGTTCGTTCGGGGATTCACCGTGAGAATCACCATCGTATCACTGCGTCCCATGTCCCCTTTACGTTCATCCACCCCCAGAATCAGGATGGAGATGGGATCCTGCTTGTGAACCGACACTTCCTCCTCCCGCAGGTCTGACTTTTTCTTTTCCCTCGGTTCATAAATCTGAGAGGCAGTCTCTTTCATGGAAGAATAGAGATACCAACCGTATCCCCCCGCTCCTCCCACGACCAACAGAAATATTACGGAAAAAATCTTCAACCCTTTCATATCCTGAAACTCCTTTGGGTTCGGATCGATACCTTCATTAATACTGGAACGATGATGTCTCTTTTTTGCTCAAAGAACCACCTTCCGCTGACGAAAGGCGGTTTTCTTGTCTGTCAGCGGACAGGTTCCCTTACATGCCGAGCAGAGCCAGCCATTTCCGACGGTAGACAACCCCAAACAACAACAGACCGGCTGCGGCAATGACCCCTCCGTAGAGCATCAAGGCCGGATGGTCCACGGCGGTCTTGGGCATTTTGCCTCCCTTGATGTCTTTTACGATCTTCTTGCCGGTTTTCGGATCACCAACACTGGGTTTTTGGTCCCCTGGCAATGGAGTACCCCCGTTTTTTGTCACATCAAAGGAAACTTCATTCCAAACCACTAGTTTTCTCCCGTCGATCTCCCCGTCGAAAAGGGTCACCGCCTGATATTTTCCGGGTTTGAGACCCTCAAAGTCAGCGGAGTGCTTCAATCCTTTCACACCTGTTGCTTTTTTGAAGTCCACCAATTCGATGGCCTCGTCAAAGACCGCAGTCACCCAATTCCCTTCGGCACTTTCCGCCAGGGTCAGTTCACCGGTGACGATGTTTTTGCCGCTGTTGTAATCGTATCCGCTCTTCATCCCCGGGATGATCAGCTGGTAGTCCGTCTCTTGTTTAACCTTCTTTTTGCCCGCTTTTCCGACAAAGGTGATGTGAACAGTATACTCATGTCCCGGGGTCAGTCCTTCATGGAGGATAGAGAAGGCCGCTTGGCTTTTTTTCCCGCTCTTCTTCAACCTCAATTCGGGGAATTCAAAGGTCCAGGTCCCTTTGGCTTTGCGGGCCTCTTTCTTCCCCTTCATCAGCTCGGCATCGATCTTCGCCGCAATATCCTCGATGCCCCCATCCTCATAACCTTGGATCAAAAAGTCGTGATTGGCGACGATCTGATAGGAAGGTGCCGGAACTTTACCGTCTTCTTTGCCGGGCAGAGTGACCTCGATGGATTTCTCCCCGTTCACTTTCTTCCCGTCCGCCGACCGTCAAATGTCACATGGACCACGCAGACTCCTGTGCTGACAACGGCCAGATCGGCTGATGCCTGGTTGCCGCCCTTCAACGAGACTTCGTCGGTCGGGGTGTTGGCCCATTGATAAATCGCAGTGAAGTTCCAGTCGCCCTCCACATCCGTGGCATCCGTCTTCAGAGAGGCTTCTGCTTTGAGGGTACTGGTGGGTTTCCATTCACTGTGTCTACCGAAACTTCGATCCCGACGGTTTCCGGCTCCCCAGGTTCCGGATTGTCCGCTCCGGGTTGTTCAATCGTGATCTGATCGGAGATGACATCAAGGATGTATGGTTTCTGCTTCGGAGAATCCGCCACGTCACCCTCGGCTCGTACACTTCCCTTGAACTCAGCCTTCACTTGATACTTCCCGGGCTTCAAACCCTTGAACTCGTGAGGCTGTTTCACCGTCATCTTATCAAATTAACCGGATACGGCTTAGATTTCTCTACCACCTCACTCTTGTTGTCGATCAGAAAAAAGATCCATTCCCCATTCAATGCAATCGGGTTTTGTTCACCGACCACCTCTGCATCAACCGCAATATTATCCTCTTTCGTCGACATCGCCTTCACATCAACCTTATACCCCTCATTATTTTCAGCCAAAGCCTGAAAAGGGGGCATAAGCAGAGTGAGGATGAACACTGCCAACCAAACCATGGATAAAGCCCGAACTCTTTTTTTCACAACTTCCCCTCCCTATTGAAGAATAATGTGGAAATTTGCTTCTTCCATGGAATTTATTCGTAATCTGGTGCGAATTTCGGACCGTTTTGGACTGATTCAGGCAGTAACAAGTAGATTTAATACAAGAAAAAAGGACTCCGCAGAGTCCTCTCCACAAAGTCCTTTATCTTTATACTTCATCAGGCTGCATTGCGGCGGAGCCTCATGAAGCCCAGCATACCCAGGCCCAGGAGCAGGACCCCGCCACCAATCATCATCCCCAGAGGATATTGGGTGGCTGTTTTCGGGATTTTGCCCCCGTTTTTGATCTTATCGATCACTTGTTTCGGTTCACCAGGCTTCATCGGCTTCTTGTCGTTATCTTTTCCGGGCTTAGTGATGCAGTCACCATTGCCTTTCACTTCAAATTCGACAGAATCATCGATAAAGCCGCCCGGTTGGCCATCCACGGTTCCTTCAAAGATGACACCGACGAAATAGTGTCCAGGCTTTAATTGATCCTTGAACTCGGCGGAGAAAGTTTTCCCTTCATGGGAGTCGGCAAATACGGGTTCAACCACCGGTTTTCCTTCCATGTCAAACAACCCGATCAACCAAAACCCTGTGGCATGTTCTCCTTCCAAGATGGAAGCGGTCACCTGATGTTTGCCGTTCTTGAATTGATACTTCACTTTGTGATCAAAGTCAACATAATCGGGAATATCCAAAGTGATCTCGCTGGATCCTTGCACTTTCAATGCCTCACCGTTGAAAGTGCCGTTGAAGACCACTTTCGCTTCATAGGTGCCACTTTCGAAGGCAGCCAGCCAAGCACCTTTCTTGATTCCCTTTTTGTTTTTCTTGACGACTTTGTCCACCACTTCACCGGTCTCGGTATCCCTCAGGATAAATTTCCACTTTCCGCTCGCCTCATCCCCTTTTTTGGCGTCGGCAATTTTTCCTTTAACTCTGACCAAACCGGTGTAGTATCCATCTTCATCTATGTCCGGAACCACCGTTACGTCCAGATTTTCCGGAAGGGTTGGTTCTCCATCACCGGGCTCTTCACCGGGTACATCCATCTCTTCAATGGTGAAGGGAGCCTCACCGCGGAGTTTGCCCAGCCCAATGGGGCCCTTCCAGTCAATCACAACGGTGTATTCGCCGGGATCGGTCACATGGAGTGTCTCGGTGGCGGAGAGACCGAGGTTTTGCTGTTCAGCCTGAGCCACTTCCTTACCCGCAGCATCCTTTACGCTAAATTTCCAAGTTGCCAGGAACGGGTTTTTGGCCAATTGCGTCTTGAATGTATTGTTGCTGAGGACCAAGGCTGCTGTCACTTCCACACCCGAGGCTTTTCCATCCGCCTCATAGTTGACCTGGGGAGTGACCTGAATCCCAAGTTTCAGTCCCTGTAGTTCTTTTTTGATTTCTTCGGTATTCCCCTCGGTTTCCCGGGGAACGGAAGAGGGAGCAGACTCCTCCGGTTCGGTTCCCTCCCCATCGTCAGTGACAGCCCCCGGGTCGGAATCCTGGGTTTCCTCAGTCTTTACCACATCACTTTGTTCGGTTCCCAGCCCGGAGTTTCCATCCTCAGCCAGTGCCTGGAAAGGTGACAGCACCAAGACCATGGCGAACACCATCAGCCAGGCCATGGAGATGAAACGGGTTCGTTTCAAGTTGTTTTCCCCCTTGAGAGTTTAATGGAGGATCTGGAATCCTCTCACAACCATTATTCGGGGGGAGTTTTTTGTTTGGGGTCCTTTTTTTCCGAAAAACCATTCCTTCCGGAAAATTACTACTTATTACCTAGATGGAAAGGGATGACGAATCCAGGAAAATTATCACGGATATGGGCTTCCTCTCCCTTTTCATTTTTCGGGTTCGATCTCTTTGGCGGAATGCTTTACTTGAGCGGGAATTTGAAACGGCCGGTTCGTTTCCTTGACCTCGGTTTTCAGATGATATTCCGAAGTCAAATGGAACCCATCCACCTTCACTTCGGCATGGATCTTCTGTTCCAGACAGATCGGTCGGAATGTCTTTGCGTCCAGCCGGATCGTCTGTTGGATACGGCTGACTCGGAGATGATCCTTCCATTTTAAGAGATCCGGCGAGGAATCCATCACAGCCAGTTCTTTCTGTCCGTGCCAGACTTCACGGATATAGGGAGCGATTCTCTCCCCCGTCAGCTCCATCTCCAACAGATAGTCCCCCTGTTGTTGAATGACAGACCAATCTTCCCGCAGCAGTTTCAACTTTTTTAACAGTTGCTTCGGATCATGGGGATTGATCAAGTCGAGGGCCATCCCGTCCGTCTCTTTGGCGGAGATCTTTTCCCATCGGTTCATCTCCGGATCCTTGAGATACATCGTTTTATGAGTCAGATAGACCTCTTCCGATTTGGACTTCCCTGCCAGGGCAACAACGTGGAAGCGGTCCGGTCCATATCCGGCCTCTGTTCGGATCTTCTGACTGAGCTCGCTGTGGGAATCCTTGTTTCGATGATAGCTGCGGGTTTTTTGCACCCCCTCGGTCACATACTCCAAACCCTTGACCCGATTCAGATGGGTGTTGGCCCGCTCCAGCATGGCCACCGCCCTTTGGGATTCTTCTTCCTCCTTTGCTTCAGTTTCTCCTGTCCCACATCCGGTGAGAGATGCCACAACCAGCACGGCCACCAGGAGGCAACCCCCTCTTCTGACCATAAATTCCGCCCCTTTTCAAAGATAACTCTCCTATGAATATAGCAAAGGATGGCTCCGGCGTCGCCACCCCATCAGTTTTTTATAAAAAACACCCGACGGTTCGGGTGTGCAGGTTTTCACCTGTTTTGGGAGATCAGTTGTCGGACACGGACTCGCAAGTGTTCCCCGGCAGAACGAATAGCTTCGGATCTTTGGCTCCACTCCCTTCGGTCGGCATCCAACCGTCTCTTCCGGTCCTTCAACATCCGCCGGACTTCCTGAGGGTGGGGTCCCCCAGAGCACCGGCGCACCATGATGAAGCGAAACGGATCGCAGATCTGTATCAGCTTCCCCTCAGGAAAGGTAATCCCCTGTCCGGTGATCTCTTCTGCCGCTTCCTGCAACCACTCCGGTTGGATCCGATCCCTCTTTTCCCGGAAGGCACGGCGGGCCACTCGGGAAGTGATCCGATGAGCCCTCCGGAAGGAGAGCCCCCGTTCCCGGACCAGAGTGTCAGCCAGTTCAGTGATGGTGATCAATCCTTCCCCCGCACGCCGCCTCATCTCTTCTTGATTTACTTCCATGGTACTGATGACGGCGATCATCAAGTCCAGCACCCGCTTGCTCTTGTCGATAGCCCGGTACAAATGGGGCTGTAAATCATCTTCGGTATCGACAACATCTCCAAAGGGGGTATTGTGAATCATGGTGCAAACCGCCTGGGCATCGGCGATGGCACTGCTGGCAAGAGAGCGGGAGTGCTCCACGGAAACGGGGTTTCGCTTCTGGGGCATGATGCTACTGATCTGGACATAGGGATCAGCTACACGCAGGACGTTGAATTCCCGAGTACAGAATTGGAGCAGATCCTGAATCCAACGTCCTGCATCCGTCATGAGCAAAGTGAGAGCAGCAGCTGTTTCCAAAAGATAATCCGCTCCGGCAACGGCATCATAGGAATTTTCCACCAGTTCGTCAAAACCAAGGAATGCCCTCACCGATTCCCGGCAAATGTTGAATCCGGTGGTGGTGAGTGCCGCCGCCCCCAGAGGACTCTGATTGACCGTTTGATATGCGGACCACAGCCGGCGGGTGTCCCGTTCCGTCACATCGTGGATCGCGAGCAGATAGTGGCCCAGAGTGGTGGGTTGGGCCGGTTGGGTGTGAGTATAGGCTGGCATGACGGTCTCCAGATGTTCCTCTCCCACCTCCAACAGGGCTTCCCGCAAATCCTGCACCCTCCGGATCAGCTTCAGCAGTTGTTCCCGCAACACCATTCGGTACATGGCCACCCCCATGTCATTGCGGCTGCGGGCGATATGCATATTTCCTGCCGTTTCTTCCCCGATCTCTTCCGCAAGCAGTCCCTCCACCATGAAAAACAGGTCCTCATACCGGGGATCATAGCGTAGTTGGGACGGATCCATCCCCGCCAGGATTTCCACCCCCCGGAGAATCTCCCCCGCCTCCCGTTTCGACAGAATGCCCTGGTCATACAGCATCAGCACATGGGCACGGTGAATCTGAAATTGCGCCTGGAACAGGTGGTCCCTCTGTTCCTTAAACACCGGTTTCAACAGGCAGTCCACATAGATCCCGCCGGGAAAGACGGTGCCGTCCCGTTGCCGGATCTCTTCCCTTTTCCCCAATGCCGATCCTCCTTTGCGTCAAAGTGTGTTATCCGCCTTCACCCCGAAAAAACGCTGGGAAATCCAGAGAACGCCTGCAATCAAGATAATCTGATACACTGCATAAGCCGCCGCCTGACCCAGGTTGAACATCCGGAGCTGGTTCATGATTTCGATGGAAATGGGACGGTTCGCAATGGTATAAAGCATCACCGAGGAGACAAACTCCCCCACTGCCGTCACAAAGGCGAGCAATGTCCCCGCCAGGATCCCCGGCAGAATGACCGGCAGAATCACTCTGCGAAAGGTGGTAAACCAGCGAGCTCCCAGATTGCGGGCCGCCTCTTCGAGAGAGTCATCCAACTGCTCCAGGGCGGCATGAGTGGAGCGGACCACCAGCGGGATATGCCGCACAAAGTAGGCCAGGGGCAGGATCCAAAAGGTGCCGACCAGAATCTGACCAAAGGTGAAGGGGGTGGGTACATTAAACGCCAGGATCAGGTTCATCGCCACCACGGTGGCAGGCAAAGCCCAGGGTAACATCACCAGAATATCCAGCAGATTTTTCCCCCGGAATTTCCGTTTGGCCAGCACATAGGCGGTCAACACACCGAACAGAAAGTTGCCCGCCGTGGCCAAGGCCGCCATCCACAAACTGTTGCGAACGGGATCCCAGATCCGGGGATCTTTCATCAATAACTGGTAGTTTTCCAGGCTGAACTGGGAGGGATAAGTCTGCCAGGTCCAGCTCCCCTCAGGAACCAGGGAGAGAATCACCAGAGTCCCATGGGGAAGCAACAGCAGGATCACCCCGATCGTCCCGGCAAACACCAACGGCCATTTCACCCAAGGATTGCGAATCTCCCGCTGGTGGTGACTCACTCCTTTTTCCATCATCTGATAATCCCGCCGACCCTGATACCAACGCATAAACAGCAAAAAGGAAATGGAGATGACAGACAGAATCACCGACTGGGCGGCGGCCATGTCCAGATTGCCGTTGATCTTGGAAAAGTAAATCTGCAGACTGAGAACGCGAATCCCCCCGGCGAGGAGAAACGGAGCTGAAAAGGAAGCCATGGAAGTCATAAAAACCAAGAGGGATGCCGCCACCAGCGCCGGGGTCAACAAGGGCAAGATCACGCTCCGAAATCTCCTCCAAGGTCCGGCCCCCAGGTTGGCGGCGGCTTCTTCCAGGGTAGGATGAATTCCCCGGATGGCGGAGGAGACTGTCATGTAGAAATAAACATACATGGTGTAAGCGTGAACCAACAGAATTCCCGCAACCCCCCTCAACCGAAACGGCGGCTCCTGCAAACCGAAGAGATCCTGCAGGAAACGGGTCACCAGACCCGACTCTCCGTACAGGAACATAAAGGACATCACCCCGACCAGCGACGGCAGCACCATCGGCAAGATCGCCGCCGATGCAAACAAGCGACGCCCGGGAAAGTCGTACCGGTGGAAGATCAGCGCCAAGGGAACTCCGATCAGGGCGCTGAACAGCACACTCAACAGGGAGATGTAGACGCTGTTCCACAACGCCTCCAGATTGGACAAACTCTCCGGACTGAAAAAAGCCCGGTAATTTTTCAGGGAAAATACGCCTTCCACCCAAACACTCTCTGCCAAGGTGCGATAACTGGGGTACAGCACATAGGCGAAGAGAACCGCCAGCACCGGCAACAGAAGTCCCCAGGTGACCATCCGTTCCGATCCCAGTCGCCCCCTGATCCACTCAAGCACTCCGATCACCTCCGGGGAGCAGCCGAATGCGATCCGCCGGCAACCGGAACACCACCTTCTCCCCCGTCCGCAGTTCCGCGGTGAGATCCGGACGGTTGACAAAAAGTGCACGAATAAGGACTTCCTCCTCCACCCAAGCGGTACAGTGGAAAGAGAACCCCATAAACTGCACCAGTGTCAGTTCAGCGGACAAGGTGTTTTCTCCGGAATCGGAAACCCGTTCCACCCCTTCCGGCCGGATACTGATCCACACCTTTTCGCCCGGCGAAAAGAGCCCTACCTCTTCCCGCCTTTGCTCCACCCGGAAACGGTGCCCCAAGCTGCGCACCAGAAGCCCCCCTGGATTCACCTCTTCCACTGTAGCCGAAAGCAGATTGGTTTCCCCGATGAAGGAGGCGACAAAAGCATCCGCCGGCTGATTGTAGATCTGTTCCGGGGTCCCTGTCTGCCGGCAGGACCCTTGATGAAAAACAGCGATCCGATCACTCATCGACAAGGCTTCCACCTGATCATGCGTGACGTAGATCGTGGTGATCCCCAGAGAACGTTGCCAGGGAAAGGATTTCCGAGCGCATCTCGTCCCGCAGACGGGCGTCCAGATTGGACAATGGCTCATCCAAAAGCAGGATCCGGGGGCGAACCACCAGGGCCCGGGCGAGGGCGACCCGTTGCTGCTGGCCGCCGCTCAACTGGGCGATCCGCCGGTCACCATATCCCCCCAGTCGGACCAGATCCAGAGCCTGCTCCACCCGCTCCTTCCGTTCCGACTTTGGAATCTTGCGCACTTGGAGTCCGAAGGCCACGTTTTCAAAGACGGTCATATGTGGAAAAAGTGCATAATTTTGAAACACCATCCCGGTGCCGCGCTTTTGGGGAGGAACCTCGGTCACGTCTTTGCCGTCAAATCGGATCCGCCCTTGGGATGGAGCATGGAAGCCGGCGATCATCCGCAGAGTCGTCGTCTTCCCGCAACCGCTGGGGCCGAGGAGAGTGAAAAACTCGCCTTCCCGGATGGTGAGATTCAGCTGTTCCACTCCTGTTACGGACCCGAATCTTTTGGAAACCCCTTTCAGCTCCACCTGACTCAACAGCAGTCCCCCCATCCTGTCGGGTTATTCTCTGGCAAGTTGACCGGCCATATCTTGGGTGAGGAGTTTCGTGTTCTACCACGCGACCGTTGCATCCAAGGGACACAAGGCCCGCCTAAAGTCGCTTTGTTCCAGTACTCACTGTGGCAGTATACGACTCCCCAGCCGCCGCCCATTTTCCGGAAGATCAACACCCCCAGGTTATTCCTCCTTCTGCTTGGCCTTGTTTTTGATCTTTTGATCCCAGTGGTCCATCCATTCGTTTTCCTTTTCCTGGAGGAACCCCCAGTCCAGATCCATGGGTTTGATCCGGGTTTCCGCGATCCAGGCGGGCAAACCTTGTATATCGTTTCGGGTGGGAATGCGGTAGTATGTTTTGGCAAGGTGCTTCATCGCCTGTTTGGAATTGACAAACTCGTAGAATGCCTTTGCCGCCTTCGGGTGCTTGCCCCCCTTGACCAAAGCGATCCCCTCGGTCAAGACCGGAGTGCCGCTTTCGGGAATCACAAAATCAAAGGGATAGTTTTTGGTCTCTTTCAGCATGACGGTGTCCGGCATGTTCCAAATTGTGAGGGCCCCCTCCCCCCGCGCCACCTTACTGTACATCATTTCCGGATTGGCAGAGTATTCCTTGGTGTTGGCGTCCAACTTTTTCAGCCACTCATACCCTTGATCGGGCCTTTTCGTCTCTTTGTAATCCCTGTAGATCAAAGCGGAGAAGACGGTCCGCATGGTTCCGGATGCGAGGGGATAGCGGATGATGATCCGGTCCTTCCACTTGGGGTCCAAAAGATCATCCCAGTCCCGGGGTACCTCTCCTTCGGGGACCTCCCGGGTGTTGTACATAATCACTTCCGGTGTCTGGCTGGTGCCCGTCCAGGACCAATCCGATGCACGGAACTCTTTGGGGAGCGAATCGGCGTAGCCGGGGTGATAAGGTTGAAGCAATCCCTCATCCCGGGCCTGTTCAAACATCACGGACGGGGCTCCCCACCAAAGATCTGCCTGGGGGTTTGCTTTCTCGGAACGGACCCGGTCGAGAATTTCCTGAGAACCGATGTCCAACCATTCCACATCCACATGGGGATACTCTTTTTCAAACTGCTTTTCAAAGTCTTGCAGAATGTCTTTTCCATGGGGAGAATAAACCACCACTTTCTCTTCCAATCCGTCCTTGCGGGCCTGCTCCCCCCCAGATGTGGAGGTCATACAACCCGTGATCGTCCCCACCACCAGCAGGATGACCAACATCATAATCCACTTCGATTTCAACCCCATCTTTCACCCTCCTGCTCCAAAGGGTTCAAGCCCCTGTAAATTGCTCCTCCCCATCGGTCGCTTCCAGCCGGGGGAAAGGAAAACCAGCTATCGGAGGCGGGTCATTCCATTACATGGTTATCCGTTGAAATATGGGAATATTCCAGTCCATCATCCCATTCGCATAGGTCATATATTGGAACTCACCGCGATAACTATACTGAAAGAGACGGGTTTCATACTGGATTAAAATTTAACCGCAGGAGGTCCGGCATGTACCGAATCTGGAGAAGGGGATTCCCTTTGCTGCTCACTCTTCTGTTGGCAGTCAGTCTCTCCATCCCTTCTTTTCCGGCTCAGGCTTCGGAAAAACAGGATCCCGAACTTTGGAAAGTGCTCCGCCCCCTGGACAAAGTGATCAGTTTTATGAACACGGGGGCCCATCCCGATGATGAATTCAGTGCATTGCTCGCTTGGCTTTCCCTCGGTCAGGGAGTTCGCACCTCCAGCTTGTTGGCCAATCGGGGGGAAGGGGGACAAAACGAGATCGGGGATGAACTGGGCAACGGGCTGGGCATCATCCGCTCCCGGGAACTGCAGGAAGCGGCCCGTCTGCTGGGCACGGATCTGTTTCTGCTCAGTGAACAGACGGATGATCCCATCTATGATTTCGGTTTTTCCAAATCCCCGGTGGAGACTCTGGACAAATGGGGAGAAGAGGTGGTCTACGAGCGGTTGATCCGGCGGATCCGGGAACAGCGACCAGATATTTTACTGCCTTCCTTTCGGGATGTTCCCAGTGAACACGGACATCACCGGGCGATCTCCCAACTCAGCCTCAGCGCCTTCAAAGATGCCGCCGATCCGAAGGTATTCCCGGAACATTTAAAACAGGGGCTCCGCCCCTGGCAGATCAAAAAGCTGTATTTACGGGGAACCGAGGATCGGGAAACGCTCCGTTTCAACATCGGACACAAAGATCCGGTCTATGGCCTCACCTATCCCCAACTGGGAGAAGAATCGCGAAAACTGCATAAAAGTCAGGGGATGGGCCGCGACCTCCCCATGGAGGAGTACTGGGTCTCCCTTGAACTGGTGAAATCGATGACAGGGGGAAAAACAAAGGAAACCAACCTGTTTGAAGGTCTCCCTGTCACCTTTGCCGACCTGGGTGCCACTTTGAATGATCCGGGAATGAACCGGCACCTGGTCAGGCTGCAGCGGCAACTGGAACAGGCCCAAAAAGCTTATCCGGATCACCGGGCGGTCACCCGGCAGGTGCAGAAGGCTCTGAGAACAGTGCGACAGGTGACTGCCGCCGTCGCTGACAGCCGTCTCGGTCCGGAGGAAAAAACCGACCTCCACCATCGTTTACAGGTGAAGGAACAGCAGTTGTTAAGAGCCGGAGCTGAAGCTTCAGACGTCCGGCTCCAGCTGACCGTGGATCCTCCCGTGCTGACCCGGGGAACCTTCGCCAAGGTCACCCTGAACATCCAAAACGGCAGCGCTTCGGGGATCAGCCAGTTGCAGGTGGAACCTTTGCTTCCAAACAAGTGGAAGGCATCCTCGGAGTCCGTCCCGAAATCCTTGGCTCCCGGCACCGGAACTGCCATCCACATGAAAGTGAAGGCCCCTGAGAATGCTGCTTACTTTAAACCTTACCAACCACCCGTTCTGCGAGCCCGGGTCAACTACCTTCTGCAGGGTGTGAGGGTGACACGGACGGTCTCCGTGAATCCCCTCAAGCAGACAGTCGCCCTCCTTCCCGACTGGGGTCTGCGGATCACTCCCACCGCAACCACCCTGAATACGGAGAAGGAATCCGAGATCCGGGAAGTCCGGGTTTCGGTCACCAACCATCGACAGGGGGCCAGTACGGGAATTCTTCGTCCTGATCTGCCTGAGGGTTGGAAAGTGGAGCCCCACTCCCGCTCACTCTCCTTCACCCAAAGCGAGGAACAAAAGGAAGCCACTTTCCGCCTGATTCCGCCAAAGTCGGTCCCACCCGGTCGCTATACAGTCGGATTTACGGCCGAGGTGGAAGGCAGACGCTTCCACACCCAGGTGCAACCCATCGCCTATGATCATATCGGGACCAGCTACCTGTTGACCGAGGCCCGTCTCCCCATCCAGGCCTTTTCGCTGAAGTTCGATCCGGGGTTGAAAGTCGGATATGTGGAGAGCGGCTTTGACCAAGTGGCCGACCACCTCCGCCATGCAGGGATGAATGTCACACCCTTGACTGAACAGGAGCTGGTCTCCGGCGATCTCAGCCGATACGACACCATCGTCGTCGGCATCCGGGCCTACCTCTCCCGCCCGGACCTGCTGAAGCGGAATGAACGCCTGCTGGAGTATGTCCAAAAGGGCGGGCATGTGGTGATGCAATACCACAAACCGGGGGACAACTGGGATCCCAACCTGGCTCCCTATCCCCTCACACCCGGGGAACCCTCTATCGAATGGCGGGTGACCGATGAAAAAGCAGCGGTCACGTTTCTCCAACCCGACCATTCCCTCTTTCAAGCACCCAATCGGATCGCGGATAAAGATTTTGAAGACTGGGTTCAGGAGCGTGGGCTGTACTTTCCCTCCACTTGGGATTCCTCCTACACTCCCCTCCTGTCCATGGCCGATCCCGGGGAGGAACCCTTTGAGGGCGGATTGCTGATCGCTGACTATGGGAAAGGTTCCTATATCTACAGCAGCCTGGTCTGGTATCGTCAAATCCAGAACCAAGTTCCCGGCGGTTACCGGATGTTCGTCAACTTGATCGACTATCCCCGGCACCGCTGAAACAGGAAACCCAAAAAAGAATTCCGGAGCTCCAACCGCCGGAAATACTTTCAAGGCTTGGGGGGATCGATCCGTTCCGGCCCCACAACCGAATCGCTGAAATTTCGAGAGGATGATCCGGTGGTCCTCCTCATTCTTTGCAGGAATAAAGTGTTGTCCTCAAAAATTCAGCGGCTTGTTCCCGGAAATATCGGGAACCAGCCGCTGCCACTTGCGGAAGTGTCTGGTCATTCGATTGGATGGAACCGAGCCCAACAATCGTTAGATCAGACACCGCCCCAGCATGCAAAAACTAAAAGCGTGGGATCAATATTGATATTTATCTTGCTCCTGGTGACTCAGATCCTCAATATACTTGACCAGCTCCTCTTTTTTGGATCGAAGCTCTTCCTTCAGGGATTTATAACGACCTCTCCGGTACTCGGCAATCTTTCCCCTGCGCCCGCGAATCTGTTCCCCCAGTTCAAGAGCATCTTTCCTGTCTTTCCAATACCCGTTTTCCTCAAGATAATCCCGGGCTGCCAACATTCGCTCTTCTTCCCGATTATGCTTTTCGAAAATCCGGCCTCCGGGATAACTGATCGATTCCAGAGATTTCGACTTTTTAAAGTATATATCCAACACTTGATTGCGGTTGTTCACCCGCCAGCTCAACCATTCGTAATATAACCTCCGGTATTCATCCTTCCAATACTTGATCAATCCCTCCCGGGAATGCACGGAGATGTACTCCCCATCTCCCGCCTTGGCCACGGCTTCCAGGGCTCTGTCCCCGGCGTTGTCCACATCAAATCCGATGATGTTGACCACCGCTTGGATATTGGATTGGCTTAGCTCTTGGGCAGCCTTTACCGGGTCCCCGCCGCAAGTCTCCACACCGTCACTTACTACATAGACCACGTTGGATACATTCTCCCCTACATGACTACTCAAATCATCCTTCGCTTGTTCCATCGATGCGGCCAAAGGAGTCCAGCCGACCGGCTGAAATCGGTTGAGAGATTTTTCAAATTCCGCCGGATTGTATTCCCCCAAGGGGTAGACTTCCTCAGTACTTTCACAGGATTGTTTCTTATCTTTTGCACTGTTACTCCCCTTATGACCGTAAACCCGCAGGGAAACCCGGGTACCCTTTGGCAGGCGGGAAGCAAAATCCTTCACCGCCTTCTTGGCGAGGTTCATCTTCGATTCGCCATCCACCCTTTCGGCCATACTTCCGCTGGCATCCATCAAGATCAGAACATTGTGTTCCATCGTTTTGGGTCCATCGGGACCCTGGGGCTTGGGCAGTTCTCTGAAGTCGATGTCCGTGTTGAACCCATCGAGCTCTTTCACTTCCTGTTCATAGTTTTCCGCAAACAAAAAGACCAAACGATTAAATACCTCTTCCGACGATAATCCCCGGGGAAACTTTTTCAGCTCTTCACGTACCTTCTCTTCATCATAGTTCTCACCTGCAAAAGGCCCCGGCCCTTCTCGGAGTATGTCGTCGATCTCTTTGGATGCGACAAACTCTTCGATGGTTACCTGTTTTTGTTCTTTTTTCTTTTCCTTGTTCTCTTGATCCGGGGCGTCCGAATCAACCAACAATCCGCAACCGGAAATCAATAACAACAGTACAAGCCATACACTTGTGAATTTACGAAACAAGAATAATTCCTCCTCGCATCTATCATCCCGGTATGCAGATTATTGTATCCCACTTTGGGTAATCATTCCATGGGATGAAACACTTTGATAGAAGGCGAAAGATCTTCCATCCCGTGGTTTAAACCGGAGCTCATCCGATCCATAATGGGAAGTGACGTTTCATCGGAAAGGAGAGAAGGTTTGTGAAAGTCAAAGTGCCTGATGAAGGAGAAATTCTAATTCCCGGTGAGGAGTTGAAGCGACTCCGAATCCTGCTGAAAGAGGCCCGGCAGTTGAATGCTTTCGATTTGAGCCAGGGAACCCTGCCCGAATTGGCGGCGCTGGCCCTCAACCGGGGAATCGGCAGACTGGAAGACGAACTCACCCGTCTCAAACTGGCCCGGAAACAGGAGGATCTGTGCAGAGAGTGAGCCAACGAAAGAGATGAAAAAACCGCCGGAATGGCGGGTCGTTTGACTGAAGAATGGGACCATCCGACTGTTTCCCCTCGCGGTCCCTACTTTGTTGAAATTCCGCAGATCCCAAGCCCGTCCTTCGGACGAGGTTCGCTTCGTTGCGTATCACTCCCGGACGGCTTGACTTGATCTCCCTTCGAAAGGATTTAAAATAGAAGCCGAAATGGATCGGAAAGGGGAGATGAGTTCGTGAGTATCGTGTCCAATCCTGCCTGGCTGTTCGTGATCGCCAGTTCCATCGCGGTCGTGGGGATCGTCCTGTCCTTTAAACTGTCCGTCTCCAACCTTCTGTCGGCGGAAAACAGTGGGGAAGAAACCCTACGAGCTGGATTTCAAAAGGAATTCATCCGCTTCATCACCCGATTGTTGTTCATCGAAGCCTTACCCTTGATCCTCACCGTATGGGGAATTATCCAAATCTTTGACAGTGTTGAGGTGGAAGTGGAGATCCCTCTGATTCTTGTGTTCCTGATCCTGGTGTTTGGGTGGATCCAAATCTTTTTAACCCGGTCACAGGTGATGCGAGATCCTCATTCTTCCGCTTCGCTGAACCGGCATGTCTCCAATTTCTCCATGATCACTATCGCTTTGGCCAGTGCACTTCCCTTGATTTCCCTGATGATGTTGATCATGAAGCTGGCCGATCTTGTGTGAGAGGATCCCCCTGGGCTCGGGTCTGAAAAAAAGATGCCGGCGATGCCGGCATCTTGGAGGATCCATTGCAGAGATGGCGAATCTCGTGAGGTTCGCCATCTCTGCCAAATACGACGCTAGGATAAGTTAATTTAAGAGGGCTTGTGTACAACCATTTAGGCACCCGCCGGATCATCCGTATTAGGTCTATTGTCTGCGATCGAATCACTGGCTGGGTCCTCCTCAACCACTCCATAGTAAGTACTAACAGCAAGGATAAGACCACAAATGAATACCATTACGCCTTTTTTAATCCACTTCATCGATAACCACTCCCTCGTTTTGTCTCAGTTCCCCCTGTACTTTATACATATTATGCATGCATTTCTGAAATTCCTGCTCGTCAAGGCTTTCCCACGAACTGGCGAGACCGTAGAGAGCTCGGTGCTCCCGCTTCTTCAGGTTGTGCTTCTTCGCCAAACTGAGAGCTTCATTGAAGTACTCGATCGCCTCCCGCTTCTTTTCAAGAGAGAGTAAGAGTTCGCCCATGGCTATATATGCGGAAGTCAAGCGTGGCACATCATTTTGCTCTTTTCCGATCCCGATGGCTTTCTCAAGGGATTGCGCGGCCTGATCGTATTGTTTTTTAAGTTTGTACAGGGTACCTAATCGAATGTAGACTTTGCTAATGCTCTTTTGATCATCCAGCTTGTCTTTGCACCCGAGGGCGTTCATAAAGCACTCTTCCGCTTTTTCAAGCTCCCCTTGTCGCAAATGGACGTTTCCAAGGACAATGGCGAGAGGAAAGATGGACGAAAATTTCCGGTTGATCCGGGCCAGCTCCAACCCCTCCGCAGCATAGTGGGCGGCCTCATCATACAGTTCCAGGCGGTAGTTCAATTCCGAGCGCAGCCAGTAGAAGGTCAGTTTGGCGGTCACGCTCTCCATCCGCTCGATGTCTTTCCAGTTCTCCTCCACCACTTTCATGGCAGTTGCAGTCCGGCCCAGCCGTTCCAGGTAGATCCCTTTGTTCGCATGAAGCTGATGCCAGATGTATTGCCGCTCCCCCTCTTGTTGAAAGGCGTCGATCCCGCTCTCCGTGAACTTTAAGGCTCCATCCAGATCATTCTGCAGGTACTGACACAGACCCAGCTCCAGAAAGCAGACCGCTTCTATATTGCTGGAGTCCGGACGCTGGCTGGCCAGTTGAATCCCTTTGTACAAGTTGCGTTCGGCCCGTTTCCAGTTGCGCAGACCCCGGTAACACTTCCCTTTCAGGGAGTACAGCGTGGGAGCCAGCGGGTGATCATCGCCGATCTCCAGGGAGTCCAGTTTCGCAATCGCGCCCTGGATATCGCCCATCTCCCGTTTCAAGTCCGCTGAATTCAGATGGAACTGGGCTTCTTTCAATTTTTCCTTCTCCCCCAGGATCAGTTCAGGGAGGTCTTTCATATCGATATTCAACTTTTCGAGAAGGTAGACGGCACGTTGGGGATTCACATGGGGAACGCCGCGCTCAATGTTGCTGATCGTGGCCGGAGAGATGTTCTCATCGGCCAAATCCTCCAGCCTTAAGCGCCTCTCCTTTCGCACCCTTCTGATGATCTCTCCGATCTCATGCAATTCCAGCGAGTTTATTTTGACTCACCACCCTCATCCTCTTTTTTCTAATATCTCTTTTATCATACAATAGAGTCAGTGGTCTTTCAATTTTTTCCGGTGAGCCCTTTTATTTAATCAGTCAGAACACCCGCTAAACTTGGGAGTTCTATTCAACTCCAAGAGCGATAGAGTTAGAATCGTTATAATGAATAAAGGGTTGTTGATTGACCGGAAAGTGGATGCCGGGAGCAAAGTGACTTCAGGTGCGACTAGTACTACCTTGAGCCTTACTTAACACGACATTCCACTCCCCTGACTCATCACGCCTGTTTTACAGAAATGCCAGCCGAGTCGATACTATTTGGGATAAATTTTGTATAATACCATCAGAAGCGTGATGCAAATGTCCCGAGATCAAATATTTGCATCAGTGAACCTTTGATCTCTTCCCTTGTTTTCCACTGTAGTGCCAACATTTCACCGGGAGGTGAAAGGAGCGGACAAAAACACAGGTTGCATGTGACGTGAATAACTCCCGTTGACTTTCCCGCCATCATATGACCTTGGAGGAACCTATGGACTACCAAATCTTCAAAACCATCAATGGCTGGGCCGGACAAGTGCAGTGGCTGGACTTCATCATGATCGCATTTACCGAGTATGTCCCTTATCTGTTTGCCGGTGTTCTCGTATTGTCGGTTATTCTGCGCTCCACCCGGCCTGCCGGGCTCATGGGCTTTGCAACTTTATTTTTGGGGTTTGGCATCAGTTGGGTGATCGGACAGCTGTATGAACGCACACGCCCTTTTGTAGACCACAAAGTCAACATGTTGATCGATCATGCGGCGGATGCCTCCTTTCCCAGTGACCACACCACGGCAGCCTTTGCGATCGCTTGCGCGCTTTGGATCTACGATCGCAGATGGGGGATTCCCATGACTGTCCTGGCCTTGATCATGGGCTTTTCACGCATCTGGGTCGGCCATCATTATCCCACCGATATTTTGGGCGGCATCCTGGTCGGTTTCATCTCTGCCATCGTTGTGGCTTGGGTCGCCTCAAAAATCGTTGACAAAAGACAAGACAAAGACCGTCTCCAAAGTATGGAGAACTAAGAAAAGACCGCCTGATGGCGGTCTTTTCGGCTCTCTTCCCTGGGCCTCCATGCGAAACCCAACCCTCCCTGTGACACAACGTTCATAGGGATAATCAACACGCCAGCGGTATTTCGAAAATGAAAACCAAAGACTCTCAAGGGATGAGCCTGAGAGTCTTCGCTCTTTTTTTAAAACCCGCTTTGGGCGATCACTTCCTTAAACCAGCGACCGCTCTTTTTGACGGTTCGTTTGCAATTATTTTCTAAATCCACTGAAACCAAACCGTATCGATTTTTATAGGCATTGGTCCATGACCAATTATCCATGAATGTCCACAGGTGATATCCTTTCACATGGGCACCCTTCTCCATGGCACGATGGACCCACCGCAAATGTTCCCGGATGAAGTCGACCCGGTAATCGTCCTGGATCCCGTCCTCTGTCCGAAAACGTTCCTCGTTTTCCACACCCATCCCGTTTTCAGAGATAAAGCACTCGATATTTCCGTAGTTTTCTTTCAGATCCAGCAACAGATCATAGATTCCCTTTTCGTAGATTTCCCACCCCCGGTAGGGATTCATACGCCTGCCCGGCATCACATAGTGATCGAAAAAATGATCCGGCATCAAGGGAGACTCTGGGTGTGGCAGGTGTTCTTTTGCCTTCACTCGGCGGGGTTGATAATAATTGATCCCCAGCAGATCCACGGTGTTCATGCGAATTGTCTCCAGATCCCCCTTTTCCACTTTCGGTAAATGGTTGGTCTCCGCCAGCAAGTTCACCAATTCCTCCGGAAACTCCCCTTTCACCGATGGATCCAAGAAAGAACGGTTGAAGAAGAGATCCGCCCATTTGGCTGCGCGCAAATCCGCCGGATGTTGGCTGCGCGGATAGGAAGGAGTCAAGTTGAGAATGATCCCCACCTTCCCCCCATGTCCAGCCTCATGATAAGCCTGAACCGCCAGAGCGCTGGACAGGATGGAGTGGAAAGCGACTTGGACCGCTCTCTGAAAATTGACGACATTGGGATAGTGGAAGTCGTATAAATATCCCCCCTCCACCGGGACGATCGGTTCGTTATGTGTAAACCAATAGTTCACACGGTCACCGAACCGCGCAAAACATTCCCTCGCATACATCACATAGGCCTCGACCACCTCGCGGCTTTCCCATCCACCCAGCTGTTGTAAAGCGAGGGGCATATCAAAATGATACAAGTTGACAAAGGGTTGGATGTCACAGGCAATCAGCTTGTCGATGACACGGTTGTAAAAATCCACCCCCCGCTCATTTATTTCCCCCCTGCCCTCAGGAAACAGCCGGGACCAGGAGATGGAAAACCGAAAGGAGTTGTGCCCCATCTCTTTCATCAGTTCAATATCTTCTTCGTATCGGTCATAAAACCGGGAAGTATCTCCAGGTCCCACTTGATTGAAGAAACGATAGGGCTCCTGCTCATACCAATAATCCCATATGTTCGGACCTTTGCCCTCCACATCCGCCGCCCCTTCGATCTGGGTCGCCGAGGTGGCTGTGCCCCACCAGAAATCTTTTGGAAAGCGATGGATCACTTGCGCAGAGTTCGCAGTATCGATTCTTTGCTGCATCCTTCCGCAAACCTCCCTGGTTCTATAAGGATTGTGAATGCTGTTAGACAGGTTGTTCGGGATTGGGTTTCACACGACCTTTTCGTTGTTCTGAACTGCCAAAATCACCCCATGTGAAACCCAATCCTCCCTGTGAACGGCTTTCTATGGATTATGCAGACTGTTCCGTCCCTTTGATCTCCCCGGTTGGATCCGGCGTTCCTTTCTTCAGGTTCATTCTGTCGATGAACTTGAGGAAGGGAAACCAGATCGCCAGAACAATACAGAAGTTGATGAGTTGCAGGATCCCTCCCGCCAGGGAGTTCGTCGCCATGATACCGCTGATAAATATCGGAACCGTCCATGGAACAGCCACTCCCGTCGGAGGCGGAACCATTCCTGTCGACATTGCAAAATAGGTGACGAGCGTAACGATCATCGGCGACAAAATCCATGGAATGAGAATCAGTGGATTCATCACGATGGGCAATCCGAAGATCACCGGTTCATTCACGTTGAAAATGCCGGGGGCCAAAGCCAATTTACCCACCTGTTTCATCTGTTTGCTTTTCATGAACAGAAGGAGGGCCACCACCACGGCTAAAGTCATCCCGGTTCCGCCCATGCCGACAGTGTAGGTTTCGATAAACTGCTTGCTGATGATATGGGGAACTTCCCCGGTCTTTGTATAGGTGTTCAGGTTTTCGAGGGAGAGGGTGTTCCAGATGGGATCCATCACAGAATTGACGATGATTTGGCCGTGCAAACCAAAAAACCAGAGCAGCTGAGCAAAAAAGACCGCGATCAGAGTCGGGACAATTCCACTCCCCAGCCCGACGAGGGGGGCTTGGACGACATTGAAAATCAGATCATGAAAGTTGGTCTCCAACAGTCGGGTGAAACCGATATTCACCAACAGAAAAACGGAAAGTGTCACCGTGGCCGGGATCAGTGCGGAAAAGGATTTGGAAACCGCCGGCGGCACCGCTGCCGGCATCTTGATCACCCAATTTCTCTGTACGATCAACCGGTAAATTTCCGTCGAAGTAAAGGCAACCAACATCCCCGCAAACATCCCTTTGGCCCCGAGACGATCCAGAGGGATCACATCCGTGACGATCTCTTTTCCTCCCTCGGGAGTCATAAAAAAAGGAGTGAGCAACAAAAAAGAGGCCATGGCGATCACAGCACCGAAAATCGGCTCCACTTCATAACTTTTTGACAGGTAATAACCGATACCAAATACCACGAACAGGGAGATGATCCCCAAGCTCGCTTGTGGAGCATTTCCCACCGCATCACGAAAAGCGGTCAGACTGCTCTCAGTCAGGAATGACTCGAGAAAAGGCAAGTTCATCAAAACAACGACAATAGAGCCGAAGATGGTGATCGGAAACGCCAGCATAAAAGCATCTCTGAGAACTGTCAGGTAACGGTTGTTATTCAGTTTTCCGGCGAGAGGAACCAGCACCTTGCTCATTTGATCAAACCATTTCCCATTCAATCGGCTCCCCCCTTTCTCCCCTTCTCAAATATTTCAATCAACTCTTGTACCAAGTCCCTCATCGTCTGGGTTGACATGAGATGATCCTCCGCATGCATCAAAAGCAAGGTCAAAGGCCTTCCCTCACCCTGGGTTTCTTTTTGAATCAGATGAAAGTGCACGGTATGGGCTTTGGAAATCATCTCTGAAGCTTCACTGACCAGCGTACGGCAGCCCTCGACATCACCCTCGCGATAACGGCGAAGTGATTCGAGGATGTGACTGCGCGCTTGACCGCTGTGAGAAATAATTTGAAAGGAAATTTGTTCGTCTGTGAGCATTTCCGGTTGGAGTTCACTCATTTTGCCCTCCCATGAGTCGGACCGCCTGTTCATAGACCGCTTTCCCATCCGCCATCCCGTAAGCTATCCGGTCGATCACTTCCACCGGAACCTGATGAGACTCGGCGGCCTGTTGCAATTCTTCTTTAAAAAAACTCATCTGGGGACCGATCAAAACCACATCCATGTTTTTCAGTTCACTCTTGGCCTGATCCTGTCCCACCGCCCGAATCTCGACTTCGTCGCCAATACTTTTGGCGTAGGCTTCCATCTTGGTTACCAACAGACTGGTGGACATGCCGGAAGAACAGGCGAGTAAAATCCTTCGCATCACTATACCCCTTTCCAGTGGTTTGCAAAAGGTTTGGAATCCTCGTAATATATTATACACAGCTCATCACAAATGTCTATACTTAAAAAACACAAAGCTATACTTATGCGAAAAGGAGTGCTTCGATGGCAATGGTAGAACCGATCTTTTTCCATCCTGTTTTTAAGGAAAGAATTTGGGGCGGCAGAAAATTGGAGGATTACGGATATAACTTACCGGAAGGAAGAGTGGGGGAATGTTGGCTCATCTCCGCCCATCCTCATGGAGTCAGCGAGGTCAATGGAGGTGTATTCCAAGGGAAAACCTTACCCCAACTGTGGCAGGAGTACCCCAGGTTGTTCGGTGATCCAAGGGAAGGGAAATTTCCTCTTCTAATCAAACTCCTCGATGCAACCCGTGATTTATCGGTACAAGTTCACCCCGATGACTCCTACGCCCGCAAACACGAACGGGAAACTTATGGAAAAACCGAATGCTGGTACATCCTGGAGTGCGGAAAGGAAGCCGAGCTGATCCTTGGTCATACTGCTGCCACCAAAGAGGAATTGGAATCGATGATCCAAACCGGACAGTGGACGGAACTGCTGCAGCGCATCCCCATCCAACCGGGAGATTTTTTCTTTATCCCCAGCGGAACCGTTCACGCTCTCTGCCGTGACACCGTTGTGCTGGAAATACAGCAAAGCTCGGATGCTACCTATCGTTTATACGATTATGACCGAACAGATCAAAATGGCAGAAAGAGAGTTCTGCATCTGAAGAAAGGGCTGGATGTGATTCAAGTTCCCCATATCCGGTCCATCGAAGAAAGAAAAGTGTTCAAAGAAGGGAGGAATCTGGTTGAAACGTTAACTGAAAACAACCAATTTTCCCTGCGGAAAATCCAGCTACAAGGTGAATTGTCCATGTCACCCCACCGGACGTATGCCTTGGGATACCTGCTGAAGGGTTCAGCCCGCATGATCACAGACGGAGGAATCCATCCACTGAAACAGGGGGACAGCTTCCTGATTCCCCATGACTTGGGTAATTACTCACTGGCCGGGTATGGCGAACTATTTATCACTGAACCAGCCCCTGATAAGGGGTATAATATGAGAAAAAAAGCAAAAGCAGCTGTGGATCTCGGCGGTACCAACCTCCGGGCAGCGGCAGTATTGCCTGACGGAACCATCGGAAAGATGCTGACCACCCAAACCTTTGCTCATCTGGGTCCCGATGATGTGATCCATCACATGATCCATCTGCTTCAATTGCTGCAAAGTGAATGGGACTTCGAGTCCGTCGGAATCGCCTCTCCCGGCCCGCTGGATGCACGCCGGGGCTTGATCCTCAACCCACCCAACCTTCCCGGGTGGAAGGCGATTCCCCTGAAAGAACGTGTGGAGTCGGCACTCAACTTGCCCGTTTATATCGAGAACGATGCCAACGCAGCTGCTCTCGGAGAAGCCCTGTTCGGTGCCGGCAAAGGGAAGGAAAGTGTTTTTTATATGACGGTCAGTACCGGAATCGGTGGAGGATTCGTCTATGACGGGAAAATCATCCGGGGAGCACACAGCTGTGCCGCCGAAATCGGAAACATGGTAATCGACCCCCACGGACCGGAACATCCGATGCTGAACCGAGGGGCCCTGGAAGTGATGGCCAGCGGGACTGCTCTAAATCGACGGATTCAAAAAGAAATGAACCACTTGGACAGTGCCGCAGCACTCTTCCGTTCTGCCGCAGACGGGAATTCTTCCGCAAAGCAGATAGTGGATCAATTTTTGCAGAGCCTTTCCATCGGGATCGCCAATATCGTCCATGTGGTGGACCCGGACCTCCTGATCATCGGCGGTGGTGTTCTTCAATCCAAAGAATGGTTCTGGGAGCCATTGCTCCAAAAGGTGCAAGAATACCTCTATCCGCAACTGCGGGACAAGGTGGAAATCAAACCGGCGGCTCTTGGAGGTAACTCCGGCTTGATCGGCGCGGCGCATCTGGGCCGCCGCCCGTGGAACAGCTGAATATCCAACTACGAAAACGATGGGTGATATGTGATGGGCCAAGTCAAGTATATAAAAATTGCCGATGAAATCCGAAACCGAATCACCCGAGGGCACTACCCCCCGGATCAAGCCATCCCCGATGAGATGTCACTGGCCAAGGAATTCGGATGCAGTCGGATGACGATGAAGAAGGCACTGGAAGTGTTGGTGTTAGAAGGGTTGCTTTATCGAAAACGGGGTCACGGAACTTTCATTCTTCAATCCTCATTGCAGCCGGACCAGGTAAATGTTTTGAGCGGAGAGACGATCGGTTTGACGGCCAGCGCCAAAGGAAGACAGGTCACCAGCCAAGTGATCGCCTTTCACGTTGACTTTCCCGATCCGGAGGTGGCCAAGCATTTGAGCATCGATCAAGAAACGCCCGTCTACCACATCCTGCGACTTCGATTCGTCGACGGGGAGCCCTACGTGATGGAACGGACCTATATGCCCTCCCCGCTGATCACAGGGATCAACGAAGAGGTACTTAAAGGGTCCATCTATCAACATATCCAGGAGAATTTGGGCTTGACCATCTCCAGTTCCCATAAGATGATTCGAGCGGACAAACCCCATGAACTGGATCAGAAACACCTGGCCTGTACACCGGATGATCCGATCTTGGAAGTGGAACAAGTGGTTTACTTGAGTAACGGAACCCCCTTTGAATACTCCTTCGCCCGCCATCGCTATGATAAGTTCGTATTTACCGTAATCAATATTCAACGTCCGCAATGACCGGGAATCTGCACCTAACTGCCTGACTCAGACCAACGGTTTCCCTGGTATTCTGTCCCCCGTCAGCCGATTCTCTCCAAGGATCGTTCACTTGATCTTACCGCCCCCAGCCCGGCTGGGGGCGGTTCACTTTGAGGACCATCTTTTTACAAGGGGTGATGTTCACATTTTGATTCCGCTAGAATCATTGTGAAAAAGTGTTCACCAGGGAATTGAGATTCACATGGAGCATCTTTGGTTCGCCGGAAAAAATGAAGCGAAATGTGCCCCCCTGCCAGCACTCATTCACAATGCTCCCGGTTTGCTAAAATTGAGAAAACGGCGGTCTGAAAGGGGATGGATCCGGTCATGGACAGACTCAAGAGACTGAATACTCTGCGCAATCAGATCCTGTCCGTCTACCTCGTGGTCATGCTGTTCGTCTTGGCCATTGTATCCTTCTTCGTTTACAACCAAGTATCGGCACTGGTGAAAAAGAATGCTGAGAACCAGATGAAACAGACGGCCATTGAAGCCAATGGCAGAATGGAAACACTTTATAATCAAGTGGATACCTTGTCCAGCCAACTTGTAACAGATAAAACGATTCAGCAGAAGCTTCTGTCCATGACTGAGGGAAACCCTCCAGATTTTTCGGAGAGACAAACACTTGCACGTATTATCGGTAACTACCAAGTCTACTCCGAGGGCATTCAGGGATTTGAACTTTATTCTTCCGGCGGAGACCGAATTTACCCTTTTGATGATACTCAACTTTCGGACCGGATTCATCCCAAGTGGATTGAACAGGCAGAAATCGGCAAAGGAAGAGTGGTATGGGCTGGTAAGGACCCTAGGAATGGCGATTATTCCCTTATGATCCGCAGAATCAATTTGTTGGACCACTGGTTTGCAAAGGGAGGCTATTTGATCACCCGCATCGATAACAGCTATTTTCAGATGAATGGTTTAACTTCCAATGAGGGGCAACGGGAGTTTATGATGCTACTGGACCAAAACCTGACCCCCATCACTTCAAACTATCAGGGCAACCTGGAAAGTGTGTTGGAGAAAGGGATGAAGAATATCCGGATCGAAGAGACCGATTATATGGTTGTGAAGGAACGATCGGAGCTGACAGGATGGACTCTGGTCGTATTCATGCCGATGAATCTCCTCTTAGAAGGTGTTTCGACGGTTAAAACATCCATTCTGTTATCCGGTGGAATCGGGGGCGGCATCTTCCTGATCTCTTCCTTTTTCCTGTCCAACTTCATCACGCGGCCGATTCATCAACTGATCGACACCATGAAAAAAGCCCACCTGGATGAATTGAAGCAGAGTCCCAATATATTTTCTTCCATTGAAATCATTGAATTAAATCATACCTACAACCAGATGGCTGAGAATATCAATCACCTCATCCAAGAGGTCTACGAGAAGGAATTGCTCCGCAGCAGAACTGAACTGAAAGCCCTGCAAGCCCAGATGGATCCACATTTCCTTTATAACACATTAAATGCCTTGTACTGGACTTTGGAAGAAAGGGAAGAGGAAGATCTTGCTGAACTCGTCGTGGTGATGTCCGACCTGTTCCGCTATACCATCGGGAAGCCGCAAGAAGATGAGTGGGTGAAAATCCGTAATGAAATCGAACATATTGAAGGGTATTTACAGCTGATCAAGATGAGGTTGGGAGACCGAATCCGCTGGGAAATATCCGTTAAACCACAGCACCTGGATCAACCCATACCCAAACTGACCCTGCAACCTCTCGTGGAAAATGCGATCGTTCATGGAATCGAAAACCAAACGGAACCGGGCCAAATCACCATTAAAACCATGGATGCCGAGAACGGGCATATCCGGATCGTGATAACAGATAACGGGAAGGGAATGGATCCACCCACACTGGAGTGGATCCATCGAAGGATCAAAAATGATGAGGTATCTTCACTATATGAGAACGGAAAAGGGATCGCACTTTCCAACATCAACAGAAGACTTCACCTCTATTATGAATCTGTCCAACTCCCCGACCTGCAGCTGGAGAGCACGCCGGGCGGGGAAACCCGGGTAACCATTGAAATCCCTGCAAAAAAGGGGGTTCAAAAGTGATCGCCAGGACCATTTTAATCGTGGATGATGAACAAAGAACCCGACAGGGCCTCAAAAAGACGCTGGATCAGTGGGCTGCGGGGAGCTATGAGATCCTCACCGCGGAAGATGGAAAGGCAGCCTGGGAGATCTTTCGCTCCAGGGAGGTGCATCTTTTGATCACCGATATTTGCATGCCTGAAATGAACGGACTCCAATTGTTAAAAACATTGAGGACAAATGAACAAAAAACCGTCGTCCTCATTCTTTCGGGATATCCTGATTTCGAATATGCCCAGGAAGCCATCCGCCTTGGAGTGGTCAATTATTTGCTGAAGCCCACCAGCAAGAAAAAGCTGATTGAAGCAGTGGAACAAGCCCTTGAAATCAAAGCCGCCAATGAAAGGATCGAGTACATTCAAAAAGTGGCGGACCCGAGGATCTTACAGATGGAGGAGAACACCCCTCTGAAATTACCCATCAAAAAAGCGATCCAATACATCCATGAGCATCTGAATGACTCCATCACCCTTAAAAGGGTGGCGGATCATGTCCATTTGAATGCAACTTACTTCAGTGCCTTGTTCAAGGAACAAACCGGCCTCAACTTCAGTGAATACCTGACACGTAAAAGGTTGGAGCTGGCCAAAAGCCTGTTGCTGACATCTTCCCTAACCGTTGATGAGATTTCCCGGAAGTCGGGATACCAAACCCCCAAATATTTCATCAAGGTTTTTAAGGATTATGAAGGGGTGACACCCAGTAAATATCGGAAATCTGCAGCTGTCAAAGGCCCGTCCGTCTAAAGATTGTGGTATTTTTCCCAAAGGCGGTAACCTTACCGTCTCTTTTTTTTGATGCTACGCTTGATTATGACGATACCTGAAACCGGGAGGTTCATCCATGATCAAAAAGGCGTATTTCTTCCTGCTTGCCTCTGTTCTTGTTGTCTCCCTCGCTCTGACCGGTTGTTCCAAAGGGGCCGAAAATGAAAGCGGTTCCGGAAAGGTCATCAAATTCATGCATCTCTGGCCTGCCGGCAGTTCCAAACAGCACCACATGATTGTCGAAGAGATCATTAAAGAATTTGAATCGGAACACCCGGGAGTCCGTGTGGAAGTGGAAGTACTTGAAAACGAGCAGTACAAAAACAAAATCAAGGTCCTCTCTTCCTCAAACAAATTGCCCGATGTCGGGTTTACCTGGGCAGCCGGCTATTTGAAGCCTTTCGCCAAGGGAAACCTTTTCGCTCCGCTGGATGACGTCCTGCAAGATGGCTTGAAAGACGATTTTGTCAAAGGCACGACAGAAGCCTATGCAGTGGACGGCAAGACGTATGGATTGCCCCTGGAATTGAATATCGCACCCATCTATTACAATAAGAAAATCTTCAAAGAAAACAACTTGGAAGTTCCAAAAACTTACGAGGAGTTCCAACATGTTGTGAAAACCCTTGAAAGCAAAGGGATTTCTCCCATCGCTCTGGGAAACAAAGACGCCTGGACAGGTTCCCTCTGGTATATGTATCTGGCTGACCGCATCGGCGGACCGAAAGTATTGAACCAGGCAATTGACCGTTCCGGTTCCTTCGAAAACCCTGCTCTCGTTTCGGCAGCGGAAGAAATTCAAAAACTTGTGAAAGCCAACGCCTTTAACAAAGGGTTTAACGGCCTTTCCAACGACGAAGCAAAGTCCGAATTTCTGAACGGGAAAGCGGGGATGTACCTCATGGGAACTTGGGAACTTCCCAACTTTACAACCAATGAAGAGATCCCGCAAGATTTCCGTGATCAGAGTGGATACTTCAAGTTTCCGACCGTCAAAGACGGTAAGGGGGACATCGACAGCTGGGTGGGCGGACCCGGTGTAGGACTGTTTGTCGCTCAAAATTCCGAGGTCAAAGAGGAATCCAAGAAATTCGTCAAATTCTTCATTGAAAAATGGGGCGAGCAATCTGTGACAAAAGCCGGTGTAATTCCCGCCACAAAGGTGGATACTGACAAATTGGACCTGCCGAAGCTGTATATCGATGTGCTGAATGATTTGAACCAAGCGAGCAACATCACCCTCTTCGCCGATGTTCAAATGAGCCCATCCGTTGCCGAAACACACTTGAACCTGATCCAGTCCCTCTATGGCAACGAAATCAAGCCGAAGGATTATGCAAAACAGCATGAGACTGCCTTGAAGAATGAAGAAAACTGAGTGAAGTGTAAAAAGTGGACATTTCCCGTATTCCGGTGATGTCCTCTCTTATCTCCCTGTGAGGGAAGGGGTGAAATCCTTTGAATCAAGTCATGGCCAACAAAAAAGTGATTTTTCTGTATGTAGCACCTGCTCTCTTGCTGGTTTTAGTCCTGGTATATATCCCCATCGTGCTGACCGGATATTACGGTCTGATGAAGTGGGACGGAATCGGAGAGATGGAATTCATCGGGTTAAAAAATTACAAAGATCTCATCCAGGATCACCTCTTTTGGGACAGTGTTTATCACTCCTTCTTACTAGCCCTTTTCTCAGCTCTCAGTTTGATCGGTTATCTCATGATTTCCATCATCTTGGCCGGCAATATCAAAGGAGCGGATCTTCTCAGGAAAATTTACTTGATCCCCATGTTGCTCGCCTCTGTGGTGATCGCCCAGCTCTGGATGAAAATCTACCACCCGAGTAACGGAATATTAAACCATATCCTGATGAAACTTGGCGTTGTAGACCCTCCTTCCTGGCTGGCCGATCCCCGATTCACCTTGTTTGCGATCATCATCCCGGTGATCTGGCAGTACGCCGGCTTCTATATTCTGATCTATTATGCTGCTCTGAAGAATATCCCGGAAGAGATTGTGGAAGCTGCAAAAATCGACGGGGCCACCCCATTCCAGATCGCCACCCGAATCAAGCTTCCATTGATCAAGAGCGTGATCATCGTAACCATCGTGCTTGCGGTTGTGGGTTCGCTAAAGTATTTTGACCTGATATACATCATGACCGGCGGCGGACCCAATGGAGCCAGTGAAGTGATGGCCTCCTACATGTACAATCAAGCATTCAAAGGATTTAACTTCGGCTACGCCAGTGCAGTTGGTTTTTTCCTGCTGCTCATCTGTCTGGTTGCCACCTACCTGATTCGAAAACTGGCTGCAACGGGTCAGGACACCCCTTCTTAGACAGGCGGGATTGGGTTCCACATGCCCTTTCGTCAGGACGTTTTACGGATGAAGATCAATTTTTCATAATTCATGGAAAGGAAGCGTGTCATGGACACAGCAAAACCGGTTCAGACTTCACACAGAGAGAAGTCTCTCCTGCAAATCAAGAGATTGGCGAACCCGGTGGCATACGGAATCTTGTACTCGTTCCTGATCGTCGTGGCCGCCTTTCAGATTTACCCGATTGTCTGGTTGTTCCTTTTCTCCCTGAAAAACAACCAAGAAATATTTAATACGTCACCCTTTTCTCTGCCAACGCAACCGAAATGGGAGAACTATGTCAAGGTGTGGATAGAAGGGAACATCGGCCAGTATTTCTTTAACAGTGTCCTCTATACGGTGTCAGCTGTTGTATTGACTGTCCTGTTGGCCAGCATGGTGACATTTGCGATCACACGGATGAGATGGAAAGCCAGCCAGCCGGTTTTGGGATTGTTCATGATTGGCCTGATGATTCCGGTCCACTCGACCCTCATCCCGTTATTCGATACATTCACCAAAACCAACCTGATTGACAGCCCACTCTCCATCATTCTTTCATACACCGCCTTTAACCTCCCGATCACAATCATGATTCTCCTCGGCTTTTACGAGGCTCTGCCCCGTGAGGTGGAGGAGGCGGCGGTGATGGATGGCGCCACCATCCACCATATTTTCTTCCGGCTCACCCTGCCGATGACTTCGCCGGTCATCGCGACCACAGCCATCATCAACATGATTTACAACTGGAACGAGTTCGTATTCGTCAACACCTTTATCAGTTCAGATACTTATAAAACCTTGACCGTCGGTATCCAGAACTTTATCGGTCAGTATACAACGGACTGGGGTGCGATCGGTGCCACGCTCATGATCAGCATCCTTCCCATTCTAATCGCCTTCTTTCTTCTCAGCAATCGCATCGTCGAAGGGATAACAGCAGGATCCGTAAAGGGATGAGGTACCCGTCGGAACCTCATTTCTCTATCAACAAGAAAGTGGGGAATGAAATTGAATCGGAATCTGTTTTTCAATGCACATCACTCACCGATCGGGGCGTTTTCAAGTTTTACCCTCGGTTTCCCCGGAAACGGTGGCGGACTGGACCTGGAGCTGGGTCGGCCGCCGCGCCGGGACGTCTACATCGGGGCGGAAACGGTGGACCGAGAAGGAATTTATGAGGCTTTTCCCTTTTTCACATCGGCGGATACGGATGAAAGCAAACGCTATGATATCGAAAATATGGATCCGGACCCGAATAAGCCGAAGATCATCTTTCCTTTTTCAAAGGAGAGCATTCAAAGGGACTTTCAACTGGGCACAGACACTTGGAAAGCCGGAGATTTAAGCTTCACCATCTATTCTCAAGTTCGGACGGTACCTGATCCGACCACCGCGACGGAAGCGGAACTGAAATTGGCTCTCGTGCCTGCTGTTTTAGCAGAACTCACCCTTGACAACACCAATGGTACGAAACCCCGACGCGCGTTTTTCGGTTACCAGGGCAGCGATCCGTACAGCTCAATGCGGAGATTGGATGACACCTGTGACGGGATTTCTGGGGTCGGTCAGGGACGGATCACCGCCATCGCTTCCAAAGACCCTGATGTAAAATCGGCGATGCATTTCAGCATGGAAAATATCCTGACAACCCCCCGGGAAGAAAACTGGACCTTTGGACTTGGGCCGCTCGCGGCACTCATTGCCGATGTCCCCGCCGGAGAGCGCCGTACTTACCGATTCGCCATCTGTTTTTATCGCGGGGGAGTTGTAACAGCCGGTATGGATACTTCCTATTACTACACCCGGTTTTTCCCAGACATCGAATCTGTCGCAACCTTCGCCCTCGACCATTTTTCTGAGATCAAGGAGCACTGTAAAGAAGCAAACGAATCCATCGACAAGGCCGACCACTTATCCGATGACCAAAAGTTTATGCTCACCCACTCGATCCGCAGCTATTATGGCTCCACGCAATTGCTCGATGCGGATGGAAAACCATTCTGGGTCGTCAATGAAGGCGAATACCGCATGATGAACACCTTTGATTTGACGGTGGACCAGATGTTTTTTGAATTGCGTATGAATCCATGGACAGTAAAAAATGAACTGAATATGTTCGTCAAACGTTTCAGCTATGAAGATACCGTCCGCTTCCCCGGGGATGACACCGAATATCCCGGCGGCATCAGCTTCACCCATGATATGGGGGTGGCCAACACCCTGTCGCGGCCGGAGTACTCTTCCTATGAATTGTACGGTCTCGATGGTTGTTTCTCCCATATGACCCACGAGCAGTTGGTGAACTGGATTTTGACTGCTGCTGTCTATGTGGCACAGACCGGGGACCAGGAATGGCTGAACGACAACCTCGAAGTCTTTATCGAATGTTTTAAAAGCATGCTGAACCGCGATCATCCGGAACCATCCAAACGTAATGGACTGATGGGGCTGGATTCTTCCCGAGTCATGGGAGGAGCTGAAATCACCACTTACGACAGTCTGGATGTATCTCTAGGGCAAGCCCGAAACAACCTTTACCTCGCAGGGAAAATCTGGGCTTCCTATGTTGCCCTAGAAAAGCTGTTTGCAGAAAACGGCCGGCCGGATCTCGCAAAAGAAGCCGGGGCCCAAGCGGAGAGATGCGCCAACACCATCGTCAGCCATGCCACCTCCGACGGGTATATTCCGGCAGTACTCGGTGAAGGCAATGATTCAAAAATCATCCCTGCCATTGAAGGACTGCTCTTCCCCCACCTGACACATTGCACCGAAGCTTTGAAGGAAGATGGACGATTCGGATCATATCTCCAGGCATTGAAAACCCATCTGGAGACTGTGCTCAAGGAAGGGGTCTGTCTGTTTGAAAATGGTGGCTGGAAAATCTCCTCAACGAGCAACAACTCTTGGCTGAGCAAAATCTACTTATGCCAATTCGTCGCAAGGAAGATCCTGGGCTGGAAGTGGGATGAAAAAGGGGCCCGTGCCGATGCAGTCCATGCAGAATGGCTGACCCATCCCACCCTGTCTGTCTGGAGTTGGAGTGATCAGATCATTGCAGGTGAAATCGCCGGCAGTAAATATTATCCCCGCGGCGTGACAAGCATCTTGTGGTTGGAAGAGAACAAGAAAACCTCTTGTTTTAACAAATAATCGGGTCGGTCTCTTGAAATGAAAAGAAGGGAATTGAGCATGGAATTTGGAAAAACCTCTGGGATATTGTTCACCATCTGCGAATGGATCACAAGATTGGCCTATGTAAATTTACTGTGGCTCCTGTTTTCGGCGGCCGGGATGTTCGTGTGGGGGATTATGCCCTCCACTGTCGCACTATTCACTGTGGTCCGAAAGTGGCTGTTGAAAGAGACGGGGATTCCGGTATGGAACACTTTTTGGAAGACATATCGGAAGGAGTTCCTGAGGGCAAACCTTCTTGGATTACTGCTTCTGATCCCGGCTGTATTGGTCGCAATCGACCTCATGTTCTTAAAAACCGTTGCAGGCCCGCTCCAGATTGCCTTGTTCATCCCTTTATGGACCCTGATCCTATGCTATTTGCTGACACTGTTGTTTCTCTTTCCGGTGTATGTCCATTATCGTGCCGGGATGATTGATTCCATTAAATACGCCTTGTTCCATGCCGTTTTGAATCCCCATCGATCCGTCATCATGCTGGTGGCTGTCGCGGCAGTCATCTTTCTCAATCTGTACATGACAGCGTTGATACCATTTTTCAGCGGTGTGATGATCGCGGCAGTGCTGATGACAGGTGGATATCACAGCTTTAACCGAATAAAGGGGAAAACAGTGACACAGACCTGAATACTTGCTTGAAAATGCTCATCTCCCGGAAGGAGGAATCCACGATCACAGCATTCGTTCAAGAGATTCCTTTTCTGCAGCAACAGGCGATCCAAGCGGGAAATGACAACCTGGAGTTTGTGATTGTACCCGATTGGGGCTCCAATCTGATCTCATTGGTCGATCAGCGATCCAGACACCCACTGTTGAGAGTACCCCATTCAGCTGAAGAATTTTGGGAAACCCCGGTTTTATACGGAACACCCATCCTGTTTCCTCCGAATCGGATCGAGGATGGGAGATTTTCATACGGAGGCCGGGATTATCAATTGGATGTAAACGAGAAAGAACACCATAATCACATCCATGGATTCATCCATACCCGAAAGTGGAAGGTGATCAAAGCCGAGGCAGAGGGGGAACATGCCGTGGTCGTCACTCAGTTTGACTCGGCGGACCATGAGGAAGTAACCCGGCAGTTTCCCCACCATTTCATCCTGAGGATGACCTATGCACTTGAGGGAAGTTCATTGGACAAAACGGCGGAAGTTTGGAATCGGGGAACCGATCCCCTTCCGCTGGGGCTTGGATTTCATACGACCTTTAACTTTCCGGAAGAGACAGCCCAATTTTCCCTGACCGCGGCGAAACGGTGGCGCTTGAACAGCCGGCTCCTGCCGACAGGGGAACTGGAAGAGATCCCTTACAAGAAAGTAATGCAAACAGGGATGAGTCTGAAGGGAATCCCTTTGGACGATGTCTATCTGTCAGGGGGAGATTCCGGGGCTGCCAATGAGGCAACTTTGTGGCTCCAATCGGCAGGAGTTGAGATCCGGTATCGGGTGGACAGCCACTTTAAGCATTGGGTGGTCTACAATTCCGATGGCCATCACGGGTTTCTCTGTCCGGAACCCTACACCTGGGTAACCAATGCCCCGAACCTGGAACTTCCGCTATCCCTCACCGGATTTCAGGAGTTGGAACCAGAAGAAAGCAGGATGTTTAAAACAAACATCACCGTGTCGAACAGGCCCAAAAGATAAAATTAATCCAGGAGGATTTGCCATGTCTTATTTTGAGAAGGTAAACAAAGTGGAATTTGAAGGTCTCCAATCCACAAACAAGTTTTCCTTCAAATATTATGATCCAGAGAAAGTTGTAAACGGGAAAACCATGAAGGATTGGCTCCGCTTCTCCGTTGCCTACTGGCACACCTTCACCTCAGATGGATCCGATCCATTTGGAGCCGGTACAATGATCCGTCCCTGGGACCATCTGACCGGCCTCGACCTGGCAAAAGCCCGTGTGGAAGCTGCCTTTGAATTATTTGAAAAGCTGGATGTTCCCTATTTCTGTTTCCACGATGTGGACATCGCTCCCGAAGGAAACAATTTAAAAGAGACCTACGCCAATCTGGATATTATCGTCGCCCAGATCCGGGACTATATGAAAACCAGCAAAACCAAACTCCTGTGGAACACAGCCAACCTGTTCACACATCCAAGGTACGTGCATGGCGCCGCCACTTCAAACCATGCCGATGTGTTTGCGTACTCCGCTGCCCGGGTGAAAAAAGGACTGGAGATCGGAAAAGAGCTGGGGGCAGAGAACTATGTGTTCTGGGGCGGCCGCGAAGGTTATGAGACCTTGTTGAATACCGATATGAAATTGGAGCAGGAAAACTATGCCCGCTTCCTACAAATGGCTGTGGATTATGCGAAGGAAATCGGATTTGACGGGCAGCTCCTGATCGAACCCAAGCCGAAAGAACCCACTAAGCACCAATATGATTTCGATGTGGCCACAAGCCTTTCATTTCTGCAAAAATACGATCTTGCCCCCCACTTTAAATTTAATGTGGAGGCAAACCACGCCACCCTAGCAGGCCATTCCTTCCAACATGAGTTGAGAGTGGCCCGCATCAACGGAATGCTCGGTTCCGTCGATGCCAACCAGGGAGACCAGCTGATCGGTTGGGATACGGACGAGTTCCCCACAGATCTGTATTCCACCACTCTAGCCATGTATGAAATTCTGAAAAACGGCGGTCTGGGAAAAGGGGGACTCAACTTTGATGCAAAGGTGCGCAGAGGCTCCTTCGATCCCAACGACCTGTTCCTCGCCCATATCGCCGGTATGGACAGTTTTGCCGTCGGCCTGCTGGTCGCCAGTCAGCTGATCCAAGATCGGGTGTTTGATGACTTTATCGTCAACCGGTATAAAAGTTATACAGAGGGAATCGGCTTGGACATCGTGGAAGGAAGAGCCAATTTCCATACCCTTGAATCCCATGCCCTCACCCTGAGTCAGATTCCGAATGAATCCGGCCGTGAAGAGCATTTAAAATCTATCTTAAACCAATATCTGTTGAAAACCCTGACTGAAATGTAATCAGGTGTGCCGGCACGTATGTGTTGTAGCAGCACACTTGATTCATAGGGGGGGACATGGATGAAATATGTAATTGGCATCGATCTGGGGACAAGCGCAGTAAAACTGTTGCTCGTCAACCAGGAAGGGACAGTTTGTGCGGAGGTTTCCCGTTCCTATCCACTGATCCAGACCAAGGCGGGCTACAGTGAACAGGAACCGGAGCAGTGGGTAAAAGCGACCGTGGAAGGATTGGCCGAGCTGGTCCGAATATTCAAAGGAAATGTGGAAGACATCGAAGGCCTGAGCCTTTCCGGACAGATGCACGGCCTGGTCCTGTTGGCCCCGGATGATCATGTGCTCAGAAATGCAATTCTCTGGAATGACACGAGAACATCGGCACAATGTCATCGAATCGTGGAAACCGTCGGCGAAGAATTTTTGCTGCGGACGACCAAAAACCGGGCATTGGAAGGATTCACTCTCCCCAAGTTGTTATGGGTGAAAGAAAACGAACCCGACATTTTTAAAAAGACAAGCGTATTTTTGCTTCCCAAGGATTATGTCAGGTATCGGTTGACGGGGAAAATTCACAGTGAATATTCCGATGCGGCGGGGACGTTATTGCTTGATGTGATGAACCGGGAGTGGAGCGAAGAGATTTGCAGGTTGCTCGAAATACCGGTGGAGATCTGTCCGCCACTGGTGGAATCCCATACCTGTGTCGGTGAACTTCTTCCTTCCATAGTCAGAGAAACAGGTTTGTCACCCCACATAAAAGTCTTTGCCGGAGGTGCCGACAATGCATGTGGTGCCATCGGCACCGGCATTCTTTCGACTGGAAAGACCCTTTGCAGCATCGGTACTTCCGGAGTGGTGCTTTCCTACGAAGCAAAGGGCAACAAAGAGTTTCAGGGCAAGGTCCATTATTTCAACCATGGCCAAGCAGATGCCTTTTACACCATGGGAGTCACCCTGTCTGCAGGTTACAGCCTGAACTGGTTCAAGAACACCTTTGCAAAAAGAGAAGACTTTCAAACTCTCCTGACGGGGATCGATCAAGTTCCTATGGGTGCAAAGGGTCTTCTGTTCACTCCCTATCTGACCGGAGAACGGACTCCACATCCCGACTCTGTGATCCGGGGAAGTTTCATTGGCATCGATGCCTCCCATCAACGATCCGATTTTGTCAGAGCTGTGATGGAAGGGATCACCTTTTCCCTGCGCGAAACGATAGAGATCTTCCAAGAATATGGCGAAGAAGTCGATTCGGTCATTTCCATCGGGGGCGGTGCCAAAAACCCTGTATGGTTACAGATGCAGGCAGATATATTCCACGCGGATATCATCAAACTGTCCAGCGAGCAAGGTCCCGGAATGGGTGCAGCCATGCTTGCGGCCTTCGGTTGTGGCTGGTTCCCATCCCTGGAGGCATGTGCAGAAGTCTTTATTCAGCCTGAAAAAACATACCATCCGATTGCGGAGCATGTTGAAGTGTACAACCAGCTATTTGGAATATACAAACAAGTGTACGGCCAAACAAAGGCACTCAGTGAGGACTTGATGAAGTTTAGAAAGTGAAATCGAAAGCATGGTCCTTCGTCGTCGTGAACAAAAAAACCGGCCTCTCTTTCTGTAGGAAAAAACGATACCCCTGATATCTTGTCAGGGAGTACACCCTGCCGCTGAGCAGAAGACCAACAGCCACGCGATAAGTGAGAAGTGACCCGCACAACCGTACCATAGGAAGCGGGTCACTTTTTTTACCACACAAATACCTTCCCCCGATCTGTGGAATCCTAAGAGACAAAAAAGTGGGAAGGTGCTATCGTGGACATTCAAAATCAGGAATATCCGCCGATTCAAGCAGGAGACATCGTCTATGTGATGGTGCGAAATCCACATACACAAGACGTAGCCAACATACAAGAAGCGGCTGTAGTCCGTGACCCTGTGCGATCCGGAGAATTGAATCTGTTCTTGTATGAAACCCACTATCCGATGAATGAAGAGTTCGCCCTTTACCGCACAAAGGAAGAAGCCGAAAAGGCATATCAGTATTATTTCGGCTCTGCAGGAGAAGAGGTTCCCCATGGTTAAACCCTTTGTTCCACAGTTGGTATATATGGAGCCCCGTGCCCTGGAGTATCCTCTCGGCCGACGCCTGAAAAAGAAATTCACGGATATGGGAATCGAAATCAGGAAAACCACATCCCACAATCAGGTTCGCAACTTGCCCGGGGAAAATGATTTCCAGAAATACCGGACGGCCAAGTCCACCCTAGTCGTGGGAGTCCGAAAAACCTTGAAATTCGACACCTCAAAACCCTCAGCAGAGTATGCGATTCCCCTCGCCACAGGTTGTATGGGGCACTGCCACTATTGTTACTTGCAGACGACCATGGGTAGCAAACCCTATATTCGTACCTACGTCAACGTCGAGGAAATCTTGGAAGCGGCTGAAGGTTACATGCGGGAACGGGCTCCTGAAATCACCCGATTTGAAGCCTCCTGCACCTCGGACATCGTCGGTATCGATCATCTCACTCACACGTTGAAACGGGCGATCGAGTATTTCGGGGAGTCAGAAACCGGCCGGCTCCGCTTCGTGACCAAATTCGCTCATGTCGATCACCTTCTCGACGCCAGGCACAATGGAAAAACCCGTTTTCGCTTCAGCATTAACGCCGATTATGTGATCAAATATCTGGAACCAGGCACCTCCTCCTTAAACGATCGCATCGATGCCGCCGTCAAGGTAGCCCAGGCCGGTTATCCCCTCGGATTTATCGTTGCCCCCATCTATTTGCACGAAGGGTGGCAGGAAGGGTACCGCCTCATGTTTGAGAAACTGGCAACTTCATTGCCGGAGGTGGCCAAAAAGGACTTGACCTTCGAATGGATCCAGCATCGTTTCACCAAACCGGCCAAACGGGTCATCCAGAAAAACTATCCCATGACCAAGCTGGAAATGGATGAGGCACGACGCAAATGGAAATGGGGGCGCTACGGGATCGGGAAGTATGTATACCTTGACGAGGAACAAGCAGAAATTCAGTCCCGTTTGGGAGAATATTTGGAGGAATTCTTCCCCACGGCGCGACTGGAATACTTCACCTGACGCACCCGATGGGTTGGGAGAAAGAAAAAAGAACAGGGAGCTCCCTGTTCCACACTGGTGAGGGATCAGCGCCCCCCTTCAGACGTCATCGTTCCCCGGCTTTATCTTGTGTTTGCTTTCACTTGTTGAAGCTCTTCCACATCCACCTTTTGATAGTCCATCAGCTCATCAAAGTGGATGAGATCGGGAAGCCGGGTTTGTCTGATCCGGTCTTTGGCAGTGGACTGAAAATGCGCTTTTCTGTAGAGTTCCGCGACGATGAATTTGCGTCCGTTACCATCGGCTCCCGCCTGATCTTCCGCCTCTTTCAAGATGCAGACCAACTGGTACACATCGACGATCTGATCCGAAAGCGGCTTGAGGTAATATGTCAGGATCTCTTCCGGTTGTGACTTGAGGAAAGTGAGGTTTTCCCGAATTTGCTGAAGCCGTTCTTCGAGAGCGGTTTTGAAGGGCTGGGACAGAGGATGCGTCAACCCCTCCACTTCGCGGTGTATCACCTGCAGAAAAACCTCATCTGCCCGGAATTTCTTGATGACCCGCCACAGATCCAGTGCCAGGATATTGGCCGTTCCTTCCCAGACGGTGAGCACTTGTGCATCCCTCAACAGGCGCGGGGTTACATACTCTTCGATATAACCGTTGCCGCCCAGCGTCTCAATGGCTTGGTGCGTCATCTCTTTGGCTGCCTCCCCCGTGCGGTACTTGATGAGAGAGATCAGCATCCGGACCATCACTTCCTCTTCGGGAGCAGCCTGACCGCTGTTCACTTTATCATAGAGATGGATCATATCAAAAGTGGATCCGGTGTTGACTTCCAGCTCCACCAACATCTCCGCCAGGGTCTGCTTGACCATGGAATATTGAAGGATGGGACGTCCGAAAGCTTGGCGCTCTCTCGCATAGTGGAATGCTTCATACCAAGCACGGCGCATGATTCCTGTTGCGGCGACCGCATTGCAGATCCGGGAGATGTTCAAGGCTTCCGCCATGTATTTAAATCCCTGATCCGGATCACCGATCAGATACCCTTCCGCCTCTTCCAGAATCACCTCAGCGGAAGGAACAGCATTTACCCCCAGCTTCTCTTTCAGACGACGGACATAGATCCGGTTGCGGGTGCCATCCGGTTTGATCCAAGGAACCAGGAAGAGTCCCAGTCCCCGGGTGCCGGGACGGTCCGGATGGATTCGGGCCAGCACCGTGGCCACCATGGCGCCTGCATTGCTTGCGAAAAACTTTTCACCGGTCAAGCGGTACACCCCCGGTCCCGCTTCCGGATCGGCTGCCGCCATCGTCAAGTTGGCTCCGACATCGGAGCCTCCCTGCCGCTCGGTCAGCCAAGTCGCCCCTTCATAGAGGGTCTCTTCATCGAGAGAGGTGAGCCCTGTCAGATAGGTTTCTTTTTGCTCAGGTGTACCATACCGGTCAATCAGATGAGCTGCAGACAGAGTCAAGGTGACGGGACAGTAAAAACCCGGTTCGCTTTCACTGAGTAGATATCCCTGCAGATAAGAATACAGATAGGGAGCTTTGCGGCCCAACTCCGGAATCTCGCGATAAAGGTGGCCGACAATCCCTGCTCCGTACACTTCTTTGACCGTCTTCAGATAACCCTCGTTTTTGACGATCTGCGAAATTTCCTCGCCCCGCCGATTGTACCTGACCAGCCGGGGCTGACCATCCCGGTCGGTATAGGCCGCCCGTTGATCAATCGGCCCAGCAACCCGCCCACCCAAGTGAGTCAACTCCCGATCCGCCCATTGATGCATATCGTCGGGAAGGTACCGGCGCATCAGGTACTGCAGATTGAAATCTTCCAGGTAAAAGTTGGGCTCCAGGGGTGGCCGGGGGATATTATTCCCTCCGTACCGAGCCTGATCCACTTCCCGCTGGATGTTACGCCGCTTACACATATGAATCAGCCTCCGTCCCAATTTCTTTCAACCGGTGTTTCAGGATTTTACCGCTGGCATTTCGGGGCAATCCGGACACAATCTTCACCCGCCTCGGAATTTTGAATTCAGCGATCTTCCCGGCCAGAAAGCGGCGGATCTCCTTCAGCCAGCCGTCTTCATCCAACGGGTTGGCCCCCGGTTTCGGAGCCATAAAGGCCGTCACCGTTTCTCCCCATGTCGGATGCGGCAGACCCACCACCGCCGCCTCCTGAACTCCGGGATGGCTGTTCAAGGCATCCTCCACCTCTTTCGGATAGACATTGACTCCCCCTGTGATGATCACATCTTTTTTGCGATCCACAATCCAGAAAAACCCGTCCTGATCCCGAAACGCCAAATCACCGGAATAGACCCAGCCCTTTTTCAGAGTCTGTGCCGTTTCCTCCGGCCGGTTGAGGTAACCCAGCATCGTGCCTTCACCCCGCAGTCGGATTTCGCCGATTTGGCCCGTCGGGCAAGGTTGATCCTGTTCGTCCACAATCTCGATTTCAGTGAACAAGGCCCCCCGTCGGCCGATGCTCCCCGATTTTTCATGATGATCCCGATGATGCATCAGAGTTCCGCTCGGTCCGGCCTCGGTCAGACCATAAACACAGACCATCTTCTCCTTGCCAAATGCATCAGCAATCGCATCCGCCTGGTCCTTGGAGAGGGGAGCCCCCCCATACACCCAGTATTTGGACGAGGAAAGATCCGTCTCGGGGAAGTTGGGCTCTTGCATACTGAGCAAGTAGGCCACCGGGGCGCCAAAAAAATGGGTAATCCTCTCCTGCTCAGTCAGGCGCAATAACATCTCCGGAGTGAAAGCGGGATAAAACACATGGGATGCACCGACGATGACAGCGGATACAAACATCAAATGCAAGGGAGCGGAATGACTGAGCGGCATCATATGCAAGATCCGACTCTCCAAGTTGATTTCAAATTCGATGGCGATCATCGTGCCAACTGTCAGTAAACTTCTGTGACTGAACCGCACTCCTTTCGGTCGTCCCGTCGTCCCGGAGGTGTAGAGAACATCCACCTCATCCTCCTCCGTCAATGTCATCGGATCAAACCGGGGGGCATTCCCAAGGGGGGGAGAGGATTTCCAATCCCCCAGGCTCTCCCATCCCCCTTCGGCGGGGCCAGTTTTTACATAAAAGCGGGATGGTTGCAACTTTGCCAGTTCAGCAACTGAGGGGAAAAGCTTCTCATGCACAAACATCCCCCTGGCCTGGCAATCCTCCAAAATATAGGCCACTTCATCCCGACTGAACTGGACGTTGATCGGGACCACCACCCCGCCGGCACGGAGGATGGCAAAGTAAAGAATGGCGAAATCAGGGAGGTTGGGCATCATCAAAACCACCCTGTCCCCCCGTTGAATCCCCTTTTGTTGCAAGTGGTGAGCCAGATGATCCGCCTGTTCATTCCATTGTCTGTAAGTGACCCGTTGTTCCCCGAAGAGCAGCGCATCCCGATCCGGATACTTATTCCCGTTGATATGCAGGATCTTTGACAAATTCACAGATATCCCCCCCGTCTGTTCATTCCCTGGACCCGTCCTCCCCTGCTTCCAAAGATACCAACTTCTCTTCAAAGCGAGTTTTAAGATCCTGAATCTCTTCCCGCAATCGGCTGAGGTCCTCGATCCGGGCATCCAGTTCGCGGATTTTTTCCTCACCGTATTGGATTGTGCGTCTCAACTGTTTCCGTCCTGTCCGGTCTTCATCGAACAAAGTGATCATTTCTTTGATCTCATGCAAGGAGAAGCCAAATCTTTTTCCGCGCAAAATCAGTTTCAGACGGGCTCGATCACCGCGGGTGTAATATCGGGTGCCTTTTCCGCTGCGCTGTGGCAGGATCAAGCCGATCTCCTCATAATATCGAATCGTACGTGTGCTGATGTCCAACTCCCGAGACAATTCAGATATCGTAAAGAGATCTTTGTCAGTCGATAATGACACAGAATCACCCCCTCAACAATCCCCTGTTCCCAGGCTATCATTATATTATATTAACGTCAACGTTAATTAGCCATTTATTCAGATAAAAGGGGAGGAATTCACTTCCCGTTAACCCCCCCTGATTCCAATCGAACCGATTGTGACAGGAATCACAGCCGCTTTTCGGCAACATGATACAATGAAGATCAGATCCACCAATGGAAGAAGGGGAAGCACTTTTGGCTAAGCTGATGCTGTTTTTTCACGTTTTGGGGGCAGTTGGAATGGGTTTTTATCTTTTACTGCCCTTTTTTTTGCAGAAAACCTTTCTACAAGAAAGGTCGGTCCTTCGTGCCATGTATTGGATGAATTTCATCAGCCAATGGGTTCTCGTCGCCCAATTCTTTTCCGGCGGATACTTGTACATCCAAGGGAACTATTCACTTCACTGGATGATTTGGGTAATCGTCGTTTATACAGGGATCGGCGCTTTTGGGGGAATGTTTGGCTATCATATCCGAAAATTTCTCAACTCCCCCACGCCGCCCGGGTTCAAACCATGGGCGCGAAAGGTTCGCCTCCATGGAATTCTTTCGACTATCTTCCTGTCCTTCATCATCTTCCTGATGCTGTTTCCTCATGGGATCTAAGCCTTTCCTGGATCAAGGTCGATTCCAATCAGAAAGAGTTCATCGCCTCCGGAAAGGCGATTTTTTTATGATGCCTCCATTGATATCGATTTTACCCCGGAGAAATAAGCTCCCGACTTTCTTTTCTCCCTTTAGTCTACATCCCCATTTTGGTGCTTTCCGCTGCCGGGATGCTCTTCAGTCTCGCCTATGCGATCCTGTCCATATGAAAACCCCGCCAATCAGTGACTGAACATGGATTACCCCCGCACGAAAGGCGAGGGTTTTTGCTTGGTTTTTTATCAACTGTACCCCAAACTTCTAAAAAGTAGTAGAGTAGCCCTTCCGTTTTTTTCTTTTAAAAGTATCTTATAGCAGGAGGTGAAGGAAGATTGCTTAATAACATTTTTCGATTGGTCGAAGGGATCCTGGACAGTATTTTCGGCCCTTCCTTTCCAGGAGGAGGCGATGAAAACGAGGCGATCCGACGGCGGCTCCTACGCTATCTGAATCAAAACGTTGTCGTTGAGACCGTCAGCGGAGAAGTATCGGGTCGGGTCACCGCCGTTGGCGCCGATTATCTCGAATTGCAGTCGGTCGGGGAGATCATTTTGATTCCCTTTGACAGCATCATCTATGTGGACGCTTTGGGAGGTGGAAGTTGAGATGGCGGGATATCAAAACTTGGCGGCTCGTCTGCGTCAATTCATCGGAAGTACCGTCCAGGTGGCTGTCTCTGAGAATGAGAGCCCTGTCGAAGGTCAACTGGTCAGTGTCTCAACAGCTGCATTTACAGTTCAAACCGCTCCCCCACCGGGATATGGACCACCCAACTTGGTGACCTTCTTTTTTCAAAACATCGGCTATGTAAGGATTTTTGTCTGAATGATTCTCATCACCGGAGCGGCAGGATATATCGGCTCCAAGTTAGTTGACTTTTTTTCGAGAAAAAATATCCCGATGCGGGCGGTCGATAACTTTCGTACCCATCCCTTCCCCCAAATTCATGGAATATCGATCCATAAGTTGGATATCACCATACCCGATGACGTGAAAAAAATGATGAAAGGGATCGACACCATCATTCACTTGGGTGCGATCAGCGATGTCTCCCAATGTGAAACCCATGCCAAAGACGCCATACTGATCAATCTGCTTTCTCTGAAATATATCGTTCGTGAGGCCATCCAAGCAGGGGTGCAAAAAATCATCTTTCCCTCCTCTTTTGCAGTGTATGATCCACATTGGAAGCTCATCAGCGAGCAGACCCCTTTAAATCCCGGCAATTTCTATGGTCATCTGAAAAAGTGGGCGGAGGAACTCCTTCTGAAGGAACAAGCCAATCTCGATATCGTCATTTTCCGCCAATCCAACGTGTATGGTAAGGGAATGGTTTCGAAGGGAACCGTGGTTGAAAGTTTTTGCAAATCCGTAATAAAAAATCAGAAAATCACGATTCATGGATCCGGACAGCAAACACGCAATTTCATCCATGTGGATGATGTGGTATGGGCTTATTACCAAGCTCTGTCCACTTCCATCCAAGGGATTTACAATCTTGGAGGAAAAGACACCTTAAGTATTTTGGAGCTGGCACGTTTGGTCAATCAGCTTGGGAAGCAATCTCTCGGAAGATCGGTGCCCATCATCAGAAAACAGAAGCAATCGACCAATGAACAGAAGACTCACTTAATCAAATGGGACACTCAAAAGACAGACACTCTCTTCAGGGGCAGAAAGATGAAGAGTCTTTATGAGGGAATACAAGAATACTTCGAAGATACCGTTTAAGATCTGGGTGGAAGATTGGAGAGCCGTTGAGCTTCCGGCACCGGCCGAAAAGGTTTGGCCGGAATGCCTTTCACAATGGTTTTACCGGGAACATCTTTGGTGACGACGCTTCCCGCTGCAACGAACCCCTCTTCATCAATCGTGATTCCCGGAAGCAATATCGCTCCGGCTCCGATTCTTCCTCCGCGCTTCACATGGACCCCCTTCAACGGGATCGGGTGGGGAGAACGGGCCGCAAATGGATCATTGGACGTAACCACACAAGGGGCCACAAACACATCTTCCTCCAGTCGGGAAAAGGCGGTCAGATAGACATTGGTTTGCAAATTGGTCCGATCACCGATTTGGATGTGATTCTCCAATGTGACTCCTCTGCCGATCACAACCTTGTCTCCGATCACCACATGCTCTCTGATGGTTACAAGATCGGCTATCAAGCAATGTTCGCCGACCGTGGCTCCGCGATACAAGATACTGTTGCTCCCCACCTGAACTTTTTTACCTATGATGAGAGGATCAGAAACCGATTCTTTCATCGGCTTCTTTCCCAAAATACTATGGTCGCCGACTCTCACCTGATTTCCAATCACTGTCTGCTCATGAATGACCACATGGGAGCCGATTTCCACATGGTCCCCGATCTGTACTTGTGGACCAATCCAGGAGGACATCCCGAGTTGGACGTTCTTGCCCAGTTGCGCTTGAGGATGAACAAAGGGTTTCAAAGGGCGTTCCCCTCCTCAAAAAATTGAACCACTTTCTCGATCACTGTCTCCTGCTCCGCATTTGTCAGTTCGGGATAAACAGGCAATGCCAATGTCGTTCCCGCCACCGCTTCCGCCTGCGGGAGAGAGGGGACTGAAAACCGATCTTTCCATGCTCTCTGATGGTGCAATGGCATCGGATAATAGATTTCACATCCGATTCCATGATCGTTCAGCCATTTTTTTAATGAAGCACTGTGGGGTGTCCGAAGGATATACAAGTGATAGGTGGGCAAAGCCTCTGCAGAGGTGGATGGAAGTTGAAGCGGCAACTTGTGAAACGCTTCCCGATATCGATCGGCTAAAATCCGCCGTCGCTGATTCCAATTCAGCAAATGCTTCAACTTCACACGAAGGACAGCCGCCTGAATTTCATCCAGCCTGCTGTTAAAGCCAAAGCAGGAATGGTGATATTTACGCTCCGTCCCATGTGTGCGCAATCGTTGGATTTTTTCATGCAACCTTGGGTTGGAAGTGGTGATGATGCCGCCATCTCCAATCCCACCCAAGTTTTTTGTGGGATAGAAAGAGAAACAGCCGACATCTCCCCAGGATCCTACTGGTTTCCCATCGAGTTGGGCACCCATCGCTTGACAGGCATCCTCCACCACGGCCAGTCCGTGGCGTTGCGCAATGGATGACAGAGCTTTCATATCCGCAGGATGACCAAAAAGGTGAACGGGAAGAATCGCTTTCGTTTTCGATGTGATCGCTTGTTCCACCCGGGCGGGATCCAGATGATAGTTTTGGGTCTCGATATCGACCAAAACAGGCCGGGCACCAGTGTGAACGATCGCCTCCACGGTGGCAAAAAAAGTGTAAGGACTTGTAATCACTTCGTCACCTTCACCCACACCCAAGGCGGCCAATGCCAAGAACAACGCATCGGTTCCGCTGTTTACCCCGACTCCATATCCGGTACCGCAAAGGGTGGCAACCTCTTTTTCCAAAGCTTCACCCGCTCTTCCCAAAATAAATTGCCCTTGATCCAATACATCAGCGATCTCCTTCTCCATTTCATCTCTCAGGGATTGATGCTGACGTTGGATATCGATTAACGGGATCATCGCTCCCCCTCCTCACTTTTCATCCTATGATCCACCCGATTCAATTAAGACCGAAGGGGGATGAGTCATTGACCGGGAAAATTGTACAAACGGCCCTCGTGGGAACCGGATTTATGGGAGAGAATCACCTCCGAAACCTGATCTCCCTTCCCGATGTGAAAGTCATCGGCATATTCGATTCCGATTTTTCGAAGGCAAAGATCATCGCCGAAAAATATCAGGTTCCTCAAGCCCGAAAACTTCGTGACCTGATGAAAGCAGCTGAGGCCGTCGTGATCTGTGTTCCGACAACAGCCCACCACTCAGTCGCAACAGAGGCGATCCGTCACGGATGCCATGTTTTTCTGGAAAAACCTTTCACCCGTACCCTTGAGGAAGCCCGCTCCCTCTGTCACATGGCTTCCGACTGCGGCGTCCACATTCAAGTGGGACATGTGGAGCGGTTTCATCCGGTGGTTCAAACCCTGCTCCAGTCTGTCCGATACGAGCATCTGGTCATGGGTGAATTTTATCGCTATGTCCCCTTGAGAAAAAAAATTGATGCAGATGTCTGCCTCACCTTAATGGTTCACGATCTCGACCTCGTCCTTCACATTGCCGATCGAATGAAAGCCTCTCCCACGGATCTCACGGCATCCGGTCAGGTGGTGCATCCGCGGGAGATGAATCGGGGTCTGGTCGATAATGCCCAGGTTTACATCCCTTTCGATTCTCCTTTTCATGTGACAATCCACGCGGTTCGGGCGGGAGCCCTCCGAAAGCGGGAGATCATTTTGACGGAAACAGACCAGACCTGGGTGGCTGATCTGTTGAATCATCGGCTGTACCGCTACACCCGATCCGGCCGATACTCTCATTCCATCCACTGTCAAACCGTCCATATCCCGACATTCTCTCCCTTACTGGAAGAAATCAAGCACTTTATCGAGACAGTCCAAACCGGCCGCCAACCGGAAGTCTCCCAGTTTGATGGATTAAACGTCATGAAGCTGGCGGAACGAATTCAATCCGAAATTGGAAAAAGGAGTGATCAAGGATGATTTTGTTGACGGGGGCTGATGGCTATATCGGATGGCCATTGATGCTGAAGTTAAGTCGAGCTTTTCCCGAGGAGAGAGTGATTGGAGTGGATCATCTCGGTCGACGCCGATGGGTCGGGGAAATCGGAAGTGTGAGTGCGATCCCGATCGCATCGATGGAAAAGCGCTTGGAGACGGCGAAAGAATTCGGGATGCATAACCTTACCTTTATCGAAGCCGATCTTACAGAGTATACGATGGTATGCCAGCTGTTAAAAACCTTTCGACCCCGGGTGATCCTTCATGTGGCAGCCCAACCCGCCGCTCCCTATTCCCACCTTCACGCCCCCCTGGCCCACTTTACGCAGGAAAACAACAACCGCATGTGCCGGAATCTCCTGTGGGGAATCAAAGAGTGCGGGTTGGAACAGGAAACTCACTTTGTGGAAACCACAACCACCGGGGTATATGGCTCTCCCCATTTCACCATCCCTGAGGGATTTATCGATGTGAAAACAAAGACGGGTTCGGATACCATCCCCTACCCCGGAATGGCGACCTCCTGGTATCACATGAGCAAAGTGGGGGATATCAACAACCTTTACCTCTCATCCAAGATGTGGGGATTCTCCATCACCGATTTAAGAACGGCCATCGTATTTGGAACCGGAACCGAAGAAACCCGGCTCCATCCGCATCTGGCCACCCGGTTTGACTTTGATTTTTACTTTGGTGTGGTTGCAAACCGATTTTGTGCACAAATGTTGGCGGATCATCCCATCACCCTTTACGGAAAAGGGGAGCAGAAAAAGCCGATGATCGCCTTGGAGGATGCGGTGGACTCCCTGGCTCAAGCCGCTGCACTTTCACCCAATCAAAAGTTCCAAGTGTTTAACCAAATGACCTTGTTGGCCAGTCCCAAACAGCTGGCGGAACAGGTCCAACAAGCGGGACAGAAGCAAGGACTGCAGGCTCAAATCACCCATATCCCCAATCCCAGAAAAGAAAATGAAACCCATCAGATGAAGATGGAAAACAAAGGGTTCCGACAACACCTGCTACCACAGGAGGCGGTTTCTCTCCGGGAGGGCATGGACCGGATGGTGAAGGACCTTTTGCCTTACCGATCCGTATTTAAAGAATACAAAGATCGGTTTTTATAAAGGGCGGGAGCGCAATGAAATGGTACTATCTCGAAAATATCCCCAATTATGTCCACACGGTTCCCTCCGGTTTTAAGGAAAACAGGGTACCTCTCTTTATACCCAAACCGGACTTGACTCCACGGGGGTTGGTTGACGAACTGAACCGATACAAACCCGACGTGATCCTGACCAATGGGTGGACCCCCTTTCATCGGGAACCTTATTTTCGGGCGATCCGTCAATATTGTGAAGAAACCCGGAGCCTTCACGTGTTTTGGTCGACGGAAGACCCCCTTCATACCGATTATTGGGGAATGTATATCCTGGAAACCGGACAGCCCGATGTCGTCTTCACCCATGCATTCCACGCTCCGCAAATGTATCAGGAAAGAGGGGTTCCCTCCTACTATCTTCCCTTTGCCTGCAATCCCCGGATTCATCGCACACTCCCCCCACTTCCTGAATATCAGACAGACATTTCCCTGGTGGCCAATTTCTCCAATGCAACCTTGGACAGTTGGCGAATCAACAGCCTTCAAATTCTGTTGGAACCGCTGTTGAGAGAAAAATTTTCAGTGTCCATCTGGGGCAAGGGATGGGAGCGGGGAAAACAACTCCTCCCTTTTTCCATTCCCGATCACGTGATCCGGGGACCCATCCCGTATGACCGAGTTCCTCACGTGTATGCCTCTTCAAAAATGGTCTTGGGAATCCAGAATCACGCTGAACTGTTAACCCGGAGAACTTGGGAATGCATCGGTACAGGCGGGTTGTTGATCACCAACCACACCCCCGCTGTTCTCCGTCACTTTCAGCCCCATCTCCATTTGCTGACCAGTCGTCGTGGTGAGGAGACAAGGGAGTTGGCCCATTTCTTACTCCAAAATCAAAAGACCCGGCAAAAGATTGCCACTCATGGCCAACAGTGGGTCCACCAAAACCACCGGTACGCCCACCGCATCCGGAAAATGCTGGACATCGCATCAGAAATGCTTCAAGTCAAGAGAAACAAAGGGAAATATTATAAGGTTCCCAGCCCGTTTTTACGTCAAGAAATCCGTACCCATTCCACCTTTTCCAGCCTGCTGCCCCATGGAGAGCTGAGTAAAAATCCGTATCTCCCGGTAAGAAGAAAGCAGGGAAACCGAACCCGGGAGATTCGAAGCGGTTTATTGTTTTCACTCGCTTCTTGTCCGGATGGGCTCGATCTTCATCAAGCCCGGTTGAAACTGTTTCTTGCGGTTTGTCCCGCCAAAATTACAAAAATCACCTGCCGGTTTTTCAGCTGTTGCGAAGATCCCGTCCACTCCACTCCTTCTCTTACCTTGGAAAAAGAAGAACAAACCATTGCCATAAACCTTCCCAACCGGAAAAAATTTTATCAAGAGCCCGTCATCATTTCAGTCACTTCGCTGATCCGCCGCTTGATCCGACAACGGATAAAAACATTGGGGGTCTATCTATATATCCCCGTACATGACCACGGATCCGTTCAATTCTTGGGGAGACAACAGCCAAAAACGCACGCCTTGTCCGGAGTCATCTATTATCAGCGCTTCGTTCCCCGATTGGAAATCACCTACCGGAACAAAACACACAGCTTCCTTCCGGATTGGCCCCGATTTGTCGAGTAGATGGAAACCGGGGAGGGGTAAAACCCCATCCCGACCGTCCAAGAACGATCACAACGCTTTCAAGTTGAATCCGACAACACTCATGGCTCATTTTTATTTGTTTCTTCCCGCCACCATAAGGCTTTTTCCGGCTCTTCCAATACCTCCTGAATTTCCTGTTGCTCTGCCACCGCCGGTGGGGATCCACGCAGCGATTTACCGGAAGTCTCCTTTACAAAATATGTCACGACAATCATCCCGACCACCCCGGCGAAAATCAGGTAATAAGCCGGCACCAGTCGATTTCCTGTCAAATTGATCAACCAGGACACCAATAAGGGAGTCGTGCCGCCAAATATGGAGGCTGAAATATTGTAGGTAACAGCCAGTGCCCCGTATCTCACTTCGGTATAGAAAAGGGAGGGCAACAGGGAAGGCATCGTCCCTTGGAAGGTGGAAGAGAAGACAGCCAACATCATCAATCCTAAAAAGACGTACCCCACCATGCCGCTTCCGATCAGCCAAAAGGAGGGGAGCGATAAAAAGATCAATCCGATCAATCCTCCCTGCACGATCCGTTTGGCACCCACCCGGTCACCAAAATACCCCATCAAAAGAACCATCGGGATCATGATCACCATGACGATCACAATCAACAACAACCCTTTGGTCTCTCCATAACCCAGCACGGCAGACAGATGGGAAGGCATATAAGACAAAACCATATAGTTGACCACGTTATAAAAAAACACCACGACCATGCCGATTAGCAGCGTCTTCCAATAAGAGACGAAGATCTCTTTCATCGAGATATGTTGATTTTCTTCCCGTGCCTCTTCCATCGCTTCAAAAGCTGGCGTCTCTTCGAGGTGATTACGAAAGTAAAGGCCGATCAAACCCAAGGGTGCCGCAATCCAAAATGGAATACGCCACCCCCACTCCACCATCCCTTTTGTTCCCAGCAGAAACGTGAGCAAAGTGACCAAACCCGCCCCGGCAATATAGCCGATCAGGGTACCCACTTCCAATCCGCTGGCCATCACTCCCCGCCTTTTATCCGGAGTCGATTCCGCAATAAACGTCATGGCGCCGGCATACTCCCCACCCGTGGAAAATCCCTGAACCAAGCGGGCCAGCAACAATAAAAGAGTGGCCGTGGAACCGATTGAGGTATAACCGGGAATCAGACCGATACTCAACGTGGACACCGCCATCAGAATCAACGTGATCGCCAGAACTCTTTTCCGTCCCCACCTGTCTCCCAACATCCCGAAAATGACTCCGCCCAGCGGCCGGACGAGAAAGGCCACAGCAAAAGTGGCAAAAGCATAGATCAATTGCAGGCTGCCGGTCAATTCGGGAAAAAACACTTTGCCGATGGTTACAGCCAAATAGGAATAAATACCAAAATCAAACCATTCCATGGCATTGCCAAGGGCTGTGGCCACGACCGCTCTTTTGGCAACGTCCGGATCGACGACTGTGATATCCTCTTCACCCAATCGAGGTTTGGACCTTCTTCTGATGGAAAACCGCTTCTTTTTGTAATCCTTCCGCTCAGTCAATCCTCACCCCTCCTTGTCCCATCCCAGGGTGCTTTTACCTGGGCATAGTATCAGCAGGAGGTGGATCTTTCATACTTTGTGCAAAACGGATAAAAACCGCATTTCCAGCCAATTTGAGGCTTTGAAATGCGGTTTTTATCGGAGGAGGGTCGGACGGTCTGCCGCATCATCCTCGCAGGAACAAGGATAGAATCCCCGCTGCGATCAGCGGCCCCACCGGAACACCGCGAAACAGGGCCACCCCGATAATGGTTCCGATCATCAGTCCGGTGACGATCGTCGGTTGATTCGTCAATAAGTTGGCTCCTCTTCCCCCTAGATATGCCACAAAAATCCCGACGATCACTGCAGCCAGTCCGGCAGAGCTCTTCATCGTATCCACCAATTGAGACCAGGGGATTTTCCCCAGGGCGACAGGGGCCAGCACCCCCATAGTTAAAATGATGACACCAACCTTCAACCCATACTGCTCCGTTCAAGACCACAACTGTGAGAGCGGCAACAAACACCTGCTCATTGAGCCATGATAGATTCAAGTTCGTCATATTTGTCACTGCAAGATAAAATGCAGAAATAAGCCAAAGCATAAAAGTACAAGGTATCCCCAGTATCTCTTCATGTTCTTATCATCCCTGTTATTTTCTTTAAATAAATTATGAAATCAACAGCAGCCTATTGGCAAGGAGAATAATTGCTAAGGAATTAGTATTGTTTTTTTCATCGTTTAAGACGATGCCTTCTCCTTTGAGTGAATGTTTCCGATACTTCCAATCGAGTCCAAAAAAAAGAACGGGGAGGTCCCTGTTCTTCAGTGAAGGATGGGTATGGAGGAGCTTGAACAAGATTTGGCCATCGTCTATCGTTCCCGGATCACCTGTGTCACATACCAACGGGAGGAGTCTATGCCCTCCAGTATATCCAGTTCGAAAGATGGCTGATCCAGTTCCCTGCAAAACACGGTATAGGTGTCACCGCTCTTTTCCAGCAGGGGTTCGATGAAGGGTAAACCCGGTGCATAGATGAAGCTTCCACCCACTTGGAGTGAACGCAAGATCTCCATATATTTCTTCGCGTAGGTGGTATAGTACCCGGCTTTGTGGATATGATGGTGCCAAAAGTGGTTGGAGAAAGCCATGTTGGAGATCACTGTCCCCCATTTGTCCGGCACAAAGGAAAAATCGAGCCAATTGACCGTATAGATGAATGGAGTCTCCCCCGATGCCATGCGTTCCAGGCCATAGGCTTCCACACCCTGTTCCCGCAAAGCCTGAACCAATCGTGCTTGGCTTCCGCAACCGAGATCCAGCACCGGCTCTTGGAGCCGATCCCTTTCAATTCCCAGTAACTCGAATTGAAAGGGGGCTTCGTATTCACTGCAGGGCACCCTGCGCACCATCAGTTGATCTTTCTCCACCAACTGAAAGTGTGAGCCATTGGTTTCCAACAAAAATCGACTCACCTTAAACCCATGCTGCTTCAGAATATGGACAAGCATTTCCCGGGTCCTTTCCCGCTGCTCGTAAAATGCGGCCAATTGTTCAAGCAGGGACAGGAAAAGACGTTCCAGACGGCAAATGTCCTGCTGACGAAAATTCATGTACTGATTGGCTGTCATCAAGGTCTGGATCAGAGCTTGAGCCAATTCTTCGGCAAACTCACGCCACTTTGCCTTTTGGATCCGCCTTGCGTTCAGCTCCGCTTGGATGGAGGCCTGTTCCGCCAGGAAGGCATTTACTACGTTCGGTGTCGGGGTAAGATGAATCCTCTCTTCTGTTCGGAGGGTCGAGCGAATGATCTGTTCTTTCAGTATCAATCGCATGGCTCATTCCTTTCTCCCCTGAGTCGTCCGATCGACATCCTCTGGTTCCATCACCCCATATGGGTTCAATTATACAGCCGGGGACTTTTGGATTCAATTACGTGCTACTTTCTCCGTTCCGCTACACACCCGGGTCGACAAACCTCTCTTTCTTTTATCTCTCCCTGCTCTCCAACAGCGACGCAAGCTCACGAAGTGTGCGGCTGTTGGCAATCATGAGCGGTTCGATCGAAGGGTCATACCGCTCTGTCAATTTACGGTGCAAATACATGATATTGATGGAGTTTAAGCCATACTCGCTGAGATCGGCATCGATGTCAATCTCTTCTTCATTCGTTTTCAGCATCTCTGCAACGATGCGGACAAGATGGGAGAGAACCGGTTTCTTCCCGTCATTTGCCTGATGTTTTGATCCCGCCGATAATGTGGGTGGCATCGACGACGTCAAATCGGTGACACCCTTTTGCGCAAGATATTCCGCCAACTGATTTACACTGCGCAACTCCATGATGGTTAAAGGATCCAGCCCTTTTCCAAAGGTTTTGCTCAGACGTACGATCAGCTTCATCGTGTCGCTGTGATCCATCTGCCACTCCCAATCAGGGTCCAGTTCGGCCCCATCCACTTTCAAGATCTCCCCAACGATGTGGAGGAGGATCGATTGAAGGGGTCTCTTTTCGAAAGACTCCTTTGGAGCTTGTTCTTCATCGTGATTGTTTAGCTTAATCCGGTATGAGGTTTCGGCGAAGGGATAAGTCGGCAAAGAAATCCGTTGGGGACGCGGACTTTCCGAATAGAAAGCATGCCAGTCAATCGGAGCTCCTGCGACCCACAACCGGGCGATCTTTTGCAAATTTCGGGACCTGACAATTCTCCCCAAAAGCTCCTCCCCATCTGCTCCACCAAACCAAGCTTCCCATTCGTTGTCTGTTTTGTGGATATTTCCTGTCCAGAACAATTCTTCTTCGCCCTTGAGATAACCCTTCAGCCGATCGAGGATTCTTTTTCACTGGATGCGACCAGCGCCAAGCGTTCCGCCATCTCTTCTCTTCCCACGGATTTTGGTGATCCCTGTCCAGTTCATTCAACAACAACCCGGCAAATTGCGAAGGATCTGCAAAGGGTTGCGAAAGGTGGATCGAAGTGAAAGAAAACTGTGATTGCTCCTCCGGCAGATGGAAATACCAACCCGGAACCATCATGTTTTGCGGTTGCAATGAGGTCTTCAACCCATAGTGGCAGTAAGTGATACGGGCCTTTTTGAGACCCGATCGTGAAGCCATCGCTTGCGTCAACAAATCAATCGATCTGACCCCAAAGGTGAGATTGCGCTGAACCGCCCGATTAAATCTTTCAAGATCCCCATGATCAAGATAATCGAGTGATCCACTTTCGTAATTCCACAGGTGAATGATTTCATCAACCGGATCCAGCCGCTCGCCCAGTTCGTCGAAAAGCCGATGGTAATCCCCCGCTTCCTGTGGATCAATCTGAAAAATCCCCTCCCCCAACTGACGAAATATATTGCCCGGTTTCACCAGGATGAACCTTTGATCTTCGCGAACATATCGGTTGAGATGATAATACAGATCGTCTCTTCTGGCAAAGACCAGAATTCCCTTTCCCACGTTCCTCACCTCGTAAATTCCTTGGGTTTATCGTTGGAAAATGCAAATAGAATAGTCATCAAGCAATTGGGGATCCACCCAGAAGTCTTTGTCCATCCCATTGGAATAGTCAGCTATCAAAAAGTTTTCCTTTACTGAAAGCCCCACCTTCTCCGCCAGCTTTGAAATATCATCAAATCCCGTATTCCACGGTGCACCGATGGAGCTAAACCCATCCAACAATTTTTCCGATCGTTTAAATCCCGTGCTGCGGGCAAATCAATTTATGGGACAAATAATCAAAGGCCAACTCAAATCGAGTGAGGCTCTGCCTTAAGTTCTCCAGCACATGGCAAATATTCTCATATTTAAGGTAGAAGATATTTCCTTCCCACAGAAAAAACGTCTCCAGCTCCGGGTCCAAGCCCCGTTCTAGCAACATGGCGACAACATCCACATCCGTATAATCAGCGTGAATAAATTGGCTGTTCTGATGATAACCAAACTGTTCAATTTGCTCCGCTTTATATTGCAACACATGTTTTTGTTCCACTTCATAGAACTTGACATGATCGGAAGCCAACCTGAGCGGCCGGGTATCCAATCCCGAACCCAAGATCACTACTTGCTTCACACCTTGGCGGATCTTCTTCAACATGAGATCATCAAAATAACGGGTGCGATAACGAACCAAAAAACTTCGTGGAAGGGGATGATTGGGAGATCGCTGCAGGGATCTGCTTTGTCTCCTCGTTCAGGAAAATATTGGCGATGTGATCATAAAATAAGGGATCTGCACTCTCGCTTTCTTCCGCGCGCCACTCAGCGATGACAAATGCAGTTCTCCCTACTTTTTCGTAGATTGATTTCATACACCAACCCCCTTTAAAAGATGACCAAATATCTACTCAACTTTAATAATGTCCGGTTTGTTCTCTCACCTTTCGGTTTCATTACTCCCGTGGAAAAATTCATTTCCTGTGCATATAAAAACCCGCAAAATGCGGGTTTGAAAATTATTCCCTGTTCGCTTCAAGCGGCCAAGGAGTCTTGGCATAAAGGGAACACACCTTCTCCAGTTGGCGTTGAGAATCTCATGATTCCTTTTTCTCTACAAAAGCAAATCGTAGCCAAGGTCCTTCAACCGTTAACCGCAACAAAAAAAATAGAATGCCATGAGAATTGGACACAGCTTCGCCCAATCGTCTGTATGTAATATACACACTACAGAAACCAATGATATGACCTCAGAGCTACAACAACGTACCGAAGCATCGATTGAATTCACTCCGATTTTTTTGATTTACATTATAACACAAAAAAATAATCCCGCAAACTTTTTCCGGTAATAAAGTGGTAATCACCCAAAATTGACAAAATCGAAGGACTCTCCATCTGTTCTCTCAAAAAAGGCCGACGGCATTGTGATCGCTGATGCAATCAAACTGGAACGGAGGAGCGTGGTACATGTAAACCTGATCAACAGCCGACTTTCTTGTTAATATCCAACTGAGCTTGGGGCATACTATGTTTAACAAAAATAAAAGGGTGGTAAAATCATGAAACTTGGACAGCATGAAGCCTCGGAGTTACATGAATTGGGAATGTTTAAGACCAACTGCATCGCAAAATCCTCGATGATGCAGGCTCTGGTGAATGACAGTCAATTAAGCCAATTGATGCAGTCGGAGGTAAAGACCGCCCGTCGGCACCTTCAGGAAATTCAAGGTTTTCTCACGCAAAATCAAGGGGGGATGACTCAATGACCCTGATGAATCAGATGAAGCAAACGGTAACCGGTCAGGGACAAATGAACGAAAGTTTGATCTCCGCTGATCTATTACTGGCTGCCAAAAGCGGTGTTCGGAATACCGCATATGCCCTGACAGAAGCCTCCACGCCGGAAGTTCGGGAAATGCTGAAGCGTCAGTTGCAAGACTGCATCAATCACCATGAGCAAGTTTACAACTACATGGAACAAAAGGGATGGTATAACGCCAAAGACTTTTCCAAACAGATTCAAGTCGATCAGCAAATGGCCCAACAGGCTCAACAAATGGTTCAACAGAGCCAACAACCTTAAACCTCACGGGATGAATTAGGGCTATCTTCCGATTATGGAAGATGGCCTTTTCTTATCAGACATATCCACCCATTTTTTCGCATCTGCATTCTTATCCCTTACAAATCTACATCCAAAGCATAGGATATAGAGACTACTTTCAAGGAGGTTTTTTATGATGGCTTTTGGTGGTAGCTATGGCGGTGGTGGAGGATACGGTGGTGGCTATGGCGGTGGATTCAGCTTGGGGCGGCTGTTGCTTTACCTGTTGGTCATTGCTACCATCTTTGGTTTGGTTGGTTTCTTCGGATACGGATACTAAACAAAGAAAGCCGGGCGAGTAGCATTCTCCACCCAGCTTTCTCATTGCCCCAATGTTTTTCCATTGCCATAAATCAAGCCCATACTCCAATAAACAAGGTTGAAATTTTTCAACAAGACCTCCCCTTTACCTATTCCAAACAGGGCCTTGGGATTGTCCCACTCGTCGTAGATTTTCGTGACGGCCTTTTTCGCTGTTTTACGCGGTGATGGGCTTATTTTCCTTTGGTTCGCTGTCGATGTGTTGTTCCAG
>NZ_BMEX01000007.1 GCF_014637345.1 Kroppenstedtia guangzhouensis
GGTAACACGTTCAGCTGACGGATACGAATCGGTCGAGGACTTCTCCTGAGTTGCTTCTGAGGTTGGCTCAGTGTTCTGTATCCGGTTTTCAGGGTCGCATCCCTGGGCAACCCATATGGGAAAAATTCCTCTTGATATTCGAAGAGAAACGTTATATAATATGATTTGTCCGTTGAAAAATGGATTCGATCATGATCCTCAGTAGCTCAATGGTAGAGCGCCCGGCTGTTAACCGGTAGGTTGCAGGTTCGAGTCCTGCCTGAGGAGCCAATGCTCCCATAGCTCAGTTGGTAGAGCGCTTCCATGGTAAGGAAGAGGTCACCAGTTCGAGCCTGGTTGGGAGCTCCATCATGGCCCGTTGGTGAAGCGGTTAACACACCAGCCTTTCACGCTGGCATACAGGGGTTCGAATCCCCTACGGGTCACCAGTTCGGACGGTTAGCTCAGCTGGGAGAGCACCTGCCTTACAAGCAGGGGGTCGCAGGTTCGAGCCCTGCACCGTCCACCACCCAAGAAGGTGGCTTCACGGAGGGGTAGCGAAGTGGCCAAACGCAGCAGACTGTAAATCTGCCGGCTTTGCCTTCGTAGGTTCGAATCCTACCCCCTCCACCATCCATTGGGGCGTAGCCAAGCGGTAAGGCAACGGACTTTGACTCCGTGATGCGTAGGTTCGATCCCTACCGCCCCAGCCATGCGACCCATTAGCTCAGTCGGCAGAGCACCTGACTTTTAATCAGGGTGTCCCAGGTTCGAATCCTGGATGGGTCACCACTCCCACTATCCCTTATATTTTAATAGGGATGGGTCGTTAGCTCAGTTGGCAGAGCACCTGACTCTTAATCAGGATGTCGCAGGTTCGAGACCTGCACGACCCACCAAATACATATATTGTGCGGAAGTGGCTCAGGGGTAGAGCATCGCCTTGCCAAGGCGAGGGTCGCGGGTTCGAATCCCGTCTTCCGCTCCAAACAGACACCTGTCGAACTCGACAGGTGTTTTTGTAGTATTACAACATCGTTTCTATTGGACTGCATATGGATTCATTTAAAAAAAGTTACTTTGACTAACGGTTTTTGAAACCCCCATAAATCAACCTTGTCAACAGTTCCCAAATTGACGATTATCCCTAAAATACAGCTTTATACTCACTTTTACATTTAAATAATCATTTTTACTCAATATCATGTATAAATAAGGGTTTTACTGCAAATAAAAGGTCAGACCCGTATCGATATGATAAAATAAAATTAAAGGAAGAACAGACACTGAAGAGAAGGGGGTCTTTCACATGCACAACAAAAAGATCACGATCGTGGGTGTACCGATGGATCTGGGGGCTGACCGCAGGGGGGTCGACATGGGTCCCAGTGCCATCCGGTATGCTTCCTTAAAAGAAAAGCTGACCGGACTGGGATACGATGTGAAAGACAATGGGAATTTGTCGGTTCCTACTCCTGAATCATATGATGTGGGTTCATCCCAACTGAAATATTTGCGAGAAATCGCCCAGGTGTCCGAAGAATTGGCTGTCACCTTGGATAATGTGATTCAAAAGGGACGGTTCCCTTTGGTTTTGGGAGGAGACCACAGTATTGCCATCGGTACCATTGCCGGCGTGGCCAAGCACTACAAGCGGCTTGGAGTCATCTGGTTTGACGCACATGGTGACCTGAACACGGCTGACACCAGTCCCTCGGGAAACATCCACGGGATGCCTTTGGCTGCCAGCTTGGGAATGGGACACCCCGACCTCGTGAACATCGGTGGCTTTTCCCCCAAGATTTGTCCGGAGAATGTGGTGGTGATCGGAGCCCGTGATCTCGATGAAGGGGAACGGGTGTTGATCCGTGAGCAGGGGATCAAAGTCTTTACCATGCATGACATCGACCGATTGGGTATGGGAGCTGTGATGGAAGAGGCTCTGCGCATCGTCAACGATGGTACCGACGGCGTGCATCTGAGTCTGGACTTGGACGGGCTGGATCCCCATGATGCACCGGGGGTGGGAACCCCCGTTGTCGGTGGAATCACCTACCGTGAGGGACACCTGGCTATGGAAATGCTGGCAGCTGCCGATGTTCTCACATCGGCTGAGTTTGTGGAGGTCAACCCGATTCTGGATCATGGCAATCGTACCGCTAAGGCGGCTGTCGCTCTGATCGGTTCTGTATTTGGTGAAAAGGTGCTTTGAAAACAGGGAGAGGTTCCCGGCTCAACAAGAGTCGGGAACTTTTTGTGGATAAGACCCTTCAGATAGAAAAGAACTATACAATTAAGCCTACTATCCTAATCTATTCGATTTATTTTGCATTGAAAACCGGTTAAATGTGTTGAAACAAGTGGAATTTGTGGGATCAATCCATTACTATAATGATTGGAAAAAGAAACAATTTCATTCACATCCGGAAGGATGAGACGGATCTTTGCGGACAGGTGGCAAGGAATGATTTGATCAGAAAGCTTTTTGTGAAAAGATGGCTGTCAAACTTGGTCGATGCATCACTGGAAAAGGCGGGGAACAGTCATGGCGAATACCCAAAGAGACGAAAAAGAATGGATCGCCCTTGCACAGTCCGGAGATAAAAACGCCTTTGTCCAACTGATCCGGCCTTATGAAGATTCTCTTTATATGTTGGCCTATGGAAAGCTGAAGCACCCTCAGGAGGCGGAGGATATCGTTCAGGAAACCTTACTGCGTGTCTATATCCATCTGAACCGATTCAACTGCCAGAATCGATTTTCCTCCTGGATCTACCGGATTGCGTGCAATCTTTGTATTGACAGGATTCGAAAGAAAAAGGCCGATTTTTATTTGGATGCCCCTTTGGAGCAGGGAAAAGAAACCTGTCTGTACCAATATATCCCTGCAAGCGACAAATCCCCGGAGGAACTCTTTTTTGACGGGGAGCGACGTCGGGAAGTCCGACAGGCCATGCATGAGCTGCCCAGCCATTATCAGTCGGTCATGTTTATGAGGTATATGAAAGAAATGCCCCTGGCGGAGATTGGAGAAGCATTATCTGTACCCGTCACCACTGTTAAAACCAGAGTTCACCGTGGGAGAAAAGCCCTCGTGAGACGGCTGGCGCCCACTCATTGATTCTGTTGGATCCACAGTCCTGGGAGTCTCTTTCCCGGGGCATTTCTTTTTTTGGATTCTTACCGCATAATGAAGGGAAGAGGAGGATTTCGCCCAAATGGCTGGTGGCATACTATGGACTGTTGGGGTTGTGGAGGGGACCGATGAGCATACTTGTGAGCATACTGGATGGGATCACCCAATATGTTAATGTGATTGTTGATATATTAATCGTTTCCTATATTATTTATAAGTTGTTGATGCTGGTCAGAGGAACCCGGGCCGTTCAATTGCTGAAAGGGATTTCCGTTGTCCTCGCGGTCTGGATGTTGTCCAGTCTGTTCCAGCTGTCCACGCTTCAGTGGTTGATGGAAAATCTGTTCTCCTGGGGAATTATTGTGGTGATTATCATTTTTCAACCTGAACTCCGTCGGGCCTTGGAACAACTTGGACGCGGACGCTTTTTCAGTCGGAGTGCAGGTGAAGATGAGCAGATGATCACCCGGATCGTGGGAGATATGGTGAAAGCGGTCTCCTATCTCGCCAAACGGCGGATCGGTGCTTTGATTGTGGTCGAAAGACGGACCGGTCTCTCAGATTACGTGGAATCGGGGATTCGATTAGATGCCGATCTGAATTCAGAAATCCTTTCCAATATCTTCACACCGAAAGCCCCCCTTCATGATGGTGCAGTGATTATTCGGCGGGATCGCATAGCAGCGGCTGGCTGTTATTTGCCCTTGTCGGAAAATCCCTTCATCAGCAATGAACTGGGCACCCGGCACCGTGCCGGGATGGGGATCAGTGAGTTGACAGATGCCGTCACCATTATCGTCTCAGAGGAGACGGGGCAGATCTCCTTGGCGATTCAGGGACAATTGGAGCGAGGACTTTCTGAAGAAGAGATGATCTCCCGTCTGTACGAGGAGTTGAAACCCTCCGGTCGGCAGACGTCCTTCTGGAACCGGAAGGGGGAGAAGGATGGATAAATGGCTTCAGAACAACAATGTGATCAAATTGATTGCCTTTTTATTGGCCATCATGCTATGGTTGATTGTCAACGATGAGGGCAATCTCTTTCGAAGTAGGCAAGCCGACAATATTGTCACCAATGTGCCCTTGACGGTTCGATATGATGAAGACCGGTTTGCGATCCGCAAAATGCCCGATTCAGTGGATCTTTATCTTCGCGGGCATATCCCCTCCATGAAGAGGGTCACTCCCTCCCGCTTTGAAGCTTATGTCGACCTTCACAACCAAGGAGAAGGAACCCACCGGGATATTCCGGTGAAGGTGAAAGGGGTCCCCGGCGGGGTGGAGGCGGAGGTTCGTCCCCGGACGGTGGAGGTCACCCTGGAGTCCAAACAAAGCCGGGTGATGCCTGTGGAGGTGGAAGTGATCGGAAATCCCAAGCCAGGTTACAAAGTGGGGAAACCTGTTGTAAAGCCGGAACGGGTGGAGGTGAGGGGGATTCGGTCTGACCTGGAAAAGGTTCGGAGGGTCAAAGCGATGATCAATACCGAAGCCGCCACAGAAACGATCTCCAGATCCGTATCGTTACAAGTATACGGGGAGGATGGTGAATTCAGTGGGGTCGAAGTCAGCCCGCGGGAAGTGAATGTGGAGATCCCGGTGGCCAGTCCCAACCGAAAACTCCCCTTGGCTTTGGAATATTCTGGTGCTCCCCCCAAAGGAATGGCAGTCGAAAGCGTCAAGGCGGAACCGGATATGGTTACGGTGTACGGCAGCAAAGATTATCTTACCGGTCTGAAAACATATCCGGGACCGGTGTTGGATCTGTCGGCTATGAACCGGGATCGGACCGTTGAGATGGAAATCCCTGTCGGTGGTGGAGCCGTCAAAGTGGAACCTGAGCAGATCACGCTGGATGTCAAAGTGGTCAAGGGAAAAGAAAAGACCCTTCGGAATATCCCGGTAAAAATCAGGGGAGCCAAGGGGGAAATGCAAGTGGAGATAGTGGGTTCAAACCGGATTGAACTTACGTTGTTCGGTGCGCCCTCCAGGCTGAAGGGGCTGAAAGCAGGAGATCTGAAAGCCTATGGTACTCTCTCTGTGCAAACCCCGGGAGAATACCAGGTCCCTGTAAAAGTCGAAACGCCGGATTTCATCCAGATGGCGGACGGCCAATCTCCAATGGTGACAGTGCGGATTGAATAGAGAAGGATGGAGCATGAGGAGGAGAAACATGGGAAATTACTTTGGTACCGATGGCATCAGAGGAGTAGCCAACCGGGAGCTCACCCCCGAACTGGCTTATCGATTGGGTCGTGCCGGTGCCTATGTGCTGACACAGCAACGCAATCAACAAGGCGAAAAGCCCTTGGTGATAGTGGGACGGGATACCCGTTTGTCCGGAGAAATGCTGGAGTCGGCATTGGTTGCCGGGATGCTTTCCATTGGAGTCGATGTGGCCCGTCTGGGAGTGATCACCACACCGGGTGTCGCTTGGCTAACCAAGGAGCTGAAAGCCAGCGCTGGAGTGATGATCTCTGCTTCCCATAATCCCTTTGAGGATAACGGAATCAAATTTTTCGGCTACGATGGTTTTAAACTCTTTGATTCTCTGGAAGAGGAGATCGAAGCCTTGCTGGATGCCGAAGAGGACCAGTTGCCCCGGCCCGTGGGAGAACAAATCGGCCGGGTGGAAGATCGTGAGGATGCATATCAACTCTATATTCAACATCTGCAGTCTACCATCCAGACCGATCTCTGCGGGATGGATATCGTGGTCGATTGTTCCAATGGGGCCGCCTCCCGACTAGCCCCCATGCTCCTCCGCGATCTGGGAGCCGATGTGACTGCCATGTGTGCGGACCCTGATGGTGTGAACATCAATGTGGATTGCGGGTCCACCCATCCGGAAAGGTTACAGCAGGAAGTTTTGCATCGGAACGCACATCTGGGTCTTGCCTTTGACGGAGACGCCGACCGGCTGATTGCTGTGGATGAACAGGGAAAGTTGGTAGACGGGGATCAGATCCTTTGTATTTGTGCCGATTTTATGAAGGAACAGGGGGAGCTGAAGAAGGACACTCTCGTTACCACTGTCATGAGCAACATCGGTCTGTACAAAGCGATGGATTCCATGGGAATCCGGACAGAACAAACCCAAGTGGGCGACCGCTATGTGATGGAAAAAATGCGCCAAGGCGGCTTTAATCTCGGTGGAGAGCAATCCGGCCACATTATTTTCCTCGACCATAATACGACCGGAGACGGGATGCTGACCGCTTTGCAATTGTTGCGGGTGGTCAAGGAGAAGGCAACCACTTTGAACCAGCTGGCCCAAACCATGATCCGATATCCGCAAATTCTGGTGAATGTCCGGGTCAGGGAGAAAGAACATTGGGATCAGAATCAGGAGATCATGAGCAAGATCCAGGAAGTGGAACAAGCTCTCGGAAAAGATGGGCGCGTGCTCGTGCGCCCATCAGGAACAGAACCGCTGATTCGGGTGATGGCGGAAGGGCCGGACGAGGAACAGTTGGAATCATATGTAAATGAGATTGCTGATGTGATCCGGACCCAGCTTTCCTGAAAGGGCCAAACCCAGGGAAAGAAAAGACAGAATCATGAGCGGCCGGATTCGGTCGTTCATGATTTCTTTACTTTACAAATGGGAGGTTCTCGCATAGCATAATAGTAGCTTTTTTGGGAGGTGGTGGCCGGAAAGGAACAGGGAGGATCAAGGATTCCAAAAGGTTGTGAAGCGCCAGGACTGTGGAAGAAAGAGCCGCAGTTGACGAGGTGGAGGGGAATCGAGGTTTCGGCGGATCCCTCCCGGCTTTTACACCGAAGCCGAGGAGCCGGAACACAAAAGGACGGGGTGACCTGTCCCACAAAAGTTCCGGTACGGTGTATTATCTCCACGGGAAGTAGAGATGGCAAGGCATCCACAAGAACAAACGCTGTGTTTGAAAAAAATACAAGACAAAACCGCTGCTTCCATGACAGCGGCAAAACCATGATGACATGGGGCGCCGCTTTCCTTGAGGGAGCGGCAATGCCCCGTTGATTCTCCAGGGGGTTGTAGAAACCAATGTGTGGAATCGTGGGATATATCGGATCGAAGCCGGCCCAAGAAATCCTGGTGGAAGGATTGCGCAAGCTGGAGTACCGCGGTTATGATTCTGCGGGCATTGCCTTGTGCCGGGAGGGAAAACTGGAAGCGAAAAAAACGGAAGGCCCTCTCACCGCCCTGGAAAAGCGGTTGCAAGCTGATCCCCTGACCGGACATCTGGGGATCGGTCACACCCGTTGGGCCACTCACGGAAAGCCCTCCGATGAAAACGCCCATCCTCATATGGACCCGGGTCATCAGTTTGCTGTGGTTCACAACGGGATCATTGAAAATTATCTCGGGTTAAAGGAAGAACTTCAGAAAAAAGGATATACGTTTACTTCGGAAACGGACAGTGAAGTGATCGCCCATCTGTTGGCAGATCTGGATGACGGTGATTTGGTGTCCACGGTCCGCCGTGCGGTCCGACGGATGAGGGGAGCCTACGCCTTGGCTATCATCCGCTGTGGAGAACCGGACAAGATGGTGGCGGTCCGCTTGGCCAGTCCGCTGATCATCGGCGTCGGAGACGGAGAAAACTTTATTGCCTCGGATATTCCCGCGATCCTGGAACACACCCGGGATGTCTATGTGCTGGAAGACGGGGAAATGGCGGTGCTCACCCGGGAGTGGGTGGAACTGACTACGATCGGGGGAGACTCCGTCGACAAGGAACTCTTCCATGTGACCTGGGATGCTGTCACCGCTGAAAAGGACGGCTATGATCATTTCATGCAAAAAGAGATTTTTGAACAACCCCGGGCCATCCGGGATACCTTGGCCGGTCGGCTGAAGGATGGCATCGTCGATTTGTACGGGGAACTCTCCTTAGCGGAAGAAGACCTGAAAAAGATCGACCGGATTCATGTGGTCGCTTGCGGCACGGCTTATCATGCTGGTTTGGTGGGTAAAACCATCTTGGAAAAATGGGCCCACATCCCGGTGGAAGTAGATGTGGCATCGGAATACCGATATCGGAATCCGTTGATCACCTCCTCCACCCTGGTGATCGCCATCAGCCAGTCGGGAGAGACGGCGGATACTTTGGCTGCCCTTCGGGAAGCTAAAAAGGGAGGGGCGAAGGTGTTGGGCATCACGAACGTGGTCGGCAGCAGTGTCGCCCGGGAGGCTGATGAGGTCCTGATGACTTGGGCCGGTCCGGAGGTCTCTGTCGCTTCCACCAAGGCGTATACTACCCAGCTGGTCACCCTCGCTCTTTTGGGTCTGCATCTGGCTCGGGTTGTCGGAACCCTGGGCAGGGAGGAGTTGTCTGATACTGCCACTGCCATGCTCCGCCTGCCGGAGCAAGCCGAGTCTCTCCTGACGGACACGGTGGCCATAGAACAATTCGCCCGCGGGATTGCCGGCCAGGAGAATCTCTTTTTTATCGGACGGGGTCTGGATCATGCGGTGGTGATGGAGGGTTCCCTGAAGCTGAAGGAGATCTCCTACATCCATTCGGAAGCTTGTGCTGCAGGGGAACTGAAGCACGGTACCTTGGCTCTGATCGAGGAGGGCTTTCCGGTGATCGCTCTCGCCACCCAGCAAGCAGTTCGTGACAAAATGGTCTCCAATATCATCGAGATGAAGGCGCGGGGAGCCCATGTCCTGGGTCTCGCCTTGGAGGGAGACACTGAAGTGGGTAAATCCGTGGATGAGATTTTGACCATTCCGAAAACCCTCCCTCTTCTCACTCCGGTGCTGTCGGTCATCCCCCTCCAGCTCCTCGCCTATCACACCTCCGTCGTTCGCGGTCTCAACGTCGACAAGCCGCGCAACCTGGCGAAGAGTGTGACGGTGGAATAGCGGATAATCAGTTTCAAACGTGCCATGAAGTATTCATGGCACGTTTTTTATGTTGTGGATCAGATACAGGCCAAGTGAAACCACTTCGGTTTTACGTTCGGCTATCCTTCATTTTAGTATTCGGCTTTTGCCTAACCCGAGAGAGGAAAATGAAAATCATCCGTATGATTGTATCGGAGACGTTGAAAAAAGGAGGTTTTGATACTTCGATCCATAGATGGGAGGCGGTTTTCGCTGCGGAAGGGTTTACATCCGGGTTTGAACCCAATGATTTTCGGTCTGAACCCGGTTACGAATTCCATATCTAATCCCAGCCCAGCTGGGATCTTTCCCTTGCAAGAGTTCCGGAAACGGATCGATCCCCCCACCGACTTATTCCTGGGGATGAGTGCTTCAGCTGTTCTGGCGATTCAAAAACAATGCAAACTCCAATCCTCCTTTCAGACAGCATTTTCTGAACACCCCTAAAAGCATGATTTGGTGCTTACTGAAGAAAGGACAGTCCATTGATGAACCTTTGAGGAATCCAGCTGTCATCAGATTTTTATATACTCAATTAGTATGAATGAAACAATCCAAAATTATTAATACTTCCTTGCTAATTAATTTCTAATGTTATAGAATCTATTTAAAAATACATTATCAAGTACTACATATTGAAGGAGCGTAGGAGAATAGAGACATCCTATCCAGTGGTTTGAACTCATGAGTTCACCACCCTTGCAGCTGTCCACCATCGTTTTGGAGATGTAAAATTCACCATTATCCTTGGAGGTGGCGAAATGACTGTCACAATGGGGGCGATTTTGAGAAATCGCGCAAATCTCAGTCCGGAGATGGATGCTGTGGTCACCCCAAAAAATCGGTATAACTATCGCACTTTTAATCAGCGGGTCAACCAGTTGGCTCATTTTCTTCTGGCTCAAAATGTGAAAAAAGGGGATCGCGTGGCTGTGTTGTGTGGGACGGACCATTATTTTCCGACTGTTTTTTTTGCAACAGCCAAAATCGGTGCGATGGTTGTTCCTCTGAATTATCGGTTGAATGCATCGGAGTTGGAATGGATTATAAGGGATTGTACTCCCAAGGCGCTTTTTTATGATGGAGAGTTTTCACCGCTGGTTTCCGGTTTGGAGGGGTTGAGTTTTTTGAATTTGATGATCCAAACCAGCTTTGACGGGGAGATACATCCTCAATACGGGGAGGTGTTTCGGGAATATCCTGTTACCGAACCGGAGGTGGATGTATGGGGAGAGGATTCCTGTCTTCTGCTTTATACTTCGGGAACCACCGGCAAACCGAAGGGAGTGATCAGCACACATCAGAATTTGTTTGCTTCCGCGATGGCCACTGTCCATCCCTTGTCGGTTCAGGAAAAGGATCGATTGCTGGTCCCGACCCCCCTGTTTCATGTCAGCGGTATTTTTGCGATCACCACTGCTTCATTGATGGGGTATACGCTGATCCTGATGCCCCAGTTCCATCCCGTGCACATCTGGGATTTGGCGGAACAGGAAGGCGCTACGCAAATGGCGGCGGTTCCGATGATGATGAAGCTGATGTTGGCGGCTTTATGGGAGGAAGAACGGGATGTGGGCACCCTCCGGACGATTATTACCGGTGGTTCGGATGTGCCCGTTGAGCTGATCCAACAGTACGACGCGCTGGGTTTTTCCATCACCAATGTTTACGGGGCCAGCGAATTCACCGGCATCGCTGCATACTGGAATTCGGGGATGGGCCTGGATAAAATGGACTCGGTGGGAAAATCCTTGCTCGCCGATATCCGCATTGTAAATCCCGACACGGGAGAGCCGGTGCCCACAGGGGAAGTCGGGGAGATTATCTGCCGCGGTATGCAGGTGTTTCAAGGATATTGGAACAATGAACAGGAAACGAAGAAAGTGTTGCGGGACGGCTGGTACTATACCGGAGATGCGGGAAAGTTCGACGAGGAGGGCTATTTGTACGTCGTCGATCGATATAAGGATGTCATTTTGGTTGACGCCGGTGAAAATGTGTATCCGGCTGAGGTGGAGCGGGTGATCCGCCAATTGGAAGGGATTTCGGAGGTGGCTGTTGTCGGAGTCAAGGATAAGCTGTGGGGAGAGTTGCCCTGGGCTTATGTAGTGTTGGAAGAGGGTTCCACTCTGACGGAAAATGTAATTTTGAGCCATGTCCATCAAGAATTAGCACCCTATAAGTTGTCGCAAGTCCGATTTATCGAAAAGCTCCCTAAAAACGGCTTTGGCAAGGTACAGAAATTTAAACTGAGAGAGCATGCCAATGAGGAGAAAAAGAAAGAGGAAGAACAAAGTCAGGTTTAACCATTTTCCCTCTCGATACAGAGGTATGAGTGGAAGATGCCTGTGACCGTGGGAAATTCCCTTAAGTGTGTTTGGAAAGGAAATTAGAACCCTTGATTTTCCAAGGGTTCTTTTTAAAAGTTGACAGTGCTGCCGGTAACGGGCCACAACCTTGATTCCTCTGGTCCCCTGCTTGAAGAGAAAGAGTGAAGTTGAGAACCTAATCCAAGAGGTGATCTTTTCTCGCTTCCGGGGATGCCCCATATCAGCCGCGGGAAATGGTGGAGGGGAAGTGGGAGTGGATCTGCATCAAACCGGTCCGAAAGAAAATCTCTCTTTTCCCAAGGAGTTTATCAACGGGGAGGGTATTATCTCTTTGGGACTGACCCGGCGTAGTATGGATTAAAGAAGAGAGAGGGTCACTCCTCTCTCTTAGTTTACATTTAGGAAGCCAAAGAGCGGTACATTTCTTTCAACTTTCCTTTATCCACTTTTCCGGTCGCGTTTTTGGGCAGTTGATCGATCAGGATGACTTCGGCTAACTTGTGTTTTTCCATTCGTTCGCGGGCGAATTGCAGGACTTGATCCCGTGTCAGGTCGGTTCCGGCCTTTGGCACAATAAATGCGCAGGGCAACTCTCCCCAACGTTCATTCTGAACGCCGACCACGGAAACTTCAGAGATTTCATCCATTTGCTGAAGGACTTTTTCCACTTGACTTGGATAGATGGCATCCAGTCCGCTGAAATAAATCACATCTTTATAACGATCCACCAGATAGATCAATCCCTCCTCGTCCACCCGAACCGCATCTCCCATCAGCAACCACCCCTTATGAAACGCCTTTTCTGTCGCTTCGGGGTTCCGCCAATATTCTTTAAACACAGTGGGTCCGCGGAACGCCAGCTCTCCGATCTCCCCGGGAGGTACTTCTTCACGGGTGTGCCGGTCGAGCACTTTGACCTCTCCAAAGACAGGCTTTCCGACAGAGCCACTGGTATCGTAACCCATACCGGAGTCCCAAAAGGAGAGGATTCCGGCAGTTTCCGTACATCCGTAACCTTGGAATAAATGATAGCCGATGGACTCGTAATCACGGATCAGCGAAAGCGGCAGATTGGAGCCGCCCGTAGTGATATCTAGCAAGGAACCCAGGTTTCGATCACTGTTGAAGAACATCGGGAGCATGATGTTCAGCAAAGCCGGCGGCAGGAAAGTGGAATTGATCTGTTCTTTTTCAATCGTTTCCAAAAGTAGGTTGGGTTCCAATTGGGGAATAAAGACATAGGTATACCCACACAGAGGCTGAAAGCCGATCACACTGGTTCCAGAAATGTGAAATAAAGGTGTAGCATAGAGAAAGCGAAACCCAATTTGTCGGTTTCTTGCAGAGAACCCGGAAAATACACCTGCTGCACACAGGTTGTGATGGGTGATCACTACGCCTTTTGGTTTTCCGGTAGTGCCTGAAGTAAAGGTAATACAAACGGGGTCCTCGCTGCTCATATTTACATCAGGCGCGGAGGTGGGTAGGGATTGGAGTTCCTCTTCAAATTTAAAGTCCAAATCGTGGAAATAAGAGGTTTTCACAGTGGGGATGGAAGTATGTAAAGATTCCACGAGTGATTGGTAAGTATCATCAAAAAAAATCAATTTTGGTTCCGTGTGTTGGATGGACCACTCCAAGATGTCCGAACTCCAGCGGCAATTGATGGGGACGGTGATGGCCCCGGCTTTTGCCGCACCCAGATAAAGAATGGGAAACAAGACATTGGTATCCGAGAACAGGGCGATGCGATCCCCTTTTTGAATACCGAGCCCAAGAAGATAATGGGCTACTTGATTGGTGATTTGGTCGTATTCCAGATAAGTAAAGCGCCGTTTTGGGCCGATCAAGGCTTCCAAGGTTGGATTTAATCGGGCTCTGTGGCGCAATAATTCGCCAATCGGCATTTGAATGGGATACATATGGAATCACCTCTTTAGGAAGGTTCGCGTTTGGTTGTGAGCTTTTTCCGTATTTGGCTTTTGGCTTTCTTCTTCATTCACAGGGAATGAAAGCTTTCAAGAGATCTGTTTTCTCGTCTGTCACTTCCCTTTTATAAATAATTCTATACACTTTAGCTATATTATACATAAAGTGGGGATAGGGAACAATTTTAAATATTCGACATGAGGCGACGCTATCCGCCAAAATTAACATACAACCGCTCCGGAACCGGAGAGTTGCATACATAAATTTATATGGATTAACATTTATATCCTTATATTTATCGGAAATCAGGATCCATCCCATACTGCTCCTGCACCAGCTCCAGGATTCCCAATAGTAGATCTTTTTGAAAGATGGTAGCCGGAAAGGAAGAAGGACCACCGAGATTCCCTCTCTGTTTTTTAGTTTGGAAAAGGATGGGGATTGACGAACGTAGAATACAGAAAAGTGGGTATTTAATTTAAGGGAGGGGACATTTTCATGAGCAGAAATACGCTGGAAGATTGGAATGCTTATTATGCCAGCGGGGAATACCGGCAACATTGGGATTATTCCCATCCTTCCAGTGAATTGGTCGCATTTGTCGCCGCGGGTTCATGGCCGACGGGGGCGGCGGCACTGGATGTGGGATGTGGAGCGGGGAGGGAGGCGATCTTTCTGGCCGGACAGGGATTTCAGGTCACTGGCGTCGATTTGAGCGAAGAAGCCCTCCGGATTGCCCGGGATCGTGCCGCGGAAGCGGGAGTCCATGTGGAATGGAAGAAAGGGAATGCCTTGGAACTGCCGCTTCCCGATGCATCTGTCGATTTGGTCAATGATCGGGGCTGTTTCCACATCATCGGAGAAGAAGACCGACCCCGCTATGCTGCTGAAGTGGCCCGGGTGTTGAAGCCCGGAGGCAGGGTACTGCTCCGGGGGTGTCGTGGGAAACAGTGGGAAGATCAGCCCTTCGTCCTGGTCACCCGGGAAGCGCTGGAACGCCATTTCAGTGATGCTTTCGACATCAGTCCGGTCCTGCCTGTCCAACTGATCACAGACTCGATGCCGGAAGGGTTGAATGCCAATCTGGCGGTGTTGCAAAAAAAGTGATGCTAACAGAGTGGGCTCTTCCATGAAGCATCCTGCAAAGCAATGGGTTGATTATCATCACTGGGCGAATCAAAGGATCATCCACCGCTTGAAAGAATTGCCGGAGCAGGCTTACCATCAGAAAATGCAGAGTGTTTTTCCTTCCATTTCCGAAGTCATGGTTCATCTGTACGTCACCGACGATTTATGGTTGGATGTGATGTCGGGTCGGGACAGGGAAGAGTCCATCGCACGGGCGACCCGGACATCGGAAGAAACCAAGGGGACGGGCCTTGGGGAACTGGAAAAGCTGTTTGCCGACGAAATACCGGGATTTTCTCGACAGCCAGGAGGATCTCGATCGGCCGATGATTCTCGAACATCTACAAGCCGGACGGTTGGAACCCCATCTCTCCCAAGTGGTGTTGCACGTGGTTAACGGGCAACATCACAGCCATGTTGCGTCAACAGGGTCACGCCGGGGTGATGACGGATTATGTGGCGTATTTGTATGAGAGGAGTTCGTCGGAAGGATCTTGTACGAGATTTGGGGTGTAAAAGCCCCGTTTTTTTGATTTTATGTATCCCTTTCCGGAACGCTGTATACACTATGTATATACAATTGGTTTTGAGGTGATATAATGGATTCAAGAGGAGTGATTCACATGACAACGAGGGTTCAAAAATGGGGGAATAGCCTTGCGATTCGCATTCCCAAAGATATTGCAGATCAATTGGCTATTCATCAAGGTTCCGAATTGGAGTTGATTGTAGGAAACCATACAATCACACTAAAACCCAAAAAGAAAAAGCCTACGCTGGATGATCTTTTGGCAAAAGTAACACCGGAAAACCGTCACACTGAAATTGATTTTGGGAAAGAAGGGAATGAGTTAATCTGATGCCAACGCCTGAACGTGGGGATCTGGTTTATCTGAATTTTAATCCGCAGGCAGGGCATGGACAGGAAGTGGCGCGACCAGGAATTGTTCTTTCGCCAAAAGCATTCAATCAGGTCACAGGATTTGCGGTTGTCTGCCCAATCACCCGACAACAGAAAGGATATCCCTTTGAAGTCGCCTTGCCTGATGGCTTGGTTTTCAACGGGGTGATCTTGACAGACCAAGTGAAGAGTCTGGATTGGCGGGCCCGCCGATTCAAAATTAAAGGACGGGCCCCGGATCCAGTGATTGAGGATTGTTTAGACCTGATACATACCTTTTTGTCATAAGATCCTCTGTTGAAAATCGACAGTGGATTTTTTGTGAGGAGCCACCAAGAAGAATACAGAATCCGGGTAAAGAGAGATACAAAGGACCGATCTTTTCGAATAATGAATACATACGAGAAGATAATAGGATTTTCCCTAATACCTGCAGTATCGGCCGATTGAAGCTCCTGCTGAATCCAGGTAAACTGAATGGAGGACTGATTTTTGGATCTCACTTTTCCCTCATTCATAGAAGAAGGAGCATGATTCATGGCCAAACTGACTTTGTCCCAACTGGAACGACACCTGTTTGCCGCCGCCGATATCCTGCGGGGCAAGATGGACGCTTCCGAGTTTAAGGAATACATATTCGGCATGTTGTTTCTGAAGCGCTGTTCCGATGTCTTTGATGAGAAGTATGAGGAAATCATCCAGGAGAATCTGAAGCGGGGCCGTACCGAGGAGGAAGCCCGGCAGCGGGCGGAGCGGCCCATCAGCTACCGGGACACCTTTTTCGTCCCGGAGCAGGCCCGCTGGGATTACATCCTGAATGAACTCCACAGCGACCTGGGCAATGCCCTCAACAAGGCCCTCAAAGGACTGGAGGATGAGAACCGGGTCCTGGAGGGGGTGGTCGGTCACATCGATTTCAACCGCCGGGTGGGACAGACCCGCCTCTCCGATCAAAAACTGCGGGATCTGATCCAGCATTTCAATAAACACCGCCTCCGCAATGAGGATTTTGAAAATCCCGACCTCCTCGGTGCCGCCTATGAGTATCTGATCCGCGAGTTTGCCGACTCCGCCGGGAAGAAGGGCGGTGAGTTTTACACCCCCCGGGAAGTGGTTCGGCTGATGGTCCAGTTGACCCGCCCGGAACAGGGGATGCGGATCTATGACCCCTGCTGCGGTTCCGGGGGGATGCTGATCCACGCCCATCGCTATGTGGAGGAGCACGGCGACAACACCCGGGATCTGAGTCTCTACGGCCAGGATAACAACGGCGGGGTGTGGGCCATCTGCAAGATGAATCTCCTCCTTCACGGAATCAATGCCAACCAGGACATTCGCAATGAGGATACCATCGCCAATCCACTTCACGTGGATGGCGGGGAGCTGATGCGTTTTGACCGGGTGCTCAGCAATCCTCCCTTCAGCCAGAATTACAGCCAGAGCGAACTCAACTTCCGCGAGCGCTTTCGCTACGGCCTCTGCCCGGAAACGGGGAAAAAGGCGGACTTGATGTTTGTTCAGCATATGCTGTCCGTCCTGCGCAGCGACGGGATGCTGGCCACGGTGATGCCCCATGGAGTTCTTTTCCGGGGCGGGGCGGAGAAGGAGATCCGCAAGGGCTTTATCGAAGATGATCTTTTGGAAGCGGTGATCGGCCTCCCCCCCAACCTCTTCTACGGCACCGGTATTCCGGCCTGCATCCTCGTCATGCGTGCTCCCGGAGCCAAGCCCGATGCCCGGAAGGGGAAAGTCCTGTTCATCAACGCCGATGCCGAGTATCATGCCGGTCGGGCTCAGAACCATCTGCGTCCCGAGGACATCGAGAAGATCGTCTCCACCTTTGAAGACTTTGCAACGGTTCCCGGCTACGCCGCCGTGGTCACCCGGGAGCAGCTGGCGGAGAATGACTGGAACCTCAACATCCGCCGTTACGCCGACAACGCCCCCGCCCCGGAACCCCATGATGTCCGGGCCCACCTGGAAGGCGGGGTGCCCCGGACGGAGGTGGAGGCGAAACGCCCCCTCTTCGACGCCCACGGCTTTGACCCCGCTTCCCTGCTGGTGGAGCGGGGGGACGGATATCTGGAGTTCATCCCGGAGCTGAAGGAGAAGGGGGAGATCGCATTCCGGATCCAGTCCGACCCCGGCCTGCGCACCCGGGAAGAAAAGTTGAACCGGGCTTTTTCGGTTTGGTGGCAGGAAAGTGAACAGCACCTGATCGCCCTCCCGGAGAACCGGAAACTGATGGCCTTGCGGCAGGAGCTGTTCACCTCCTTCGCCCAGGCTCTCACCCGGGTGGGCCTCCTGGACCGGTTCCAGGTGACCGGCGCCATCGCCGGCTGGTGGTATGACGCCCAATATGACCTGCGGACCCTGGCCGCCCAGGGCTTTGCGGGAGCCGTCGATGCCTGGGTGACGGCGCTGAAAGCGGCCCTGGAGGACAAGGATCAGAAGAAGAAACAGAACCTCGACCCCCGCACCCACCCCCTCACCCGCCGCCTCCTCCCCGACTATTTGAAGCAGTTGGATGATCTGGAGGGGGAACGGGCGGAGCTGGAAGGAAAACTGGAAGCCGCCAAGAGCCATGACGCCGAGGAAGAGGGGGAAGGAGAGGAGACCCTCTCTGAAGCCGAAATGAAAGCGATCAAGAAGGAGCTGAACGCCCGCAAGCGTCAGCAGAAGCAGCTGGAAGACGCTCTCCTCCCCTACCTGGAACAGGCCCGGGCCGCTCTTTCCGAGGAAGCCTGCCGGGAGTTGATCCTGTCCATCCTGCGGGAAAACCTCACCATCCAACTGGACCGCTCCGTCACCGCCCACCGGCAACAGGTAGTGGCCGCGGTGGAAAACTGGTGGGACAAATACCACACCCCCCTGCGGGAGATCGAGCAGGAGCGGGACGAGGCGAAGGAGAAGCTGGAGGCGTTTTTGAGGGGGTTGGGATATGTACAAAACTAGACATCAGGAATTTATAAATAATTTACCAACTGATTGGGATATCGTTTCATTAAACTCCATAGGTGAAATTAGGTCGGGTGGTACTCCAAGCCGGGATAAGGAGGATTTTTGGAACGGAAAAATTCCTTGGGTCACACCCAGTGAACTCACTTCACTAAAAACCAAATACCTTCTGTCAACACAAGAGAACATAACGGAAAAAGGATTGAGAAGTAGTGCAGCCAAATTGTTACCGATTGGTTCGTTGTTAGTTACAACCAGGGCTACAATCGGAAATGTTGCTATTGCATCCATGTCTGTCAGTACAAACCAAGGATTTAAGAACATTGTCCCTGGAAAAGAAATAGACTCTACTTTTTACTATTACTTGTTGGGGAAAATTTCTTTTGAGATGAAAAGACTAGCAACAGGTACAACATTTGATGAAATCTCGCGAAGAGATTTTGAGGCAATATTAGTACCTAAGCCGTCGCTTAGTGAACAACGCCGCATCGCCGAGATCCTCGATACCTTGGACGAGACGATCCGGAAGACCGAGGCGTTGATCGGGAAGCTGAAACAGGTGAAAATGGGCCTGCTTCACGACCTGCTCACCCGGGGCATCGACGAACAGGGCCAACTCCGCAACCCCGCCACCCACCCCGAACAATTCAAGGACTCCCCTTTGGGGCGGATTCCGAGGGAGTGGGGGGTAAGTGTACTTGAAGATATTGCAGAAGTAATTATGGGTCAATCTCCTCCTGGCCACAGTTACAACCAAAAAGAAATTGGTATTCCATTGATTAATGGTCCTGTAGAGTTTGGATTTAGGTATCCTCGTAAGCTTCAATGGACAACAAAACCAACAAAGGTTTGTAAGTATGGTGATATATTATTTTGTGTTCGTGGAAGCACTACAGGGAGAATCAATATATCCAATGATGAATACTGCATTGGACGTGGAGTTGCAGCAATCAGAGGAAAAGAAGGAATATCATTAACAGGCTTCGTTGAACACTTTTTAGTTCGGCTCGCAGAAGAAATCCTTTCCGAAGCAAAAGGGAATGGTTCAACGTTTCCAAGTGTTAATTCAAAGAGACTTTCATCGACATTAGTTATGAAACCAAGTCTAAAAGAACAAGGGAAGATTCTCAGTATTATTGAGTCACATAATAGACGCATCCAAAAAGAACAATCCTACCTCAACAAACTCCAGCAACTCAAGAAAGGCCTCATGGAGGATCTGCTCACGGGCAAGGTGCGAGTGAATGAGCTGGAGGAGGTGCAGGCGTGACCCCCTCACCACATCAGGTGCGGACGCCTCTTTTTCCCCTGTACTCGGAAGTGGGTAAGATGTTGAAGCTGTACCGGGGGGAGAAAAAAGAGGTGGTCTACGGCATGATCAAGTCCATCGATAAACACACCGGAACCCCTCAGAACCCGGTGGATTGGACCGATCCTGACAGGTGGATCGGGGAACGGCTGGCGGGGGAGGAGGCGGGGTTTGCCCGGAAGGTCTGGGCTCAGGGGGTGAACCCGAGGCATGTCTATGGTTCTTATCTGTTGATCAACGGATATCAGCTGGCGGTCCCCGGAGCCGACGGTTGCTATGAGGTGACCCCCCGAGGCGAAGCCTTCCTGCGGGGAGAGCCGGAAGCGGTTTATGCCTTGGATGAGGCTGAGGGGTTGGTGGAGCTTCTCTCCATCATCGCCACCAAGGAGAAGGCACAACGGAAAGACCTGCTGCCGGAGTGGGGGGCGTTTCTGCGCCGATCCTCCAAGTTTGGAACCGAATCCACGATCAAGGACACCCTCCGCCGGCGCCTGGCCAATCTGGTGGATCGGGGGCTGGTTCAGCGAAGCGGGTTCAGTTATGCCATCACCCGGGAAGGATTGCGCTATGCCGCAGTGGAGCAAAGGGCGGTGGAGGATCCCAAAAAGTCGGTTCTGGATCAGGTGGCCCGGTTTAACCGCAAGCAGAAGCAGGTGTTGCAACAAAAACTGGGGAGCATGCATCCCTACCGATTTGAGCAGTTGGTGCGGGATCTGTTGGAAGCGATGGGCTACGAGGATGTCACCGTGACCAAGGAGAGCGGTGACAAGGGGGTGGATGTGGTGGCCAATGTGCAGTTCGGGATCACCACCATCACCGAAGTGGTGCAAGTGAAACGCCAGCAGGGGAATATCGGCCGTCCGGTGCTGGATCAGTTGCGGGGGGCTCTCCCTTACCATAAAGCCTTGCGGGGCACGATTATCACCACGGGGGACTTCAGCGCGGGCTGCAAGGAGGCGGCTCTGTTTCCAGGAGCCGCTCCCATTACACTGATTAACGGAGAGAAGTTGATGGAACTGCTGATCGGGCACGAGATCGGGATCACGAAACGCTCGGTGGAGTTGCACCAATTGGACGATGAATACTTCAGGGAACCCTCGGAACAGGAACAGGCGGAGGAAGCTCTGGAAGCGGAGGAGATGAAGCCGTGACCGTCAATCGTTTGCACCCCGATGAATACACTCATGTGGAAAAGCCCTTCATCGACCAGCTGGTGTCGATGGGCTGGCAGTGGATCGAGGGAAACACCCGGGACCCCTCTGTCACGGGACGGTCAGACTTCCGGGAGGTGTTGCTGGAGGGGCGGGTGAAAGCGGCCTTGCGCCGGATCAACCGGGAGCAGGGCCGGGACTGGCTGGATGAGGCCCGGGTGAACCAAGCCTTCAGCGCCCTGGACCGGTTGGGTGCCCACCAGCTGCTGGAGGCCAACCAGCGGGCGCTGGAGCTGTTGTTGAAGGGGATGGAGGTGGAGGGAGATCCGGATCTTCACGGGGGGAAGGATCAAACCCTCCACTTCATCGATTATGAACACCCGGACAACAACGAGTTTCTGGTGATCAACCAGTTCCGGGTCGATCCTCCGGGGAGTCGGCGGTATATCATTCCGGATCTGGTCCTGTTTGTTAACGGGATTCCCCTGGCGGTGGTGGAGTGCAAAAGCCCCCACATCAATGAACCGATGGAGGCGGCGGTGGAACAACTCCTCTCTTATTCCAACCAGCGGGACTGGGTGGAGGGGGACGAAGGGGCGGAACGCCTCTTTCACTACAATCAGTTTATGGTGGCCACTTTTGGGGAGAAAGCCCGGGTCGGGACCGTGGGGGCCCTGCCTGAGCACTATCTGGAATGGAAGGACACCAGTCCCGTCCCTCAATCCCAGGTGGCACAGGAGTTGGGGGTGAAGCGGCTGTCGGGTCAGCAGACTCTGGTGGCAGGAATGCTCAGAAAAGAGCATCTCTTGGACCTGGTCCGCAACTTCACTCTTTTCTCTCAGGCGGGGTCGCGGCGGATCAAGGTGGTGGCCCGTTACCAGCAGTTCCGGGCGGTGCAGGAAGCGATCCGGCGTCTGTCCAAGGGTCAGACCCTCCGGGAGCACGGGGAGGCGGATCAGCGGGGCGGGATCATCTGGCACACCCAGGGCTCCGGCAAAAGCCTGACCATGGTGTTCCTGGTGCGCAAGATGCGAACCCTCCCCGGACTGCGCCGGTTCAAGGTGGTCTTTGTCACCGACCGGCGGGATCTGGAGAAACAGCTTTCCGAGACGGCGGCCCTCACCGGGGAGACGGTGTATAAGGCACGGAACATCGATGAGCTGAACCGGTTGTTGCGCCAGCCGGGTTCCGGCCTTGTCTTCACCATGATCCAGAAGTATCAGGAGAAGGAGGAAGCGGCAGAAGAATTCCTTTATGAATTACCTGACAGCAAGCCGGTCGTATTTGAAGAAAGAGCCGCCGACCCAGGGCAAGGCTACGGAGAGGACTCCCGCAAACTGCGACTGATGGTCAGAGCCAAACCGATGGAGGTGCTGAATGACTCCGAGGAGATTGTGGTGCTGGTAGATGAGGCCCACCGCTCCCAATCCAGCGACCTCCATGCCAATCTGATGCGGGCCCTGCCTAACTGCGCCAAGATCGGGTTTACCGGAACACCGATCATCATCGGGGAGCGGAAGAAAACCCATGACATCTTCGGTGACTATATCGACCGCTACACCATCCAGCAGTCGGAAGCCGATGGGGCCACGGTCAAAATCCTGTACGAGGGACGGACCGCCTCCGGGGAAGTGGAGGATGGGCGGAACGTGGATGAGCTGTTTGAGGACCTGTTCCGGGAACGGACGCCGGAGGAACTGGAGGTCCTGAAGAAGAAGTACGCCACCAAGGGAAACGTGCTGGAAGCGAAGCGGCTGATCGCCAAAAAAGCGGAGGATATGCTGCGCCACTATGTGCTGAACATTTTGCCCAACGGGTTTAAGGCCCAGGTGGTCGCTTCCAGCCGCCTCGCCGCTGTCCGCTATCATGAGGCTTTTCTGGAGGCGAAAGAAGCCCTGCTCCGACGGCTGGATAGTTACATCCCCCCGGAGATGGATGAGGAAGAAGCCTTAAGGTTGCCGGTGGCGGACCGCTATCTGTGGATCGCCCACCGTCAGCGGGAACGGATCCGGGAGTTGGAGTTCGCCGTGGTGATCTCCCCCCGCAACACCGGTAAGGGGAAGGATCCGGAAGGTTGGAAGGAATGGACGGACAAGGGAAAACAGGAAACCCGGATCAAGCGGTTCAAGAAACCTCTGCTGCACCGGGACCCCGCCAAGCGGGATCCGTTGGCCTTCCTGATCGTCAACAGCATGCTGCTTACCGGCTTTGATGCTCCCGTGGAGCAGGTTCTCTACCTCGACCGTTCCTTGAAAGGGCATGACCTGCTGCAGGCCATCGCCCGGGTCAACCGGACCTATCCCGACAAGCGGCACGGTTGGGTGGTGGATTACTACGGGGTGGGGAATCACCTGAAGGAAGCCCTGCGCGTCTACAGCGACGACGATGTGGAGGGGGCACTCACCCGCTGGCGGGATGAACTGCCGATCCTGCGGGACCGCCACCGCCGGGTGCTGGATGTGTTTCAGACCCGGGGGATCGCCGCCATCGATCAGATCGATGACTGCGTCCATCTGCTCCGGGATGTGCGGATCCGGGCGGATTTCACCGTGAAGCTGAAGCTGTTTCTCCAGAGCCTGGATATGGTCATGCCCCGCCCGGAGGCTTTGAATTACACCCGGGACGCCAAGATTCTGGGCTTTATCAATAAAAGTGCCGCCAACCTTTACCGGGATGAACAGCTGAATCTGATCGGGGCGGGGGCGAAGGTCCGGAAACTGATCGATGATCATATCACCGCCACCGACGTTCAATTGAAAATTGAGCCCACCTCCATTTTGGATGCCGATTTTGAACAGGCGGTGGATGCCCATGTCTCCAACCGGGCCAAGGCGTCGGAGATGGAGCACGCCGCCCGCTACCAGATCCGCAAGCATTTTGATGAGGATCCGGTTTACTATAAGAAGCTGAGCGAGAAACTGGAGGAGATCCTGCAGCGCTTTCAGGACGACTGGGAGCAGCTGGAGCTGGCCTTGCGGGAGTACACCCGGGAATTCAGGCAAGGACGGCAAGAGGAGCAAGATGAGGGTCTTGATCCCCGCACCCAGGCTCCTTTCTTTGACTTGCTGGTGGAAGCACTGGGGAAGGAAAAGCAAGAATTGGCCCCCGGCGAGCGGGAGCAGTTGATCCGGGTGACGGTGGAGATGGTGGAGCACATCCGCCAGGAAATCCGGGCCGTCGACTTCTGGCGGAACGACCAGGCCCAGGAGTTGTTGCGGGGTTGGATCGTGGACAGACTGGATGAGGAGAATATAGTGCCCTTCGATCGGCAGGAGAAAGTGGCTTGTGATGTGGTACAATTGGCGAAAAACCGCCATGGGAGTCTGACATCATGAAGGAAACATTGATCGTGGAAGACCTGCATTTCTCCCTCTGCCGCAGTGACCGGCGCAAAACGGTGGGCATCACCGTGGAGAGGGATGGGAGTCTGATCCTGTCCGCTCCTGGGGACACCCCGGAACATCAACTGCGGGAAGTGGTGGAGGAGAAGCGGGAGTGGATCTACACCAAACTGGCCCGGAAGGAACTCCTTTTCCCATCCCGTCCACCCAAGGAGTTCGTCAACGGAGAAGGCTTTTTCTATCTGGGACGGAGCTATCGTCTCCAGCTGGTCGCACCGCTGACCGAACAAGGCAAGAAGCGGCCACCGCTGCGGCTGAACCGGGGTCGCTTTGAACTTCGCCGGGATGAAGCCGACCGGGGCCGGGAGCACTTCATCCGCTGGTATCGGGAACATGCCCAACCTTGGCTGGAGCGGAAAGTCCACCTCTGGAAAAACCGGATGGGCGTCCACCCAACACAGGTCCGCGTTCAGGACCTGGGCTACCGTTGGGGCTCCTGTGGTGCCAAGGGCCATCTCAATTTCCACTGGCGGACGATCCTCCTCCCCGCCTCCATCGTGGAATACATCGTCGCCCACGAATTGGCCCACCTCCTCGAACCCCACCACACCCCGGCCTTCTGGCAACACCTTGACCGCACCCTGCCAGACTACATCCGCCGCAAACAATGGCTGGCGGAGAACGGAGCGGAGTACAGGTTATAAAAAGAGAGGGGATTTCCCCTCTCTTTTACTTTGATATATCGAAGCTCTTCCGTGTTGGGAGTCAGTCTCCCATCCCATACTGTTCTTCCACCAAATCCAATATTCCCATCTCTTTGATCTTGCCGACGGGAACGAGGAAGGTGACGGTGACGACGCCGGGGTGGCGGCCGATCTGGATGGCTCCGGTGATGGTGGCCCGGTTCAGGACTTCGGGGATGGAGATGTCCAACAATTGAGCGGCTCGCCGGAGTCCATTGTCAGTGGCCTCATTCAGGTTGGAGCCGGTCCCGATGAAGGAGACGGGGAGGGATTCTTCCAGCTGGTCCTGAGGAAGCGCCCACTGTTGCGCCAGTTTGGCTGCTTTCGCTTTTTCTTCCGCTGTAAAGGGTTGTGCCAAATACGGCAGATCTTCTTTGACCGGCAGCAGGATCGGTCCGTCCAAGGTCAAGCCCTTGATCACATGTACCTGCAGGGTGACAATGCCGGAGACGTCTGTCGTATGTCCGGCGATTTCGCCGTCCCCCTGCATGGCGTGCATATCCCCCAGGTAGACGCCACCGCCCGCCACTTTTACCGGACAGATCAGGATCGCATCTTCCCGCACCCGGTTGATATCCATATGGCCATCCGTGCGATGCTCATCCAATTGTTCCTGGGACAGGGCATAATCATGGGGGGCGTTAATCAGAAAGGAGCCAAAATCCCCGGCATTATGGGAATCCGGGATGGGATGGGACGGGGTGGTTCCCAGTTGCCCCAGAAAAGGTCTCACCCTGGCCATCACTCCCGGTAAATCGTGGGGAGCAAAGGCCACAATGGGATTTTGCTGAGAGTTTTCCGGTGTGGCCATATAGGCGCGTCCGTTCCGGGCAATTTTTTCTGCCGCATTCCGGTGCAGTGTCAGCCCCACCTTTTTGGTGTCATCAAAGGTCATGGTGTACCCGTTGGTGAAGAGAAAAGGGGTTGCTTCCGCTCCGCAACCAACACAACGAACCGATCCCGGACCGATTCCCTCCACTTTGGTTTCCGGGTGGAGGGTTCCACATTGGGGACATTTGGCGGCAACGAAGGCATCACCCAAGAATCTCCCCTCCACAGTCTCATCGTTTCCCGATGCGGTTGCCACGGAAGTGACCTGGATGGACCGGATCCGGATCGCGATGGCATCCCCCACCTCTGCCCCTTCCACATAGACCGGTTGGGTAACTTCATGGCCTCCTTTCAAGCACGGGGTGATCATCGGTCCCCAACAACCCGGGGTGGTGTTGGCCACGATGGTTCCCCCGTTTTTTACCGGCCCCAGCATCGGTTGGATTGGATCCAGCACCCCATCGGTGAAGGTATTCACATAGACAGTCTGTTTCGCTTTCTGCTCCATCCATTCATCCTCCCATTCAATCCAGGATATTGCCTGTCTTTATCCTTCCGTTGGTCTGGAAAATATACTCAATGAAGCGACAAAGCCAGCCAGAGTATCATTTCCCTTTTTTAAAGGAGGGTATGCAAAAATAGGCCATCCTTCGCTCCGAGAATGTCCGATTCCTCGACCGTGGCAAAGTCAGGATGGCGGAGACCTCGACATCACGGCAGACGACATTCCCTTTTAGGCCTGTACCCCGGGATACACCGGGGTCTAATAATTACATCGCAAAAAAAACAGACGATTTTTGTGGAGAAAAAATGATATATACAAAGAAGATATTACAATGGATCGATATAATCCGTGGATAATGATTATTGCTTTATGTATGATTCAAAGTCCTCTTCTCATCTGTTGTGTAGTTCAAATGGGAAAATTTTTGGGGATCAATAAAAACGCATGGAAAAGGAGGTTTAAACACATGAATAGAACCATTAACTTATCGCAAGCAATTGCCTTATACATTTCAGCGATCCTAGGATCAGGTATTCTGTTTCTGTCGGCAAGCACAGCTTCGGTAGCTGGCCCTGCTTCCATTGTATCCTGGGTCGTTATGGTCGCTTTTAGCTTTCCTTTGGCCTATACCTTTGCGGCTTTGTCCAGTTCTTATCCGGATGCAGGGGGAGCAGCCACGTTTGTTCGAATGGCCTTTGGTGAACACCCCGGCAATCTTGTGGGGTGGTTTTACTTCCTTACAGCTTCTGTTGGACAAATCATTGTATCTTTGACAGGGGCAAGTTATATAGGGTTATCTTTTCAGTGGTCCCCTATTCAAATCGCAGGAATTGCCTGTGTGATATTGTTGATTGCTGGAATATCCAATCATTATGGAATCCGAGTGAGCGGGAGGATTTCACTTGTACTCAGCTCTTTGCTATTGATTATGTTAATTGTGGCAATAATAATCACCCTGTCCTTTGTTCGATGGAAAAACTTTCATCCATTTGCCCCCAAAGGTTGGTTTCCGGTTGGAACGGCTGTGATCATGATTTTCTGGTCATTTTTTGGATGGGAAGCGATCTGCAATCTATCTGATCGGTTTAAGAACCCTGAAAAAAATATGATACGAAGCGCATTAATCAGTGCTTTAGTGATTGGAGTCGTCTTCCTGTCACTCAGTTTTGTCACCGTTGGCAGCGGAACTTATGGGAACTTGGAAAGTGACTCCTCTCCGATTGGGGTGATGGTACACCGGTCCTTAGGGTTTGGAGCTCAATTGGTCACGGCTCTGTTAGCCTTTATTATCTGTACGGGGACAGTAAATGCATTTGTTGCCAGTCTAACGCAGCTGGGTCATGCTCTGAGTCGGGATCAGGCCCCACGCCCCCGCCCTTAGCGGGCTTCCGCGGTTAATGTAGCTTTGATAATCATCTCCGCTGAAAAATCAAAAGCCCCCGGGTGCAGGTTGTGCACGGGGGGCTGATTTGTTCGGTTGAACTGCGGGAAGGATTGGACCTTCATCCCCTGCTTGATAGGCAGGTGTTTTAATTAAACTACCGCAGTACACAGGAAGGATTGAGACCTTCATCCCCTGCTTGATAGGCAGATGCTTTTATTAAGCTACTGTGCACCTGGATATTAGCATATGTTAATATATTTGTAAACAGAGAAAGGTGATAAATGTTGAGTCAAAAAAAGCAAAAGGGGTACAAATGCTATGTGTGCAAACAACCATTTACCGCTAAGCATCCCCGCTATGTAAAGCTCTGCCTTGAATGCGGGAATTTTAATGAACAAAAAAAGTTGGCCAAGCATGATTTAAGTTCCTATATCGCCTTGGTTACCGGTGGAAGAACCAAGATTGGATACCATACAGCCTTGCGGTTGTTGCGGGATGGGGCACGGGTGGTCGTCACCAGTCGATTTCCATATGATGCGTTGCAACGTTTGATTCAAGAACCGGATTTTGAAGATTGGAAGGACCGGATCCATATCTATGGGTTGGATTTCAGGCAAGTTCAAAGGGTGGAGGAGTTTGCGCTCTTTTTGGGGAATCATTTCCCGTATATTGATATAGTCATCAATAATGCGGCACAGACGGTCCGTATGCCGGAAGAAGAATACCGGACTTTGGCTGTGAACGAGACGGAATTGAAAAATCGATTATCTGGCAATCAACTGTCACGGTTGGCATCCGGGGAGACCCTGGTTTCCCGATTCGGATTTTCCGGGTCAACGTCCCCCGATCAGGGATAACCAGTTTGAAAAGGGAGGTTGAATCATGTCAAAAATCGGTCTTTTGCCCAGGCTGATCATTGCCATAACTCTTGGGATTCTCATCGGTGCTGTCAGTCCGGAATGGATCGTTAAATTGTTGGCTACCTTTAACAGTATTTTTGGCAGTTTCCTTGGATTTATCATTCCATTGATCATCATCGGCTTTGTGGCGCCCGGAATCGGTGCACTGGGTAAAGGTGCCGGAAAGTTGCTGGGCCTTACGACAGGGATTGCCTACCTGTCCACCATTGTCGCGGGAGTCTTGGCTTTTTTGGTGGGCTCTTCTCTCTTTCCCTCTTTTTTGGCTGAGGGGAGTTTATCCATGAAGGCTAAAAATCCGGAAGATGCGCTGGTTGGGCCGTTTTTTGAGTTGGAGATTCCGGAGATCATGGGTGTCATGAGTGCTTTGGTGTTCGCATTTTTGATCGGGATTGGGCTCGCCGTGATTCAAGGTGACACGATCAAGCGGTTTATGGGCGAGTTTCAGCTCATCATTGAAAAGGTGATCACGGCTGTGATCATTCCCTTATTGCCAATCCACATTCTAGGTATTTTTACCAATATGACGTATACGGGACAAGTGGCCACGATCCTGTCTGTCTTTGCAAAAGTGTTTGCTGTCATCATCTCTCTCCATTTGTGCTATCTGGTCGTCTTGTATTTGATCGGGGGGACTATGGCAGGGGGAAATCCATTTAAACTTATGAAGATGATGGCACCGGCATACTTTACTGCCCTGGGTACCCAATCGTCGGCGGCCACCATTCCGGTCACTTTGCGGCAAATCAAGAAGACAGGAGTAAATGAGGGAATTGCGGAGTTTGGAATTCCTTTGTTGGCGACAATTCATCTGTCGGGGAGTACGATTACGATTGTAAGTTGTGCAATGGCCGTGATGTTGCTCAATGATATGCCTTTCACTTTATCGTCGATGATTCCGGTGATCTTGATGCTCGGGATCACCATGGTGGCAGCCCCGGGTGTACCGGGTGGGGCCATTATGGCAGCCTTGGGTGTCTTGCAGACCATGCTCGGTTTTAATGAAACCTTACTATCATTGATGATCGCGCTGTATTTAGCACAGGACAGTTTTGGAACTGCTGCCAATGTGACAGGGGATGGGGCTTTAACCTTGATGCTCAATAAGATGAACAAGCACGGGTTGAAACAAGCTGGCTAAACCCAGTCAGACGGGTCGTCTCACCCTCCGCGGGAAGAGTGGCTCACTTTCGTTGGATATTTTACGGGATCCCGGCCGTTTATTTGCAAATGGCGGGTATTTTTTTAAGCATTGTGAAAAGACTGTCATTACCCACAGGGCACAGTCTCGCCAAGGTCGCTTTCGCTCTCAGGTCTCGCTATGCACCCACAGGGCACAAGTCTCGCCAAGGTCGCTTTCGCTCTCAGGTCTCGCTATGCACCCACAGGGCACAAGTCTCGCCAAGGTCGCTTTCGCTCCCAGGTCTCGCTATGCACCCACAGGGCACAAGTCTCGCCAAGGTCGCTTTCGCTCCCAGGTCTCGCTATGCAGGGAGGGGTGGTTTTTTTTAACAGTTCAGAACAACGAAGAGGTCATGTGAAAGCCCATTCCGACCCCTCCAAGTACGATTTAAATCATAACGCTTCAAGAGTGTGGTTCAACTCGTCCTCCCAAAATGTGGCTTACCAACATCCCTGATTTCCCCTACCATTTCTGTCATTCCGGTAGTAATATGTATATATCCAACTAAGCCTACTTGGGAGGTGTGGATTGGTGAAACTGAGACAGAGTTTATGGATTTTCGCAGCCATGGCCTTGATCCTGTCCGGCTGCGGTGGACCGTCTTCATCTGCTGACAAGGAGAGCGAACAGGTGCTCCACATGTCCGAGGAACAGGAACCGCCGATGTTGGACAGTGCCAAGAGTTCCGACGGCATCTCCTTCACCGTTCTGGCCAATACCATGGAAGGGTTGATGACCTTCGATTCCCGCCAACGGTTGGTGCCAGGGGTGGCAAAAGAGATGCCAAAGGTGAGCCGGGACGGAAAGACATACACCTTCCATCTGCGGGATGCCCGCTGGTCTGACGGTTCCCCCGTCACGGCACAGGATTTTGAGTATGCTTGGAAACGGGCGCTCCATCCTGAAACTGCCTCCGAATATGCCTTTATTTTCTATGATATAGAAAACGCCCAACAGTACAATCAGGGAAAAGTTAAAGCCGACAGGGTCGGGGTGAAAGCGCTGGATGACAAAACCTTGAAAGTCACCCTGAAGCATCCGGTTTCCGCCTTCTTAAGCAAAACAACAGTCCCCTCCTTCTACCCGCAAAAAAAAGCCTTTGTGGAGAAAATGGGGAATCGCTACGCCAAGGAGGCCGACACCCTGCTGTATAACGGCCCATTCAAACTGGCAGAGTGGAAACACAACTCAGGATGGAAGTATATAAAAAACGACCAATATTGGGACAAAGACCGTGTCAAACTGGACAAGGTTTCCTGGAAAGTGGTGAAAGATCCGGCGACAGGAGTGAACCTGTATAACACCGGGAAGCTGGATGTTACCAAGTTGAGCGGGGATTTTTCCACCCAGTATAAGGGACGGAAAGATTTCAAAGCGGTGACCGGTGCTTCCTTGGGTTATCTGGTACTGAATCAAGAGCAAAAGCTGTTCTCCAATGAAAAAGTTCGCCGTGCGGTGGCTTCGGCCATCGACCGGGAGGCCCACTCCAAAGTAGTGCTGAAGGATGTGGCCCCGGCGGCCTATGGCTTTGTTCCTCCCGGAATCACGGGAGACGGAGAAAAAACATACCGGGAAGTTGTCGATGAAAGGAAACCGGAAGCGGATCCGGCCAAAGCGAAAAAATGGTTCCAGGAAGGTTTGAAGGAATTGGGGTTGAAGAAGGCGCCTGTGATTGAGTATCTCACTGATGACACGGAGCTGAACCGGAAGACTGCGGAATTCGTTCAGGAGCAGCTGAAGGACAATCTGGGATTGGAAGTGAAGATCCGCACTCAGCCCTTGAAAGTCTATCTGGATTCGGTGATGAAGAAGGAGTTTGATATCGCCTTCGCCACCTGGGGTGCCGCTTACAATGACCCCCTTTATTTCATGGATGTTTGGGTGACGGGTGCCCCTTATAATTATGGGGGCTGGAGTGATCCTGAATACGACCGGTTGATCCGTGCCGCCCAGAATACCCGTGAGCTGGGGAAACAGGTGAGAATAGCTGGGAAAGCGGAACAGATTTTGGTGGAGCAAGCGCCGATGGTTCCGCTGTATTATCGCTCCTATACCTACTTGTGGCGGGAAAACGTCAAAGGCTTGATCCGTCCCCCGGCGGGTCCGTCTTTCCTGCTCAAACATGCCTTTGTGGAATAACAATCGGGATTGTAAGAAAGCCCGCCGATGACCGCCGGCGGGTTTTTTGTTTGTCAGGGGCAATGCTGTTGGAAAATGCGTCCCTTTAGAAGGAGTGTGAAAAGGATGTCATACCCAAGGGGCACAAGTCGTGCCCAGGGTCGCTTCGCCTCCCTGGTCACGCTATGCAGGGAGGGTTGGGTTTCACATGGAGTGATTTTGGCAGTTCAGAACAACGAAAAAATCATGTGAAACCCCATCCCGACCAACCTGGCTAGCATTCATTCACAACGCTTTAAGGGGGAGATCCCGGTGTGGCTGACTCTTTTGGTCCGTCGGAAGGACATATTTCCAAAACAGGATCCATATATATGAAAAATCATCATCCTATCCAATGTCAGAAGGACCCGGTTACTGGTTTCCGTCATGGAGGTGGATCCCTGTTTCAGGGCCGGGATGATTAAAAAGAAATGGAGGAGTTTGATGGTTTATCATCCTGACAAGAAGGTGATGACTTCCCTGACTCTGGCGGGTTCCCTGCTGTTGGGCTCCCAATCAGTCCAAGCTGCGGCCGTCTTTGAGCAGGATGCAAAAACAGCTTCCCATGGAAATAAAGGCCGTGAATGGGTTCAGAAGGTTCCCCCTGTTCAACAAGCACCCCAAAAGCTGGAGTTTCATGTGCTTTCTGCCGGAATCCAGATGAACATGGGGGCTGCCCCGGGCATTACGAGTACCGGACAGACCGACTCCAAGGGATCCACAGGTGATTATGTGGTCAAGAAGGGAGACACCCTGAGCGAAATTGCGGCGAAACATGAGATGGGTTTGAAAGTCCTGATGAAGATGAATCCACAAGTGGAAAACCCCGACCGGATCTATGTCGGGGATCAGATCCGAGTCAGGGGTTCAGCCAAAGCTCCGGACCACACCTTTTCTTCAGCATCTGTGGAGGAATCGGAAGAGAGAAAAGGGAAGACCAAACTGTCCGGGGAATCCCAAACCCGGGGAGGTTGGAAAGGAACGGCGGATGCCATTATCCGGGAAGCACGTGCCCGCTTGAATGCCACTTATCAGTACGGAGCAGAGGGGCCTGATCGTTTTGATTGTTCCGGATTTACCCGATTTGTATTTAAGCGAAACGGATACAATCTCCCCCGGACCAGCTCATCCCAGGCTGCTTATGGATCTTTCGTCAGCCGGACGAACCTGAGGAAAGGGGATCTCCTCTTTTTCAGGACCGGGGGTGGAGGGATCAGCCATGTGGCCATCTACATGGGGGATGGGAAAATGATCCATGCCACGAATCCCCGGAATGACGTGACCATCAGCAGTCTGAGTGAACGCTACTGGAGCGAGCGTTATGCCGGCGCCCGCCGCGTGATCCGATAACAAAAAAAGCCCGTCGTCCGGATCCTTTTGGACAACGGGCTTTTTTTGTTTGGAGGAGAGGTTCGAAAATTAATCCAATATTCAAATTATTTTGCAGGAACAGGGAGGAGTGAGGGAGAAATGTTTTGGTGAATCCATTTAGATAGGGAGGGGCCCGCATGAAGCGCTGGTTGTGGCTTACAGCTCTTTCTTTGCTGTTGATCACAGGGATAGTGTCACCGGCGGTGGAGGCACAGGAGAAAGTGGGAAATAAGACCTTCCGGGAAGTGAAGGATTTTAAGGGTGGGCGCTTTGACGGAACCCATAAAAAAGGGTCCAACCTGGTGTTGAACCGGGGCAGGCTTCATAAGGGAACGGATCGATCGGGTCGGTATAACGGCGGTGATTATTATTACGGCCGTTGGACCGCTCCGGTGGACTCGGTGGATTTTGATGAAGCGATTGCTTCCTGGCAAGCTGTGACCCCGGAGGGGACGTGGGTGGAGGTGGAGTTGCGGGCCCGGACGGAGGCAGGGTGGACGGGTTGGTACAGCATGGGGGTTTGGCACTCCAACGACCAACCCTTCCAACGGCACTCGGTCAGCGGACAGAGGGATGAACATGGTCGGGTGGCGACGGATACACTGGTGATGAATCATCCGGCTTCCCAGGTGCAAGCCCGGGTCACCCTGTTTACCGAGGATCGGTTCCTCAGCCCGACATTCCGTTCCTTTGGGGTCACCTTCTCTCTGGGAGAGAATGAACCCGGAAGGGTTCCATTCAGCGGAGTGACTCCTTCACTGGATGTTCCGATGCGCTCCCAGATGATCTATCCAGACGGCGGGGAAGTCTGGTGCTCTCCCACCTCCACATCCATGGTGATGGCATACTGGGCGAATGTCACAGGAAAAAACGAGTGGAACCAATCGGTGCCCACCGTGGTGAAGGGTGTCTGGGACTATGTTTATGACGGGGGAGGAAACTGGCCCTACAATACGGCGTATGCCGCCTCCTTGGGATTGGAGGGCAAGGTGGTCCGGATGGAAAGCATGGCTGAGATGGAAAGATGGGTGGAGTCAGGAGTCCCCGTCATCATCAGTCTGGCTTATCAAGAGGGGGAACTCACCGGAAGTCCGATCAAAAGCTCCGGTGGCCACCTTTTGGTAGTGCGGGGTTTTGACAACCATGGTGACGTTTTGGTCAATGACCCGGCGGGGCCCACGGATGATCAGGTCCGGTTCACCTACAAGCGGGAAGAGCTGGAGAGATTGTGGCTGAAACATTCCAACGGAACCACCTATCTGATCCATCCGCCAGGATGGAAAACCCCGAAATAGGATATGGGTGAAAATGAGATCTCGTGCGCTTGGCCCAGGCCGGGGGAAAACTCCCGGAACGGGGTCTTGGAACGTGGCATAACAGATTGGTTACTTACAAATTAAAGACCACCCCTCCCGTCGGGGATGAGGGTGGTCTTTGAATTCACAGCTGTTTCACGGCGGCGGTGGCGATCAGCGCCCAGCCGATCAAGAAGGAGACACCACCGATGGGGGTGATGGCACCCAAAGCTTTCACTTGGGTCAGGGCCATTACATACAAACTTCCGGAAAACAGCACAATTCCGGCCAGCAACAACCAACCGCCGATGAGAGCCGGAGTGGAGACACCGATTCGGCCCACCAACAGACCGACAAAGAGGAGACCCAAGGCGTGGGCCATGTGATAGTGAGCCCCGGTCTGCCAGTTGGCCAGCATTCGCTCAGGCACATTGCCTTCCAGGCCGTGGGCGCCGAAGGCTCCCAAGGCGATGCTTAAAAACATGTTAATGGCGCCGAGGAGGATGAACAGCTTCATCCCGCAAACCTCCCTTGAAGCAGAAGACCGGTTTGAACTCAGTATAAAGCTTTCCCGAACAAAACGCACGCGGGTTCAACCCTTTGACAAAATTGAAGAATGGATTGCGACACCACGGCAGGAAGTGCACTGTCCTCATTTGGATTTCGTCTCTGGAAACCGTTTTGGAGACAAGGGTTTACAAATAATAAGTATTATATTATAATCGTTATAAATTCGTTGACCTAAACCAAATCTCTTTCTGGACGCCAAAATCGATAATCATTCTCAAGCTTGATCGTGCTGTTTGCCGAAAGGGCAAACAGCATGTTTCGTTCCCAGAGGAGTAACAATGAATTTTATTCTCAATCCAACTTATCGCAGAGGGCAGGTGCGACCATTGATTGATACAAATGTAAAAGCGCCGGTTCGGATGGCGAAGGGGAACAGTCAACTCAAATCCGGCAGCAAGACCTGGTCTGATGTGCTTCATACCCACGGGGAGGCGTTCGCAGCAGGTGTGAGTGGTCTCTTGATCGTGTTGGCTTGGTTGGGCGAAAGCCGCCTCGGGGCCATCTCCGTTCTTTTGTATCTGGCTGCATATGTGATCGGGGGGGTTGCCAAAGCCAAAGAGGGTGTTCTTGCTCTTGTAAAAGAAAGGAAATTGGATGTCAACCTCCTGATGCTCCTGGCTGCCGCCGGAGCAGCAGGGATCGGATATTGGGCCGAAGGGGCGCTTCTGATCTTTATTTTTGCCTTGAGTGGTGCTTTAGAGGAGTATTCCCAGCAAAGGAGTCGCAGAGATCTGTCGGCTCTCCTCTCCCTGAAGCCGGAAACGGCGCGGATTTTGGTGAACGGGGAAGAGCGGGTGGTATCCATCGACGAATTGAGCGTGGGGGATTCGGTGCTGGTGAAACCCGGCGAACAGATTCCCGCTGACGGAACGGTAATCCGGGGAGCATCGGAAGTGAACCAGGCAACCATCACCGGGGAGTCGGTTCCTGTGGAAAAAAACAAGGGGATGGAGGTTTTTGCCGGCACGATGAACGGAACCGGCTCCCTGCTCATTCGGGTGGATCGAAGGGAGGAGGAGAGCACTTTTTCCAAAATACTGCGTCTGGTTCGGGAAGCTGAGCAACAGGCTCCCCCTTCCCAAGGTAAGATCGACCGGTTGGAAGGGATCTATGTCAAAGTCGTACTCGTGGTGACCGGTCTGTTGCTTCTTCTGCCTCCCGTCCTCCTCGGATGGAGCTGGGGAGACACGGTTTACCGGGCAATGGTGTTTATGGTGGTGGCTTCCCCCTGTGCCGTGGTCGCCTCGATTATGCCGGCGGTCCTCTCTGCCATGTCCCAGGGGGCTCGCAAGGGCCTCCTGTTCAAAGGTGGGGCTTATGTTCAAACGCTCTCCGAAATCCAGGTGGTCGCTTTTGATAAGACGGGGACTCTGACCCGGGGGGAACTTGCGGTCACGGATCTGATCCCGCTGGAAGGGATCGATGAGGGGCGGCTGTTGCAGGAGGCGGCGACTATGGAGTCTCTGTCGGAGCACCCCCTCGCCAGAGCCATTGTCAGTGAAGCGGAAGAGCGGGGGATCGCCTTTCGGCAGCCGGAACGGTTTGAATCCAAAACCGGCTGGGGTGTGAAGGCCGAATGGGACGGACAGGTTCGACGCCTGGGCAAGCCGGCGTGGCTTTTACCCGAGGGAATGTGGACTGATCCATTGAAGCGGTTGGAAGCGGAGGGAAAGACGGTGGTCTGTCTCGCCGATGAATCGGGACCTATGGGGCTGATCGCTTTAAAGGATACGATCCGTCCAGAAGCGAAGGAAGCTGTGGAACAGTTGAAGAAGCTGGGGGTGACCCCGGTGATGCTGACAGGGGATCGTTCCTGGACAGCGGAGGCGATCGCCCGGCAAGCGGGAATCGAACAGGTCCGGGCAGAGCTGCTCCCGGAAGAGAAGGTAAAAGCGATCCGTGAACTGGAGAAAACCTACGGTCCCACGGTCATGGTGGGGGACGGGGTGAATGATGCACCAGCGCTGGCGGGTGCCACCGTTGGAATTGCCATGGGAGCGGCGGGAAGTGATGTTGCCCTGGAGACAGCCCGGGTGGTCCTGATGAATGATGATCTGAACAAAGTGGCGGAGGCGATCGCTCTTGGCAAGCGAACCTGGAAGATCATCCGGCAGAACTTGATCTTTGCTCTTGGGGTGATCGCACTCCTGATCACCGCCAACTTCATCCAGGGGATCCCGTTGCCTTTGGGGGTGGTGGGCCATGAAGGCAGCACCTTGCTGGTGATCCTGAACGGTTTGCGACTGTTGAAATAACCGGTTCTGCAAAAATAAACGAAATCCGGCCCTGGGAAACAGGTCCGGTTTTTTTGTGGGTTCCGTTAGGCAGTCCGCTTTATCGGATCTCCGAGAAAGAGTCGCAGAATAACTTTTTCCATTGTCCGGGACAAGGCCGGTGTTTTCCTATAGTGATAATTTCCTGCTTGTTCCGATGGGTTGGGATTTCCTGTCAAACGGAGACAAAATCGTGATGTTCCTTTTCCCCTTTACTAAAGTCAATTTCACCACTAAAATAAATTTTGACGATGAAATATGTTTTACAAAACCCGTCCGTAGACGGGGGGATGGCCAACCGAAGCCGGTGGGATGTCTCGGGTCGGCGGGTTAGGATGGACCGAGGGGGGATGCAAGTGGATAATCTTGCGGTAAATATGGAATTAGAAGCAGAAAAAACCGGGGGGCCGTTGTTTCGCAATCGCCGGTTTATGATGGTGTGGTTGGCGGGCACTCTGTCCGGGCTCGCCTTATCTGTCTATTTGTTGACAGAGTCCTGGTATGTGGTGCGGGGATTGGGACACCCGGAAGGATTGGGATGGGTATTGATGGTCACCTCCCTCCCCCGGCTCTTTCTGATGGTGCTTGGAGGAGTGGCAGCGGATCGCTTTTCCAAGACACGGATTCTTTTTTGGTCGGATTTTACCCGGTGTCTGCTGGTGGCGGGGATGGTGGGATTGTTGGCCGTTGGAGGTCTTTCCTATGGAGTGTTGATCGTTTTTGCATTGTGTTTCGGTGTTTTGGATGCTTTCTTTTGGCCGGCGGCCCAATCCCTCATCCCCCTTCTGGTAACCAGAGAGCAACTCACCCGGGCCAATGCCCTGGTACAGACGACTCAGCAGGTTTCCATGGTGGTGGGGCCGGCGCTGGCGGGCTTCGCCGTCGCTTATGGCTCCTTCACCGCCTCCTTCGGATTGGCCGCCGTGTTTCTGCTACTGGCGAGTATCGTCATCCTGTTTGTCAAGATGGAACAGGCGGGAAGTAGTTTATCCCGGCCAGCCACTTCTCCGTTGGAGGAGTTGAAAGAGGGAATCCGTTATGCCCGGCAAACCCGGTTTGTGTTTGTCATTATCGGAATCAGCATGTTCACCAATTTGGTTTTGGTTGGGCCGGGACAGATCTCCCTTCCGGTGATGGTGGATCAATATCTGAAGGGAAATGCGCTCGATCTCAGCTATCTGGAGAGTGCCTTCGCCGGCGGCATGGTGCTGGGAGCGGTGTGGATCGGCTGGCTCAATCTCCGGCGCCGGCGGGCGGTGATCAATATTTTCCTCATCAGTCTGGTGGGGGTGATGCTTGCGCTTTTCGGGCAAGTGAGCACCATGTGGCAGGCCTTGCCTGTCTTGGTCTTTTTCGGTGCCTTCCTGTCGGCGGGCAACATCCTGGGACAATCGATGATTCAGGAAAGGGTGGAACCGGATAAATTAGGGAGAGTCTCCAGTCTGCTGGCCACAGGTTCCATGGGGCTCATCCCTCTTTCCCACGGATTGGTCTCCATCATTCTGTCCATGGGAGTTCCGATGCCTTGGATCCTCCTGGTCGCAGGCATCATGATGACTTTCTTTATGTGGGGTGTTCTGTGGCGGGCGAAAATGGTTTGGACTTGGGATTGAACCCTTGCTCGTACAGGCTGGGTCGGGTGTGTTATCCTGTGGGAAAGCGCTTCAGGGACAAGGAGGCACCCGGTTTTGACCAAATGGAGAAAGATTGACAATATCGAGCTGATGAAGTTGGTCTCCGATCCCCGTCGGCATCGGATCCTTCATCTGTGCACCGATGAGCCGCGGACGGTGAAACAACTGGCGGAAGCCTTGGGGGAGCAGCCTTCCCGTCTCTATTATCACGTGAACAAACTGGTGGAGTTTCAGATGCTGGAAGTGGTCGAGACCCGTCAAGTGGGTAACCTGACGGAGCGATTTTACAGAGCGGTCAACCTCAGTGATGTTTTCTATCGGACCGATCCGAAAGTGCTGGCGGAGAACCCCCATCTGGCGATTGCGGCGATCCGGCAGAAGGTGGATCCCGGTCTGGGCATGTTTGCAAAGATGCCCCGCATCTTGCAAGAGAGGGAGCAGGCGGGTCAGGAGATCGAGAAGTTCCCCTATCACCTTACGATCGACAGCAACACCGAATACATCACCGCCAAAGAATGGATGGAGTCCCTCAGGCGAATTCATGAGGCCTGGGGGCAAGCGCGAGAAGGGATCACTCAGTGGCCGGATCCTGATTTCCCCTACCCTTTTGAGGAGGAGAATGAAAAGGGCACCTATCAATATGTGTTGATCAGTTATCGGATCGAAGACGCCCAGCGGTTGGGCTTGATTCCTCCATACGGTGATGAAGAAGAGACGCGGAAACAGCAGGAGACTGACGAGGATAAAAGCCCCTGAACCGGATCATGGGACCAAAGTCTGAGAGCGGCCCCGTCCGGGACGGGGCTTTTTTTGTAGCCGAATGACAGGCTTCTGCAGGAGGAGTGGAAAAAAGGGAATGACATCCTCTTTTTGAAAAAAAGGATACTTCTCTGCCGGTATTTTTTGCCGAATTTTTTTTGAAACGTTTAGGGGGGGGTCGTTGTCTAACAGGTGGGAAGGAAAGGAGGGTGAACAATGATATTGAAGTCGGCTCATTCGCTCCCGGCAAAATCCAGAATCCAAACTTCCACCGATAGTCGGACGGAGAAGTGGAGAGATCGGATCGAGAAAGCGAGAAAGGGAGATGCCCAGGCATTTCAAGAACTGATTGAAGAAGAAAAAAACAAACTTTACCGCATGGCCTATCTGTATGTGAGAAATGAAAATGATGCTCTGGATCTTGTACAAGAGACTGTATACAAAGCCTATGTATCCATTCAGGGCTTAAAGAACGGGATCCACTTTCCGACTTGGTTGACCCGGATCTTAATCAACAATGCACTGAACCTGTTGAAAAAAAAGAAACGGGTGCTTCCGATGCATGAACTGGTTTCTTTCCAGCCGTATACAGATCAGCGAAGGGAAGAGAGGATGGACTTGCTCGAAGCAGTCAACAAATTGGAAGAAAAATATAAAACCGTTGTGATTCTCAGGTATTACAGGGATTTGACGATCGGACAAATCGCTGAAGTGTTGCAATGTCCCGAAGGGACGGTAAAGACAAATCTGCACCGTGCGATTGCACAATTAAAATCGATGTTAAAGGAGGAGGGATCAGATGAACCGCCTTTTGTCCAATCTGAAAAATGAGGTTGAACAAATCAAGGTCCCTGAAGACAAGTTGGATGCTGCGATTAAACGTGCAATCAAAAAAGGGGATAAGAAAAAATGGAGCTGGGGAAAGAAGATTGCATTCTTCAACAGTGCAGCAGTCCTGCTGGTCAGTTTGTTGATCGGATCGGCCTTTGTTTCCCCCGCAATGGCCGAAGTTGCTTCCAAAATCCCCTATTTAAATCAAGTTTTCCAATCCAGAGATGTGGGAACCTTGATTCATGAGGAATTAAAGAATAAAGGTTACAAAATCCAGGGGATTGGTGTGATGTACAGTCCAAGAAAAACACTGACCATCGATATGAAGGGGTCAGAGCAATATATTGACGATGTGAAAGAAGAGGTCAAACAAATTGCGAAGGATGTATTGGAGTCAAAAGGCTATGATGCCTACAGGATTGAGGTGAACAAAGCTGTAGAGCCTGACCCGGATCCCGAGACCCGGGAGGAAGTCAAGAATTTTGATCAATTGTATAAGAAGATCACAAAAGAGTTAAAGAGCAGGAAACTCAACTTTGTCTCGATGGGGATCACACTCAAACCGAAGACGATCAGTATTGAGGTTCCTGATACAGAGGCACGGCTGGATGAGGTTAGAAAAACAGTTCATCAGGTTTTGGAAAAGGAGGGGCTGAAGAAGTTTTCGGTAGAAATTCGAAGCGTCAAACTTGAAGCGAAACAAAAAGAAGATAAATGGGCTCATATCGTCGGCGAGATCGCGGAAGGACTTATGGCCAAAAAGGAATACAAGGTGACCGGTATATCCTATTCCCTCCAACATGAAGCACTTCAAATCACATTGACAACCTCGGTGCAAAGTGGGGATCCAGAGGCCAAAAAACATGGTAAGAAGATTGAACAAACGATTCAACAATTTTTGGAGTCAAAGGAGATGAAGGATTGGGTGGAAGATCAACGGTACGGTATTGTAGTATATAGCAAAGATAAAAAGAAAATAAACTGACCATCGATCTGCTTTGAGAACAGATTCCATTGCATATCGGTTCAGTTGCAAAGAGCCAAAAATCTGACTGGGCAGGTTTTTGGCTCTTTTTTTGAAAACAGGAGACTGGTAATCTCCCGAGGATTCAGCTTTTGTTCCCGCTCTTTTTATATTCGAAAGACCTCGGGAGATCACTCCTGTGTCGCTTTCTTTTCTTTGGTCGGGAGGGACTGGAGAGGTTTTTCTTCCTCCTCTCCGGAGGTGGTGTTTCGGATCATCTCGTTCAGGTCGAGGCCGGAGACTTGTTTCACCATTTCCGGGGCTTGGGCCATCAGTTGGGTGATATAGTTGCTCACCTTAGCGGCCCCATCTCCGCCGTTGCCGGAATCGACAACAGTGATCTTGTCGATGCGGGACATCGGTTCTGCCACCTTACCGGCCAATTCAGGCAGCATCTTGGCGATCAGATCGAGGATAGCCGCCTGGCCGTAGCGTTCAAAGGCTTCCGCCAACTTTTCTTTGGCTTCCGCCTCGGCCAGCCCTTTGGCCCGGATCACATCAGCTTGGGCCATCCCTTCGGATTTTTCAACTTCCGCCCGGGCTTTCCCCTGGGCTTTTTGTGCTTCCGCATCAGCGATCCCTTTGGTGCGGATCGCTTCCGCTTCGGCCCGGGCTTGGGCTTCCCGTTCAAAGCGGGCGGCTTCGGCGGACTGTTCCTTGGCGTAACGGTCGGCGTCCGCCTTTTTGCGGACCTCGGCATCATATTGTTTTTCCCGGCGGAGAATCTCTTTCTCCTCCAGCTCGATGGCTTTCTGTTTCCGCACCAGTTCGATCTTCATCTCTTCATCGACAACCTGCTGTTTATAGCGGTTTTCCTGCAGTTGATAAGCTTGGTCGGCTTCCGCTTTTTTCATGTCCTGTTCAATCTTGAACTGGGCGATCTTCAGTTCTTTCTCTTTTTCCGCCTCAGCGATGTTCGTTTCGGAGATTAAAGTGGCTTTGGTCCCTTCTTCCCGGGCTTTGGAAGTCTGGATTTCCGTATCCCGGCGGGCATTGGCTTCGGCGATGTCCGCATCCCGGCGAACGGCGGCGATCCGGGGACGGCCCAGGGCATCCAGGTAGCCGTTGTTGTCACGGACATCCTTGATGGTGAACGAGACGATGGACAATCCCATCTTCTTTAGATCTTTGGCTGCCACGGTGTGCACTTCCTGGGCGAACCGATCACGGTTTTTGTAGATCTCCTCCACGGTCATCGTCCCCAGAATGGCCCGGAGATGGCCTTCCAGTACCTCTTCGGCCTCATCCTTGAGGGTGTCCACATCCTTGCCCATAAATTGTTCGGCGGCAGTGGCCACATCTTCCAGAGAGCCGCCGATTTTGATGATGGCGACGCCGTCGGCCATCACCGGCACACCCTGTTCAGTGTAGACTTCCGGGGTGGAAACGGTCAGTTTGTGGGAGAGAAGGGAGAGGCGTTCTGCCCGTTGAAAGATCGGAAGGATAAAGGCGCCGCCGCCCCGGATGATCTTCATCTTTTTTCCCGAGGCGTCAGTGGTGGAATTTTTTCCGCCCAGCATACTTCCGGTTACAATCATGGCTTCATCGGCACCGACGGTTTTATACCGAGCCCAAAAGCAAATGGCCAGCACGATGAAGACGATGGCGGCCAAGGCCACGGTGGTCAGGGTGGTCACAGTTGGTTCACTCCTTTGTCTGAATGCGGTTCAAGCGGGGTGACCCACAGAACGGACTTTTCCACCTTGCGAATGGTGACGCGGGTCCCCTGAGGGATCGGGTGGTGATGAAGACTGGAGGCGATCTGGTTGGTGTGTCCGCCACCTGTCCAAACCAGCAACTCTCCACATCCCTCAGCAGGAATGGCTGTGATCACTTCCCCTTGCTGCCCGATCAGGTCCGACATTCGGAATCCGACAGAACTCTCTGCATGTTTTATCGGTTGAATCACCAGAAGATAAAGCAGGACAGCGGCGGCCGCAGCCAGTCCTAGGGCTGATAAGCTGAGGAAGGCCCCCTCCAGCGGGGTGGTTTTTGACAAAATGAGGCCTGCCGCTCCGAAGGATGTCAAAGCCCCCACCCAAACCACGGGGTGGAACATCGAAGAGCCCCCGGTGATCTCTGCCGTCAATCCCTCCAACAGGTCTCCGATGATCCAGGACAGGGCTGTCAGCAGGATTCCGGTCAGAAAACATCCCCAAAAAACAAGGGTCCAGTCCATTCACAGCATCCCCCCATTACGGTTGTCTCTTTATATATTTACGGATGAGCCGTCCACAAGTTTCGCCGGACACCAAAAAAATCCGCCGACCTTGGAAATGGCGGCGGAGGCCTGGTTTTTTCACTGGAATTTGAAGGTGACGACCAGAATGATGAAGGCGAGCAGGAGCAATGTCAGGTTGAGCAAGTTGATATACCCTTTGACACGGGCAACTTTGGCAGCCGGATCCGTCTCTCCCTGCAACTTTTTGAAGAGGCGTCCGCCATAAATTGGAAATCCAATCACATAGGCGAGGACGATCAAGCTGCCGAACCGTTCTTTAATCACCAGGTACAAAGGTTTGCTGTCGCCAAACTGGATCAACATATACAATCCGGCGATAAAAGACAGAATCGCCACAGGGACCATCATGCGGACGTTCAGGTTGTGGACGTTTTTCAGACTTTGGTCCATGGAGATGCCTGCATCATGCAGTTTGGTCGATTTGCGCAGCCAGACAGCCATCACCGCCAGACCGCCAAACCAGCTGGCGATACTCAATACATGAACAAACAAGGCGATTTTGTAACCCATCTTTGATTCTCTCCTTTTCTGACGATCTGTGGAACCATGGTTTTAACCGATGAGGATTTCAAATCCCTTCGCACCGGTGTTCTGTGACTGGTCGGAACTCTTTCGTCCCCCATGAGCCCGGGCGAAGTGTTCACTCTCCGTCCAGCGGAGAAAATCCTCCTTGCTGTTGAAAACCGTCTCCGCCACCAAGTGGGTTTCGTCCTCCGCCTTCAGCAATCGAAAGGAAATGAAGCCGGGAACCTGTTTCATCCTTTCAGGGGCTTGACGGAACCGTTCCACCAGTGACTCCAGGTGTTCTTGGGAGTCCACCGGGATTCGGTTGTTCACCTGATACATGAGAAACCCCTCCTTCTCCCTCATTTTACACAAATCCATTCGGCTTTTGTCCTGTTTTCGTTCAATCGCCCCTGACCGTTCAGAAAGACTCATCATTTTGTCATATCCAGGCATGTTAATAAGCCATTCATTTTGGCTATGGAGTTCCAAATGACGGTTGCACCCATAGGGCACAAGTCTCGCCAGGGTCGCTTTCGCTCCCGGGTCTCGCTATGCACCCATAGGGCACAAGTCTCGCCAGGGTCGCTTTCGCTCCCGGGTCTCGCTATGCACCCATAGGGCACAAGTCTCGCCAGGGTCGCTTTCGCTCCCGGGTCTCGCTATGCACCCATAGGGCACAAGTCTCGCCAGGGTCGCTTTTGCTCCCGGGTCTCGCTATGCACCCATAGGGCATAAGTCTCGCCAGGGTCGCTTTCGCTCCTGGGTCTCGCTATGCACCCATAGGGCACAAGTCTCGCCAGGGTCGCTATGTAGGCACATTTGCTCCCGGTCTCGTTGCGACAGCACCCGACGTTCGATCCAATCAAAAGAACAGACCCACTGGGTCTGTTCTTGATCATTGGGTTGGGTTTTATCCGCCGCTTTCAGTACCGCCGGGGTTTCCCTGGTCACCGCCGGGGGGAGTGTCATCGTTGTCGCCGCCACCGGGGTTACCGTTGTCGCCGCCACCTGGTGGCCTGCTGGTGTCACCCGATCCGTCACCCGGATTTCTCCCGTGATCAGGTCCCCCGGGGCGATGGCCGGGAGGGGTGTCTCCATTCTGATCCCGGTGTTGATCCGGTGGGTTGTCTCCGTTCCGGTTGTGATCGCGGTTCTGGTTGGAGTTGTCCCAATGGTGTCTTGGTTCTTGCTTGCCGTCATCTTCGTCACCGTAGAAGGTTTTCCAACCTCCGTCGCCTTGATTGCTTCCCCGGGAGGAGCCGCCCCCGGACGGGGCTTTGAACCGGCTGACCTTGGTTCCTTGCACAGCATCGTTCATCACTTTACGAAAGATCCGGGCCGGATATTCACCGCCGGTCAAGTCTACTTGGCCGCCATTGTCATTGAAGACGGTGGTGGCCATCACATATTCGGGAGTGTACCCTACAAACCAAGCGACCTTACTGCCCTGGGTGGTTCCCGTCTTGCCCGCCACGTCCCTGCCGTCGGGAAGTTGAGCATTCTGTCCGGTGCCGTAGTCCACGGCGTACTTCAGAATCCGGGTCATGGTCCGGGATGTATCCTTGGAGAAGACCTTCACATCTTTTTTCACTTTCTTTTTGGGTTCCACCAGATTGCCGTCCACATCCAGGATCTTGATGATGGTATGGGCTTCGGTGTACATGCCGTCATGTACAAAAGTGGAGTAGGCTTGGGCCATTTGCAGCGTGCTGACTCCCTTCGTCAGACCTCCCAGTGCCAAGGGAGCCGGTGACTTGTCCGCCGGTTCCAGTTTCAGGCCCAGCTTTTGAGCATATTCATAAGACTTGTTTACCCCCACCACTTCAGTGAGCAGGCGCGCCGTCGACACATTGAGAGATTTTCCGGCGACGACTCTCAAGGGAACGCTTCCATGGTAGGTCCGATCCATATTTCGCGGCGACCAACCATTATAGGTAAAGGGAGCATCGGATACCAGACTGTTATCGTTGTACCCTTTATCTTGGATGGCTGGTGCGTAGACGGTCAGGGGTTTGATCGATGAACCCGGCTGAATCGGAGCCAAAGCCCGGTTGGGGAAACCGGGAAGGTAATGGCGACCGCCTCCGATTGCGGCAATGGCCCCGGTTTTGGGATCGATCATGGTGGCTCCGGCATCCAACTTGTCGCTCCCCTTGTAGTAGGAGTCATTCTTGAGTGCCCGTTCCAGGGAGAGTTGGGCCTTTTTGTTCAGGCCGGTGTATATTTTATACCGCCCGTTCACCAGCTCCTGTGAATTGAGTCCGTAGCGCTCTTCCGCCTCTTTCAGCAAATGTTCCCTGTAGGCCTGAAAATGTTCCGGCTTTTTGTATTTATTGAGATGTTTCTGATTGATCCCCAGGTCCATCTTCTGATACTTTTCTTTCTCTTCCTCGGTGATCAACTCAAATTCGGCCATCTTCTTCAGCACCACATTGCGTCGCTGTTTGGCGGCTTTTGGGTTTTGATAGGGATTGTATCCCTCGGGAGCCTTGGGCAATCCCGCCAGAAGAGCGATCTCATGGGGTTCAAGTTTTTCCTTGGTCAGATCTTTGCCAAAGTAGATTTTGGATGCCATCTGGATTCCGGATACGCCGTTTCCCAAATAAATATAATTCAGATAACCTTCCAGGATTTCCTTTTTGGTGTATTTTCGCTCCAGGTTGTAGGCAAGGGCAATTTCGCTCACCTTACGCATGAAGGTTTTGTCTCTGTCATTGAGGATCAGGTTGCGGGCTACCTGCATGGTGATCGTGCTACCGCCCTCAGCGGGGCTCATGGTGAGTAAGTCCACCGCAAGCGCACGGCCGAGACCTTTCAGGTCCGCCCCATGATGTTTGTAAAAGCGTTCATCTTCGACATAGACAAAGGTTTGAGCCAATTCCGGGGACTTAATCTTGTCCAATTCCACGTACTCTCTTTGTGCATCTCCCAGGGTGGTTGCTTTTTTTCCCTTATGGTCGTAGATGGTGGTGACGAATTGCATGTTTTTTAAACTTTCCAGGTCATAAAGGTTGGTGGTCATCATCACGGCGGTGCATCCCCCCATGATGATGAGTAGCGTGGTGGAGAGAACCAGCATCCACCATTTTTTGGTCATCATCGCTTTCCAAAATAGCCGACCCATGGATTTAAATTTTCGAGCGTTCATCCCTTTTTCTCTCCTCCCAAGATACAATATATATCATACTGGATGTCCGGAGAAAAAAGAACCTTCCTTTTTCACACAGCCATTACAAATTATAAAGGCGTGTTGGCTAGAAGTATTGTGACTTACTGTGTTTGAAGGCGGTCGGGATTGAGTTTCAGATGACCTTTTCGTTGTTCTGTCGATCCAAAATCACTCCATGTGAAACCCAACCCTCCCTGTGAACGACTTTTTCACAACGCTTCCAGTGATTTCGGGTGGTCTGTCTGATCCACCTATTGCCGGGGGTGGGGCCGGTGTGACCACGGAGAGCCTTTGGGCTCCGGAAGGCACAAGTCTCGCCAGGGTCGCGTTCGCTCCCAGGTCTCTCTATGCACTGTCTGTAAGGGTTCCCCGTCATATGTTGATGAGTGCGCAGGCGGGATCAGCTTGCGGGGAGCCTGGATTTCATCCTATAATGGTCGGGAAGGAGTTGCCTCCGTCCTGAGGCGGAATAAATGATGATCAAAACAGCAGATACTGTCGGGGTGCATCTGTTGTAACCCTTTTGAGGTGATTCCCCATGCCGGACTGGATCATATGGGTGATGATCCCCTGGTTTTTGTTCATGTTCTGGTTTTTTGCGACCGGCGGATATTTCATGTTCCGCAAGTTCTTGAAGGGAATGCCCAAAGAAGATGGAAAGTCTGATTTGGACTGGCAAGATTACTATATAGAAAAAACCAGCCATCTTTGGACCGATGAGCAACGGGCTCTGCTGGAAGAGTTGACGCAGCCGGTCCCCAAATTATTTCGTGAGACGGCACAGCGGACCATCGCCGGGAAGATCGGTGAGCTGGCCCTCCGAGAAAAGGCGGATCGGATGAGTGAGCGGCTGATCATCCGCGGCTACATCATGGCCACTCCCAAACGGGATCACAAGTGGCTGATTGAAACCTTGAACAAAAAAGAGATTGACCTCACTCCTTATCGGGAGCTGTTGCAATAATCTCAGGGTATCACCGATCACCGGATTGGTGACAGCCCTTTTTTGTTTTCGTCACCGATTTTTTTGTCATGGGGAGAAGGAGAGGCTGTGCTATACTGAATGGAACCGGCACTTTTTACCGGTATTTCGGACTGCCTAAATGGAGGAGCACATGATACGGGTAAACAATCTGATAAAAAGCTACGGTGGCAAGCGGGTGGTGGACTCCGTGGGCTTTGAAGTGGCCGAGGGAGAGGTGTTCGGCCTGCTGGGTCCCAATGGTGCGGGAAAAACCACCACCATGGAGATGATTGAGGGCTTGAGGAAACCTGATGTCGGGGAGATCCACCTGTTCGGGGTGGATGCCCTTCGCAAACCGAAGGCGGTGAAAGAGCTGATCGGGGTTCAACTTCAGTCCACGGCTCTGTTTGATCATCTGACCACCAGGGAGAGCATCCTGCTGTATGGCAGCTTTTATCGGCACATGCGAAGGGTGGAGGAGCTGTTGCAGGCTTTTGACCTGGTGAAGAAAGAAAAAACGTTGGTGAAACACCTCTCCGGCGGCCAGCGACAGCGACTGGCCATCGCACTGGCGGTGGTTCACGACCCCCGGGTGATCTTCCTGGATGAGCCTACCACTGGATTGGACCCCAAGGCCCGCCGCGACTTGTGGGAGATTATTCTCCGCCTGAAGGAGGAGGGACGGACGGTCTTTTTGTCGACCCACTATATGGAAGAAGCGGAACAGTTGTGTGATCGGGTGGCGATCATGGATTCCGGACGGGTGATCGCCCTGGATACGCCGGCAGAACTGGTCCGACAGCTTGCTTCGGAGAGTGTGGTGGAGTTTGTGACAGAGGCCAAGGTTTCCGAATCCTCCCTTCACGGGCTGACTGGAGTGAAGGATGTGAAGCGCACCGAGGATGGACTCACTTTTCTTCCGACGGATGATTTGCGGGGAACTCTGGCAGAGCTGATCTCTCTGGCAGATGAGACAGGCCTGACCTTGAACGGGCTCAGGACACGGACGGCCACTCTGGAAGATGTTTTCCTTGAACGCACGGGAAAGAGGTTGGCTGACGGATGAAAGCATATTGGCGATTGACTTGGGCGCAGCTGCTGCTCTTTATACGAAATAAGAATACCATCATCTGGACCTTGATCCTTCCCATTCTGATGATTCTGGCCCTGGGCACCTTTTTGGGGAAAGGGACGGATCAGTTTCAATTGACGGTGGCCGTGGCTGACGAAGACGGAACGGACGCCTCCCGGTCCTTGGTGAAGTCCCTCACTGAAACCGGGCTGGACTTTACAACAGTGAAGACCTCTCGCTCAGAAGGATTGTCCAAGGTGAAGAAGGGGGATGTCCAGGTCTTGGTGGTTCTGAGACAGGGGTTGGGGGACCGCTTGCGCTCCGCTGAAGACGGGGCCGAAGATGCGGGGGATTCCTCCACATTGGTTTCTCTCTATCTGGACCAGAGCAATCCCACCGTTTCCCAAATGGGGTCAAAGGTGATCGGTGAAGCGGTGGACCGGCTGAACAAGGAGGCGTTGAATTATCGGCCTCCCGTCGAGATGGAAGTGGTCAACATTCAAACCCGCCCCTTGGGTTATATCGACTTTTTGGTACCGGGGATTTTATCCCTGATGATCATGAGCAATAACCTGAACGGGGTGGCCGCCACCATCGCCTCCTGGCGGGAGCGGGGCATCCTGCGCCGGATGCAGGGAACTCCATTGAAAAGTTCCACCTTTATCGCCGCACAAATCACCGCACGTGTGCTGTTGAACACTTTGCAGGCGGTGCTGGTGATCCTGGTGGCCCATTTCGTCTATGGAGTCCATGTGTATGGGTCATGGGTGCTGTTGCTCATGTTCCTGCTGCTGGGAACACTCACTTTTATGTCCATCGGCTTCATCATTGCCAGCCTGACGCGAACTCCGGAAAGTGCCGGACCCATCGCAGGGATGGTCTCCTTTCCGATGATCTTTGTCGGCGGTATCTTCTTTCCCGTACGGGATCTGCCGGGAATCTTGCAGCCGGTGGTGAAAGCGATCCCCATCGGTTATCTGACCGACGCGCTACGGGCGGTGATGAATGAAGGGGCGACCTTGGTTCAGACGGCGACCCCGGCGATGGTGCTGACGGCTTGGCTCGTTGTTTCATTCACGGTGGCCTCCCTCACTTTCCGGTGGGATGTGAAATAAGGACAGGAGGAAACAGAGCATGATCCTGGGAATCGGTACGGATCTAGCCGAAATTTCCCGAATTCGACGCATTGGACTCCAGCGACTGGCGGGGCGGATCCTCTCCAAAGAAGAAATGGCGTTGATGCCGGCATCTGATGGACGCCGGGCGGAGTGGCTCGCCGGTCGTTTTGCCGCCAAGGAGGCGGTGGCCAAAGCGACGGGAACCGGAATCGGGGGTCGCCTCGGCTTTCAGGAGATCGAGATTTTTAATGACGATAGGGGAAAACCTTCCGTTCGGATCGCCTCCGAAGTGTTGATGGGATTCGGTTGGGAACAGGATGTCACCATCCATCTTTCGATTACCCACAGTGGAGACCACGCCCTCGCTTTTGTGGTTGTGGAAGGCGGATAATCCTTGATCGCCTGTCATCCTTGTCTGCATATCCGGACAGGTCCGTTCATATAGTTATAACGCGGTTGGGAGGGAGTTGTTTGTATCTCTGCACTGCACAGGAGATGCGCGATCTGGACCGGCGCACCATCGACAGGATGGGTTTGCCGGGCATGGTTCTGATGGAAAATGCGGGCCGGGAGGCGGCCCGCGCATTGTTGGAGCGCTTTCCGGAAGCGAAGAAGGTCGCGATTTTGGCCGGTTCGGGAAACAATGGCGGAGACGGTTTTGTCATCGCCCGTCACTTGGCTGCTGCCGGTTGGGATGTTACTGTTTGTCTCGTCGGACAGGTGGAGAAGATGTCTCCGGAGACGCGAACTTTTTACGGGGTCTGCCGGCAGATGGGAATCCCCGTCGAAGGGTGGAACGGGTCGGAGGAGATGATCGGCAAAGTTGATGTGGTGGTGGATGCGCTGTTGGGAACCGGCGTTCGTGGAGAGCTGAGGGAGCCTGTCCGAAGTTCGATCCGCCGGGTGAATCGGACTTGCCGGGGATTTGTTCTCGCCGTTGACATCCCGAGCGGGGTGGACACCGACACGGGAGCTGTGCTCGGGGAGGCGATCCGTGCTGATCTGACGGTCACTTTTGCTGCTGCCAAGTGGTGTCATTACCTGCGTCCCGCTGCCGAATACCGGGGAGAGCTGAAAGTGGTCGATATCGGAATTCCACCGGCGGTGGTAGCACAGAATCCGCCCCGGGCCCGGCTCAACCAGCCGTCCCTGTGGGAGAATCACCTGTCTCCCCGATCTCCCTGGAGCCATAAAGGGACCCATGGTCATCTGCTGGTACTGGGTGGATCCAGGGGAATGCTGGGGGCTGTCGCCCTCTCTGGAATGGCTTCCCTCCGATCCGGAGTCGGGATGACCACCCTGGGTGTCCCCCGGGGACAGGAGGGACCCTTGGCTGCCAAGGTGACAGAACCATTGATATGGGGGTGGCCCGATGGGCGGGAGGGCTTTTTTTCCGGGAAATTCCCGACGGATTGGCAAGAGCGGGCATCCCGATTCTCCGCCCTTGCGATCGGCCCCGGTTTGGGCCGGTTTACAGGGGAGAAGCCTTGGTTGGAACAGTTGCTCCGGGAAGTTTCTGTTCCCGTTGTCCTGGATGCCGATGCACTCAATATTCTTTCCGGAGACCTGTCCATCTTGGAACAACGACAGGGACCGACCGTACTGACCCCCCATCCCGGGGAGATGGCCCGTCTGTTGGGAATCTCCGTGGATGAGGTGGAATCTTCCCGGCACCGGGTGGCTGTGGATTTGTCCGGGAGATTCGGGGTGACGACGGTGTTGAAGGGGACCTTTACCGTGATCGCTTTTCCCGACGGCGGACAAGTGATTCATCCCGAATCGTCTCCCGCCTTGGCCAAGGCGGGGTCTGGGGATGTACTCACGGGGATTCTGGGGGGCCTGTTGGCCCGGGGAATCCCGGTGAAGAGTGCAGTTCCCCTGGGAGTTTATCTGCACAATTCAGCTGGCCGCCTGGCCGTTACCGATTCAGCTCATTCCGTTCTCGCTTCTGATGTGATCCGTCATCTCGGAAGTGCCATCCATCAGATCCGTTGATCGTGCCCGTGCCCGACCGACACATCTCTTGGGAAGCGGCGGCCCCCCGCCTTCCACAGGGAAAGGGATGATGAAATGCGTCGGACCACGTGGGTAATCGTTGTTTTCATGGTGGTTGCAGCCGCACTCTCCGGCTGCGGTGAGAAGAGTCCGGATCAAATCGTGAACGACCTGTCCAAGCTGACGGATCGGATGAAAGGGTACAAAAGCCACGGCAAGATGGTGATCCATTCCGGAACCGCCCCTCAGGAATATGATGTGGAGGTCTGGTACAAAAAGCCTCATTTTTACCGTGTTTCCCTCAAAAACACCAAAAAAGACGTCACCCAGATCCTCCTTAGGAACGACGAAGGCGTTTTTGTATTGACTCCCCATCTGGAGAAGAGTTTCCGCTTTCAAAGCGACTGGCCGGAAAGCGGGGGCGGACAGGTGTATCTGTACCAAACCTTGCTGAAAAGCATCGTCGATGATTCTTCCCGTAAATTCACCCGCTCCGAAAAGGAGTATCAGTTTGATGTCCAGGCCAACTACAGTCAGAACAAATCGATGAACAGACAACGCATCCGGATGGACAAAGACTATATTCCGCAAAAGGTGGAAGTGTTGAACGAGGAGGATCAGGTGTTGGTGGAGGTCACCTTTGATAAATTTGATGCGAATGCCTCCTTTGACAAGAACGCTTTTGACATGGAACGGAACATGACCGGTTATGCGGGCAAAACCGTCCCCACTCTGTCTGAGAAGAAAAAGAAAGAAAAGGAAAAAGAAGTGAAAGCGGTCGCCCCCTCCTGGATTCCGAAAGGTAGCCGGCTGGCGGATGAAACCACCGTGGAGACCCCGGACGGCAAGCGGGTGATCATGCGTTACAAGGGTGAAAAGCCCTTCACCTTGACCCAAAAGCGGCCGGAAGCAGTGGAGGCTAGCCTTCAGGCTTATGGGAAGCCGCTGGATTTGGGATACACGATGGGTGTTTTTCTGGACATGGACGGCAAGAGACATCTCTCCTGGACCTATGATGGAGTGGACTTTGAACTTCTCGGCGAAATGACGGAATCACAGATGGCCCGAATTGCCCGCTCCGTTTTTGAACAGAAAGATAAGTGACCCGCCCGCCACCGGGTGGCGGGTCGTTTTTTTCTTTTGGAGAAGGGAAAATGTGACACTTAGCCAAGGGTCGGTTTTTCTTGCAAAGCTGTTGTTGAATGATAGGATGAAAGAAACCGTGAAACCGGGCTGTCCATGAACCGGTCTCCTCGCTTTGGATCGGACCCTTTGGAAGCTTTGCAATCAGGGTCAGCCAATTGTATGATATTCGTTAGAAACCGCTTTGAAACAAAGGAGAACGAGATGAAAAAGGAACCGATCCACGACGAGCAAACCCGTTTCACCGTTCTGTTATACCGGAAGAGCCGGGGCTTGCGTCTGGGAGAGATCGGGGTGTTTCTGGCCGGGCTGTTGGGGATGTTGCCTTTCTTCGAGTTGAGGTCTGCCCCCTTCGTCATCGCCCTCCTCCTGTGGGCAGCGGTTGTCATGGCCGGCTTGCCCGCTCTGTATCGGGCGTTCTTCCGGCCCAGATACACTCTGTATCCGGACCGGTTGGTGATGCAGATGAAAGGGAGACGGGAAGAAGTCCCCCTGTCCCGGGTGAGGCCCAGTTATCAACTTCCCTACCTGTATCAGATCCGTGGGAAGGAGACAGCGCTTCTGGTCAGTGACTCCTTTTTGGAATCCCTGAATGTGCAACTGAAACTGAATGAAGCCGGGATTAAATCCAATGGAAAAGAGTAACCGCTATTTTCGTGATACCGTGGCACTTGTCGATTTGGATGCGATCGCTCACAATGTGAATCAATTTCGTCGCCGTCTGCCCGACGATTGCCGGCTGATGGCGGCAGTTAAGGCCAATGCGTACGGTCATGGTTCCGTTCCAGTCTCCCGGGCGGCATTGGCTGCCGGTGCCACCGATTTGGCTGTCGCTTTTTTGGACGAGGCTTTGGAGCTGCGGGCGGGAGGAATCACCGCTCCCATCCTTGTGCTCGGACATATCTCCGAACGGGGAATCGAACCGGCACTTGAAGCGGGGATCACACTGACTGTCTTCGATGACGCGGGAGCGGAGAAGATCGCCCGGGTGGCAGCCCGCACCGGCCACCGGGCCCGGCTCCATATCAAAGTGGATACCGGAATGGGCCGGATCGGTCTGTGGGAAGATGCCGTCGTTCCCTTTGCTGAACGGTGGGCCCGGGATCCCCGGGTGACGGTGGAAGGAATCTTTACTCATTTCGCCACTGCCGATGAGATGGACAAGAGTTATGCCATGGAGCAGCATGGGCGTTTTCTGCGGGTGCTCCAGCAGTTGCAGGAACGAAGAATCCGAATTCCCGTAGCCCACTGTGCAAACAGCGCCGCCGCCATCGACCTGCCAAGGTGGTCCCATGGAATGATCCGGTTGGGCATCAGCATGTACGGTTACTACCCTTCGGCACAGGTGAGCCGGGAACGGGTTCGTCTGCGTCCCGCCCTGACTCTGAAAACCCGGATCATCCACCTGAAGCGTCCTCCTGCCGGGACAGGTATCAGTTACGGAAAGACGGTGATGGTTACCGGGAATCAATGGATCGCCACGATTCCCACCGGCTATGCTGACGGATATAGCCGCCGGCTCTCCAACCGGGGGACGGCTTTGGTCCGGGGGCGGAGGGTGCCTGTGATCGGGAGGGTCTGCATGGATCAGTTGATGTTGGATGTGACATCAGCCATGCCGGTGGAAGTGGGGGATGAGGTGGTCCTCTACGGAAAGCAGGGAAACGAGGAGATCCATGTGGATGAGGTGGCCGATCTTTTGGGGACCATCTCTTATGAAATCACCTGCATGCTGGGTCACAGGATCCCCCGGGTCTATCTCCAAGCGGGTCGGGTGATGGAAGTGAACAACCCCCTGCAACAGGCTCCCGGATCCACCGGGGGGGAAGATTGCCCAAAGGGAAGGAATTTTGGTGTGGAGGGCGAATAAATTAGTATTGTCCCTTAAATCGTCGAAATGGTCCGGATCGCTAGGGATTGATCCGGAATGATGGCGGAGCGGGTTCAAGTATATTTTTGCATCAAGTTTATCATAATGGTAGTATTGATTAGGCAAATCGCCAACGGTGATGATTTGTTGGGGGTGCGTACGTTGTCAGAGACAAAGAGAATCATGATCAGCCTACCTCAGCAATTGCTTCAGGAAGTGGATGGGATGGTGGAGAAGGAAAACTCCAACCGGAGTGAATTTGTTCGCCAAGCTATGAAGCTGTATCTTTATGAACGAAAAAAGCGATTGATCCGCGAAATGATGCAACGGGGTTACATGGAGATGGCTAAGATCAATCTGAATATCGCGTCGGAATCCTTTGAGGCGGAAGAAGAGGCGGACGGTACGACCATTCGTCTGGTTAGTGGGGTGTAATTCTTTTGATTGTCAAACGTGGCGATGTCTATTTTGCCGATCTCTCTCCAGTGGTCGGATCTGAACAAGGTGGGGTTCGACCTGTTCTGGTGATACAAAATAACATTGGGAACCGGTTTAGCCCCACTGTGATTGTCGCCGCGATTACTGCCCAAATCCAGAAGGCGAAACTCCCCACCCATGTGGAAATCGACGCCAGGAATTATGGGTTTGACCGGGATTCGGTGATTTTGTTGGAACAGATCAGAACTATAGATAAACAACGGCTTACAGATAAAATCACCCATCTGGATGAAGAGATGATGATGCGGGTGAATGAGGCACTCAACATCAGTCTGGGTTTGATCGACTTTTGATCCGACGACATGGGTGATTGGGAGGTGCGATTGCGGCATCTCCTTTTTTTATGTTCACAATTGTATAATGAATAGGTGGACGTGCCGGAAGAGAGGGGGACCGATGAGTTGCAGCTGTTCTATTTCGCTCCCATTTCCCTCCTCTCACCTCCCAAATGCGGTTTCCATATGGAGGAAAACTAATATGAACGATGAAATGATTGAGCGATATCAGCAGTTGCTCATCTCCTATTTATTGGACCGGCAGGAAGACCAGTTGTATGAGGCCCAGCAGATGAGCAAGTGGATGATAGAGCAGAAAATCCCACCGGAGGAAATAGTCAGTATGCATGCGGAGGCGGTCAAAGAATACTTGCCGCACCTGCCGGAAGATGTCCAGCTCTCTTTCAACCTCTTGATTGAAATGATGATCGGATACGGAACCGCCCTCCGAGAGCATGAAAATCTTCTCAATCGACAGCGGGAATTGGAGTATGAGATCGAAGTCGCCGTCGGGATGCAACAGACTCTGCTGCCCGATGCTCCGCCGGACATTCCGGATCTGGATGTTGGCGTGGTCAGTGTTCCGGCGCAACAGATGAGCGGGGATTATTATAACTTTGTCAACCATGGCGGAGGGTGTATCGGAGTCGCTCTTTCGGATATTATCGGAAAGGGAATTCCCGCTGCCTTGTGTATGTCCATGATCAAATACGCCATGGATCAGATGGACAACACCTCGGGCCCGTCGGAAATCCTGCGTCGTCTGAATATCGTGGTGGAGAGAAATGTGGACCCCAGTATGTTCATCACGATGGTCTACGGGGTGTACGATACCAATCGCCATCATTTTCAGTACGCCACTGCCGGACATGAACCGGGTCTTTTGTACAGAGACCGGGAGGATGTCTTTGAAGATCTGAATACTGGGGGGTTGGTGCTGGGGGTCACCGAGGGGGTCGCCTATGAGGAGTACGGATTGGATCTGGCTCCTGGTGACACCGTGATTCTTTTTTCCGACGGAGTGACTGAGGCCCGGATCGATGGCCACTTTCTGGGTCGGGAACCTCTGAAGGAACTGATCCGATCCAGTCTGCATCTGCCTGCGCAACAGGCGGTGGAGGCGATTCATCAGAATCTGTATGAAAGGGCCCATTACAGGCTAAAAGATGATCAGACGATCCTGTTGTTGCGAAGGCCCAAGGTTGTTGATTAACCAGGAGGAGGGAGTCGTGTACTGTCGTAGCGAGACCGGGAGCGAAGCGCGACTTGTGCCCTAAGGGTGCAACGGTCGCGTAGTAGAACACGATCTCCCCATCTAAAATGTGGTTCATCAACACGTCCGGCACAGACCGAAATTTTGACCGGACTTTAGATCAGGTTTTAAAACCGAATGACAGGGTAAAGTGGATGGGAAGGAGAAGAGAAGGGATTTGTTCTTCCCATCTTTCGGAAGTGATGGAGGGAAATTGCGATGGATGTATCGATCCGGGAAAAAAAACAATCGGAACAAATCGTGACTTTGATTGTCTCCGGTGAGGTGGATGCTTTTACAGCACCACAGCTTCGAGAAAAATTGATGCCACTGTGTCAGAAGATGCGTGAAGTGCATCTGAATCTGTCACAGGTGGACTATATGGACAGCACCGCCTTGGGTGTGCTGATCGGTGCCTATAAACAGCTCCGCTCCAGAAAGGGGCGGCTGGTTCTCACGGGGATGACCCCCCGTCTGAAACGTCTGTTTCGCATCACCGGGTTGACCGAAGTGATTGATATTGAAGAAGATGGTGCTTAGGAGGAGCGGATAGGAATGGATCAAACCAAGGATATAGTTCTGACCATACCTGCCGAGGCACAGTATGTGGGGGTGGTCCGTTTAACTGTCTCCGGGATCGCCAATCGTTTGGGTTTCCATTATGACGATATAGAAGATATCAAGCTGGCTGTGGCGGAGGCCTGTACCAATGCGGTGGACCATGCATACAAGGAGCTGGAGTGTCAGGGAAGAGTCATGGTCACTTTTCGCATCTTTGGGGATCGACTGGAGATCAGGGTGAAGGATGAAGGGAACAGCTTTGATATTGAAACTGTGAAAAAGAAATCGGGCCCCATTGAGAGCCATCTTCCCTTCACCACGATGCGGGAGAGGGGATTGGGTCTTCACCTGATGGAAACTTTGATGGATCATGTGGACATCCAGGTCGGAAAAGGCGTCGTGGTCACCCTTACCAAGTTTATCCAAAGGGACGAGGTGGATCGGGATGTCAACCCGCCCGCAAAGACAGAGTCTCATGGATGACGGTATTTCCGACCTGATTCGCCGTTATCAGGAGGAGTCGGATGAGGGCATCCAGGAAGTATTGGTGGATCAATTCACCCCTCTGGTGGAAACCTTGGCTTCCAAGTTTACAAAGGGAGCGGAACCTTTTGAAGACTTGGTCCAAGTCGGGATGATCGGGTTGTTGGCTGCGTTGAAACGGTATGACCCTGACTTTGGAAAAAACTTCGAAAGCTTTGCGGTACCCACCATCGTGGGGGAGATTAAACGCCATATTCGCGATAAGACTTGGAGTGTCCATGTCCCCCGCCGAATCAAAGAACTGGGCCCTCGCATCAAAAAGGCCGCAGAGGAATTGACGATCCGTTATCAAAGGTCACCATCGGTGGATGAGATCGCCGAATACCTGGACGTCACTTCCGAAGAGGTGTTGGAGACGATGGAGATGGGTCGCAGTTACAACGCAGTCTCTGTGGACAGTCCCATCGAAGCCAATAACGACGGAAACCAAGTCACCCTGCTGGATCTTGTTGGAAACCAGGATGCAGGGTACGAACAGGTGGATCAACAGCTGCTTCTGCAAAAAGCTTTTCAGGTGTTGACCGACCGGGAGCAGGAGATTATCCGGATGACATTTTTTGACAATCTGAGTCAAAAGCAAGCCGGTGATGAATTAGGAATCTCCCAAATGCATGTTTCTCGACTGCAACGTCGGGCCCTGCGAAAACTAAGGGAGGCGATCCGTGTTGCTCCCAGCGAAATTATTTGATTCTTTTTTGAAGCCGGCGGATCGACCCCCGGTTTTGATGTGGAGATTCTAAAGAGGTCACTCCCCGATCCGGATCCGTTTTCCTCCGGTGTAAATATTGAAGCGTTCTCCTCTGGCAAATCCGATCAAGGTGATCCCGAATTTCTTGGCCACTTCACAGGCGAGACTGGATGGGGCGGAGACGGCAGTGACCACGGGGATGCCGGCCACCGCCGCTTTTTGCATGATTTCAAAACTGGTACGACCGCTGACCATCAGGATTCCTTCCGTCAGTGGGAGCCCATCGTGGAGAAACAGGTGACCGATCAACTTATCCACGGCATTGTGTCGCCCCACATCTTCCCGCAGGGTGATGAGATTTCCCTCCTCATCGAACCAACCTGCCGCGTGGAGACCCCCGGTTTTTTCGAAGATTTCCTGCTTCTGTCGAAGTGCTTCTCCCAGCCTCGGGATGAGCGAGGCCGGCAGAGTGAAATCCCCCTGGACAGGCTTTACACCGCGGACCTGAATCGCTTCCAGGGAAGCCTTTCCGCACACTCCGCAACTGGAGCTGGTGTAAAAGTTCCTTCTCAGGCGTTCCAGCTCGACAGAGACTCCGGGTCTCAGATTGACGTTGACGATATTGTACCGCTGGGCTCCATCAGTCTCGGGATCTCTGCAATAAGTGATGGAATGGATGGAATCTTTCGAATCAAGGATGCCTTCTGTCACCAGAAAGCCGGCGGCCAGATCAAAATCATTCCCCGGTGTTCGCATGGTGACGGAGACGGGCACCGGTTCGGGTATTTGCGGGAAGTGGAGGCGGATCTCCATAGGCTCCTCCACGGTCAGGACATCCCGGACTCTGCGAGTGGATCCTCCCTCCACCTGTTGTACCCATCCTTTGGCGGCACGGGAGCGGGATCTGTCGTTCATCATAGGATCTTCTCCTTCCCTGGTTCTCTGTTTAAAGATATCCCGGAAAGCGAGACGCTTCAACTCCCAGAAGCGTTGTGAAAAAGCTGTCATACCCACAGGGCACAAGTCGTGCCCAGGGTCCTTCGCTCCCAGGTCACGCTATGCAGGGAGGGTTGGGTTTCACATGGAGTGATTTTGGCAGTTCAGAACAACGAAAAGATCATGTGAAATCCAATCCCGACCGTCCGAGAACGCACTAAATCACACAACGCCAGCTTTCGGTTTTTTGTGACGGTGAGGAAAGGGCTTGTTAAGATCTTAACAGGACTATCCGTCGAATCGACGGGGAGCGCCTGATGTGTACTCCAAAAGTATAATTTTGTCGGGAATGGGAAACCGGAGGGCTGATCCTGTCGTTATCCCAGTAAGGAAACGTTTAACGGGTGAGGTGAATGATGATCTCAGTAAAGCGGATGCTGCTGACAGGCGTGGTCACCACTGGTTTGATTGCGGGCATGATCCCCCCGGGAGTCCATGCGGAAGGAAACGTGAGTTCCAAAAAGCAGGAACTGGAAAACGTGAAGCAGCAAAAGAAAGAGGCACAGGAAACCATCGACAAACTGATGGAAAAGATCCAACCCCACAAAGAAAAAGTGGAAGACTTGGAGAGAAAGATCGCCAAAACCAACAAGAAAATACAAAAGGCTGAAAAGGCAACCGAGAAGAATGCCGAAAAACTGAAATACTATGAGGAGCAGTTCAAAAACCGTGTCCGACTGATGTATGAAAACGGGGAAATGGGATCGATGCGGGCACTGTTTGAGGCAGGGAGCTTCGGTGAATTTTTGCAACGGTTTGAAGTGCTTCGTCTGATCCTGATCCGTGATCGGGAGCTTTTCGACAAATACAACCAGATCCGCCAGAAACACGAAGAATTGAAGAAGAAGCACGCGACCCTGTTGAAGGAACAGGAAAAAGAGGCTGAGGATGCCCGCAAGATCTACGACAAGATCCACGAGGAGATTGAGAAAACAAAGAAAGAACTCGCATCTCTCAGTACAAAAGAGAACAATCTCCAATCCCAGATCGATATGCTCACCCTGGTGGATGCCTCCTTGTACCCTTATCGGTTTGCCAGTGTGTCGGGTGTGGACCCCTGGGGCTTCTACAATCGGCAATGTACGTCTTTTGTCGCTTGGCGGATCAATCAAAGGGGTTACCACTTCACCAACCATATGCGCGGAGGACATTTTGGAAATGCAACGAACTGGGCCAACAACGCCCGTCGAATCGGTCTCCGTGTGAATAACCAGCCTGCAGTTGGAGCGATCGCCCAATTTAATGCCGGCGCTTCCGGGGCCAGCGGCACATATGGCCACGTCGCCTATGTGACTGCAGTCAACGGTTCCACCATCACCATCGAGGAGTACAACTATCGGCGTTATGCCTTCAGCAGGCGGGTCATCCCCGCAAATTCAGTCAGCAATTACATTCATATGAACTGATTTTACCAAAAGAGGGAAACGGCTGAAGGCCGCTCCCTCTTTATTTGAATTTCCACCAATCATCGAAGGGAGAGGCCGGAGTGGTGCGCTTGTGGCGGGAGGAAAGATATTTTTGTTGGATACGCTCCGCCACGTCAACTTTTACCTCTTTTCCTTCCAGGTAGTCATCAATCTGCTCATAGGTGATGCCCAATTCCTCTTCATCCGCCCGCCCCGGTCGTTCGTCCAAAAGGTCCGCCGTCGGGATCTTCATGTAGAGGGAAGAGGGGGCTCCCAAGTGTTTCAGCAGCTGTTTGCCCTGCCGTTTGTTCAGTCCGTACAGGGGGACCAGATCACATCCTCCATCCCCGTACTTGGTGAAAAAACCGGTGACTGCTTCGGCGGCGTGGTCTGTCCCCACCACCAGGAGATTTCGGACTCCGGCGATCTGGTACTGGGCGATCATTCGCTCCCGGGCTTTGACATTTCCCTTGACATAGTCGGGGAGAGCCTGGCCGGTGGCATCATGGAAGGCCCGGACGGATCCGTCCACAGCGTCTTGGATATTAAAAGTCAAGGTCTCGTCGGGCTGAATAAATCGAAGTGCCTGTTGAGCGTCCGCCTCGTCATTCTGCACTCCGTAGGGCAGGCGCATGGCGACGAACCGAAATTTCTTTTTACTTTCCTTCCGCAACTCATCGATGGCCATTTGGGCCAGTCTGCCCGCCAAGGTGGAATCCTGACCACCGGAGATGCCGAGCACCAGTCCCTCCGTAGCGGTGGCTTTTACATACTCTTTGATAAATTTCACTCGCATCCGCACTTCCCTTTCGGGATCGATGGCGGGCTTCACGTGCAGCTCTGCGATGATCTGCCGCTGGATCGAACTCATATGATGAATCCTCCCTGTTTATTTTCGGGTCGTGGAATCAACCTCCCTATCACTTTACCCCAACCAGAACCCCGATGCACGGATGGTTGGGCGGGAAGTGTCGAACCATGATAAATTGCGTCGTTACGGGCAAAAGGGTAGAATGGGAAAGCGGAAACCCTATCCAAAAACGGAGGCATGTATGGAAGAAAAGGAACGATTCCGAGCGATCGCCGACGAACTCAGTCTGGATCCGGCTCAAGTGGAAGCAGCCGTACACTTGATGGAAGAGGGAAATACAATTCCATTTATCGCCCGTTACCGGAAAGAGATGACGGGAGAGCTGGATGAAGAGCAGCTGCGTGGGATTGAGGAAAGAAACCGTTACCTGATCCAGCTGGATCAAAAGAAAGAAGAAGTGATCCGGCTGATCGACGAACAGGGAAAGTTGACTGAGGAATTGCGGCAAAAGATTGAGGCCGCAGTAAAACTGCAGACCGTGGAGGATCTTTACCGTCCCTATCGGCCCAAGCGGAAAACCCGCGCTTCTCAAGCACGGGAGCGGGGTCTGGCCCCACTGGCAGAACTTCTGGGACAGATCCAAAGTGAGGAAGCGGCCGAAGAGAAGGCGAGCTCTTTCATCGATCCCGAGAAAGAGGTGGAGACGGTGGAAGAGGCTCTGCAAGGTGCGATGGACATCCTGGCTGAAGAATTGGCCGATGATCCCGAGATCCGCAGATGGGTCCGGGAGTTTCACTGGAAGCGGGGCGAGTTGGTCACGGAGGCGAAAAAGGCCGATGAGCGGTCTGTTTACGAGATGTATTACGATTACAGGGAACCGGTTCGCAAAATGCCCTCCCATCGTGTCCTGGCCGTGAATCGGGGGGAACGGGAGGGGGTTCTTAAAGTCCGGTTGGAGGTGGAAGGGACAGAACAGGTGTTGGAACATCTGAAGCGCCACTTGTCCAAGCATCCTCACCGGTATCTGACAGAGACGGCGGAAGATGCTTACAAACGGTTGATTGCTCCTTCCATCGAGCGAGAGATCCGTTCGACGATGACGGAAAATGCCGAAGAGCAGGCGATCCATATTTTCTCCGAAAACCTGAGAAACCTGTTGCTGCAACCCCCCGTACGAGGTAAAAAAGTGCTCGGGATTGACCCGGCGTACCGGACGGGCTGCAAGTTGGCGGTGGTGGACGAAACAGGAAAGGTGCATCATGTGGGCGTCATCTTTCCCACCCTATCCCAAAGCAAAGTGAAGGAAGCCGGTGAGACAGTCCTCCGACTGGTGGAGGAATATGATATCGATATTATCGCCATTGGAAACGGAACCGCCTCCAGAGAGACGGAATCCTTTATTGCGGAATTGATTCGGGGGTGGGACCGGCAGGTTTACTACATCATCGTCAATGAAGCGGGAGCCAGTGTCTATTCCGCTTCTAAACTGGCCCGGGAGGAGTTCCCGGATCTGGATGTGGCCCAGCGGAGTGCTATCTCCATCGCCCGGCGCCTTCAGGATCCTCTCGCCGAACTGGTGAAAATTGAACCCAAGGCGATTGGAGTGGGGCAGTATCAACATGATGTCTCCCAAAAGCGATTGGCGGAAAGCCTGTCTGCCGTGGTGGAGTCGGCAGTGAACCATGTCGGTGTCGATGTTAACACGGCTTCTGTCTCCCTGCTTCAGTACGTTTCCGGCATAAATGTCACAGTGGCCAAAAACATCATCAAAAAGAGGGAAGAAGAAGGTCGATACACCGACCGCAACCAGCTGAAAAAGGTTCCCCGCCTCGGGTCCAAAACCTATGAACAGTGTATCGGATTTCTGCGGGTGACTGACGGGGACAACCCCCTGGATAAGACACCGATCCATCCGGAGTCTTATCCGGTGGTGGAGGCCCTGTTGAAGGAAGTGGAAAGCACCCCCGGGGCGATCGGAACTCCTGATCTGAATGAAGCCCTGCGCCAGGTGGATGTGGAGAAGATGGCGGAAGTGTTGGAGTGTGGTGTTCCCACCCTGCGAGATATCATTGATGCTCTCCGTCGTCCCGGCCGCGACCCGCGGGAGGAGCTGCCTGCCCCTGTCCTTCGTTCCGATGTATTGCAACTGGAGGACTTGAAGGAAGGGATGCAGCTGAAGGGAACTGTCCGCAATGTGGTTGATTTTGGCGCCTTTGTGGATATTGGTCTCAAAAATGACGGCTTGGTCCATATCTCCAAGATGAGTGATCGTTTTGTCCATCATCCGATGGATCTCGTCGGAGTCGGCGATGTGGTGGATGTCTGGGTGCTCCAGGTGGACCCTGAACGGGAACGGGTCTCCCTCAGCATGGTACCCGTGGAATGATAGATTGTTGTTGATTAGCTGGAAATTGGGCGTGGAAAAGGAACCGCATGCTGGCGTGGCGAGACCGGGAGCGAAGCGAATCTTGCGAGACTTGTGCCCTCTGGCTGTATCGGTCGCATGGTAGAATACGATCTCCTCATCCGAATTATGGGATAATCAATACACCCGGCCATGACATTTTCCTAAAATGGGGGGGAGAGGATGAAATGGTTCTTCCGGGTGCTCCTGCTGGTCGCCCTGGCAGCAGGGGCGCTTCTCATATACCACCAGACCCGGGCGATTCCGATTCCTGAGATGAAGGTTCCTGAGAAACTGGCTCCGGAATATTTGGAGATCGGCAAATCATCGGGAATCCCCTGGCCTTATCTCGCCGCCTGGGATGAGGTGGAAACGGACTATCAGGGAGTCAACCGGGACACCATCCGGGAGCGGGTGAAGAAAATCAGACGGGCGGCGGGAACGGATCGACCCGGTGAACACCAGATTCGGGAGGCCATCCGAAAGGAGATGCCGGGGAAAAAGGCAGATCAAATTCTGGAGTTGGCAAAGTCTTACGCTTGGGCCGCCGCTCCTCTGGGGGAACCGTATCTGTTTCCCTTTGCGGAGGATTCCGGTGTCACCTACGGGGACACCTGGGGAGCCAGCCGCACCTACGGTGGGGAACGAACTCATGAAGGAACCGACCTCATGGCCAAAAAGGGAACCCCAATCCGTTCTGTGGGTAACGGGCGGGTGATCTCGAAAGGATGGAACCGGTTGGGGGGCTGGCGCCTCACCATTCTGGATACTGACCACCCCCAGATCTCATTTTACTATGCCCACCTGTCCAGATACGCCGATGGGATCGAAACCGGCTCCAAGGTGAAAAAAGGACAAGTGATCGGGTATGTCGGGGACAGCGGATACGGCCCCGAAGGAACGACGGGCCAGTTTGCCCCCCACTTGCACCTGGGCATCTATGTCCGGGAAAGCACTTTCTCCCCCAACCGGGAGACGATCAATCCCTATCTGTTTCTTAAAGTGTGGGAAAAAAAGAAGTGAAGAACAGTCGTTGTGCCTTACGGGCATGACGGCTGTCGTTTTTGGAAGATGGAAGTGAAAAGCCGTCACAGTTTTGGCAGTGAACAATGAAAAGGTCATGTGAAGCCCCATCCTGAATCGACCCGGAAGGTACAAATTCACAAGGATTCTAGAGAATGGAATCCTCCCGACTGGGAAAAACAAAGGAAAAGGAGGATGCTTATGACCGAAACCAATGTTTCCCGGGAAATCAGCAAAAAAATGGCGAAACTGGCGGAATCTTGCAGTTCATATTTTCAGAATTCCCCGGCTGAACTGGCGGAGATCGCCGCCTTTGTGGAAGCGGAGATGAAAGGGCAGGAACTGCCCGGCGCGGCCCGCAATCGGGATGAATTCGTCGGCCGCACCTTTGAACGGCTTTACCCGATGGCACTCGCCTCAGACCGCTGCCGTCAGGCCGTGGAAAACATGATGCATAAACAGAAGGGCGCTCCGAACCGATCCCCCTTTTCCCCCCGGGAGGAATCCCCCCAATATGCCATCGATTCCACTCTCGCTGAAGCGCTCTATTTGACCGGCAGTGCTGTCATCGGTTCCATCCTGATGGTCACCTCCGGCGAGAGCGGCGGTTCCATCGAGCAAAGGCAGCAGGAAGGCATTCCTAACATGTAACTGTTCCATCCCCCGGGAAGGGGGATTCTTTTTGTGAAGCAAGCTTCTATGTAAAGAGCCAAAGAGTCCGATGCCGGAGAACCCTTTGGCTCTTTTTACATGATTATCCTTCCGTATGGTATTGCAGCTCTTCATTTTTTTGTTGATACTGAAACCAGCAGTCATTTAAGATACGGATCTGTCTTCGGTCCTTTCCCAAAAACGCCCGCTGCAATTGTCTACGCAACCAATAGGGCATACCTGAAACGCCTCCCGGATGGCGTAGTCGTCTTATTCAAGTGTATGAAGGGGGATGGGGTTCTGTGAATCCGAATCATTCATCCACTGGGGTTCATGTACGGCCGGGGGATGATCACGCCCTGCAGTGTTGGGTGGAAGCACTCTCTCTGGAGTACTTTGGAAAACCTTTCACCCATAAGGCCCGTTTCAATTCCCGGTTGCGAACCACCGGTGGCCGGTATTTTCTTGAGGATCACCGGATCGAGATCAGCCCGCGGCATCTGGAGGAGTTGGGAATGAAGGTGGTGGGTGGAATCATCCGGCACGAGCTGTGTCATTATCATCTTCACCTGAAGGGAAGAGGATACCATCACCGGGATGCCGACTTTAAAAATCTGCTGAAACAGGTGAACGGCCTTCGCTACACACCTTTGCTTCCGGGAAACAGCGGACGGAGAAAGCAACCGGTTCGCTATGTTCTTCAGTGTCAAACTTGCGGTCGCCAAGCTTGGCGCAAAAAACGAATGGATCCCAGCCGTTACCGCTGTGGCGCCTGTGGCGGGCAATTGAGTCTGGACGAGGTGTGAAAGAAAGCTTCTTTCCGTTCTGCATGGACGGGGAATTTGGCGGGGGACACCGACCGGAGACGGATGAAAAGAATACTTTATAGGAACTAACAAAAACCGGCCATTCTGTGGATTGGCCGGTTGGGTCCTCTTCGGGTATTCTGAGATCGGGTTGATCCCTCCTCATCTGTTGATCCATAGATCATGTGTCCGTCCTGGTTTTGTTTTGATGGACGGACTCTTTTTTTAAACGTGAATAGTGACTGTTCAGGAAATGCAGCGAGATGAAAGAAACCGTGAAAACGGGTATTGAGAGGAGTGCAGGGAATGGGTGTACTTTACGAATGGGTCCGGGAAGCCAAGCGGAATAAAAAACGGGCCAGACAGCAAATGATGGCGTGGTTGGGATCCGAGGGAAAGAAAGAGCCTCTGGATCCGGAACTAAAAATTTTCCGGAATTGCAAAGGGAAGTTTCCTCTTTCCCGATACTAGATGATTCAAAAAGGTCATCACGTGCCTTGAGGCGTGTTTGATCCGGGGAGAGTTTTTTCTTCTCCTTTCGTCTGCGGCCCCGGAACCGAAGAAGACCCCGGCGACGATCAGAAAGAAGCTGGCGATTTGGGGGAGATGGATTGTCTCCTGAAGAAAAAATGAGGATCCCATCAGGGAGAACAAGGGTGTCAGTGGATAAAAATAGCCGACTGCCCCGGTCCCAACCGGTGAATAATGAATTATAAAGCAAATGTCCCAATCCGGTGGTGATCACTCCGGAGCCGAAGAAGATCCCCCATACCCAGGCCGGGGTGTCCAGGGCTTCCACCCACCCACGGGGATGGATAAACAGACTGATGATGAAGATAACGACCGAACCTGTCAGGAACATCAGGGAGGTTACCTGTTTGGCGTCCATGGTGTCGGTCGCTTTTTTGATATAGATAAAGCTGGCGGCCTGGGTGGCCATGCCTCCCAACACCCACAGATCTCTGCCGGTGTGTCCACCCAGACCGGTGTTTCCCCGCAAAGCAACAAAGGTGACCCCAAAAAATCCCAGTAAAAATACCCGCTCCCCGCAGCCAACTGATCATCCGCTCTTCCAGGAAGACTACGGCCATCAGTGCCGTGGTGAGCGGGACCAGTCCAAGGATCAAGGCGGCGTTGGTAGCGGAGGTTTGTTCCAATCCGAGGGCGAGACAGGAATGGTGGCCCACCACTCCAAACAGGATCGCTCCGGCCAAGTGATGCCACTGTCCCGCTTTGGGAGTTGGCCATTGGTTTCGGAGTAGCAGGAATGGGAAGAGCACCAGTCCCGCCACTTTGAGGGCCACTGTATTTAACCCCCAAAACAACATGATAAGCGGCACACTTGGTCAAGGCAGTAGCCCTCCTTCTCATATATTTGCACTTGGGTAACTTTAGGGAATCGAAGTTTCCCCCGCAACCCGTGATACGTAAAAGCATTGTGAAAAACGATTGTCGCAGGGAGGACTGGGTTTCACATGAAGTGATTTTGGCAGTTCAGAACAACGAAAAGGTCATGTGAAATCCAATCCAACCATCTCGGCCAGCACTCGTTCACAACGCTTCCAAATCACAACGTTTTTAACAGGCTCAAACAGAAAGTCCCGGCACTTTCACTCTGTCCGTTAAAGAAAAGAGACAGATCCCGGCTCTTACGATTTGGGGCAGCCACGATGCTGTGGATCAGGGGAGGAGGCGAATCATGCCTCATATCTTTAGCCTACCACACCAAGAATGACGCACCAGTTTTCCCCGACGGCCAAAGGTGGGGCCCGTCTACAAAACCCGCCGGATGGGGCTTATTTTTCAAATCAGCCGGGATCAAAAAGTTCCAACCTATCGAAACGGGGTTGCTCTCAGATTCCTCCGCTCGGTTACAATAGAAGGAGTAAAGGATTAAGGAGGGCAAAAGATGGACCTGAATCAGTGGTTTGACAAGGGCATGACCTGGCAAGCATATGTGGACGGCATGAAGGTGAATCGTGAAGGGTTGCAGAAGATCTATGACAGCTATCATTTGCCGGAGGAAGATCTTTCTTTTTATGAGGGGTTGGCAGAAGAGAAACTGCGGGCAGTCGTCCTGACTGCAGACTGGTGTGGGGATGCCATGCTGTGTCTGCCGATTCTGAAACGAATCGCCGAGGCGGCCCGGATCCAGATGCGGTATCTCATTCGGGACGAGAATCTGGAATTGATGGATCAGTATCTGACCAATGGGAAATCTCGGTCCATCCCGATCTTTGTCTTTTTTGACTCCCAGGGAAATGAACGGGCGGTCTGGGGTCCCCGCTCCCCGGAAGTGCAGTGGCTGGTGGACGAGATGAAGGCGAAAATGCCGGCGGAAGGGGAGCCGGACTTTGCCGAGAAGCAGAAAGATCTGTACCGCGACTTCAAGAAGCGTTTGTTGGAGGAGCCGTCCCTGTGGGAGACGGTCAACCGGAGTGTCCGGGTCCGCCTTCAGGAGAAGCTGGGTTCCTGAGGAGAGAGAGGGGATTTTGATGGGAAAACAGTCGCTGCATGTGGGGTTTATCGGGCTGGGGATCATGGGTCGGTCGATGTCCCGCAATCTGCACCGGGCCGGTTTTTCCATAACCGTTTGGAATCGGACAGCATCCCGGATGGAAGAAGCCAAGGCCTGGGGTGCCAAAATCGCTCCTTCGCCCCGGGAGGTGGCCGCCCAAAGTGATGTGGTGATCACCATGGTGGGGGATACTCCCGATGTACGGGAAGTGGTAGAAGGTCCGGCGGGAGTTCTCGCAGGGGCCCAGGAAGGATTGATCCTGATCGACATGAGCACGATCTCACCGGATGCTACCCGGCAAATGGCCGCTCGGGCGGCAGAAAAAGGGGTGAAGATGCTGGATGCCCCAGTGAGCGGGGGGGATGTGGGCGCTCGGGAAGGGACTTTGTCCATCATGGTCGGGGGGGAAAAAGAAACCTTGGAGAAGGTAAAGCCCCTCTTGGAAGCGATGGGGGAGAACGTCGTCCATTGTGGTCCGATCGGAGCGGGTCAGACAGTAAAAGCCTGCAACCAGATCATGTGCGGACTCAATCTGCTGGGAATGGTGGAGGCCCTTTCCTTTGCCAAAAAAGCCGGGGTGGATCCGGAGACGATGATTCAGGTGACCACCCGGGGGGCCGCCGGTTCCTGGGCCCTCGCCAACCTGGCACCCCGGGTGGTTCGAGGGGACTTGGATCCCGGCTTCTCTGTCCGTTTTCAACAGAAGGACTTGCGGATTGTTTTGGAGGAGGCGGATCGTCTGGACCTCCCTCTCCTGGGAACAGCCCAGGTCCACCAACTTCTCCGTTCGGTCCAGGCCCACGGCGGGGATGATGATGGTACCCAGGCGCTGGTTAGGGTCATGGAAAACCTGGGCCGTGTAAAGGTCACACCTCATGAATGACAGATAAAAGGCAGCCGTGAATGGCTGCCTTTTCGTCGAACTTTTGTTATAGGGAAAATAGGCCCTCCCAGTCATTTACGAATATCAGCTAAAAATATAGAATGGGAATTGCATTTAAAGGACGCTATTGATCACAGTGTGGGAGAAGCCTTTATGGACAGCGTTTATAAAAATGGGGGGGCCTCCTTATCCCGAAAAGAAAAATACAAATGGAAAAATTATGGGGGTTACCATCCAATCGTATGGATCTTGATTCTGGGGACGGCGATCACCCGGACCGCTTCTTTTATGAGCCTTCCCTTTCTCGTGATCCATCTTTCGGAAAATCTAGGGATAGATTCCCTGTCTGTCGGACTCACCTTGGGAGCGGCAGGATTGACCGGAGCTTTTGGGAGCTTTGTCGGAGGTTATCTGTCTGACCGCTGGGGGCGCCGATTGATCCTTCTCACCTCCTTGTTTGTGTGGATGGGGACATTTCTCGGATTCGCACTCGGAAAAACTTTTTTGCACTTTTTAGTTTTGAATGCTTTAAACGGGTTATGCCGGTCTTTTTTTGAGACCACTTCCCAGGCCTTGATGTCTGATATTTCCACCCCGGAGAAGCGATTGAAGATTTTCGGTTACCGCTATATCGCCGTCAATATCGGGATGGTGGCCGGGCCGATGCTGGGTGCCCTTCTTTTTCAAATGATGGGGATGCGGATTTTTGTCTATACCGCAGTGGTCTATCTCTTTTATTTTATGGTTCTTTTCCAGGTATTTATCCTATTTCGCAGGGACCTGCAACCCCAAACAGGAGAACGGGTACGTTTTGTTGAATGTCTCGGTGTGATTCGCAGGGACCGCTCTCTCGGTTATTTTGTTCTTGCAGGGATCCTTTTTTTTACAACCTTCTCCCAAATCGAATCATCGTTGCCGATCCATCTGGGCGAGTTGGGGAAAGATGCGGAGCTTTTTGCCCTGCTGTTAACGATCAACGCAGTGGTGGTCATTCTGCTGCAGTATCCCATGAATCACTGGGCGGGGAAGAAAAGTGTGTTGACCGGCCTGGTGGTGGGAAGTGTTCTGTGTATTGCCGGCTATTTCGCTTTCGGTGTCGGCGACAGCAATCTCTCATTTATTTTGGGGATTGTTCTCCTTACGTTGGGGGAGGTCCTGGTCTTTCCTGTTTCCAGTCTTTTTATCGACCGGATCGCCGATGACCGGATGCGGGGAATCTATTACGGTGCCAATGGATTCGGTCAGTTGGGCCTTTTTATCGGTCCCCTCCTCGGAGGATGGTTGTTGGAGGTGATCGGTGGGAGGAGTCTCTGGTTTTTGATGGTATTGCTGATGGCTTATGCCCTGTTATTTTACGGGATGGGCTATCGCGCTTACGGGCGCAGGCGAAAGGTGACTCTGTTGGTTATTGTGCGAAGGGTTCTGCTCGATCTGCGGTTGATCTTCGCGATCAAACAGACGGCGAAGATTTTGCCTCCGTTGCTTCTGACGGTGGCCTTCACCGTATTTATTTCCGACCAATGGGTAAGCCGGGCTCTCGCCAGTCCACCCCGAATCGACCAAGTCAGCATCCGGATTTCGGAAGATGCTTCCCTGCTTGAAATCGGACGGGAGTTGAAAAGGAAGGGGATTATCAGTAACGAATGGCTGTTCCCTCTGTATGGGATCCGGTATACGATTCAGGAACAAACCCGCTTTCAGCCCGGTACCTATCAGATTCAACCGGAGATGGGCTTGAAAAGTGTGATGAAGACGATGTCCCGAGGCACCTGGTCGGTGGTGATTCCGGAGGGGTCCACGGTTCAGGAGGTGGGACTGGTGCTGAAATACCATGGAATCTCCGAAGAAGAGTGGACCCGTGCTGTAAACAGTGAAGTTTACGACTACTCTTTTCTGGATTCCATTCCGAAGAACCGCCCCTACCGTCTGGAAGGGTATCTGGCGCCGGGACGCTATGAGTTCAACAGAGGGGTCGATGCGGAAGAGGTGGTCGAGGCGATGTTGAGACGTTTCGACGAGGGTATCGGTCCAAAGATCAAGGCGGAGTTGAAACAGAATCAACTGAGTGTCGACTATTGGGTTACCGTGGCGTCACTGATCGAGAAACAAGAACCGGATCCTCGCAAAAAATCTGCGATTGCCCGGGATTTCAAGGATCGGCTCCGGCGGGGCGTTCCCTTGGGAGTGCGCACCTTGCCGGCACCCTATGGGGATCTTTATGATTACCAGGTTTGGATGCACCAAGGGTTGCCGCCGGGTCCGGTGAGCAATCCCGGTTCCGCCTCCCTTGAGGCAGCCCTCTTATTCGTTGATCCCAATCATTCATCTCCTGCTCCGGAATCAGAGGAGGAAAGTCATCCGGGCCTGGCCGGATCTCGCGAAACAAGTAGTCGTTAAGGACAACACGTTTCATGTGGCAGTTCCTTCCTTGGTAGACTGGTATAGAAGATTTGAGAAGGTCTGGGGCAGGTCGCAACTTCCTGGTCTCCACAAAAGCAAACGCCCCCGATCCCAAGCGTCAAGGTTAGCACCCTTCGCTCAGATGGGGGCATGTTCCGTTTCCCAAGGTACCGGCCTAAACCAGTCTCTTGTGCATGGACCGTCGGGTGGCTCCCCCGACGGTTTTTAACATTCTATACTTAAATCATAGCCGACAAAAAAATTTAAGTCAGGTATGTTGACTAGCCATATTTTTAGTTGGGGAGATCACGTGTTCCCAGCTCCGATTGCACCTCACAGGGCACAAGTCTCGCCAGGGTCGCTTCGTTCCTGTTCTCGCTGTGTCGACATATGACTCCCTTTTCTGGTAATCAACAGCCCTGATCTTTTGTAAGAAAATGTCTTTTAAAATCCCAAAGTGTCAAGACAGATACAATGTTTCCCTGTCTTATGCCCCCACATAGCGGGCTACCAGGGAGCGGGCCAATTTCGGGTCATCTGTTCCCTGAACGAGGATCCGGCCGTCAGGGAAGAGGACCAATCGGTGAGCCTCATCCACCTGAGCCCGGAGCAAAAAGCGGTTACGCTCCACTTTGCCCAAAGATGAGAGAACCTTCTCTAGACGGTCGAGATCCAGGGGACGGGGATGTCCTGGGGAGATCTGAACAGTGTCCCGTCCGCACAGAGAGACAGCAGTCTCCCCGCTGCCACCGGCTTCCAAGTATTCAAACCGGTGTTGAGCGCAGGTGGGACAATCCTCGCGTTTTCGTTCTTTCACTTCAAAGGCGGCCTCATGGTTGTACCACAATTCAAAGTGGCGGAGACGGGGATCCAGAGCATCCACATCCCCTACCAACAGTTTGAGTGCTTCTGTGGCCTGAAAAGCCGTCACCAGCTGGACCGCCGGTCCGATCACACCGGAGGTGTCACAGGTTTCCCCCGATCCGGGCGTGGGGATTTCCGGGAAGAGACAACGAAGGCAGGGAGTGATTCCGGGACGGACGGTGAATGTCATCCCCCGGGAACTGACAATGCCTCCATAGACCCAGGGGATTCCATGTTTCACACTGACATCGTTGACGAGATAGCGAAGGGCAAAGTTGTCCGATCCGTCCAGAATCAGATCGACGCCTGTCAGCAGTTCTTCGGCGTTGTCCGCTGTGATGTCGGTGATATGGGCCTCCAGTTCCGTCCGGGAGTTGATGGCCGCCAGTTTTGTTTTTGCGGCGACCGCTTTGGGTAGCCCTTGGTCCGCATCGGACTCATCGAAAAGCATCTGCCGTTGTAAGTTGCTCGGCTCCACAAAATCCCGGTCGATCAGCCGGACAAATCCCACTCCGGCCCGTACCATGTGATGGGACAGTGAGGTTCCGAGAGCGCCCAGTCCGACCACGGCCACCCGGGAGAGGGCCAGTCGCTGTTGCCCTTCCTCCCCGATCGGTGGAAACAGGATCTGTCGGGAATATCGGCTCCAGTCGAGCATGGATGGCTTTCCTCCTTTGATTTGCCGTCAGGTCACCCGCAATAGAGGGCGATGGCCCCGGCGGCAATCATTGAAACTGTGATAAAATAATAAATAAACGGGATAGGATTTTTTGGCTGGGTGACTCATGAGTCACGTGTCTGTTTCCAAAGGAGGGGCTGAATTCTTTTTTCGACGGGGATCCCAGGGGCCTGTCTGCGGCCCTTTCCATTGAGAACCGTCTTCCCATATCTCTTTTTTCCAGATAGGCACGATCTCTTTCAGGCGTTCAATGGCGTAGCGGCCGGCTTCAAAAGCTTCATCCCGGTGGGGGGAAGCGACGGCGATGAGGAGACTGATCTCCCCGATTGCCAGTTTCCCAGTCCGGTGGCCCATGGCGACACGCACTTCAGGCCAATGCTGCCGGATCTCCCCCACGATCTCCTCCATTTTGCGAAGGGCCATCGGGGCATAAGCTTCATATTCCAAGGCCACTGTTCTTTGTCCATAGGTGTACTCCCGCACGATCCCGGCGAAGGTGAGGACAGCCCCGGCTGATGGATTGGAAACTTCACAGATCAGGTGATCGGCGGAGAGGGGTTCCTCCGTGATGAAGAGTAACGGTGTCGGTTGTTTCTCTTCTCCTCCGCTGACCGGGGGAATCAGGGCAACTTCATCACCTGGTCGGATGAATTGGTTCTCTTCGGCGTAATCCTGGTTCAGAGCGATGACCGAGTGCCGGATCAGGTCTGCAGCAACGGGGTATTCCGTTGCCAATCGATCGATCAGGGTTTGGACGGTGGCCTTTTCAGGCAGATTCAAACGAAGATTTCGTTTTCCGACGGCGTCAGCCACTCCGGCAAACAGCAACACGTTGATTTGCATGAACAACGGCGAAAAATACGCCTTTCCTCCTTTCAGAACGGGAGATGGAATCTACCCGGTTGCAAGGGATTTGATTTCAGAGTATCGAAAATCAGAGAAAGAAGCCAGACGGGAAAGTCATCCGCAAGGATGGGGGGGAAGTGGGATCCATGGAAAAGGAACGGGAGATTACCTATCTGCTTTTCGACTTGATCGTCAAACAACTGGAAAGGATGTCGGAACAGAATCGGGCGATCCGTCGGGTGGAAGTGACCGATTCGTCCCTGGAGCTCACCATGAAAACAGGCGAAGAATACCGGATCGACATCAATCGGGTACATTTGACCGGAGAAGAGAAGGGGCGTATCACAAGGATGGATCGACAGCAGAGCAAAAGAGGAGTGCGGATTGCCCAGGAAGATTGGGCCAGGCTGACGCACAGCTGTGAAACTGTGATTCAGTTTTTGGAGTACGACAAACGAAAGATGGAGGAGCTGGCCACTCTGCTCCCGGACTTTCCCTGGAAAAAGCGTTCCCTAATGATCGAGGAGATTCTGGGCCAGCTCCGGGAATCCCTGGCCAGGGCGTCGGGACGGGAATAAGGGAGATCACACGGATCTGCGGGAAAGGACTGGTTTCAACAGTTGCATGGACCATCATCAGACTCTATACTTAGGGGAGGAAAACATCTCCAAAGGAGGGGATTTTAATGGAAACCAGTGTCAGCCGCAGCCATGCCGGTCTGATGACCCGGGTTTTTTCCTGGATGTTTGCCGGCCTCTCCCTGACCGGAATTATCTCGTTTCTGCTCATATCCGATGGAGGGGCGATCCATTATTTCCGTCAGAATATCGGAGTCCTGTATGGATTGATGATCGTCGAGCTGCTTCTCGTCTTTTTTTTGGCAGCCCGCGTTCATAAAATGGCGGCGGGGACGGCCACCTTTGTCTTTTTTCTGTATGCTGCCTTCAACGGGGTGACTCTTGCTCCGTTGCTTTATATCTATACCCCGGTATCCGTTGTGCAGGTTTTCTTCATCACGGCAGGGATGTTCGGGGTGTTTGCCCTCTATGGGGCGGTGACGAAGCGGGATCTCTCCAAGCTGGGCAGTATCCTCTTCATGGCACTGATCGGTTTGATCATCGCATCCGTCGTCAACTGGTTCATGCAGAGCTCCACCCTGTACTGGGTGGTCTCCTACCTGGGCGTCATCATCTTCTGTGGACTGACAGCCTTCGATATCCAGAAGATCAAACGGATTCAGGATGAAAACATGGATTACGACACCCACACCAAAGCGGCGATCATGGGAGCGTTGGCCCTCTATCTCGACTTTATCAACATGTTTATCTACCTTCTGCGAATCTTGGGCAGCCGGGATTGAACCGGAGGAAAACCACCTGTTGGGGGTGCAGATCACCCAATAGGTGGTTTTTGGTTTACAATTCTTGCACCACCTCGCGCAGGATGCGGACGAACTCCTGTCGTTCAGCCGGTGTTCCCACACTGACGCGGAGGCAGCGGTTGAGGGGGGCGACACCGGGGATCCGGATGAAAACCCCGCGTTGCCAGAGGGCCTCCCGGATGGCGGCGGCCCGGTTGGCATCCCCTGTGTCGATGGCAACGAAGTTGGTTGCTGAGGGATAGGCGGTAAAGCCCAGCGTCTTCGCCACGGCTTCATATTCCCGGCGGCCGGCGGCCACTTCCCTCACCACTTGTCGGACAAAGCCTTCATCCTTCAGGGCGGCCAGTGCACCGGTCTGGGCGATCCGGCTCACTCCGAAGTGGTTGCGGATTTTATCAAAAGCGGTGATGATTTCCCGATGGGCAAAGGCGTAACCGACTCGTAAGCCCGCCATGCCGTGGGCTTTGGAAAAGGTGCGTGTCCGGATTACCCCGGGATCCGCGGGATCCACGGGAAAATGAGCTTTTTCGGGAGCAAATTCGATATAGGCTTCATCCAGGAGGAGCAGACAATCGGCGGGAAGTTGCCTGCGGAACTCCTTCAGTTCGTCGGCGGTGAACCAAGTCCCCGTCGGGTTGTCGGGATTGGCCAGGTAGACGATGCGGGAGCCGGTGTGGCGGGCCGTATCCGCCAGGGCGTCCAGGTCGTTTTTTCCCTTGCGGTAGGGAACCTGGTGCAGGCGGCCCCCAAATCCCGCCACATGATAATGAAAGGTGGGATAGCTGCCGAGAGAGGCGGTGACCGGTTCGCCAGGGTTGAGAAACACCCGGGCGATCCAGCCCAGCAGTTCATCGATGCCCCCCGCCACGGTGATCATCTCTTTCCCAATCCCGTGGCGTGCCGCCAGTTCTTCTTTGAGATCAAAGCTGAGTGCATCCCCGTACAAATGATTCTCTCCCAGGGAATTCGCCATCGCCTCCCGGGCCAGGGGGGACATGCCAAAGCTGCTTTCATTGGCACCCAGCCGAAGACGGATCTTCACTCCGGTCTTCCGTTCCAATTCCTCCGGCGGAACAAAGGGCACCGTTTCCGGAAGATCGGTGACAATTCGGGAAAAAAGAAGTGATTGGTCTGCCATATCTCATCCCTCCAGGGAGTAAATGAAAGCGGGACGGGTGGATTAAGGGAATTTCCCCGGTTTCCCTCAGCGGATTTCTTTCTTGAGTCCTACGGTACCAAAAATTCAGTATAATTCCCATCCCTTTTCCGACGGACCGGCCCTTTCTGCCTCGACATGAAGGGAGGATGGGTGCTATGCTGGATTTACGGAGAATATTCTGAAGGCGAATGGAATCATCAAGGGGAGGATCACTTGCGGAAGTCCAGGTTGGATACCTTATCTCGAAAAGAAGCGCTGAGCCGTCTGTTGGCCGCGATCACCTTTCACCCCCGAAAGGAGACGGTTCCCGTCACAGATGCCCGGGGGCGGGTGACGGCGGAGCCTGTGATTGCTCGGATGTCCATGCCTCCCTACCCAGCCGCGGCGATGGATGGCATCGCCCTCCGGACGAAGGTGACCTGGGGGGCTTCTCCCTTGCGTCCGGTCCGTCTCCGGGAGGGAAGGGATTTCACATATATCAATACAGGGGATCCGCTGCCGGAGAATGCGGACAGTGTGGTCAGGATTGAAAAAGTGAATATCCTGGAAGGGGGAGGGGTGGAGCTGACCGAACCGGCTCTTCCTTGGAAACATGTTCGACAGCCGGGGGAAGATGTGGCCGCAGGGGAAGTGGTGTTGCCGGCGGGTCACCGGATTCGTCCGGTGGATCAGGGAGCGCTCCTGGCGGCGGGGGTGGAGCGGCTGACCGTTGTGTGCCCTCCGCGGGTGGGAATCCTCCCCACAGGCTCCGAATTGGTCCCCCCGGGGCATCCTTTGAAACCGGGACAGTTGAGGGAATTCAACAGCACCGTGTTGGCTGGGTTTCTGGAGGAGTGCGGGGCGGTGCCAGACTGTCAGGAGGTGGTTCCCGATCGGAAAGAAGCGCTCCGGGCAGCTTTTTTGAGTGCGGCGGATCGTTGTGACATCGTGGTGGTGAATGCTGGATCTTCCGCCGGCAGCAAGGATTTCACCCCCCGGGTGCTGGCGGAAGTGGGAAAGGTCCTTCTCCATGGAGTGGCCGCCCGTCCGGGTCGGCCGGTGGTGCTGGCGATCATCGGGGAGACTCCGGTGGTTGGTCTGCCAGGCTACCCGGTATCCGCCTACCTCGCTTTTGACTGGTTTGTCCGGCCTCTGATCCGGCACTGGTATCGATCAGGGGCGGAGGTTGTCCCTCCGCTACTTGCCCGGTTGGGCCGGGAGGTTCGGGGTGGTTTGGGGACGGAGGACTTTATCCGGATGCGTGTGGCCCATGTGGATGGTCAGTATACAGCTTTTCCCCTGGCGCGGGGGGGAGGAATCACCATGTCCATGGTTCGGGCGGATGCTTGGCTTCGTCTCCCACCGGACACAGCGAGAGTGAACGCCGGGGAACAGATGGAATTGGAGTGGGTGCGGACGCCGACAGAGGTGGAGCACACGCTGGTTCTCACTGGCTGTGATGATCCCCTGTTGGATCGGATCGGGGCTTTGATCGGTCGCATCTCCCCCGGTTGGTCTCTATTTCGGGAGTATACCGGCCATGAGGTGGGATTCGAACTTTTGCGGAAAGGGGGGTGTCACGCTGTTGCCATCCATGGCGATCGTTGGGAAGGGGGGTTCTCCGGGATAATCCGGATCCGGGTGGCGGAACGGGAGATGGGATGGATCACATCGGCCACCGCTCCTGAACCGGTCAGCGGGGTGGCAGATCTGATCCGGCTCGGACTCCGCTTGATCAATCGTCCACCGGGGTCCGCCACTCGGAAACGGTTGACACAGCTCCTGAATGAACAGAAGGCGGGGAGGCTTCCTTCGGGCTGGGAGCGGACGGAAGGATCCCATTGGAAGGCGGCGGCTTCCCTGGCAGGTGGGACCGCAGATGTGACGGTGGGTCCCCGATCCGTGGCGAAAGCTTTCAATCTGGTGTGGCGGCCGGCCTGGAGGGAGCCGCTGGACTTGGTGTTGCCCCGATCTGTGGCGGAGAGTGATGCGGGAAGGGCCCTTATCGGGACCCTGCGTTGCCGGGATTTTCGGGAGATGGCAGCGCAGCTGGGGGGGTACGACCATTCCCGGGCGGGGGAAATCATCGATCCCCCTGTCACCAAGAATTCCAAGGGAGGCAGGTGGGAGTTGTGAATAAAGGGATCACCTGGACTGATGTCCTGGATCGTCCGCTCCGGGATCTTCGCATCTCGGTGACGGACCGGTGCAATTTTCGATGCCGCTACTGCATGCCGGCGGAGGTGTTCGGCCCGGATTATTCATTTCTGCCACGGGAGGAGTTGCTCACCTTTGAGGAGATCCTGCGATTGGTCCGGCTGTTTGCCGCCGGGGGGGTGGAGAAGGTGCGGATCACCGGTGGGGAGCCCTTGCTGCGCCGGAACTTGCCCCGGCGGTTGGTGGAGATGGTGAAGGGGGTAGAGGGGATTAAGGATGTGGCATTGACCACCAATGCCTCTCTCTTGGCCGGGCAGGCTAAGCTCCTGAAAGAGGCGGGACTGGATCGGGTAAATGTCAGTCTGGATGCCTTGGATCCCCAGGTGTTTGCGCGGATGAACGGTCACCGTTCTGATCTTAGCAGGGTATTGACGGGGATTGAGGCGGCGGAGGCAGCGGGGTTGAGAGTGAAGGTGAATATGGTGGTGCAAAAAGGGGTGAATGAGGATCAGATCCTGCCCATGGCTCGCTATTTCCGGGAGAAGGGCCCCATCCTCCGCCTGATTGAATTTATGGATGTGGGCAACAGCAACAATTGGGATTTGAAACAAGTGGTGCCCAAGTGGGAGATGTTGGAGATGATCCGCGAGGAGATGCCTTTGGAAAAGATGAAGCCCAATTACTACGGGGAAGTGGCTGATCGTTACCGCTACCGGGGGAGTGACCGGGAGATCGGGGTGATCGCGTCAGTGACGGACACCTTCTGCTCCAGTTGCACCCGGGCCCGCCTCTCGGCGGATGGCCGTCTGTTCACTTGCCTGTTTGCAACAGAAGGAACCGACCTGCGGGGGCCGCTGCGGGGAGGAGCCGGGGACGAGGAGTTGCTGAACAGGATCCGGGCGGTCTGGTCCCGGCGGCGGGATCGTTATTCTGATGAGCGCCACACATGGACGCAGGATCTGCCCCGCAAAAAGAAAGTGGAGATGTCTTTTATCGGTGGTTGAACAGGAGGCGATCGCTTGGCTGAATTCACTCATCTCAACGAACAGGGACGGGCACGGATGGTGGATGTATCCGATAAAAAAGTAACCCGTCGCACCGCTGTCGCGCAAGCCCGGATCCGGATGAATCCGGAGACATTACGGAAAATCCGGGAAGGGGGGGTTCATAAGGGGGATGTATTGGCGGTGGCCCAAGTGGCGGGAATTATGGCCGCCAAAAAAACCTGGGATCTGATTCCCATGTGTCATCCCATCCCTCTTAAAAGTGTAGATATCCGTTTCCGGGAAGAAGGGGGCACTCTGTTGACGGTGGAAGTGGAGGCGAAAACGGAAAATGTGACGGGGGTGGAGATGGAAGCATTGACCGCGGCCAGCATCGCAGCCCTTACCATCTATGACATGTGCAAATCCCTCGACAAATCAATGGTGGTGGAGGAAACCTGCCTAATCAGCAAGACTGGTGGCAAAAGTGGGGATTATCGACGACAGGAGGAAGTGCCGGGACGGGCGGGAGTGTCGGTGAGGAAGGAGGGAAGGGGATGAGGCGGGTCGGAATCGTGACTGCCAGTGACAAGGGATTTCACGAAAAGCGTGAAGATCGGAGCGGGGAGGAGATCCGACGGCTAATCCGGGAGCTGGGGCTGGAGGTGGCCATCTGGGAAGTGGTGCCCGATGAGGAGGAAAGGATCAAGGAAGTGTTGATCCGGATGACCGACACCGAAGGGGTGGATCTGGTGTTAACCACAGGTGGAACCGGCCTGGCGCCCCGGGATGTGACACCGGAGGCGACCCGTGCCGTCATCCACCGGGAAGTGCCTGGCATTCCGGAAGCGATGCGGCTCGCCTCACTCCGCCAGACCCCTTATGGAATGCTTTCACGCGGGGTTGCCGGGTTGCGGGGGAAAACCCTGATCATCAATCTTCCCGGAAGTCCAAAGGCGGTCCGGGAATGTTTGGAGGCGGTATTGCCGGTTTTGCCCCACGCTTTGGAGACGATGACCGGGGAGTTTGGAGATCACGGGGAGTCATCATCAAAGCAGAAGAGTTAACCGGGCGGGTTCGGTAAGCAGAGGAGATGGAATCAAGCCGTTGTCCAAGGCTTCAGGAATAGATGGATAAGAAGGATCACTCCGGCAAGCATTGTCGGGGTTTTTATTTTATTCAAAAAAGTCAGGTGAACAGGCAGGATTTTTTCGATGCTCCGCCGAACTTGGAACCGACTTCTGTTTTGAAGGGATGTGGATGAATTCTTAGGAATCATGGATCAGACCCGGTTTATCGTTTCAACTGTAAAATAAGGGGAGGGGAAGTATGAACAAAAGACTTTTCCGGGTATTGGTATTCGTGTTTGCCCTGGCACTCATCTTGCCGGTGGCTATGCCGTCCCAAGTGGATGCTTACAGCTGGAGCCGAACGCTGAAACGGGGTGACAGCGGGGCGGATGTACGGGAGTTGCAGATCCGTGTCGCAGGTTGGGCCGCCGACAGTCCGTCCCGAACTTATGTGGCGGTGGACGGGGTGTTCGGACCTGCAACGGAGGCGGCGGTCAAGCGATTCCAACGGGCTTACGGTCTGACTGTGGATGGAGTGGTGGGTCCGGACACTCAACGTGTTCTCAACAGCTTGGAGAGTTCCGACGGGTCCACAGCCCATTTTGCGTGGAGTGAATTTTATTCCAAGGACGGGAGCGGGTTTTCCGGCGGAAATGCGAACTCAGCTGCTGTGAAGGAGAACGTGAGGCGGTTGATGTACAAGTTGGAAGCTTTGCGGAAAAAGGCGGGAAATGCACCGGTAATCATCAACTCAGGCTTCCGTAGTATCAATCACAATCGCAATGTCGGGGGAGCTTCCAACAGTATGCATACTTACGGAATTGCAGCTGATATCGTGGTGAGTGGCAAGACTCCGGCCCAAGTGAGAGAGATTGCCAAGACTTGTGGGTTCAGTGGAATCAAGCGATATAGTTCATTTGTTCATGTGGACAGTCGCATCGAGTATCCCTATGGTGCCCAGACTTGGTGGTGGGTGGACTGATCAACCAGGGAGTCACCGGATCTTCATAGGGGGATCCGGTGACTTTATGTGAGGGAGAACATGTCGAAAAAACTGTTGACGAAACCCATCTGTTTGTGTTAAGTTAAGTAGGCGTTTGTGAGGAACAATTCGTGAGGCGACCCGGAAAGGCTTTTTAAAAAACCTCTTGCAAAATTGGACGCAATCGGTTACAATTAAACATGTCGCTTCGAAAATGTTCCTCAGTAGCTCAATGGTAGAGCGTCCGGCTGTTAACCGGCAGGTTGCAGGTTCGAGTCCTGCCTGAGGAGCCACTCTGCGGAGAGATACTCAAGAGGCCGAAGAGGACGGTTTGCTAAACCGTTAGGGGGTTTATAATCCCGCGCGGGTTCGAATCCCGCTCTCTCCGCCATCGCTCGTGGATCATGGGGCCCGTTGGTGAAGCGGTTAACACACCAGCCTTTCACGCTGGCATACAGGGGTTCGAATCCCCTACGGGTCACCAGTTCAGAGGTTGGAGGTTGGATATCAGAGGTGAATTTCTTACCTCTAACCTCCTACCCTACATCTGTTTCGGACGGTTAGCTCAGCGGGAGAGCACCTGCTTCACACGCAGGGGGTCGGCGGTTCGATCCCGTCACCGTCCACCATCACCGGATTCCCCGGCCTATACGCGGAGCTGTGGTGAAGTTGGAGTTCACGCCGGCCTGTCACGCCGGAGGTCGCGGGTTCGAGTCCCGTCAGCTCCGCCATTTTATTTATGGCGGCCATGGCGAAGTGGTTAACGCACCGGATTGTGGCTCCGGCATCGTGGGTTCGATTCCCACTGGTCGCCCCACTTTGCAATATGAGTGCTGGGGCGTAGCCAAGCGGTAAGGCAACGGACTTTGACTCCGTGATGCGTAGGTTCGATCCCTACCGCCCCAGCCATTCAAATAAGACCCATTAGCTCAGTCGGCAGAGCACCTGACTTTTAATCAGGGTGTCCCAGGTTCGAATCCTGGATGGGTCACCAGTGATCGATACAGGGACGGGCGCGACGTCTGCGTGCCCGTTTTCAAATATCGGATCGTCTCGTTTCTCTGCCAGGGGACCGCTTAGAAAAAAACACTTGACAGCTATTCAAAGTCATGATAGTATAGTCCTTGTCGTTACAGGACACAACCTTCGCGGGTGTGGCGGAATTGGCAGACGCACTAGATTTAGGATCTGGCGCCTTCGGCGTGGGGGTTCGAGTCCCTCCACCCGCACCAAAGCTGAATGGATCCTCTGTGCGGTCGTGGTGGAATCGGCAGACACGCTATCTTGAGGGGGTAGTGGCCGCGAGGCCGTGCGAGTTCGAGTCTCGCCGACCGCACCATTTAACACTTCATTTCCGGGGTGTGGCTCAGCTTGGTAGAGCGCCTCGTTCGGGACGAGGAGGCCGCAGGTTCAAATCCTGTCACCCCGACCACTGGTTTTCAGTCAATTTCATGCGGGTGTAGTTCAATGGTAGAACATCGGCCTTCCAAGCCGAATGCGAGGGTTCGATTCCCTTCACCCGCTCCAACCGACCGCAGCCTTCCAGGCTGCGGTTTTGTTATATCCGGAGAGATGCCGCTTCAAAAGGGTGTATCCCAATGGTGCACCTGTGGTACTATGGTGAAGACTGGCCGTTTTTTACATAAAAAGGTGTGTATACATCACCCCGCTCCCTTTCTTGGTTCCGAAATAAGGAGAAAGTCGGAGGGAGTCCGGGGCGGGGATTGATCAATTGCGACGGGTGATGATAAAAATGGAAAAGGTTTGTCAGTTTAAAAGTTACAGCCCGGAGGAAACCCGGACTCTGGCCCGTCATCTGGCGCGGCGTTTTCAACCGGGGGATGTGGTTCTCCTCGAAGGGGATCTCGGTGCGGGAAAAACCACATTTGCCCAGGGAGTGGCAATCGGTCTCGGGATTGAGGATCCAGTGGACAGCCCGACTTTCACCTTGATCAAGGAGTATCACGGGGGGAGAGTTCCCCTTTATCATATGGATGTTTACCGGATCCAATCGCCTGAGGAAGAGTTGGGGTGGGATGAATACTTTTACGGTGAGGGTGTCACCCTCATCGAGTGGGCCAGCCGCATCTTACCGTGGTTGCCGGAGAAGGCGATTCATGTGGAACTTTCCCATGCACAGAACTGCCGCAATATCCGGATTGAACCACCTCCGGAAGAAGCGGGACGAATCTGTGGGGGGTTGAATCCGAGATGAAGATCTTGGCGATCGATACCTCCACCTTGGTGCTTGGAGTGGCGGTTACGGAAGAAGGGTCCCTGCTGGGTGAAGTGACTACCAATCTCCATAAAAACCATTCCGTTCGGTTGATGCCCACGATCGCCCGGTTGCTGAAGGAGCTGGAGTTGCAGGTGGAGGATCTGGATGCGGTGGCAGTGGCGGCAGGCCCCGGCTCCTACACCGGAATCCGGATCGGTTTCACCACAGCCAAAACCATCGCCTGGAGCAGAGGGATTCCATGGGTCCCTGTTTCCAGTTTGGCTGCCTTGGCCATGAACGGAATCCGATTTCCCGGAAAAATCGTCCCTCTTTTCGATGCCCGGCGCCATCGGGTCTATACCGGATTGTTTCGGGGGAATGAGGGGGTGTCGGTTCCGGTGAAAGAAGAACGGGTTACCGATCTGACAGCATGGCTCAAAGAGCTTCGGGAGGAGGGACCGCTCCTCTTCTTGGGGGAGGATGTTTCCCGGTTTCGAGAGGAGATGGTTCGGATGTTGGGTGGACAAGCGGTATTCGGTATGGGACGGGAGAATGCGGTGAGTGCCACACATCTGGGGCAGTTGGCATTCGCCCGACTCCGGTCCGGAGAAAAAACGGAGGATATGGAAGCCGCCCCCAACTATCTGCAACTGACTGAAGCGGAGGCCAAATGGGTCCGGTCCCGGAAGAGAGGGGAACCGAGATGAAGGAGCACCCCAAGGTAAAATTCCGTCAGATGACCCCGGCTGACATCGCCGGGGTGCTCGTGGTGGAACGGGCTTCCTTTTCCACACCGTGGACGCGTCAGGCCTTTTTTAATGAGTTGGTTCACAACCAGTTTTCCACTTATATCCTGGCGATGACAAATGATCGGATCATAGGTTACGGAGGAATGTGGCTGATATTAAAGGAGGCCCATATCACCAATATTGCGGTTCACCCGGATTGGCGGGGGCGGGGAATCGGGGAGTCCATGTTTGATTATCTGATGGCCTTGGCGCATCTTTCCGGAGCGGAAAAGATGACTTTGGAAGTGAGGGTATCCAACGAAATCGCTCAAAACCTCTACCGTAAAAAAGGCTTCAAGGCGACGGGAATCCGGCCCCGCTATTATACGGACAATCAGGAAGATGCTCTCATCATGTGGGCGGAGTTGGGTGGTGAAAACGATGAAAAAATGTTGGGTGCTGGGAATTGAAACCAGCTGTGACGAGACCGCTGCGGCGGTGGTGGAAAACGGAGACCGGCTTTGCTCCAATGTGATCTCTTCCCAGATGCAAATTCACCGTCGGTTTGGTGGAGTGGTGCCGGAGGTCGCTTCCCGCCGCCATGTGGAGAAAATCACCGGGATCCTCCAGCAAGCTCTGGATGAGGCCGGGGTGCGACAGGAGGAATTATCGGCGATCGCGGTCACCCAGGGTCCGGGGTTGGTCGGGGCTCTTCTGATCGGGGTGGCAGCGGCCAAGGCCCTCTCTTTTGCCACTGGGGTACCGCTCGTGGGTGTCCACCATATCGCAGGTCACATCTACGCCAATCACTTGGTGAAACCCCTGCGCTTTCCACTGGTGGCTTTGGTCGTCTCGGGAGGGCATACCGAACTGATCCATATGCCGGAGCATAACCGGTTTGAGAGATTGGGCCGGACACGGGACGATGCCGCCGGGGAAGCATATGACAAAGTGGCTCGGGTGTTGGGATTGACTTATCCGGGGGGGCCGGAGATCGACCGTCTGGCCAAACAGGGAAAACCGGTGATCGATTTTCCACGTGCCTGGTTGGAACCGGACTCCTTGGACTTCAGTTTTAGCGGGCTCAAATCGGCAGTCATCAACTATTTGCACAATGCGGAACAACGGGGAGAAAGGGTGGACAAGGCCGATCTGGCGGCCAGCTTCCAGGAGGCAGTGATGGAGGTGCTGACGGAAAAGGCGGTTCGTGCCGCCCGGTTCAAAGGAGTGAGCAATCTGGTGTTGGCCGGCGGCGTTTCCGCCAACTCCGCGCTGAGAGAATCCTTGGCCGCCCGCTGTCGACAAGAAGGAATCCAATTGTCCTTCCCCCCGTTGGAACTGTGTACCGATAATGCTGCCATGATCGCCGCGGCGGGGACGTACCGTTTTTTGGACGGGGAGCGGGCAGGATTGGAACTGAATGCGGAACCCAATTTGAAATTGGTGTAAAACCGTACACCGGCTGATCATGGCCGGTTTTTTTGTTTATCCACAAAGCCGAAGGGACGGGGTGTCGGATTCATTGATTAAAAACAGATTTTCCTGTCGTTCAGGTCCCGAAAATCTTTGGTTGCAGGCAGGATGTGGATAGAAAAGTCCTAGTACCTGTGGATAATGTGGATAAGTTGTGTACACAACCCAGCTTCAAGGGTTCTTCTGTGGATAACTATGTGGATAAATTGTGGATGAGGATCGGCGACATACTTCTTTTGACTGAGGGAAGGATACGGAGAGAGTCAGAGAAACGGGGGTTGAAGGTGAAGGTCAAAAAGGCAATCTTGTTCTCTCTCTGTCTGGTATTGTGGCTGGTCGGCATCCGGGAAGGGTTTTGTGCCCCGCTGTCGGATGCCCCCCTTCAACAGGTTTGGTGGTTCAATGTTCCCGGTCTCAGCTTGCAGGATCTTCGCACTCCGGGTCAGCCCCATCTGGAATGGATGATGGAACATGCTTCAGTGGGTGCCATGAATATGAAGACAGGAGGAAGAGAGACTCTTTCCAACAGTTATGCCGCTTTGGGGGCGGGTACCCGAGCGGTGGCACCGGCTGATGAAGGGTTTTATCATCCCGATGAACCGGTGGTGGATGTGGGTGGGTTGGAAAGCACAACCGCCGGACTCCTCTACACCCGGCGCATGGGGGAAGAGGCCCCGCGCGGGTCGGTCGTTTACCCCGGAATTATGAGGTATCGGGCGGAAAATGAAAAGATTCATTTTACCGTGAAGCCGGGTGCACTGGGAGAGGCCCTTCAGCAAAAGGGTTTGTCCACCTTGGTGTTGGGTAATCTGGATGAGGGAAACAAACCGGTTCGTTATGCGCCATTGTTGACCATGAACAGTCGGGGAATCACTCCGGAAGGGTCTGTGGGCAAAGGGATGCTGGTTTCTGACCCGAAGAGACCCTACGGTGTGAAAACCCATTACCGACGAATCGGGGATCGGCTGTTTTCCTGGAGAAAATCGGGATTGGCAGTGGTGGATCTCGGGGATCTGTACCGTCTGGAAAAGTTCGGTGAAACCATGTCTCCGACGGTGCGGCAAAAGATGCGTCAGCAAATTCTCATGGAGTTGGATGCTTTTCTGGGCCAGGTGTTGAGCCGGGCGGGAGAGAATCGGTTGGTGATGCTCACCTCCACCAGCGGCGGATTGCCGGAGGAAGAAGGGTTGTTTCCGGTTCTCATGTATCAATCCTCGGAAAAACAACCCGGGCTGCTGACCTCATCCACCACCCGCCGGACCGGCATGATCAGTAATATCGATCTGGCCCCTACCCTGTTGGATCGCATGGGAGTGGAGATTCCGGATGAGATGATGGGAAGACCGATGAAAGTGGTGACCGGAAACAACGGGATGTTCTGGAGTACGGTGGATCGGGTGGAATCGATCAATCGCTTGCGACCGTCGGTTCTCTATTCTTATATCTTGATTCAGATGCTGGTGCTAGTTACCGGACTCACCCTGATTTTGAAAAACGGTCGGGGAAGAGGTTGGATGGAATCAGTTTTTTTGGCGGTGATGTTGACACCGTTTCTGTTTCTGATTCTTTCAGATGTGACTGCCGGCTCCTGGTGGATGGTCTCCGGGACGTTGGTCTTGACAGGATTGGCATTCTCAAAGGTGCTCACTCGGGCATCCACTCTTCCCCTGCTGTTCTGGGCGGGCTTGCTCGGGTTTTTGCCGGTGGTGGTGGATGGCTTGCTGGGAGGGCCGTTAATCCGGCACTCTTTCCTTGGGTACGATCCTATCAAAGGAGCCCGCTATTACGGAGTGGGCAATGAATATATGGGAGTCGTTCTCGGATCTTCCATCCTCGCTTGTGCCGCCTGGTTGGAGCGTCGTCCATCTTTTTCCCGCCGGGTGCGTCTGGGTGTGGGACTGTTTTTTTTCGCCTTGTTGGTCTTCTTTGCAGCCCCGTTTTGGGGAACCAATGCAGGGGGGGCGCTGGCGTCCGCTGTTGGCTTCGGGGTGGCATACCTCCGTTTTTTCAAAGCAAAGTGGAGCCGGAGGGCGACCCTTAAAATGATGGGAATGGCGGCGATCGGCATATTGACATTGGTGGCGTTGAATGTCTGGTTTCCGGTGGAATCCCCTTCCCATATCGGAAAAGCTCTCTCGGATCTTCAAGGGGGAAACTTCGAAGAAATCGTTCAAGTCATCAACCGGAAATTGGAGATGAACCTGAAACTGATCCGTTTCTCCTCTTGGGGGAAAGTTTTTCTGCTGTCCCTGTTGGCGATGGCGGTGCTCGCGTTCCGGCCCGCCGGTGGTTTGAAGATGTTAACCCAGAGATACCCACAGCTGTTTAACGGTTTTACGGCGATTTTGGCGGGGTCGCTGGCAGCACTTGCCTTCAATGACTCCGGAATCGTATCGGCTGCCACCGCCATTGTATATGTGGTCATGCCGGTCATGATCATTGGCATCCGGGAATGGACCGGGGGCAGAGACCGAGTGGGAAGTGCTGCTCACCCTGAAAAAGGCGGTCCCTGAATTGAGAACAAAACGGGCAGAGATTTGCCCGTTTTGTTGATCTTTCTACATGGTAACATTTGTTTTGGAAAATTCGACAAACCCAGTGTAGAATATGTTTTGACTGGGGGCCTTGAAAGCCTTCGATGAACGAAAGAGATATTATGACCGGTGGAGGGGGGAGGAGGGTTTTGTCGATCAGATTCCAACCGGTGGGGGATTCCGGGATCCGGGTCGGTTTTGGAGAGAGGATAGATCCGAAGATCAACCGGGAAATACAAAGTTTTGTCAATGAACTGGAACGCACCCCGATTCCTGGGGTGGTGGAGTGGGTTCCCACGTATTGTGCAGTGACGGTTTACTATCATCCCCACCGGATTCGTTATCGGGAATTGTGTCAGCAGCTGGAGGCGATCGAGAAGAAAAGAGTGCCGGTGACGGAAAAAGATGTGCGGGTGGTGGAGTTGCCTGTGGTCTACGGGGGAGAATATGGACCGGATCTGGAGGGTGTGGCGGGAGAAAATGGCCTCTCTCCCCAAGAAGTGATCCGGATCCACAGTGACCCCTCCTATAGGGTTTATATGATGGGGTTTGTTCCGGGATTTCCCTATCTGGGGGGGATGTCGGAAAAAATCGCCACTCCGCGCCTAAAAGATCCCCGTCCCCGGATTCCCGCCGGGTCCGTGGGGATTGCCGGATCCCAGACCGGTGTGTATCCCTTGGAAACTCCCGGGGGATGGCGAATTATTGGAAGAACGCCAATCCGGTTGTACGATCCGGACCGAAATCCGCCGGTTCTATTGCGGGCAGGGGATTTGGTTCGATTTCGACCGATTCCTGTGGACGCATATCGGGAGATGGAGATGAAGGGGAGTGAAGGAGTTGAACCGGATGAAGACGTCTCCGATGGAATGGACCATCGACCTGAACAGTGATCTGGGAGAAAGTTTTGGCAACTATGTTATGGGACAGGACGAGGCGATTTTGCATCATGTCACTTCAGCCAACATCGCCTGCGGATACCATGCGGGGGATCATAACGTGATGCGACAGACAGTCCGGATGGCGGCGGAACAGGGGGTGGCTCTGGGAGCACATCCCGGTCTGCCGGATTTGCTCGGATTTGGACGCCGTTATCTGGCTGTCGACCCGGAAGATGTGTTCAATATGACGGTTTACCAGATTGGTGCTTTGCAATGTTTCGCCGCTTTGGAGGGAAAGCGGTTGCAACATGTGAAGCCCCATGGGGCTCTCTACAATATGGCAGGTAAGGAAAGTGCGGTGGCTCAGGCGATTGCCGAGGCGGTAGCCGCAGTGGACAAGGAACTGATCCTCTTCGGCCTGGCGGGAAGTCAATTGGTGAAAGCGGGGGAAAAGGCGGGACTCCGGGTGGCACGGGAGGTGTTCGCCGATCGGACGGTTCAATCCGATGGAAGTCTGACTCCCCGAAGCCGCCCCGAAGCCCATATCGAGGACCCGGAGCAGGCGGTCTGCCGGGTGGTCCGAATGGTGAAGGAAGGCAAAGTGACGGCGGTGGACGGTACAGAGGTGGATATTGAGGCGGACACGGTCTGTGTCCATGGAGACGACCCCAAGGCCCTGGCCTTTGCGAAAGGGTTGCGCAAGAGACTGGAGGAACACGGGATCGGGGTCTGCAGGATCGGAGAGAGATGATCCAATGATCACAGTGATAAAACCGGGATTGCTGACCACGGTACAGGATCTGGGACGGACGGGTTATCAGCAGTACGGTATGGTGGTGGCGGGAGCGATGGATTCCTACTCCCTCCAGGTGGGCAATTTATTGGTGGGCAATCGGCGCGGCGAGGCGGGGTTGGAGATCACCTGGTTGGGCCCGGTGCTCCGTTTCGAGGAGGATGCGGTGATTGCCCTGACCGGGGCGGATCTGGGTCCGCTTTTGGACGGAAAATCGGTGCCCCTGTGGAAAAGTATTCCCGTCAGCAAAGGACAAGAGTTACGATTTCAGGGACCGGTGGCAGGGATGCGCACCTATCTTTGTGTCGCCGGAGGGATTCGGGTTCCCGACGTGATGGGAAGCCGTTCCACCTACCTCAAAGGTCGGATTGGGGGAGTTCACGGACGGGCTTTGCAATCCGGGGATGTCCTGGAGACAGGGCGGTCCCCGCAGCTCGCCGACAGGGTCGGCCGCCAACCGGCCCCTTCCATGCGTCCCCGTTATGGGAAGGACCTCCGGTTGCGTGTCATCCCCGGGCCCCAGGCAGAGGCGTTTACGGAAGAAGGGATCCATACTTTCTACCATGCCAGTTATGAAGTGACTTCCCGGTCGGATCGGATGGGTTACCGTCTGGATGGGCCGGCCGTCGGTCATCGTGCCGGTGCTGACATCATCTCTGACGCCATCGCACCTGGGTCGGTTCAAATTCCAGCGGAAGGGCGGCCCATCATCCTGATGGCGGATCGGCAGACCACCGGGGGATACACCAAAATCGCCACAGTGATCTCTGTGGATCTGCCCCGCTTGGCTCAGGCAGGGCCGGGAACCCGGATCACCTTTCAGGAGGTGGGTGTGGATGAAGCCCAGGATCTGGCAGAGGAGCAGGAAAATCTGTTGATGATCTTGGAGATCGGAATTCGGTCAAAGTGAGGGATATCTGAATGAATAAGGAAAGCATGGAAGACGTGAGAAAAGCGATTCGTACAGGTGAATGGGAGGGGCCCACCGCCGGCTTAGCCCCTGATTTTGTCCAGGCCAATCTGGTGATTCTCCCCCAATCTCTGGCCGCCGACTTTTTGCTCTTTTGCACCCGCAACCCCAAACCTTGTCCGCTGTTGGAAGTGACAGATCCGGGAGACCCGGTTCCGCGGAAAACAGCGCCAGGGGCTGATCTCCGGACGGATCTCCCCCGTTACCGGATCTGGCGTCATGGGGAGTTGGTGGAAGAGAGGAGGGAGATTCGGGATCTCTGGAGGAAAGATGCGGTCGCTTTCCTGGTGGGATGCAGCTTTTCCTTTGAATCCATCCTCTTGCAGAGTGGAGTGCCGGTCCGTCATATCGAAGAGGGGAGAAATGTTCCCATGTACCGCACTTCCATTCCCTGCGAACCAGCAGGCTCCTTCCATGGGAATCTGGTGGTCAGCATGCGCCCTCTCCCTCCCCAGGAGGCGATCCGTGCTGTTGAGATCACCTCCCGCTATCCACAGGTCCATGGGGCGCCGGTACATCTGGGGGATCCCGCCGGGATCGGCATCAGGGATCTAAACCGGCCGGATTACGGAGATGCGGTTACCGTCCGCCCGGGAGAGCTCCCGGTCTTCTGGGCCTGCGGCGTCACCCCTCAGGCAGTGGCTGTCGCCAGCCGTCCCGAGTGGATGATCACCCACGCCCCGGGACATATGTTCATCACCGAGATGAAACAGAGTGAACTGGTGAACTAAGAAGTGTTGTGATTTTCTGCGTTTGAAGGCGGTCGGGATTGGGTTTCGCATGACCTTTTCGTTGTTCTTACGATCCAAAATCACTCCATGTGAAACCCAACCCTCCCTGCATAGCGTGACCGGGGAGCGAAGCGACCCTGGGCACGACTTGTGCCCTGTGGGTATGATGGCTTTTTCACAATGCTTCTCTAGAATGTGATGATTTACTGCTTCCACGGAAAAACTTGAATTGACCTGTCATCCCCAAAAACACCTCCACCGGGGGTGTTTTTGTATCAAAAAAAGACCGCCAAGTGCGGTCTTATTGATCGACGATCGTCAGCGTCCCTTCCGCCAGCAAATCTTCCCCCCGGAGGACCTGGATTTTGTAATCGCCGGGGTCGTAGAAGCCGTGGAAATCGCTGTTACTGGTGAATTCCGACTTCAGGCCTTTCCAGGATGGATCCAACTCATCCGTAATAAATTCTTCGATCAATTTCTCCCCAGGTTGTTTCAGGACTTTGATCTTCAGGATTTTCGTGTCCAGTTTCTGACCTTTTGGAAGTTTGAAAGAGAGTGAGATATCCTCATCCTTCCCAAAATGACTGCGGGTTTTGATCAAACCCTTGATGCTGTCATCCTCCGGATAATCCCCGAAAGTGATCTTGGCCACCTTGGGTTCCTTGGGCTTGTCCGCCTCTACTTTCTCTTGGCTCTCCTCTGTGAGCAGGCCGCATCCGCTGCCCAGGACCGCCATGCTGAGGAGCAGAAGCAGGGCCAGGGTTCGTTTCAGCAAAGGGATAACCTCCTCTTGTTCCTCTTTATCTGGAGTTGGAGATTTCATTCTGCTCTGTGTCACGCTTATGGGTGATTTTGTTTTGGATCTGGTCCCTTCGATCGATCACTTCAGTTTGCAACGCGTCCCGTTGGTCGATGGAGTAGCCTTGAAGAGTGTCTCTTCGCTCATAGATCCGGGATTGGACCTCACTGATCACATCATAGTCGAAGTCATGTTTCTCTTTGAGGTATTCAGTGGCCGCATAGAGACGATGTTTCTCTTTTTCCGCCTGTTCGTAAAGAACTTGTTTGAGGTCACCGGCCCGATCATACTTGATGCTGGCCACATACTGGGCCTTGTCGTAATGGTCGCGGGCCCATTTGCCCCATTGGTCGTACAGGCGGTCGTACTCCCCTTTAAAATACTCCTGGAGCCCCACCTTGGAACCGACGGTTTTGTAAGTGCCGCCGCCGGCGTCCGCCACTTCTTTCAGGGCTTTCTGTCCCTCGTTGTCCACATCGAAGCCTATGATGTTGACCACAGCTTTCATATTGGATTCGTTCAGTTGCTCAGCCGCTTTCACCGGGTCGCCATCACAGGTTTCCACGCCGTCGCTGACCACATATACGATATTCTGGACGTTGCTCCCCGTGTGGGAGGCCAGCTTCTCTTGGGCCAATCGCATGGAGCCGGCCAAGGGAGTCCACCCGGTGGGTTTGAACTTGTTCAGGGAACTCTGAAATGTTTTTCCGTCATAAGCGCCCAGGGGATAAATCTCCTCGGTGCTTCCGCAGGAGACTTTTTTGTCCGCTCCGGCGTTGGATCCCTTGTGGCCGTAGACGACCAGGGAAACATTGGCTCCCTCCGGCATATTGGAGACGAATTCCTTCACCGCTTTTTTGGCCAGGTCCATCTTGACCCCGCCTTTCACCTTATCAGCCATGCTGCCGCTGGAGTCGAGCAGGATCATGATGTTCACTTCCTGACTTTCCGGCACTTTCAAAGCACGGATGCCTCCGGGTCCGTCGGTCACATCGATGATGGAGGTGTCAAAGGTCTCCAAGGCATGAATTGACGGACGGTAATCCTCCGCCATCAGATTGAGGAGTCGTTTGTACAGTTCATCGGCGTTGACATACTTGGGGATCCTCTTCAGTTCGGGCCGGATCTTGTTCAGATCATAGGCGTCTCCTCCGTAATGGCCGGCTCCCTCCTGAATGTGTTGCAAATCTTTCAGAGCAGAGGGAACTTGATCCAATTGGACAGATGATTCCGATTTCCCGGAGCCCTCTGGTTTGGATTCCTTCGCTTCGGTTGGAGAGACCTCTTTCTTCTCAGTCTCGGCAAAGGGATTGGGCAGAGAACAACCGGAACTGAGGATTAGAGCCGCAATCAACCAACCGGTTCCCCAGTGTTTGAGCTTGGGCAAACTCATCATCACCTCTCTTTTCCAAACCTGTGAATACGATAGCAATTTTAAACAAAGTATCCCCCATTGTCATTAGCCCATAAGGTGTAAAGGCCTGGGCTCTGCTTGGATGGATGCTCCCTAGGTTTTTAGTGATCCGCTCCTACTCCGCAATCTCCGCCCAGCGTTCTGTTTTCTCCGCAAGGGAGGCTTCCAGCTCAATGAGGCGGCGTTGCCGGGGGAGACTTTCTTCCGGGCGGGTGTATATTTCTTCACGACACAGCTCCTCCTGGATTCGGGCTTTCTCCTTCTCCAGGGCTTCGATCTCCTCCTCCAGCCGGACGGCTTCTTCGCGACGACGGCGGTCTTCCCGCTCTCTCATCCGTTTTTTCCGGGTCTCCTCGGTATCATCCGCCACAGGTTTCGCTGAGTCGGTATTGGAGGTGGGGCTCTCCTTTTTCTGTTCCAGAAATTCTTCGTAGCTTCCGTCGAAGACGGTGATGCGTCCATCCTTCACTTCCCAGATCCCGGTGGCCAACCGGTTGATGAAGTAGCGATCATGGGAGACGAACAACAGGGTGCCCGGGAAGGACTCCAACCCTTCTTCCAGCCGTTCTTTGCTCTCCAGATCCAGATGGTTGGTCGGTTCGTCCATCAGGAGCAGGTTGGCCCGGTTCAGAAGGCGCTTCAGCAGAGAGAGACGGGCTTTTTCCCCGCCGCTGAGGGAGGAGACCCGTTTGAACACTTCCTCTCCGGTGAACAGGAACTGGCCCAGGTACGAGCGGATTTGCGTTTGATCCAGCCGGGGGTGAGCATTCCACACTTCCTCCAGAACTGTCTGTTTTTCATTCAATTCCTCCTGCTCCTGATCATAGAAATCCAGGCGGACCTGGGTGCCGAAGGTGATTTTTCCGGATAGGGGCGGAAGACTGCCGACGAGGGTTTTCAACAAACTGGACTTGCCGGCCCCGTTGGGGCCGAGCAGAGCGATCCGATCCCCTCGCTTCAGTCGGAGGCGGGCAGGGGCGATGAGGGGGTGGGCCGAATCGTATCCCACCGTGAGCTCCTCCGTCTCCAACACTTGTTGTCCGCTGGTAACAGAGGGGATAAAGCGGATCGCCGCCTTTTTTCTGTCACCGGGAGGGCGCTCGATCCGTTCCATCCGCTCCAGGGCCTTTTGTCGACTCTGGGCCCGTTTGGTTGTGGAGGCCCGGGCCATATTGCGCCGGACGAACTCTTCCATCCGTCGGATTTCCTGCTGTTGTTGTTCATATGCCTTTTCCTGCCGGACGTTCTGCTCTTCCCGTTGCCGGATATATTGGGTGTAGTTCCCTTTGTAGCGGGTGATGCGGGTTCGATCCAATTCATAGATGACCGAGACGATCCGATCGAGAAAATATCGATCATGGGAGACGACCAGCAAGGCGCCGGGGTAACTTTCCAGTGTCTGTTCCAGCCAGGCGAGAGCGTCCATATCCAGATAGTTGGTCGGCTCATCCAGGATGATCAGGTCCGGCTGTTCCAGGAGCAGCCGGGCCAAAGCGAGACGGGTTTTCTGGCCGCCACTGATTGCGTGGACGGATGTCTTTTTCCAGTCGAGACCGCCTAATCCCAGGCCGGTAAGGGTTCCCCGAGCCCGGGCTTCATGGCTGTATCCTCCCGCTTGCTCAAAGGATTCCTGCAAGCGGGCGTACTGTTCCGTCACCTGGAGATAGCGCTTCTCATCAGCGAGAACGGAGGGTCGGCCCATCTCTTGTTCCAGATCACGGAGTTGGGTTTCCATCTCCCGAAGGTGGAGAAAGGCTTTCATCACCTCATCCCAGACCGTCCCCTCCGCGTCCGGCTCTATGCTTTGTGCCAGATAGCCGACACGGGCTTTTTTGGAGATGTGGATCTCGCCACTGTCTGCGGGGATGCGGGAGGTGATCACTTTCAAAAGGGTGGATTTTCCTGCCCCGTTGGGTCCGATGAGGCCGACCCGCTCCTTTTCTTCCACTTTGAGGCTGATTCCCTTCAAGACAGGGGTTGCGCCGAAGGATTTGTCAATATGATTCACTTGCAGAATACTCAACTTCATTCACCTGTATTTCGTGTAGGATGTTCCACCTCTCAGGGTGGAAGGAATAAAAAAACCGCCGGGTTTCAAGCGAGGGGAGTTGACCTTTTGAGCACATGCCGATTTCATTGTATCCCATGCAAGTCGGGGAAAAAAGAGGGCCAAAGCCCGTCTGTGGTACAATCGATGTAAAGGTTCGGGTGGAATGGAGGGAAATGATCATGAGTACCGAAAAAGAGGAGCTTCGGACCCGTTTGCTCTCTTTGCGGGAGGGGATGGATCCTGCCGTCGCCAGGAGGGAATCCGCTGCCGTCTGCGGTGTGTTGGGAGCGGACCCTGTTTATCAGGCAGCGGAAAAGATTCTTTTCTATATGCCCCACAGAGGGGAGGTGGATCTTCGCCCATTGATGGAGCTTGGTTGGCGGGAGGGAAAGCAAGTGGTTCTCCCCCGGTCGGTTCCCCATACACGGGAGTTGGAATTGTACCGGATCGATAGTTTCGGGGACGTGGTCCGGGGAACCTATGGCATCCGGGAGCCGGTGCCGATGGAGGGGAACCGGGTGGCTCCAGAGGATGTGGAGTTGGTATTGGTACCCGGGATCGGTTTTGATGAAGTCGGTTACCGTCTTGGATATGGTGGAGGTTATTATGACCGGTTTTTTGCCGGCAAGGGGGGAGATGCCATCCGGATCGGGGTGGCCTATTCCTTTCAATGGGTGCCCACTGTTTACCCGGAGTCCCACGATCAACCCTTGCACGGGGTGGTGACACCGACAGAGATCCGGTTTGTGAAGGGAGGAAAGAGGGGATGAGTGGATCGGGTGACCGGCTTCCATCGGGGACGGGCTTTTTGTTTTTGGGGAAGGAAGGGCTGTGGTTGTCGGAGAAAAGGAAAACAGACGCCCGAGGGGTGAAAATTTACAAGGGAGAGGGAACACGTGTGTCTCAAGAAGGACGCAACCCCGGTCCAAAATGCTTTAGAAGTCGCTGTTGAGGCTGCCGCGGCACACACCAAGGGAATCCGGTCCGTGGCCGGATGCGAGGTGCAAGTGATTCCGTCGGAGGAGGCAGCGGACCGGGGGGTTACTGTCCGGCTGAAGATGGTGGTGGAGTACGGTTCCAACATCCCGGAGATCGGGAAAAGAGTGACCGGGGAAGTCCGGCGGGTCCTTTTCCGGATCTTCGGGTTGAGCGTGGCAGAGATCGTGTTGGAGGTGGAAGGTGTTCACCTGCCTGAATAGTCCCGGAAGAAGGGGGCTGAGGAAGGGAAAACCGGACGGTTCAAGACTGTTGATTAACCACTTTTTTTCTTGTCCCAATCGTAAGCTGGTCTTCTGATCCGTATTCATCTGTCTGCGGTGCGATGAAGGGATGGACTTTGCATCCATTTGATTCCGGCGGGGCCACAACGTCATCCTGTACACAGACCACCAGCACCCCGAGCGACGGTCCGGATCGAGCAGGTTTGGATATTGTGCAACAACCCTTCTCCCATTCAGACGGGTCTATTCCTCCTCTACGAAACAGGCGAGCAATCCCAACTTTTCTTGCAGGCGACAAAGCTCCATATTCCAAAAAGTGAGATCGGCAGTCAGTGTCTCGGCGGTTTGCCGGTGACCCGCCGCTATGGCTTGATCCCGGAGTTTGCCTCCCTCCCGGATTTTTTCCGTTAAAAAGAGTGCCCGTTGTTGTTCACGATAAATCTGGGACATGGAAGATCTTCCTTTACATGAAAGTGAAACAGCCCGCGTAATGCGGGCTGTTGAACAGAGGATAAGGGAATAATGGTATGAATGAGTCCGCTGCGGACATATTCAGTGTATTCCGGAAATGTCTCCATTACAATAGGACGGAAGATGCATTTTACTAGGTGATTCAGCTGTCATCCTCCCGTCGGGTCCCATCGCCCCAAGGGGGTAGGAGGTGAACCTGGAGAGGAAAGGCGTTAAGATCTTGTGAATCCGTACACAAAACCGGGGAAGGTTGATAAAATGTAGACACGGATCCTTGCATCCTGCTCTCTTTTGTCTGTCTCAAGTGGGGAAAAATCAATCCTCCCTGGGTTGAAGGGGGAGACGAACCATGAAAAGCTCCTTGCGGGAAGTGCATGTGACAGAGGCGGTGGGAATGGTGTTGGCACACGACCTGACCCAAGTGGTTCCGGGGCGGTTTAAGGGACCCCTTTTCCGCAAAGGACACGTGATTCGGGAAGAGGATTTTGAAGCCCTCTTGTCGATTGGAAAGGAACATATCTATGTGATGGAGTTGGCGGCGGGAGAACTCCATGAGAATGACGCCGCCTGTCGGATTGCCCAGGCAGTCGGCGGGCCGGGACTCACCCTGACTGCACCGGTGGAAGGGAAGGTTCAGTTGGTTTCCGATGGGGATGGGCTATTAAAAGTGGACGCCACCCGGGTTCTTGCCATCAATGAAGTGGAACAGGCGGTTTTATCCACCCTGAAAACGGACATACCGGTTAAAGAAGGAGAAGTGGTGGCGGCATCGAGGGTGATTCCCTTGATCTATCCCGTGGACAGGATTGAACAGGTGGAGCGAATCGCTGCTGATGGGGAAAGGCCGGTATTGGAGGTGCTTCCATTTCGGCGCTTGAAGGTGGGAGTGGTCACCACCGGCAGTGAAATTTACCATGGGCGTATTCCGGATCGGTTCGGCCCGGTGATTCAGGAGAAGCTTCAATCTTTCGGTTCCACTGTGATGGGACAGACACTGGCCGGTGATGACAAGGAATTGATCCAGGCACAGATTCGTGCGTTTGTGGATCGGGGGGCCGATCTGGTCTTGGTGACCGGGGGCATGTCTGTCGATCCTGATGACCGGACCCCCGGTGCGATCGCATCCCTCGGTGCAGAAGTGGTCAGTTATGGAACCCCGATGTTGCCGGGATCTATGTTGATGATCGCTTATTATCGGGAGATTCCGATCCTGGGTCTTCCCGGATGTGTGATTCATGATGAATACACTTCCTTTGATCTCTTCTTGCCCCGCATTCTGACCGGGGAGAAGGTGAAACGGGAGGATATCGTCCGGTTGGGATACGGCGGGCTGCATTCATGCTGACCCGATCATCCGCCGGCAAAGTGAGCCGGCGCTCTCAAAATCCCGATCGATGCTTCGGAGGCTGGATATGTCAGATATGAGGATTCCCCAGGTGACGGCTAAGCGGTTGCCGCTTTATTACCGCTACCTGGAGAAACTGCACGCCATCGGAAAAAGGCGCGTCTCTTCGGCGCAATTGAGCGATGCTTTGCAGATCGACCCCGCCACAATCCGCCGGGATTTTTCTTACCTGGGGGAACTGGGGAAAAAGGGATATGGCTACAATGTCAACTATCTGCTGCAGTTTCTGCGGGATTTTTTGCGCCAGGACGAGGTGACCAATGTGGTCCTGGTGGGAGTTGGCCATCTGGGCACTGCATTGTTGGGGTACAACTTTTATCGGAGTCACAGTACCAAGATCGTGGCAGGCTTTGATACGGATCCGGGCAAAGTGGGGACAGAGGTGGAGGGGATTCCCGTATTCCCCATGGACCGATTTGCCGAAGTGAGAGAGTTGCACCATGTGGAGGTGGCCATTTTGACGGTTCCGGCCAATGAGGCGCAGGCCACCACTGATCGGATCGTTGCCAGCGGGATCCGGGGAATACTCAATTTTACTCCGGCCCGGCTGACGGTGCCGAAAAATGTCCGGCTGCATCATATCGATCTGACGATCGAACTGCAGACACTGATCTATTTTCTGAAAAATTTCCCGCCGGAAGAGGACATCCCCCCTGCGGAAGATGGGCACACAGATGGACGGGGCTGACAAGACGGGTGGAAAAGGGAGAGGGAAGGGACAGCCATGAGTGGTGAAGAACAGAAGCATTGGACCGAACATTTGGGTGAACTTCGCAGCCGAATTCTGATCACCCTGGCCACATTCATCATCATGTTGTTCATCGGCTTTTTGTTTGCACAACCGATGATTCACTTTATGAAAGAGGATCTGTTGCAAGGGTCTCTTCATGAGACCCTGAAGCTTCATATCTTTTCTCCGGGTGAGGCCCTCAGCATCTATATGCAGTTCGCCTTTGTGGTTGCGGTCACATTTACACTTCCCGTCGCGTTGTACCAGGCTTGGGCCTTTGTCCGGCCGGGGTTGACGACTCGGGAGCAACGGGCGACATTGCGTTACATTCCTTCTGCCGTCCTGTTGTTTTTGGTGGGACTCTTATTCGGTTATTCCTGGATCTTTCCTTTCCTTCTCAACTTCATGTTTAAGTTGACAGCTTCGCTGGGGGCGACGGAAACCTACGGGATGTATGAATTTTTTCGCTTTATGTTCCGGGTGGTGTTCCCGATTGCCGTTTTGTTTGAGATGCCGGTAATCATCCTGTTCCTGACGCGGATTCGGCTGTTAAATCCGCATCTTTTGCGTAAAGGGCGCCGTTTCGCTTATCTGATGATGGTGGTGCTGGCCGCCCTGGTGACCCCGCCGGATTTTGTCAGTAACATCCTGGTGACGATTCCGCTCATTCTTCTCTATGAAGTGAGTATCTGGCTGTCGTCACGGGTCTACAGCCGGATTGAAGCGGAAGATGAAGAGCGGGAGCGTCAATGGAAAGAACGGGAGAAAGCGGATGCAGAAGACGGATGGTAAACGGAAAAGCGGGAAGGGGGGCCCCTTCTCTTTTTCTTGTGCGGTTTGAAGCGTAGGTTTGGAAGACCGAAATTGCGATTGATCCGGGGGTGGGGGGTTTTCCCCGGCTTCCGCCACCATGGTGAACAAATTTTTTCGGAGGGGGTCTTGCAAAACAGGGCCAATGGGGATATTATGTAATTGGTGTTAGCACTCAGGCTTGATGAGTGCTAACAGAAAAACATTTCACCCATAAAGGAGGGTGTACAGACGTGATCAAACCCTTGGGGGATCGAGTCGTTCTGCAAGCTATCGAGCAAGAGGAGAAAACGGCCAGCGGCATTGTCCTGCCGGAGACGGCCAAGGAGAAGCCTCAGGAAGGCAAAGTGATCGCGGTAGGCACCGGGCGCTATGAAAATGGACAAAAAGTCAACCTCGAAGTCAAAGAGGGCGACCGGGTGATCTTCTCCAAATATGCGGGTACGGAAGTGAAAGTGGGAGACACGGAATATCTCATTCTGCGTGAAAGTGATATTCTGGCTGTACTCGACTGATCTTTCCACCCTGTCGAATAAAAACCCCTACATAGGAGGGAGAAGCAACAATGGCGAAAGAGATCAAGTTCAGTGAAGAATCCCGCCGTTCTTTGCTGCGCGGTGTGGATGCCCTGGCCGACGCCGTGAAGGTGACGCTCGGGCCCAAAGGGCGTAATGTGGTGCTGGAGAAAAAGTTCGGTTCTCCGTTGATCACCAATGATGGTGTCACTATTGCCAAGGAAATCGAACTGGATGACAAGTTTGAAAACATGGGTGCCCAATTGGTGAAAGAAGTGGCCACCAAAACCAACGATGTGGCCGGTGACGGAACCACTACCGCGACAGTGTTGGCCCAGGCCATGATTCGCGAGGGTCTGAAAAATGTCGCCGCCGGAGCCAACCCGATGGTGATCCGCCGCGGGATTGAAAAAGCGGTCAAGACCGCTGTCGATGAAATTAAGAACATCGCCAGGCCGGTGGAAGGAAAAGAGTCCATCGCCCAAGTTGCGGCCATCTCCGCCAACGATGAGGAAGTCGGCCAGCTGATCGCCGAAGCGATGGAAAAAGTGGGTAACGACGGTGTGGTCACGGTGGAAGAATCCAAAGGGTTCGTCACCGAATTGGAAGTCGTCGAAGGGATGCAGTTTGATCGCGGTTACATCTCTCCCTACATGGTGACCGACAACGACAAGATGGAAGCGGTGTTGGACGACCCCTACATCCTCATCACCGACAAGAAAATCTCCAATGTGCAGGAGATCCTGCCCCTGCTGGAACGGGTGGTGCAACAGGGCAAACCTCTCCTGATCATTGCGGAAGACCTGGAAGGGGAAGCTCTGGCCACCCTCGTGGTCAACAAACTGCGGGGCACCTTCAACGCGGTGGCTGTCAAAGCCCCTGGATTCGGTGACCGTCGTAAAGCCATGCTGCAGGATATCGCCATCCTGACCGGCGGCCAAGTGGTCACCGAAGATTTGGGTATGGACCTGAAAAATGTCGACTTCAGCGTACTGGGACGTTCCCGTCAAGTGCGCGTCACCAAAGATGACACGATCGTCGTCGACGGTGCCGGGGATCGCAGTGAGATCAGCAGCCGGATCAACCAGATCCGACAACAGCTGGAAGAGACCACTTCCGAGTTTGACAAAGAGAAACTGCAGGAGCGTCTGGCCAAGCTCGCCGGCGGCGTAGCCGTCATCAAAGTGGGTGCCGCCACTGAAACCGAATTGAAAGAGCGCAAACTGCGGATCGAAGATGCTCTCAACTCCACCCGTGCCGGTGTGGAAGAAGGGATGGTATCCGGCGGTGGCATCGCTCTGGTCAATGTCATTCACGCTGTGGAAAACCTGAAAGGCAACGATGATGATGAACAAACCGGGATCAACATCATCCGTCGCGCCTTGGAAGAACCGCTCCGTCAAATCGCTTTCAACGCGGGTCTCGAAGGTTCCGTGGTGGTGGAACAGGCCAAGAAAGAAGAAGTGGGCATCGGCTTCAACGCCGCCACCGGCGAATGGGTAGATATGATCAAAGCCGGAATCGTCGACCCGGCCAAAGTGACCCGTTCCGCTCTGCAAAATGCGGCTTCCGTGGCGGCCATGGTGCTGACCACCGAAGCGGTTGTAGCTGACAAGCCGGAACCGGAAGAGAAAGCCGGTGCTGGCGGCATGGGCGACATGGGCGGTATGGGCGGCATGATGTAAGCTCCCAACCCAAAGTCAACCCTGTGGATCCCTCCGCAGGGTTTTTTCCGTTCAGTGGGGGGAGCCTTCCCTCTGGGCTTGAAGCGGGAAATGATTTTCCGATATACTTTGCGTGAAGCAACCGGTCCAGACAGCAGGCCGGGAACATCGGTTGGGAGGCGGATGATGGAACAGGAGAACAATCCCCCGTCCGAGAATCGGAAATCAAAATCGTCGGTCGACCTGGATCCCAAAGTGGCGGCAGTGTTAAGTTATCTACTGGGATGGGTGAGCGGTCTCATCTTTTTACTCCTGGAAAAGGAGAACCGGTTTGTCAGGTTCCACGCGGCACAATCGATCGTCACCTTTGGTTCCCTGACGCTTTTAAATTTGGTGGCGGGAGTGATCCCGATTCTGGGAGGGATCATTCACTTTCTAATCTGGCCGGTCACGCTGATCCTTTGGATCGTCTTGATGGTGAAAGCCTACCAAGAGGAGTGGTACCGCTTGCCGGTGGCCGGCGAAATCTCGGAGAAACTGTTGTAATCAGTGTTTCCCCACAGGTTCGGTTGACTGTTTATCCAACAGGAAAGAATATCGAGAACAAGTGAATTTCACAAGTAGGGAGTGATTTCATGGCGAATGTCAAGATTCAAATCAGGGATAAAGGTCCCTTGATTGTACGCGGCGATGTAGAGTTGACAGATGCGGAGGGAAACCGCTTTGAAACCAAACAACAATTCGCCCTCTGCAGATGTGGTCTGTCCCGGAACAAACCTTTCTGTGATGCCAGTCACAAAGATCAATTTGAAGACTGTGCCAGGGCGAAAAAGGTATTGTGAAAGCCCGTGTAAAGAGAAATCACCCGCCTCCGACGGGAGCGGGTGATTTCTGCCTTTGTTGGCAACCATTCCTGGGAAATGAGACCACACTGTTACTGGCTGTTTATGGGGGGAGTCCCTCCGATTGCAGAGGTTCGGTTCTCCCGGAAAAATTGTGGCAGATGATCCCGATGGGCTTCCAGCATTTCATCCAGGATCTGTTTGGCAACGGTGTCTGACGGGACCAAGGGATGGATCGTCATGGCCAACAGGGCTTGGTGATAATCTCCTGTGACGGCGGCCTCGATCGCGACCCGTTCAAAGGATTTGATCTGTTGGACCAATCCCCGGACCGCTACCGGAAGCTTACCAACAGTGATCGGCCGGGGGCCCTCCCGGGTGATCACACAGTTGACCTCCACCGCCGATTCGGGGGAGATGTCGGTGATGGCTCCGTTGTTTCGCACGTTGACCGGCTGGATATCCCCTGTGTCGTTATGGATGGAATGGATCAGGTTGCAAGCCGCGTCACTGTAATAGGCCCCCCCGCGTTTTTCAAGTTGGGGAGGCTTGATGTTCAAATCGGGATCTTTGTATAACTCAAACAGCTCCTGCTCCAACTGTTTGACCACTTCGGCCCGGGTTCCCTTTTCCTGTGCGGCCGCTTTTTCTTCTTTCAGGATCTTGTCGGTCTGGTAGTAATAGCGGTGATAGGGGCAGGGCAACAATCGCAACCCTTTGATAAAATCGGGTTCCCAACCGAGATCGGTGATATTTTCCATGGTGACGCCGGATAAGTTCCCGCTGGTTAACTGTTCCAGCAATCGGTCGGTGATATTTTTGCCGTCGAGATACACATTCAGACCGAACACCATATGGTTCAAACCGGCGAAATCGATCTGAACGCGATCCGCCTCCACTTCGAGCAGTTTGGCGATCCCCATGCGCATGCCGATGGGAACATTGCACAGACCGACGACTTTTTGGATGTTACTGTGCCGGAGGACGGCCTCGGTGATCATCCCGGCGGGATTGGAAAAGTTGATCATCCAAGCTTGTGGACACAGCTCCTCCATTTCCCGGGCGATGTCGAGTATGACTGGAATGGTGCGAAGCCCTTTCATCAATCCCCCGGGGCCGTTGGTTTCCTGTCCGATCACCCCGTATTTCAGGGGGATCCGTTCATCTTTGATCCGGGCTTCCAACAATCCGACGCGAATCTGTGTGGTGACGAAGTCGGCATCCTTCAATGCCTCCCGGCGATCCAGAGTCAAGTGGATCTTCATCGGGATGCCGGCTTTCTCCACCATTCGTCGGGCCAGTGCACCGACGATGTCCAGTTTCTTTTTCCCTTCCGGAATGTCGACCAGCCATAGCTCCTGCACCGGAAGTTCTTCATATCGCTTGATAAATCCTTCCACCAATTCGGGAGTGTAGCTGGACCCTCCACCGATCGTGGCAATTTTCAGCCCTTTCACCTTTGAACACCTCCGGAAATATGAATTCTTTCATACAGATCGACAAATTCCGAGGCAAGATCTTGAATGGAGATGGCATTCATCAGATGATCCTGTGCATGCACCATTAACAAGGTGATCGGTTGGGAATTTCCCCCGGCTTCCCGTTGAATCAAGGTGGTCTGGATCCGGTGGGCTTTAGTGATCTCTTCCCCGGCTTGCGCCAGTTTTTCTCTTGCATTGACAAAGTCTCCTTTTTTTGCAAGGCGGATCGCTTCCATGGCGCAACTCCGTGCGTTGCCCCCGTACAGGATCATTTCAAACACGGTTTCCTCCGAAGATGCATCCATCGGCATTCTCCCCTTATCCATATCAGACTTTCCATTCTCTATATGAAATCAATTTCAATCCCTGTGTCCGGATCCAATCCTTGATTTCGGGATCGGTCAAGATAACCAGCTCCTTGGCCCGCGGCAGGGAATAGGAGCTTCCGGTCAGCAGATTGTGGTCGAGATAAGCGGGGTGACACATGATCTCCGCGGTTTCAACGGCTGCCCCTCGCTCCAGTACCTGCAGGAATCCGTTCTTCGTCACTCCATCCCCGTAGAAGTCGGAGAGGAAGAGATCCGTTGTCCGGACCTCCCGGTTGGTGGAATGTAAGGGATCGTCTGAAACTTTACGGATCGGCAGGCGATACTGTTTGGCCAACTTCAGGACAATGGGCGCCACCTTCCCATGGCTGTGGACATGATGATGACTGTCAAGGTGAGTCGGTTTCAGTCCGAGAGAGAAAAAGGCTTCCACTTGTCGGGTCAATTCCCGCTCGATGTGGTCCGGTTCGGCCACTTTCTCCAGTTCCCTCCTGGATCGAAAGACACCCTGATCGTCCACCAAAGAGGGAACATCTTTGCACAAGGGAGAGCCGCATGTCAGCACCAGGTGAATCCCGACACCCAGTTCAGGATGTTCCCTGGCCAGTTTTGCGGCATGTTCGGCACAGGGCATATTGGTCATCAGAGTGGTGGAGGTGACCACCCCATTTTTGAAACTTTCCAGGATTCCCAGATTGACTCCCTTGGAATAGCCGAAGTCATCGGCGTTGATAATCAGTTGGGTCATACCACACCTACTTTCTACAAGCGTTGTGATTTACTCCGTTTGAAGGCGGTCGGGATTGGGTTTCACATGTCGTTTTCGTTGTTCTGACGATCCAAAATCACTCCATGTGAAACCCAATCCTCCCTCTGAAAGACTTTTTCACAACACTTCTACACGGCTGCTTGGTTGGAAGGTTGCTCCATTCCCTGCTCTTCCTTCAGTTTTTGTTTGTCCCAGATTCTCAGGAAGGGATAGTAGATGGCGATGGCGATGACAAAATTGATCCCTTGCATGATCACGCTGGATATCTTCCCGCCGGTTGCCAAGTAACCGCTGATCAGAGGCGGGGTCGTCCAGGGAACCGCGACACCGTTGGGTTTGGCGACGAGGCCGGTGGACATGGCCACATAGGTGGTCACTGTCAGCACGAGGGGGGTCAGCACAAAGGGAATGATCAGTAGGGGATTCAACACGATCGGCATGCCGAAGGTGATCGGCTCATTAATGTTGAAGATTCCCGGTCCGATGGCCAAGCGTCCCAAGCTTTTCATCTGGGCGCTCTTTGCGCTCAGAATCATGGCCACCACCAAGGCGAGGGTGGCACCTGAGCCCCCAATGTAGACCCAAAGATCAAAAAATTGTTGTGTGATCACATTGGGTAATTCAGCGGAAGGGTCCGCCTGGAACACTTTTCGGTTCTCGTCCATCAGGGACAGCCAGATCGGCCCCATCACCCCACCCACGATGGCTGCACCATGCAAGCCCGCAGACCATAGGAGGTGAACCAGCAATACGGCGATAAGGGCACCGAACAGACTGCCGCCTAGAAGCCCCAGGGGCTTGCTGAGAAGTGTAGAGACCACATTGTGAATACTCTCGAAGGGAGTGAGCTCAATCAACAGGCGGACCACCCACACCACCAAAATGACAACCAGACCGGGAATCAGGGCGACAAAGGACCTGGAAACCGCCGGCGGCACCCCTTCCGGCAACTGGATGATAATGTTTCTCTGAATGATGTAGCGGTAAATTTCCGTTGCGACCAGTCCCAGCAGCATCGCCACAAATAAGCCTTGGCTACCCATGAATTGAGCCGGGATCACCCCGGCGACATCGACGGCATCCTTGGCCCCTTCCGGCGTGAAGGAGAAGGTAAAGGGGGTGGCCAACAAAAAGGCCGACACGGAAATGGCACCCGCTGACACCGGATCGACGTTGTATTTTTCCGCCAGCCGGTAGGCAACCCCAAAGCTGACGATCAGGGCCATGATGTCAAAGGTGGCGTTCACCGGATACAACAATTTATCCTGCCATTGTTCTCCGAACAGATTTGCCATAAATTCCGGAAAACCCGGGATTGGCAGGGCGGCCACCACCAAGAAAATGGACCCGATAATCAACAAAGGCATGGCCAAAATCAGTCCGTCACGAATCGCTTGCAAATGCCTTTGCTCGGCAATTCTCCCCGCAACCGGCATCACATGTTTTTCCAAAAAACCCACCAGACCTCCCACAGGAAATCCCTCCTTATCAGATCAGGTTGAGTGCAAACTCCAGAACTTTCTTTCCGTCCACTCTCCCATAATCCGCCGGATTGATGACATCCACCGGGATCCCTTGTTGATCCGCCGCTTTTTTCAACTGCGGCAGCTTGTAGCGGATCTGGGGACCCACCAGCAATACATCGGCATCTTTGAGATGGTTGTTCACTTCATCGGCCGAAACCGCCCAAATTTTTGCTTTAACCCCCTTTTCCTGAGCGGCCTGTTCCATCCGGGACACTAATAAACTCGTCGACATTCCCGATGCACAGCACAGTAAAATATTCATGGAACATTCCCCCTTTTCGGATGCACCTGATTTTTAAAGCAAAAGTTGTGCCAATCTTATTGGATCTTGTGGGAGGCTGATAGGTTTCCTACTGTGTAAAATGTGTCATCAGTGTGTCGCTCACGGATGATTTATATGTACACTTTATAAGCGCTGTGAAAAACGACGTTACAGGGAGGATTGGGTTTCACATGGAGCGTGTTTGGCAGTAAAGAACAACGAATAGGTCATGTGAAACCCCATCCCGACCGACACGGAAATCACTAAGTCACAACGCTTCTATGGAGTGGTCCGTTTGGAAGAATCGAAAAAGCTCATCATGTAACAGATCTCGTCATCAGACAACTGAATGCGGTAAGCGTTCTCCAGTGTGCTCAGCACATTCCGTGTGGTGGTGTAGAGAGAGGGGTGGGACCGAATATATTTCTCTTTGTTTTTGAAGATCACTGATGAATCCCCTGCGAGCAGGCGATCCACCATACAACAGGCATGAAGCACCACCCCGATCAGGTCCTTGGTCGGAACGGAAATCTTCAGACGCTGTTGAAGTTTCTCAAAGCAGGTCTTCACATCGGGGACCACTTGGCTCGGGTCGGCATGCAACAGGTGGTGTTGCAGGGTATCGGCCATTTTGTCATAGGCTTCTTCTGTGTCGATCAGGTGTTGAATCCGTTCGATCGCATTAAGGCTGATCACCTCATCCGGATGGAATTGCCACAGATCCATCCGGAGGGAAAAATCGCTCACGATGCATACAATCGGTCTCGATTGTTTCAAGTGCAAAAGTTTCCGTTCCAGCTCTTTCCGGTCGGCAATCTCCAAGGGGATGATTTCCAGTCCTGCGGGATCAAAGCGCAAATTTTTGGTCAACACCTTCTGAATCGCGCAAGGGTCGCCGTGACCCGATGAACAAACCGTCACAATGGCCCGCATGTTCTCTTTGTTGCCCCCGTTTTTCAACGGCGGGTTGGATTCAAAGAGGGTGAGTTGTTTGATGTCCTCCACCAACTGTTCCAGGGAGTATCCGAGGATGGACTTTCTCGTCGCTTCCAAAACGTGAGGTGTACTCACCATCGGGATGGTTTCGATCGGGACTCCGAGCTCCCCTTCCAACATTTCACCGAAGGCCATCAGCGATCCCATGTCCACCATCAGTAACACCCCCTTTTGGGAGGCATGTTTTTTCAGATGACTTTTGGTTAGTTCATAGATCTCTCTGGGATCCATATGGAGAGGCATGTCGATGGCAACGGGTGACTCGGTACCCAATAGTTCCCGGGTGACCTCTGCCATCGCAGTCGCGCCGCCATTGCCGTGGCTGATCACCAGAATGTGCACATTTTCCTCCGTTTCCTCCGCATCGATATCGTCGAGCACAAAAAACATGGTGAGGAATCCGGCTTCATCGATCGGGATATCCACCCCCGTCTTTTCCTCTATCGTTTTTATACAGTCCAGTGCCACACCAAACTCTTCCTTATACATTCGTCGCACATGGTTGAGTTGTGGATTGATGATGGTTTTTCCGTTTTCGATGCGCTGGATGGAAGTTTGGATATGCAGGGCCAGCCCTTGCATCACCTTCTTGCTCAACTTGGTGTTCAGTTTGGCTTCCGCATAGCGGACAATCTCTTCTGTCAGCTGAATCATGTCGGGGTGGACCATCTTGGCCAAGTTGCCTTTTCCCAGCTTCCGGTTCATCCTTTTGAAGTATTGCGTAAAGTAATTTTCGATATCGATCGCCATCAGCGAATGGAGTTCTTCCTCCTGCAGGCCGCGGGATTTCAGTTCGCTGTATCTCTTTTCTATTTTTTTGTAAATGGAGGGGGAGGGGTCCTCCGGTGCCACGGCGAAGAGGATCTCCGCCTGTCGGGGATGAAACAGATACAGACTGTCATGAAGATCCACGGTTTTTTGGGATCCTTTGCTCAAAAGGAGTCCTTCCTTGGCATCAGTGGGCAGATCGGAGCTGTGGATCTGGATACGCTCTTTTTTTGCACTGACGAAATCGGCGTATACTTTGGCACAGGTGAGTTGAATGTCGGTTTTCAGCTGACCGATGTTGTTCAGACAAGGATAATGCAATAAGGCCCGAATCGTGTTGGGGGAGACACGGATCTCTTTTCCCAGGCGAATCGCCTCTTCTTTGAAAAAATGCAATACCAGCTGATACCGCTCTTCTACACTCCGTTCTCTCAAGGGTGGAATCCGGATCACCATGGGGATTCTCCTCTTGAACGTCCGCAACAGTCCGGAATCCGGATCCTCGGTGGTGGCGGCGATCAGGAGCACCTGGGCATTCCTTTCTGTTTCCGACTCTCCCAGACGACGAAAAATGCCTTTATCGATCAATGTGAACAACATTTCCTGTCCCTCGGCGGGCAGACGGTGAACTTCATCCAAAAACAGGATCCCGCCATGAGCTTTCTCGACCATCCCTTTCTGTTCGCGTGCTCCGGTGAAGGCCCCCTGATGAACGCCGAATAACTGACCCAGCAGCAATTGGGGGTTGTTCGTGTAGTCGGCGCAATTAAAGATGACGAAGGGGGCATCATCGGCCAGCTTCTTCACTTCGATGGCATAGCGGTGCAGACATTCTGCCAGCATCGATTTGCCGACGCCGGTTTCGCCCAGAAGGAGGATGTGCATGCCGTGGGGGGGATAGAGAAGGGCCGCTCTCCCCTGGTGGACCACATTTTTCAAGCTTCCGTCCCTTCCCAATAACCGATCCAGGGTGGCCCGGCCGGGCAGGGGATGCTCCCCCCCGGCGGCAGTGAAAAGGACAGGACGTCCCGTCCTTTTGCTCACCTTTCCCTCCCGCCACAGTTGGTTCAACAGACGGCTCACATTGGCCCGGTCCAACTTCAACAAATCAGCCAGTTCTCCGGCACTGATTTCCCGGTTTGTCCCCAGTTCTTTCAGCTTCCGCAATATGCTCTCTTTTCTGTTCAGAGACGTTTTGATGGGTTCCCGATGTTTGGACACCTCTCTTCCCTCCTTTGCGACTGCTGTTGACAATTTCTCCACCTTCCAATGAAGTCCTTTTCACGAGGGGACTTGGCCGGAGGATATGGGGAATATCGGGTGACTAACCCGATTGGGAACAAGCCCGTCGTGGGGCTAATAGAATCGAAAGGATCAAACCTGACGGAAAAGATAGTTGCCTCCATACAAAAAGCATCCATTGGGGGGGATGGCTTTTGAGTAGAGAAGGATTAAGGGAAGGTTCGGTGCTGATTTCGTGTTGTATAATGATTCCATACACCCGGCCTGACGGGGAACCGGGGAGAAAAAGCGGGGTGAAGCAGATGCTAAAGGATGACAATCAGGGGAGAAAATTGTACCATCACCTGGTGAGTAAGATGGAACTGACTCCGGAGCAAAAACAGGTACTGTGGGATGAACTGCAAAGGTGGTTCGGAACGGATCCGGAGGAATCCCCGGCGCCGCCGGAGACGGAGGAGTCGGCAAAAGAGCAGGTTTTGCAACTGATTCAGCGGATGGGGTAGAAGCAGGCATACTGCGGGACAATTGAATCCATCGATCTCTTTTGAAACCGGTTCCCTCACAAGGAACCGGTTTGGTTGTGCAGAATGTACTGGGGGTTTCCCTCCAGCTCCCGAACATGGCAACCTTGATGTTATGATGCCGGGCCGGGGGAGGGACAAGACACCACCTGTAAAAGGATGGAGAATTTTCAGGGGGAAAAGTGATGAAGAAAAAGACATCTCTTTGGTTCTTGCGGCGCTTATGGCAGTACTGATGGTCTCAGGGTGTTCGGCATACGGCGATCCGGTAACCGTGAAGGACCGGGTGAATGCCGCCGGTGTGAAAACCATAGCGGTCGATTATCGGAGTACTCATGTGATCGTTGAAAATGGGATTCAAATCAGTTGAAAGTGGAGTTGGAAACTTATGAACGGGGCCCGGAACTCTTCATGGATAAAAATGGGAATCATGTGGATCTTGTGGTGGAAGGGGGCCTTTTCCAGCTGGGTTGGATCAAAGTGGGCGGTGTGATCGGAAAATCACCCCGGCTGACCGTCAAGCTTCCGAAAAACTACAGTCAAAACCTGAAATTGGATGGATCCTCCGGAATTTTGAAACTCCGAAACCTTACACTGAACGATGTTCATTTTTCAACCACGTCCGGCCACGTGGACGGATCCGGTTTGACTGTCCGCCGAATCGGAGGTAACAGTACCAGCGGGAATATTCGGTTGAAATTGAATGATCAAAGTCCGGATCTGACTTTGGAAACCACCACGGCTTCCGGTGGCAGGGATATTGACTTTGCTATCAAGGGATCGGAGAGGGGGAATCGATTTTCGGGAAGGATCGGGAAGGGAACGAATCAGGTTCGTTTGAAAACCTCTTCAGGAAACATCGCGATCGCACCTTAGAAGCATTATGAAAAACTCGTCACTGGGAGGATTGGGAGGGTTTCACATGGAGCGTATTTAGATCACCGGAACAAAAGAAGCGGAATGTGAAACCCAATTCCGACCTTCCAAGAATCTTTAAATCACAACGCTTTTAGAAATGCTGTGAAAAGTCCAGGGGTGGGGGTCCGTACCTGTGTAAGGATGGTTTCCGACCCGGAAGAGCTTGGATACACTGGGGTCCCGCCAGAGCTTATTACTCAGGGTTTCATCTCATACCGGATCATAGGTGTGAAACAAGCGGGAATGGATGCTCTGTTTTTTATTGACATACTATATACTGAGTATACAGGAGGGGAGCGTTTATGTTTATGACTTGGAAACGGATGAATTGAGAGAGAACGGGGGAACAATACGTTGTTGGAGTGGATTGCGTCTCACCGCTGGTGGTTTTTCATCGCCGTCGAGATCTCTTTTTGGGTGTTGGTTATCGGGTTTCTGGTCATGCGCTATGGCTTTGGGATTCGGTCCCATCGGGTGTTCCTATGGCTGTTGGCTTTGAATCTGCTCAGTTTTCTGGCTCTAGGGATCATCGACTTCCGGGAAACGGGGCAATTTTCCACCTTTCAGGTGGTGGTAGTGGTCGCTTTGGTTTACAGTGTCACCTACGGTCCCAAAGACATGAAACGTCTGGATCGGTACATGAGACTCAAAATCGCCCGTTGGAAAGGGGAAAGCCTCCCTCCGGAAGAGGAAGCCCGCCTGCTGGAAGAAAGAGAAAAGGAAGAAAAGAGAAAATATGGGCGCCTTCATGCCCGGGAGCAACGCAGGGGTTGGTATCTCCATCTGCTGCTGTTCTTGATCGCTCATTTTGTCTTTGCCACTCTGTTTGGATGGAAAACGGCGAGTGGAATCGGGGGATGGGTGGAGACTTGGATTGATACATGGAATGCACCGGAACTTTTCCCCTTTCGCAAGGAAGAGGTTAACCAGATCAGTCGAATCTGGACGCTCATCCTCTTGATCGATGGGATCAATTCCTTCTATTACACAATCTTTCCCAAGCAGAAAAAGCATATGAATTAGAGCATCTCCGGGGCTATTGATAACCGGAAGTGTGGTAAAATGTCAAATTTCCGAATGAAGGGCACGCCAAAGCCGTTTCCCGTACCGAGGCAGGGGAAACGGCTTCTTCTGGGTCACCTGCTCAGGAGCTTTCCTCCTCAAAATGAACCTCCACCTCTTTGCCCACTGCCTCTTTAAGCAAACGAATTTCCAAGAGGCCGTTTTTGTAACTGGCTTGAATTGGATCGGGAGAATAGTGGAAAGGGAGTTGAATCCTCCGCTTAAACCGGCCAAACCGACGCTCACCCCAGGTGATTCTTTCCTTTGACACAGGATATCCACAGGGGATTTCCCCCTGGATGATCAAGTTTTGTGGCTCCAGGGTGATCTGGATATCATCTGGGGAGGAGAGCCCGGGGATTTCCACTACGATGACCCCTTCTCGATCCGTTTCATAGATGTCCACGTCCGGTCCCTTTCGAGGGAATGCTTGATGCAGTTCCTTCCAAAATTTCTCGCTCAAGATGCCTCCCACTTTTCCCTGAACATGGGACCAATCGAAAGAATCTTTTTTCAAGCCGATTCCACCTCTGGTCTCGTTACCGGTTATCGAACCGGAATGGAGTTTGATATTTCACCCTATGCACCAGACCGGGCTTCTGTGACTGGAACGTAAGGAGCAAAATGTTTGGGGACTGAGCTTTCATCCTTCCCTTGTTTTATAGGATAATAAGTTTATTCCATCGTCAAATCTTTATATTTTTGCAGTTTTTATTGCTTGTATTGATAAGGGGAGGTTGATGAAAATAGGAAAGATGGAACAGGTGGCTTCACTCTCCTCCGACATTCAGGACCTTTGCAAATCACCCCGGGAGGGGGAGAAGCCGGAAACAAAACTGATCGAGATGTTGGTGGTGATCGCCAAGGGGACGCGCTATTGGAAAGATGTCGAAGTGGCGGTCAACGCCTATGAAAATTATCAGCGCGATCAGTCAGAAAGGTTGAAAACCGCCTACAGACCCAAAAAACTGCCCTGGAGGGTATAGTATTTCAGAGAATGAACCCATATATAAACGATTGGGAGTGACATCATCCATTGTTGCTTTCAGTCTGAAGCCCGCTATAGACGGCGGGCTTTTTATGTTCAAATTATTCATTTGGGAGATCTTTGACAGCATGCCGCTGTTGATGATTCCGATCCGTTGCAGATTCCGGGCAGCCGGTTGGAACAGCATAGCGGCCGAGGGAAACGACATCTGAGGCTCCACCACCAGCTTCAGACGGAAGAGAGCAAATCGCAGGGCATCCCGATTTTTGTCTCGGATACAGTCACTATCTACTTCAACATGTTGTTGGAACCACTGGGAATGGAGAAGGAAGGACGTTTGCGGTGCGGTTTGTAGTGCAATTACAAAAAGGTATAATAGTTTGAAGAGGTTGCTCAAGGGGGTACAACATGAGCCGAAATACAGAGACAGCCGCGTTGGAACAGGAACATCCCGCCATCGCCAAGGTGATTGCCAATGTGGAAAGAGTGATGATCGGAAAGCGGGAACCCATTCAGATGTGCTTGGTGGCCCTTCTGTGCGGGGGGCATGTCCTGCTGGAGGATGTCCCCGGAGTTGGAAAAACAATGATGGTGAGAGCGCTTGCCCGCTCGGTGGGATGCAGATTCCGCAGAATCCAGTTTACACCGGATCTTTTGCCATCCGATGTGACGGGGGTGTCCGTCTTTAATCAGCAAACATCGCAATTTGAATTTCGCCCCGGCCCGGTGATGTCACAGGTGGTGTTGGCTGACGAGATCAACCGGACCTCTCCCAAAACCCAGGCTGCTCTCCTAGAAGCTTTGGAGGAAGGCAGTGTTACAGTGGATGGAGATACCTATGAGCTGGAGAAGCCTTTTTTTGTGATGGCCACCCAGAATCCCATCGAATACGAAGGGACTTTTCCCTTGCCGGAAGCGCAATTGGATCGTTTTCTGCTGAAGTTGAAACTGGGATATCCCGATCATCAGGAAGAGATGGAGATGTTGGATCGGATCCGGGAGTTCCATCCCATTGATCACCTCGGAGAGGTGCTTTCCAGTGAGGAGTTGTTGAAACTCCAGCGGGAGGTGAGGAGGGTGCGGGTGGATTCTTCCATCACCGATTATATCGTCAGAATCGTCCGGGCGACCCGCACTCCACAGGAGGTCTACCTGGGTGCCAGCCCCCGGGGGTCGATCGCCCTTTATCACACGGCTCAAGCCCTGGCTCTGATCAGAGGGCGTCCCTATGTGATTCCGGATGATGTGAAGGAATTGGTTCCTCTCACCTTATCCCATCGGATCATCCTGAAATCTGAAGCCCGTTTGAGTGGGCGATCCGTGGAACAACTCCTTCAGGAGCTCCTTCGGCGCATCCCGGTTCCCGTCTCGGTGGGGGATTGAGAGATGCGTCGGGGGGGACATGGGCTCTTTTGGGGGTTGACAGTGATCACCTATGCCTTCGGCCGGTTTCAGGGGGGGTTTGTTCCCTGGTTTCTCTTTTATGCTTCTTTGTTGATATCTGTTTATCTCACGTCAGTAGTGTGGTTTTCCCTCTGGGAACCGGAAGTGGAGCGTCGACTGTCCGGCCACCGGATGACAGCGGGAGAGCGGCTGACAGTCCGCTTGCGGTATCGACGGCATGCTCCCTTGCCTCCTTCTTGGGTTTACTTCGAAGATGAAGGAGATCTGAAGCCGAAAGAGGGAATGGGGTGGCTCCGATTTCCCGGTTGGTCCCGGGAAAGAGTTTTTGATTATGTACTTCGGGACTTGCCCCGGGGCAGACATCGTTTTCAAGGGGTGAAGATCAGATCGGGGGATTTGTTCGGATTGGTGGAGAAGAGGTGGGACATTTCCCTGGTGGACGAAATCATAGTCTATCCCCGGATTCGGGAGATTCGTGTCTGGCATACGGTCAATGAACAGAATACAGGTCGATCCACCCCCACCCTGCGGGTCGGTGAAGACGTCACGTCTGTCGTGGGTGTCCGGGATTACTCCCATCGCGATCCTCTCAGTCGGATTCACTGGAAAGCTACTGCCCGGGGGCAGGGGTTGAAGGCGAAGGAATTTGAGCATCAAGTGAGCAACGATTTTATGTTTGTGCTGGATTGCCGGGACTCCTCTTTTGAGGGAAAAGGCGATCCCCTCTTTGAACGGGCGGTCAGCCTGACCGCTACCTTGGCCAAGTTTGCGGTGGGTCGACGATTCAGTTCAGGACTGATCGCCTGGGGGAACCAGCGGTTGCATCTGCCGTTGGGGCGAAGCCAGGAGCATCTCCTGCGCTTGTTTGATCCCTTGGCAGTGATCCAACCGGAGGGAAAAATGGCAGTGGGAGAGATTCTTGTGCAGGAATCGGCCCATCTTCCCCGTGGAACTACCACAATCGTGATTACTCCCGGTCTGTCATTGTCGGATGTACAGGCCATCGGGCAATTGATGCTGAAAAAGATCAAAGTGGAAGTGTTTTGGGTTTGCCACTCGGACGCCCTGGAGAGGGAGGAACGGTTGGTTCTGGGGATGCTGGATTCGCTGGGGGTGCGGGTGGATCTCGTTCCCCATGATGATTTTGGGAAGATCACCGAAGGGGGTGTGTCCCTTGGCCAGGGTTCGGCCTGATTCCCGACCTCCATTATCCCTCGGGGCGCGGGTGGGGGGCATCCTGTTTGCTTTTTTGATCGGATGGGAGTGTCTGTTTCCCTTGACTGAAGTTTTGGAGACAGGTCGGGTAGGAGGGTTTATCGCGGCCTTCCTGTATTTTCTCGTGATCACTTTTGTGGGCGGGAACCGCCGATGGATCACCCTGTCACTTTCCCTGTTTCTGCTCCCGGCTTTCCTCCATTCGCTTCTTTTCTATCACATGCCCTTTACGGACCTCACATGGATCAAGTTGGCAGCTTCCCATCTGAAAGCGGATCTGAATCATCTTTTCACAGGCAAAGTCCATCCGGCTCCAGTCCTTCAGACGCTGGGCTTTTTGTTGGTGTTGTGGGCAGTGGCCATTGGGTATCGCCGGCTGATGGAGAGAGGCGGTGGGGTGTTGTGTCTGTTTTTGTTGGCGGTGATCCATCTGTCCGTTCTGGACACTTTTACTCGCTTTGACGGTGGGGGGGCGATCGGGCGGGTGTTTGTTTACGGTTTTATCGCCCTGTCCGCCTCCCGATTGTATGGTTTGCGGTTAAGGACGTCGGGGGACCCGCCGGAACCCAAGGGTTGGACTTCTCTCACCTTGGCATTGCTTCTGCTGGCGGTGGGGGTCGGTTGGGTCGCCCCCAAACCGGAGGCCGACTGGCCAAATCCCGTCGAATGGATCACCAGTCTGGATGACCGGGCTCAAAGTCGGGGAATTGCCAAAATCGGGTACGGAACTCACGATGAACATCTGGGAGGTCCCTTCAAGCAGGATTCCCAAAAGGTGTTTGAGGCCCAGGTGGATGTTCCGTACTATTGGCGCGGGGAAACCCGGGATTTTTATACGGGGAAAGGCTGGCAATCGACTCTGACGAAGAGTTCCATTCATCCGGGGAAGCGGGGTGAGATGGGGGATAAATCCAGCTTTCGGCGGATTTCCGTAAAACAGAATGACAGCCATCTGTTGATGGAGAGGAGTTACCCTGTCCTGTTCACCCCAGGTTGGTTGCGCTGGATGAAGGAGGTCCCTCCCGATTTTGAACTGAAAACACTTCCGCAGATGGGCGGGCTCAAAACCCGTGACGGGCAATCCCGTAGGGGTGTGTATCGGTTAAGAACGGAAATCCCTGTCCTGGATGGGGAGCTGCTCCGCAAGACAGGAACCGATTATTATGATTTGGGTGAATCTAAAAATGTGTATCTGCAACTGCCGGAAAGTTTACCTGAGCGGGTGCGGCGGAAAGCGGAGGAACTGACCCGGGGAGAGGAGAACCCTTATGACAGGGCGGCGGCAGTGGAAAGCTGGTTGAGAAGCGGCGGCGGGTTCCGTTACGAGACTGAGGACGTACCGGTGCCGAGGCAGGAGGAGGATTTTGTGGATCAGTTCCTGTTTGAGAGCCACCGGGGTTATTGCGATCACTTTTCCACTTCGATGGTGGTTATGCTGCGCAGTGTGGGGATCCCCGCCCGCTGGGTGAAGGGGTTTGCCCCTGGGGAGGAGGAGGTTCGGCAATCTAATGATCCCAAGCACAAGGGAGATGCCGTCACCGAACATTGGATGACTGTCCGGAACAATGATGCCCATTCCTGGGTGGAAGTCTATTTTGAAGGAGTGGGCTGGGTTCCTTTTGAACCTACCCCGGGCTTCGCCAACCCCACCCCTGTCTCGGAGGATGGGAGCGGGGCCGATACAGGTGCTGCAGAGGAAGAGGAGCAGGGGAGAGCCACTCCCCGGGAACAGCGGCTCAGTCGGATCGAACGGGAACTGGCCCAAACCGGCGGTAAGAAACAAGGGGAGGCATCATCGGACAATTGGGATTGGAAAGAGGTCTTGGTTTGGAGCGGTGGAAGCCTGGTTGTGATCTTATTCCTGTTCAGGATGTTGCGCCGGCGGATCGCATGGATTCTTCTGAGTCGGCGGAACCGCAAAAATCGCCATTTGGTGGATGCTTTTCATGGATTTCTCCGTTGGCTGGCTTTGAGTCGGGGTCCCCGCAAACCCCATGAGACGGTGCGGGAGTATCTCTTTCAACGGGATTCCTTCTCCCGTCCTTCCCCGGAGTTGCGCCGCCTGAGCCAGGCCTATGAGGCGGTTCGCTACGGAGGAGTGCGGGGAGCCAAAGCGAGGTTGGACAGGATTTGGGATCTTTGGCAAAAGGTATTGAAACAATTCCGTCCCTGAGGTGAAAAAAGAGATCCGGGAAATATTTTCTTCTTCCAGTAAAAGCGTTGTGGAAAAGGACGTCATCACAGGGAGGGTTGAGTTTTTACACTTTGGCTCATCAGAACGACGAAAAGGTCATGTGAAACCCCATCCCGACGGAATCAGAAAGCACAAATCACAACGCCTTTAACGATCCGAGCCGGGGGAGCGATCCGGTTCCACATGGATATGAGTCTGCCGCACCTGATGTCGGCGGGCCATCTCCGATTCCAGGATCTCGGTGATCCGGTGGCTCTCTTCCACGCTGAGCTTTCCATCCACTTCAATCACCGCATCGAGTATGACCTCGTTTCCCTGCATGCGCCCTTTGAGATCGACCACGGATTTCACTCCTTTCACCTTTTCCATGGTGTCCCGGTATCGGGAGAGATCCCCTTCGTGAAATCCGTCGGTCAAAAGGTGGGACATCTCCTTGAAGATTCCCCAGGCAGTTTTCAGGATGATCAGACCGACGATGACGGCGGCTGTCGGATCCAGCCAGGGCATGCCCCATTGGGAACCGATGATGCCGGCGGCAGCACCGATGCTGACAAGAGCATCGGAGAGGTTGTCCTTGGAGACTGCCTTCAAAGCGTTGCTGCGGGTGCGGTGGGCGAGGTGTCGGGTGTAGCCGAAAACGGCCAACATCACTCCGGCACATCCTAGGGCGAACCAGGCTGCCGACAGGTCCGGTGGAACTGCCTCGCCCTTCCATGCGGTCTGGATTCCGCTTTTCAGCACTTCTAATCCAATCGTGGCCATGATGAAGGAAGCGATGAGAGCGGAGATGCTTTCTGCACGGGAATGTCCGTAAGGATGATCTTCGTCCCGGGGTTTGCGGGCGATCCACAATCCGATGAGGACCCCGCCGGCGGCGAGTACGTCGGTGACATTGTTTAGACCGTCCGCTGTCAGGGCCTGGGAAGACAGCCCATTGCCCAGGCCCACTTTGGTTATGCTAAGGAGAAGATAGGTGATGAGGCTGACCCAGACTCCTGTTTCCGCTCGATTCGACATGGAATGTTTCCTCTCCCCTGACTGTGATCAACCATAGGGTACCCGACAAAGACCGTGTGGGTCTATAGCAAGATGATTGATTCGGCGCAAGGTTTCGACACTCGGTAAAACAGAGTTGGACCGGGGCAAATGGCGGTCGGTCGGTCTCAGGTCTGTTGAAGTCATTTGGTTTACTGAGGAGCAGGCGTATGGATGATCAATTTGAAGTGAAAAACAGAGTCGGGGCGGGGAGAGGTTTGTTCACCGACATGGGCCCTTAGCGCGGGATCGCTTTGCTGCCGATGATGAATCAACAGCTTTGGAACGATTCCATCTCACTACAACTTGAGTTCGATGAGAAGGATGGAAAATAGGCCCTTCAGCTTGATTTCGTTTTTCCCGATTGGTATGATGTACGCATGCAGAAATTGCATAGTTATTTCCACATGGTTGATCTGACTCGTATATATTCAGGAATATGGCCTGAACGTTTCTACCCTGCCACCGTAAATGGCCGGACTACGAGCGCTTGGTCACCGGTGCTTTTCTTTTGTAAAAAACGAAAGAAATGACCGGGGCTTCGTGTCGCTGGGTAGAAGCGGTGCGGGCGCCGGTCTTTTTCTTATGAATTCCTGAATTGAAGAAGGTGGGGTCTTCGATGGAACAAGTCGCAGTGCTGGACTTCGGTGGACAATACAATCAATTGATCGCCCGGCGGATTCGGGATCTGGGAGTTTTCAGCGAGCTCTTGCCACATCATACCGATGCGGAGCAGCTTAAAAATTTGGCTCCGAAAGGGATTGTTTTTTCGGGGGGGCCGGCAAGTGTCTATGCTGAAGATGCTCCGAAGTGTGATCCGGCCATCTTTGAACTGGGGATTCCGATTTTGGGCATCTGCTACGGGATGCAACTGATCAGTGCCCACTTCGGAGCTGAAGTCAAACAGGCTGAAAAGCGGGAATACGGGAAAGCAGACATGGAGATTGTCTCCGATTCTCCCCTTTTCCAAGGTCCCGGTACTCAAGAGAGCGTCTGGATGAGCCACAGGGATGTGGTGACTGCCCCCCCGCCGGGTTTTCGGGTGGACAGTCGGACCGCTTCCGCCCCGGTGGCGGCGATGAGTGACCCGGTTCGTCGGATCCATGCGGTTCAATTTCATCCGGAAGTGCGTCATACGCAGCACGGGGATGAAATGATACGAAGTTTCCTTTACGAGGTGTGCGGGTGTGAAGGAAACTGGAGTATGGAAACCTTCATCGAGGTTACCGTGAGGGAACTGCGGGAGAAGATCGGGGAGAAACGGGTCCTCTGCGCCCTGAGCGGCGGAGTGGACTCTTCTGTTGTCGCCGCGCTGATCCATCGTTCCATCGGAGACCAACTCACCTGTGTGTTTGTCGACCACGGCCTGCTTCGAAAAGGGGAAGCGGACAGCGTCATGCGTACCTTTGCCGACCATTTTCATATGAATGTGGTCAAAGTGGACGCCCGGGAGCGATTCCTGGGCAAATTGAAGGGTGTTACCGATCCCGAGAAGAAACGGAAAATCATCGGCAATGAGTTCATCCGTGTCTTTGAAGAGGAAACGGAGAAACTGGGAAAACATCATTTTCTGGCACAGGGAACCCTATATACCGATATTGTGGAGTCCGGGACAGAGACGGCTCAGACCATCAAGTCCCACCACAATGTGGGTGGTTTGCCGGAAGATATGCAGATGGATCTGGTGGAGCCGGTCAACACCTTGTTTAAGGATGAGGTGCGCAAAGTCGGCGAGGAACTGGGACTTCCCCGGGAAATCGTCTGGCGCCAACCCTTCCCCGGTCCGGGGCTGGGGATTCGCGTGATCGGTGAAGTGACGGAGGAGAAGCTGAAAATCGTCCGGGAATCGGATGCGGTCCTGCGGGATGAAATCCAAAAAGCGGGATTGGACAGTGAGATCTGGCAATACTTCACCACCCTCCCGGACTTCAGAAGTGTCGGTGTCATGGGGGATGCCCGCACCTATGCCTATACGGTCGGCATCCGGGCGGTTACGTCTATTGATGGCATGACCGCTGACTGGGCCAGAATTCCACATGACACACTCGAGCGGATCTCCAACCGGATCATCAATGAAGTGGACGGAGTCAACCGGGTGGTGTACGATATCACCTCCAAACCGCCGGCCACCATTGAGTGGGAATAACAACTCAATGTTGGAAGGGGAACCTGACACGTGGACAACAAACCGAACGCCCTGGCCCGCTATTTTCGGTTCGGGGAACATGGCACCAACCTGAAAACCGAAATGCTGGCCGGAATCACCACCTTTTTGACCATGGCATACGTTCTCCTGGTCAATCCGTTTCTCCTTGGGGAAGAGGCGGGGATGGATTTTGGAGCCGTCTTCGTCGCCACCGCGGTGGCTGCGGCGCTTGGGACACTATTGATGGGTCTGTTCGCCAATTACCCGATCGTTCTGGCTCCGGGAATGGGATTGAATGCATACTTCACCTATACGGTGGTCCTCGGAATGAAGGTGCCTTGGCAGACGGCACTGGGTGCCGTATTTATCTCCGGACTGATCTTTTTGCTGTTGACGGTGACCAAAGTTCGGGAGTTGATTATCAACTCGATCCCACCGGTGTTGAAACATTCGGTGTCGGCGGGAATCGGTCTCTTTATCGCTTTCATCGGGTTGAAAAACGCCGAGCTGATCGTCGCCAACGAAGCGACTTATATTTCCCTGAACAGCGATCTGATGAAGCCGGAACTTTTGCTGACCATTTTCGGCCTGATCTTCACCCTGTTCCTGATGGTGCGTCAGGTGAAAGGGGCCGTCTTTTTCGGGATGATCGGAACAGCGGTGGTGGGGATGATCACCGGTGTGGTGGAGATTCCCACCAAGTTTTTCTCCGCGCCGCCGAGCCTGGCTCCCACCTTTTTGAAGATGGATATTCTCGGGGCCTTGGATATGGGATTTTTTGCGATCATCTTTGCTTTTTTGTTTGTGGATCTCTTTGACACCGCAGGCACCCTGGTCGGTGTATCCAACCAGGCCGGCCTGTTGAAAGAGAACCGTTTGCCCCGGGCCGGTCGTGCGCTCACTGCGGATTCATTGGCCACCATGTCCGGAGCGGCTTTGGGTACTTCCACGGTCACCTCCTACGTGGAATCCACCGCAGGTGTGGCCACCGGAGGGCGCACAGGGATGACTGCCGTCACCGCTGCCGCGTTGTTTCTGCTGGCGCTCTTCTTTTTCCCGCTGGTGGAAGCTTTCGCCTCGGTGTCAGCGATCACTTCTCCCGCTTTGATCATCGTCGGGGTGCTGATGGCCTCCAGCCTGAAAGAGATTGAATGGAAGGACCTCTCTGAGGGAGCTCCCGCCTTTCTCACCGTGTTGATGATGCCGCTCACCTTCAGCATCGCCACCGGCATTGCCATCGGCTTCATCCTGTATCCCCTGATCAAAATTTTTGCGGGTAAAGGGAAGAAAGTTCATCCTATTCTTTATGTGCTGGGTGCGGTTTTCATCGCCCGTTTTGTTTTCCTGGGGAGCATCTGAGCTCGACGTGGGATATACCCGTTTCTTCGGAAACGGGTTTTTTGTTTCCCTTAAGTGGAGTTTGGAATGTTTTACCGGCACTGAAATTGAAATTATTTGTTTACTTCCGGGGAATGTATTTTGTATTATGTATACATAATACATTGGAAAAGAGGTTGGTTCATATAATGCCTGAGCTGGATATTGGTTCGGGGATTAAGAGGGAGACGATGCACCAGGCTGCCTATAAACAGTTGAAACACGCGATTCTTTCCGGCAAGCTGACTCCCGATGACTTTTACACGGAGAATGATTTTGCCCAGGTGCTGAACATCTCACGGACGCCGGTCAGGGAAGCTGTCAAGGATCTGATTCATGATAACCTGCTCTTTTCCGTTCCGAGGAAAGGTCTGAAGGTGAGAGAATTTACTGAATCGGAAGTGGAACAGATCTTTTTGGTCAGAAAAGCGATTGAAAGCCAAGTGGTTGGTCAACTTTTGAAAACGATTACAGAAGGGCAAATCTCTTTCCTGGAAAAACTGATAGAAGATCAAGAGCGGGCCATTGAAGCCGGTGACAGGATCGCTTTCATCAGATTGGATCAGAGATTTCATCACCGGATGATCCGGTTTATCCACTATGAACTGATCGAGGATTTGATTATCAAGCTCCACAATATGACCCGTCTCATCGGTCATCAGGCGATTGAGAAAAAGGGCCGGACGGAAGAGGTGATCCGCGAACACCGGAGGATCTTGGAAGCCCTGAAGAAGGGGGACAGTGATCGGGCCAAACAAGCGATGGTAACTCATCTGGAAAACACGCAGCAATCTTATCGAATGGTGAAAGCCAAGGTTGATGATCGGAGGGATTCCAAGTGAAATATGCGATCTATCAGATGAATATTGCCGTGGGGGATCCAAAGGAAAACCGCAAAAAGGTACGGGCGTGGCTGGACCGGGTTGTCAAGGATGAGAAACCTGATGTTGTGGTGTTACCGGAGATGTGGACCACTGCCTACACCCTGCCGCGCTTAGAGGAGGTGGCGGATCGAAACGGTGAACCCACTCTCTCTTTCTTGCAATCCCTGGCAATAGAATACAAAGTTCACATAATTGGCGGGTCGGTTGCCAACCATAAAGGACAAGGTTTTTATAACACGGCCTTTGTCGTGGATCGCGAGGGTACGTTGATCCATCAATATGACAAAATCCATCTGGTTCCGATGTTGGATGAACCCCGGTACTTAAAAGGAGGTGAGAAGAGGGTCGAGGTTTTCGAGTTGGATGGAGTCAAGATGGGGCTGATCATCTGTTATGACTTGCGCTTTCCGGAATTGGCCAGAAAGCTTGCACTGGAAGGAGTTCAGGTTCTTCATATCGTGGCTGAATGGCCGACCGCAAGGTCTGATCATTGGAGAACCCTGCAGGTGGCGCGGGCGATTGAAAACCAGATGTTCGTAGTCTCCTGCAATTCCGTCGGTCTGCAGGACGGGGTTGAATTTGCCGGAACTTCGATGATTATCGACCCATGGGGAAATGTGATTGCAGAGGGTGGCGGCGATCAGGAAGAGACACTGACAGCGGAGATTTCCCTGGAGATGGTTTCCAAGGTGAGAAAAGACGTTCCCGTATTTGACAGCAGAGTACCCGAACTCTACTGAGCATCATGATTTGGAGGCTGTTCCATTTGGAAAACAAGTTGATTCTCAATGTACAAGGAACTGATGAAACAATCGAACTGATAGCAAATCGTGTGTTCAACGCCGGTTATGCTGGTAGTGACCAGGAAAAAGTTCAGGAACATATCGATGAATTGGCCAAACTGGGGGTTCCCGTGCCCACGACCACCCCGACTCTTTATCCGATTGCGGATTATTTGCCGACAACGACGGATCGGATTCAGGTACAGCATGAGGAAACGAGTGGGGAGATCGAATACGTGCTCATCCGGGCAAAGGGTGAATGGTTTGTCACCGTGGGGAGCGATCATACGGACCGGAAATTGGAAACCTTCAGCGTTCCGATGTCCAAACAGGCTTATCCCAATATTATCGCTGATGAAGTCTGGCGCTTTGAAGATGTGAAGGATCACTGGGAGCGTCTGGAACTGGAGTGCTGGGTGACTGCGGACGGTGAACGACAACTGTACCAAAAAGGCAGTTGCGCAGACTTGATGACTCCGGGGCAATGGGAAGACATTTTCGAACAGATGAATGTGGCGGAAGAGGGGAATCTGTTTTTCTCCGCCACGATCAACACGGTGGCCAAGTCACTGACATTTGCGGAAAGATATGAATTTGAAATGCGGGATCCGGTGCTGAACCGAGTGATCAAGCACCAATACCGAGTGGACATGCTGTCCGCACCGATTGAATAAAAAAAATAGAGATGGAGGGCCGGACATGAATCAACTGAACACCTCATCCGGGTCGGTAACAACAGCGCATAGACGGTTGATGTGGGGAGCCATTTTCCTGATGGCGACCTCTTCTATCGGTCCGGCTTTTTTGACGCAAACGGCTGTATTCACGGAACAATTTGCAGCCAATTTCGCCTTCGCGATTTTGGCATCACTCATTATCGATATCGGGGCTCAGCTGAATATTTGGCGGATCATCTCCGTTTCAGGGAAGCGGGGGCAAGATGTGGCCAATATGGTCCTGCCCGGTCTTGGCTCAGTCATCGCTGTTTTGATCGTTTTCGGGGGACTCGCCTTTAATATCGGAAATGTCGCCGGTGCAGGACTGGGGCTCAATGTTCTCTTCGGGATCTCGCCTGTGACCGGAGCGGTGATTACAGGGATTCTCGCCATTATAATATTCAGTTTGAAAGATGCGGGAAAAGCGATGGATATCGTGGCTCAGACACTGGGGATTGTCATGCTGGGGATGGTGGGTTACGTGATGTTCACCACTCATCCGCCGGTAGGTGAAGCCCTTGTGAAGTCGATCCTTCCTGAGGATTACGGGGTTTTGTTGTTACCCATGATTACGCTTGTCGGGGGGACCGTCGGCGGGTATATCACCTTTGCGGGGGGGCATCGCCTGCTCGATGCCGGAATCACCGGTAAGGAGAACGTCTCCTTTGTCAGCAAAGCGGCCAACCTCGGAGTTTTGACCACGGGCGTGATGCGTGTCTTTCTGTTCCTGGCGGTACTGGGTGTGATCTCAGCGGGATATACTTTGGATCCGGACAATCCGCCTGCATCGGTCTTTCAAATTGCACTGGGAGATATAGGCTATAAAATCTTCGGGATCGTGCTTTTTTCAGCGGCGATGACCTCGGTGATCGGGTGTGCCTACACCAGTGTTTCCTTCTTGCGCTCCTTTCATCGGTCCTTCGAAAAATACAACAATTGGATTATCATCGTTTTCATTGCCTTTTCCACGCTGGTTTTCGCAGTTGTCGGCAGACCGGTGAACATTCTGGTTATCGCGGGAGCTTTGAACGGTTTGATCCTTCCGCTGACGCTGGGGTCCATTTTGTTGGCATCCAGAAAACGAAAAGTTGTCGGTGATTATCATCATCCCACTTGGATGATCCTGTTTGGGATTCTGGCCGTGGTGGTCACCTTGATCGCCAGCTGGTACTCCTTGCAGGGAATCGCAGAATTGTGGAACAAGTAATCTTCAAATTGAATCTGCCAGAGGGAGCCATCGGCTCCCTTTTTCATGTTTTTCAGATGCATAGGCATCCTGATTCTTAGTGAAACTAACTTTATCAATTATCGCCTTCCCTGGAGGTTTTGCCATTGATACGGAAGGGACGGTTACTGATACTCATGCTTTTGTTGATGATCAGTACGTTTGGGGCCTCCCCGTTTTTTTTGCAAAGGGTTCATGGCAGTGAGCCCGAGGCTCAGGTACAGATCCGGCATTTGATCCAGGAAAAACAGGATGCTGTCAACCAAAGAGATCGGGAACGTTTCTTACACCTTCTCCATCCGGACATGAAAACTTATATTCAGGAGCAGAAACGTTGGTTCGATGATGCGATGCAATGGATCGATCCCGGTTCCTACCGTTTGCGGGTGATCTCCATGATTCCGTGGGCAGAGCATCAGATCCGGGTGTGGATGGAGCAGTGTTACACCCGAAAAGGGAAAAGATTTACTCTTAAATACCCCATACTGTTTCAGGAAACGGCAACGGGATGGAGGGATGCCGGTTTTCCACTGCACCACCTCACCCGTGGTGATGTCACCGTTCGCTATACGGACACCGGTCTGGCCGAACAGGCGGCCATCGCTCTGGAGACGGGACATAAAGCGATTCAGGAACTGAAAAGAGAAATGGACTGGACGCCGGAGAGCCCGGTGGAAGTGAAAATCTATCACCGACCGGATTGGTTTCGGCAGTCAGTCAAGCTTTCATTGCCCCGATGGGCAGGAGGCTGGCATGAGGCGGGTGAATCCATCAAGCTGATCGGGGCCCGTGGCTCCGAGGAGCGGCAGTTGATTTCTTCGGGGGTTGTTCATGAGATGACCCATATGATGGTGAGTGAGATGACCGGGGATAATGCCGCTTACTGGTTGCAGGAGGGGGCAGCGGAATATTTTCAGTCCCACTTGTTGCCGGGGTTGCACAACCGGGAGGAGCCAAGTGGGAAGCGTCCCCGTTGGTCCTGGTCCCAATTGAAGAAGGCCAATCTGGAACAGATGGGGGAAAAGGAGGCTGCCGCCTATTACACCCAGTGTTATCAACTGTTCCGGTTTTTGATGGAAGCTTATGGAGAGGAAAAAGTGAAGCGTCTGTTTTCCGTACTCCAACTGAGTCCCGAAGAAGACCGGGACACTGTGGGCAAGCTTTCTTTGACCAACCGACGGACCGAGGCCGCTCTGAAAAAAGTGATGGGAAAATCGCTGAAGGAGTTGGAACAGGACTGGCTTCGGGAACTCGGAAAGGAGAAAAGAAAGGATCTCCCCCACCCATCGGATCAAAAGATGGATCCTTTTACGTAAGCAAGTATCGTATCTTTTTCGGTCGCTCTGTCTGGACCCAATCCTTGTTCCGACGACCCTGGACGTCCAGAAGGGAGCCTGAGTATTTCGGGCATCCCTGTATTATTTCTTCATACAGGAATCCAGATGTGAGTCAAGGATTTATCAAAAATAATTGTTGACCTTGAGTGTAGATCATGTTATATTGATATCTGTCGCCGCAAGATCGGCCTGACCGGCGGGATCTGAGGCTGACCTGAGAAAAAACAAAAAAGCTGTTGACAGGAACTGCAGAGCATGATAAGATAGTTCTTGTCGCCGCGAGAGAGGCTTTCCCTCCTCGAGTGGCGGAAGCAGCGAGATCAAGCGTTC
>NZ_BMEX01000008.1 GCF_014637345.1 Kroppenstedtia guangzhouensis
AGTATCCCCAGGAAAAGACGGATCTGGTCTATGAGTTGATTCAAGTATACCTCGATGGTGAGATGACCCTGGATGAAGTGGTGCTGGGGATTGAAAATGGATTGAAGGAAACAACGACTGTTTAAATATTGGGACTCATTACATAGGCCGGGGTCACCCCGGCTTTTTCCATGGGGTTCACCCGGTGAGGGAGAAACGGTCTTTGTACCGTTGGTATATATAAGAGACTGCCAGCAGGATCAACCCCAAACCGATAAAGGAGAAAATCCGGTACAGGGTGTCCAGGAAAGAGAGATCAAAGATAAAGATTTTCAGGATGGTGAGACCGAACAAGCCCATGGCCAAGATGCGGAGGCTGCGGAGACGGCGCCGGATTCCCACTGCCATCAGTGTGATGGAATAGAGAAGCCACACCCCGGAGATCGCCAGTTGTTGCATATTGAACAGTGAGCGCGACGCTTCCGTGTCACCGGAAGGCAGTCTTTCCAACGCCTGTTGAAAGTAGTCTCTGGTTTCCACCGTGAACAGCTCAAACAAAACCAAGGAAGCCAACAGAGGCAAGATGACCCGGATGCTTTTCGCCCATGGAGCATTTGACTCATGGTGCCGCAGTTGGAAGGAAACACCCAGCAAAACCGCAGCTGATAATACAAGCACGAGGAATCGGAGGTTGAGCAGAGGGAGATAAGCATCCAAGGGTTGATACATCAATCCCCGGATTCCCCCGACCACCAGTGAGAGAAATAAGATCCCCGTGCCGGAGAAGAGCAGCGGGTACATCCGTTTTTTCAACCCCACCCACACGAGGGACAGAGCATACAACGACCAGATTCCCGCCAGCCCCATCAAGTGGGTGAAATTCAACGCTGTTTCCGAGCCGGGCTGTTCCGCGAGACGCTGTCGGAACCAGTCGTTGGTCTCCACTGTCATCCACAGAAACAGAAGCATCACCCACCCGGTTTGGAGGGCTCCCTGGATGATCGACCAGGCTTCCCCCCGAATCCGTCGCAACAGAAGAGCGCCCCCGGCCGCAGCCCCCGCCAGCAGGAGAAAAGCGAGTGCGCGCAGATTCCACAACGGGAGATGGGTTTCCACAGGGGCCATCCAGGCCTCTCCCTGGGACAGAAGGCGCAGGAAGGCCACCATGTACAGGATCGAGGCAAAGATCCGCAGGTGGGGGGAGGACTTGCGACGACCTTGCCACAGGAGAGCCAGTGCACCCAAACCCCACAGGGCCACGGTGGGGAAGGGGGAGAACCACAGAGGAACGGCAACTCCCGCAAAAGTGAGTGCGGTCAGTTTCATTTGTGTGGCAAACCCTTTTTCCAGAGGGAGTTTCCACTGGATCAGCCAGTAAACCAAACCGACCCCGAGAGAGATCCACCCTGCCAGTTGCTGATCCTGATGGAACAACAGGAACATGCCTCCGAAGTACATCAGAGCATGGACTGCGGCCGCCGCCTGCCTGAGCACCCTTCCCGTCACTTGCCGGTTTCGTCCGAACCGGACTTCAGCAGCCAGGAACATTCCCCAATACAGGGTGAGGAATCCGAAGAGAAGGAGGGTGTTCTCAGAGATCTCCCGAACCGAAAGCCAGATGAAGTAAGTCCCGATCAGTGTGAGGGGAGGGAGAGGCACCCACTTCTCCTTTTTCAGAGAGACCAGAAGCAATCCGGCAGCCAACAGGGCCATATAGGAGAGAAGCCCCACTTCATTCACTTCACCGGTGCTGAGCAGAAAAGGGGTTAAAAAGCCTCCCGCCCAGCCCAGCAGTGAAACAGCGATGGAATCGTGGCGCAAGGCTTGCTGAAAGGCCAGTGCTGTCACCAGAGACATTAAGAAGAGAGCTGCCGGTTGGGGTATCAAGTGATAGAAATTAAAAGATGCGTAAACGGCCAGATAATCGATGGCCAACCCGGCACCGACCAAACCCTGGGCAAAAACGGTCATTCCTTTTCGACGGAATCTTCCCCCCAACAAGACGAGACCGATGCCGAGTGCACCTCCCGTCCAAACCCGGACGGATTCCGTGATCCAATTCCGGTCAAAGGCGTATTTCAGAAAAAAGCCGAACCCGAGTATCAATGCCAGCGCACCGATCCGGTTCATCAGTCTCCCGCCGATGAACCATTCCCAACCTTCCTTCAGCCAAGGATGCTCCTTCTTCTTTGGAGTCTCCCGCTGCAGTGGGGGGGTCTGCCGTTTCGGAGGAGGGGGGACAGGGGTTGGGCCGACCACCGGCGGCATCTCCCTCTCCCCCGCTTGAGGCCGGGGCGCCGGGGCGGAAGGGGAGGAAATGGGCTTGCGCGGGGGTGACGGTATGGTTTCCAGACGTTCCAACCGCTCTGACAGACGGTTCACCTTGCTGATCAGGACGATGAGAACAATCGTGCCGACAATCAATAACAAAAAGAGAAAGAATAATAAAAAAATCAGCAGAGCAATCATGGTTACCTCCAGGTTTGGCAATTTATTCCCCGATCTTATCACATTCTTGCCCAAACTGGAACAACAACAGGGTCCATGACGGACCCTGTTGTAAAAGCAGGCGGGGAACCAGTTTTGATCCCCTTCACTCAGTGGAGATGTTTAAGGGACCCACCTTCTTCATGGAGAAGTTCAGTTTGGCATTGAGATCGGATTCCAGATGGACAAACTGGTATCGTGGCGCCACGGTTTTGGTTTTCGGATCGAAGGGGGCCACCACCAGTGAATCCTTATATGTATCGACCACCACCAAGGGAGACTTCCCGTCAGAGACGAGAAAAAACTTCTGATTCTGGGCGATCAAACTGCCGCTGGAATAAGAGACGAAAATCATCAGACCCGACAATACCATGACAGCGGCCAGATTGGTGATCCGATTCTCTTTTTTGGTGAGTTGGAAAAATAATAACAGCAGACCGGTGCACAGCAGAAAGTAGAAAATTAAGGTGAACAGATTGGTTCTGCTGAGGGAAAAGCCCAGTTTCATACCGATGACCACGGCGACAGAAGCGGTGATGAAGAAAGAAAACAGATAAGGACCGACTCTCCGGAGCCGGGGTACCGTGATGGACAGGAACGCGATGAACAAAGTGAAGATGATTACACAGACGGACAGGACCACCGAGTTGAGATTGATTTCCACAAACATGGAAGGGATGTGAAAATGGGATTTGTAGCCAAGGTCGCTCAGATATGATGAGAAGTAACCCAAACCGGAAATCCCGGCCAGCAACATTCCTTCGGGAGTCCGGACGGCTATTTTCTGAAGTGGCGTCATTTTCTTGTCGGACATTGATCTCACCCCTTTTTGACGCTGTTTCGATACTGATTATACAGAAGCTTCGACGCCTTTGAAATGTGAATCTAATGATTAAAAATGCTCCGTCCCGCAGGACAGAGCAAATGAGGGCCTTTCATTACATTTGCATGCTTTTCCACACTTCCAGCTTGGTCTGCACTTTTTGGATCACTTCTGAAGTAAACTCGGTGGTGGTGGCGCTGCCGCCCAGATCTGCTGTGCGGTGCCCTTCTTTTACTGTTTCAATCGTGGCTTCATAGACGGCACGGGAAGCGAGGGAGGCTTCTTCCGTGTTGAGGTGGGACAGAAGGGAGGCGCCGGCCAGGATCATGGCCATCGGGTTGGCCAGGTTTTTTCCGAAGAGGGTGGGAGCGGTACCGTGGGGGGCTTCCGCCATGACCACTTTCGGGTTGAAGTCCTCGTCAAAACTCATCAGAATCGACTCCGAGCCGGCGATGGATCCGAAGAGCTGCAAGACCATGTCACTCAGGCAGTCGCCGTCGCGGTTGAGAGCCGGAATCACCAGGGAATCACCGGTGTTGTTCAGAAGTAGAGCATAGGTGGCGTCAATCAACTGAGGTTCATAAGGCACCTCCGGATATCTTTGGCTGGCGGCGTCCATTTCTTCCTTCAGCATTCCTTCATAGATAGGACTGACGGTGTATTTGGGACCACCGAAAACCTTGGCATGGGTCCGTTTGGCGTGGCGGAAGGCGTATTCGGCCACGGCGCGGCAGGTTTTCCGGTCGATGGATTCCGTCCGCCAGGAAATTTCATCGATTCCTTCACCTTCCCGCCATTCTTTGGCACCGTAAGCGTCCCCCACCGCCATCCGGATCACCGAGATGGGGGCAAAGGCACCTGCGACGGGGCGAACTCCGGGTATGCGACGTCCGGTGCGGATAATTACTTTTCCGTCGATCTCTTTGCGCAGGATGGCGTTGGGACTGCCCACATCTCCTTTGGCTTCAGGGGTGATTGTGGCGGCTTTGATACCGTATCCCGCTTCTTTCATGGCCCGGGCTGCCTCGTATACCACTTCGTTTTTGGTGTTGCGGCGGTTTTCCAGACTCAGATCGAATTTTTTGAGCTCAATCTCAAAACCGATCACTTCCGGATCGAGAATACGCAAGGATTCTTCCAGGAGCTCCTGACCGGTCTGATCGCCTTCCAGAACGACGATTGTTTTTTTGTCCAACGGGATCACCTCTTCAGTTATATCCTTCCCCATTATACCGGTAGCCTCATCCATGTACCACACCGCCGAACATTCAAAATAGGAAATAAGGCCTTCTTCAAACGGGAGAGAGAGCGGGATATAATGGGGGGGACTTCTTTTTGATGATTCAAAGGAGTGGTGAGTTTGTCTCCTTCCCTTCGGGGTGGACTGTTGTTGATATTGATTTTGGCCGTGGCTGTTCTTCCATCATCCCATCCCGGAACGGGAGGTGGAATGATCGGTTGGTCTCCGAAGGCGGAGGGAAAACAGCTGGAAGGGACCATTCAGGATACGATCGGGAAGATGACCCTAGAACAAAAAGTGGGACAGATGTTTATGGTCGGCTTTCACAATGAAGACCGACCCGCACAGGAAATGAACCGGCAGATCCGGACGCTGATCCGTGATCACCATGTCGGTGGGGTGATCCTGTTTGACCGCAATATCGGAAGTCCACGGCAGACAGCGGAGTTGAACAACAGTATGCAACACCTTGCCCTGTCCTCCTCCCCGGGAATCCCCCTGTTTATCTCCATCGATCAGGAAGGAGGTAAGGTGGCCCGGATCCGCGAAGGAGTGACACAGTTTCCCGGTGGCATGACGTTGGGAGCTTCCGGAAACCCCGATCTCGCCCGGAGATCCGGCCGGGTGGTCGGGGATGAGCTCCGTGGGATGGGAATCAATATGAACCTGGCTCCGGTTCTGGATGTGAACAACAACCCAAAAAACCCGGTGATCGGAATCCGTTCCTTCTCGGGCGATCCCTACCAGGTGGTTGACATGGCTTCCGCCCAAATTCAGGGGTATCACGATGGGGGTGTGCTGACAGTGGTCAAACATTTTCCCGGACACGGGGATACTTCCACCGATTCCCACATCGATCTGCCCACGGTCACCCATTCGATGGACAGGCTCAACCGGGTGGAACTGGTTCCTTTCAAGGAGGTTTTGAACCGGACCGATGCGGTGATGTCCGCTCACATCACCTTTCCAGCACTGGATGACACCCCAGGCCTTCCCGGCACCCTCTCGCATAAGGTATTGACCGGTTTGTTGCGGGAGCGGCTGGGATATGACGGGGTGATCATTACCGATGATCTGGAAATGGGGGCGATCGTGGACAACTTCAGTGCGAAAGAAGCGGCGGTCCGAGCGGTGAAAGCGGGTGCCGATATACTGCTCATCTCTCACGATCTCACCCGCCAACAGGCCTCCATCCGTGGGATTCGGGATGCAGTCAAGAGGGGGGAGATTTCCGAAGCCCGCATTGACCGTTCTCTCCGGCGCATCCTCCACCTCAAGGGGAAGCGGACCGGGGGAGTCGCTTCCGTTGCCGAACAGCCCATCACCCCGGTGGAACAAGTCCCACAACGGGTGGGTACTTCCCGTAATGATCAGGTGGCTCAGACGACGGCGGAAGCTGGATTGACTCTCCTTCAGGATCCAAAGGGCCTGATTCCTCTGGCACTGGAGAAGAAACTCCTGGTGGTGTCTGTGGCAGGGGGGCGCGAATTGGAAAAGTCGTTGCAGGCTAATGGTTTCCGCACGCAACATCGGGAACTGGATCCTGACCCATCGCAACAGGAGATGAATGAATTGATCGACCAAGCAACAGCTGTGGACGGGGTGGTCGTCGGGACGTCACGGGCGGAGATCCATTCCGGACAGCGCCGGTTGGTCCAAGCCCTGTCAGAGAGAAGAATTCCGGTCATCGTCCTCGGACTGGACACACCTTATGAAGTGTCGGTGTTTCCGAGGGATGTCACCTATCTGGCTCTTTACGGTTATGATTCACATTTGTTGAAAGCCGCTGCCGGTGCAATTGCCGGCGAAGTCCCGATCCGCGGCAAACTACCGGTGTCGATCCCCGGCCGGTATCCGGTAGGTCATGGATTGGACAGATAAACCAACTTCGGAAATGGAAGCCTCCCTTTTGGAGAATCCTGTGAAGGAGGTGTCGTTTTGGTCATTGAAATCAGTGTCGCCGTCGCCTCCCTGGCCTTTGTCGTTTTGGTAGCAGCTGTTGTGTTCTCTCTTCGGAAAGTGAACCGGACGTTGGATTCGGTGGACCGGACTTTGAATGAAGTTCGCCCCCAACTGGAGGAGGTTGCCGACGAATCCCGCAAGACGTTGAATGAAACAAGAAAGTTGATCGATGATATGAACCGGAAAAGCCGGCAGACAGATGTCTTTTTTGAATCCGTTCAGGGATTGGGCCACAGTCTTGAGGAATTATCCACCGGGATCACTCGTACGGCTTCCGCCCAGAAAGAGCGCCTGGCGAATGTGACGGCTCTGGTGGGTTCCGGTTTGGAATTGCTCAGAAAATGGCGTATGGAGAAGCGTTCTGACAAAGGAGATCAGGTCAGGCGAGTCAAATAACATATGAGGGGATGAATGAGATGGGTAACAACGGCAACGGAAAACTGTTTTTCGGTGCAGTGGTCGGAGGTTTGGTGGGGGCGGCAGCGGCTCTGCTTCTCACTCCCAAGACGGGGCGCCAAATGCGCAAAGAGCTGCTTGAAAGCCTGGATGGCGCAGGAGAGATACTCAGGGACCGCTCCGGGGAGGTGGGCCGTTTCGCAGGGAATCTGAAAGAGGCCGCCACGGAGAAATGGATTGATATCAGGGATACCGCCACGGAATCTTTGAAGAAAACCAAAGATGAAGGGTCCGGGGATGTCGAGGTGGACTCCGGCCAGCGATGGGTGGAGATCGAGGCGAAGTCGGATCCGGCCTCAACTGACTTAAGGTGAGTTCCCGCAGAAAGTCTATCCCTGCCTGTCCCCGCATATAGATGGGACAAACGGCGGGGACGGGGGTAGACATGAATAAAGAAATGATTTATGCATTGTTGGCGGCTTTCAGCTTCGGAGTGGCCCCTATTTTCGAGAAGCTGGGGCTGGCCCGTACGGAACCGACGATGGCATTGTTTCTCCGGGCTTCGGTAACGACAGCCATCATTTCCGTCTATCTCTTTATGACAGCCAAAAGCGGGAAGCTGGCAGTACCCGACCTGCAATCCCTGATCTATGTTCTGCTGGGAGGGGTGTTTGGAGTGCTTTTCGCCCAATATTTTTATTTCAAGGCGCTCCAGTTTGGAGAGGTGGGACGAGTGATGCCAGTGGTGGGAAGCTTTCCGGTCTTGGCTTTTCTGCTGTCCGTGGTGATCTTCGGGGAGGCTGTCACTGTTTCAAAAGTGGCCGGTGTGGTTCTGGTCACTTGCGGTGTGGTTCTTCTTGGCGATTAAATGCATTCCGGTTGATATAAAAGAGAAAATGGAAGCATACGGCTTCACAGCCCATCCCAACGAGTATGGGGTGGGTTGTACTTTTCGCGAGAACATGTTTCTGTATCATATAACGGGAAATGGCATTCCATCCGTTTTGAAGAATAGTACTTAGAGTCGGAAAACCTGAGATAGAAGAATGGGAAGCAGGAGGATTTCCATGAGCCTGGATAAAACACAAAGAAAAACTGTCACGGATGAGTTTCTGGAACGGCTCCAGGAGCATCGACGTTATCTGTACCATATCGCTTACCGCTTGACAGGCAATATAGAGGATGCAAAGGACCTGACACAGGAGACCCTTTGGCAAGCTCATCGCAAGTCCAATAAATATGTGTATGAAAAATCCCTGAAAGCATGGCTCCGCACCATGATGACCAACCGATTCAGAGATCAAAAAAGGAAAAAAAGTTTGAAACTGGTCGCCTTGGAAGACGCGTTTATACAATCAGAACCACCCCACTCGACAAATGTCTCCGTTGAAGAGCAAGTGGAACAGCGGATGATGTTGGAAGAAGTGAAGGCGGAGATCCGGGACCTTCCCGAGATTTACCGACGGGTGGTCGAGCTCCGGCACTTTTGCGGATACACCTATGCAGAGGTCAGCGAAGCTCTGGATCTCCCGGAAGGGACAGTGAAAACCCAGCTGTTTCGCGCGCGGAAGATGCTGAAAGAGCGACTTTCCAGAAAGTAAGGGGTTCGATGGATGTCTTCTTGCAAGGATATGGATCGCCTGATCCAACTCTATGTGGACCAGGAGATTGAAGAGGCGGACCGTAAAAGATTGGGAGAACATGTGGCGGAGTGTAACATCTGCCGCAACGACCTGCAGGAGATGATCAACCTGGTCGAATCCCTCGAAGAAATCCGAAAATATCGGACTCCGTCCAAATCTGTCGCCCTGGCCAATCAACTGATCAAATGGGCTGCTGTCTGTACTTCGATTGCATTTCTGGTGGCTTTTTTTCCCGGAATGACCCAACACCGGAGCGTCCCTATCAGTAAAATGGCCAATGGGGCAGATCCCGGAGAAGATGTCGTGGCCAAGACCCATCACCTGACGGTCTTGGCTACACAAGCGGAAAAGCTCCATATTCCGGAAAGCGATTATGTTCAAGTGATCCGTCCGAAGAATTCCATAAAGGGTGCGCAATTGGAAACAGCCTTGGTCTATCCGAGCGCCCTTCCCTTCATCCTGGATGGTAAACCGGACTGGTTCAAGGAGGTTAAGCGGTTTGTCTTTGTACGGGTTCCTGACGACAAAACCATGGGGATGATTTTGGCCGCCTCGGGTCTCACCCCGGAAAAAAAAGACTGGGAAAAGAATCGCTTCCCCTTGTCCGTTATCCTCGTCACAGGAAAAAATCCCCGGATGGAAACATTCACCTTTCCGGATAACAAACAAAAAATTTCCCGCTGGTTTGACCGGATGGCAGCCACACCTGTGGTTCCCTGAAGTATATCGGAATACGGATCCACGAAAACTCCCCTGACAAGCGCCTGTTTTTTCGATATAATTAATTTTAAAAACTTCAAGAGGGGAGCTTTGAAGATGGGCCACGAGCTGGATCGACTCCGGCAACAAATGGACGAGGTCAATATGAAGATTTTGGAACTCTTAAGCCGGCGTGCCGAATTGGCACAGATGATCGGAGAGGTCAAAAAAAAGCAGGGAATCAATCGCTTTGATCCCATCCGGGAAAGGAGCATGTTGGAGAGGGTCACTGCGGTCAATCCCGGCCCCTTCGATGATGACACCATCCGTCACCTGTTTAAGCAAATTTTCAAGGCTTCCCTCGACCTGCAACAGAAAGATCATAAGAAGGCACTTTTGGTCAGCCGGAAACAACACCCGGAAGACACAGTGGTACAGGTCGGGGAGGTTGCCGTCGGAGGAAAGTCAAAAACAGTGGTGGCTGGTCCCTGTTCCGTGGAGTCTGAGGAGCAGGTCCGTCAGGTGGCTCGGGCTGTCCGCGACCAAGGGTTGTCCTTCCTGCGCGGGGGTGCCTTCAAACCGAGGACATCTCCTTACGATTTTCAGGGCTTGAGAGAAGAGGGACTCCGAATCCTGCGGAAAGTGGCGGATGAATTTCAGTTGAAAGTGGTCAGCGAAATCGTCAACCCCGTTGATATTGAACGGGCTGAAGACTATATCGACGTAATTCAGATCGGTGCCCGGAACATGCAAAATTTTGAATTGCTGAAGGCAGCGGGTGCCTCCCGGCTTCCCATCTTCCTCAAACGGGGCATGTCCGCGACGGTGGAAGAGTTCCTGTTTGCGGCGGAATATATCGTATCCAAGGGAAACAGTCAGGTCATGCTTTGTGAACGAGGGATTCGAACGTATGAAAAATGGACTCGGAACACCTTGGATATATCTGCGGTTCCGTTGTTGAAACAGGAGAGTCATCTGCCTGTTTTTGTCGATATCACCCACTCCACAGGTCGGCGGGATATTCAGCTTCCAGTGGCCCGAGCGGCTCTCGCCGCCGGTGCCGACGGGATCATGTTGGAGGTGCATCCGGACCCGGCAGTCGCCCTGTCGGATGCCAATCAACAGATCGATATCCCGCAGTTTGAAGCATTTATGGAAGAGATGCGGAAAAACGGTGTCCATCCGGCAGCAGATCCCGTGATCGTCTAAAGGAAAGCGGCTCTCAACCGCTCCCTTGCAAGGTGGGAAAGGGGATCGATGTGTGCCGGATCAGATATTCGCGACGAGCGCCCGGCTTCTGCGGCCGGTTTTTTTTATGCAGCGGGGACAGAATATGAGGTATGGGATGGTGGAGCGGACGGCATCTGTTATCAAATTGTCAAAGGAAGCCCCCCTTTTTTCTTTGCAGGTCCATGGCTTTTATCGTATCCTTGGAACTAACAAAACAACATTGGGTGTGAACTATGGGCAGGAAAAAAGAAACCGTCACCATCTATGATGTGGCCAGGGAGGCGGGAGTTTCCATGGCCACTGTGTCCCGGGTCGTCAACGGCAATCCCAACGTCAAGCCGTTGACCCGCAAAAAAGTGCTGGAAACGATCCGGCGCATGGGATACCGACCCAACGCTGTGGCCCGGGGACTGGCCAGCAAAAGAACCACTACTGTCGGTGTCGTAATCCCGGATATATCCTATGCGTTTTTTGCGGAATTGGCCCGGGGAATCGAAGATATCGCCAATATGTATCATTACAATATCATCCTTTGCAACTCTGACCTCAAGAAGGAGAAGGAGTTGCAGTTAATTGAGGCTCTTTTTGAAAAGCAGGTGGATGGGCTTCTCTTTCTCGGTGGGGAGGTGACGGATGAGCATCGGGAGATTTTTTCCGGTTCAGATATCCCGGTCGTATTGGCCGCCACCCGGGATGAAAAAGAGAAAAACCGTCCGTTTGTGACCATCGACCAGGTGCAGGCGGCCAAGGAGGCGACAGAGGTTCTGATCCGGGAAGGTCATCGGAGGATCGGGCTGTTGGGCGGACCGTTGACCGACCCGATCATCGGGTATCCCCGCTATCTGGGGTATAGAGAAGCTCTGTTGGACAACGGGTTCACCTTGGAGGAAAAGTGGATTCGGTTGGGGAACTACCGTTATGATTCCGGACTGAAGGCGGCCAAGGAGTTGTTGGGGACGGAGGAGGGACCGACGGCCTTCTTCGCAGTGAATGACGAAATGGCGGCAGGGGCACTTCACGCGGCCCAGGATCTTGGCAAACGCGTCCCGGAGGAGATTTCGGTGATCGGTTTTGACAATATTCCCTTGGCATCTCAGATTCGTCCTCTCCTGTCCACAGTGGCGGTTCCGATGTATGATATCGGTGCGGTGGCGATGCGTCTTTTGACCAAATACATGAATGATGAACCCATCGAAAAGAACCAAGTGGTGTTGGAGTACCGTCTGGAATTGCGCGACTCCACCCGTCTTCAAGGGGAGTTGGCTCATTGATGGGCTCACTTCTACAGATCAAGCCGGACAAGTGCCGGCTTTTTTTGTTAAAGTAATTGGGTGAGATGGGTCTCGTGATTCGAAAAGAGAGGGCGACCCCGGCGAAATCGGCAGGCGGCTGGCAATCCCCATCCGATGGGGAACCGACTCCACGGAGTATGAAAATAAAATGCCTTCATCAGATACGGAATCGGGACAGAGTTCATCTCACTTCAACAGCCCGGCCATCTTAAGCACTTGGTTGACGGTGCGTTCGTTTTTCTGGGTGATCTCCTCCCGGCGGGGAATCGGTTCAAACAAGCCCTCGGGGTCGTGCAGGGTGTCGGGAAGTGTCAGTGGACTCTTCGGTTGCCACTTTTCCAGCCAGGACCGGGGAATCTCCATTTCATTCAGGGGACGTCCAGACATCTCTGCCCACAGATAGGTCCAGGCCCGGGGAACCACCCGCCAGATATCGTAGCCGCCCCCACCCACGGCGATCCAGCGGCCGTCACATAGTTCATGAGCCAGTTCGTGGACGACCTGGGGGATGATGCGGTAGATTCGCATGGTGGCGGACAGATGGGTCAAGGGATCGTAGCGGTGGGCATCACAACCGTTCTGGGAGAGGATGACATCAGGCTGGAAAGACCGGGCAATCCGGGGAATCACCCTTTGAAAGGCATCCAACCAGGATTCATCCTCAGTAAAGGCATCCAGAGGAACATTGATGCAGGAGCCCAAACCGGTGTCGTGGCCCCGTTCGTATACATTTCCGGTTCCGGGGAACAAGTAGCGCCCGGTCTCATGGATGGACAGAGTGAGTACCTCAGGATCATGGTAAAAAGCCCATTGGACCCCGTCTCCATGGTGTGCATCAGTGTCAATGTAGAGAACACGTGCTTGATATTTTTTACGTATCTGGGCGATCGCGACAGCGGCATCATTATAGATGCAAAAGCCGGAGGCTTTGCCGCGCAGGGCGTGGTGCAATCCTCCGGAAAGATTGAGGGCGTGACGGGCTTGTCCACTCATCACGATTTCCGCGGCCTCGAGGGTGCCGCCTGTAACCAGGGCTGACGTTTGGTGGATTCCGGGGAAGACGGGATTGTCCTCGGTTCCAAGACCATACTCCTCCAGTCGTTCCCGGGGGATGTCCCCCCGGTCCGCCTCTTTGACCAAACAGATGTAGTCCGGGTCGTGAACCAGGATGAGCTCCTCCTCTGTCGCCGGTCGCGGCGGGTGCAGGTGGTGATCTTCCAGCCGACCGAGAGTCCGGATCAGATCCAGGGTGGGTTTCAACCGGCGGTTGTCGAAGGGATGGTTGTCGCCGAAACGATATCTGAGCAGGTCTTCGCTGTAAATGAACCGGGCTTCGTCCTTCACGTCACACTCCTCCCTCGGGGTCAGGATTGGTTCGCGGCCAGAGCACCCGGTGTCCCGCTTGTTCGATGTTGTCGATGATCTTTCCGAGATCCTTGGCTTGAACCCGGAAGACGATATTGAGATGATCTTCTTTTTGGCTTCTTTCCAGCATGACGCTGTTGATGTTGGTTCGATGTTGGCCAAATATGTCAGCCACCTCCGCCAGAATCCCGAATCGATCCTCCACCTCCACTTCCACATGTTGGCTGGGGCGATCCACTCCAAAAATCTCGATCAGCCGGCGGAGGATATCCGTTTCCGTCAGGATGCCGACTAACTTTTCTCCCTCCAGGATCGGCAGGCATCCGATCCGATGTTCATAGAGGGCCCGGGCCGCATCTTCGAAGAAGTCGAGAGGATGGGCAGTGATCACCTGACGAATCATGACTTCGGAGACCGGTCGGTGAAGAAGGTTCCGCAGTCCTTTAGGATCGAGGCTGGAAGGAGAGGCACTGCGAAGGTCCCGGTCTGTGACCAGACCGACAAAGACGTCTCCGTCCAGGACCGGAAGGTGACGGATTTGATGGTTCTTCAGCAGGTGGATGGCATCACCGATGGAGGTGGAGGGGGTGACCGAGTGGACATTTCGGTGCATGATCTCTTCAACCAGCATGGAGGTTCCTCCTTTTTAAGTCAGTACAAATACCGGTACTGAAAACGAAGTCGATCAAACTTCTCTATGGATTCCAGCGGCACGTTTTTACCGATCCGCGCCATGAGGCAGTTGGCAGGATGGGCGGTGATCTCCGGGTCGTCGGTGGCAAACCGCTCCAGACCTGCGCTGGACATCACCTTTTCCATCACATTTCGATATTCCCAAATGGAAAGACCGGTTCCTTTCAAATCCCAGTGCCAATAGTATTCCGTGGAGATGACGATATAGTTTTCCATGTGAGGGTCGGAAAAGGCGACCCGGAGCATGTTGCGGGCCACGTGATGCCGCCGGTAGGGAGCGGTCACTTCAATCGCCCCCAGTTCCAGGAGATCGTGCATGTTTCCCTTGGACCAGTGTTCCAGGGGGTCGGGATAAAGAAAAGTGATATAACCGACCACTTCTGCGTCAGTTCTGGCGATAATGATTCTTCCCTCCGGCAGGCGAGAGATCCCGATGATAGCTTCCCGTTGCTCATCAGGCGGACGAAATGCGACCAGGTCGGGGTGAAAGGGATACCGCTCCAAGGTTTCGGGGGAAACAGGCCCTTCCACTGTCAGCATTCCACTGTCTGTTTTCCACAGGATTCGGTGATACTCCTTGATGTGCTCCATCACAGTGTCTATGACACCTCCATCGGGTGTGATCGCCCCAAAAGGGTTGTCTGCAACCCTCGCCTGTGATGTAGGAGCCTTCCAGGGCGGATAAGATTGCGAATCTTCCCATCTATGATATAATATAAACCATAAAGTTGTTTTCCAATCCGTTTATTTGTGGCGTCTCTCCAACAAAAGTTGTCGTCGGGTCTCGTCTGGTGACTCCGCCCTGTAAAAAAGAGGAGGGAATGAGTTGAAACAAGGGGAAATGATCCCGGCCATGACGGAAGGGAACAATCTGACATCCTATGAAAACGCTTATAATGACTTTGACTGGAAAGAAGTGGAGAAATCCTTCTCCTGGTTTGACACCGGTAAAGTGAATGCGGCGTTTGAGGCGATTGACCGCCATGCAGAAAGCGAGCGTGGGGACAAGGTTGCCCTCATCTACAGCGATGCCAAGCGGGAAGAGAAGTATACTTTCCGGGAGATGAAAGAGCAGTCCAACCGCTTCGGAAACGTCCTGCGCAAGCTGGGCATCCAAAAGGGAGACCGTGTCTTCATCTTCATGCCCCGCAGTCCGGAGTTGTACTTCAGTTTTCTGGGGATCGTGAAAGTGGGTGCCATTGTGGGTCCCCTCTTTGAAGCTTTCATGGAAGCGGCGGTCAAGGATCGTCTCGAAAACAGCGATGCCACCGCTCTGGTGACGACCCCGGAACTGTTGAAGCGTGTCCCGGTGCAGGAAATCTCAAGCCTGAAGCATGTGATCCTCGTCGGAGCCGATGAAGGGGATCTGAAAGAAGGGTTTTACAGCTTTGAAAAGGAAATGGCGGAAGCTTCCCCTGAACTGGAGATCGAATGGATGGACCGGGAGGACGGGATGCTCCTGCACTACACATCCGGTTCCACCGGCAAGCCGAAAGGGGTTCTCCATGTTCACAACGCGATGATTCATCATTACCAGACCGGGAAATGGATCCTCGACTTGAAGGAAGACGATATTTATTGGTGCACCGCAGACCCGGGGTGGGTGACGGGAACAGCTTACGGGATTTTTGCCCCCTGGCTCAACGGAGTGACCAATGTGATCCGCGGCGGACGATTCAGTCCGGAGGATTGGTATAAAACCCTGGAAACCCATGGTGTGACTGTCTGGTACAGCGCCCCCACCGCCTTCCGGATGCTGATGGGAGCTGGAGCCGATGTGGTACGGAAATTTGATCTGTCCAAGGTTCGTCATATCCTTAGCGTGGGGGAACCCCTCAATCCGGAAGTGGTTCGCTGGGGGTTGAAAACCTACGAACGCCGGATTCATGATAACTGGTGGATGACTGAGACCGGCGGCATCCTGATCTCCAATTATCCCGCCATGGCGATCAAACCGGGTTCCATGGGCAAACCCTTCCCGGGGATTGAAGCGGGGATCATCGATGATGAGGGAAATGAGTTACCCCCGAATCAGATGGGCAATCTGGCCATTAAAACGCCGTGGCCGGCAATGATGAGGAAAATTTGGAAAAATGAGCCCAAATATCAGGAATACTTCCGGATACCGGGTTGGTACATTTCCGGGGACTCGGCCTACCGGGATGAAGACGGATATTTCTGGTTCCAAGGCCGGATTGACGATGTGATCAACACCTCCGGCGAACGGGTCGGCCCCTTTGAAGTGGAGAGCAAGCTGGTGGAGCACCCGGCGGTGGCGGAGGCCGGGGTCATCGGTAAACCGGATCCGGTCCGGGGCGAGATCATTAAAGCTTTCATCGCCCTTCGTGCAGGTTATGAACCTTCCGAAGAATTAAAGGAAGAGATTCGTGCTTTCGTCAAGAAAGGATTGGCGGCCCATGCTGCCCCCCGGGAAATCGAATTCAAAGACAAACTTCCCAAAACCCGCTCCGGTAAGATCATGCGCCGGGTGCTGAAAGCCTGGGAACTGGATCTTCCCACCGGCGACTTGTCCACAATGGAAGACTGAAAAGAACGGAGATCACAGCGCGACTTGAAGTCGCGCTGTATTTATTTGGTCAGTCTCTTTTTGCTATCCAACGTTTGAATGATCATTTACATCCAATATAGTAATTTTTTTCCTTGAAACTATTGACAATCTTCTGTTACCAAATCTATAATGGTGGGAAGAGTCCCTTTACAAATTATTGGATAATTTACAAAACAACCGATCTTTGGATGACACGCCAAACCTGGTATACAGAGCAGGAGACAAATTGATTCACACACCTGCCAAATCCATCGACATCGACACGATTCCCACTCCTGACTTTGATGGATTGCCCTTAGGAAAGTATTTTAGTCCAGAGACGATATTACCGCTGTATACCTCCCGCAGCTGTCCCTATCAATGTGCTTTCTGCACTATACCCTATGCCAGCAGCAAATTCAGAGCGAGAGACCCGCAGAAAGTGGTTGATGACCTGGAAAATTTAAAACGAAAATATAATGTTAGAATGTTCACCTTTGTAGATGAAACGTTGATCATACCCAGTTTGAATAAAATCACAAGAGAAATCGTCAATCGAAAACTGGACGTGAACTGGTACGGCGAAACCAGATTTGATAGAAGGATCGACCGGCAACTGGCCCGGCAGATGTTTGAATCCGGTTGCAGAAAGTTGCAATTCGGATTGGAATCTTATAATCAACGGGTTTTGGATTTGATGAAAAAAGGAACCAAGGTTAAATACATTTTACCTAATATCAAAAGTTGTTTGTCGGAAGGGATCGCGGTTCATCTGTTTACCTTTCTGGGATTTCCCGGCGAAACCGAGGAAGAAGCAAAGAACACCTGTGAATTTTCAAAATACGTTATTCGCTTGTCCGAGGAAGAATACGGCAATCCCTATTCAACAGTGGGAATGGGGGCTTTCGGGCTTGAGGTTTACTCCGATGTTTATTATCATCCCGACCGATATGGTGTAACCTTCAAGGATGATATCCGGCACTTGATGGGTGACGAAATATTCGAAATCAAATATACGGTGAAGTCTGGTTTGTCCCAAGAGGAAGCGGAAGATCTCGTCAATCAATTTCATAACAAGGCGATTCTTCGGGAAGTACATGAAAGGGCCGGTCGTATCAGGTGGACAACCTTGGCTGAAAAAGAGACCAACGAAGAAGAAGCGTTTTTATTATATTGTCTCGCGAATCAAGCAAAAACGGAATCGCGGCCCATTCCGACAGAGCCGCCTGAACATCCCGGATACCTTCTTCCGGGGACTTACCGACGCAGCGCCAATCTGTCCCCCAACGTCGTGGTAAGGGAGTTTTTAAGAGATTTTCTGAGAAGTGGGGAACAACCGGGTCCGGTGATCAGCTTCTACGACAAGGCTCGGGATCTTGTGGTCAATTTACCTGTTGAAGAAGGGGCAACGATTTCCGCTTGGCTGGATGAAAATACATTTCCTGAGAAATTGAGTGACAAGTATCGGGGGATTTGCAACCGGTTGCTTCGATCCGGCTTGATACAAATTTTCGGTGAAGGGATAGTGAAGTCTCTTCTCGATCTATCGAGGGAAAAAGAAGATGTTTTCCTCATCGCCAATCCGGATTTTCAGTTTTTCCGTAGGGACAATGGACAATTTGTTTTATTTAACGAAGTCACTCAAGAGATATTAACAGTAAATACCATCGCGGCTTTCTTTTTCAGTCTTTTTAGGCAGGAACTGGAGGAGTCTCCTCCCTTTGTCCTGGGTTTTTCGTGCACTGCCCAGCAGGTTTTCAATGCAGCATACCTTGCCCGGTTCGCCAAGCGGTACGTACCTGAATTGACTGTGGTTTTGGGCGGTCCTGCCATGATGGGTAGAACTGCTCATCGGTATCTGGAACTATTTCCTGAGGTTGATGTGGTAGTTTGGGGCGATGGGGAAGAAGCTCTCTTGGCCATTGTCAACTCTTTGTATAAGTACGGACGGATTCCATCCTTACCAGGGGTTTTTCACAGAGGCGAACATCAGGTGATGACGGTTCCGACCAAGTCACCGGAACTGAACGATGTGGATCCGCCTGATTATGATGAAATCCAGGAGGAGATCATTAATCGCTCCTACCCTTTAACCACATGGATTAGCAGGGGTTGTTCATGGGGCAAGTGCTCTTTTTGTTCCATACCGGAATATCAAAGAAATTATTTTACACGTTCTGCTGAGCGTGTTTATCAAGAAATTGCTTATTTACATGAAAAATACGGGATGAACCGATTTATATTTGGGGATTGGGAAGTCAACGGAAGCCCCCGCACGTTGAAGGATTTGTGTCAGTTGATTATTCAAGGTGAACGCGATTTTGAATTTTGGGGAGAAGTGAATGCCCGTAAGATGACGAAAGATTTGATGGCGCTGATGAAGCAAGCGGGTTTTGTCAGCGTGCAAGTCGGATTGGAAGCATTTTCGAATTCATTGTTGCGCAAAATGAACAAGCCGACTACAAAATTGGAGAATATTAAATGTCTGATTTACGCCCATGAGACGGGTATGGAGATGTTCTCCAATATTCTTTACAATTTTCCCTTTGAAAGAAGAAAGGGAGATTATGGAGAACGAAAGGGTCTTACATGCCATCAGCCACCTTATAAAGCCTCCGGTATCTTTGGCTTTGGCTGAATTTTTGTTGGAAATTGATGCGGATATTCACAGCACTTTGTCTGAAGAAAGGCTGCAAAAGCCCGGATATTATCGGTTTGAATCTGTTTTCTGTTCCTCCCCCTCCGCAAGGAATATCCCTGTTTATGATCGAGAGTTTGATCAAGTATTATCAATTGGGATTAGATCTTGGGTCGGCGGGGATTTTATCCCTTATTAACTGCCCGGATCGGTAGTTGTGGCACCGTCTGGAGACGCTGAGGGGAACCAATGGAACCAACATCAATCCCTACAATGCAAGGCTGTTACCGGAAGTTCCTCGTCATTTTCTGTTAAGACGTCTTGCTCGTCATCGACGCAATGCTTTTTTGCTGGTGGATCAGCTACGGGGTCTCTGCGATGTCAGTTGCGTCGGATATGGGGGGCTTGTGTTCATCAAATCGGGTTTTCCGGAGGAATTGAAGGATTTGATTACGTATTTGGCCTTGTCCCGGAAACTATCCATCACGGAAGGAACCAGTTTTGGATTCAACATGACGAGAGTGTGTATTGCAGATCAAGAAGACGGTGCCTATTTGCAGATCGCTTGTGGAACGGAGAACATACACCATTTCAGCGAGATTGCCAATCTCATCCGAGATGCATTGAAAGCGGTTGAATCCAGGAAGATACAATCTTCCTTAAGATATCCGATGTTTTTTCCCGGACTATTCTTTATGCAAAAAAGCCAGTTCCGGTGACCTTTCCCGTCTTTATCGGTATGTTCGGGCGCTGGATCAACAAGTATCCCATATGGAAGGTAATAGACAGAGATGATAATAAATGGATTCAAATCGAATTCCGGTTACTATTTTTGTGGATGATGTGACTCCGGGTATCAATTTGCTTTATCAGTATGTTGCCCAAGTGGAGTTTTCTGAATATGACTCCCCGGAAATTACATTCGGTCCTTATGATGAGTTGCTGAGCCAAATGATCCCCATAGATCTTCTATGGAAATTCATCTCTCTTGTCGAGGAATTTCAAATCAAGGGTAAACTCTCACTGGTTCCCTGTCCGGGAGGTCTTGGGAGGATTGATCGGGAAATTGAAGGTGTAACATCCCATGACCTAAAAAATTTCTTCATGCTGTTCGCGTGTTCCTTCTTCCACATTTTGATGTAAGCCCTGAAATCTTGACGCACACTCGATATATGGATATCCATACGGGAGAATTGGGACCTCAATCCGAAGAGGAATGGTCAAGAAACCAATCGGAACAAACCTTGTTTGATTACTTATCCTATGATCTGAGGATATTGAAAAGTGTGGGGATTCCTGCCACCGGAATTACTTCTCCTGTTGATTTCGGGAAGGGAAATGAACAAAACTATGTCAACGCCGTGATGAATGCCGTTGGTGACGTTTCGGAAGCAAATGTGAGCTGGTACTTTCTCCACGAAACAGATGGCGAGCCCGCCAAGCTGGAAGCGCAAGTTCACTTAAAGTCGGGAGAACCGCAAGGGTGTGTACATATTCCAGGTACGGTGCCCGATTTTATGATGCATCTTTTTAATAAACCTCATTCAGCTGGATGTTTTCAAGAGATTGCCGATCTTTATATTTCAGCAGACGGAACACGGGGGGTGATTGTCGACCAAATTCAGGCCAATTCCGAGGTGATTTCTATACTGGTTCACTGGCCGGCACTTTACACCAATGGTCGTTACACCGGTATTCGATTGTTGAGGGAAGTTCTTCGCAGAATGAAGGAACATTTTTCTGATGTTTCTAATCTGGATGACTCCTCATCAATTGTCAAAGCGCGTGGTTTACAGTACAAAGTGGAGGATGTAAGCGACTGGAATGTGACAGATGGAGGAGTTGGCATCATGATTGGACGTTGGTATCGTGGCAACCCGGCCCTGCCTTATCTTTGGATAGGAAAAAATCACGAGTTCCACCGGTGATTGGTTATATAACGTGGCGAGTTTGTTTCTGATTCTATATCTGACTAACAGCGCCTTGTTGGTTTCGTTATATATGTTGGCCAAGATGATTCCCGGTCTGGTTTTCAGTCCCTACGGGGGAGTTTTCTCGGATCGGTTTAACCGGCGAACTGTAGTGATCCTGACGGATCTGGTTCGAATTGGAGCGGCATTGCTCCCCTTGTTTGTGGTCAGTGAGGAACAGGTTTGGTTGATTATTTTGAGCGCTGCTTTGTTGACTTCAGCCAGTTCCGTCTTTTTTCCCGCCGAAAAGGGTTTGGTGACTGAAGTGGCTGCAGGTGATTTGGCCAAGACCAACTCCGTGATGGCTTCGGGCGAAGCAATATCCATGATCGTGGGATCTGCTTTGGGCGGGATTGTGGCATCGGAAAATGTTAAATTGGCATTTATCATCAATGCTGCAACATTTGCCGTCAGTTTGATTACGACCATCGCGATCAATCTGGCCTCCCCTGCCCAAAAAAAGGAAAAACAGAAGGCTGACCCCCTCTCTTTGAAAGCCCAAATTCGCCCTCGGCAGATTTTAAAGGATATGGTTGAAGGTTTTTACATCATCCGGAAACATCCGATCCTGACAAAGCTCATCTTTTTGGCGGTCGGAGTGGCTTTGGCCGGTGGTGGCATTAACGTTTTGCTCAGTGTGATTGCAAAGCACCAACTGGACATCGGAGCGCTCGGAATCGGAAGTGTGTATGCCGCATTGGGACTGGGGTCGTTCTTGGGTTCTGTTCTTGCTCCCCGACTGATGAAAAAGAATTTTTCCCTGACACAGATTATCGGGTGGGCGGCGATGTTTGAAGGTGTGTTCATCGGGCTTTATACCCAGAGTACAGTTCTGCTCTTGTCTGTCGGAGCCTTGTTTATAGCAGGTATTTTTTCCACCGTCGATGACACTGCCACGGACACGCTAATCATGAGCGATACCCCCAAGGACGTGTTGGGGAGATTCTACTCATTTCACGAGCTTTGTACGACCCTTTCGTTTTCGGTTTCCACCTTTATGACCGGTCTGATTATCGAATGGTTTCCGGTACAGGTCGGAGGCATGATCATCTCTGGAATCTGGATTTTTGTCGGGGCGTCCTGGCTGTTTACCACCAGGGGACATGTTCGTAAGGATATTGAAGCCGTCGATTTGTCCACGATGAAAAACTGAGCAGTTTCAAGCCGACCTGATCCAGCGGCTGGGTTTTGCCTTTGTGAATCCGAAAGCCGAAGCGGTTTGAACAAATTAAAAAAATAAAGGAAAAAATTTATGACCACAAGTAAGAAAATCGATTATTATTAACTGTCCTTTTTCTGGGTGTTTCTGAAACAGCCTTAATATAAAACGCCCCGTGAGCACTTTCCCTTTCCAGCGCGCTCACGGGGCGTTTTTATCATGGCCGAGGTTCGGGGTCGGTAATCCAAAACATTTTCTAACGCTCTCAGGATTGTTTCTTTTTGGCTGAGAGGCTGTGATCGCTCCCCAATGAACAGGGGAAACATAGTTGGCGGGGTGTTCTTTGCTTTTGAAAGCCCCAAGGTCATCTTTCTCATGCTCATCGCCATTTTTTCTTCATCATCTGTCCTCTTCTTCATTTGTGGAAAAATGCTCTTTTTTCTCCGATCATCACGATCAGCGTGAAAAAGACCCAATACCCCCAGGGTGTGGGGTCTGATCTGAGATTTCCGGCGAGAAGAACTCAGCGGATCATTCGCTCTGCGGTCTCTTAATCGGGGCGGACGGGGTGCCGTCTGTCGATTCCAAACCGGCGATGTCCACAGCCCGGACCGTGTAGTTTCCCGGAGGGCCGGTGAAGACAGGGGGTTCCCCGAGGCGGATGCTGGCCACCAGTTGACCTTCTCGGTAGATCCGGTATCCGGCCAGGGCGGTATCATCGGAAGGCCTCCATGTCAATTTGACTCCCGAAGAGAAGGGGATCGCCGTCACTTGTGGCGGGGTGGGAGCCCCCAGGCTGATCCGGGGATCCCGTTCCAGTGGGAGCCGATTCCCCCGGTAATACTTGTAACGATCCTCCTCCTGTTTCGGGACCCGGAGACCGGTTTGGGTCCGTGTCAGATCCGGCGGGGTGCGGGGATCCGCCACATACTCCTTTCCCTCCACCACCACGATCCGCTCTTCTCCATGTTGGAGGCAGATCTCCTCGGGAATCTGATCGGCGGGCAGTTTCTCCTTCACCACGGCCTTTGCAGCCCGGCAATTTTCTGTGGCCAGTTGACCGGTCACTTTGCAGATCTCCATTTTCTCCAATCCCTCAGGCTGTGTAAAGGTGGCCCCCTTCGGGGAGAGACGGGGCCGGGCGTGAACGGCGGTCTGAAAGATGCGGGACCAGACCCGTTTGGCCCGACGGTCATCGGGGAGGGGATGGTTGTAATCATAGCCGACCCAGACTCCGAGAGCGATCCGGGGAGTGTAGCCAATAAACCAGACATCGTGGCCGTTTTGGGTGGTGCCGGTCTTCCCCGCCAGCTCATGTCCCCGGGCCCGGGCGCCCACCCAGCGGCCGGTTCCGCTTTGGATCACATCTCGCAACATGTCGGTGGTGAGCCAGGCGGCACTGGGGGAAAGGATGTGACGGGGTTGGGGGCGGTATTGATAGATCACTTGGCCGTCAGCATCCACGATCCGTCGAATCAGCCACGGTTTCCGGTATTCCCCGTGGTTGGCCAGCATGGCATAGCCTGCTGTCATCTCCGCCACGGTGAATCCCCGGGTGAATCCACCGATGGCGGAGGCTTCTCCATCCCGGGGATGAATCGGAAAATCCATGGATTCCAAATAGCGAAATCCTTCATGGACGCCGATCTTTCGCAACAACTTGATCGCGGGGATATTGAGGGACCATTTGAGAGCCTCCCGGACAGTGACAGGACCCTGGTAGCGGTTGTTGTAGTTTTTGTAAGTTTTCCCCTCAGCGCCGTCAACGGATAAGGGTTCATCCACAACAATTGTGGCGGGGGTGACTCTCTTTTGATCCAGGGCCGGCCCGTAGTCGAGCAAGGGTTTGATGGTGGAACCGGGTTGCCGGCGGACAGCCAGGGCATGGTTGAGCTGCCTTTGCTCAAAGTCCCGGCCTCCGACAAAGGCGAGAAGGGACCCGCTCTGAACGTCAATCAGAACTGCCCCCACTTCTTCGTGGGCGTCTTTGACAGTGTGTTTCTTTCCACCGAGACGGAGGGTGTAGGTAATGGGTTTGGCGTACAGTTTCCGGTCCAGGGCGGCCCGGTTCACCGCCTGATAAAGGCGGGGATCCACCGTGGTGTCGATGCGGTAGCCCCCGGTCAGGATCCGTTTCCGGTACTGTTCCAGGGTGGAGTGGTACAAACCTTGCCGACTCAGTTCCGCTGGCTTCAGTCCCTCCGTTTTCATCAGGAGTTTGGCCGCTTCGTCTTCCACTGCCGCCATCAGGAAGGGATGACGGTGGTAGGCGCTTTTTTCCTCCCCTCTGGCCAATGAGGACTTCAGGTCGAACTGGAGGGCTTGGGCTTCAGCTTCCGGAGTGATTTTTCCCGTCTGCCTCATGCGGGAGAGAACGGTTCGCATCCGGCGGGCCCCCGCTTGAAATCCCTCGTCACTAAAGGGGTTGAAGGCAGTGGGACGCTGGATCATCCCCGCCAGATAGGCGGCCTGGGCCAGGTTGAGATGACGGGCATCGACGCCGAAGATCCCCTTCGCCGCGGCCTGCACCCCCAGCAGGTTTCGATGGTGGATTCCTTTGCCGAAGTAAAGGCTGTTCAAATAAAACGTGAGAATTTCATCTTTGGGGAGCATTCGTTCCAGGCGGAGAGCGATGGCGATCTCCTTCGCTTTTCGTTCCAAAGCCTTCTCTCTGTTTTCCAGAATCACATTTTTGACCAGTTGTTGAGTGATGGTACTGCCTCCGCTGGCGATGGACCCCGTTTTCAGGTCATGCCAGGCGGCCCGTAAGATTCCGTGGAGGGAGATTCCGGAATGCTCATAAAAACGGTGATCCTCTGTGGCGATCAGGGCATCGACCAGCGCGGGACTGACTTCCTCTTTGGCCACCCACTTCCGGTCGGCAGCGGTCCGCATCGCCCCGATGGGAGAGCCATCACCGAAATAAGCGTGACTGGTTTGGGTCCAACCGGTCAGCTGTTGACGCAATTGCGTTTCATTGCGCAGAGGCTCCTCTTTGAGGAGGGAGGCGATGTAGCCTGCCGCCACACCGGTTCCGGCAGCAGTGAACAGGATGAGAATGGTGAGTAAAAGGACACCGATGGCAAAGGTTCGCCGGAGATAGGGCCGGATCCGCCGGCGATGCCGACCCTCAGAGGCGGGTGGCCGTTTTGGTTTCAACTTGATTCCCCCCGTCATTTCGGATATGATGGATGTATTGATTTTTTATGAATCGAAAGGCACAGATCAAGCCGCAGTAAGCCGGAGACGGGTACTCCCAGAGAGCTGGTGGCAGGTGCAAACCAGTGGCCCCCTCCGGACGAAGTACAGCTTGGGAGCCATCGCATTGATGCGACGGGTGAAAGCCCGTTATCCTCAGAGAGGAAAGCAGATGCTTTCAACAAGGGTGGTACCGCGGGTTATACCCCGTCCCTTTACCAGGGACGGGGTTATTTTATGGAATTGAATCCTTATTTATCAAAATGACCAGGCAGGTGACGAAAGATGGATCAGGAAAAAGGGCTGACCCCGGAACAGGAGCGGGAAGCGGCACATCAAATGGCCGTGATCCGGCGAGGGACGGCACAGATCATTCCTGAAGACGAACTGGAGAAAAAAGTGAAACGGTCGATCTGGACGGGGAAACCCCTGAAGGTGAAGCTGGGGCTGGACCCCTCAGCCCCGGACATTCATATCGGACACACGGTGATTTTGAACAAGCTGCGTCAATTTCAGGAGCTGGGTCATACGGTCCAGTTGGTGATCGGGGATTTCACGGGGCGGATCGGAGATCCGACAGGTAAATCGGAGACCCGCAAACAGCTGTCGGAAGCGGAGGTGAAGGTCAACGCCCAAACCTACACCGAGCAGCTGTTCAAGGTGCTCGACCGGGACAAGACAGAGGTCCGGTTCAACAGCGAGTGGCTCGCCTCCCTGGACTTCGCTGCGGTGGTCGATTTGGCGGCCAAGACGACCGTGGCCCGGATGTTGGAACGGGATGATTTTGCCAAGCGTTACAACAGCGGTCAAGCGATCAGTGTCCATGAGTTTTTCTATCCCCTGATGCAGGGCTATGACTCCGTTGCTCTGCAAAGCGACATTGAGGCCGGGGGAACCGACCAGACCTTCAACCTGCTGATGGGTCGCCAACTCCAGTCCCAGTACGGCCAGGAAGAGCAGGTGATCCTCACCATGCCCTTGTTGGAGGGGCTGGACGGTATCAAAAAAATGTCCAAAAGCCTGGGCAACTATATCGGCATCGATGAACCGCCCCGGGAAATGTACGGAAAAGCGATGTCCGTCCCTGATGAGTTGATGCTGAAATACTTTGAGCTCGTAACCGATCTCACCCTGGAGGAGTTGGAGCGGCTGCAGGCGGGATTGAAGGAAGGCAGCATCCACCCCCGGGATGCCAAGATGATGCTGGCTGGCCGTCTCGTTCAGATGTATCACGGCCAAGAGGCGGCGGCCGAGGCGGAGGCTCACTTCCGCCGGGTGTTTCAACAACGGGAACTGCCGGAAGAGATCCCGGAGAAGGAAATTCCGGACAGTGGACTGGAGGAGGAGAAGATCTGGATCGTCCAATTGCTTCGTTCCCTGGGGCTGGTCTCCTCCAACGGCGAAGCCCGCCGCATGGTGAAACAGGGCGCGGTCAAAATCGACGGCGACAAAATCTCAGATCAGGATGCCCGGATCACCGTCAACGACGGAATGGTTGTCCAAGTGGGCAAACGCAAATTTGCCCGGGTGAAACGAGTTTGACCAAAATAAACCGACCTCTGTCGATACAGGCGGGGGTCGGGTTTGTTTTGTTTGAATACGAATTGTTGAATCAGACGGATTGATTAAACCTTTCTTCCGTGGTGTACAAGGTGTTTTATTCCAACATTCAGAGAACCTATGGATTGTTCTGAAATCAGGGAGGGTTGTTTTTGAATCAGGAAACTTTGACATAGTTGTTCACCAGCCGCAATTTGGGAACGAAGTTTTAAAAAGTGGTTGATAATCCGTTGCAAGGAGAGATAGGTGGGCGAAATCACAAAGGCAAACTCTCATTCTAATCTGAAATATGGGTTTTAAAACATTGGCCAAAATTGAGACAAAAAGGACCGTGTTTTGCATCTAATCATGTCGAAAGTTGTCTTACTTTTAAAACATGAAATTTATTGACTATATAGGTAATTGATGGTATAGTCCGTTGTGGAAGAAAAAAATATTAGGAGTTGATCAATCTTGGCTGGAAGTATCATCAAAAAAGTCTCCGGTGTTACCATGAGTCTTGCTCTTGCCCTGACCTTCGCTTCAGTTTCCTCGGCAAATGCAGCCAGTGGCAGTGTGGATCTCACAGATGTAAAATCCTTGAAAAGCGGTGCCGTGACCCCCTTCTCTGTAAATGTGGGTGGCGGAACGTGGGACTATGGAACACGTCTTGTTAGTTTTGGCACAAAAAAAGAGGTGTATTCCAACTACTATCACGGCACCAAAAATCACGGGTCCACAGCTCAGATAGGGACCCAGAGCAACAAGTCTTGCGTTAGGCCCGGGAGCACTTCCTATGCCAGCGCTCGGGGTGGGTTGTTTGATTCTACACACGCCTATTGGAACACAAGTTGTACTCCGTAAAAAGAGCTTAACGTATTACTAACCTCCGATTTACAGGATCTAGGTGAACGGATGGGACAAGTTCACCTGGATCCTGTCCTTTTTCCTCTAACACCCTTTTTCGGCAAGGAGGTTGTCCATTTGAAAAAGGTCGTTTTTGCAGCATTGATGGTCACTTTTTTCTTATCGTTGGTTATCGCTTACGAGGAAACGAAAAGCATGGCACTGGAAAAGATGGACACACTGGAAGAAGAGATCGCCACCCCCTTCGTCATCCCGGCGAAGGATTTGCTGGCTGATCCGGAGGAGATGTACCCCATTTTGCGGGAGACAGCCGCACAATCCGAGGTGAATCTCTTTCGCAAGGGTTATCATTTCAGACCGGATGATCAAGTCGAGATGATCAAGTACGTTCTGCTGACCGGTGAAACTCATTTTTTTGATCATGTGCAATTGGACAGTGGTCGGATTTTGCAAGCGAAGGAGACCCAAAACAGCGGTCGGTTTCTCTCTTCCACCCAAACGCAAGATAAAAACCAGGTCGGTCAGATCCACCATTTTGACCCCGGGCAACTCATCACGATCCAACCGTTGAAAGTTTCGTATGAATCCCTCCCGGTAGAGGGGCGGTACTATGTTGAAGCGGAAAATCATGCGCAATTCCAGCTTTTTTTAAAGAGATTGAGTGAAAAGATCAATACGTATTTCAAAAGCACCTATGGATATGAGGATGTCTCTTACACTCCGGCGGATTTTCAGCCTGAACCGGCAGCTACCACCGAAAAGATGCATTCCTCTTCCATGCTGGATTTTTACCCCTACATTCAATATCTTTTGTTCCTGATCACCATCATGTTGCTGATCTATTACACCTTTAATATGGCGAAACAGGTGGGCATCCTCAAAATGCACGGCGTGACCAACCTGCGTATCTGGTGGAGGATCGTCGGTCGACTGATCAGCATGGCCGTTGTGGTGGCGGCTCTGGGAGGCGCCCTTCTGGTGTTGGCACTGCGGGCACCGGCTTTTTTTCTGTATCAAAGCTTGCTTCACCTGGGGCAAGCCTATCTCATTCTCATCCTGCTGTCGCTGCTCTGTTATGTGTATATGTCCACCATCCAGGTCAGCCAGACGATCAAGAACAGAAAAGACACCCGCAGTATCTATGTGTTTAACATGGTGTGGAAGGGGATCTGCGCCCTCATCCTGATGGGCATCGGACTCAGTGCGATGGAGCAGTATGCCCAGATCCGTGATCGGCAGGAACAACTGGATCACTGGGCGCACACGAAAGATTATGGGGTTTTATACCCGGTTTACATAGGGAACAGTACGGCGACTACCCTGGAAGAAAGACAGAAAGAAGATGCAAAAAATGCAGAGGCGATGAGTCAGCTGTATCCGACCTTGAATGGCCAAGGGGCCTTGTACATCGATGCGAGTGAGTATGAAGAAATGCACCTTCTGCTGAACCGGAATTTTGGCGGGATTCGCTCGATCATGGTAAATCCCAATTACCTGAAAGTATTTCCGGTGAATGATTCCGAGGGCCATCCGGTGCAAGTGTCTGAGAAGAGCAAGGATTGGGTGTTGCTCGTGCCAGAACAATACAAGAACCGGGAAAAAGAAATCCGTGATTATTTTGAGAGCAAGGAGCAGAGAGATTTCTATGTTTCTGTCGACAAAGGGCAAAAGCTAAAAATCCTCTGGCTAGCGGAGGGCCAACGCATCTTCAGCTTCAATCCCGACGTATTTCCGGCGGAGCAGAACATGATCACCGATCCCATCATCCATGTCAAGACGGAGAATAATCATCTTTTCGGGTACAGCGGCGGAATCCGCGGGGGAGGTGCGAGGGATCCGTTAAAAGTGAAGCTCATCGATCGGGATACCGCCCTCACATACAAGAAGTTGAGCCCGAAGTTAAAACGGCTCAAAGTGGATGATAATCTGAAGAGGATCCAGACGGTGGATCAGTATGTGTTGGAGGAGCTGCGTGACTTGCAACAAGGGATGAACATCACCATGCTGATCATGCTGGGGTTGGCCGTCTCCTTTCTCTTCCTGATCGTGCAAAACCTGCTGATCTTCTTCCACAAACATCAACAGCGGTTTGTGGTGCACCGCTTGTTCGGGATCGGTTTCTTCCGGACGTACCGAACGTATTTCCGTTGGTTGATCATCACCTGGATCGCACTGGTCGTACTGGGATGGGTGGTGAACCAGGTGCTGGGTCTGGGATTGGTTCAAGGGATCACGGATCCCAGATTTCCGATGGTGGTCCTCAGTTTTCTTGGGATCGAGCTGTTCGCTTCGGTGATCGCATTGATCTTGATTGAGCGTCGCAACAAGATTCAGGTGATTAAGGGAGGAGAATAAAGGATGACATCGATCTGTGAGCTGGAACAGGTAACCAAGCGATATGGCGATCATGTCGTTCTCGATCAGATCAGCATGGTTGTCTATGAAGGGGAGATGGTGGCGATCACCGGCAAGAGCGGCTCCGGTAAAACCACCATCCTGAATATGATGGGCATGTTGGAAAGTCCCGATGAGGGGACTGTCAGACTGTTCGGCGAGAAAAGTCCCCGCATCCATTCCCGCAAGGCCAACCGGATCTTGCGGACCCGACTCTCCTACCTGTTTCAGAACTATGCACTGATGGATAATGCGACAGTGGATGAAAATTTGGAAGTTCCCCTGATCTACTCCAAAAAAACCAAGCAGGAAAAACAGGAACTGAAAAGGAAAGCCCTTAAGAAAGTCGGTCTCAACATTTCTCTTAAGCAGAAAGTACACGAGCTTTCAGGTGGAGAGCAACAGCGGGTGGCCATTGCCCGAATTCTGTTAAAACCTTGTGACTTGATCCTTGCGGATGAACCGACAGGTTCGTTGGATGCTGACAACAGAGACGAAATTCTGCGGATCTTGAAGGATTTGAATCAAGAAAACAAAACCATCATCATCGTCACTCACGACCCGATCGTGGCAGAAACATGTAACCGAACGATTCGCTTATCCTGAAAGAAGTACAAAACGACCTCCATCCCTAAAAGGGTGGAGGTCGTTTTCCACGATTCCCGATCAGCGGGAGTAGAATTCAACGATCAGACGCTCATTGATTTCAGCGGGCAGTTCATCCCGTTCCGGAATGCGGGTGTAGGTGCCTTCCAGTTTATTGTCGTCAAAGCTCAGGTATTCCGGCAGGAAGTTGCGCTCTGCCAGAGCTTCCTTAATAACAGCCAGGTTGCGGCTCTTTTCCCGGAGACCGATCACATCGCCGGGCTTCACCCGGTAGGAGGGACGGTCCACTTTTTTGCCGTTGACGACGATATGACCATGAACCACCAGCTGGCGGGCCTGGGCACGGGTGCGGGCAAAGCCGAGGCGGAAAACCAGGTTGTCCAGGCGGGATTCCAGCAGTTTCATGAAGTTTTCGCCGTGAACCCCTTTCATCTTACCGGCTTCCACAAACAGGGAACGAAATTGCTTTTCGTTCATTCCGTACATAAAGCGCAGTTTTTGTTTCTCCTGCAACTGGGTGCCATATTCAGAGACCTTGCGCCGTTGGTTGGGGCCGTGTTCCCCCGGCGGGTAAGGCCGTTTCATCTCTTTGCCGGTGCCGGAGAGGGAGATCCCCAGGCGGCGGCTCAGTTTCCAACGAGGTCCGGTGTATCGTGCCATGGGTCATTTGCTCCTTTCTTTTTTCACACAGTCGGTTAAGCAAAGACAGGGGATGCCGATCCGCTGGTTGTTGCCCTCACTTTCCGGATAGCGGCGAAAAGCGGGGCACCTCCGGGAAAACAAGATCCTCCCCCGAGGGCGGACCGGTGAGGGTGACATTCCATCACCTGGTTTGCTGAGCTATCCTCAAGTTCCCTTTTAGCGAAAGGAACAATTTGAGCCGTACAAACCAATATTATATCGAATCCTGAAGAGATGTCAACGAGTGGAAGAGAAATCCCTGGGGTGCTTTGCCCGCAGGTAATGGATGGGCATTCCCCGGGCGGTGAACTTCTGTTCATACTCCGTCGGAATGTTTCCTCTCACATAGGGACTTTGATAAAGATCCCGGGTGGATTCCATGATGGTAAAACCCGTGGCTTCCAGCTCCTCCAGAGAGAAATCAAAGAGGGGGGAGTTGTCTGTCTTCAGCAGGATCTCCCCTTTCGGCTTCAGCACTTTCTTGTAACGGTCAAGGAAGTGGCGGTGGGTGAGTCTTCGTCGGGCATGCCGCTTCTTGGGCCAAGGGTCGCTGAAGTGAAGATAGATCCGATCCACTTCCCCCTCTTCAAAGACTTCATCCAGACGGCTGACATCCATCCATAAAAACCGGAGGTTGACACATGGAGTCTCCTCCGCTTTTTTTAAAGCAAGGAGGAGCACTTCCTCGATTCGTTCCACTCCGATCCAGTTTACACCGGGGGTGTCTTGACATGCACGGGATAAGAACTGTCCCTTCCCGGTGCCCAGTTCCAGATGAAGGGGCCGGTCATTGCCGAACAGAGTGTGCCACTTTCCTCGAAGTTGCTCCGGTTCCTTCACCACCCGGGGGTGTTCCCGAACCATCTTCTTGGCGTGGGGTTTTCGTCTGATTCGCATGCTTGTCTCCTTCTTTTCCTTGATATCTTATCTATTATAGCGGAACAGAGGTGTGGATGAGTCATAGTGGATGGGGAGATCGAGTAGGGCCACGTCGACGGTTGTGGCCCATAGGGCACAAGTCGCACCTGAGGTCTTCCGGTTGTGCTGTGTCATCCAGCAAGGATGGAATGACTGGGCTTTGTATCTGATCATCAGATAGGGACAAAGCCTTACGGAAAGAATCACAAAGAAGAATGTGGCCCCTAAAAGCGTTGCAATTTAGTTCTTCTGAGTCGGTCGGGATTGGGTTTTACATGACCTTTTCGTTGTTCTGACGATCCAAAATCACTCCATGTGAAACCCAACCTTCCCTGTGACGACTTTTTCACTAAGGGCCTTTCCTTAAGACTCTCCCGCTTCCAATTCCTAAGATCCGGCTCATCGAAAGCCCTCGGGGTTGATGTAATTTGTTCTTGCATCTTCCCTTGTTTTTGGTATTCTCTTAATTAAAACGTTTTCCTTACTGTTTATTCTGAATGTTCGATGTCCGATTTTTCCTTGAATATCACCGTCATGATGAGTTCTCCGTGAGGAGGTGGTTTGTGGCAACAGCTACCGTTTTGCTTGGTGTTTGTGGATTGGAGTTTTGATGACATTTATGAAAGGGGAGAATCAAACGTGAAATTGTGGAAAAAAATGCTCGCTGCAGGGGTGTCCGCTTCCCTGGTCTTTTCCTTGGCGGCCTGCGGTTCCGGCTCGGATGAGGTGGAGGGCGGCGACAGCGACGGGAAGAAAGTTACCCTGACATATGCCCGGGGCAAGGATCAGACCGGTGCCACCACCAAACTGATCAAAGCCTTCGAGAAGAAGCATCCCCAGATCCGGGTGAAGTTTAAAGAGATGCCTTCAGACACGGGAGTCAGCCATGATCAGTATGTGACGATGTTCAGCGGCGGATCTGGGGAGATCGATGTATTTGACTTGGATGTGATCTGGCCCGCCGAATTTGCCCAAGCCGGTTATCTTGAACCCCTGGACCGTTACATCCAGCGGGACAAGATCGATCTGGACCAATATGTGGAAGGGGCGGTGGAGGCCGGCAACTACAACGGGCAACAGTGGGCGATGCCCAAGTTCATGGATGCCGGATTGTTGTTTTACCGGACTGATCTGGTGGACAAGGCGCCGAAAACCTGGGATGAGATGATGGAGCAGGCCAAGAAGCTGACAGGGAAGAATGGAGCGAAATACGGCTATCTTTTCCAGGGGAAACAATATGAAGGTCTGGTCTGCAATTTTGTGGAGTTTATCGGCTCCTGCGGCGGACAAGTGCTGGATGAACAGGGCAAAGTGGCCATCAACAGTCCAGAGACGGTGAAGGGTCTCCAAAAAATGGCTGAAATCGCCAAGTCGGATCTGGTACCGGGGAATGTCACCGCCATTACGGAAATTGAAACCGATGCGATCTATGGGGAAGGCCAGGCCGTGTTTGACCGTCAATGGCCCTACCATTATGCCAAAATGAACGAAGATGGCTCCAAAGTGAAGGGGAAAGTGGCCGTCGCTCCGTTGCCGGCAGGGGATCAAGGGAGTGTAGCCGCCTTGGGTGGCTGGGTTTCCGGGATCAATAAAAACTCCAAACACAAAAAGGAAGCCTGGGAATTCATCAAATTCATGACAGGTCCAGAGGGACAAAAGATCTCCGCCATCGACGGGGGCTTGGCTCCGACCTATATACCACTCTTTGAGGATAGTGAGGTGAAAAGTGCCAGTCCGCTGTTCAAGGATAAAAATTATGTCGAGGGTCTGAAATCCGCCATTTCCCGCCCGGTTTCCCCGGAATATCAAAAGATTTCCGACATCATTCAAGTGGAAGTCTCCAAAACCTTGGCTGGGAAGCAAACACCGGAAGCAGCCGTGAAGAGCATGGAGAAGAAGTTGCAGGAAGTCGTTAAATAATCAGGTTCACTAATGCCGCTTTGAGCATTTCTTTAAAAGCGTCAAGGGATGTCGAATATTGTCGGTAAATTCAAAGTAGAGCTGGCTCTAAAAGCGTTGTGAAAAAGCGGTTACAGGGAGGGGGGGCATATGGAGTGATTCTGGCAGTTCAGACAAGGAAAAGGTCATGTGAAATCCCACTCGACCAACTTGGCCGGCACAACTTCACAACGTTTCTAAGGGGTGGGGCCGGAGTGGCTCCGGTTCCTGCCTTCCCTTCTTTCCATCTTTCAAGAAAAAAGCGGGTGAAAGCATGAAAAAAGGAACTCGGAAGGGACTTTCCGAAGGGAGCCTGGCCTGGTTGTTGGTAATTCCTGCACTGCTTCTCATCCTTGTGATCGCCATTTTTCCGGTGTTCCGTTCCTTTTGGCTCAGTCTCCACGATGTGCGGCTGAATGATGCCACCAAACGGACCACTCACAGCCATTACGGAGTCGATCTTGAGGGATACGCCAATTCCATGCCGTTTTTGCTGTCGGCGTTGGATCAGGAGATCAAAAAGGCGGAGGGGGCAACCCAAAAGCGTCTCACCCAGGTCAAAGCGAAAGTGGAGAACGTCCGATCCACCCTGGAAAAGGATTCCCGGGTCCGGAAAAACTTTCAAAGAGTGGATGAGCTCCTATTTGAGGGGAAGGCGGTTCCCGAAAACCTGAGGCTGGTGAATATCGAGGAGAAGAAAGCTCGTATCTCCGAGAGTCAGATCTCACAGATCCGGGCGGATCTGAAGGCGATGGAACAAGAGGGGGTCCTGAACCACCCCAAACGGGTGACCGGTCTTGCCAAAGGACTGCAGGAGTGCTTGATTGAGCCCAACTTTGTCGGTCTGAAATATTACCGCATCTATCTGACAGATGAGCGGATGTGGGCTTCCCTGACTAACACCCTCGTCTTTACCGGGATTTCCGTGGGTGTGGAGCTGGTCCTGGGGATCGCCATCGCCCTGTTGATCAACCGGCAGTTTGTCGGTCGGGGGCTGGTGCGGGCCTCGGTGTTGATTCCCTGGGCGTTGCCGACAGCAGTGGCGGCATTGATGTGGAAGTTTCTCTTTGACGGTCAGAATGGAGTCATGGCAAAAATTTTTGCTGAAATCGGTCTGATCCCCAATATGGGAACACTTTTAACAACCAAGTTCTGGTCCATGTTTGCCGTGATTTTCGCCGATGTCTGGAAGACGACTCCCTTTATGGCGCTGTTGATTTTGGCCGGACTTCAGACCATCCCCAAGAGTTTGTATGAAGCGGCGGAGGTGGACGGGGCTAGCAGAATCCAGCAATTTTTCAAAATTACGCTTCCGATGCTGCGTACGACCATTCTGGTCGCTCTTCTGTTCCGGATTCTGGATGCTTTCCGTGTTTTTGATCTGATCTATGTCCTGACCGGCGGAGGTCCGGCCAATGCCACGGAAACGATTTCGGTTTATGCCTACAAGACGATGTTTGCCCAGATGAACTTTGGGGCGGGCTCCGCGCTGGCAGTGATCGTCTTCATCTGCATCGCAATCATCAGCATGTTGTTTGTGAAACTGCTCGGCCGGGATCTGATCAGCGATGGAAGCGGCAAATAAGGAAGGTGAGAGAGATGCGTAAAAATGCGGGATTCTGGTTTTATCTGTTTTTGGCGGCTTTCCTCCTTGTCATGCTCTTTCCTTTTATTTGGCAGGTGTTGACTTCACTCAAACCATCGGGGGAGCTCTTTGGAGAGCATGCGTTTCGGCCAATTCCCGATCACCCGACAGTGGAGAATTACGTTAAGGTATTTACCCAACGTCCCTTTGCCACCTATCTGTGGAACAGCACTTGGGTGGCGATCGTGACGACTGCTTATTGTGTCTTTGTGGCAGCGATTGCCGCCTATGCCATCGCCCGTCTCAAATTCAAAGGAAAGACCATCATACTGGGGATTACGCTTGCCGTCAGCATGTTTCCTCAAATTGCCACGATCTCGCCGATCTTTATGTTTATGGAGAAAATGGGCTTGACCAACAGCTATACGGGCCTGATCATTCCCTACACCACTTTTGCACTGCCTTTGGCTCTCTGGAATCTGACCAATTTTTTCCGGAAGATCCCCTTTGAACTGGAAGAGGCGGCCAAAATGGATGGGGCCACCACTTGGCAGGCTCTTTGGAGAGTGATCTTTCCCTTGGCTGTGCCCGGGACTTTCACCACGGCCATTCTCGTGTTTATCGCCGCCTGGAATGAATTTTTCTTCGCCCTGACTCTCAACACAGAGGAGAGCATGAAAACAGTCCCTGTGGGGATTGCTCTCTTTCAGGGACGCTTCTCCATCCCCTGGGCGGAGATCTCCGCTGCTTCCGTGATCGTCACCATCCCCCTCGTTCTCATGGTTCTTCTGTTCCAACGTCGGATAGTGGCGGGATTGACCACCGGTGCCGTCAAAGAATAACTCCGGAGGGAACGGGGAGATCCGGGATGTGGCCAGGCGGGCGGGGGTTCCATTTTGGCATTTTGACCGGACAGCGAGGATTTAAAGGGTGAATTGAACAAGCGGTGAATGGGATCATCCCGGCGCCAGCAAGAGTGGGAGGAGAGCCTTGGGAAGTGTTGGATGGCTCCGAAGGGTTTGCCATCTTGCAGGAGGGGAGTCCGTCCCCCGATGAGATCCTTCGGATCGGGCATGGACTGGTGGTGCGGGACACCCCCCCTCCCGTGGGAAAAGGGGGAGGGACAAACCGGGGCTGTTGATTTGACCGGAGGTTCACGGCAGAGAGTGTGTGTTTGTGTCTGCAGGGTTCTCCCGCACATACCTTTTCAGACAGTCTATGCAGATGCATGATTTTCTCAGTTGATCCGGCGGCACCCACTCAAAGATCCCCTTTGGAAAATACTCTCGGGTACACCAACAGCTTCCCTGACGCTCACCCCGCCCGCAACCATTTTCCTGTCCGCAGATGGGACAGTACTTGGGACGTTTCGGTTTTTCAGTCATTCCGCTTCCTCATTTCACTTTTTTTCTCCACTGTACAACAACGAAAGCAAAAATGGAATGAGAAAGTCAATTTCTAGGGGGGCTGGATCTGTTTCCGGTTTGCCACAGTTGGGGGAACGCCGGGAGATCCGCCTGTTGTATAATGAAAGGTACGACATGAGAAGTAGAGGAGGGGCCGAGGTTGAAAATACTGCGATCCATCGGTGTGGCCACCCTTTTTCTGCTGTTGGTGGCCTGCGGAAACCAGCTCACCCAACCCAGCCTGGAAAAAGACTTGGATAAAGCGGTGGAAAGGTTGGAGACCAGTGAAAACGGGGGGCTGGGAAACGGGATCCTGCGCATGAACTATGTCACCCGTTTCTCCTGGGATCGTTTCTATATTTTTGGACCGGGAACCAAAGGGACGGAAATCGACCAGGCCTTAGGTTTTCAATGGTCGGAGGGGGAAAAGCTCGCATCCGATCTAAAGGAGGGGGAGAACCTCCTGGTGTTTGTCAAAAACGATCGGGTGAAGCGCTATGTTCAGTATCAGGGGAGAGGGGATTTCGTAGAACGGAAAAAGCCACTCACCCCTCATAATGCCGTCTTCCAGGCAGTGAATGCCAATGGAAAAACCAAGGTTACTACCGTGACCGATTTTAAATGAGCCCGCGCTGACGGGCTTTTTCTTATAAAAAAATTCATCACAGGGAGGGTTGGATTTCACATGAAGCGTTTTTGGATCGTCAGAACTTAGGCGCCGCATGTGTAACTCAATCCCGCCCCCGGCAATAGATTTATCGGACACACCCTAGATCACAAATCTGATGGAGATTCCGATCGGAGCAGACCGTGGATCACCAAGTCGCTCCTTCCGGGATCCGTCCAAAGGGCCTCACGGAGGATACCTTCTTCCCGGAAGCCTGCTCGCTGGGCCACCCGGCGGCTGGCATGATTAGCGGCTTCCACCCGGATTTCGATCCGGTGGATGTTTCGCTCCCGAAAGAGGTAGGTGCTTACTCTTTGGACGGATCGGGTCATCAAACCATCTCCCGTCAATTCCCGTCCAAGCCAGTATCCGATCTCCGCCACCTGATTGTGGGGATCGATTCTTTCCACCGTCACCGAACCGCCCAACACTCCTCGGTGCCAGATCCCGAAATGGGCCTCCCGTCCGGTGGCAAAGGCGGCCCGGCTCCGTCGGATATATCTCTCAATCTCCTGAACTCCCTTCACAGTCCGGATCCAGGGAAGCCAGGGTTCCAGATGGGAACGATTTGCTTCCACCAGCCGGTGCAAAGCTTGTGCATGAAGGGAGTGGAAAAGGTGGAGGCAAAGGTCTTTCCCTGCCTGTAGCATCAGTTTCATGGCGACTCTCCAATTCGTTGGTTCTTATATTTTTGATCCGGCAATGCTTTCTATTCGCATTTCCCTTCTTTGAAAGTGATCAGTGACCGGGAAAACGGCCCTTCATTTGCGGATTGACCCTTTGCGACCGGCGCGATACGATGGTGACGGTGATCCCAACATCTATACTTACAGGCATTATATACAAACAACGGCAGATCTCTGTAAAAAGATAAATCCGGGGATTGGAGTGTGGAGTATGCCGCGTTGGATGAAAAGTTGCCTGTTGCTTCTTCTGGCGGGAGTTCTGACAGCATGTCAGGGTGTGAAACCGGCTCTTTCCTCGCAAAAAAACAGTTTCGGATCAGGTAACAAAAGAGCGGAGCGATTTGTTCCCTACAGCGATCAGGTGGTCCCTCCATTGAAAGAATTGATCAAAAGGAAAGGCTTTCGCCAATATACCCAGGTTTGGCCCTATTTGCTCGGATACAGTTACGATGGCACTTTTGCGGCTGTAATTGTTTATAATTCCCGGGCGAAAGCCTATCGTGTGGATCTGTTTCACACAGGCACGCACCAGGTGCAGGAGACGGTTTATGCTCCCGCTGAAGTCAAAAATAGGGATGCTTCCTCAACGTCAGCCAAACTGGATTCTTCGCGGAGTGAAGAAGAGGAGTTGTTGGCTTTGACCCAGGAGACCCTGGATTTGGGCTATCGGATCAAAGTGCCGACCACGCCTGAAGACCATGTAACCCACCAGGAGATCCGGACGCCGGGAAAACAGTCGCTGAAGTTTACTTTAAAACAGGTGGACCGCGCCGCAGTCCTCAAGGTGGAAAAGGGCGGGGACCGTTGGGAGTTGGCCCGGTTTCCACTGAAAAAAGGGGAGCGCTTAAGCTCCCGGTGGTTGGTCAGCTCCTCCCCGTCACCGGGAGAAAAGTGGACTGTGGTCGCTTCCGCCCATGCTAAAGGCCAGGATCCAAGGCCATTGATGTATACTTTGGATGCCTCCCTGCTCAATCCGGATTGGACAGAAGGGCGGCTGAAAAAACGGCTGAAAACGGTTCTCGGAAAAGGAGCACGGGTGGCGTTTCGGGGGAAGGCTGATTCCCGGAACCGGCCGGAATTTTTTTTGGCGGTACGGGGAGGGAGTTTCTCCACAAGCGGGCCCGGAGAATCCCCCCGGCTCAGTGGTACAGTGGATCGATTTGTGATTTTGGATGCACAAGGGAAGGTGCATTTCCGGGGAAACTCCGCCGGACTGGTCCGGGATGAGCAAGTATTGCTCGATCCTTCCATATCCAAGGACTCCCGCGCCCGATACCGGCTTCTCCTGCTCGAAGAAGAGCGAAAGGATGGTAAGCGGATTCGGATGTTGACGGTGGATCAGTTAAACGGCGAGGGGCGGACAGTGAAAACCTATGAATTGAGTTGGGATCCGGAAAAGAAAAAATTCCGGTATGACTCATGAAAGAAGGGGATTATATGGAAACAACCATTTACCTGATCCGACATGGCGAAACTCTCTGGAACAGGGAACGACGAATCCAGGGACACCAAGATGTTCCTTTGTCGGAGACAGGGTTGGAGCAAGCTCGCCGTCTGGGGAAGTATCTGAGGGGAATCCACTTTCACGGGATGTATGCCAGCGATCTGCAACGGGCTGTACAAACGGCGGAAGAGGTGATCGCCGGGAGAAACCTGTCAGTTCACACCTTTCCTTCCCTCCGGGAACGTTATTTGGGGGAATGGGAGGGGTTGTCCTTTGAATCATTGAAGAAGCAGTATCCTGAAGATTGGCAGACAGTATGGAATCGAGGGGGGAAATACGGAGTGGAACCGACAGAGGAGATTCGGGCACGGATGATGGCTGCTCTGGGTGGGATCTGTCGTGAACACCCCGGACAACGGGTGGCCGTGGTCAGTCACGGCAGAAGCATCAATACCGTGTTGGAGGCGGTCAGCGACGGACGTTACGGACCGGGTCGAAATAGGATCGGGAATACTGCGGTTTCCATTCTGGTTTATCACCCGGAGAGCAGGTGGCGGGTGGAAGAAGTGAATCGCGGGGAGCATCTGGAGTCTGAGGAAGCCAAGGGCTGACCGGGGGTGAACAGGAAAGGAGGGAGTGCAGGGAAAGCGTGGGCTGGGGCGCGTCTGTGTGATTCAAGTTTCCGTGGAATGTGAGACGTTGTGAGAGCAACAGAGGGAGGGGGCACATGGAGTGATTTGGGCAGTTCAGAACAACGAAAAGGCCATGTGAAGCCCAATCCCGACCGGCTCGGTCGAGAGATTTATCGGACACGTCCTGATGTCGGTGTGCACACCTCCCGCCATTGAGGAGGCATCCTGCACGAAATACAGATGAATATTCTCAGTATTTTGTTGAGCGTTTTGTTTGTCTTGAACTTTTTCTTTGCTGCGATTGTAATTTTTATGGAGCGCCGGGATGCCGGTTCCACTTGGGCCTGGCTGCTGGTTTTGTTCTTCATTCCCTTTCTGGGCTTTATACTGTATCTGATCTTCGGTCAGAATCTGAGTCGGAAGCGATTGTTTGACTGGGAGGATCTCAATAAAATCGGAATTGAACATCTGATCTCGGGACAGATCGAGTCCTTGCGGGATGAAGAGTTTCGGTTTTCCGACCCTGTCCTTGAGAAGTACCGGGATCAGATTTATATGCATTTAATCAATAATGAGGCGGTATTAACCCGGGACAATCGTGTGGAGATGATCACGGACGGGAAGGAAAAGTTTGACGCCCTGTTCCGGGATATTCAAAGAGCCGAAGACCACATTCACCTGCAATATTATATTTTTCGCAATGACCGTCTTGGAAAAAGGTTGATCCACACCTTGACCCAAAAAGCGAAAGAAGGGGTGAAGGTGCGTGTCTTGTATGATGATCTGGGATCGAGAAAATTGTCCAAACGGGCCTTTCGTGAATTGTTGAAAGCCGGAGGGGAAGTGGAAGCCTTTTTTCCCTCCGCCATCCCGTTTATCAACCTTCGCCTGAATTACCGCAACCATCGGAAACTGGCCATCATCGATGGAAAAATCGGTTACGTCGGGGGCTTCAATGTGGGAGATGAATACCTCGGATTGAAGTCGAGGTTCGGTTATTGGCGGGACACGCACCTCAGGGTAAAAGGAACAGCGGTTCATGCGATGCAGACGCGGTTCATACTGGATTGGAACCAGGCGGCCAAAGAGGAGATTCATTATTCGGACCGGTATTTTCCGGAAGAGTCCTTCGCGGGGGAAGTGGCGATCCAAATCGTCACCAGCGGTCCCGACTCCGAGGAAGAGCAGATCAAGAACGGTTATATCAAGATGATCTCTTCGGCCAAACGATCCATCCGGATTCAAACGCCCTATTTCATCCCGGATGCCAGTCTGTTGGATGCGCTGCGGATTGCGGTGTTGTCCGGAGTGGATGTGCGGGTGATGATCCCCGACAAGCCGGATCATATGTTTGTCTATTGGGGGACTTACTCTTATATCGGAGAATTATTGGAAGCCGGGGCCAAAATTTATGTCTATCAAAACGGATTTATCCATGCCAAAACCATTATCGTCGATGAGGAAGTCGGTTCGGTGGGTACGGCCAATATCGATATGCGGAGTTTTCGCCTCAATTTTGAAGTGAACGCCTTTTTTTATCACCAACCGACTGCCATACAACTGTCTGCCATTTTTCAAAGGGATCTGGAACAGTCTCATGAGCTGACATGGGAAGAGTATCGGCAACGCCCTCTCAAAATCAGGTTTAAAGAATCGATCTCCAGGCTGCTGTCGCCGATTTTGTAGCTTTTTTTCAAAGGTGGATTATGAGTGGGGATGGGATGAAAATTTATCTGATACGCCATGGTGCGGCGACGGGGCAATCCCCCGAAGCGGATTTGACCAAAGAGGGGGAACGTCGGTCTGAATTGTTGGCGCAGTTTTTGACACCCCTGGATCTGGAAGCCGTCTGGAGCAGTCCCTTCCGGCGGACAGCGAGGACGGCGGCCCCCTTGGTACGCAAAAGGGGTCTTCCGCTTCAGACGGATGAGCGGTTGTCGGAATGGGTGCCTGGCCGGTCAGCCGCGGGAGGATTGGCTGGAGAGGCTGCAGGAAGCCTTCGCCGATCTGAATCTTGTCTGCCTGGAGGTGAATCGGGCCACACCGCGATGAGCCGGGGACTGTCCGCCCTGGAAGAGATCGCCCAAACCAAAGCCGCCCGGGTGGCGGTGATCACCCATGGCGGCCTGTTGACACGGTTGCTCAATCATTTTGATGCGAGATACGGATTTGAAGAATGGCAGAGACTGACCACTCCGGATCTGTTTGAGGTGGAGTGGGGGGCCTCAGGGATCAGACGTCTCGGGCGGGATGGACTCTTTGGGCACGATCACCTGGGTGCTTAACAGGGTAGGACTCTGCATTCGGAAACGGGGGTCGTAAAATCGGACCCGATATCCGTTGGCGGATTCCTCCACTTCCGTGCCGTGTAAGGAGAGAAAGCGGACCAGTGCCCGGGCTTCACCATCGGTGTCCAGGGCTTTCTCCACGGCGGGATGGGATTCGCTTTTGCTTTCCCCGATCTTGCGAAGCCCGGTGAACAGGGAGCCGACGTAATAATGAAAGTGATCCCCGTCTTTGGCGACCAGTTGATATTGGGTCGGCACCAGTTGAGCGACAGGAGTGGTTTGTTCCACTTCGGTCAGGCGGGATTCCAGCCAGGCGGCGTGTCCCGCTTGCAAGGATACATAGAGGAGCAGGGCGGCCCAGACGCCGCGAAAGATGCGGACCCTTCCATATTTCCGTTTCAGGAGGAAACCGCAGGCGAAAATCAGCAGGATGATGAGATCCACGATGGGCAAGATACCCAAGGAATATCGCTCTCCGACAAAGGGCTCCAGCAGTCCGGTTCCCCAGGTGTTGGCCCAATCGGAGAGAAGATGGGTCAGTGTGGCAATCCAGGCGAGCAGCCAGGCTTTCCCCCAACGGATCGAACGGTTGAACAAGGCGACGATCCCCACAGCCAAGAGGGCCATCAGTGGAGAAAAGAGAAGGGAATGGGTGATCCCCCGGTGCCAAGTGAGATAGATTTCCTGTCCCATAAAGGTGGTAAATCCCTCGATATCGGGGATTTCCGCACCGATGACGGCAGCGGCTGCATAACTGAGTTGTTCCTTTTTGTTGGCTCCTTTGATTCCGGAAGCGGCGTAAACGGCATAACCGAGCAAGCCGTGCGTCAAGTTGTCCAAAAAGGTCCCACTCCTTTGCAAAGGGGTAATCCATCAGCCTGTGGGGGAATGGCGTCTATCCGATTCTGCGTCATGCCCCCTTGTTGATGGGCCTCTTTCTTGTCATATCGGTTTCTCTTCTTTAAGTCAACCTTTTTGTCTATATTGCGGAAAATTGGAGACGGAGGGACAGTTGAAGAAACCGCTGCACGAATATCTTCGGCAGCGGTTTTGCTGTGTCTATTTTGGTTTATCGGTACGATTCTCTCCAGTCAAGATCGTCAAGTGACCGGAGAGGCTCCGGATCTCTGATGGAGTGAACCCGTCTTTCTCTCCGTCACAGTCGATACTCTGGGCAGGTTCCGCTTGAATGCTGAAGCGCCGGGTGTGGAAATAGAGGAGGTCGTCACTCTTCGGCCATTCCCGAGTCACATGAGAGGTCAGCATGGACCAGAGGCTGTCCAGAGAGGCTTCCTTGACCACCAGCACATCTAGTTGGCCGTCATCCAGGCGACTGTGGGGAAAGAAGCCCTGCATTCCTCCGATATAGGAACCATTGCCGGCCAGCAGCATGGCGGCTTCCCCTTCAAAACTTCCATCGTCCCAGTTGATGGAGAGGTGAAAGGGGCGGGGATCGAGCAGATTTTGGACAGCGCTCAGATAGTAGGCGAGCCGTCCGTAGCGTTCCTTGTTTTTGCTGTCGATCTGGGCTGACACTTGCGTAATCAAGCCAATCCCCCAAAAGTTGAGGAAAAATCGCTCCTCATCGACCACGCCCACATCCACCTTCCGCTCCCGTCCTTGCAGAATCTGGTCCAGAGCAGCAGGGATGTCCTGCTCCATTCCGATGGCCCGGGAAAAATCATTGCAAGTGCCACCGGGAAGGATGGCGAATCGGGGCCGGTCGGAAAGAAGGGAGAGGGCATTGGCCAATTCGTGAACGGTGCCGTCTCCGCCTGCGGCGATCACCAAGTCCGCTTCACCGCCCTCGTTTTTCACCCATTTAGCTCCATCCCCCGGTGCTTCCGTCTGAAGGACATTGACAGATGGGAAATGTTCCTTCAGACGGCGGGTGATCTGGGGCAGGTGCTCCAACAACCGCCCCTGCCCCGCCATCGGATTGATGATCAGATCCACCCGTTCCATGGTGTAACCCCTCCCGGAAAAAGAAGTTGGGCTTAGTTTACACCATCAGGGGATGACAAATCTAAAATTTTGTTTTTTCTTCACGCTTATATCCAGATTTTTCAACAAATTTGCAAAAAAGTCTTCCGCGCCAATTGTGCATCAGGACTGATCAAGATCAGTTCATCTTCAATTCAAGGGCATCTGAATCCATAATTTTCTGAGGTGCGCGGGAGATTCATATATGCTCAGCTTGTTGGAAAAACCGGATGCCGGTGAGATCATCATCGCGGGTAAAACGAACCCGGGCAAACGGGAGAAAATGTTATTGCGCCGGCACACGATCGGCTATCTCTTTCAAAACTATGCGTTAATACCCAATGAAACGGTGGAAGAGAATATCCCATTGGCTCTGTGTTATCAAAAGAGGGGAGATCAGGGCGGGATCATTGCCGAATCCTTGGATCGCGTCGGTTTAAAAGGGTACGAGAAGAAGAAGGTGTACATATTGAGCGGGGGTGAGCAGCAACGCGTGGCCTTTGCACGGATGATTGCCAAAAACAGCCGTTATATTTTTGCTGATGAGCCAACGGGAAATCTGGACGCGAAAAATGCGGATCAATATTTTTTCATTGCTGGAGGAGTTACACACCCAAGGGAAAACGGTGTTGCTTGTGACTCATGATTTGGAACTTGCCCGCCGGCGCCGCAGTGGTTGACCTTGTAAATCCGATTTGATTTCCACGGGGACGAGGGATCAACAGGCTGTTGCGCCTCTGAAAGCGGGGGGTTGTCACTTTTCCGGAAAAAAAGAAGATGGCTTAGGGTATCTGGTCATTTTGTTGGGATGTGTAGAGAGGCTTTAGCACTCAGGGGAGCACATGTCTCGCATAAGAGGTCGCTTCCGTTGTCTCGCGTGCTTTTTGCAAGAGATAGAGACAGTCACACAGGCCTGCTCCCAGCAATGGTATGATCAGACACGCCCTAAGTTACAGTGTCGGAATAAGTCTAATTTTATTTGGTTCCTTCTCCATGCTAAAATCCACCTGTCACAGACCCTCCATCAATTCCCCTCTCCAGACAGTGACTGCATGGCCGGCCAGTCGGACGCGGTCTCCTTCGACACGGACGTTGAGCGACCCACCCCGTTGGGAGGCCTGGTAAGCCCGCAGTTCCGTTTTCCCTAACTTTTTCGCCCAGTAGGGGCCCAGGGCGCAGTGGGCCGAACCGGTGACAGGATCTTCAGGAATACCGTGATTCGGTGCGAAGAAGCGGGAAATGATATCAAAGTCATCGCTTTCCGATCGACTGGTGATGATCAGGCCCCGTTGGATGGGAAGGCTCTTTAAAGCCGGATGGTTCGGATCAAATTTGCGGATGTCCCTTTCCGTGGCCAGTTCCATCAGATGATCCATCCGGTTGGCGCCGAGAAAACAGAGACAATCGCCAAAGGCTTCTCGCAGTGGAACGGGGATGTCAGACATCGGACGAACTGGCTCCGCAGGGAAGTCCAGTTCGATCTGGTCGCCACGGCGGCGTGCGGTCAACAGGCCGCAACGCGTCTGAAAGCGGGCGGCCTGCTCCATTGACAGGTGTCCCTCTTCCCAAAGAACGTGGGCACTGGCCAGGGTGGCATGACCACAGAGGTCTTCCTCCTCTGTCGGGGTAAACCAGCGCAGGCGGTAACTGTCTCCGTCAGGGTACAGATAGGCTGTCTCCGGGCAGATTCATTTCCCGGGCAATCGTCTGCATCCATCCTTCATCCCGGGGGCCGGACAGAATACAGACCGCCGCCGGGTTGCCGGAGAAGGGACGATCAGTAAAGGCATTGACCTGGACAATTTTTTGACTCACGCGGATCACCACCGTGTTATGTTTGTTCCACTTTGGCCTTCTTCTGCACGGGCCAACCATTCGGTGACCAGGGTTTCCTGAAGTGGATGTGCCCGATCCAATTCTATTCCTGCTTTATGGATGCAATCCCTTGGGTAAGTCCTCCATAGGATTTCCTCCCTCACACGAAAAGGGGTCGTCGGAAATAACGTATCAATAAAGTTCAGAATCACTTTCAGTATATCAGCCGAATTCCGAATCCTGGGACGTTCCGGGGTCTGTTTTGTTTTTTGGTGTCAAGTGATGGTTTTTTCGATCCCCGCTGTGCAACCATCCGTAAACCGGGGCGAGGCGGCGGTAAAGGTCGGCCCGGATCCAGAAGGAGGAGTCGATGAACCCGGAGTAGTGACGGGCCACCCTCCGGGCGGTGCTTTCCCCGAATTCCAGCCAAATGGCGGCAAAGTCGTGAGCTGGATCACCGATACAGGCATCTCCCCAGTCGATCACCCCTGTCAAGTGATGTTCTCCTCCCAGGAGATGGGCGGCACTCAGATCACCGTGGATGGGGCAGAGAGGGAGATGGGTTTTCCCCAATTCCCGATGCAGATGTTGAAAAAGCTTTTTCAACTCCTCCTGCCGGGATACTTCCATGGATGGATACAGTGCTTCTGCCGCCTGCTTCTCCAATTCACGGTACTTTTCCACCCAGTTGGCTCCCCCCGGCAAATCCGGGAAGTTGTCCATCTGGTGGAGGGCACTTAGAAACTGTCCCAGCTCCCGGAGGGGGATGGATAAAAAGGGACGAGTGGCAGTGGACAGCGGGGTTCCCGGCAGCTTCCGGTATCCCCCGAAGGGGAGGGCTCCCCTCAGATGCAGCACCTCATAGTGGGGAACGGCAAGGGACAGATCCGGGGCCGCTTGATTCAAAAAGTCGGCTTCCTGTTTCAGTCGTTCCATCTGTTGGGGACGGCGGGGAAAGCGGAAGATCCATTCTTCGTTCACTTCCAGGACGTAGAAGTCCCAACCCTCCTCATGGGACCGGATGCTTTGGATCTTCAAACCGGGAAGGGCGGACTGAATACCGTTGAGCAACGGATTCATGTTGTCACCTCCATTCAGAGAGAGGGTTTGTTTTCGGATGTTCCATGAGTTCTTTCCACAGGCAGGTTTGGCGATTCGCGTCGGTGTGGGAGAGCCGATGGAACTAACGACAACGATACTTTCCGGCGCTATCAGATAAAAAGTTGAAGTCAATCAAACCATCTGAGTCAGTCTCCTTTTCCCCTCTATTTGAAATACGATCGTAAAATTGGGAAAACCCGCCTGCATCGAAACGAAAGGCGTCGTCCTCCTTTCAGAATGTGATAAAATGGGGGAAGATTCAAGATTCCCTATAATGGATCGGAACAGGGGATCTCAGGTTTCTGTTACTACTTCAGCCCGAAAAAACGGGGGTTGGAGAAAAATGATGAGAAAGGGTCAGGTGTGTTGGTTATCCATATTTCGGGAGTTGAGATCGTGTCCTACCACGCTCCGGTTGCCATCCAGCAAGGAAGTGAAGACTGGCCGCTCCGAATCTTCCGGTCAGGGCAGGGGCAAAGCCCTATCACGAAGTGTCGCAAGGAAGCATGTTGCCCCTAACGCCCCTCCCTCCGGATTCTCCGCTGGGTGGGATGGCTTCCTCAATTCCAGGGCTTCAGCCCATCCGGACTGTAGTGCCTGTGGTACAAAGGTCGCTTTGGTAGCACACAACTCCTTCCCTGCGCCCATTTTCTGGTTAATCAACAGCCCTGAGAAAGGGTGTATATATTGATGGATCTTTCCGCGAAAATTGGTGAAATAGTAAAAGAACATGGGAAAAGCAATCGATTTTCCGGTGTCATCTTAGTTCATGATGATCAGAACACCATTTTTGAACAGGGATATGGTTATGCAAATCGGAATGAACGGATTCCGAATACATCACACACGAAGTTTGGTATGGCATCCGGGTGTAAGATTTTCACTTCAGTGGCCATTTGCCAACTGGTTGAAAAAGGGCTTTTAACCTTCGATACATATATCAAAGATTGCTTGGACTTCACTTTTCAACATTTTGATCCAAAAATCACTATTCATCAGCTGATAACCCATAGTTCGGGTATACCCGATTATTTCGATGAAGAGATGATGAGTGACTTTGAGGAGTTATGGAAGAGCAAACCCATGTATTCAATCCGTTCCGCCAAAGATTTTTTACCTATGTTTCAAAGTAAACCTATGAAGTTTCAATCAGGAAGCAGATTTTCTTACAGCAATTCAGGGTATATTTTGCTGGGACTGATCGTGGAACAAGTGACAGGATTGAACTTTACAGAGTATGTCGAGAAAAATATATTCCAAGTTTGCTGCATGTTCGATTCAGGATATTTTCGCATGGATCAACTCCCTGAACGAACAGCTCTGGGTTACATTGACAGTGAAGAGGATGACACCTGGAGGACCAATATCTATTCCGTTCCAATCGTGGGCGGTCCGGACGGCGGCGCTTTTACAACCGTTCACGATCTGTCCAAGTTTTGGAGAGGTTTATTAAATGCGCGGCTGTTGAGCCGGGAAACTACGGATCAACTACTCACCCCTCACATAGAAATTGCTGATCCATTTTACTATGGATACGGGATCTGGATTTTAAAGCGTGACCACAACGTATTTAAATATTTCATAACCGGAAGCGACCCCGGAGTGGGATTACAATCAGCGGTATTTGTAGAATCCGGATTAAATGTTCATATTATAGCGAACAACAATAGTAATCCGGGTGCAATCGGAAGAGAAATTAATGGGCTACTCTGATTTGGCAACCGCTACTTATCCGGAACCACAGACCTCCCTTCAACATGAAGGGAGGTCTGTGGTCGTCTCACTCCTTGGCTGACAGGGAGGATGCACTCCCTTTGGGTACCAGGAGCCATGCCACGACCAGAGCGGCGATGCTGAACAGAGCGGCTGTCAGGAATACAGTGTCCAAGGATTGGGCCAAGAAGGTGCTTACCCGTTGGGCCACTTCCTCCGGCAGGGTGGCCAGCCCCTCCGGCTGGGTCACCCCTTGGGCCTGTTCCAGTTGCTGGATGGTTTTTCTGCTCAGTTCATCCTTGTGGGCGGTGATATAAGCAGTGATCTCATCCTTTAACCGAAAGCTCAGGATCGCCCCCATCAGAGTGACGCCGCAGGCACCCCCCATGGAGCGGGAAAACATCTGGGAGGAGGTGGCGGAACCCCGCTCGTTGCTGCTGACAGCATTTTGCACAGCCACAATGTAAGTGGTCATGGACAGACCCAGCCCACATCCCAGGACGAACATGCTCACCAATATGAACACGTAAGGTGTGTCGGCATTCATCAGGATGAAACTGAGTGCTGAAAGGGAGATCAACACGGTCCCGGTAACAATCGGAGGCCGGTACCCTTGCTTTAACAGCCAACGGCCCGCTACCACCGAACAAGCACTCCAACCCAACACTTGGGGAGTGATCGCCAGTCCGGCCAAGGTGGGGGATTTCCCGAGGATTCCCTGGACGAACAAAGGCACAAAGTTGATGGCCCCAAACATGCCCATCCCCGTCAAAAAGGCGGACAGGTTGCTGGAGGCGATGATCGGGTTGCGAAACAGAGCGAGTGGGACAAAGGGATCTTTCACTCGCTGTTCCCAACGATAAAAGAAGACCAGCAAAACTACTCCGCTGACCAGAAGTGCCCAGGGAAGCGGATGCCCTGCTTCATTGTTGCCGATGAGCTGGGTGAAGGCCAGGATTCCCAACACCGCCAGGCTGAACAGGACGGCACCACCGTAGTCGATGCTCTTTTCCCCTTCGTGGATCTGTTCTTTGAGGAAAATGGCGATGGTGAGTACGATCAGAATTCCCAAGGGAAGATTGAACCAAAAGATCCAGTGCCAGGAGAGATACTCCACTGTCCATCCCCCGATGAAGGGACCCACAATCGCTGCCAATCCCCACATTGAGGAAAACCATCCCTGGGCACGAGCCCGCAGTTCAAAGGGGAAGATATCCCCCACGATCGTGAGGGTGACTGGCAGCACCCCGCCTGCTCCCATGCCTTGAATCGCCCGGAAGAAGACGAGCTGTCCCATGGACTGGGAAAAGCCGCACAGGGCGGAGCCGATGACAAACAGCAATACCGCAGTGATAAACACCTTTTTGCGGCCGTATAGATCCGCCAGTTTCCCATAGAGGGGAACGGTCAACGTATTGGCCAACATAAAAGCGGAAAACACCCAGCTGTATAGGGAGATTCCGCCGAGGGCTCCCACTACCGTCGGCATCGCGGCATTGACGATAGTTACTTCCACGGCGGCGCTAAATGTGGCCGCCATCAGCGCTCCGGTGATAATATTGCGCCGGGTGGGGTTTAGTTGATTCATCTCTTTTTCTCCTAAAATGATAATTCCATTTTCTATCCTATCGTAAATCCTTCGCTTTGCGAAGGTCTGTTTTATTTATCGGAACCGACTCCATCAGGAAGTGACGGATTTCTTTGAAAATATTATACTTAATAGAAGAGAGACTATTCGGTGTTCTGACGGTTTCTGATCCATTCACTTGGAAAAGGGGGAGGTGGAAGGGATGGATGCGGAGTTTTGTGATTACGAAGAGTTGCTCCACACCTATGAGGAGTGCAAGGCTACCAAAGAAATGATTGAGGCCGCCTTTGAAAGCGCGTACGAAGGAATTGTGTTGACTGATCCCCGGGGATACATCCGAATGTTGAATGAGACCTACGCCCGGTTTTTGAAAGTGGAGGCGGAGGATGCGATCGGACGTCATGTGACGGAAGTGATTGAAAACACCCGGATGCATATTGTGGCCAAAACGGGGGAAGCGGAACTGGCCCAGGTGCAGAAGATTCGGGAAGGAAACATGGTGGTCCACCGCATCCCCATCCTCAAAGAGGGAAGAGTGGTGGCGGTGGTGGGAAAGGTCCTATTCCAGGATGTGCGGGAATTGCATGCCTTATCCGCTAGGGTGCTTCAACTTCAGAAGGAGCTGGATTACTATAAGGGAGAGCTGATCAAACATCTGGGAGTCCGCTATGGATTGGAGGATATTATCGGCGACAGTCCCAAACTGAAAGAGGTCAAGGCGATGGCCCGACGAGTGGCCCCCAGCGATTCCACAGTGTTTATCGGGGGGGAAAGCGGAACGGGAAAGGAGTTGTTTGCCCATTCGATTCACCGGCTGAGTCGCAGAAGTGCCGGTCCTTTTATCAAAGTGAACTGTGCCGCCATCCCCGAGACCCTGATTGAGTCGGTGCTGTTTGGCTATGCAGAAGGGGCATTTACCGGGGCGGTCAAAGGAGGCCAGAAGGGAAAGTTTGAAATGGCTCACCGGGGAACCATCTTTCTGGATGAGATCGGCGAACTTCCTCTAACCATGCAAGCCAAACTGCTGCGGGTGTTGCAGGAGAGGGAGGTGGAGCCGGTGGGGGCGGTTCATCCGGTCAAGGTGGATGTTAGGATCATTGCGGCCAGCAACCGGGATCTGGAGCGAATGGTCCGGGAAAACCGGTTCCGGGAAGATCTATACTATCGGCTCCATGTGGTCGCCTTGATCATTCCCCCTCTGCGGGAACGGCGGTCGGACATTCCTGTGTTGGTGGAGCATTTTCTGGAAGTATTGGCCCATGAGGTGGGGATCCGTGTGGAGGGAGTGGAGCCGGATGCGATGGATGCCTTGCTCGGCTTTGAGTGGCCGGGAAATGTGCGGGAGTTGAAAAACGTCCTCGAACGATCCCTCCACATGACAGAGGGAGACCGGATCCGCCGGGAACATCTCCCCCTCCACTTGGTGGGGAAGAGACGGGAAGAGGGCTTCTCCACACTGAAAGAGACAGTGGAGGAGGCAGAGAAAAACGCCATCCTGCGGGCCCTCCAAGCCTACCGTGGGGATCGGGAACAAGCCATCCGCATGTTAGGGATCAGCCGGTCCGGGTTTTATCAGAAAATGAAAAAATACGGGATTCGTGATTGGAAACAGTGAATGAAGGCATTATACCAAATATTCCGGACAGTCTGTTGTGCCGTTTTGGCCTGGTGAAATATTTCACCAACAGAGTATCGGTTGGTTGGCGATGAACGTTTTTTGACCAGCCTTTCCCCGTTGCTTCTCACGATTGGCCGATTTCAACCAGGGCAGGTCTCATTTGTTACCTTTGTTTGGAGTATGTTTATCGCCAATTTGTGGTCATCGTCAATTGGATGATAGCTTGACCAAATGAGGATCCAGATCATGGGAGGTGTTGTTTTGAGTGTTCATGATTTTGCTGCCCGCAGGATCACCGGGGAAGAGCAATCCCTGTCCGAGTTTGCCGGTTTCGTCCTGCTGATTGTCAACACTGCCAGCAAGTGCGGTTTTACTCCTCAATACCGGGAACTTCAGCAACTCTATGACAAGTACCATGAACGGGGATTGGAGATTCTCGGCTTTCCCTGTAACCAGTTCGGTGGCCAGGAGCCCGGCTCTGAGGATGAGATCCTGGAGTTTTGTCAGGTCCGATACGGGGTCACCTTCCCCATGTTCAGCAAAACGAAGGTGAAAGGTCCCAACGCTCATCCTCTTTTTCAATATCTGAGCCGGGAAGCACCGGGTATTTTCGGCCAGGCGATCAAATGGAACTTCACGAAGTTCCTGATCAACCGTGAGGGCCGGGTGGTCCGGCGCTTTGCCCCTGCGACCAAACCGGAGCAATTGGAAAGGGAGATTGAGAGTATACTTCAGGAATGACTATCAGCTGCCCAAAGGAGTTTCGGACACAAACAACCGGGCGGGGTGGATCCCCCGCCCGGTTACAGTCTGACAGTTTTTCATTGATTATCCGCTCCCTGGATTACTGCTGGCCAGTGTTTCAGCAGGAATGGAGTCGGTTTCTGAAATGGTCCATGCAGCCATCGAAATAAAAAATAATATAGGGATGATGGCGATAAGAATTCTTTTACTCCACTTCTTCACCAACTGCGCCCTCCTCAGATGTCAATTCTAGCTGTACTTTATACAAATTTCGCGTCAATCTCCCAAATTCCTGCTCATCCACATTTTCATAACACTGCGCCAAGCGAAGCAGGGCCTGATACTCCCTTTTTTTTAAATGATGTTTCTGGGCCATCTCCAGTTCTCGACGATAGTAAACAGTAGCTTCTTCTCTTTTGTTTTGTTGCAGATAAAAATCTCCCATCAACTGCAATGCGGAAGTGAGACGGGGGACATCGTCATAACTTTCCCCGAGACGGATTGCTTTCTCCAGCATCGCAGCAGCTTCTTCCTGTCGATTCAATTTCATGTAGAGAAGTCCCAGGCGAGAATAGGCGGTAACAAACTTGTTCCTGTCCGAACTGCTGATCTTTCCCCGCAGAGTGAGTGCCAAATCAAAACACTCCTCCGCCTGTTCCCAATCCTCTTGCTTCATATATACTTCGGCCAACACCACCCACAGATCGAACATATGGGAGTGCTGGTAATTAAAGCGCGCCAATTCCAGTCCGGCTTCCGCATATTGAATCGCTTCCTGGTAAGCACCGGTGCGCTGGGAGAGCTCCGCCCGCAACCAATAGAAGGACAGCTTGGTCTCGATTTGTTCCATCTCCCCGAGGGAGTCCCAAACTTCGTGGACGATGTTAATCGCTTCTCCCAACCGCCCCAATCTCTCCAGATAGATGGCTTTGTTTCGTTTCATGAGATAGATGAACTGTGGACGATCCCCATTATTCTTGAATGCGTTGATCCCGTTGGTGATATATTTCAGGGCTGTTTCCAAATCATTCTGATAGTAACTTAAGAGGCTCAATTCCGTATAAGCGGCTGAGGTGATGTTTGTGTCGGACTCATCTCCGAGACGAACAGCGTTAAATAGGGCTCGCTCCGCTTTGGCCCAGTGTCTGAGACTTCTATGACATCTTCCGAGTATGTAGTAATAATAGGCGGCAAAGGGATGGGAATTTTGGATTTCCAGCTTGGACAGCTTTTTCAGGGCCAGGCGCGGATCGCCCAGATCCTGCAGACATTCTGCCCGGAACAGCGCTTTTTCCAACCGTTCCTGTTCCAATTGCTGTCCCTGCAACATTTCAGGCACCCGGTCGAGATCGATCTCCAGCTTTTTGATCAGATAGAGCGCCTTTTCGCGGCCGACATGGGGAACACCCCGTTCTACGTTGCTGATCGTGGCGGGGGAGATGTTCTCATCTGCCAGATCCTCCAGCCGCAATCCCCTCTCCTTTCGCACCTTTCGAATAATTTCGCCAATGTCATGAACTCCCAGGGTTCTCAACAGGAATCCCACCTTCGTTGATTGGATTGATGTTTGTAGCCTGTTTAACGCTATTCTATCCTATCCAACGGTTGTTGGAAACCGATACAGTGGTGGAATGAAGTCATTACAAAAACCAGACCGGGACGGACCCTGTCTGGTTTCGAAGATGAAGAAGTAGTGATCATGTAGTGCCGGGATTGCTGCTTTTGGTGGTGATCGTTGAGGCTTGTAAAGAGTTTGTCGGAGTGGAGGTGGTTGTGATTGCGAAGACGAGTAATACAGGAATGGTAAAGATCAAGCTTTTTCGGATCCACTTATCCATTTGGATTCACTCCCTTTATTCTTTAAATCAATGAGTACTTTATACATATTTTGCGTCAACCTCGTAAATTCCTGCTCATCGACATTTTCGAAACACTGCGCCAGATGTAGAAGCGCTTCGTATTCTCTCTTTTTCAATTGATGCTTTCGGGCAATCTCCAATCCTTGTTGATAATAAGTGATCGCATTTTGTGTTTTGTTTTGCTTACGGTAAAAGTCTCCCATCAATTGTAGTGCGTAAGTTAAACGTGGGAGGTCATTCAATTTCTGACCGAGAAGGATCGCTTCACTCAACATTTTATGGGCTTCTTCCTTGCGGTTTTGTTTCATGTACAGAATTCCCAGGCGGGCGTAAGCGGTGATGAATCTGTCTTTTTCTCCCCCGATCACTTTCTCTTTCAAACTGAGAGCCATTTCAAAGCAACCTTCGGCCTGCTCCCATTCTTTCAACTCCATATGGACTCCCGCCAAGACGGTCCAGAGATCAAACATCGACGAGTATTGGTAATTAAATCGGGCCAACTCCAATCCGGCTTCCGCATACTTGATCGCCTCATCATAAACACCGGTTCGTCGGGCCAACTCGGCGCGCAGCCAATAAAAGGACAACTTGGTCTCCACTTGTTCCATCTCCGGGAGGGAGTCCCATACTTCATGGACGACGCCGATCGCCTCTCCCAGCCGGCCCAGTCGTTCCAGATAGATGGCCTTGTTCCGCTTCAGGACATGGATGGAGTGGGAGCGGTTTCCGTTGTCCACAAAGGCATCCATCCCACTGTTGACATATTTCAGAGCGGTCTCCAGATCATTCTGATAGTAGGCTACAAGGCTTAATTCTGCGAATGCGGATGCTTCGATGTTGGTATCAGTTTGGCTCGCCAGGCGGATGGCATTGAACAAGGCCCGTTCGGCCTTGGCAGAGTTTTTAAGGCGACTGTGGCATTTCCCTTTTATGTAATAATAGTAAGCCGAATAGGGGTGTGAATTTTCGAGATCCAGCTTGTCCAGCTTTTTCAAAGCCTCCCGTGAGTTCCCCTGATCACCCAGACATTCAATTTGGAACAAGGTCTTTTGCAATTGTTTCAATTCCCGTTGTTGTCCATGCAACAATTTGGGGACCTCACTCAGCTCAATTCCCAACTTGTTGATCAGATAGAGTGCCTTCTCTTGGCCGACGTGGGGAACGCCCCGTTCCACGTTGCTGATCGTGGCGGGGGAGATGTTCTCATCCGCCAGATCCTCCAGCCGCAACCCCCTCTCCTTTCGCACCTTTCGAACAATTTCGCCGATATCTTGAAGCTCCAGCGTATTCAAATCCATCTCACCTCTCCAAACAGGTTGAACCATACCAATATTCTATCCCATCTTACGATTGTTGGAAACCGATTGTTGGGTTGAATAAAAAAAGGTTTAGAATACGAGTTTACTTTATTGTTGGACTGAGGGAGGCTATATACATTCGCGGCAAACACCCCTCCAAACGAAGGGGTGACTGTAATCATCCCGGGGGAAAACTTCTTTCCGGCAACAGAGCCCGATAATCGCCGAATTCGGGTTTGTCTTTGATCAGCTTGTCAACATGTTCGATGCCTTGATCAGCTTCCTGATACACTCCTCCCGACCAACTGTGATACACCTTTGTATACTTTCCGCTCGTTTCGAAGAGGAACGATATCCAGCCTTCCTTATCGTAGTATTTTTCTTTTCGATTCCTGAGAAAGATCTGGTTCTCGATCCCTTTTGGAATGCCAACACCTGTTTTGTCGTACATGTCGTACATTTCGGCGTAGGTTTCTACAATCTTTTCCCTTCTATTCTCATTGAGATGAAGAACGGTACAATACCATGTTCTGAACTGCATCTGTACTACAAACTTCGGCGTTTCCTCCTCTTTAAACACAACCACATACAATTCCCGTTCGTCGTGCAGCTTTTTGGCTTCTTCTCGAGTCAATGGATGCCTGGGCTTTCCCAAGCTGATCATCCACTTTTTGTAAAACTCTACCTTCATTTCAAAACCTCCGGGTTATAGACTTTACCCTTCTCATCTCTGATGATGATATCATGGTCGGTAGCATATTCCCGAACATTTCTGGGAACAGGTTTTTTCTGCACTGGCACCTCCAAAATCATATCACCCTCAAGACTTTCTCCCGCCAAACCTTCATTCTGATGTCCTGATCCTTTACGCTGGGACGTCAAGGAAACCAAAACGCCCAGCTATTCTGGGCGTTGAATTTGACAAAGGTTAACAATCGGGAATTACGATGCTTCAATCCAATTTAACTTGGGGTGAAGCTTTTCGTATTTGTAGAAATACTTTACTGCATCAAGCATTATCTGTTTATTAACACACATATTTTCGGGCAAATTCGACAGCTGAGATATCTTAATCAAGAATTCTTTGGTGTCAGATTTAGATGGGTCTATTAGGTGAAAGATCCTGTCCCCATCATAAACTGGCTCAATTCCCTCTTCCTCTTCTTCCCTCTCAAGCTCATCATCTACAATATAAGAGTAGCCTACATGATACAAAGCTTCATTTTCTATCAAATTACCTCCGCCTACAATCAATTCTCCCTTGGCCTTTCTTTTTAAAGTGACGACGGATCGTTTCTCCCCGTCTAACTGTATCAAATATTCCTCAATCACTTTCCAATCAGGATCTTTGATCGGCGACAAATGCTCGGGGGTTAAAACCCATTGACTCATTTTTTACCTCTTCCTTTCCTGGATGCTTCTTTCATTGCCTTGTATTTGTCTCTTGTAATGCTCCACGGAAGCCTTTCGAAACCTTTTTTAGGGCGGAAAATCTGTGTCACCTTTTTACCGTTCTCTATATAAATTACTTGTAACTCATCTAATCTTGATTGTTCAACCATATTTACAAGTGCTCCCTTACAAAATCCACAAGGCTTTTTATCTACGGTAATTACAGCTTTTCCTCCGATAACACCCTCAGTTTTTCTTTTTAAATAGAGACTATACATAGCATCAGCCTCAGCATGAGTCGGAGAAACTGCATTCATGTAGAGTTGCTTGGAAATTTTCTTATCATTCCCATGAGCATTTTTTGATACAAATTCATGCCCATCTCCTCTTACAATTGCTACAGTGTATGGGTCGTCATCGCCACTTCGAGGGGGAAGTCCAAATTTTTTTCTCGCCTCAGCTACTTCATCAAAAGAAGCAGGTTTCCCTAGATTCCTTTGATTTCCCCCACCACCCTTATCACTGGCCTTGTTATACCCCTCCGCCGCTTCCTGCCCGTTTTTCTTCACCCACGGCATGGCCAGTGTGCCGTCGCCGGAGACACTGGGGATCATTTGTTGCAGTTGTTTGCCCAGGGCGGGGGAGCCGTCGATGACCGCTCCGGCATAGGGGATCAGCATGCCGATCATGCCGGCAATGGTGGCACTTTTCCAATCGAATTTGCGGTCTCTCAACCAGTCAAACGCCGATTGATCCGCTACTCCACCACTGCCGCCGCCGATGATCTTGGGTAACCACTTCTGTATGAATGGACTGAGCGTGGATTGGGCCAATCGGGCTCCCACATATCGGGAGACACCGGCGAACACACCATAACCGAAGACTCCCGCAAATCCACCGATCCCCGCATCTCGTAGGATCGTGGTCGGATCGTTTCCCTGAAGCCACGAAACTCCGCCGGAAATGGCTCCGCTGACCAGCATCGTTCCCCCAAGGGGAGGGGAGGCAAAGAGAGCAATGATGGTTGCGGCTAAACCGATGGTAAATTCGGGATGATCCATTCCAAAACTGACTAACTCAAAAAACGGATCGACCCCGGTGATGGCTCCAATCAGCTTGGAAAAGCCAATCAAACCTTTGAATTGAGGGTGTTTTCCCATCTGATCATACGCAATCCGCTTCCCGACATAGTTTGCAATGCATTCCTGATCGTTTCCACAATGTTTACGTGCTTCCTGAAGAAGCCTTTTTATACGTTCTTCACGCAACTGCTTTTTCTTTTCTTCACTGGGGCCGGAAAGAAGCTCTCCCCCTTTTTTCTTGATGCAGTCCCAGCTTAGTGCACATTCATACCAAGGTGGATCGCTTTTCACCGGCTTTACCGGAGGTGTGGATTCAAAATCAGGCTTTGTGACCAATTGAAGAGGATTTGGTTCTTTCGCTGGAGGTTCCGGCTCCGGGTCTTCTTTGGCCATGTACTTCCCGGCCTTACAGGAAGGTTCTCCGTTTTCATCGTAAAGGAAGGGAACAGAGCAAAGAATGACTTGTCGTAGGGATGCCTGCACGGGCTCACTTTTTGCAATTCCGACCACAATTCCCGCCAACATCGCGGCGGCCACCATCACAAACACATATTCAACGGTGGGGGAACCCCTTCTACTTCTTACCTTTCGAAGGAGCAAACGTAAAAAATCCAATCAACCACGCTCCTTTTTTGGAAGAGTTCGTCAACTGGATTATATTTCATCTTTACTTTCCTGACCAATAGGACTTTGGTTGTGAAAAAGAAAAAATCCAGCTATAGCTGGATTTCGGAAGTTTTATGGGGTATAAGCATCTGCCCACAGGCAATAAACTCCCAATCCGACATATGACACTCATGGCAGGTGGATTCCCCATGGAGAGAAAGACGGCTTTTTCTCCCTTTGAATCTCTTTCCTGTAGAAAAACTGTATTCTCCGATTCTGATTTTAGTATTGAAATATCAAAATCGTTATCCTATACTATTTATGCGAGTTGGAAATGGTTTCCGAGAGAAAGGGGGGTGACCGGATGCGTCAGCCTCTCCAACGCTTCTTAACAACGATGAATGAGCGGGGCTTGGACAGACCGGAAGCGCACTTAATGGAGGCACTTCGGGTCTGGTGGACGGATCGAGCCCTTCAGGAGTCCCCGGATTCAGTCATGGATACTGAAGGGGACCCCGACAGGCTGTTCAAAGTGATGAAAGAGCAGGTGGAAGGGAAACTGGGCCATTTTCCCGGGGACCGGGATCTGTTTTTTCAGTGGTACCATCTGTTAAAAGATCTGGATGTGATCGACTCCGTCACGGAATTGGTCCGGGCCGATCGGAGACACACACTGTTGTTGCCGGAGATGCTGTTTTCCACCTTTGCGAATCGCATCCGGGATGAAGCGATACCCCCTCGCTCCCTTCTGATCACCGAAGCGGAGAAGTTTTTGCCTTGGCTGAAAGCCTTTGTCGAGAGCAACCGGGATCGCTTAATCACGTTGACGACGGAGCGCTGGATCATGCACAAGCTCCTGGAACTGGCCTTTGTAGGGGAAGCCCATGTCCGGATCCGGTTTCAATCCATCTACAAGCCGATGGATCTGCCTTTGTATGATGGTATCTTTTCCGTGCCCGACTTCGGGGGGCGGCTGGGCCCCGCCGAGACCCATGATCAGTTTTGGACCAACGAAACAGAAGGGATCGCCGCGGAAAATCTGGTCCGTCATCTGACGGAGCAGGGAATCCTCCACCTGATTGCACCGGCCAAACTGACCTTTGGCGGTGCCGGTCTGGCCAGACTGCGCCGGGTACTGAGCAAGGCCTTTCAAGTGGGACGAATCGAAGCTTTGCCCGAGGGCAGCCTGCGCCCCTGGACCGGGATCCGGGCTTATTGGATCACCTTGTCCAAGCAACCGGTATCCCAAGTGATCCTCGGCCGTCTGGGATGGAAAGACGGAAACCTGTCCCCGGAGATGGAGCAAAGCCTCACACCCGCCAGATTTGCCGATCGGAAAGATTGGCGCGTCGATCTTTACCTTGCAGACAGCCAGGCTGAACTGGCCCGATATCAAGCTTCTGATATCCCCAAGATCAAATTGAAGGAAGTGGCGGAGATCTTCCGGGGCAAATCGATTATGAAAAAAGATATTCGCCCCGGAGAGATCGCTGTCCTCAACATTTCCAATCTGGAAGAAGGGGAAGTCCTCTGGGATGGGCTGGACACCATCGCCGAAGAGCGGCGCAAGGTCCGTCGCTACGAGCTGGAGCCGGGGGATCTGGTTATGACTTGCCGGGGAACGGTCAACAAATTTGCTGTCATCGACCGCTTGCCCCGCACTGTGATCGCTTCTGCCAATATCATCGTCATGCGGTTTAAGGAGGGGGTGGACAGCACTTGGGTCAGAATCTTTCTGGAAAGCCCTGTCGGAACAGCTCTGGTTAAAAGCTTTCAACGGGGGGGAACGGTGATGAATATCAACCCAGGTGATATCGGCGAGCTGGAAATCCCTTGGCCGGATCCGCAGAAGCAACAGCGGTTGGTCGAGGAATACCGGCGGGAGTGGGAGTATCTTCGGGAGACGATCCGTCAGGCGGAGGAACGCTGGAAAAACAAGCGAACAGCCATTGAACAACAATTGTACGATTGAGAGGGGAACATCATGTCAACCACCAACGGTGCCAACCTGGGATTTGAACAAAAACTGTGGGAAATGGCGGATAAACTGCGCAACAACATGGACGCCGCCGAATACAAGCACGTCGTCTTGGGGTTGTTGTTCTTAAAATACATATCCGATGCCTTTGAAGAGGAATATGAACGGCTCTCCCGGGATGAGTGGGCCGATCCGGAAGATCCCGATGAGTATCTGGCCAACAATATTTTTTGGGTTTCCAGGGAAGCCCGCTGGCAACACATCCGTGATAACGCCAAAAAGCCGGAGATCGGCCGCATCATCGACGATGCCATGGTGGCCATTGAAAAGGATAACCCTTCGCTCAAAAATGTATTGCCCAAGGATTATGCCCGTCCCGATCTGGACAAAACCCGGCTGGGGGAGATTATCGACCTCTTCTCCTTCAAGGTGGGGGACAGGGAGAGCCAGTCCAAGGACGTGCTGGGACGGGTTTATGAGTATTTCCTCAGCCGCTTTGCCAGCGCCGAGGGGAAAAACGGCGGCCAGTTTTACACCCCCCGCACGGTGGTCAAGCTGCTCGTGGAAATGATCGAACCCTACAAAGGGCGGATCTACGACCCCTGTTGCGGTTCCGGGGGCATGTTTGTCCAGAGTGAATCTTTTATCCGCGCCCATCAGGGGAAGATCGGGGATGTGGCCGTCTACGGCCAGGAGTCCAACCCCACCACTTGGCGCCTGTGCAAGATGAACCTGGCCATCCGGGGGATCGACGGCAACCTGGGGAGCAAGCCGGCGGACACCTTTCACGAGGATCTGCACCAGCACCTGCGCGCCGACTACATCCTGGCCAATCCTCCCTTCAACGTCAGCGACTGGGGCGGGGAACGGCTGACCGAGGACAAGCGCTGGAAATTCGGCACACCCCCGGTGGGAAACGCCAACTACGCTTGGATCCAGCACATGGTCTCCAAACTGGCCCCCAGCGGCGTCGCCGGTTTTGTCCTGGCCAACGGCTCCATGTCCACCAACCAGACCTCCGAGGCCGCCATCCGCAAGGGTTTGATTGAAAACGATCTGGTGGACGCCATCGTCACCCTGCCGGGACAGCTCTTCTATTCCACCCAGATCCCCGTCTGCCTCTGGTTCCTCACCAAGAACAAGGCGGCCCGGGGTCATCGGGACCGGCGGGGGGAGATCCTCTTTATCGATGCCCGCAAACTGGGCCACATGGTGAGCCGCATCCACAAAGAATTCAGCGAGGAGGACATCCGCCAGGTGGCCAACACTTACCACGCTTGGCGGGGACAACGGGAAGCCGGGGAGTACAAGGATGTGAAAGGATTCTGCAAGGCGGCCACCCTGGAGGAAGTGCGAAATCATGAATACATCCTCACCCCTGGTCGCTATGTGGGCATCGAAGACACCACGGAGGACGGCGAACCTTTTGCAGAGAAGATGACCCGCCTCACCGGGGAGTTGGCGGACCAATTCGCCAAGTCGCAACATCTGGAAGAAGAGATCCGCCGCAATCTGAAAAAAATCGGCTTTGACTTTTAAACCATACTTTCAGGAGGGGTTGCCGATGGGGCGGGACGGAGACCGATGGATAGGATTCATGGATCCCCGACGGGGTCGGGGGAACAGCGACTGAACAAAAGAGTGCTCCATATGCTCCTCCGCTTCGGCCACCGGGACTTCCTCCTCCGCCACCTCACCCGTCACCGGCCGGAGAAGCTGATGGAGAAATATTGGAGGAGGAAGGAACGGGAAACGGAAAGACAGGAAGCGCAGATGACATCTTAGAGAAGGAGTGATGGGGGATGGGTGTTGAGGGATGGGAGAATTATAAGCTTTCAGAGATAGTGGAGATTATTGGCGGAGGAACCCCCAAAACATCAATGAAGGAATATTGGAACGGCGATATTCCATGGTTATCAGTAAAGGACTTTAATAATGATTTTAGAACTGTTGTTCAATCCGAGAAAACCATAACTAAGCAGGGATTGGAAAATAGCTCTGCAAAACTTTTGGATAAAGGTGATATTGTAATTTCTGCTAGAGGAACGGTTGGGGAATTGACCCAACTTGGCCGACCGATGTCTTTTAACCAATCTTGCTATGGATTAAAAGCGAAAAAAGTCACAACAAATGACTTCGTTTATTATCTTTTAAAACATCAGATTAAGGACTTGCAACAAAAAACCCATGGTTCAGTTTTTGATACTATCACGAAAAATACCTTTAATATGTTGGATGTAGTTCTTCCCCCTCTCCAAGAACAAAAACAAATCGCCGCTATCCTCTCTGCCTTGGATGACAAAATCGAACTCAACCACCGGATCAGCCAAACGCTGGAGGCCATGGCCCAGGCTCTGTTCCAATCCTGGTTCGTCGACTTCGAACCCTTCCGGGACGGGGAGTTTGTGGAAAGTGAGCTGGGGTTGATTCCGAAGGGGTGGGAGGTTGTTAGTCTTGACCAAATAGCCAGTTTTTTGAATGGAATTGCAATGCAAAAATTCCCTCCTGAAGGGAGAGAGTATTTACCTGTAATTAAAATCAAGGAGTTGCGCCAGGGGTTTACAGATCAGAATAGTGGAAAAGTAAGTACTAAAATTCAAGATCAATATATCGTGAACAATGGTGATGTAGTTTTTTCATGGTCAGGAACCTTGGAATGTAAGATATGGTGTGGGGGCAAAGGTGCTTTAAATCAGCATCTATTTAAGGTTACATCAAATCGATATGAGAAGTGGTTTTTCTATTTCTGGATACAGAAACATCTGGAACGGTTTAGGAGAATTGCTTTAGATAAGGCAACGACCATGGGACACATAAAACGAAAAGACCTAAATGACTCCAAGGTCTTGATACCTAATGATGAGATATACACAGAGATTAATCGTCTAATCAAGCCTTTGATTGAAAAATATGAAGGACTTCTAATTGAGACCCAAACCCTGCAATCCCTCCGCGACACCCTGCTGCCCAAGCTGATGTCCGGGGAGATTCGCGTACCCATCGAAGAGAAGGAGGCATCCCATGATCGATCTGACGGAACCGAAGCTGGATGAGCCGGCGGTGATGGAGTGGCTGGAGGAGTTGGGGTTTGAGCGGGCTTACGGGCCGGAGATCTCTCCGGAGGGGGAGTATCCCGAGCGGGGGGATTACGGGGAGGTGATCCTGGAGGAGCGGTTGCGGGAGGCGCTGACCGGGATCAACCCCCATATCCCCCCCGAGGGAATTGAGGAAGCGGTGCGCAAGGTGAAGATCCCCCAGGGGATGGATCTGTTGGAGAACAACCTCGCCTTCCACCGTATGATGACCGAGGGGGTGGATGTGCAGCTGCGGCGGGAGGACGGCAGTATCAAGACGGACAAGGTGTGGCTGTTGGATTATGCCCGGCCGGAGCGCAACAACTGGCTGGCGGTCAACCAGTTCCGGGTGTGGAAGGGATACGGCCATAAGCCCGTCCGCACTGATGTGATTCTCTTTGTCAACGGAATGCCCCTGGTGCTGTTTGAATTGAAGAGCGCTCTGGATGAGGAGAAAGAGCTCACCCACGCCTACAACCAGATCCAAAACTACAAAGCCTGGGCTCCCGATCTGTTCACCACCCACGCCTTCTCCGTCATCAGCGACGGAACCAACGCCCGGGTGGGGACGCTGACGGCGGATGAGGACCGTTACATGTGGTGGCGCACCATGGACGGTGTCGAGGTGGCCCCCGACAGCATTCCCCAGATGGAAGTGCTGATCAAGGGAATGCTGTATCCACCCCGGCTGTTGGATCTCCTGCGTCACTTCCTCCTGTTCCAGACCGATGGCCGCCACACCTCCAAGATCCTGGCAGGATACCATCAGTACCACGCCGCCAACAAGGCGGTGGAGAGCACCCTGCGGGCGACGGAGGAGAAGGGGGATCGCAAGATCGGGGTAATCTGGCACACCCAGGGCTCGGGGAAAAGCTTGTCCATGGTTTTTTATGCCGGCAAGCTGATGCAGGAGCTGAACAATCCCACCCTGGTGATTCTCACCGACCGCAACGACCTGGATGATCAGCTCTTCGGCACCTTCAGCCGCTCGCAACAGCTGCTCCGGGAGGCGCCCGTACAGGCGGACAGCCGGGAGAATTTGCGGGATCTGCTGGACCGGGAGTCCGGGGGCATCATCTTCACCACCATTCACAAATTCGCCCCGGACAAAAAAGGGGAGCCCCTGGGCGCGGTCACCCATCGCAGGAATGTGGTCGTCATCGCCGATGAGGCCCACCGCAGTCAATACGGATTGAAGGCCCGGGTAGTGAAGAAGAAGGATCAGGCCCAGGTGAAGTACGGCCACGCCAAATACATGCGGGATGCCTTGCCCAACGCCTCTTTCATCGGCTTTACCGGAACCCCGGTGGAACTGGCGGACAAGAACACTCCGGCGGTCTTCGGTGACTATATCGATATCTACGATATGACCCGGGCGGTGGAAGACGGGACCACAGTGAAGATCTACTATGAGAGCCGTATCGCCAGGCTGGAGCTGTCTGAGGCGGAGAAGCCCCGCTTGGATGAGGAGTACGAGGAGATCACTGAGTACCAGGAAGCGGAGCAACGGGAGAAACTGAAATCCAAGTGGTCCCGGTTGGAGACCCTGGTCGGTTCGGAAAAGCGGGTGCAGCAGGTGGCGCAAGACATCATCCATCACTTTGAGGAGCGGCAGCAAGCCATTACCGGCAAAGGGATGGTGGTTACCATGTCCCGCCGCATCGCCGTCGATCTCTATGATAAAATCATTCAGCTGCGTCCGGATTGGCACAGCGACGATCTGGAGCACGGGAAGATCAAAGTGATCTTCACCGGCGGGGCGGCGGACGACGAGGAGAAGATGCGCCCCCACCACACCACCAAAAAAGAGCGGGAACTGTTGGCCAAAAGGATGAAGGATCCGGAGGACCCCCTCGCCATGGTGATCGTGGTCGATATGTGGCTGACCGGTTTCGATGCCCCCTGTATGCACACCCTGTATGTGGATAAACCGATGCGGGGGCATAACCTGATGCAAGCCATCGCCCGGGTCAACCGGGTGTTCCGGGACAAACCCGGCGGGCTGGTGGTGGATTATATCGGGATTGCCGATTCCCTCAAGACCGCTCTCACTCAATATACCGAAAGCGATCGCCGCACCACCGGTATCGATACAGAGCAAGCGGTGGAGGTGTTGTTGGAGAAGTACGACCTGATTCGGGATCTTCTCCATGGCTTCGATTACCGTCTGTTCCTGGAAGGTGGACCGTCGGAACGGATGCGGAGCATCACCCAAGGGTTGGATTACGTCCTCGGTTTGGGAGAAGAGGGGAAGAAGAGGTTTATGCAGTGGGTGACGGAACTTTCCAAAGCTTATGCCCTCTGCTCCACGACAGAACAGGCGGAGCGGATCAACCGGGAGATCGCCTTTTTCAAAGCGATCAAATCCGGCATCGTCAAGCTGATCCCCGCTGACAGCCGGCGCAAATCGGCTTCCCAATTGGATGCGGAGATCAACCAGCTCGTGTCCAAATCCGTCATCTCCGAAGGCGTGGTCGACGTGTTGGGCTCCGTCGGACTGAACAAGCCGAATATTGCCATTCTGTCCGATGAATTTTTGGAAGAGGTCAAAGGATTGGAACAGAAAAACTTGGCGGTCGAGTTGCTCCGCCGCCTGCTCAAAGGGAAAGTCCGTGCGGTGCAACGGGACAACATGGTTCAGGCCAAAAAATTCTCCGAGATGCTGGAGCAAGCGATCATCAAATACCAGAACCGGGCGATTGAGACGGCCCAGGTGATCGTGGAGATGATCGAGTTGGCCAAACAGATGAACCAAGCCCACCGCCGGGGGGAAGACTTGGGCTTGTCCAAGGAAGAAGTGGCCTTCTATGATGCCTTGGCCAGCAATGGCTCCGCCAAGGAAATGATGGAGGACGACCTCCTGAAACAGATCGCACGGGATCTGACCCGGGCCATCAAAAACGACATGAGCATCGACTGGAACCTGCGCGAGAGTGTCCAGGCCAAGATGCGGGTCAACATTAAGAAACTGCTGAGAAAATACGGCTACCCGCCGGATCAACAGAAGGACGCCATCGAAACTGTCATGAAGCAGGCCCATCTGATGTGTCTCAGTGAATCGGAAACACGTTAACCGAGGGGAGTGGCATCGATCGTATGAAGGAACAACCTCTTTTTGCCTTTTTGGACAGATGGCAACCGGCAGCGGCCAGGGAAGCGGGGGATGTGGAGCGGATGGTCTACCACGATCCGCCCTCCGCTCTCATCCGAAGCCGCAAATGGCTGGAAGGGATCGTGGGTTGGTTGCTGAAAGAGGAAGGAGTCGTCGATGTCTATGAAAACCTGGCCGAGCGAACCCGGGCGTTGAAGCGGGAAGGGATTATCACCGAGCCGATCTTCGATGCGATGGAGCAGCTCCGGCTGGAAGGAAACAAAGCCGCCCACCAGAGCGGATACGGCACAGTGGAGGAATCCCTGAGGGCCCACCGCCATCTGTACCAGCTGGCGGTCTGGTGGACGGAAGTGTATGGGAGCGCCGACTTCCAGGCACCCCCCTACCGCCACCCCCCGGTGAACAGAGGGGTGGACACGGCAGAGATCGAGCGGGTGATCAGCCGGGCGTTGAATGAGAAATTGGACAGTATGGAATCGATGTTGAACAGACACCGGGAGCCGGCAACGGCTACGGCGGTCCAAACCGCTGAACCGAAGACGGTCACGGATTCCTCCTCCTTTTCCCTCACCAGATACCTGCAGGAGCAGGGCCTGGAATGGATCGACAAACGGGCGGCCGGAGGAACCCTGTGGGTGGTGGGAGGCTGGGAACTGAACAAGGTACTGTTCCCCCTCAAAGAACGCAAGATCTACTTCCGCTTTACCCCCAAAGGCGGCCGGGCAACCCAACGGAAGCCAGCATGGTACTTGCTGAACAAGGCGTCCAAAGATATTTAAAAAGTATGGAGGAGTGAATACGAAAGAGATGAGCAGCTACTTCTTCTCAGAATGGCTGTTGGATACCCGGGTGGAAGAGATCCCCTTTCATTGGTATACGGTTCCTCTTAAAAATTTGGGTGAAGCCGAAGTGGAGGCAGAGACTGCTACCATTGTACGGAAACTGAGAAGAAATCATCCGGGGTAGGCGATCGCTTCCGCCGGACATCTGATTGGAGCCTTTCAGCCGGTTGCTTCTGATGAGATTCAACTTCAGGGAGAGGAGAAGCGCGAAATTAACCCTTCCATTCCCTTGGAACGAAGGCTGTGGGAACGTCTTTTGAGTAGGAGTTTTGAGTTATCGCAAAACCGTGCAGATTATCGGGCCTCTTACGGTAAGGTTATACCAAGAAAACCGACGCAGGTGGTGGGTGGAATAGAAATCAGGCGTTACCTTCAGTTTGATATGAATGTGGACAAGTCCGGTAGGATTGCAATGGGCTTTGAAATCGGGGCATGTTACCGACTCATGTTGAAATGCCGGTACAGTCGGTATAAAGGCCTAAAAACACTGATGACACAGAAAAAGAACATTGGATCATCAGTGGGCTGAAGTCGGGGTACTACATGTTCTTTCGGACCTATAGGTGGAGCAGTAACCCTGAATTGATTCCTTCTCGTCACTATTAATCTCCCGATCCCCTCTTGACAGGGTCGGGAGATTTGTTTCGCTCTTTTTTACACCGATTCTGCGCATTCTGTTTCGGCTTGCGCATCTGCAGCAGGAGGGGGACCACCAGTAGCAGTAAGGATGCGATCAGAAAGGTGAGGGAGATCGCGAGACCCATATTTCTACGATTGTAATTTTGCTTTCAACTTCCGAACATCAGAAAAAAATTCTTCGACAATCCAATCTTCCAATTGGTAATCGGGAGATACAATTTCTTTATGAAGAATTGCATGAACTAGCCTTTCTGTTTGAATTCGCAATCTATCATTTTTGCGCCAAAAGTTTTTGTCAATCCTCGACAGCAAATTCATTAACTCACCCGATGTCATATGACCCAACATCGGATTTTCCCAGAGCCGACTAAGAACTTCCGGAAGAATATATTCAATATATATGTTTTGTCTTAAGCATCTAGCCAGGTCAAACACAGACATCCTGGAAATTTGTGTTGATCGGACATCTTCATACCATATAGATAATGAATAATTTTCATCGACAGCCACCTCTTTTTTAGTTATCCCCAGCTTTTTTTCGATATCTTTAAAGGATAAATCTATTTTTTTATCCATTTAAATCCTCCTTATGAAACGTTCCAGGAGAGGCAGATCGTGTTACCCTAAAGTTCTCCCTAGAAGCGTTGTGAAACAGTGTTGGCTGGCAAAAGCTCACACTGGAGTTTATCACAAAAACAGAAGATATATCTCCGTACTTAAAACATTCATGAAATGTTTTTCAGTTTGTATCCAGAACCACAGAAAAGCACCCGATGGGTGCTTTAAAGAGGGAGATACTCTCGTCTTCACGCTGAAATTATTGAATTTCATTCATTCTTCTATGCTTTACATCGCTTCCGTCGCATTCTGTTTCGGCTTGCGCATTTGCAGCAGGAGGGGGACCACCAGTAGCAGTAAGGATGCGATCAGAAAGGTGAGGGAGATCGGTTTTTGCAGGAAGATCAGCCAGTCGCCGTTGGAGCCGGTCAAGGCCCGGCGCATGTTGTTTTCGATCATGGGACCCAAGACCACTCCCAGCACCACCGGTGCCAGGGGATAATCGTGGCGGGCCAACAGATATCCCAACAGACCGAAACCGATCAACAGAAAGAGATCAAAGGTGCTCACCTGGACGGCATAGACACCGAAAATGGAGATGGCGATAATACAAGGGATCAGATACTTGATTGGTGTGTCCACAATCTTGGTGAACATGCGGATCAAGGGGAGGTTGAGGATCAGGAGGAACAGGTTTCCGATAAACATACTGGCGATCAGTCCCCAGGCCACCGTCGGGTGTTCTTCAAAGAGAAGGGGACCGGGCTGGATATTGTACATCACCAAAGCTCCCAACAGGACCGCCGTGGTGCCGGAGCCGGGAATGCCCAAAGTCAGCATGGGGATCATGGCGCCACCGGAGGCTCCGTTGTTGGCGGCTTCAGGGCCTGCCACCCCTTCGACAGCTCCCTTGCCGAACCGATCCGGGTCTTTATGCAGTTTTCGTTCCATGATATAGGCGAAAAAAGTGGCCAAGGTGGCACCGGCACCGGGCAGGACCCCGACTAAAAAGCCGAGAACCGATCCCCGCCCGATGGGGGCGGCACTCTGTTTCAGTTGTTGACGGGTGGGGAGGATCGTTCCCACCTCCGCTACTTTGCCTTCCGCATCTTTTCGCTCCAAAATCGTTTTAAACACTTCTCCCAGGGCGAACAATCCCACTGCCACTGTCAGAAACTCCACCCCTTGATAGAGCGGGGGATAGTCAAAGGTGAAGCGGGAGATGCCGGAGACATTGTCCACTCCGATGGTTCCGATCAACAAACCGAACACTGTCATCAGCAATGCTTTGGTCATGGATTTGCCGGCCAGGCCGCTGACGGCACACAATCCGAGGAGCATCAAGGAGAAATACTCCGCCGGTCCAAAGTGGAGTGCCAGGTTGGATAAGGGCTCCGACAATAGCACCATGCCGATCAGGGAGATGATCCCGGCGGAAAAGGAGGCGATGGCGGAGATGGCCAAAGCTTGTCCGGCACGTCCCTGTTTCGCCATTTGATAGCCGTCCAAGGTGGTGACTACCGCCGCTGAATCTCCGGGAGTATTCAACAGGATCGAGGTAGTGGAACCGCCGTACATCGCCCCGTAATAAATTCCTGCCAGCAGGATGATGGAGCTGGCCGCCGCCTGTTCGGGAGGCATTCCGCCAGTCATGGTGGCCGTGACGGGAATCAAGAGGGCGACACCGCTGATGGGTCCGATCCCGGGAAGTGTTCCGACACAGGTTCCGATGAAAACACCGATAAAGGCGAAGAGAATATTTTGCCATTGCAGTGCGATCTGAAAGCCTTTCATCAAATATTCCAATGATTCCATGGGATGCCCCCCTTTTTTCAGCCTCCCAACCAAGTGGGGAAGCCGGGCAGTGTGCCTTTCATCACTTCGACAAACAGATAATAGATTCCACCGGAGAAGCCGGCCGCCACCAGCAGGGTTGTCAGCCATTTCCCCTTTTGCATCCCTTGAAAGCCGATCACGAGGAAGAGAAAGGTGGCGAGGAGATATCCGATGATTTCAAGACAAATCACATACAGAACGGATGCCGCCAGCAGAATGAAAAAGCGTTTCAAGTGAAGGGGGGACTTCTCTGTTTCTTCGGTTTGTGATGAGCGGAAGGTCCCGTAGAAGAGACGGATGCTCAACAAGATCATGACCGCGCCGAGGGCCATCGGGAAAATATCCGGTCCCACTTCGGCACCGTAGGTGGCGGAGGCAATCTGCAGGCTTCCGACGAGAAAGGCGACTCCCAGTGCCATAAATACCAGACTGGCATAGCGATCGAAGGTCTTGCTCATCTGTGCACCACCTCTGAGAGGGATTGATGAAGGGAATGAGGAGAAGGGGGCCTTCTCCTCCCAGTGATTCATTTGGCCATGCCCATTTTGTCCAAAATTTCGGAGATCTGTTTTTCCTGTTCTTTCAGGAAGGCGGTGAATTCCTTACTGTTCTTGTAATCACCTTGCCAATCATTTGCTTTTAGTTCCTTTTGCCATGCCTTGCTGGTCGAGAGCTTTTTCAGTCTCTCTTCCCAATATTGCAGGGCTTCGGGAGACATCTCTTTCGGACCGAAAACTCCGCGCCAAATCGTGAAATCCGCATCGATTCCTTCTTCTTTGAGGGTGGGGACGTCTTTCAGCTCACCTGAAAGACGTTTGGGTGCTGTCACTCCCAACACCCGGACTTTTCTCGCTTTTTTATACTCCCCGATGCTGGAGGCGTCTGTGGCGATCACATCAGCGTTGCCGCCGAGCAGTGCGGCGATCGCTTCCCCGCCGCCGTCGTAGGATACGTACTTCAGCTTTTTGGGATCCAGCCCGGACTCATAAGCGGGCAATACGGCGACCACATGATCCATGGACCCTGGAGCGGAGCCGCCGGCGATGGTGACGCCTTTCGGATTCTTCTCCAAATCCCGGATCAGAGAGGACAGATCTTTGTACTTGGAGTCTTTCCGAACGACCAGTGCTCCGTAATCTTTAGTCAATTGGGCCAGGGGAGTGGTATCCCGGTAACCGTAAGGGCTGTTTCCTTCCTTTTTCAGGTTGTTGATCAAGATCGGCGGTGAATTGACGAAAAAGTGATAGGGATCTTTTTTGTACTTTGTGGCGTATTCCGCCATGAATACCGCTCCGCCGCCCCCCGGTTTGTTTTCCACGGTGATGGTTTGGTCCACCAGCTTCTCAGCGACCAGGGCTTTGGTGATGGAGCGGGCAGTCAAGTCCCATCCGCCCCCGGCACCGGAAGGAGCCACCATCGTCAGCGGACGTTCAGGATAACCGGAAGCATCTTTTCCCTCGGCAAAAGGATTGGATCCGCCGCTGCATGCGGTCACGGCAATCGCTGTCACGGCGACCACCGGGATCATCCACCATTTCTTCATCTGTCCAACCTCCCGTTTGTGAACGCTTTCAAATAAAAAAGAGCAACCTGAGCTGCTCTTAATGATACGATGGCTTATGGAAGATGACTCGTTTATGAAACTAAAAGCATTAAGAATCATATTTCCTATTTTGTTCATTTTGTTCACAGGTTGTTCAAAAAAGTATCACCCCAAGTGGCGGACGCTGGTGAAAAAATATCTCCGTTCCGGTCGTCCCACGCTACCATAGGACAAATCGGCCCGGAGAGTGCCGGTGGACACCAAATATTCCAGGTAGCGTCGTGCAGTGGCGCGGCTGGCTCCCAATTGGGAGGCTACTTCCTCCGCCGTCCAGCCTTGACTGCCGCCTTCCAGAAGGACCCGTTGCACTTTTTTCAGGGTGATGGGATCGATCCCTTTGGGGACGGACGGGGGAGAAGCCGCCTGTTTAGCGGATACAGATAGGCTGGAGCCCCCTTTCCACAACTGGTCAATCTGGTATTGATCCATCCGGCCGTTTTGTTTCATCTGTTCCCGCTGATCCCGGTATTGTTCCAGACTGCAGCGGAAACGTTCAAACTGGATCGGTTTGACGATGTAATCCACCACTCCGCCCCGCAAGGCTTCCTGAACCACCTCTGTTTCATTGGCGGCGGTGACCAGAATCACATCGGTGTTGCGGGAATGCTGTCGAATGTGCCAGATCAGGTCCACTCCCAGCACATCCGGCAGATAGTTATCCAACAGCACCAGTTGGGGACGAAGGACTTCCAACCAATCCTTTGCTTCCATACCGGTGGAGGCAGTTCCCACAACGGAAAAACCCTCCACCTTTTCAGTAAATCGACGGTTGATTTCTGCGATGCGCGGGTCATCTTCCACAATCAGCACTTCAATCCTCCGATTCTGCGAACACGACTCTTTCTCCACCCGATTTTCCTCCTTTCGGCAAGGTGATGGTGAACAGTGCACCACCCCATTCTCCTTTTTCTATCGTGACATATCCGCCCATTTCCTCTGCCAGCTCTTTCACCTTGGGTAAGCCCAACCCTCGGTCATCCCCTGTTTTTGTGGAATATCCCCGTTGAAACAGATAGGGAGTGGCTTTCTCCGGCACACCCGGCCCGGAGTCTTCCACCTCTAGCAGAATTTCTTGTCCCCAATCCCCCAGATAAACCTTGACCTTTCTTTCTCCTTCCGGATTTTGCTCCACAGCTTCAAAGGCATTGGTGATCAGATTGCCCAGCATGCTGACCAGGCAATGACGCTGGATTCCGGGGGAGAGGTGTTGTAAGGAACTGTCCGGATCCATGATAAACTCCACTTTCAACTCTTTGGCCCGGTTGAAAAATCCAAGAAGAATCCCGCCGAGCCACGGATCGGGGATCCGTTTCATGATCAATTGGATCAGGTCTTGTCCCGCCACGGTCTCTCGGTGGATCAGATCCAGTGCTTCCCGGTGGGAACCCAGTTGGATCAAGCCGGAGATGGTGTACAGGGTGTTGTTGAACTCATGGGTTTGGGCCCGCAGTGCTTCCGTGTACCGGGAAACTTGGGACAATTGTTCATTCAGTTCATCCATTTCTGACTTCAATCGGAAGCTGGCCACCACTCCGTCGACGGGGCCCGCTTTTCCGGAACGGATCGGGTAGCGGTTCACCACTAATTCCTTGCCGTGGATGGTGAAGTTCCGGTCCAGCTCTTTTTCACCGGAGTGGAGAACTTCAGTCATGCGGGTGTGGGGCAAGACATCGCGGATCGGTTTGCCGATGGGACCCGGGTGAGCAGGTATCGAAAGAATTTGATGGGCGGATTGATTCATCAGGGTGATCTTTCCTGCTTGATCGATGACGATAATTCCTTCCCGAACCGACTCGATGACAGCATTTCGTTCTTTGTACAACGCGGAGATCTCCTCCGGTTCCAACCCCAGCGTGGCTTTTTTAATATCCCGGGCCAGATAGACCGCCCCGAGGGTTCCGATGATCAAGCCCAACAGCAAGTACCCTGTCACCCTGAGGAAATACAGCTCGGACCAATCTTCTATATTTTCCAGCAAAAAACCGACGGATACAATTCCAATCACATTTCCCTCATCATCAAAGACAGGTGTTTTCCCTCTCAGGGAAGGTCCCAAACTTCCCACGGCTTTGGAGATATAGGAGCGTCCATGCTCCAATGCCGGCCCATTGTCACCACCCACCATTTCCCGTCCGATTCGCTCGGGTACGGGGTGGGAGTAGCGGATCCCCTGCCGGTTCCCCACCACCACATATTGAGCGCCGGTCTCCCTCCGAACCCTTTCTGCTATGGGCTGGATCACGGTCCAGGGCTCATCGGTGGAAAAAGCTTTTCGGATGTCGGGCATTCCAGCCAGGGTTTTGGCCACATTGAGTGCCCTTTCTCCGGTTTGTTCCTCTATTGTCGACACCAAGCCGATGTAAAAGGTGATTGCCATCTCTGCAACCACAATCACGATCAGAATTAAGACCAACAAGATCATCCGGGTTTGGAGCTTTAATTTTCGTTTCTTCACGATGTTCTCCTCTCTGGGATTGGACTGGTTCAAATATTTTATGATATCACAACAGTCCGATGAAAAAGCCCGCTCTGTGATAGAAAAGAACCGGCAACTTCTCCTCGCCAGGAATTTCCCGGGGCTGTCCCAGTGTTGGTGGAAGCTCTGATGACAGTTGTGTTCCTCCGGGGAGAGAACCTGCTTTAGTCCAAAATAACAGATTTAAGTCCATATTTTTGTACAACAAAAAAGGCGATGAGGATCAACATTCTGATGGTTTTGTTTTCAGGGTCCAAAAATCTGGATATTCGATAACAAAAGATTGCGGTTTATTCTTATGGCATAAAAATTGCTAAGTAAATAAGAGCGGGGTCATACTCTATTGGTTTTACTCAGGAAAGGGGAGTGTTCAGGTTGGGAGTGCTGGGTATCTTTTTGGCGCTGGGATTGTTGATTTTCTTCGCTTACCGGGGATATCCCGTGATTCTGTTTGCGCCCGTTTTCGCCCTGTTGGCGGCAGTGATGGCAGGGTTGCCCCTATTGCCCACTTATACGGAAGTCTTTATGGTCAAAGCGGTGGACTATGTGAAATTATATTTTCCGATCTTTTTGTTGGGGGCCGTCTTCGGCAAGTTGATGGAGGACAGCGGGGCCGCGCGCTCGATCGCCCGGGGGCTGACGGGAACCTTCGGAAAAAACCAGGCGATTCTGGCAGTGGTGTTGAGTGGTGCCATTTTGACCTATGGCGGCGTCAGTCTGTTTGTGGTGGCTTTTGCGGTCTATCCCTTTGCCGCCGCCCTGTTTCGTGAGGCCAACATCCCCAAACGGCTGGTTCCTGCCACGATTGCTTTGGGGGCATTCACCTTCACCATGGATGCCTTTCCGGGGAGTCCACAGATTCAGAACATTATCCCTACAGCGTACTTCAAAACGACTTCTTTCGCCGCTCCAGTGATCGGGACCGTGGGTGGCCTGTTGGTGGCCGGTCTCGGGCTGTGGTGGTTGTACCACCGGAAAAACCAATTGATGGCCAAGGGGGAAGGGTATGGGGATCACACCTTGAACGAACCGGAAATCATGGAGGGGGAGAAACTGCCTTCCTTCTGGCTCTCTTTGATTCCATTAGTGTTGGTATTGGGCGGAAATGCCCTGTTCACCTATGTCGTGCTGCCCGGATGGTATCCTCAGTCGATCATTGCACAGTATGAAGGATTGGACATCGATCAGGTCCTGGGCATCTGGTCACTGATTCTGGCGCTGATCCTGGGGGTGGCATTTGCCATTCTGCTGCGTTGGATCTATTGGAAGAAAAACCGGGAGTCTCTGGGAACGGAAGAGGCCAAATCAGGTCTCGGTCTGTCCCAAACCCTGGCCGCCGGGGCGGTTGGCTCCCTGCTGGCCATTATGAACACGGCCTCTGAAGTCGGTTTTGGAAACGTGATCGCTTCCCTGCCCGGATTTCAGGCGGTGGCTGACTTCCTGGTCACGATGAAGACCAGCCCCCTGATCTCTGAGGCTTTCTCCATCAACATCCTGGCGGGGATTACCGGTTCCGCCTCGGGAGGGATGAGCATCGCTTTGGATACGATGGGAGCCCAGTATCTGGCATGGGCTCAGACGGCGGGAATCGATCCCGAACTGTTGCATCGGGTGGCCTCTATGTCCGCCGGCGGAATGGACACTCTCCCTCATAATGGAGCGGTAATCACACTGTTGGCCATCTGCGGATTGACCCACCGGCAATCCTACCCGGATATCTTTGCCATCACAGTGATCAAAACCTTGGCGGTGCCGGCGATCATTCTGTTGTCTCTGGTCACAGGCTTGGTCTGAGTCAGAAATGTTTAAAAGTGGGGTGTGAAAAGGGGGGTATGAGCTGTCAGAGATGATACGCGATTTTCCCGCTCCCCACCAAAAACAACCATACAGACATACTTGAAATCTTGGAAAGGGTGGATGGGAAATGGACAGAAAACGGACGGTGCTGGTGACTGGAGCGGCCCGGGGAATCGGGTACAGTGTGGCGGAATCTTTTGCCAGAGAAGGGGATCATGTGATCCTGGCCGATCTCCATCGGGACGCTGCGGAGGATGCGGCCCGCAATATTGCCGGATCGACGGTTGGAGAAGCCTCGGGGTGGGGGGTGGACGTTTCTGATGAAACTCAGGTGAAGGAATTGGTGGGCAGGGTGATCGCCCGGCGGGGAACCATCGATGTGGTGGTGAACAACGCCGGTCTGCAGCACATCGCCAAAGTGGAGGAGTTTCCCCTTGAAAAGTGGAACCAGCTGATCGGAGTGATGTTGACCGGTCCCTTTCTTATGATTAAGCACGTGCTCCCCCATATGAAGAAACAACGGTATGGGCGGATCATCAATATCTCTTCGGTCCACGGGAAAACCGCCTCCCCCTTTAAATCGGCCTATATCTCAGCTAAACACGGAGTGATCGGTCTCTCCCGGACGGTGGCCCTGGAGACGGCAGAAGACGGGATTACTTGCAATGCGATTCTGCCGGGGGTGGTGGACACCCCGCTGGTGCAAAACCAATTGGCACATCTGGCACAGGAAGAGGGGATTTCCAGGGAGGAAGCATTGAATAAACATCTTCTCCACAAACAGGCGCTGAAACGGTTTATCAAGCCGTCGGAGATCGCCGCCTGTGCCGTCTACCTCGCTTCTGACGGCGCGGCTTCGATTACCGGGGAGGAGATCAGTGTCTCCGGTGGTTGGTGAGAAGGGTGACGATGCTTGATGCAGTGATTTTGATTTGGCCGGTGAGACATTCACCGGTCTTTTTCGTTTTCCGCGGAGCTTTTTTATGGTATAAAGAGGGAGAGAGGCACCAGACGACACGATCAAATTCCAGTAACGGATACGGATGGAAAAGAGGGTATGAGATGACTCTGGACGGATTGTTGAAAGAGTTGCAGGATTTGAACGCCATTGAACTGGACACTATTCATAAACAAGTGCAAGCTCTGAAGCGGGCACGGGTCAGCCCGCTGGCTTACATTGAGGAAATGATGAATTTCCAGTCTCCGGGGTATGATGAGCAAGCAGAGGCGTACATTCATCGGATGCTGGTGACAGAGGAGTTGAAAAACCGTTATAAGATTCTTCACGGAGGGATGACCGCCACTTTTATCGATACGGCGATGGGTTCCACAGTTTTTCAGGAAATGGGGAGGGATCGACGATCCGTCACCTTGGATCTTTATGTGAGCTTTCTGAAGCCGGCGGTGGAAGGATGGTTGACCTCCGAAACCCAGGTGATCAAGAAAGGACGGACAATCCTGGTTCTGGAGACAAAGGTGACAGATGAACGGGAGCGGTTGATCGCCCGGGCTTCCGGAACCTTTTTCCGCTTTAGTTAATGGACCCCTGTCAGGGAGGGGATGGAAAGGGGGATGGCATGAAAAAACCTTACAAAATTGCCGCCAAAGCCATCATTTTCGACGGGGATCGCGTGCTGGTCCTGCGCAAGTCGAAAGCGGAACGAAGTGCGAAGGATACCCACGGATGGGACTTCCCCGGCGGGGGACTGGAACCTTCCGAACCCCTGATGGAAGCGTTGTATCGGGAGGTTCAGGAAGAGACGGGCCTTTCCATTCGGGTGGTGGGTCCCGCTTACATCTATGATGATCTTCAGGAAGAGAAACACTTGATCATCATCAAGTTCGCCTGCAGGCAACCGGTTGGCGAAGTGAAGCTGAGTGCCGAACACGACAGCTTTCATTGGACCCGGATGGAGGAGCTGGACGAAGCTCCCTATCCCGAGTGGATGAAAGAGGAGATCCGTCGGGCTTATCGCATCTATATGGAGTGATGGAAAAGGGCCGCCCCTTTTATGGCGGCCTCTGCTTATGCCATTTTGGACCAATCGATGCATTCTTCCACGATCCGGGCCAGTTTTTCGAGACCGTCACGATCCACCTCATCGAAACGATCGGGAACGGGGCTGTCTACATCCAATACCCCGACAATGCCCCCCTCCACCTGCAGCGGGATCACGATTTCGGATTGCGATGCGGCGTCACAGGCGATATGGCCGGGGAATTGGCGAACGTCGGGCACAAGCTGAGTGGCTCTCTCCTGGACAGCGGTGCCGCAGACTCCCTTTCCGATGGGGATCCGGATACAGGCGGGCAATCCTGAGAAAGGGCCCAGCAGAAGCTCCTCTCCCCGCAACAGGTAGAAGCCGGCCCAGTTCACTTCCTCCAAGGAATGGTACAAGAGGGAGGCCGTATTGGCCAGGTTGGCCACCCAATCCCGTTCATCGGCCAACAAACTCCTCGCTTGGCTCAACAGGTTCCGGTACTGTTCTTCTTTATTGCCTTCCACCCGTTTCAACTGAAACATCGTTATTCCTCCAACATCCATGGGAATTGATATTGCCGCACAACTTCTCTTCCCATTCTAACGGTCCCGTCCTTTTCTGACAAATGGGGGTGGAGGATGTTACAATGAATAGCGGAAAAAAGAGATCTGCTTCATTGTGTCGTCTCCATGGACTAAAGGGCACAAAATCATACAGCTCAAAAGTGTTGTGAAAGAGTTGTCACAGGGAGGGTTGGGTGTCACATGGAGCGTCTTTGCTCGTTGGAACCAATAAAGCGGAATATGAAACCCAATCCCGACCCGGCTCGAAAAAGAACTATATCACAGGATAAAGGGGTTTTAGCTATGCGAGATCCACGTGTCAATGAATTGGCCCGTTTGTTGGTCACCCACTCCATGAAAGTAAAACCGGGGGAGAATGTTCTGATCGATCTGTTCGGAGAGCGGGAAGAGCTCGCTCGGGCCTTGATCGCCGAGGTGTATCGCGCGGGAGGGTTCCCTTTCTACCAGGTGAACCGCGATGCGCTGTTGCGGGCACAGCTTTTGGAAACCACCGAGGAACATATGGAGTTGTTGGCCAGATTTGACTATGAACGGATGAAAGCGATGGATTGTTATGTAGCCATCCGTGGGCGGGAGAATATCAACGAATTGGCGGATGTTCCTTCGGATCGGATGAAAATCTATGTTGAGCGTTACAACAGTCTGGTCCATGAAGAACGTGTCAACAACACCCGGTGGGTGGTCCTGCGCTACCCCAATCCGTCTATGGCTCAGCTGGCGGGGACCAGCACCGAAGCCTTTGAGGACTTTTTCTTCAATGTATGCACTGTGGATTATCAGCGGATGGGAGAAGGAATGAAGCTCCTGGTGGAACGGATGGAGAAGACGGACCGGGTTCATATCAAGGGGCCCGGCACGGATCTCACCTTCTCGATTAAAGGACTGCCGGCGATCCCGTGTTCCGGGGAGGTCAATATCCCCGACGGGGAAGTTTTTACTGCTCCGGTTCGCAATTCCGTCAATGGAGTTCTCACCTACAATACCGCCACCGTCTATCAAGGAACCAAGTTTGATCAAATCCGCTTCGAGTTCAAAGAGGGTAAAATTGTGAAGGCCACCGCCAATGAGACGGAGAAGCTGAACAAAATCCTGGATACCGACGAAGGAGCCCGTTACATCGGGGAATTCAGTCTGGGACTCAACCCTTACATCCAACATCCCATGCTGGACACACTGTTCGACGAAAAAATCAACGGCAGCTTCCATTTCACTCCCGGCAAGGCTTACGAGGAGTGTAATAACGGTAATAAATCCGCCATCCACTGGGATATTGTCAACATCCAGCGCTCCGACTACGGCGGGGGGGAGATCTATTTCGATGGGGAATTGATCCGCAAAGACGGCCTCTTCGTCGTTCCCGACCTGGAACCCCTCAATCCGGAAAACCTGAAATGATGCCAGAGAGAGTCCTCGAAGAAGAGGGCTCTATTTTTTGGTGGAACGAATAGGCCAAAACAGGCATGTTGATCGGCAACACACCTCTCTCTTTTTACGCTCATTTTCTGGGTAATCGATGGCCTGTTTTTTCTTTTCGGAAGGATATTCCGAAAGTTTAAAGAAATGGATAAAGGGTGGCTTGAAGGTCATGCAAACCTCAAAAAATAATGACAGGGAGAGGAATCCGGAATGAAGAAGCTGGTATTCACGCTGTTGCTGGCGGCTGCACTGATGACGGGAACGGCTTCGGAATGGACAGCAGCTGTACACGCCGACGGAAGTGAGTCGGTCAAACAATTTCAGAAGTACAGCAATGGAAAATGGCGGGCAAGGGTGGATCGGGAAGGGACTCCTGTTTTTGTCACCGGCGTGTTGAGCGACATAGGAGAGGTCGATACGAAAGAGGAAGCTCTCCGGTTTCTGGAAAAACATCGGGAATATTTCCATGTGAACCGACCGTCACGGGATCTGAAGCTGGAAAAAACGGAAAAGGACAAGCTGGGGATGAAGCACTTCCGTTTCCGGCAGATGAAAGAAGGATTTCCTGTGGAAGGATCTGTCCTGACCGTACATACGGATAAAAAAGGCGCAGTCCGGACGGTGAACGGTCAGATCGATCAGAAAACAGACGACCAGAGTCTGAATACCCGGGTGGCGATTTCCAGGAAAGCTGCTGTGAAAGTCGCAAAAGAAGCCGTAAGTGCTCCGGAGCATCTTTTTGAAGAACCGGTGACGGAACAGGTGGTCTATCCTTCCGGTGGGAAAGGCATTCTCACCTACAAAGTGAATCTCAATTTCCTCGGCAAAGAGCCGGGCAACTGGTTTGTCTATGTGGATGCCAAAACGGGGAAAGTCATCGATAAGTATAATGCGATCATGGATGCCGATGAACTGAAGCATGCCACAGGTGTCGGTGTCGGAGTAAAAGGAACCCGGCGCAAGCTGAATTTGGCCAAGGATCACAGCGACAGAGGATCCATCTTTTATCTCAGGGATATCACGCGGCGCCCCCGGATGCAGGATATCCTGACCTATGACTTCAAAAACCGGTGGGACTCCCGAACCCACCCGTTGCCGGGAGTGTTGTTTCAGAATAAGAGTGCTTCCTGGAAAGATGACTACCACCGGGCAGCAGTGGATGCCCACTATAATTCCGAGAGGGTCTATGAGTATTTTCTCCGGGAGCACGACCGGAACTCCATCGACGGTAAAGGGATGGCTATCGTCTCCACGGTTCATTACGGGGAAGATTACAACAACGCATTCTGGAATGGAAAACAAATGACTTATGGGGACGGGGATGGCAGTTACTTTATTCCCCTGTCAGCGGGATTGGATGTGGCTGCCCATGAAATGACCCATGGAGTGACCACCCACTCTGCCGGCTTGGTATACCGAAATCAACCCGGCGCTCTCAATGAAGCCTTCTCCGACATCTTTGGCGCGCTGGTGGACGAAGCCAACTGGGAGATCGGGGAGGAGGTCATGGCCCCCGAGGCCATCGCTTCCGGGCGCACCTCCCTCCGCAGTCTGGAGAATCCGGGTAAATTCCAGGTGAAAGAAGAATATTGGCCCTATGGGGACGGATCGGGCAAATACCCCTCTCATATGGATGAATTCTATGATTTGCCCCTCCATTTGGATAACGGAGGCGTCCACGTGAACTCCTCCATTATTAATCATGGCGCCTATCTTGCCGGGGAGAAAATCGGAAAACAGACGCTGGGACAAATCTATTACCGGGCGCTTACCGTTTATCTGACCCCGATGTCCGATTTCAAGGATGCGCGGTATGCGGTGATTCAATCGGCCACTGACCTTTACGGGGAAGGAAGTGCCGAGGTGAAAGCTGTGACTGATGCTTTTAACGCCGTGGGCATCACCCCGTGACTATCATGAACACCAGGTCTGTTGATTCATCAGGAAATGGGGGGACCTTTCGCTTCCACGCTTGCTCCGCACGTGAAGCTGAAGCTAGTGGGGTCTCTTGCCAAAAACGCATAGCGAGACCTGGGAGCGAAAGCGAGCTAGGCGAGACTTGTGCTCTCCTGAGTGCATAGCGAGACCTGGGAGCGAAACGAGCTAGGCGAGACTTGTACTTTTCTGAGTGCAAAGGTAAATCCCTCCGCCTCTGTTTCCTATCTGAAAAAAATTATTCACAGGGAGGGTTGGGTTTCACATGGAGTGATTTTGGCAGTCAGAACAGAAAAGGTGATGTGAGGCCCAATCCCGACCGTCCAAGAACGTATTAATCACAACACTTCTGGACGATGGATCGACACGCCTGCATTAAACAAACACCCGCTGACATAAGAACGTCTGCGGGTGTTTCTCTTTGGAATCAGGTCCTTCCAAGGATCATGGGGAGCCACATTCCGTTTTAGGAAAGCTTCATCACTTTCCGGCATAGAAATCAAGGGAACAACTAGTCCCGGAGAGGAGGTCTTTTTTTGCGAAAGTGGGGAAAACGTCTGCTGACTGTGGCGGGAACAGGACTGTTCGCGGGATGGGTGTTCGGGTTGAATGTGGTTCCGGACCGGGTTGCCGTAGAAGAGAGGGATCAGGTACAATGGGTTCCTTTGCCCTCAGGCATGTACTGGTTGGAAGTGATCGGTTTCGCCGTCTGGGCCGCCATGCTGGTCACCTTGCTTTCGGCAGCGGTGATGGGGTTCGCCCGACTTCTTCGTGCCGGAAGGAACCGTAAATAATCGACCAACCTGTGGTTGGTTGCAGGCTGGTCGATTATTCGGAATCACCCGGTCTGCTTTGCTTTTTGACTCTGTTCTTTCAGCATGATCTTTCGGAAGTCCTTGGTCTCCGAGACGACCACGCCTGACAGGAGCAGAAGACCGACTAGGTTGGGCAGGGCCATCAAGGCGTTCATGGTGTCGGAGAGATCCCAGACCAGTTTGATCTCTTGCATCGCCCCGACGAACACAACCAGGACGAAGAAAATCCGGTAATAGAGCGAGGACTTGTCACCGAACAAGTAGGTGAAACACTTTTCGCCGTAGTAGGACCATCCGAGAATGGTGGAATAGGCAAACAGAATCAATCCGATGGAGACGGTCCAATTGCCGATGACGGGCAATACGTTGTCGAAGGCAGCCATGGTGATTTGAGCCCCTTCCAGGTTTGGGTCTGCGTAGGTACCGCTCATGACAATGGTCAGTCCCGTGATGGAGCAGACGACAATCGTGTCCAGAAATGTCCCGGTCATGGAGACGAGAGCCTGGCGGCCGGGATGATCTGTTTTTGCCGCAGCGGCAGCGATCGGGGCCGATCCGAGGCCGGCCTCGTTGGAAAAGAGACCTCTGGCAACTCCCATCTTGATCACTTGGCCGAGGAGCCCGCCGGCGACGGCCTCGCCGGTGAAGGCGTCGGACAGAATGAGAGTAAGAGTGCCGGGAATCTTGTCAAGATTGAGGAAGATGATCACGAGTCCGCCCAGGATATAGAAAACAGCCATAAAGGGAACGAGGTAGGAAGTCACCCGGCCGATGGACTTAATTCCGCCCAACAGCACCAATCCGGTGAACACCGTCAGAACCAATCCGGTCACCCAGGTAGGAATCGCGTCCCCGGAAAGTTGGCTGATTGACCCGGCTACAGAGTGGGACTGGGTCATGTTGCCGATTCCAAAGGCGGCGATCGAGCCGAACAGGGCAAACAGGACAGCCAACCATTTCCAGCCCAAGCCACGCTCGATATAGTACATCGGACCGCCGGAGATCTGCCCTTTTTCATTTGTGATACGATATTTAACGGCCAGAATCGCCTCGGCGTATTTGGTAGCCATTCCAAAGAGGGCCGTGATCCACATCCAGAAGACTGCTCCCGGCCCTCCGGTGGCCACTGCCGTAGCCACCCCGGCGATGTTTCCGGTTCCGATGGTGGCGGCCAAAGCGGTCATCAGGGACTGAAAGTGGGAGATATCCCCTTTCGATTTTTGATCCTGATGCGGGCTGAAGGCCAGCTTCAGCGCATAGGGAAGGGTCCGAATCTGCAGGAATCCCAACCTCAGACTGAGGAAGATCCCTGTTCCCACAAGCAGGACCAAGGTCGGCCACCCCCAGACAAAGCCGTTCACGGTACCAATCCAATCCAGCAGTGTTTTTTCAATACTTGTCCACAAATTGAATCACCTCTCTCGATAGGGTGGAATATATAAACCAAAGTTATGAGTGATAATCGATTCGACGTAATTTGATGTATTCCCTCTTTCCCACTCAGGTGAATGTTTCCAATCATCCGGTAAAAGAAGGGATTTAAGGTTAAAGCATGGAATCTAGTGGTGTATAAAGGGCAGCACCTATACCAATCGGGGGTGAATTTTGTGAAGGCCACAGGGATTGTGCGAAAGGTGGACGAACTCGGTCGGATCGTATTGCCGGTGGAGTTGAGACGGACGATGGATATTGACGTAAGAGATCCCCTTGAAATCTATGTCGACGGATCCACAGTGATTCTGAAGAAGTACAGTCCATCCTGCATCTTTTGTGGGAGTGTGGAGAACGTTCTGCAATACCGCAGCAGAAATGTCTGTGAAGACTGTTTGCGGCAATTGGCCTCTTCCTTGGAGGAACACTCCTGATCTTTCATCGGGCAGTCGTTGGTCACAGACAAAGGGAATTGAAAGGACGGGGGAAGCCGTCAGGGCTTCCTTCTTTTGTTGCGGCGGCTTTCTATTGGTATACTTAAGGGGATCACCCGATACAGAAAGGAGTTTATTCATGGAACCATCCAACCCCGTCGATGCCATCATCGATCATTTGGTTCGTCTGGTTCGCATCCCCAGTCCGACGGGTCATACCGAGGAGGCGATCCGATTTCTGAGAGGAAAACTGTCTCCTTATGAAGGGCGGATTTCATTGAGTCAAGCGGCAAAGGGAGGTCTGCTAGTCACTCTCAAGGGGGAAGATCATCAGATTCACCGCTTCCTGACCGCCCATGTGGACACTCTCGGTGCGATGGTTAAGGAGATCAAACCCAACGGGCGGCTTCAACTCACCAATATCGGCGGATTTACCTGGAACTCTGTGGAAGGAAATTATTGTACAGTGCAGACCCGTTCCCGAGGGAAGGTGACGGGAACGATTCTGGCCACCCACACATCCGTTCACGTCTACGAAGATGCCAGGAAGCAGGAACGGAAGCAGGAAAATATGGAGGTCCGCCTGGATGCCAAGGTACATAATGCGGAAGAGGTTCGGGAGCTGGGCATTGAAGTCGGGGATTTTGTTTCTTTTGACCCCCGGATCGAAGTGACAGAAAGCGGATTTATCAAGGGACGGCACATGGATGACAAAGCCAGCGCCGCCATTCTGCTGGAATTGATCATCCAAGTGGTGGAACAGAGGCTTCGGCTGCCCCACACCACTCATGTTTATTTCAGCACCTATGAAGAGGTGGGGTTCGGGGCCAACTCCAATATCCCGGACCGGGTACGGGAATACTTGGCCGTCGATATGGGGGCGATCGGGGAGGGGCAGGCCACCGATGAATTCTGCGTCTCCATCTGTGCCAAAGATTCCAGCGGACCTTATCATTACGGTCTGCGGAAAAAACTGACGGAGCTGGCGGAGAGGGAAGGAATTTATCATCGGGTGGACATCTACCCCCATTACGGCTCTGACGCCAGTGCGGCCGTACGGGCAGGATACGACCTGATCCACGGACTGATCGGTCCCGGAGTGGATGCCTCCCATGCATTTGAGCGTACCCATCGGGATGCATTGGAGAACACATATCGGCTGCTTTACCGTTATATCCAAACCACGTCCCTCTAGAAGCGTTGTGACTCAGTGTTGGCCGGGTCGGTCGGGATTGGGTTTCACATGACCTTTTCGTTGTTCTTTGGATCCAAAATCACTCCATGTGAAACCCAACCCTCCCTCTGCGTGGCTTTTTCGCAACGCTTCTAAGTTACCCGAGGGAAGCAAACAGGAGGATCCCATGTCAGAATTGTTCCAAGCCTTGAAGGAGATTACAGAAACGGGAACACAAGAGGAGCAAGAGATTTTACGGCTGGCGGTTCAAGCTGTCAGACAAAAACGGGAGCGGGGGAGTGCCTATCCTTCCGGATTTCTCGGCCTGTCCGGAGAATTCACGGAGGAAGGGACTTACCGTTTTCACATCCGGATCACTCCCTATATGTTGAACCGGGGCGGAATTGTCCACGGTGGAATCACTGCCACCTTGGCCGATTCCACTATGGGCTCCTTGATCAACAAAAGCCTTCCGGAAGGGAAGGCTGCGGTGACGGTGGAGATGAAGGTGAACTATTTGGAGGCGGGCACCGGGCAGGAATTAATCTCTGAAGCCCGCTTGATCCGCCTCGGACGGACCCTGGCGTTTGCCGACTGCAAGGTGGAAAACGAGAGGGGAAAACAAATCGTTCATGCTACTGCAACCTTTGCCATTATCGACTTGCCTTGACAATGGCAAAGGTCAGGGGCGCGGAAAAAGGGTGGGCTTTGGAGAGGTTCATTGAGACTCCACTCTATAAAAAACGCGGGATACAGATCGTTCCGGACTTCTACGTTAGAGTTGAATGTTTCGATTCCAATGATTCTGACTATGAATTTGTTGCAGAAGAAAGTAAACCCAGCTTGCCGATGAAGCTCGGAAAGCCGGGTTCCTTTGCTTCTGAGATGAGGTGATGTCACACCACTTCCATCTTCTCGATGCAGTCGACCGGCCGGTCTTGGTTGCTGCCATCAGCCAGGAAAAGGAGGGCCGGGCCGTCGGGACGGATGGGCTTGCCTGCCCGGGCAAACTGAAGTACAGATTTGTACGCATGTTCCAAAGGCAGAATCACCCTTCCGCCTCCCCGTTGGTGAATCACCAGCTTGGTGGCGTCTTCCGCCGGTTCGGCGTTTTTCAGGAAGGGTCCAAACTCCATGCCGAGTCCGTCCACTCCGGGGAACTGCTCAGACATCTCAAAACGACGGTCGTCAAAAATCCACAGGGAAGGATCCAGATTGATCTGATACTTGACCTTTCCCTGGATCAGGATGATTTCATTCATATGATACGCTCCTGTGTTGTTGGTCATCGATCCATCTTTATTATACAGAAGTCTGCGCTGGCGCAAAATAAAGAGTGATAAGGAAAGGCGGGGTGAGCATGAAGGATTTTTTGGAGGAACTGGTGAAACAATATCGACCCTCAGCCGGAGAGGGAAAGCTTGCAGATTATATTCCGGAGTTATCGGCGCAGGATCCGACCACTTTGGGAATCTCTGTGCGAACCTGTGACGGGGAGATTTATTCCGCTGGGAACTGTCCCGAGAGATTCACTATGCAGAGTATTTCCAAAGTGATCACCTTGATTCTCGCCCTGATGGATCAGGGCGAGAAAGCGGTGTTTGAACGGGTGGGAATGGAACCGACGGGAGATCCCTTCAATTCCATTTATAAACTGGAACAGGCACCGGGAAAACCCCTCAATCCGATGATTAACGCCGGTGCATTGGTGGTCAGTTCGCTGATCAAAGGATCCACGGTGGAAGAACGGCTGGGCAGAATTCTGTCTTTAGTTCAACGGATGGCGGAAAATCCGAATATTGGGTTGGATTATGCCGTCTATTATTCGGAGAGGGCGACCGGATTCCGCAACCGGTCCATGGCTTATTTCCTGAAGGAATTCGGTATGATCGAAGATGTGGAAGCCACCTTGGAACTCTATTTTCAGCAGTGTTCTATCGCCATCAGTTGTGATGATTTGGCCCAGATGGGATTGTGTCTGGCCCGGCTCGGTGAAAATGATGCGGGGGAACAGGTGATTCCCCGGGAGCTGGCCCGATTGGTAAAAACATTTATGGTCACCTGCGGAATGTATAACGCCTCCGGTGAGTTTGCGATTCTCGCCGGGATTCCGGCCAAGAGCGGTGTGTCCGGTGGAATTTTGGCCTCTGTTCCGGAGCGGATGGGGATCGGGGTTTTTGGCCCGGCCTTGGATGAAAAAGGGAACAGCGTGGGTGGAGTGCGTCTGTTGAAGGGTTTATCCCGGGAATTGAATCTCAGTATCTTTTGAGGAAATTGCAAATCAGTCGGTGTCATGATACACTGATTCTGAGCGCATGTGGAACCGTTTGGGAACCGAACGGTTGAATGGGGGGTATACCGTGATGACACCGACTCAAACCGATCTGGCCCAGCGCGCCGAACAGTTGCTCAGGGAAGATGCGAAGAAAATTGAACATCTGATTGCGGTTCAGCTGGATAATCTGACCGCACCCAAGTGTCCCCTGTATGAAGAAGTACTGGATACCCAAATGTTCGGTCTTTCCCGCGAAATCGATTTCGCGGTGCGGGCGGGTTTGATCACGAGGGAACAGGGCAGGAGTATCATCAGCGAACTGGAACAAAAATTGGCCCACCTCTACTCGACGGTACTTCCCTCCCCGAACCTGCAGCAGGGCTGATCGGAGCCAACTGAATATATCAACCGAGACTCCAGAAACGGGGTCTTTTTTTGTTGATAAAAAATGGGATCCCGGGATTTCGGGTCCCCATTTTTGTACAAGGGGTAAAACTGACCCTCTGTTTTAACCTTTGATCGATTCCAGCCACTCCGCATAGCATTCGTCACACAGAAGTTCATCCTGCTCCCCTTCAGTTTTGTATAAGGTGACGGGGTGGATGCTTGTGGTTGGGTGTTCACAGTGATCACAGGTATACTCCATGAATATCCTCCCTGCCTTTTTGATTCCAGTATTTCCGGGCGAGGTAAGGATATTCATGCTTACGGGATCAGACCTTCTCCATTTCGGCTGTTCACGTTACGTCAGCAGTATACGTTAAAGCCGCTGACAACCGGGGTGAGCAGGATGGTGGGACAGGTTGTCCGCTACGACCATTCCCCTTCGGGAGTATAGATACCCCGGATGTCGTTCAACAGCCGGCGGAGGGCGGAAGAGTGGTATCGTTCTTTGGGATAGAGGAGAACGACAGGGAGCTGGTTTTTCAGTCCGGGGACCCGGAGTTGCCGGAGTCCATCGTCAGTCATCGGATCGAGGCAGAGGCGGGGGATCAGGGCCAACCCCAATCCTTCACGAACCATCCGTTTCACTTCCTCCAGACTGGTCAGTTCGATGGAGGATTCCGTCCGGATTCCTTTTTCCCGCAGGATCCGGTCTATCAATTTTTGTTCCGTCGCTTCCGGGACGAGGGAGATCAGAGGGGTCTCCTTCAGTTTTTCCAATCGAAAGTAGGATTCCCGGGCAGCGGGGTGATCCAGGGGTGCAATCAGGGTAAGGGTGTCATAAAAGAGAACCTGGTTTTGCAGGTGATCCAGGGGTTGATCCAGATAGTTGATCCCCGCATCCAACCTTCCTTCCAATACTCCCTGCACCACTTGGTTACCGGACAGGGTGTGGACCGTCACCCGGAGCCGGGGACGGATGTCCCGGAAGTAGGTGAGGAGGCGGGGGAGGATGGTGATGGCGGCTCCAGAGGTGGCGCCGATGGTCAACTTTCCCCGCAGCATCTCTTCCGTGTCCTGAACGGCCCGCTTTCCTTCTTCCAGGAGGGCGGCCACCTGGCGCGCATAGGGAAGGAAAGCTTTTCCACCGGAAGTGAGACGAACCCTTTGCCGCAGAAACAGCGGGGCGCCTAGCTCTTCCTCCAGGGAACGGATCTGGGCACTGACGGCCGGCTGAGTCAAAGTCAGCTCCTGGGCTGCTTTGCGGAAGCTGTTATGTTTGGCCACTTCGAGAAAGGTGAGGATTTGGGACAGGTTCAAATAGATCCTCTCCTATAGATAAATTATTGTTATCAGATCTATTATAATCATAAATTAGATTTTTCAACAGAGGTGGAGTACGATAAATTTATGGATAAAAGAAAGGAGAGAAGAAGATGAAAGTGGTACCCGGATTGGAGGGAATTGCGGTTACGGAGACGGAGTTGTCCCTGGTGGACGGGGAGAAAGGACATTTGGTTTACCGAGGGCATTGGGCGAAGGAATTGGCGGTTTCCCGGACTTTTGAAGCGGTGGTACATCTTTTGTGGTATGGACACCTTCCGGAGGAAAAGGAAGAACGACGCTTCCGGGATCTCCTCGCCTCTCATCGGGAGGTTCCGGAGTCGGTGCTGGAAGTGCTGAAGCGCCTGCCCCTGGAGATGGATTTGATGAGTGTGCTCAGAACAGCGGTCTCCACGCTGACGACAACGGAGGACGATATTTCGCCCCGGGAGCGGGCGGGGGCGGTTTTGGCTATGATCCCAACTCTGATCGCCCATCGGTATCATTTTCTCCGAGGGAGCCGGATGCCCGAAATCCGGCGGGATTTGTCCCACACCGCACATTACCTGTATCTGCTTCAGGGGAAAGAGGCCTCGCCGGCCCATGTCCGGGCGCTGGAAGCCTATTGGATCTTGACCGCCGAGCATGGGATGAATGCCTCCACCTTCGCCGGCAGAGTGGTCGCCTCCACCGGTTCTGATCTTTTTTCCAGCTTGACAGCGGCCATCGGAGCCTTGAAGGGTCCTCTTCACGGAGGGGCACCCTCAGAGGTGGAAGGAATGCTGGAGGCGATAGGGTCGGTGGAGGAGGCGGAGCCTTGGATCCGAAAACGGTTGGAAGCGGGGAAGCGCCTGATGGGCTTTGGACATCGTGTGTACAAGACACGGGATCCCCGAGCTGAGGCTCTCAGAGAAGTGTCAGAGAAGCTTTCCGGAGAGGATCCTTGGTTTCATCTGGCCGTTGAAGTGGAGCGAACGGCCCTTCGCTTGCTGGAAGAATACAAACCGGGTCGGCGTCTTTATACCAATGTGGAGTTCTACGCTGCCGCCGTCCTCCGCGCCGTCGGTCTCCCAAGGGAGTTGTACACCCCGACCTTCACCCTGAGCCGGACCGCGGGCTGGTGTGCCCATATCCTGGAACAGGTGGCCCATAACCGAATCATTCGCCCCCAATCGGTCTATCGAGGGCCCATGCCGGGGAATTAGAAGCATTGTAAAAAAGTTGTCACAGGGAGGGTTGGGCTTCTCATGGAGCGTCTTTGCCTCGTCAGAACTTTGGACGTGGAATGTGAAACCACATTCCTACCCGGCCCGAAAAGCGCTATATCACAATACTTCTAGAAGCTTTGTGAATGAGTGCTGGCCGGGTCGGTCGGGATTGGGTTTCACATGTCGTTTTCGTTGTTCTTACGATCCAAAATCACTCCATGTGAAACCCAACCCTCCCTGTGAACGGCTTTTTCACAACGCTTCCAGATCCCAATAGCGGGCAATGAGTTGATCAACACCCAGAGTATCGAGAATCAACGGTCGGCCCGATGCAATATGTCTGGTGAAATCTTGGATAGGAAGGGGCTGCCTTTCCCTGTCGTGTACAGATGCAGTTCATGCATGGCCCGGGTACAGGCGGTGTAGAAAAGTTTTCGTTCACTTTCCCGCCCATATTGTGAAGTGTCAAAGATGACAACGGCATCAAACTCCACTCCTTTGGCCAGATAGGAGGGGATGACGAGGGTACCCGCTTCGAAAGATGGGGTCTCTTTTTCAATCAGGCGGATCGGAAGTACCTGCCGAAGCTCCTCCCAGACTCTGCGGCTTTCGCCAGCGGTTTTACAGATTACGGCGATGGTTTGGTGACCGGCTCCCTGAAGCTCCCAGATCCCATCGACGACCTTTGCGATCAGCTCTTCAGCATCCGCCGCCTCTGTCAGGGTGGGGATCCCGCCTGGGCGGTTGAAGGGTTCAATTTTTTCGCCCCCGGGAAGCAACCGGCGTGTGAACTCGACGATCGGCCGGGTGGAGCGATAGCTTCGAGTCAGGGTAAAGGCTTCGCGCTCCTCCTCTCCGTAGAGAGCCGACAGCGATTCCAAGCCGGTGGTATCGGCGGTGTGAGCGTGAATCGCCTGATTGGTATCCCCCAGGACAGTCATTTTGCTGCGTGAAAACAGCTTTTTGACAAAAGCGAACTGAAAAGGAGACCAATCCTGCGCTTCATCGATAAACAGATGGCGGATGTCGGTGTTCCTCTGCAGGCCTTCTATCTGTTCCTTCAGGTACAGATAAGGAGCGGCATCCTCATAAGGCAACTCATTGCGATCCAATCGCTCCACCGTCTGTGCACAGATAGTCTGCAAATGCGGAGGAGGGTGGTCTCCGGCGTGGAGGTGGAAGATCAACCCAGGCTCTGTGAACAGTCTGCGGTAGATTCTGGGGAGGTCGATGAAACGTAACTGCTTGATGTGGTTGTAGAGGGGCTTAAAGTGCTGCTGAAGAACCCAGGTGACCAGCAACTCCTGCTCACGTTGGAAATCATCGAAGGTCTCTTCTGTAAATCTTTTTTCCCGTTGGAGCTTTTGGTGCACCTCATGGTAAGTGTCCGGATCCAACAGTTGGACCTCCTCTTCCACCCAAGGTTTTCCCCGTTCCAAACGCTCTTTCCTTTTCAATTCCGTAAGCAACCCATTCACCAGCAACTGGATCCGGTTGGGAATCGGCAGGGAAGGGGATCAAGGGCGTAAAAGCGTTCTGTGATGCGTCGGGAGGAAATGAGAATTTCACCTCTGAAACTCACATCCTTGAAGATCATGCTTTTCCGTCCGAGCATGACGAGGTATTGATCCAGAAGATGCATAAAATCGAGGGAAGCTTTCCAGCGGATCCCTTCCATTCTCGGTGTATATCCCGCTTCATCCAGGGCCGTCAGGGTGTATTCCATCTGCGTGAAGGAATCCTCCAGGCGAAAAACATCCCCCAGACGCGTCTGCAATAGGTCCTGAAACGTCGTCTGTTGCATGTTTTCTTCACCCAATTCGGGAAGAACCGTGGAGACATAGCTGTTAAACATCGGATTGGGGGAAAATAACAGGATCTGTTCCGCGCGCAGGGTTTCCCGGTGCCGGTAGAGAAGGTAAGCCACCCGTTGTAACGCGGCCGATGTTTTGCCGCTCCCCGCGGCTCCCTGCACCACCAGTAACCGGGGTCCCTCGTTGCGGATGATGCGGTTTTGCTCTTTCTGAATTGTGGCCACGATGCTTTTCATCTGTGCATCGGTCCGGTTGCCCAGCACCTCCTGCAATAATTCATCCCCGATGGTCACACCGGTGTCGAACAAGCTTTGGATCTGCCCGTTCCGGATGAGATACTGCCGCTTCAGCTTCATAGTTCCGGAAATGGTGCCTGCCGGAGTCTCATATCGTGCAGATCCTGGAGGATAGTCATAATACAGACTGGAGATCGGCGCACGCCAATCGTAGACGAGGAAATTTTCGTCCTCCGGATTGAGGAAGGAGGAGATACCGATATAGATTCGCTCAATTTCCGGGTCGCCTTCTTCCTTGAAATCGACGCGTCCAAACCAAGGGGATTCTTTGAGACGTTCCAGTGTCATCAGCTGGTTTTGCGCCTGCCGATGACACCGCTCCCGGTCTGATAACACCTCAGCTTGCTGCTTGATGCTGATCGCAGTTTCCGCCGCTTCACCGGGATCATCAATGTTCACCCTGACATCCTCCCAAAAATTGCGGCGGATTTTCATCATCTCTTTTTTCGACCGGGCGGCTTGTGAATGATCGGCGGCGATTTGGCGGTCGATTGCCCGGATCACCTGATTCACCCGCTGTTGTTCTTCCTGGTGCTCCTGTCTGGCATGCCCCATGAAATCCATACCTCCTGTTTCCCGGAGATTGTTGAGAGAGGATTGACAAATTCGGATGACTGTTGTATGATTAGTGTGGATGAGTTTAAATATATATGTAAACTGTATTTGGCGGTTTCTTTATTTTAATAGGGTTGATTGCTAAATTCAAGCTACTGTTTTGGAAAGGGATCGATCCAGGGATAGAAGTTCAAGGAAAAAAGAAATCGGAATAACCACCGGCTTCCAACAAAGGAAGCCGGTTTGTTGTGGGTTCGGATTTTTTCCATCGATCCCCTGTTGAACGGGGGGAGACAATTGCCAATGGACTTTCCTTTTGATGTAGAATAATACCTATATACTTTATACAACCGATTTCCGGGAGGATTATTTTATGGCAAAAGATAAATCGATCGCCGTTTGGATTGATTTGGAAAATGTATATTATGGATTGAAAAAATATCATATGAATCCGGATCACCCGGATCCGCAACATAACTTGTTTTTGCGTCTTCAGGAACATTACGGTCGTCATAAAATCCGGATGATGGAGGTGTACGGTGATTTTGAACAATTGGGCCCTGATATCTCCATAAACCAGCTTCTGAAGAAACATGTCCATATACATCACGTTCACGGGAACGGACGGGGAGAAGAGGAACGTAAGAATGCTGCGGATATCCAGTTGTGTCTGGATGCGATGGATGTGCTTCATACGGTGTCGGGAGTGGAGACCTTCGTTATTGTGAGTGCCGACCAGGATATGATTCCGCTGATGGACCGGTTGTGGTCCAGAGGAAAGAGAGTGGAACTTTTCTGTCTCCAGGATGAAAGTCTTTCCCGGGATGCCCACTTGGAGGCTTTCTGTGATGAGTTTTACAATCTGTTCGAATTTTTAAACATTGCTCAATTCCAAAACCTCTCCCATATGGATCGGCATCTTCATGGAGCGTTGATACAGATATATGAGTGGTACAAAGATGTCAATAATAAAGGGAAAAGTTATGGGAGTTCCTGGATCAAGAAAGATCTGGTCCGGAAACTGAATCTGTCCGATGAAGAGGCTGCTGAGCTTTTTTCCAGGCTGATTCACGGGGGCTACTTAATTCCCCATGAAGTGCATGTGGACGGAAACATCTACTATGGGTATCGGGTGAATCAGGATCATCCCCAGGTGCGTACCGTCATTCGGATCGCCGGTTACCGCATTGGATGAAATCGGTTGGGGGACCTGAATTTCCATGGTATAATAAACACAGAATTGTCCGGTAGAATGTGGGTTGTGAGTGAGAGGGTGGGTATAAGATACCGAAGGGAGCCGTCAACCATGGATCTTGGAATCAGGGGACAAGTGGCCCTCGTCACTGCCGGAAGTCGGGGACTGGGGCGGGCGGTGGCCTTGGAGTTGGCTCGGGAAGGAGCACGGGTGGCTTTGGCGGGCCGGGATCCAAAGGTCGCTGAACAGTCTGCCAAAGAGATCGCCGCCGAAACGGGCTCCGAGGTGGTCGGCTGGCGTTGTGATGTTTCCCGTGGAAAGGAAGTGCGGGAGCTTGTCAACCGGGTCGCTGACCGCTTCCAGAGGGTGGATTTGCTGGTTTGCAATGCCGGGGGGCCACCGGGGGGGACCTTTGATACTTTTGATGATGATGCCTGGCAAAAAGCTTTTGAAACCAATCTGTTGAGCGTGGTTCGTTTGGTTCGGGCCACTCTGCCCCATATGAAGGACGGGGGCAGGATTCTCACCATCGCCTCCTCTTCCGTCAAACAACCGATCCCCGGTTTGATCCTCTCCAATACGATGCGGGCGGGAGTGGCCGGACTGATGAAAACTTTATCAGGGGAGCTCGGTCCCCGGGGCATCCTGGTCAACACGCTGTGCCCGGGGCGAATCGCCACGGACCGGTTGAGAGAATTGGATCTGCAGAAAGCGGAAAGGGAAGGGCTATCGGAGGAATTCATCCAAAGGCAATCTCTTCAGGGAATTCCCCTCGGTCGCTATGGTAAGCCGGAGGAGTTCGCCCGCACCGCGGTCTTTCTTCTGTCCCGGGCCAACACATACGTCACCGGGACTTCGCTGATGGTGGACGGAGGAATGGTCCAGGCATTGTAACAGTTCGACACCAACATGGGAGGTAGTAACATGAAGGATCATGCTTCTGAAGGATCGATTCGCATCGCCGATGATGTGGTTGCTGTCATCGCCGGGTTGGCTGCCACCAAAACCAAAGGGGTGGCCAGCATGTCAGGGGGAATCACTGAAGGCTGGGCCAAGCGGGTCAGCGGCAAAAACGTCACCCGGGGTGTCTCCGTGGAAGTGGGACAGGTGGAGGCGGCGATCGATCTCCGGGTGATCGTGGAATACGGGGTGAAAATTCATGAAGTGGCCCGGGACTTGCAGGAAAATGTGAAGGAAGCCGTTGAAACCATGACCGGCCTGTCTGTGGTGGAGGTCAACATCAAAGTGGAAGGGGTGGACTTCCGGGAAGAGGTCCCTGTCGAGGAAGAGCGGGGAGTCCGCTAACAGCGCGAAAGGAGTCGGCGATTGCCGACTCCTTTTTTAACTTCAGGACAAATGCTCATTTAAGTAAGTGAGTGCCTGGTCAACCCGCCCCTGCAATTCTTCGGGGATGGAATCTTCCTCCAACCCGTGGGGGAAGATATGACGATAAAAAACCGGGTTTTCCAGTTTGACAACGGCCTGGGGTTTTTCCAGCCGCCCTTGTACCACATGAGCCCGGATCCGCAGGTAGTAGTCATTCTCTGCGGTAGAGAGCTTTAAATCAAAACTGGCTTTGGAATAATCCCAGGCGCCGCCGCGGATGAACCCCGCCTCGTTCATCGTTTTTTCCACTTCTCCAAAGGGTTTGGTGATGCCTTTCAGTCCCGCCTCTTCCAATACCATTCATTGATCCTCCCTGTTCCAGTCTCCGAAAAAGACTCGTTCCTCATCATGATAGTATGTCTTGCCCGGTTCCGCAATATGGGGTGGGTGACAGTTTGGGCACGTTTGCCGGTTTATGAAGCTACGTCCCGCTTTTTAAACACAATCCAGGAGATGACGTTGAAGATGAGGAAGTAAACGGCGAGAACGGTAATCGAAAAGGACATGGTCATGCCTTTGATCCAAGGTTGCCCTTCCAAATACAGACTTAAATCCGTGTTGGCAAACAGGATGTATTTGACCCACTCATAATCCTGCATAGACAGGATCGAAACAGCGTTGGTTCCCGCAAACATCAGGAAAATCGCCAGTCCGATCGCTAAGGAGCTGCTTCTAAACACCGTGGAGATCATAAAAGCGAAGGTAACCATCATCAGCAGGTTGACACATTCCAGTCCATACAAGCCGAGAACATGAAGCATCTGGTTTTTTTCGATCACCTTGCCATTGTCATAGGTCAGGTGGGGAGCATCCCATCCGCTGAAACCGAACAAAATGACGCCAAGCAACAGACTGAACAGGAACAGGAGAGCCAATAGGGCCAAGGCGAACAGTAGAGTGGACAGATATTTGGACAGCAGGATCTTGGAACGGCTGGCGGACCGGATTAAAAGGAGTTTGATCGTTCCCCAGGAAAACTCCCCGGCCACACTGGTCGCCCCGGTGATAATTGTAAACAGGGTGATCAAGCTGGTTACACTCGCCGTTTGGTACATATAGCCCCACAGGGTTTGCCCGTCCGGGACGATGTCATGATCGATCCGGTATTGGTTGATCTGGATGTTTTTTTCATAATGTTCCTTTGCACCGGGAGGGACGTCTTCACTCTGCAATATTTTCTGATCCTGCTTCACTTGTTTCTCCAGTTTTTGTTTCCAGTTGGGGCCCAGGTCATCATACCCGAAGACATTCTGTTTGACCAGGATCCCCAGAACTCCCGATGCCAACAACATCAGGCTGATCATGACCCAGGTTCCGATGCGGCGGAAAATCTTCATATTTTCGTTTTGCACCAGGCGGACAAAGTTAAACAATTTGCGTACCTCCCGTCAACTCAAGGAATTCATCCTCCAGGGTCCGGGTGGCGGGTCGGATGGAGAAGACCCGGACTCCCGCCTCCACCAACCGGGCATTCAGTATCGGGATCTCATCCCAGGTGGTTGTCACTTGGATCCCCTCCGGGGTTACTTCCAAGGGCCGGTTGTTCAAGGCCGGCTGCAAGCACTTCCTTGCCTGGGAGATGGGATCGACGGTGAACAAGACCATCTGTTGCTCTTGGGCTGCGCCGACGAACTTTCGGACCTGCTTCACGTCAATCAGTTTGCCGTGTTGAATAACGGCGATCCGATCACACATCTGCTCCATTTCGGACAGAATATGACTGGAAACCAGCACAGCGATATTTTCCTCCCGGGCCAGCCGGCGCAAATGCTCCCGGAATTCCCGGATCCCGGCGGGATCCAGCCCATTAGTGGGTTCGTCCAGGATCAGCAGGGAAGGAGAATGGAGCAGAGCCTGAGCCAGCCCCAACCGTTGGCGCATCCCGAGGGAATAGGTCTTGACTTTGTGATGGATGCGGTTCTCCAGTCCGACTTGTCGCACCACTTCGTCGATCCGTGTCTTGGGTACGCCCTGGGTCATACGCCAATAGTGGATGAGGTTTTGGTAACCGGTCAGAAACTTGTACATCTCCGGATTTTCCACGATTCCCCCCACATGAGAGAGGGCTTTTTCAAAGTTCTTTTTCAGATTGATACCGTTGATGAGGACTTCTCCTGCGGTGATGCCGATCAGGCCGACAATCATGCGGATGGTGGTCGTTTTGCCGGCGCCATTGGGGCCTAAGAAACCGAAGACTTCCCCCGGATCGACCTGGAGGGAGAGATTGTCCACAATCTTTTTTTTACCGATCACTTTGGTCAGGTGCCGAACCTCCAGGATCGGCTGTTTCTTTTCCATGTCCCATCCTCCTCTTATTTGCAGGCATGCCCGGCGTAAACCCGGGTCATCCATTCCGACAGGCTGAGTCTTTCATTGGAACGCAGTTCTTCCACATCGGCAAACTTGATGATTTCCCCATCCCGTAAGGCCACTACCTGATCCAGGAGGGACTCCACCTCGTTCACCTCATGGGTGGTGATGATGACGGTCTGTTTCGACAGGTCGACAAAGGAGATCAGTCCCTTGATGATGGAATCCCGGACGATGGGGTCCAGTCCGGAGAGGGGTTCATCCATCAGGATATAGGGAGCGTTACGGGAGAGGGTGACCACCAGCTTCACCCGGCCCCGGTTCCCCTTGGACAGGCTTTTCACCTTCGCTGTGGGTTCAAGTCTCATGAAATCGATCATCTCCCGGGCCCGTTCCCGGTCGAAGTCGGTAAATTGAGAAGCGCAGTAGTCGACGGTTTCCTGGACAGTGAAGATGGGATAGTAGGTTTCCAGTTCCGACAGGTAGGCCACCTTCCGGGCGATTCGGCGCTGGGCGGGCTCCCCGTCCACCAGCACCCGTCCTTTGCTGGGCCGTACGAGGCCGGCGATCAGTTTCAGCATCGTCGATTTTCCACTTCCGTTTTCTCCGATCACCCCGATGATTTTTCCCTCAGGCAGTTCCAGATCCACGTCCATCAGGGCGGTTTTGGTGAGATACCGTTTGCTTACATTTTCAAATCGGATCACGATTCACTCTCCCCCTCTGGCTGTTCATTCAGGTATTCTTCCAGGCCAATCATGATTTCCCGAGGGGAAAAACCCAACTCCCCCATTACTCGGACAAAAGCTTCGATCTGTTGCCGGCGCAGGTCCTCCCTCACTTTTTCCAGGCGGGAGCCGTCTTCAGTGATAAAGGTTCCCTGACCTCTTCTCGTTTCCACGATTCCCATCCTCTCCAATTCGCCGTAGGTTCGTTGCACCGTGTTGGGATTCACGTTGGACTGCATGGCCATCTCCCGCACCGACGGGAGTTTTTCACCGGGGGCCAACTCCTGGCGCAGGATGTGTCGTTGGATCCGGTCAGCCAATTGGAGGTAAATCGGACTGGATGTATTAAAGTCGTCTTTCATCCCTCACACCTCCGTTTTTTTGTCCAGCAGCCAAGCGGACAACAGGAAGAAGATCCAAATCAAAACAGCTGACAGGACTCCGTCTGACCAGGGGCCCGGCTCCAGAAAATTGAATTCCACATAGGTTTCATCGGGACTGATTTGAGTTTTCAATTCCATCAGGGGATTGTAGAAGAGGATGGCCACTACGTAGATGACTCCGCTCCATTTCCCGATCCATCGTTTCAGACTTTGCTGAATCGTCCAGAGCATCAGGAAAATAAAACCCAGGTTTAGTGAAGCGATGAAGATGGAGATTGCTGTATCCATCAGGGATTCCATCTCCACCTGTGTGGGTTTCTGCATCGCAGTTGAATGCTTCCAGATGAGAAAGGAGGGAACCACCAGGCTGAAACCAAGCGAAAGAATTTTGGCGATCAAGGCGTTTAGAACTTTGGATAACAGCAATTGCCAGGCAGGGCGGGGGGAATGGAGCCACAGATGCATTTGCTTTTTCTCCTGGTCAAGACTGGAAGCCAGAAAGAAGGGAAAGTACAGGATGTGAAAAAGGATGGAAGATGCACTTAAGATCAATTTGATTTCGAGGTCCGCCACCATCACCAGGGCAATAAGATCGATCGACAAGATGATCAGCAATCCCGTCAGCAACCAGGGTGCGGTCATTCGAAAATCTTTTTTAAATACGGCAAGCCAAGCGTTCATCTGTTCACACCTCCATCCGCTTCTCCAAAATCCACTGGGCCAAGAAGAAGAATGCGAAGGTCATTAAAAGGTCAGACAGGATTTCACCGGTGTAGACAGGTTCAAAACCGCGATTATCCCCTAGTAATTTCCATTCTGCAGAGGGGCCCCATTGGAAAAGAGAAGCATGGAGGGGACTGGTAACCCATTGAGTGAGCAGATAGAGAAAAGCGAGGGTTCCAACAGTGGTGATCACCCAGGACCACTTGCCCATGTAAGTGCGAAGCCACCGGTGGACGGACCAGACCGCCAACAAAAAGAAACCCAGATGGAAGGAAGTCCAGAGAATCGTCAACACGATCAGGCCCACATCAGACCAGAAAGCCGTCGGATCCAAGGTCGGGTTGTTCCCGAACAGATTCATTGGACCCAACACAAGATAGATCGGGTATAAGCCGCTGACTCCGAGAGAGAGGAGGGTGAAGGGGATTCCCACTACCAGTTTGGAAAGGATCAATTGCCAGGCAGGACAGGGGTTATAAAGCCACAGATGTATTTGCTTTCCCTCAAGCCATAAGCTGATAAAGAGGTAGACAGGAAAATAAATGAAATGTGCAAATACCAGCATGGAGCTGAATGCTAATCGTGTCCCCAGAAGTGATGCCCGAGAAAACCAGAGATCAAAAGCAATGATCAGCCCCAATCCCCCCAAAAACCAGGGAAGCGCCAGTCGGAAATCTTTGTTCAGCAGGCTGCGCCATGGGCTTACTGTCACCTTGATTCCTCCTTTGCGCTAGTTAGTGTCATTGTGTATTAGTTGCATAATACAGTGGTGTCCTAGGTGAATAGTACACTGTATCACTCGTTCTGTCAATCCTTTTTTGTGGGAAATGGGAGAATCAAGGGGAATGGAATTGCGGGAAACGGAAATGATAACCACAGAAAAGGAGGGAACTAGATCATGAGCCAATTACGCGAGATTATGACGCAAAATGTAGCGTCAGTCTCCCCGCAGGACAATGTTTACAAAGCTGCTTCCCTGATGAAACAACACAACATCGGTTCCGTGCCGGTGGTGGAAAACGGTCGGGTTCGCGGTATGGTGACCGATCGAGACCTGGTGCTGCGGGCCCTCGCCGAGCAGAAGAACGAGCAGGTGACAGTGGGGGAAGTGATGACCAACCAAGTGGTGACAGGTACTCCGGAGATGTCGGTGGATGAAGCCTCCAGCCTGATGGCCCAAAACCAGATTCGCCGTCTGCCCGTGGTGGAGAACAACCAACTGGTGGGTATGGTTTCCTTAGGTGACATGGCCGTCCGTCAGCCCCACGTCAATGAAGCGGGTCAGGCTCTGAGCAATATTTCTGAGCCCAGTTCTCCCCAGATGTAACTGCCCCCCTGAAAAGCCTGCCTGAATTCCGAGAGAGGCAGGCTTTTCAGTTGGAGAAGGTGAGTCTTTTTGCTGTTATATACGTTAAAAGTGGCACTCCTGTTTACCGTAGCGATCGCATCCCTGCGCCTGATGGGAAAATCCACACTGGCCCAGGTCACTCCCCATGATCTGATGGCGATTGTGATCATTGCTGCTCTGGCCACCAATCCAATTCTGGTGAATGAACTCAGCAAAACATTGTTGGCGATTGTTCTGGTGACTGCGATTCATATCCTATTTGCCAAGATGACCCTCTATAAACGGACCAATCATTGGATTTTGGGGGAACCGACGATCTTAGTCAAGCACGGAAAAATGATTCGGGAAAACCTGGCCAAGAGTGAAATGTCCGTCTCTGAGCTGTTGGCGACGATTCGCTCCAAAGGGTTTCCCGATATCCGGTATGTCCAGTATGCAATCCTGGAGCCCACCGGGAGCATCAGTGTTCTGCCCCAGGAAGATATGTACCCGGTCACTCCCAAAGAACTCGGCATACGGAAAACCTATCGCGGTATGGCTCTCTCCCTGGTGGTGGACGGTCATATTCAACAAAAGAATTTGGAACTGATCGGAAAAGGTGAAGATTGGCTGAGACGGAAGCTAAAAGAGCAAGGATACTCGGATATCAGGGGGATCCTTTATGCCGCTATGCAGGAAGGCGAAGAAGGAATCCATGTGGATCGGGGGGACGGTGGAAAGTGAGATCCGATTTCCCGAAAGTACCATGGATAGAGGAACGTTCGTTCTTATACAATGGATAGAAGAACAAACGTTCCGAACTGAGGTTTACGAGAATGGTGGATGAAAAGGAAATCGATCGTTTTTCCAATCTGACAAAAAAGATTGTGCTGTTGGATGTGTTGGAGCGAGCCCTGCAATGGGATCGCCGGTGGCTGAAACAATCCCCGTTGAAAACAGGCCGGGCTTGGATACGTTTATTACCCTCCACTCTGGAACAAATCCGGAGGGATCGGATGGCGGCGGAAAAGGAGCTTCACCGGTCAGGGGGGCGAATCCTGGAGGTTCGGCAGAGGGAGGATTGCCGGGAGGTGATCGCAGTGCATCGGGGATATCGCTACACCATGCGTTATCTGAACGGCTGGATTCGAAGCGAGTGCGATGATCTTTTGCTCTGTTTTTGGACGGGTAAAACTACCAGTGGGCAATCTCCCTCGAAAGAGACACATTAAGAAGAAAAGGGGGGAAGGCAAAGGCATGATGAGAAAAGGATTGATCACTCTGGTTCTGGGATTGGTGGTCACTCTGTTGGGAATGTGTGTCCTGTACAGACGGGAGCGCATGATCGGTGAACTCCGGGATCGGCAGATCAGGGGATGGGGAGTCTACGGTTTCGGGCTTGCCCATATTTTATTGGGCGGATTGGCCGCCGTGGTCGGGAGGTTTCGATAAGCGGACACTTTGTCCGCTTTTTTGTTTTTGGATATGGATATAAGATCTTTTGTTCCTATAAAATGAAAATTGGGTTTGTTTAAAATACGGAGGGGATGCGATTGTTCAGGGGAGTTGTTCATGCTTCAGTCCTGCTGGTGCAACGGTATTTGCCGGATCCCTTCATATTTGCCGTCCTGCTCACATTTGTTGTTTTTTTGGCCGGTTGGTGGGTGACACCGGCAGGCCCGTTGGAAATGGTTCAATACTGGGGAGAAGGATTTTGGGGACTGCTGGAGTTTTCCATGCAGATGGTGCTGATCCTGGTTACAGGATATGTGTTGGCCCGGGCAGATTGGATTCGACGAGTTCTTCAAGGGATCGCCGGAAGCGCCCGAACCCCGGGGCAAGCCATTGTGTTGACCACTCTGGTCTCGGCGCTGGCCAGTTGGTTGAATTGGGGGTTCGGGTTGGTGGTGGGGGCGCTGATTGCCAAAGAAGTGGCCAGAAAAGTTCCCAAGGTGGATTATCGTGTTCTTGTGGCGGGAGCATATACGGGGTTTATCGTTTGGCACGGGGGGATTTCCGGGTCCGTTCCCTTGAAAATAGCCACAGATGATTCCTTTGGAGTGATCGTGCCCACTTCAGAAACGATTTTTGCCCCCTTCAGCTTGATACCGGCTCTGATTCTGATCTTTACACTTCCATTTTTTATGTGGATGTTGCAACCCCGGCAAGAAGAACGCGTCACCGTGGATCAGGGCCTGTTGGAAGAAGAGAGCGCGATCTCCGCTGTCACCCGGACAGGGATCACCCCGGCGGAAAGATTGGAACAGAGTTCTTGGATCTCCTGGGTCACAGGGGGGATGGGCTTTCTCTACATCGGGATGCACCTTTGGAAGCAGGGGGGACAGTTGGATCTGAATATTGTGATTTTCCTGTTTTTGATTCTGGGTCTGATCCTGCATCAGACCCCTCGACGCTACCTATCCGCTCTGTCCGCAGCGGTCCGGGAGACTGGGGGAATCGTGATCCAGTTTCCCTTTTACGCCGGGATGATGGGGATGATTTCCATGTCCGGGTTAGGACAAGTGGTTTCCCAGTGGTTTATCGGAATTTCGACGGAAACCACTTTTCCCCTGTTCACCTTCCTCTCTGCAGGTTTTCTGAACATCTTTATTCCGTCGGGTGGCGGCCAGTGGGCGGTTCAGGGGCCGATTGTGTTGCCGGCAGGTGAGGCACTCGGGGTGAGTCCGGCCAAAACGGCGATGGCGGTGGCCTGGGGGGATGCCTGGACCAACCTGATCCAGCCCTTTTGGGCATTGCCCCTGTTGGCGATCGCCCGCTTGAGTGCCCGGGATATCATGGGTTATTGTCTGTTGGCACTGTTTTACTCCGGTATAGTGATCGGCTTAGGACTGTTGTTTCTTTGATGAAAAAGGGGGATTTCCCGTTCTTGGTGGGAGTCCCCCGATTCGGTTTGTCTTGATTATCCATATTTCGGGTGGATCGTACCTTTCAACGAACACTGTATCGATCATCACAGTTCGGGCGAGAAGGGTAGAGCTTTGATTCCCTTTGTATTCAGGAGAGCGCAAGTCTCTCCCGAGAGTCGCTTTGCGTTTTTTAAAAAGAGATAAAAGGGTTACACCGGATTGACTCCCAGCAACGGTTGGATCAGACACCTCTCCGATTGTGCGGCCGCCCGAGATTCAATGCCCCGTTTTCTGCAGTTCTCCGGAATAAAAGCAAGATCACAATCGAAACCTACAAACAGTGAATAAGGGTGAAGGGGTGAGCTCGGGTTGTCGGGGAAAACTTGATCAATTTCACTCTGAAGAAAAGGGGAATGACTGTATGGATCCGATCACCTATCTGGCTTTGGGTGATTCCCTGACCGAAGGGGTGGGTGCCGACGGGCCGGACAGCCATTTCGTAGCCCAACATTTTCAGGGATTGAAGTGTTCACGTGGGTGCCGGTTGATCAATCTGGGGGTCTCGGGTCTGACTTCGGATGAATTGTACCAACTGGTGGTGACACCGGCGATTCGCAAGCTGATTCCACGGGTTTCCCATATCACCATCACCACCGGGGGTTGTGATTTCATCGATTGGTTTGAATCCGGAGCCTCCATTTCCGGTTTGATGACCACGATGAAGAAGGTCCGGAGACAGATCAACCAGATTTTTCAATCTGTGCGGGAGTTGAATCCGGTCGCCAAGGTACAAGTGTTGGGCCTTTATCTGCCCTTGCCCGCTTACGAGCTGGGCTTCTCCCTGGCTTGCCGCACAGTGAAAAAAATGAATAAGGGATATGAACAACTCTGTTCAAAATACGGCATGGAGATGATCGATCCCTTCTCCGCTTTTTTGCACCGACAGGAATTCTTCGCCGATGAAGTTCATCCCAACCAACAAGGTTACGATGTACTGGCCCGGTTGTTCCATGACGGGACCGGCCCTGCCCCCGGGAATGCGGGGGATCAGGTGCCCTTTCTTGTGACCTAGAAGCTGTTGTGAAAAAGCCGTCATACCCGTAGGGCACAAGTCGTGCCCAGGGTCGCTTCGCTCCCCGACCGCCTTCAAAGGCAGTAAATGACAACTCTTCCAGTCCGAATAAAAAGAGGCCCTTTGGGGCCTCTTTTTATTTGGATGGGAAGCGGTGTGAATAAAAAATGGCGGATAGACCAATAAAGGATAGATGAAGGTCTCCGGCAAATGGCGACCAGAAGGTGTCAACCCTTCATATCCTCATTGATTTTGCGAAGCTTTTCCTGAGCCGATGTGGGGCTCAGAAGTGGATGCTCCCGCAGCTCTGCCTCCATTTTTTGCAGGGAGTCAAACAATTTGTGATCTGTGGTGACATGAACTTGATATTGGGGGTAGGTTTGCCGCAGCCGGTGAAAAACAGTTTTTCGGATGTCCCGCAGAAAGAGTCGGTTGAAATTCTCCACCTTCAAGCCGACGGAGAGATCTTTTTTGATAATCACCGCTGTGGCATCTTCCACCCTCCCGTCCTGGCGGGCCAGCTTTTTGGCAGCATCCATCCGTTGCAGATCGGTGGCTTGTTGTTGAGCCATGGGCAACGGTCCCGCAGGCTTCGGAGTTTCCTCAGCCTGCTGGTTACATCCGTTCAGTATCCATGCGGACAGGAAGAAGATCAAACCAATCTTTTTCATTTCACTATCCTCCTCAAAGCCTTGTCACCTGAATCAAAACCCGGTTGGAGGTTGAACGATGACCACTTATTCCAAAGTCAAGCAAACCTTTCTCGATCTGAAAAGCGCCAAGGCGACCCTTGAACAGTATGCCCTCATCGCCGGGGAAGAAAATGCCCGTTCCTTTCGGGAAATCGCCCGGAAGATGGAGCCCACTCTCCAACGTCTGGATCGACGGATCCGATCGATGGAATTTGAAGAACCCCAATACAGAGGTTCATAAGATAAAAAGGGGGATCCGCAATGCCTGTATGGTTGCAATTGATCTTGCGCACTCTGGGTGTCTTGCTCTTTTCGGCGGTCTGGTTGCGCCTGTTGGGAAGAAAGATGGCGGCGGGCATGGCCACCTTTGACCGGGTCTACCTGGTGGGATTCGGAGTGATCGCCGCCCTCCTCGCCTTAAACCAGATCCGGCCGCCGTTGTTGGGATGGCTTGCCTTGTTAACCTGGGGGCTGACAGGGATTGCCTACAGTTATCTTGCCCTGAAAAGCAAGTGGGTGCGGGATCTTGTTCACGGCAAGGAAGCTGTTGTGATCAAGCACGGAAAGGTGATGGAAGAGCAGTTGAAAACCGTTCGTTTCACCCCGGAGGATCTGTTGCAACAACTCCGGAAGCGCCAGATTTTCAACGTGGCCGACGTGGAATTCGCCGTCATGGAAGCCAACGGGGAGATCAGCGCACTGGTGAAATCAAACAGACAGCCCCTCACAGCCCAGCATTTGGGTGTGGAAACCGCTCCCGAGGTGGGCGTGCAGGCGGTGATCCTGGATGGAAACATTTTGGACGAGCCCTTGGCGACTTTGGGACTGAACCGTGGTTGGCTGGAGACGGAGCTGAAAAAAATCGGTGTCCAACCGGAGAATGTGTTTCTCGCCCAAGTGGATGCCATGGGAGAGCTGTATGTGGACCTGTTTGACGATGCCATCCAGGTGCCCAAGCCGACAACCCGGAAACTGCTGCTCACCACCCTGGAAAAAGCCCGTGCGGATCTGGAATCCTACTCCTTGGACACGGACAATCCCAAAGCGAAAAAAATGTATCAACAGTGTGCCCGGGAAATCGCATCCATTCTATATGATGCACGGCCGCTCCTGAAATAACCGTCGGAGGTGAGGAAGGTGTCCCAGAAGAAAAAGAAAAAATTGACACCTGTGCAACAGGAATATCAGGAATTTGTGAAAAAACGGGAGCCGAAACGCCCGCTCCTGCGGAACTGTTTCCGGGCCTTTCTGGTCGGGGGAACCATCTGTCTCCTGGGCCAGTTCATCTCCCGGTTTTATACACAGTTCTTTGACTTCACGGAAAAGACGGCGGGAGACCCCACCACGGCCACTTTGATCTTTTTGGCGGCTTTGTTTACGGGCTTGGGTGTCTACGACCATTTGGGCCAGTGGGCCGGGGCGGGCACTGCGATTCCGGTGACGGGTTTTGCCAACTCCATCGCTTCGGCGGCGATTGAACACCGCTCCGAAGGGTTTGTGCTCGGAGTCGGGGGCAATATGTTCAGGTTGGCCGGTTCCGTGATTGTGTTCGGAGTGTTTTCCGCTTTTCTCATTGCCATCCTGAAAGTCCTCTTTAAAGGGTTGGGAGGGATTTGAGTGATCCGAGGCCGTACCTGGGTTTTTTCAAACAGACCCAATATCGCCGCTTCTGCCACGGTCGGAGGTCCTTTTGAAGCAAAAGGCCCGCTGGCCGGCGATTTTGATCTGCTGCATGAGGATACATGGTTGGGACAGGACAGTTTTGAAAAAGCCGAAAAAAAGATGCTGGAACAGGCGTCGGAACGAGCAATCGACAAGGCCGGGATGCGGAAGGAAGACATCCAGTTTTTTCTGGCCGGTGATCTTTTGGACCAAGTGGTCACCAGCAGCTTCTCCGCCAGGACATTGTCAGTGCCTTATCTGGGGCTGTTCGGGGCCTGCTCCACCTCCATGGAGGGGTTGGCCCTGGGGGCCGTTTTGGTGGATGGGGGCTATGCGGAACGGGTGCTGGCGGGAACTGCCAGTCACAACTCCACAGCGGAAAAACAATTCCGTTATCCGACGGAATACGGCTCCCAAAAGCCCCCCACCGCTCAATGGACGGTGACCGGTGCGGGTGCGGCTGTGTTGACGGCGGAAAAAAAGAGCAATCTTCATGTGACAACCGCCACCGTCGGACGCGTGGTCGATATGGGGATTTCTGATCCCTTCAATATGGGAGCGGCGATGGCGCCGGCGGCGGTGGATACGATTGAAGCCCATTTCAGAGATCTGAAAAATCCCGATTACGATTTGATACTGACCGGAGATCTGGGGAGAATCGGTCACCGGACGGCCGCCGATTTGCTGGAAAAGCACGGCCTGAAACTTCCCAAAGACCGGTTTGGCGACTGTGGGCTCATGATATACGGGGAAGATCAGCCGGTACAGGCCGGGGCCAGCGGATGTGCCTCGTCGGCATGTGTCACCTACGGACACGTATTGAACCGGATGCGAAAAGGGGAATTGCGCAAGGTGTTGATCGTGGCAACCGGTGCATTGCACTCTCCGCTCAGTTACCAACAGAAGGAGAGCATCCCCTGTATAGCCCATGCCGTTTCCATCGAGGCGGAGGAAGGGGGCGATCCCTCATGAGCTATGTTTGGGCTTTTGTGGTGGGGGGAGCCATCTGTGTGATCGGGCAATTGATGATGGATGGACTGAAGCTTTCCCCCGCCCACACCACCAGTATTCTGGTGGTGGTGGGTGCCGTTCTGGGAGGGTTGGGATGGTATGAATCCTTGATTGACTTTGCCGGGGCGGGGGCCACCGTACCGATCACCAGTTTTGGGAATGCTTTGGTACACGGGGCGATGGCGGAAGCGGAGAGGCATGGTCTGGTCGGGGTGGTCACCGGTATTTTTGAAGTGACCAGTGCCGGGATCTCCTCGGCGATCATCTTTGGTTTTCTGATGGCCCTCCTCTTCAAACCCCGGGGGTGAGAAAAGGAAAAGAGCCGATCATTCAACAGATGGGCTCTTTTCCATTCCCTCACTGATTGTATTGAGGTTCTTCCTGCATGATTTGCTGTTCCCTGGTTTTCAATTCCTGTACGATGGAATCCATGTTTTGCGCCATCTGTTTGTACATCTGTTTTGCTTGCTGGTTGTTCGTGTCCAGGGAAAAAGTCCGCAGATTGGCGGCGACACCCTCTGCACTGGCAATTGTTTGTTGAATTTTTGTTCCGACAGTCACGGGATTTCCCTCCTCAGGTTGATTGGTACATCAGCTAGGATGCATCAGGCGGGGATAAACTATGTATCCGGAAACCGGATGGAGCCATGGTTCGTTCCCGCATCGGGTGTAAACCATTGCATCAAGGTCTGGATCACAGTAGAGGATTTTTCCGGGTGCAGCAAATTGTGACCCGCATCAGGGAGAAAAACACACTGCTTCTCTTCGACGGAAACACGATCCATAAACCGGCGCAGTTCCTCCGTCGGATTGTCTCCGCAGATACACAATGTGGGGATCTTCACTTTTTCAGCAGATTGACAAGCTATTTGTTTGTGATTTAAAAGCTCTTGCAACCAGCGGAAGGAATAGCGTAAAGCAATAAACGGGTCACTCAATTTATTTTTTACATCATACGTTACAATGGATCTCAATCGGGGGATCCGGTGGGCCACTTTCATCAGATTGTATGGATTGATGCTGAAACCGGGAAATGAAAAGCTGATGAAACGGATGAACCATCTTATCATGGAAGGGATGTGGAAACGTAAGGAAATGGCGGGGGCGGACAGAACGATTCGGTCGACTGGAGCCGGATACTCCTGAATATACCTTGTGACAATCAAGCCGCCCAGGCTGTGTCCAATCAGATAACAGCGGATCTCTCCGAATTTGCGGCGGAAATAGTGAATCAATTGATCCAGGTCATGGATATATTCCTCGAAACGTCTGACATGGCCGCATTTCCCGCCGGAACAGCCGAATCCCCGCAAATCAAAAGTGATGAAGGCGAAATCATGTTCGCAAAACAGGTGACCGAGGTGTTTGTAAATATCGATATGCTCTCCTGCACCATGAATCAACAGCACCATGATCTTGGGGTTTGCGGGTGACCATACACGATATCTGAGTTCAATTCCGTCTCTCGTTGAAAATCGGTTTTCAAAAGTGTTGACTGCAGACATGGTTCTCCCTTCCGTCACTGTCACCTGGACAACCTGATTTTCCAAAACAAAGAATCCATGTTCGGGACAGGGGGATTTAACTTGTATCGTTCATACTCTCGAATCAGCCATATCCTCAATTGATTACAAACGTATTGCCAAACCTTCCCGAGAGAGTTCATGATCGACAAACCCTTCATGAGATGACTTTCCCGTATTTTGTCCGGCTTCCTGTTTTTTAGTCATCCATAAAACAGCTCTTGGCAGGCCCCGGTTTGCCCAAAAACTGAAAACCCCCGTTGACAATCATCGGGGTCCATGTTAGAGTATCAACAACATTTTCATACTAAAACGCATTGAAGAGGAAAAGTAGACTGGCGGAACCTGATTCCAGAGAGCCGGTGGTCGCTGTAAACCGGTATCAGACCGTCAGTCGAATTACACCTTGGAGCTGACGGTTGAAGCCGGGGAGAGAATCCCCGGTGAACCCGGAACGGAATCCGCCGTTATACGGACGGGCACATGGCAACCATGTGTTCTGGAGAGGGATCCGCTTGGAGGATCCAAAAAGGGTGGTACCGCGAGAAATTCTCGTCCCTTACCGGGGCGGGGATTTATTTTTTTTTACAACAGAGAGGAGGTTTCAAGGCATGATTATCGTGTTGGAACCGGATGCCGGAAGTGCAGAAGTGGATCGGATCGTCAAGACATTGGAGGAAGAGGGGGTGAAGGTCCATTATTCCAAGGGAGTGGATAAGACTGTTCTCGGTCTGATCGGGGATAAGCAAATCTTGAGCCGGTTGTCGGTGGAACGTTTTTCCGGTGTGGAAAAGGTGATCCATGTCAGTGAACCGTTCAAGCTTGCGAGTCGTTCCTTCCACCCGGAACCGAGTCGAGTTCAGGTGGGAAATATCACGATTGGCGGGGGAGAACCCGTTGTGATTGCCGGCCCGTGTTCGGTGGAGAGCCGGGATCAAATTTTGGAAACCGCCAGGGCCGTGAAAGAGGCGGGGGCGGGTCTGTTGAGGGGAGGTGCATTCAAACCCCGCTCCTCTCCCTACTCTTTCCAAGGGCTGGGGGAAAAAGGCTTGAAGCTGTTGGCCGAGGCGAGAGAAGAAACCGGCCTCCCGGTCGTTTCTGAAGTGATGGATCCTGAGAATCTGGACATGGTGGCTGAATACGTGGATGTTCTGCAACTGGGCGCCCGGAATATGCAAAATTTCCATCTGTTGAAAAAGGTCGGCAGGACAGGCAAACCCGTCTTGTTAAAGCGGGGGTTGTCAGCCACGATTGAGGAATGGCTCATGTCTGCCGAATATATTCTCAATGAAGGCAATCCTCATGTCATCCTGTGTGAACGGGGCATCCGAACCTTTGAGACCTATACCCGCAACACGCTGGACCTTTCCGCTGTACCGGTGATTCAACACTTGAGCCATTTGCCGATCATGGTCGATCCCAGTCACGGCACGGGGAAATGGCGTTATATCGCCCCGATGTCCCGGGCGGCATTGGCAGCGGGAGCCGACGGATTGATGGTGGAAGTCCATCCTGATCCCCAAGCCGCTCTGTCTGATGGACCTCAGTCTCTCACGGTGGATAATTTCCGTTCCATGATGGGAGAGTTGAGCCGACCTGTCGCCCGGATCCATTCCGGGAGCGGAACTTGAAAGAAGACGGGCCAGGTTCCGAACTCCGGGCTCCTGCATAGGGTATAAGGTGAAGAATCGATTGGGGGTGAATGTTTTGAATGTCTACCACGACCCAATGGTCCCCCGCGACCGATTCCCAACATGGTACGGATCGCCACTGATACCCGAATATGCGCCAATGCAGGGGCCCATGTTTGGCCAGCCTGTTCCATCCCAACCCCTACCGCCGGAATCCACTGAATTTACGCCCCTCCCCCCGGAATCCAGGCCTGTGATCGGCCGCGGACGGAAAATAAGTCCTTTCAGAGGTCTTCTCGGAAAAAGAAGGAGAGGCTACCTTCTCGCTCAACAAATGCAACGTTTGATGGGGCAAAGAGTCCAAGTTGCCACCTTTTCCGGAAAGCTGGATGGTGAGGTCGCCGGTGTCTACCCAGATAATTTCCTGGTGACAAAGGAGGGGCAAAGGTATTATATTCGTTGGGATGCCATTGCTTACGTGACCCCGGTGGAAGAGTTGTAGATGACCATTTGCTAAAAAAACATCCGCATGCCCTTCTGTCGATAGACGGTCATGCGGATGTTTGATTGTCGCAGATTGTGGCTCCAAAGGTCTCGCTATGCACTCAGGGGAGCACAAGTCTCGCCAAGGTCGCTTTCGCTCCCGGGTCTGGCTATACGCTTTTTGCAAGAGATTGGAGATGGTCATACCAGGCCTGATTTTCAGCGGTGGTTTGCTCAGATATCCCTGAAAGCGTTGTTAAAAACTATGTCACAGGGAGGGTTTGGTTTGCATTGAAGTGATTTTGGATCGTAAGAACAACGAAAAGGTCATGTGAAACCAACCCTCCCTGTGAACGGCTTTTTCACAATGCTTCTAGTAATCTTCCAATAGAAGAGTTTTTGGGCAGAGAACTTCCATCCTCGCACAAACCGCTGTGGACGTCACCTCATATCTTGCATATGAGGTGATATTTCATGCAATCCAAGGAGTATGCGCATTATACCTTTCTCACAAAAAAGCGCTCTGTTGTGGATCGAATCCGACAATCCGGCGGACGCATTCGGTATGTCAGCCGCCACAGCGGATTGATTGCGGCCCGCATTCCGAAGGCTGAGGCAATGCGCATTCTGAAGGGGCCCGATGTTCTTCTTTCTGAGGAAGAATGCCGGATTGCTCTTCCCAAACCGAAAGTGACCCAGGTTCTTACCCGGAAACAATATGTGCAACAAATCCGTGCCGCAGGGCAGACCCTCACCTGGAACATCCGGCGGGTCTGGGGAGGCCCTCCTCTTTCCAGTGCCGGCAAGAAGGTTCGGGTGGGAGTAATCGATTCGGGAATTGACCTGAATCACCCGGATCTGGTATCCAACATCAGAGGAGGCGTCAATTTTGTCGTTCCGGGCCGCCCTCCAAAGGACGGAAATGGTCACGGCACCCATGTGGCAGGACTGATCGCGGCTCGCAACAATGGAATCGGAGTCGTGGGGGTAGCTCCTTCCGCCAGTCTCTATGCCATTAAAGTGCTGGATGATCAAGGCTTTGGTTCGGTTACGGATTTGATTCGGGGGATTGACTGGGGAATTGACCACGGGATGCATATCCTCAACTTGAGCCTCAGCCTCTCCGGCCAAGCTCCCGCCGCCCTGACCCATGCGGTCCAGGCAGCGGCCCGGAAGGGCGTCTTGGTGATTACGGCGGCGGGAAATGGAGGCAATGCCCAAGGGACGGGAGACAGCGTGGAAATACCTGCCCGCCTCTCTTCCACCCTCGCCGTGGCCGCTCTCGACCGTCAGAATCGTCGTGCTTCCTTTTCCGCGACGGGACCGTCCCTGAATCTGGCTGCACCTGGAGTGGACGTTCTTAGCACCTACAAGGATGATCATTATGCGATATTGAGTGGGACGTCCATGGCCGCTCCCCATGTCTCAGGAGTTGCAGCTTTTTTCAAACAGAGAGGGGGGACTGCTTCCGCTGTCCGCCGTCAACTTCTCGGGAGGGTGATCCACCTTGGTTCCCGCTGGTGGTTTGGGGCGGGTCTGGTTCAGGTGAAGGCGGGGAAATGATACCGGTCCCCACATTAAAAGGTCTTTCTGTGATTTTGCCTGCCTCCGGGCGGTTTTTTGAGATAATGGTTGTCGATGAAAAAGAGTCGTCTTTTGAGGACGACTCTCCATCACGATTTATTCATTTTCCATTGTCTCAGCAGGTGTGGTTTGTTCATCCGGCTTTGGCTCCACTCTGGACACCAGGAGTCTGCCCACACTGTGCTGATCGATTTCCTGCACTCGGAATCGAAAGTCTTTATGGAAAACTTCGTCCCCCACTTCCGGCACTTCGTTCAGCTGAGAGAAGATCCAACCACCAATGGTGTCATTGTCCGGATCTTCGATGTCAGTTCGAAAGTGTTCATTTACTTCTTCGATCAGGAGCCGGGCATCGATGGAGGTTTCATCACCGGTCTTCTGGAAAAAAGGCCGTTCATCGTCAAACTCATCCTGAATCTCGCCAAAGATTTCCTCAATGATGTCCTCGGTGGTCACCAAGCCGGAAGTGCCGCCGTATTCATCGACCACTATGGCCATTTCCGACTTTTTCTTCTGTAACATCCGAAGGACATCCTTGATTTCCATTGTTTCCGGCACCCGAATTGCGGGGCGGCTCAAATCCTTCAGATCCGGGGTTTGGCCGCTGACCAATTGTTCATATACATGACGACTGTGAACGATGCCGATGATGTCATCCTTGTCTTCCCCGCACAGAGGAAATCGGGTATGGCGTGCAGCGAGTATGATGTTTAAATTCTCCTTGAAAGAATCCTCGCTGTACAAGCATTCCATATCCACTCGGGGTACCATCACTTCCCGGGCCACCCGGTCGGTGAATTCAAATACATTGTCAAAGAGGGAGAGTTCCGTCTGGTCGATATATCCGCCCTTATGACTTTGGGCGACCATCATGCGGATCTCCTCTTCAGTATGTGCCTGTTGCTGGTCTGGCTCCAGTTCGATCCCAATCCAAGTGAGGATCTTGTTGGCTGTACCGTTCAGGATCCAAATAAAAGGGAAAAAGGCTTTATAGAACCAATTGAGGGGGGTGGCTGTCCAAAGGGTTGTCCCCTCGGCCCGCCGGATTGCCAAGGATTTGGGAGCCATCTCACCCAGTACGATGTGAAGAAAAGTGATGATGGCAAAGGCGATGGCAAAGGACAGGGAGGAGATCAGCCAAGACGGCACTTGGAAAGGAAGCGCTTCCAGGGCGGGAGCCACAATCAAATGTGCGATTGCCGGTTCCCCGACCCACCCCAGACCCAAGGAGGCCAAAGTGATCCCCAGTTGTGTGGCTGACAGGTAGGCATCCATATTGGCAACCACTTGTTGGGCAACCTTGGCCCGCAGGTTGCCTTCCGCTTGAAGTTGGGCAATCCGTGTAGCCCGCACTTTAACGATCGCAAACTCGGATGCGACGAAGAACCCGTTCAAGAAGACGAGAAAGATCACCAGAAACATATTCCAGATGATCTCAAGAAATGATTCCAAGCGAGAGCGACCTCCTGATTTGAAGCGGTTTTTTTACGTGTCAATGATCAGTCTGTGCGTCGGTTCACGATTTTACTTTAACTATGACAAGGTTATCAAAAAGTTGGGGGTTTGTGTAGATGAACTTTCCCTCAATCCGGGAAATAAAAAATGACCCCGTACCGTAATCGGGGTCATGGGAACAGATAGTGGATGAACATGGTGGCAAATCCGAAATAGATCAAGAGAGAAAAGACATCGTTGATAGTGGTGATCAGAGGGCCAGAAGCGACGGTGGGGTCCACTTTCAGCAAATGGAGGATGAGGGGGATCGCAGTTCCACCCAGGGTTCCCAGGATCAGAGTGAACCACATGGAGATTCCCACCACCAGGCCCAGACTCAAATCATAAAGCAGGGTCACCATGACCACAATCAGAAGAGTACATACGGTGGCGATGATGATTCCCACCAAGCCTTCCTGCTTCAGGATCTGTGTGTATTTGTCCCGGGTCAGCTGGCCGGAGCTTAAGCCCCGGATGATCAGGGCGAGGGACTGGGTACCGGTGTTGCCGGTCATACCGGCGATCATTGGCATGAAAAAAGCGAGGGCGGCCACCTTGTTAATTGACTCTTCAAAAGTGCTGAGCAAGGTGGAGGTCAGCATGCCGATGAACAATAGCAGAATCAACCATGGAATTCGACGTCGCGCAGATGCAAAGGGATGGGTCAAAACATCCATTTCCGTCTGCCCGACGGCGGAGAGTTTGGAGATATCCTCATGAGCTTCCTCAATCAGGACGTCCACCATATCATCAATGGTGATGATTCCAAGCAACCGATTTTCAACGTCCACCACCGGGAGCGCCAAAAAATCGTAGCGCTCGATCAGCCGGGCTACCACTTCTTGGTCCATGTCCGCAGTCACGGAGATGATCCGCTCAAACATCACCTCAACGACCGGTGTATCTGGCGGGGCGATCAGGAGTTCCCGGAGGGAGACGACCCCCACCAGCCGGTCGTCGGCGTCGATGACATACACATAATAGACGGTCTCCGCCGTGGGCGCCTCTCTGCGCAAGTACTGGATAACCTCTTCCACCGTGTAGTAATTGTAGACACTGACGTATTCCATGGTCATCCGGCCGCCGGCAGTGTCTTCCGGATAATGGAGCAAGGCCCGGACTTTGTCCGCTTCATCCCGTTCCATGGATTTCAACAGAGTATTGACATTGGCCTCTTCCAGTTCCCCCATCAGGTCGGCCACTTCGTCGGAAGACATCAGGTTTAGTACACGGGAAGTTTTTTCCGGTCCCAGGGTAGTCAGGATTTCCTGTTGCTCTTCGGTCTTCAATTCTTCCAACAGCAAGGCGATGTCCCCCGGATCCAGCATCCGGATGAAATGAGGACGGTAAACACGGGGCAACCGGAAGAAAATCTGGCCCAAATCATAGGGTTGGAGCTCTTCCAGCAAGGGACGGAGGAAGCGTTTCTCCCGTTTTTGGACCGCCACTTTGATCGCATCCAGGTCCACCTTTAACCGCCGCTCTTCCTGATCGGGCATCGTCTGTCTCCTCCTTTCTCCAAGGGAATCAAAAACCTTCATCATCATATCAGATCAAGGTGGGTTTGGAAACGACTACTGTACAGTCTCTATCTGTATATGACAAGTGGTTATCCCATATAGATTACTATATGTGATGAAAGGAGGACTGGACATGAATTTTCCCCCGTTTCCATGGTCGGGAGTGCCGGTCTCCTTCCGTGACAGGGCAGACCTGCGATATGGAATTCCGATCCGGTCGCAGCCGGTCACATTCCCCTCGTCACCGGTCTGGGGATATCCGGGAGTCTCCACCTCTCCATCCTATGCCCCTTTCCAGGGGGTGTCACCTCCTGTCCCCCATCCCCATCTCCAAAACCGATCCCCCTCACCCAGTTTAACGAAGGAGGAAGAAGTGTCTCCGACATACCGGCCGCTCTGGGACTCCCCCGAATCACCGGAGTCTCCCTGGCTCCGGATTTAAGTGTGTAAAAGCCCCGAGATGAGTATAACCTCAGGAGGAGCGGGATACTATCATTGCCGGGAACGGCAGAATCGAGGAAGGAGGGGTTTTTATGCGCATTCCCGAGATTGGGACACCACGCCGGGAGCCGGAAATCACCACTCCCCGGGAGCCGATCACCACATCTCCGGAACAACCCGATCGCGGGGAACCCCCGGGGCGGGATCGTGAGCCTCAACGGGAACGTGAGCGACGGTTCAAGGCCTGATCCCTTTTTTATGAAAAGCCCTACACCGTAAATAGGTGCAGGGCTTTTCAATTGCGGATTTTTCCCCCGTCGGGAGGTGAAGATTCGGTCTGGACGTGAAAGGTGAATTCCATGGGTTGATCTGGTTTGGCCAGTGAAAAAACGTGAACGGGATTGGTTAAAGCCGACAGGGTGACTGTATTTGGGGCGGGGACCGTTTCCCGTGCATGGATATGGATCTCCCGGTCCTTTTGCTGAATGCTTTCCAAAGCGATCCCATATCCGCCGGAACGGCGTTGGCCGAGGGCAATGATCAGGTAGGTTTGATCTTTGTGATGGATCACTGCTTTCCCGCCATGAAGACGGGAACGGAGTTCCTCCACCTTCTGTTTCACGACGTCCGGCAGTGCGGAAAGCCGGGGCTCCGGTTGGGCATCCAGCTTTAGGGTATTGGGGTCATCGACGGAAACCGCTTGGGAACCGGGATTTCTGGTGGAAGACCCCTTTGGCTTCCCTGTCTTTCGGATGTGATAATCGAATTTCACCTCTCTCTTGGGAGATACAAGGGAAATCACGATGCTTGGATAGGTGATGGCTTCGGTGGTGAAGGCATCTTGAGCCGGGGGAACCTCCTCCGCGTGGATCCGGATTGTATTCCCCTTTCGGACGACTTCGTTGATCCGGATGGAATAGCCGCCGGTGGGTCGCTGACCCAGAGCGAGGATCAGGTAGGTTCTGTCACCGGAGTTGACTTCGGTGTGGGAAAATTGATCACCGGCGGTTTGCATCACCTCCACCTGTCGCTGTTTCACCTCGTCGGGCAGGCTGTTTTGGGATTCCTGCCGAAATTGAAGGGGTTCCCAGGATTTCCCCGAGCCCCCCCGGGCATCGTCGGAATGAAAAGGGGTGCCGCAACCGGCAGCGACCAAGGCGAACATCGTAAACATCAGAAGGGTCACCTTCCAGTTTCGCATTTCTTCTGCCTCCCGTCAGAGTGGAATCACCTATTGGACGGGGCACAGAGATGAAAAGTTGCAAGAAATTTTCGAAGGGGACTTTCCAGCTCATTTTACCACAGAATGTCCAAAAGTGTCATGGAATCCCATCTATCTGCAAAAAATAGGGGTGGAAACTATGGACGCGGGAGGTGTCCCCATGATTTTTCGAAGGGAATGCCCTCTGATTGTACAGGCAGACCGAACTGTATTGTTGGAAGTGGATCACCCCTCCTTTCAGCGGGTGCGGGATCAGCTTTCGGGCTTCGCCGAATTGGTCAAATCGCCGGACCTCCTCCATACATACCGGATCACCCCTCTTTCTCTGTGGAATGCTGCCGCAGCCGGTACAGAGGCCGAGGAGATCATCTCTTTTCTGGAGGAAGAAAGCAAATTCGGTCTGCCGGCCTCCTTGAAAAAAGAAGTGGAGGAGACCATGGCCCGATATGGTTTACTCAAGTTGGAGGCGGCGGATCAGGGGTTGATACTCTCTGTCAAAGATGCATCCCTGTTTCAAAGGTTGAAGGAGCTCTACCCCGCAGAAGATCGGCTGGTTCCTTTGCCTGGACAACGTTTTCGGGTTCCCTCCCGTTTTCGGGGGTTGTTGAAGCGGGAGTTGATCCGATGGGGCTATCCGGTGGAGGATGCGGCCGGTTACACAGGAGGGGAGGTTTTGGATGTTCGCCTGCGGGAACGGACTGCAAGTGAAGGAAAACCTTTTCATCTTCGGACATACCAGAAACAGGCGGTGGAATGCTTTTACCGACAGGGCGATGCAACAGGGGGGAGTGGGGTGTTGGTTCTTCCCTGTGGGGCAGGTAAGACAGTGATCGGGACGGCCGTGATGGAAAAAGTGGGCCGGGCCACCTTGATCCTCACCCCCAATACCACTTCAGTTCGTCAGTGGATCCGGGAGTTGCTGGATAAGACCCACCTTACGGAAGATGAGGTGGGGGAGTATACAGGGAAAACCAAAGAAGTCCGTCCAGTCACAGTGGCCACATATCAAATTTTGACAAATCGAGGCCGGGGAAAATCCTCTCTGAATCACATGAAATTGTTTGAGGAACGGGACTGGGGTTTGGTGATCTACGATGAAGTCCATCTGCTCCCGGCACCTGTTTTTCGTGCCACCGCCGATATTCAGGCACGGCGGCGTCTAGGATTAACCGCCACTCTGGTTCGGGAAGACGGTCGGGAGGCCGATGTTTTTTCCTTGATCGGACCTAAAAAATTTGAGGTGTCCTGGAGTGAGATGGAGGAGCGGGGGTGGATTGCCAAGGCTGTCTGCACTGAAATCCGGATATCGATGAATGACAGACAAAGGCGGGAATATGAACGGGCCGCTCCCAAAAGCAAGTATCGGATTGCGGCGGAAAATCCGGAGAAATTATCGATATTGAAGGAAGTTTTGCAGCGACACCGGGAGGCGAGAGTTTTGGTGATTGGGCATTACCTTTCTCAATTAAGGGAAGCAGCTGCACGATTGAACGCTCCTCTGATTACGGGAGAAATGGCGGAGGGGGAGCGGGAAGAATTGTATGAACGGTTTCGCCGAGGGAAGGAGAGGGTATTGGTGGTTTCCAAGGTGGCCAATTTTGCTGTGGACCTCCCCGATGCTTCAGTGGCCATACAACTTTCAGGAACCTTCGGTTCCCGCCAAGAGGAGGCCCAGAGACTGGGACGGATTCTCAGACCTAAAAAAGAAGAGAATGAAGCTTACTTTTACAGCATTGTCTCCAGAGATACGTTGGATCAGGAATATGCCCGCAATCGTCAGCTGTTCCTGATGGAGCGGGGCTATCGCTATGCAGTCGCTGATGGGGAAACGTGGGGAAGATCCAGGTGAAACTGTCATTATCAGCTTGTGTGAAGGGGTTGTCGAAGGAAGTTTGCAAACAGATGGCGGATATTTACAGGTGTGATGCTGATCCGGACAGTTTGATCGATACCATACTGCAAAATTTGAAATCGGGGGAGTTTATACAAAGAGCCCATCCCTGGGAGCTGACGCTGATGCAGTTTCTCAGTTTCCACTGGGGGGATCGGGTGATTCCCGAAGAGAGGCTGTCGGAGCTGCTCCCTCTTTCTCCCTCCTGTTGCCGGGTCGCCATCGTGCTCTTGCGAAGAAAAGGTCTCCTGTTCCGTCTGCGCCAACATCGGCTGGGGTGGATGTATTGGTGTCCCCGGGATGTGCGGCGCTCCTTTCTCCAATCAAGGGTTCAGCTTCCTCCTCTCCCCGAGGAGAGGAGGGTGGAGGCGTCCCAAAGGTTTCGGGGGTTGTGGGATCCCCTGTTTCATTTTGCGGTTCTCCTCGAAGACGAAGGGCTGAATTTGACCCGGGAAGGTACGGTTCCCCGGCGGGAGGAGCGAAAATTGGATGCGGAACTGGAGCTGGAAGAGAAGTGGCTCACTCATTCCCAGTGGGGGGAGGGTGTGGGCTCCCCTGCCATCCGGTTGGTCTCGGATTTCCTTCAAGCGTTGGACATTTTAAAAAAGGAGGGCAGGCAATGGAAGATTCAACGGGAGCCTTTCCGTCGGTGGTTGCAGAAGCCTTGGCCTGACCGGATCGCGGAATTATTCCGTTTGACCGAGGAACTGCTCCTGAAAGACCGCCCGGCTTGGGATGGACTTTGGTGGTGGATGGAGCGACATCTCACAGACTGGGTCTCCGCGAAGGAAATCTGTCTGGGCTGGTTATCGGAAATCGGGGGGGTTCCCCGCCCCGGTTTTGTGAAAGAGGTGGTGGAGCGCTGGTTGCATCCATTGGCCGTGATGGGATGGGTGGAAGCCCGGGCTGGAACCGAGGGGGAACAATGGAGGTGGACTTCGTGGATTCAACCGGGAGATGAAGTTCCCGTCATGAACGGCTATGTAAAACCGGATCTGGAGGTGCTTCTCCCTCCTTTCCCGCCCCTGACTCACCGTTTTTTGCTGGCTCAGTTTGCTGACTACATGGGAGGGGAGACCTTGCTCTCCTACGTGTTGAATCCGAAGTCTGTTCGGAGAGGAGCGGAGCGGGGGTTGTCGGCGGAGCGGATGTTGGACACCCTTCGGGAAATCTCTGGCGGTCCTGTTCCAGACCCGGTTACGGAAAATATTCGCCTGTGGGCCAAAGAAAACCGACCCTTGCTGAGGAAAGGATGGGTGCTGCAATTTCCTGTGGACGGCTCCGGCAAGGAAGAGATGGGGGAGGTACATTCCGGTCTGGAGCCTCTGTCCGAGGGGGTCTTTTTCCTCCCGGAGGCTCTGGTGAGTTCCGTCCGGAAACAGTTGGCGGAGGAAGGGCGTCCCCCACTGGAACTGGAAGAGATCCACTGGTGGTCTTCTCTTCCGGACACCCCTTCGCCAGAGAAGGCGAAAGAGTTGGAAGCGGCAACGGTGGAAAGCCGATTTCCTTCATTGGAAGAGGCAATCCCAGGATTTAACAAATTGCCCAAGGTGTGGATTTCCGGGCTGCGGTCTTATCACCCTGGAACACTTCGCAACTTGTTGCGACAAGCTACGGATATGAAACTGGACCTGTTGATTCGTTCAGGAGAGAACCCTCCCGTCCGGTTCACTCCGCTCAAGATGTTTCAGAAGGAAGGATACTGGCACGTGACAGGCCGGGATGGGGATGGCTGTTCACGCAGATACACCTTGGAAGATTTCCGGGAAGTGCAGATCCTCACTCCTTGGCAGGAGGGTTTATAAACTGTTCTTCTCAGATGGAGTGGGTAACCTTTCTTGTTTTTCCCTTCGGTATGTTATGATGGAAACTGGAGGGATTTGAAGTGCATTCACTCGATATGACCGAGCTGTTGCTCGAAGCTTATAGATTGGCGGATCAGATCAATGATTCAAAAGAGGTCAAGCGATATCTGGAATTGAAGAGAAAGATCGCCGAAGATCCCACAGCCCAAAGCTTGATCAAGGAGTTCCAAAAAAAGAAGGATGTTTTTGAGGATTGTCAGCGATTTGGACATTTTCATCCGGACTATCATGCAGCGAAGAAAGAGGCGGAACAATTTCGCCTCGCGATGAAAAATCATCCCCTGATCGGGGAGTATCTGGAGATGGAGGAATGGTTGGACCATCTGTTGGCCGAGGTGAGCCGACGGATCGCCAGGGCAGTCTCCGATACGGTCAAAGTGCCGATCAATGATCCCCGGGAGTTGCGAAAGTCCAACCGGAACCGGCGCAACCATTTCGGGTAAACAATCCCATCATCTCCACGGACGCAGGAAGATGCAGTCCGGACAACGGTTGCCGCAGCAGAAGCTCTTCTTATCGGGAACCCGGAAACGGAAGCGGAAGACCCAACGACTTTTGCATCTGCGTACGTACTGGTATTCAAAAGTAAGCTCAGCGTTACGGATCAGGGGAAGAGCAGCCCGCCGAAAGGAGGAAGAAAGGCGGGGGAGGGTCTTTTTCGGAGCATGCAGATATAAAAAAGGGACACCGGCATACATGCGAATCTCCACATCCTGGTAACCTAAGGCGTCAAGCCGACTTCGCTTCCAGACTCTCCGGCACGGTTCCACCCCTCGGGAATATCGTACCAAATTCGCCGGGAACCTGAAACCAGACGGGTGTCATTTGCTTCATGGTGAAAATCGTGATACCATAGATGAAGAATTTCTGTTGACGGTGTTCAAGGTTCGTCTTGGTCCGTGCACATCGTCAACAAAAAACGGGAATAAAGGAGATATCCTTTATGTCTTTTGAGATCGCGGAACGGCTCGGTTTGGCTGTTTGGGTGAAGGATCTCAAGGCAGCTCGGACGCTTGGACGAGTGGGAAACATCCATTACGTATCCAAGCGGCTGAAATATGTTTGTCTGTATATCGACGGAAAAAAGGCTGACCAGTTGATCCGGCGAATCGAGCGCATGCACTTTGTCACACGTGTGGATCGCTCTCTGCGCCGGGAATGGACCACCGAATTCCATAAACCGACCCCGATTGGATAAAGTAAGGTGTGCTGCCTGGTGAATGCGAGGCAGTTTTTTTTGGTTTTTTTATTTCGTATTCCGAAATAGAGACTGAAATTCAGAAGTTATGAAGTTATGGGAGGGAGTGCCTACTAATAATGGAAACCTGGAAAAGAAATTTATATATCCTGATGGCATCCCAATTTCTGGTGATGAGCGCCATGAGCATGGTGATTCCGTTTCTGCCCTTGTACCTGAAGGAGATGGGGATGACGGATCCGAAGCAGGTGCAATGGTGGGCGGGGCTGATCTTCGGTATCAACTTTCTGTCTGCCTTTGTGATGGCTCCGATTTGGGGGAGCCTGGCGGATAAAGTGGGCAGGAAAATCATGGTGCTTCGTTCGGGATTCGGCATGTCGATCGTGATCGCGTTGATGGGGCTGGCGGTGAGTCCGTTACAACTTTTGTTACTCCGTCTTTTAAACGGGACGGTGTCCGGTTTTATCCCCGCCTCCATCTCCCTGATTGCGACCAACACACCCAAAGAACGGACGGGTTATGCCTTGGGCATGTTGCAGTCCGGGGCAGTGGCGGGAAATATCATGGGCCCTTTCATCGGGGGCGCCTTGGCGGAAGTGATCGGATTCAGAATGATCTTCTTACTCACGGGGATCACGGTTACTCTGGCAACCTTGGTGGTATCCTTTGCAGTCAAAGAAGAGGTGAAACCCGATCCCTCTGAAAAAAGGGCGGGCTTTTTTGCCGACGGTTCCCAAATCCTGCATGAAAAGCCGCTTCTGATCTTGTTTTCCGTTGGTTTTATGCTCCAGTTTGCCATGTTGGCATCCATGCCGCAGATGTCCCTCTTTGTGGATCAACTCGGGGCGCCGGGCGGTTATATCGCATTCTTTGCCGGTGCGGTGACTGCAGTTACCGGGGTGGCCAATCTGCTTTCCTCCCCGTGGTTGGGTAAACTGGGGGACCGGTACGGCTCAGAGCGGGTGTTGTTTTTTGCTATGCTGGGAGCAGCACTCTTTTTTATCCCCCATGCAATCGTCGCTTCAGTCTGGCAGCTGTTGTTCTTCCGATTCCTGCTCGGATTGTGCATCGGCGGGCTGTTGCCTTCTCTTAACAACCTCATCCAGAAGAATGCGCCCCCGGGGAAGGAGAGTACAGCCTACGGATACAGTACAAGTGCAACATTCCTGGGAAATATGTTGGGACCGATCATCGGTGGCTATCTGTCGGGATTTATTGGAATCCGAGGGCTGTTTCTACTGACCGCAGCGATGTTGTTGATGGGTGCCCTCTGGCTTAAAAGCGGTTTGCGGCGGGTTGCCGTGGATCGTTCATGCACTCATCAATTCCCCTCGGAAAAAATGCCTTCAGCTCGGTGATTCAAGGACGTCCGGAGCCGGACGTCTTTTTTCTTTCTCACAAAATCCGCTTCTGACCGGGGGAGGATGTCCTTCCTGACAGCTGACAGCAGGCATAGGATGTTAACAGACCCGTTGCCGGGCATTTCAAATACGCACCTCAGGAGGGGAAATCATGCTCGGATTTTTAATGAGAAGAATTCTGGGTCGTCGGGGAAGAGGAGGTTTTGGAGGTCTCAGGGGACCCGGAAGAAAGGGCTTCGGGGGACCCGGGGGACCGGGACTGCGAGCGCGAGGTTTCGGAGGACCGCCGGGGCCCCCGCCGAGGCCTCCGATGCCGCCGGGCGGGCCGGGTGGCCCCGGATTTGGACCAGGTCCTGGCCCCGGTCCGGGATTTGGTCCGCCGAGGGGACCCGGGTTTGGCCCTGGACCTTTCTGACGTGGACGTGACAGCCCTTCGGGGGGCTGTCTTTTTTTTCTTGCCTGAGTTCTCTTCTGGAAGATTGATTGTGATCACGGTACAATAACAACAAAAGCCGAGGATTTCCATCTTGGATAAGGGAGCGTTTCAAATTGGGTTTGTTGACAGATCTGAAACAAAAGCTGGAAAAAGGCATTGAATCCACCAGTCAACGTTCCAAAAAAGTTTTGGATATCAGTCGGATCACGCTGCTCATTCGAAGTAAAAAAGAGAGCGAAGAAGAGTTGTATCAACGTCTGGGACGGGAAATATACCGCTATTGGGACCTTAAAGGGCGACTGGATCTGACAGATCTGACCCGGGCAACCATTGGACAGATCAAAGAAGTCAGGGAAAAGATTGATGAACTGGAACAGACATTGGAGGAGTTGAAGAAGCGGCAGTTGGCCTCAGAAGCGGACCGGAAGGTGGAAAAGGCGCTGACGACCGAACAGGTCATTGCCTCCCGGAATGAAAGTACATCACCTTCCTCCACAGCCCGGAACCTGCCGGATTCGGATCCTGAACCAACCCCGGCTTCTGATGAGAACTGGGCAGAAGGGCAAGCGATTTTCTTCTGCTCCCACTGTGGGAATCAAGTGGATGAAGACACAATCATTTGTCCACACTGCAAACAAAACATTTACGATTGAAGGGGGTTTTGACATGCCCTCCGATCCTCTTCACCATCAAGTGAAAAAAGCTCTCGGTCCCTTGCGGAAGAAGGCTGCCAGCCCAAAAGGACAACGGAGAATACTCGATGAGTTCAACGCCAAGGTTCGTCGGGCCGGCGGGATTCAACAAGTCATCGACAAGTTGAAAACACTTTACGACTATTTTCGTGATCCGGAGAACAGTCGAACGAAAAAAGCTTTGGCGGGAGCTGCTCTTCTTTATTTTATCATCCCTTCCGATGTCATCCCCGATGTAATTCCAATGATCGGCTATATCGACGATGCAACGGCGGTGGCCATTGTCTGGAAGTTCTTAAGCGAAGAATTGAGCCGGTTTGAAAAAAAGAGGGAGATCCGTCAAGGAAAGGGTTGAAACAGGAATTCCATCCAATCCCTTCTTTTGGTGGTCAATATCTGATACAATAACAAAGAAAATTGTTGTAGAGTGTCAATTATTACAAATTGAAAGTCAGCAGTTGAAAACTGGGTCACAAAAAAACACCTTCAAATTCAAAATCCGGAAACTGTCCGGCTTTGTTTCTTCAGGCGACGAAAAATTCTGGACTCATCAGTAGACAGACTGAAGTGTTGGAGAGATAGACAGGCTGGGAAAGGGGCAACGAGTTATGAAGCAGAAATCCGTGGCGATCACCGTGACAAGCGGCAAAGGCGGTGTGGGAAAATCGACGACCGTCGCTTCGGTCGGTCTGGCATTGGCCCGGTTGGGAAGACGGGTTTGTGTGATGGATACCGATATCGGTTTGCGGAAGCTGGATCTGATGTTGGGTTTGGAAAATCGGATCGTATATGACCTCGTGGATGTGATCGAAGGGACGAGTAAGCTTCGCCAATCTCTGGTCAGTCATAAAGAATATAACAATTTGGCTCTCCTGCCCGCCGCCCAGACACGGTACAAGGAGGAGGTCAGCCCGGCTCAGGTCAAACATTTGGTGGACGAGCTCAGGAATGAGTTTGAATTTATCCTGATCGATTCACCAGCAGGAATCGAAGGCGGGTTTCGCAATGCGATCGCTCCGGCGGACCGGGCCATTTTGGTAGTAAATCCGGAGATCCCCTCTGTTCGGGATTCCGATCGAGTGATCGGGTTGCTGGAGTCCGCCAACTTGGATCAGATCGATTTAGTGGTGAACCGGGTTCAGCCGGGAATGGTGAAAGATGGGGACATGTTGAGCGTAGAACGTGTGCAAAACCACCTGGCGATCAATCTTTTGGGAATCGTACCTGAAGATCGTCGGATCATCCGCTCTTCCAATACGGGAGAACCCGTTGTACTGGATGATAAATCGATGGCGGGCCGGGCTTTCAACAATATCGCCCGCAGAATCAATGGGGAGGAAGTCCCATTTTTGGAGTTGGAGGAGTCGAGTCTCATCAATCGGATCAAGCGTATTTTCCACATCGCCTGAACAAAGGAAGGACGAGGTAGGGAGTGTTGATTAGCCATGTTTTTATTGAGAGGCGGGGAGGCGAAAGGTCCGATTTGCTTTCGATGCCCAGTTCCCGGTTCATCAGCAAGCCCTGAGACGAGGTGAATGAAGTGGTTTTTAATCTCTTCAATAAAGAAAAGGAGCGGCCGACTGCCGCGACGGCTGATGACCGGCTGTCATTGGTGCTCAGTTATCAACGATCCGATATTGATGAGCGTAAACTGAAAAAGTTTCAAGGTCGTTTGATCGAACTGTGTGACGAATTTGGTTACGATGTGGTCGGTGAGGTGGAGATCCGGCCTCAATCCAGATCGCGGGATAACACCACAGTATTGAATGCCAGCATTCCAGTTCGTCTGAGGGGAAATCAGGAAGAAAAAAGTACGGATTCCTAATCGGGAATCCGTATTTTATTTAAACAAAGTCCCGCTTCAAATACTGTTCCAAAAATTCAGCAACAGCGGCCGGAAACTCTTTGTCGTCCTGAACAGTGAACAGAGCGATGGAAACCCGGGTGTGTCCATATTTTCTCATCAAGGTGAGCAATTTGTTTCGGGTGAGATTGTTAGATTTGCCAAAGCGGCGTTCAAACGCTTTGAGCACCAAATCTTCTTCGGGAAGAGAGGTTGGAGATTCCAAAGAGGAATTCAAAGCTGGAACGGGAGACGGGCTTTTTTCCGAAGAAACGGCGGTTTCTCTTTGGCTGATGGAGTCGTTCCCGCCCAAGTTGCGAACGAGGGACCGTTGATATTGCCATTGTTTTTTATGCTTGGCTCGAGGTTCGGGCATCCGGTTGAAGCGTTCGGGAGATTTGCGGCGAAGGGTGTAGATCCGTTGGTAGATGGCGCCTTGGGTGCGATTCAACTCCTTTTCCAGCTGGGCGATCGCGGCTGAAAGCGGATGGCCCCGGTCCAGAAAGTGATTAACCGTTTCGATCACTATTTCTTCCTCTTTTTCTGTCCAACTGTTTAATCGCTGCTCCTTAGAAGAGCCTAATTGCGTTGAATGAAATTTTTGAGGATATTGCTTACGCAACTTTCGTACATGGGACATAACTCCAGCAAAACCCCGGTTCAGCTCATCAGATAACTCCTTTAAGATCACCCGTTCACGAATTCCTTTTTCACTGGCCTCATTAACCTTTTGAATAATCCGTTCATTCTCTTGATCAGTGTACTTTCCTTTTTTTGTATCGAACAAAGAGATCCTCCTCTCGATAACATTCTATACTAAACAATATAACAAAAAAGAAATACCGATATCCACCAAAAACTCATTAAAAACGAAGGAAATAAAAAGAATCTATTTCCTAAATTTGTTGACGAGGTTCAGCAGTTCTTTGTAAGAAATCGGAAATGGTGACCAGCCCGACTGATCAGATACACCTTTCTGCCCCATGGGTACAATGATCGCGTGGTAAAACACGATTCCTCCATCAGATCGACTAGTGCCCCTTCAGGCAACTTTGATCTTGTTTTGCTCATTTAGGATCACAGCGTCCCGCTTGTTCTTGTTGCGCCACCGTATGTACTCCTGAATCGCCTTCA